>NZ_BMPE01000001.1 GCF_014647435.1 Deinococcus radiotolerans | reverse complement strand
CATCCGTCCGGCGCATCCTGGCGCAACTTGAGCACACTCATGTCCCGTTTTGAAGGGTAGTCAGGGGCGGCCCTTAACGCATGTAACTTGCGCACTACGCCGCCGAACTGCCCACTTTGGTGGAATAGGCGCGGTTGATATGAGTAATTTTTTCTCAAACGATCTGACTTGTCCCGGAATTTGGGTTTATTATGGGGGTGAAAATCTTGCGAAATAAAAACGGAGGTTTGAGCAATGTCAATCGGTATTCCTGATAGATTACTGAATTCTCAGGCTAAAGGATTAATAGATAGTCTCTGTCAATCATTTCTAAGCTCCGTTGATGGGGTTATGGATATCACTAGAAATCCCGAATATTATGTACATGAGAAGGGATTATATTCTTTTGCAATTTCAAAGCCAATAAAAAGAATTAGGGAAACTTTTGGAGTAAATCGAGAGCTTCTTGTTTTAATGACCTCATTCGTTGAACAGCAGCCCAGAACAATTGAAGCCGCCAAAAAAATTATAGAATTACTAGAGGGTAGAGTTGAGTCTAATACTGTAGTTATAATCCACTCTGATCCTGCCGGGAATACCAAACTCAGATTATGGGGTAGGGAGGCTGGAATATCGATTATTCCAATTTACATTAATGAAAGGCTGGGAAAAATCAATGAATTTGAAAAGAACTTAATTGATGAATTCTATTCATTCGACCCATTCGACGTATCTGGCCCTGTATCGGAAGAAGGCCGTTTTTTTGGTAGAAAAAACGAGGCTTTGGAGATATCGAGGCAGATAGTGAGAGGGGAAATAAAAAGCTTTTTAGGGATAAGAAAAATAGGCAAGACATCATTGATACATAGAATTAAAGATGATTTATCCAGTCATGACAACTTATTAATCATTATGATCGATTGTTCTAGAGATGCCGTGTCAATGTGTGATGATGCCGGACTCATGAACTCTCTCGCTGAAGCAATCCAAAATTCAGGTAGTAGAACATATGTTTCTCCATCTATACCGAAGAATAGAAATCCTGATATTGTAACGGCGTCTGAAAACTTGTTGAAGCAAATTATCGCCTGTTCAAAGAGTATCGTATTTATATTTGATGAGATAGACTATATAACTCCTAGCAGTCCAACAAATAATTCTTGGAATAAAAATTTTAATCCGTTTTGGCGTAATTTTAGGAGCATTTTTCAAGACCTGAAGCGTCAGGGTAAGATTGTCTCATTGGTTGTTTGTGGTGTATCTGGCTTTTGGTTTAGAGAGGAATCTATATCAGGTGTGGAAAACGCAGCCCTTTCTTTTATTCCAGAAAATTATCTAACCCCACTTTCGGAAAACGCAAGCGTGTCTATGATAAGAGAATTAGGATTATTATGTGGTATTAGATTTGGTGAATCTGTTCCTGAGATGATCGCAAAAGAGTGTGGATATATTCCGTTTTGGATGCGAAAAGCTGGTTCATATATACATCAGAAATTGCTTGATAGCGACAAACCTTATAATCTTTCGCAAGAAGAGGCAAAAGTTCTACTAGCGACATATATAGAAGAGGATGGAATACTAACTTCATCTGTTGCCATCAAACATCTCTTTAGGGTTGATCCGGCTACCAAATTGGCTAGCGAAAAATTCTTATCTGGACACAAAATTCTCTCTTCCGAAGAACTTACGCTTCATAGATACGGTATATTGAAGAGGCAGTCAGGAAAATACTCTTTTTCGGGTGCACTCTTTGAAAATGCCATCCAAGACTACTTTAAAAATAAAAATACATTTGAATCGGATGGTATAGTTACCCCTAAGAATGAAGCTCAATTCGGAGAGTGGGCTGAAGAACTAGCACTGTTATCTCGGAGAATGAATATTCTTGAGTCAAATTTGCGCTCACTCATATTAAATTTTATAAGAGCTAGCTATCTAAAAGATAAATCGCAGACTACCGACGATCGGATTAAGAGCTGCCTTTCTCAAGATAGGAGAAAGCAGCTTGCGGCATATAGTAAAGAGGCACTGATGGATAAACTTTACTGGATAGAGCTAAAAAACATTATATGTAAGGAGTGGTCAATTTTTGAATTTATATTTTCCGATCAGTCAAAATTAAAATCCGCCTTTGAAACTCTTAATGATAGGCCATATGCTCATGCTAAGCCTTTAGATATATATTCTATTGCGCTTTATAGACGTGAATTGGATTGGATAGAAGATAAGATGTCTAAAATATAATTTATAAGTAGATTAGGGTCAGATATTGCAATATCTGACCCTAATCTTGTTTTCTGGCGAGATTACGAGATTAGACTTCGACCCAGTCCTCCACAGGTGGGCAGCTGCACACGAAGTTTCTGTCGCCGTAGACGTTGTCCACGCGGTTGACGCTGGGCCAGTACTTCCATTGTTTCTGCGTGCTGGTGGGGTAGGCGGCGGTTTCGCGGCTGTACGCGCGGTTCCAGTCCATGTCGATCAGGTCGGCCTGGGTGTGGGGCGCGTGCTTCAGCGGGCTGTCGGCGGCGGTGATCAGGTCGTCCTGCACGTCCTGAATCTCGCGGCGAATGCCGAGCATGGCCTGGATGAACCGGTCGAGTTCCGCTTTGGGTTCACTCTCGGTCGGTTCGATCATCAGCGTGCCGGGCACGGGGAAGCTCATGGTGGGCGCGTGGAAGCCGTAGTCCATGAGGCGCTTGGCGACGTCCTCCTCGCTGATGCCACTGGCGGCCTTCAGGGGGCGCAGGTCGATGATGCACTCGTGCGCGACGCGGTCGTTGCGGCCGGTGTACAGGACGGGGAACGCGCCTTTGAGGTGGTGGGCGATGTAGTTGGCGTTCAGCAGGGCGACCTGCGTGGCGACTTTCAGGCCGCGCGCGCCGAGCAGGCGGATGTACAGGTAGCTGATGGGGAGGATGCTGGCGCTGCCGTACGGGGCGGCGCTGACGGCCCCGGTGCTGCTGTCAGAGGTGGGGCGCACGGCGTGGTTCGGGAGGAACGGGGCGAGGTGAGCCTTGACGCCGATGGGGCCCATGCCGGGGCCGCCGCCTCCGTGGGGAATGGCGAAGGTCTTGTGCAGGTTCAGGTGAGAAACGTCGCTGCCGATGAGGCCGGGTTTGGTCAGGCCGACCTGGGCGTTCATGTTCGCGCCGTCCAGGTAAACCTGCCCGCCGTGCTGGTGGATCAGTTCGCACGCTTCGGTCACGCGTTCCTCGTACACGCCGTGCGTGCTGGGGTACGTGATCATCAGCGCGCCCAGGTTCTCGCTGTGCTTCTCCGCCTGGGCTTTCAGGTCGTCCATGTCGATGTTGCCGTCCGCGTCGGTCTTCACGACGACGACCTGCATGCCCATCATGGCGGCGCTGGCGGGGTTCGTGCCGTGCGCGGATGCGGGAATCAGGCAGATGGTGCGGTGCGCCTCGCCGCGACTCTCGTGGTACTTGCGGATGACCAGCAGGCCTGCGTACTCGCCCTGTGCACCGCTGTTCGGCTGGAGGCTCACAGCGTCGTACCCGGTGATGTCCGCCAGCCACGCCTCCAGTTCCGCCAGCATCTCCGCGTAGCCCTCGGTCTGGTCGGCGGGTGCGAAGGGGTGCAGCTGGCCGAACTCGGGCCACGTCACGGGAATCATTTCCGTGGTGGCGTTCAGTTTCATGGTGCAGCTGCCCAGCGGGATCATGCCGTGCGTCAGGCTGTAATCCTTGTTCTCCAGGCTCTTCAGGTAGCGCAGCATGCCGTGCTCGCTGTGATGCGTGTTGAACACCGGGTGCGAGAGGTACTCGCTGGTGCGCTTCAGGTCGGCGGGAATGCCGTCCACGGCCTGCCCGTCCAGGGCCAGCACGTCGGCAGCTTTGCCCGTGATGACCTCGATGATGTCCGCGAGGTCGGCCACGGTGACGGTCTCGTCCAGGCTGACGCTGACGCGGTTCTCGTCACTGCCGCGACCCTCGGAGCGGTGGTAGCGGAGGTTGATGCCTTTCGCCTCGGCACGTGCCTGGATGGCGTCCACGTCACCGTGGAAGCTGATGGTGTCGAAGAACGACTCGCTCACGACGAACCCACCCTCGTGCAGCGCGGCGGCCAGGATGCCGGTCAGGCGGTGCGTGCGCTCGGCAATGGTGCGGATGCCTTCGGGGCCGTGGTAGACGGCGTACGCGGCGGCCATGTTCGCCAGGAGGGCCTGCGCGGTGCAGATGTTGCTGGTGGCCTTCTCGCGGCGGATGTGCTGCTCGCGCGTCTGCATCGCCATGCGCAGCGCGGGGCGGCCCGTGACGTCCTTGCTGACGCCGATCACGCGGCCGGGCATGCTGCGCTGGAAGTCGCTGCGGCACGCCAGGAACGCCGCGTGCGGCCCGCCGAAGCCCATGGGGACGCCGAAGCGCTGCGCGCTGCCGATCACGATGTCCGCGCCCATCTCACCCACGGGTTTCACGAGGGCACTGGCGAGGAGGTCGGTCGCGGCGATCAGCAGCCCGCCGCTGGCGTGGACGCGCTCGGCGATGGGGGAGAGGTCGTGCAGGTCGCCGTACGTGCCGGGCGTCTGCACGAGCGCCGCGAAGGTGCCTTCGGGCAGTTCGGCGTCGGCGGGTCCGGTGACGATGTCGTACCCGAAGTACTCTGCGCGGGTGCGGATCACGTCGATGGTCTGCGGGTGCACGTCCTGCGCGACGTACAGCGTGCTGCCTTTGCTCTTGCCCGCCCGCTTGGCGAGGGTCATGGCCTCGGCGGCGGCGGTCGCCTCGTCCAGCAGGCTGGCGTTGCAGACGGGCATGGCGGTCAGGTCCATGATCGCCTGCTGGAAGTTCAGCAGCATCTCCAGGCGACCCTGGCTGATCTCCGCCTGGTACGGCGTGTACGCGGTGTACCAGCCGGGGTTCTCCAGCATGTTCCGCAGGATCACGCCCGGCGTGTGCGTGCCGCTGTACCCCATGCCGATGTAACTGCGGAACACCTTGTTCTTCGCCGCGACCGCCTTCAGGTCGGCCAGCGCCTGCGCTTCCGTGACCGGGCCGCCCACGTTCAGGTCACCCGTGAAGCGGATGCTTTCGGGCAGGGTCGTGTCGCTCAGTTCATCCAGGCTGCCCACGCCCAGTTCGGCGAGCATGGCGGCCTGCTCGGCGGCGGTCGGGCCGACGTGACGGTCAAGGAAATCAGCGGTCTGAAGCAGATCAGTCAGGGAACGGGTCATGAAGTACTCCTGGGGGTGGGGCGGTGAAGCGGGTCACACGTCCCCTCACCCCGGCCCTCTCCCAAAGGGGGAGAGGGAGAAAAAGAATGTTGAACCCCCTCTCCCCCTGTGGGACTCAACGAGCTGCGAAGCAGAGAGGGGCTGGGGGTGAGGGGGCCACCGAGTGGCGCTCCCGGTCACCCGTTCAGGTCAGTTGTTCGCGGCTTCGTACGCGGCGGCGTCCATCAGGTCGCCCTCGCCGGTCACGTCGAGTTTGAACAGCCAGCCGCCCTCGTAGGGGGCGCTGTTCACGAGTTCGGGGGTGCCGCTCAGGGCGTCGTTCACGGCGACGATGGTGCCGCTGGCGGGCGCGTAGATGTCAGAGGCGGTCTTGACGCTCTCGACGACGGCGATGGTCTCGCCGGCCTCGACGACGCGGCCCACTTCGGGCAGTTCGACGTACACGACGTCGCCCAGCTGCTCCTGCGCGAAGTCGGTGATGCCGACGGTGCCATCAGCGGCGAGCCATTCGTGGGAGGCGGCGTACTTCAGTTCGGTGGGGGTGGTGGTCATGGTCGTATTCTCCGGGTTTCAGGCGCGGGGGGTGTGTGCGGGCCTACGTGGGCGGCGGGTCAGCGTTTGTAGAAGGGCAGCGCGACGCGGGTGGCGGGGTGGTCCTTGCCGCGCACTTCCACATCGAAGATGTCGGCTCCGGCGTGCTCGGCGTTCACGAGGGCCATGGCGATGGGGTGCCCGAAGGTGGGGCTGCTCGTGCCGCTGGTGACGTGACCGACGACTTCACCGCCGACCTTGACGGGGTAGCCCTCGCGCACGGGCACGCGCTCCAGTTTCAGGCCGATGAGGGTCTGGGTGGGGGCCATGCGGATGTGCTCGTGGCCGACGTGGGTCTTGTCCTTCACGACCCAGCTGTACGTGCTGCTCAGCGGGTGAATGGTGTCACTGAATTCGTGCCCGTAGAGGGGGAAGCCTGCTTCGAGGCGCAGGGTGTCGCGCGCGCCCAGTCCGGCGGGCGTCAGGCCGATCGCCAGGAGTTTGTCCCAGACTGTTTCGGCTTCGCTGGCGTCCGTGAACACTTCGAAGCCGTCCTCACCGGTGTACCCGGTGCGGGCCAGCATCACGTCGAAACCGAACAGTTTGGCGGGGAAGAAGGCGTTCTTCTTCTTGGCGCTCAGGTCGGTGCCGGTGTGGGGTTGCAGCAGGCTCTCGGTCTGAGGACCCTGCACGGCCAGGAGGGCCCAGCGGTCGCTCTCGTCGGTCAGGGTGACGTCGAACTCGCCCGCATGCTGCTGGAGGTGCGCCCAGTCCTTGGCGATGTTGCTGGCGTTCACGACCGTCAGGTACTCGTCTGGCGCGACCATGTAGATGTAGATGTCGTCCACGAGGCCGCCGGACACGCCGGGCAGCCAGTTGTACTGCGCGCGGCCGGGCTTGAGTTTGCTGACGTCGTTGGTGGTGACGTGCTGCAGGAACGCCAGCGCACCCGCACCCTGCACGCGGAATTCGCCCATGTGGGACACGTCGAACACACCGGCGGCGTTGCGCACGGCGTCGTGTTCGGCTTTCACGCCCGCGTACTGCACGGGCATGTCCCACCCGCCGAAGGGCACCATTCGGGCTCCGGCGCGCAGGTGCGCGGCATGCAGGGGCGTCCGCTTCAGCGGCTCGGTGGGGGACTGGTTCACACCTGAAACTGTAGCCGACCCACCCCCGGAGCGTCCGGGCCGTCTGGACGCCTGGGGGGTGTACGCTGAGCTGTGAAATCTATGAAAAATGGCGTTCCACAGGATAAAAAACTGAGCTGGGCCAGCCCGGTGACCGGCCCGTCAGTTCCCGTCAGGCGGTCCATCCCGTGAGCCCCTCGTACCTGCTGGCGCTGCGGCCTCCGCCGGAGATCGAGGCCCGCATCGTGGCGTTCCGGGAGGCCCACGGCGTGCGCGACGCGGCGGCGGTGCCGCACATCACGGTCAAGGCCCGCAGTGGCCTGAAGGACGACCTGCGCTGGCTGGAACTGCTCCCGGCGGTGGCGGCGGCGACCCCGCCCATCCCGGTCGAACTCCTCGCGCCGCGCGTGTTCCCGAATGGCAGTGCCCTGTACCTGCCCGCCCGCAGCCCTGGGTCTGTGCGGCTGCACCTCGCCCTGCTGGACGCCCTGCGCCCTGCGCGCCGCTTCGAGTACGAAGGGCCGCAGATGACCCCGCACCTCACGCTCGCCCTGGGGCGGCGGGACGCAAGCCTGAATGCGCTGCTGGACGCGGCGGGGCAGACCTTCCCCCAGCCCCTGACCTTCACGGCCACCGAACTCGTCTGGATGCGTAAGCCCGGCCCGGGCGGCGCCTACCAGCCCGTGCAGGCGTGGCCGCTGAGCGGCGGGGCGGCCACGTAGAGTGACGGGCATGCCGACCCTCGCGCAACTCCGGGAACTTCAGGCCCTCGCGCAGGAGGGCCTGACGTACTCCCGCGATCCGTTCGACCTGACGCGCTTCGCGCGGCTGCGGGACCTGACCGCCGAGCTGCTGGCCGAGCAGACCGGGCAGACCCCCGCCACCATCACCGGGCTGCTGCGCGTGGAGGAGGGGTACCTGACGCCGAAGGTGGACGTGCGGGCCGTCGTGCTGAACGCGGCGGGCGAGGTCCTGCTGACCCGCGAGCGCAGCGACGGAGCCTGGAGCCTCCCCGGCGGGTGGGCCGACCCCGGTGAGAGCCCCACCCAGATCGCCGTGCGCGAGGTGTTCGAGGAGACCGGGCACACGGTACGCGCCGCGCGCCTGCTGGCCGTGATGGACAAGGCGCAGCATCCGCACCCGCCGGACCTGTGGGCGGTGTACAAGCTGTTCGTGCAGTGCGACCTGACGGGCGTCGGGGACGCGGCCCACGCGGAGAACCTGGAGACACTGGACAGCGCCTTCTTCCCCATGGACGCCCTGCCGCCCCTGAGCCTGCCGCGCAACCTGCCGGATCAGGTGCGGCGCGTGGTGGCGTTGGCCCGCGACCCGCACAGCGCCGTGTCCTGCGACTGAGGCTGATGCGGGTTCACTCGATCTGAACAGCGCGGTCCGTCCTGGTTCAGTGGCCAATGTCTACTGCTCGCTCCGAACGGACAAGGTGTGGCTCACCGTCGGCGTGGGGCCTGCTGAGGTGCCACGGGGCGGCACCACCCGGTAGACTCGCTCATGCCCCGTGTCGCCCGTGCCGAGATCACCGTGCAGGCCCCCCTGGAGCGGGCCTTCGAGCTGCTGGTGGATTTCAGTGCCTACGGACGCTGGAATCCGTTCGTGGTGGAGGTCACGGGTGCCAGCCGCGCGGCCGAGGGCGTGCGGATGCGCTTCAAGCTCCCCTGGCCTGGGGGCCGGTTCATGTATTCCGATGAGCAGGTCACGCGCGTGCAGCCTCCCGCTGACGGCGCAGCGCTCGTCGCGTGGCGGTACGACAGCCCACTGGCCCGCTGGGGCCTCCTGAGGTCGGAGCGGGTGCAGACGCTCCGGCAACTGCCGAACGGCGACACGGCCTATGCCACCAAGGAGGTCTTCCACGGTCCGGCGGCCGCCTTCGTGCCCGTACGGTGGGTGCAGGCGGGATTCGAGGCGCAGGCGCGGGCCATCCGGGATCACCTGTCGCCCAGCTGAAGGACGGCTGCCAGGTTGATTCGGTGTTCCAGCCGACGGTCCCGGCGCGCTGGGCGTCGCTTACTACCGGCATGCACACCCTGATTCTGGGCGCGACGGGCGGGATCGGCGCGGCGACGGCGCGGGCCTTTGCGGCCGCAGGGCACACGCTGACCCTCTCCGGGCGCAACGAGGCGCGACTGGCCGCCCTGGCGGCTGAATTGGGCGCGGTCGGTCGTGCGGCGGATGTGGGTTTTGAGAGTCACGTCCGCACGCTGCTGGACGCCGCCCCGGAGCTGGACACCCTGGTGTACGCGGCGGGCGCGGCCCATCCGGAACCGCTGCGGGACGCGGACCCCACGCACGTCCGCGCGGTGTGGAACGCGAATTACTTCGGGGCGCTGTGGACGCTGAAATATGGGCTGGGGCGGCTCGCGCCGGGCGGACGGGTGTACCTGCTGGGCGCGCGGCCGGAACTGGTGACCGCGCGAGGATTCAGTCAGTACGCGGCGAGCAAGGCGGCGCTGGCGCGCGCGGCGGAGGTCGCGCGGCTGGAGCACCGGGGCGTGGGCCTCACGCTGGTGCTGCCGCCCGCAGTGGAGACGGGCCTGTGGGCGCAGGTGGGGCGCGTGCCGCGCGGCGCGCTGGCGGCAGACGCGGTGGCGCGCGCCCTCGTCACGGACCGTGCGGGCGAGGCGCAGGCGGAACTCAGGATCGACGCGTGAGCCGCAGCAGGCCCTGCGTGAGGTTCCGCTGAGCAGCGGCGTACAGCGCCAGCATGAGGCCCTCGGTCAGCGCGCGGCTCAGTCGCCCTCGCAGGAGGGAGCGCCGCACCAGGATCAGGAGGTCGGAGGCCACGAACTGCCACCCGCCCCGGCGCAGCAGGCGCGCGGCCTCCGGGTGCTCGTGGGCCAGGCGGGGATCGGCGGTCAGCAGCGCCATGACGTTCAGCAGCGCCCCGTACCCACTCAGGACGGGCAGACTGGCCGGGTCGTGCCGGATCAGCAGGCCGGCGCCCAGCAGCAGCCCGGCGGCGCGGGCAGGCCACCCGCCCGCGTGGGGCCGGGCGCCGCACCGCCACAGCAGCGTGACGGTCAGCAGCTGGGCCAGCGCGTACCACGCCGCGCCGCCCCGGAACGCGCGGGGATTCCCGCGGGGGTGCGGCTGGTGAGTGGACCTGGCGATGGTCACGCCGCCCAGCGCTGCCGCGCCCAGGGCCAGCAGCAGCGTCAGGGTGTCCCGCGGGGGTCGCGCGGCGTGGTCACGCGCCACCTCGGTGGCCAGCGTAGCGATCAGCGCGGCCTCGGCGAGCTGGTGTTCACGTGGCCGGTCTAGCAGGCCGGCGAGGACGGTCGCCCCCGCGGTGAATAGGAAGAGGTTCACACGGTTGCCTGCGCGCCGCGCTCGGTGACCAGCCAGTGCACCGGCAGGTCGTGGGGCTCACGCGGCAGTTCCGGGACCAGCAGCGCGTGCTGGATCACGCCGACCGTCACGCCCCGGAAGGCGGGCAGCAGGCGGTCGTAGAATCCGCCCCCGTACCCCAGGCGCACGCCCGCACGGTCAAAGGCCAGTCCCGGCAGCAGGATCGCGTCCACCACGTCCAGCGGCACCTGCGGCGCGTCCGCGGGTGGTTGCAGCGCCCCGAAGCGGCTGAGTTCCGTCGCGCTGTCCCACGGGTGCAGCGTCAGGCGCGGCTCGGGCCGGAAGCGGGCGCGGGGCGCCAGCAGCTCGAAGTCGCCGCTCAGGGCGCTCACGTCCGGCTCGCCACTCAGGGCGCGGTAGGCCAGGACCCGCCGCGCGCTCAGCTCAGTCAGAAACGCTTGCAGGGCGGCCGTGACCGGGGTGGACACGTCCGGCTGCTCGGCCCGCACGGCGCGCGCCCAGCGGCGCCACTGGTCTTTCGGGGCATCGGGGGACAGAGCGTCAGGCACGCCCGACACTATGCCAGAGGCCCGGACGGGCCCGTGACCGCCGCGGTCAGGAGCCGGGTGCGCCGTTGGGCCGGTCGAAGTCATGCCACGCTGACCCGTCGAACAGGGCGTGCCAGGGGGCCGGCGCGATCACCTGCGTGAAGGTGTTCAGGCCCGTCTCGGGCGCCCAGTGGTGCAGCAGGCACGTGGGCGGTTGACGCTGCACGACCAGCTGCGCGGGCTGGTTCAGGTCGGGGTTCAGGGTGGCGTCCGTGCCGGGGCAGGTCATCACGGTCGTGTGCGCGAACCCCGCCGTGACGCTCATGTGCAGGTGCCCGGCCACCACGCGCAGCACCTGCGGGTGTTCCAGCAGCAGGTCGCACAGCGCCTCCCGGCCGCGCAGGTCCATGCCGTCCATCACCGTCAGGCCCGTGTGCAGCGGCGGGTGGTGCATGAACAGCAGCGTGGGCCGCTCCGGCGCCTCGCGCAGCTGCGCCTCAAGCCAGTCCAACCGCGCGCGGTCCAGTGCCCCGCCCGCCTGCCCGGGCCGGTGGGTGTCCAGGCCGATCAGGCGCAGCGGGAAATCCTCCACGGCGTACTGCATGAAGCCCGGCAGGTTCGGGGTGGGCGGCGGGTACCGCTGGAGCAGCGTCTCGCGGTGGTCGTGGTTGCCCGGCACGATGAAGGCCGGGACGCGCAGCGCGCTCAGCAGCTCTCCGAACAGGTCGTACTCGTCGGGCCGCCCGTGCTCCACGCAGTCCCCGGTGATCAGTACGGCGTCCGGCAGGACCGGCATGGTATTCACGTGCGCGACCGCCCGCGCGAACGCGGCGGCCTTCTGAGGGAACCGATGATCGACGTGCGGATCACTGAGTTGAATCACCTGCATGCCTGTCACCCCCGGACGCCCGCGCGGCCCGGAGGCCCGGCGCTGCCCTCAGTGTGCGCCTTTTCGTATGACGAAATTCACACGTTTCGACACTTCTCATTCAGCGTTCGCCAGGTGAGCCGCGCGCGGAGGCCAGCTTGCTGCTCGGCTGACCTCCGCGCGCCCGGACGGGAGTGAATCAGGGCGTCATGAGTTTCAGCGCCACGCTGCTCAACGCCACATTCACAGTGCCCTTCTGGGTGGCCTGGCCGCTGGTCAGGTTGACGGTGTACAGCGTGGTGTTCGTCGCGCCGGCGCTACTGAGCACGGCCAGGTTCGCCCCGGCGATGTCCAGTCCGGTCCGGCCGGGCGTGACGTTCACGCCCAGTGCCCCCACGGTCTGCAGGGTGTTGAAGGTGGGACCGCCCGCCGCCGGATGCGTGATCAGGGCGTCCAGATCGGCGTCCACGGAGTACAGCGTGGTGGACTGGCCGGAGTTGGCCTTCCCGGTGTCATTGAATGAGTTCGTGTACGCCGCCGCGACCAGGTTGGGGTTCTTCCCGGCGTTCACATCGGTCGGGGCGTACGCGAAGGTACCGTCGGCGGTGGTGCCGGTCGTGGCGGGGACCGGCGCGCCGGCCAGCGTGTGCCGCGCGTTGAAGTCGCCCGTGCCGAGCACGCGCAGGCGGTTCGCGGCGGGGTTGAAGTCCACGGCCACGACCGACGTTCCGTTCAGGGTGACGCTGCTGTCGTCGGTGGTCCAGCCGGTCGTGGCGTCAATCCGGTACACCTTGCCGCTGCTGGTCACGCCGTACAGCTGCCCGTCAGTGTTGCGGACGTCCAGGTCAACCAGCGTTTCGCCGTTGCCCAGCCCGTTGATGGTCAGGCTGCGCAGGCTGGCCTGAGGGTTGTCCAGGCCGAAGGTGTACAGCGTGTTGCTGCCCAGGCCGTAGGCCACCTGCCCGGCGGGCGCGGCCGGGGTGCGGGTCATGGCGCAGGAGGCGAGGGTCAGGGCGGCGAGGCTCAGCAGGGCGGCGTGTTTCATGGGGGGACCTCCGGGGCCGGAACTCAGGGCGGCGGATCGCGGGACAGGCAGCGGCAGAAGCGGCGTGGCCTCCGTGGTGGTCACGCCTGCTGAACAGGGCTATGCGGGGGCCCGCTCCTCGGATCACCGCTGGGCTTCATGCGGCCTTCACCGTTGTGACTTGGTTGTGTCTGGCCACCGGCGAACGGGGGCGCTGGTCATGGGGGCGGCCTGCGCACTATGCTGCGCCGCGCGGCCTGCGCCCCACACCATGCTGATCGAGTCCCTGAACCACCCTGCCCCTGAAGCCCTGCTGGCATTCCTGCGCGCCCACCTGCACGCCCGCGTAACCCTGCACCTGGCCGGTGAGGTCGAGGTGCTGTACGCCGGGCGGGCCACCAGCATGGCCGAGGCCGGAGACCGCCTGCTGCTCGTCAAGCCGGACGGGTCGCTGCAGGTGCACGGGCCGCGGGGCGTGAAGCCCGTGAACTGGCA
This sequence comes from Deinococcus radiotolerans, assembly GCF_014647435.1. Lineage (NCBI taxonomy): Bacteria > Thermotogati > Deinococcota > Deinococci > Deinococcales > Deinococcaceae > Deinococcus > Deinococcus radiotolerans. The sequence continues at coordinate 1,189,312 of NZ_BMPE01000001.1, read as the reverse complement.
GCCCCGCACCGATCACCTCTCGGCGGAACTGGAGGGCGGCTGCGTGGTCCTGCACGCCGAGCGCCGCAGTCCCGCCGAGGTGGTGCAGGTCCGCGTGATCGGCTGCGCGCAGGTCACCGCGCTGAACCTTGCGGACGAGGCGCTGTTCCTGCTTCAGGGCACCGAGGCGCAGATGCAGCAGGCGCTGGCCCGCGCGCCCCACCTGATCGAGGCGGGCCTGACCGTGCTGGACCGTGAACTGCTCGTCGGGGTGGGCGGCATCGACCTGTATGCGCGGGACGCGCAGGGCCGTTTCGTGGTCGTGGAACTCAAACGCGGCAAGGCCGGGCATGACGCCGTGCACCAGCTGGGCCGGTACGTGGACGCCGTGCGCACCCAGGTGCCCGGCACCGTGGTGCGGGGCATTCTCGCCGCGCCGGACATCACCGTCCCGGCGCTGAAGGCCGCGCAGGCGGCCGGGCTGGAGTTCGTGAAAGTCGAAGCGCTCCCCCAGGTCCCCGAGGAAGCGCGGCAACCCAGCCTGTTCTGACGGCGCGCGGCCGGCTCAGCCGACCTCTTTCGGGCCTTTCAGGCCGGTGCGGCCCTCGCGTTCCTGAAGCACGGCGGCCACGTCGGCGGGGCTGACGCCCACTTCGGCCATGGCGAACAGCGTGTGGAACAGCAGGTCGGCGACCTCGGTGGCCAGTTCGGCCCGGTCGGCGTTCTTGGCGGCCAGCAGCACCTCGCCGCTCTCCTCGCTGATCTTCTTCAGTACGCGGTCCAGGCCGCCGGCGTGCAGGCGGGCCACGTAACTGGTCTCGGGCAGCGTGGCCAGCCGCTCGGTGATGGTGGCGTACACGCGGTCCAGCGTGCCGTCCAGCCCGGCAGGTGGGGCGTCGCCGGTCAGCAGCGGCTGGTGGTAGCAGGAGTACGCGCCCGTGTGGCACGCCGGGCCGGTCTGATGCACGCGGTACAGCAGGCTGTCGGCGTCGCAGTCGGCCTGCACGTCCACGACCTGCTGGGTGTGGCCGCTCGTGGCGCCCTTGACCCACTGTTCGCGGCGGGAACGGGACCAGTACGTGGCCTCGCGGGTGTCCAGGGTGCGCTGCACGGCGGCGCGGTCCGCCCAGGCCTGCATCAGGACGGCGCCGCTGCGGGCGTCCTGGGTGACGACCGGAATCAGGCCGGTCTGAGGATCGAAGTTCAGGGAGTCCAGGGTGATGGGGGAGGTCATGTCAGGCCCTCCAGAGGCCAGAAGAGAACAGGGTGAAGTTCAGAGGCGGTGCGTGTCGTGCCAGTCGGGCCGCACCGGCAGCCCCTCGCCCCTGAGGTACGCCTTGACCTGCGGGACGGTCAGCTCGCCGAAGTGGAAGACGCTGGCGGCCAGCGCGGCGTCGGCGTTGCCGCCCAGATCCCCGGCGCGCAGCACGTCGCGGAAGTCCTCCAGTTTCCCGGCGCCACCGGAGGCGATGACCGGCAGGTCCACGGCGCGGGCCACGGCGCGCGTGGCGTCCAGCGCGAAGCCGTCCCGGGTGCCGTCGGCGTCCATGACGTTCAGGCAGATCTCACCAGCGCCGAGCGCCTGCCCGCGCGTGGCCCATTCGATCAGGTCCAGGCCGGTGTCCACGCGGCCGCCCGCGCGGTACACGTTCCAGCCGCCACCGGAGCGGCGTTTGGCGTCAATGCTGAGCATCACGCACTGCGCGCCGTAATGGTCACTGGCCTCGCGGATCAGTTCGGGGCGGCTCAGGGCGCCGCTGTTCACGCTGATCTTGTCCGCGCCCGCCAGGAGCAGAGCGCGGAAATCCGAGAGGTGATTCACGCCGCCGCCCACGGTCAGGGGCATCATAACCTGCTCGGCCACCCGCGCGGCAACGTCCAGCATCAGGCTGCGGCCCTCATGCGTGGCGGTGATGTCGTAGAAGACCAGCTCGTCGGCCTGCTGCGCCTCGTACGCCTGCGCGAGCGCCAGGGGGTCGCCCGCGTCGCGGTGGTTCTCGAAGAACCGGACGTTCTTCACCACCCGTCCATTCTGGACGTCCAGGCAGGGAATGATGCGCTTGGTCAACATGGGGCGCAGTCTACGCGCTGCCCCGCCCGGCCAGTGGGGGCCTGCCCAGTCGGCTGCCTGACCTGTCGGCTGGCCCTAGGCCGAATCGCCTAACGTTAAATCGAGTTTAGGAAAGGCTCATCAGCTTTGCTATGCTGCGGGTCAGTGGGAGGCGCGGCGCCTCCCGGAAGGCGACCTCACCCCACCGGGAGGCCCCGTGAACCGCAGAATCCTGATCATCGACGACAACCCCAACGACATAGAACTCGCCCTGACCGCCCTGGACGACGTCTCTGCCGGGGACGCCGAGGTCAGCGTGGCCCACAGCGGCCCCGAAGCCCTTGGTGTCCTGCGCGACGCCCGGGATCACGGTCAGTTGCCCGACCTGATCCTGCTGGACCTCAACATGCCGCAGATGGACGGCATCGCCGTGCTGGACGCCATCCGGTCCGAGACAGGCCTGCAGAGCCTGCCGGTCGTGATGCTCACCACCAGCGGCGAGAGCCGCGACATCCGCGAATCCTACGCGCACGGCGCGAGCGCCTACGTCGTCAAACCCCTGGACTTCACGCAGTTCCGTGAGGCGCTGCGCACCATCCAGGCCTTCTGGACGGCCCTGAACCGCCCCCCCCGCACCCACTGACCCCAGCCGCCCCCGCGCGCCATGCGTCAACGGAACGGAAATCCGCCCTCACGCGCCGGGCGGTACCCTGACAGGCATGCGCGTGTACATCGGCTGCGGCGGCTACAGCAACGACGACTGGGCACAGGCGGGCCTGCTCTACGACGGCGTGCGCAAGGACGACTACCTGAGCACCTACGCCCGGCACTTCGACGCCACCGAACTGAACGCCTCCTTCTACGGCATTCCCGGCCTGAAAGCCTTCGAGGGCATGCTCCGCAAGAGCGCCGGACGGGTGCGCTTCACCGTGAAACTCCACCGGGTGTTCACGCACGACCGCGCCCCCACCGACGCGGACTTCGACCGCATGCTGCAAAGCCCCGAACCGCTGCGCGAGGCGGGCGTGCTGGGCCCCTACCTGGCGCAGTTCCCGTACTCCTTCCACCGCACGGCTGCCAACCGCCGCTACCTGCAGATGCTCACGGAACGCTTCGCCGGGCATGAACTGGCCGTCGAGATCCGGCATGAAGGCTGGGACCTCCCCGAGGTCCGCGAGGGCATGGCTGAACGCGGCGTCATCTGGGTCAGCCCCGACTACCCGCCCGCCGGCGGGCTGCCCGAACCGCAACTGCACGTCACGGCCGACGTGGGCTACCTGCGCCTGCACGGCCGCAACGCCGCGAACTGGTGGGACGGCCAGAGCGCCGCCGAACGGCACGACTACCGCTACTCACGGGACGAGATGGACGAGTGGGCGCAGAAGATCGCGCTGGTCGCCGAGGACCTGAGCGAACTGTACGTGTTCTTCGAGAACACCACCAAGGGCCACGCGCTGAAGAACATCCCCATGCTGCGCGAGGCCCTCAACGCCCACGGTGTGCCCGTGCAGACCCCGGACCCGCTCGACTTCCCCGACGACGGCCGCCTGCTGTAACCGCAGCGGGAACGGACTCAGGGCGCCCGCCTGATCCGCAGGGAGAGGGCCGCTGCCCACCGCTCACGCCTCACTGATCAGCAGTTCCTCCAGCGCGGCCTGCACGCCCCGGCGGGTGGCCGCCAGCGCCTCGGGGATGCGCCACGCCTGCCGGTCGCGCGGACCGACCGGGTTGCTGATGCCGCGCACCTCCAGCGCCGGAACGCCCGCCAGTAGGGCTGCGTGCGCCACCCCCGCGCCCTCCATACCCTCGCACAGCGCGCCCGGATGCCGGGCTTCAAGCGCCGCGGCCTGCGCGAGGCTGCCCGTCACGCCACTCAGGGTCAGGGCGGGCCCCAGCGCCGCGCCTGCACGGACCGCCACCTGCGGCGCGCGCACCCACGCCGTGAAGACCGCGTCCTGCGCCGCGTCCGGCCGGACCGACAGGCCCAGCGCAGCCAACGGCATGAACCCGTCCCCGTCCCAGGCGCCCAGGTCTGCCTGCACCATGACGCTGGACACCGCCAGATCAGCGGGGCGCAGGCCACTGTCCGGGTACGCGCCGCCAATGCCAGCGCTGATCACCAGTCGCGCCGGAGCCTGCGCCAGGGCGCGCTGCGTGGCCAGGGCCGCCGCGACCGGCCCGACGCCGCTCACGACCACCCGGGCGTGCAGATCCGCCAGTCGCGCGGCCTCGCCGGCCGTGGCGACGACAATCAGCGCGGCCGTCACGCGGGCCGACCCGGGGGGCACAGGGGAGCGGGCAGCAGGCAGAGCATGGGTCCAGGCTAGTACAAGTCCCCCGCTCAGTTCAGGTGCATCCTGGGAGGGTGCTGTCCCCGTGTGTGGTGTGCGCATAAGTATGAGCGGAGGATGCCGCTCTCCTGGATCCACCCGACGCTGCCCACGGAACCGTTTTCGTCTGGAGAGAAATAGGGTCAGCGTGGCCTGTCGTGCACGTCGTCAGGAATTGGTTGACACCAGCGCTTCCAAACGTACTCAAACCGGACTTGAGAGTACATCTACACGCTCTTAGCATACTCATACACAAAGTTGAAAGGAGGTTGAGGAGTATCGGGCGCTCAGGCTCTGCTCTCCATCCACAGACCAGAAGGCATCTGCTGAACACCCAGCGGCTGCGCTCGGCTGCCATCCGCGAGTTCGCGCGGCACGGTCTGCACGGCACCAAGGTCAGTTCCATCGTCGCGGCGGCGCAGCTCACGCAACCCACCTTCTACCGCACCTGGCCCAGCAAGGAAGCCGCCTACGAGTCCATCATCACCGGCACGCTGGAAACCTGGTGGGACGCCGCCGCCCACATCCTCGCCGACCCCGGCACGCGCACCCTGCGCGAACACCTGCAGACCGGTCTGCACAACCTCTACGCCCTGCTGATGGAAGACCCGGAACTGACCCGACTGGTGCTGGAGGAGAACAACAAGAATCCGGACCGTTACGAACCGTTCATTCAGATCTACACCCGCACCTTCCAGGACGCGCAGACGCGCGGCCTGATCAACAGTGACATCCCCGCGGAAAGTCTCGCTCAAGCCTACGTGGGACTGACGGAACGCTTCTTCCTGGCGCGACTGCACACGGCGCAGGCCACCGTGGACGACGCCGTTCAGGAGGTCACCCGCCTGATCCTGCCCCTGATGACCCCAAGGAGTCCCGATGCCCCGTCCAGCCCAGTCCGTTGCCCTCCTGATTAGCCTGGTGGCCAGTGCCGCCCTCGCCGCGCCCCCCGCCTTCACCAAGGCGCAGGCGGACGCGGGCGCGAAAGTCTACAAAGCGCAGTGCGCGGCCTGCCACGGCGCCGCACTGAACAACGGCGGCGCGCCCAAACTGGCCGGCCCTGAATTCCTGAAGAAATGGGCGGCCAACTCCCTCGACGACTTCCATTTCATCATGACCAGCACCATGCCGCAGACCAAACCCGGCAGCCTCAAACCCGCCGAGTACCTGAATCTCGTGGCGTACGTCCTCCAGAAAAACGGTTTCAAGCCCAGCGCCAAACCCCTGACCGCCAGCGCCCTGAAGACCGGCACCTTCAAGAAGTAAAGCCCCACAAGTCCTGGCTGCGCCCGCATCCGGTCACGTCCGTGACCGGCAGGGCCGTCCTGTCTCACGGCACGAGTGCCGTCCCCCGGAGGGAACCATGAAGAAACATCTGTGCGCCGCGAGTCTCCTGCTCTCCGCTCTGCTCAGCCCAGCCCTGGCCGTCTCGGGACCCAGCCAGGAGGAACTGAACAACGCCGACCAGGCCACCGACTCCTGGCTGATGTACAACAAGGGCTACATGGGCCAGCGGTACTCCCCGCTGGATCAGGTCAACGCGGACAACGTCAGCGGCCTGCGCCGCGTGTGCACCTTCGACACCAAGGACGACGGCGGCTTCCAGGCCACCCCGCAGATGTACAAGGGCGTGCTGTTCTTCACGCAGATGTACCGCACGTTCGCCATTGACGCCGCCACCTGCAAACCCCTGTGGGTGCACAAGTACAAGCCGACCGGCACGTCCGTCCTGACCACCAACCGCGGCGTGGCCATCGCCGACGGCGTGATCTACCGCGGTACGCCCGACGCGCACCTGATCGCCCTGGACGCCGGGACTGGCAAGCCCCTGTGGGACACGAAAGTCGCGGACTCCAGCGTGGGGTACTTCCTGTCCGCCGCGCCCGTCGTCTACAACGGCAAGGTCTACATCGGAGAGGCCGGCGCCGACTGGGGCATCAAGGCCCACATGTACGCCTTCGACGCGAAGACCGGCAAGAAAGCCTGGACCTTCGACCTGATCCCGACCGGCTCGCAGTACGGCGCGAACACCTGGCAGAAGGCCGACTCGACCGCCACCGGCGGCGGCAGCACCTGGACGAGCTACACCATCGACGCGGCCACCGGCATGCTGTACGTCTCGGTCGGCAACCCCGCCCCGGACTTCGCCGCGCAGTACCGGCCCGGCGACAACCTCTTCACGAACAGCGTCGTGGCCCTGAACGCCGAGACCGGCGCGTACGACCATCACTACCAGCAGATCCGCAACGACGACAAGGACTACGACACGGCCGCCGCGCCCGTCCTGTACGACGTGAACGGCCAGAAGCGCATGGCGGTCGCCACGAAGGCCGGGTGGCTATTCAGTTACGACGAGACCGCCAAGAACCAGGTGTTCAAGCAGGCGACCATCAAGGTCACCAACCAGGAGAAACCCACCACCCGCGCGGGCCTGAACATCTGCCCGAACTACTCGGCGGGCACGCAGTGGTCCGGGCCGTCCTTCGACCAGCTGAACAACACCCTGGTCGTCCCCACCGTCGACTGGTGTGGCGTCGTGAAACTCGGCGAGGTGCGCCTGATCAAGGGTCAGCTGTTCTTCGGCGGCTCCATGCAGCTCGACCCGGCGGGCAAGGCCATCGGCAACGCCGTGTCCTTCGACGCGGCCACCGGGCAGGAACGCTGGCGCTACAGCACCCCGGGTGTCCGCATCGTCGGCGGCGTCACGACCACCGGCGGGAACCTCACGCTGGGCGGCGCCATGGACGGCACCTTCTTCGCCCTGGACTCCCGCAGCGGGAAGGTCCTGTTCAAGGACAACATTGACGGCGCCCTCATCGGCGGCGGCGTCTCGACGTACACGGTCGGCGGACAGCAGTACTTCGCAGTGATTGCCGGGAACACCTCCAAGGGCGCCGTCAGCGGCAAGAACGTCACGGGCCGCGTCGCGATCTACACCCTCAAATGAACCGACTTGCCCTTGCCAGCCTGATCCTGCTGGGCGCGTGGAGCACGCCAGCGGCCGCCGTGACCCTCACCCTGAGCGCGGCGCAGGTCGAGCAGGCCCGGGCGGCCGGCGCCGCCATGAACATCACCGACGCCGGGTACCAGCTCGGCCCGTACCTGCTGCGGCAGTTCAACGCCGACGTGATCCTGCACCCCAACTCCCCCGAGGTGGACGGCGTGGTCCTCAGCACGCCCTTCGAGAAGGTGCAGTACGAGTCGTACCTGTCCCACCTGGAAGCCCAGCCACTCAGCGCCGCGCAGGCCACCGCGCTGGCCCGTCAGGTGGCGAACACCCTGAGTTTCCGCATCTACACGCACAGCCCCTTCGCCGTGGATGAGGAAGGCGAGCAGTGGCAGCTAGCCTACCGCACCACCCCCGTCACGCCCCCTACTCAGCGCGAGCGCAGCTACCTCGACTTCTTCCGGCCCGCCACCTTGCAGGTCGGGAACCGCACCTTCACGGCCACGCCCGTCATTGACGGTCCCTACGTGGACAACTTCACCCTGCCCAGCGGGCGCGCCACCTTCCGGAACCTGGGCGTCGTCACGTACGCCTTCCGCGGGGCGAACCTGCCCACCACGGGCCAGTTCACCCTGGCCTTCCAGGACAGTCAGGGCAAGGCGTACCGCATCACCGGTGATCTGGCCCAGTACCGCTGAGCGGCAGACCAGAGCAAAGGGGAGAGCGCCGGATCGCAGTGAAACCTGCGGCCCGGCGCTCCCGTCGTTTCAGGCGCGATTTACCCGCTCAGATGGGCGGGGACCGGTCGGCCTGACCTCCTCGGCGCGTGACGCACGGACACCCTGGGAGCGTGGCGGGCCAGCCTGAAGTCCAGAGTAAACGCGCCTGCGGTTTACTCGTCGCAGCCGAGGGCGCGTAGAAGTTCCAGAGCGGTGATGGGACGGCCCTGGCGGGGCGTGGGGGCGGGGGACGGCAGCTAGAGAGATGGGGTCTAAAAAGACGGCGGAGTAACGCGGTCATTGTGTGGACCTCCAGAGCTGACGGTCTCTGAAGCTTGCGTTAAGACCCCTTTATTTATTGTGAGAGACGCCAGAGCGGTACGCATGCCGTGCAGGACGGCTGGAACGACCCAGATCGCCTGCCATCCTTGAAGCTGACGGTGGCCTGAAGCACCATTAACATTGCCGATGCTCCGGCTCACGGCGCGTCATGCACGCGGCCTTAGGCTCACTGTCGGAGGTACCACATGAACAAACTTCTTCTGATTCCAGCCGCGATGCTCCTGAGCACCGCCGCCGCTGCCCCCAAGATCAGCGCCCAGAGCATCATCGTGAACCCCACCCAGCCGGACCTGAGCGTCAGCGTCCGTGTGGACAAGGACACCAGCGGCAACCAGAACCCCGCCTACCGCGTGGGTGACAAGATCAGCATCAGCACCACCGTCAACCGTGACGCTTACGTGTACCTGTTCAACGTGAACCCCGACGGCAGCGTCGACCAGATCCTCCCCAACCGCCTGAGCGACAGCAACCTCGTCAAGGCCAACACCACCAAGGTGTTCCCCGCCGCCGAGGACAAGTTCAACTTCACGGTCGCGGGCCCCATCGGGCAGAACAAGGTCCTGGCCCTGGCCAGCCTCACGCCGCTGAACCTTGATCAGATCAGCTCCTTCAAGACCGCGCAGGACCAGTTCGCCACCGTGAACGCCAAGAATCAGGCGGGCCTGGCGCAGGCGCTGAGCATCGTCGTGAACCCCCTGCCGCAGAACAGCTGGGTCAGCGACACCGCCTTCTACACGGTCGCGGGCCGCACGCCCATCAGCACCGGTAGCCTGTTCGTCGGCACGAACGTCGCCAACGCTACCGTGATCCTGAACGGCCAGCGACTGGGCGGCGCGAACGTCACCTACAGCAACCTGAAGGCCGGCAGCTACCCCATCCGCGTGCAGGCCCCCGGCTACCGTGACTTCACGACCACCGTCGCCATCAAGGGTGGCAGCACCACCAACGTGAACGTCGAGTTCGCGCAGGCGGTCGTCACGCCCACCCCCAGCGCCTTTACGGTCGCGATCCGCAGCAGCGTCACCGGCGCGCGCGTGTTCGTGGACGGCCAGGAAGCCGGCACCATCCGCAACGGCGGCCTGGACCTCCAGCTGGACGGCGGCACCCACGAGATCGTGATGATCGCCCCCGGCTACCGCACCTTCGTGAGCAACTACAACATCACGAAGAACGGCCAGATCACCATCACCCCCAGCCGCTAAACCCGGTCCCTCACGGCCCCTGCCCCTCCCGGGTGGGGGCCGTTTCCCTGTTCAGGCGGGGCCGCCCCCGAGGAGATCATGCAGGACCCGCGCCGTCATCCCCCAGATGTCATGACCCTGCCACGGGTAGCGGTAGAGGGGCACATGCGTCCCGTCCGGCAGCGTGCGGGTCTCCCGCGTCATGGGCACGGCGCGCAGCTCGGACAGCGTGGGCAGCAGCAGCTGCGCGACCTCGCCGGACAGGGTCAGGGTCGGCTGGGCCGGGATGCGCGCCAGAACGGGCGTCACGTGAAACCCCACCGGGGTGAACACGTCATCCAGTTCGCCCAGCACCGCCACCTGATCCGGGTCCAGTCCGACCTCCTCCTGCGCCTCACGCAGCGCCGCCTGCACGGGCGTCTCGCCGCGCTCCAGGCTGCCGCCGGGGAAACTGATCTGCCCCTGGTGGGTGGGCAGGTCCGGTGAGCGCAGCGTCAGCAGCACCCGCGCGTCTGCCTCGCGCGTGAGGCCCACCAGGACCGCCGCGCGCCGGTACTCCGGCAGGTGCAGGGTGCGCCGCTCGCGCCCCCCCAGCCACGTCACCCACGGGTCGTTCAGGGCGGCGTCCAGCGGATCGCTCACGCGGTCTCCTCACCCTCGCCGGACAGGGCGTGCAGGGTGTCCAGCGTCCGCTCGCGCAGGGCCAGTTCGGGGTCCACGCCCGCCGCGCGCGCCCACGCCACGGCGGCGGCGAGCACCTCCGCCACACCCTGAGCCGAGTCGGGGGCCGCCTGGGCGGCGCTCAGCAGCGCGGCGCGGGCCGCGTCCGGCGTGGTCTTCACTTGTCCGGCCAGCCGCTGCGTTTTCGCCTCGCGCGCCAGGGCGCCCAGACCGGCGGGCACCCGGTCCTCCGGACGGCGCACCCGGCCCCCCCGCTCGGCCGCCTTGATGGCCTGCCAGTTCGTGACGACCTCCTCACTGCCACTCACGCTCGCCTGGGCGAACACGTGCGGGTGGCGCCGCACTAGTTTCTCCACGATGGCGCGCTCCACGTCCGCGTAAGTGAACGTGCCCGCCTCCTCGGCAATCACGCTGTGAAACGCCACCTGCAACAGCACGTCCCCCAACTCGTCGGCCAGCTCGGCCCGGTCGGGGCTGCTCACGGCGTCGGCCGCCTCGGCCGCTTCCTCCAGCAGGTAGGGGCGCAGGGACTCATGCGTCTGCTCGCGGTCCCAGGGGCAGCCGTCCGGCGCGCGCAGGCGCCGCATGATCAAGAGGAGATCCTGCATGCGCCTCACTCTACGCGTGAGCCCGGGAGGCCACCGGGCCCGGGGTGACCCTCACGCGCACTTCACGCCCCGTCAGGCAGGGTGTGATGCACTGACTCGCATGAACGCCCACCTGACCCGAACGGCCCTCCTCGCCCTGCTGCTGCTGGGCGCCGCGTCCGCGCAGACCCCCAGCCCGAATGCCGGGCAGCTGCGCGCCGCTACGTACGTGATCCTGGACCCCGTCATCGAGGGCAACCAGAACCTCGTGAACGCCGAGCAGCGCCAGAGCATCCTCGCCGCCATGCGCCGCGACAGCGCCGGCGCCCTGAAACGCCGCTACCCGCAGGCCACCATTGCCTCTGCCGCCAGCGCGAACGCCATTCAGGTCCGGCCGGTGTTCGTGGCGCCCAGCGCCCTGGTGCCCTGGAACAAGCTGGGTGCCCGCCTGGAATTCCAGCTGCCGCAGGGGCAGAAGTACGTCCTGAGCGACACGTTCGGTATCAGCGTGCTGCTGCGCTACCGCGCGGAGTTCGTGAACTACATGTACGACCAGCTGGCCGCCCGCCTGCCCCGCTGACCTGACGCTGCGCGCCGCCCGGACTGGGCGGCGCGGCTTCATACTGCTTTGCTTTTCATACGGTCTTCCGGTGGGGGCGTGTTAGGGTGCCGCCCATGACGCAGACCACCCAGAAGAGTGCTTTCATCACCGGAGCCAGCAAGGGCATCGGGCACGCCGTCGCGCAGGCCCTGATCGCCGACGGGTACGCCGTGACCATCACCAGCCGCAACGCCGCCGAGATCGAGCAGGTGGCAGGCGAACTGGGCGGGCACGCCCGCGGCTTTGCCTGCGACGTGAAAGACCCGCACGCCGTGCAGGCTGCCGTGGACGCGCACGTGGCCGCCTTCGGCGGGCTGGACGTCCTGTTCGTGAACGCGGGCGTCGGGCACTTCGGGAACGTGGCGGACCTGAGCATCGAGCAGTGGCAGGACGTGATCGACACGAACCTCAGCGGCGCGTTCTACACCGTCAAGGCCGCCATTCCTGCCCTGACCGAGCGTGGCGGGTACATCTTCACGCTCTCCAGCCTCGCCGGGAAGAACCCCCTGCCGGGCGGCGGCGCGTACAACGCCAGCAAGTTCGGCCTGAACGGCCTCAGTGAGGTGCTGAACCTCGACCTGCGCGACCGTGGGATCAAGGTCACGCAGATCATGCCCGGCAGCGTCGCCACGCACTTCGCCGGGCACACGCCCGACGCGGACAGGGACGCCTGGAAGATCCAGCCCGAGGACCTCGCGCAGCTGACCGTCGACCTCCTGCACATGCCCGAGCGCACCCTGCCCAGCCGCGTCGAAGTGCGCCCCAGCCGCCCCCCGAAGAAGTAGCCGGAGCATGGTCGATGGTTGATGGATGGGGCCAGCGTCCCGTCCATCAACCATCACCTTTTCACCATCACCAGTTTTTCCCCGTGCTGCTAGAATGCCCGGGTGTACACGAACCGCCGCGCTCATTACGAGTACGAACTGCTGGAGCGCTTCGAGGCGGGGATCAGCCTGACCGGCAGTGAAGTCAAGAGCATCCGCGCGGGCGGCGTGGACTTCCGCGACGCCTTCGCCCGCCTCCACGGCGGCAACATCGACCTGGAAGGCCTGTACATCCCGACCTACAAGGAAGCGACGTACAACAACCACGAGCCCCGCCGCACCCGCCGCCTGCTGCTGCACCGCGAGGAGATCGGCAAGGTCAAGCGCGGCCTGGAACAGAAAGGCCTGACGCTGGTCCCCACCCGCCTGTACCAGAAGGGCCGGTTCTTCAAGGTGGAAGTGGCCCTGGCGCGCGGCAAGAAACTGCATGACAAGCGCCGCGCGGAAGCCGAGAAGACCGTGCGCCGGGAGCTGCGCGAACTGTGAGGCTGCGCGCCCCGGGCCGCCGCACCGCCCTGACCGCCGCGGCCGCCAGCCTGTTCCTGATCGGTCTGGCCGGCGCGCAGATCGCCTTCTCCCGCCTGAACCTCGCCGGGCGTGACGTGCAGAGCATCCAGCTGTACGGTGCGGAGTACGCCAGCCAGAGCAACCTGAGCGGCCTGCTGAGCATCACCGAGGACAGCGGCGTGGTCCGCGTGACCGGTCTGGGCCACACGCTGCTGCTTCCCCTCGATGAGAACCAGCAGCGCGCCACGACGTCCTTCAACACCGTACAGCTCGACACGCGCCGCGTGCAGGGCCGCACCGCCACCCGCGTGAACGGCAACCTGTACCTGCCGCTGGAGACCCTGGCCAGCGGTCTGGGCGCCCAGTACGAGCAGGGCAAGTTCACGCTGGCCGCGCCGAAACTCGTGAGCGTCAGCAGCCGCGCCGGACGTGACTCCGACCGCTTGGTGCTCGACCTCAGCCGCGACGTGCAGGTCAGTGACGAGCAGCGCGGCGACCGCGTGGTCCTGACCCTGAAGGGCCTTCAGGGCGACGCGCGGCGCTACACCACCCGCGGCGCGTTCGTGCCCAGCGCCGACGTGGCCCGGACGGGCAGCGACCTGACCGTCACGCTGCCCCTCCCGGCCAGCAGCGGGTACCGCGTGTTCAAGGTCGTGCGCGGCAGCGGCGTGCGCGTCGTCGTGGACGCCGGGCCTGGCGTGCCCAGCAGCGCCCCGGAACTTCTGGCGCGCATCAACGCGCCCCTGATCATCCTGGACCCGGCCGTGGTGCCCGGCGTGAGTGGCGACGTGACCCTGGAAGTCGCCCGGCAGGCCGCGCAGCTCCTGGCCGAGAAGGGCTGGCAGGTGCGGGTCACGCGCAGCAGCGGCGCCAACCTCAGTCGCGACGAGGTCCTGACCCTGGCCCGCCAGAGCGACGTGTACCTGGCGCTTGACCTGGGCCGCCTGCCCGGCGCGCGGCGCAGCGGCGTGACCGTGTACGAGCAGACGGGCCGCGCCAGCAGCCAGCTGATCAACAGCCTGCGCGGCGGCAGCAGCGTCCCGTACAGCAGCCTGGTTGTGGCCGGGGCGGGCAGCACCCGCCGCCTGGGGGAACTGCTGCGCGGTGAACTCAAGGGTGGCGGCGTGACCGCAAAGCAGGAGAGCATCAGCCGCGTGCAGAGCCTCGGGGAGGCCCCCCAGGCGGCGCTGCTGCTGGAACTCGGCTGGGCGAACAACGCGCAGGACCTCGCCACGCTCGGCAGCGCCGCGCGGCAGAAGATCCTGTCGGTGGCGGTGGCCCGCTCGGTCGCCACGTACCTCACGGCCCGCGCGAACAACAACGCGAACCTCAGCGCGCCGGGAGGGGCGCAGTGAGCGTCCCGCGCAAACTGTTCTCGCCGTTCAACGTCGTGGCTGCCGCGCTGCTGGCCGCGTCCGTCCTGGCCCTTCAGGCGGTGCAGCGCACGCCGCCCACGCCCGAGCCGCCCAAACTGGACCTGACTGAACGGCAGGCCCTGAAGGTCAAGGTGTACTTCACCGACCCGCAGGTGCAGAACCTGAAGCCCGAGACCCGCACCGTGCAGGTGTCCCGCACGAACACCCGCTCGGTCGCGCAGGCCGCCGTGGACGTCTGGGCGCGCGGCCCGTACGACAAGAGCTTCTTGGGCGTCGTGCCCGCCGGGACGCCTGCCCCGAAGGTGTACCTGCGCGGCCAGCACTACTACGTGGACCTGCCTGACGCGTACACCAAGCTGCGCTACGGCCCCAGCGGCGAGCGCATGCTGCTGTGCACCCTGACCCGCACCCTGATCGAGCAGAAGGGCCTGGACGTGACCTTCCTGGTGGGCGGGCAGAACGTGGAGGCGCTGGGCCGCATGGACCTGACGCAGCCCTTCGCCGCCGGAGACTGCGCCGACCAGTGACGCCCGGCGCTGACCAGTAACCATGCTTCAGAGCGTCACCCTGCAGGGCTTCAAGAGCTTCGCCGACCGCACCCGCCTGGAATTCGGGCCGGGCGTCAGTGCCGTCATCGGCCCGAACGGCAGCGGCAAGAGCAACGTTGTGGAAGCCATCCGCTGGGCCACCCATCAGGCCCGCGCGCGCGACCTGCGCGCCGGGCGCGGCACCGAACTGATCTTCCACGGCAGCGGCGGCAAGGCCCCGCTGGGCCTGGCGGAGGTGCAGCTGGAACTCGTGACGCCCGCCGGGGAGCGCGTGAACCTCGCGCGGCGCGTGTACCGCGACGGGACCGGCGAGCAGGACCTGAACGGGCGCGGCGTGCGCGCGAGGGACGTGCAGGGCGCGCTGCGCGGCACCGGCCTGGGCCCCGGTGGACTGGCCGTGATCGGGCAGGGCGAGGTGAGCGGCGTCGTGCAGGCCGAAGGCAGGACCCTGCTGGGCTACGTGCAGGAGGCCGCCGGGCTGTCCCGCGCCGTCACCGCCCGCCAGGAGACCGAGGCGCGCCTGCGCGAGGCGGACACGCACCTGGATTCGCTGCGGCTGGTGCTGAACGAACGCGAGGCCGCGCTGGAACGACTGGCGCGCGCCGCGCAGGACGCCCGCACCCACCGCGACCTGAGCGGCCGGGGGCTGACGCTGGAGGACGCCCTGCGCCGCGACCGGCAGCTGACCCTGGCCCGCGAGGTCTTCGCCGCCCGCAGCGAAGCCAGTGAACTGGAGGCCCGCAGCGCCGCCCTGGCCGCCGAGGTGCAGGCCGCCGCGACCGCCGTGGACGCCGCCCGTGACGCCGCGCAGGAGGCCCGCGCGCGACGCGACGCGTACGCCGGGGCGCTCGACACACTGCGTGCCGCCCGCGACGCCGCCGCGCAGGCCGACCGCTACCGCGCCCACCTGGACGCCGAACGCCGCACCCTGACGGCCGAACTGGACGCGCTGCCCCGCACGCCGCCCGAGCAGCCTGCCCCGGACCTCACCGCGCTGGACGCCGCGCTGACCCAGGCGCGCGCGCAGGCGGACGCCGCCGAACGCCGCGCCCGCACCCTGGACGCCGACCTGACCCGCGCCCGCACTCTGGCCGCCCGCGCCGCCGAGGCCGCCGCCCGCCAGGACGCCAGCCGTGAGACGATCCGCGCCGAGTTCGAACGCGCCCAGGGCAACCTGACCCAGGCCCGTGAAGCGCTGGACGCCGCACAGGAGCGCCTCGGGCACGCCCGCGCCGCGCGGGAGCAGGCCGAGCAGGCATATCTGAGTGTTCGTGAAGAGCGTGAGGCCGCTGTCCACCATGATCGGCACCTGCGGGGCGAACTGGCCCGCGTGAACGCCAGCGTCGCTCCGCTGAGGCGCGAACGCGACCGGCTGGAACAGACCCTGAACTCCTACGCCCGCTACGGCGAGGGCGCCCGCAACGCCCTGCGTCTCGACCACCCGGGCATCGTCGGCTCGGTCGCGGACCTGCTGACCGTGCCCGCCGAGTACGAGACCGCGCTGGGCGCCGCGCTGGGCCGCCGCCTGGAACAGGTTGTCGTGAACCGCGCCGACGACGCCCGCGAGATCATCGACGAGCTCAAGCGCGTGGGGGGCCGCGCCACCTTCCTCCCGCTGGACCTCATCCGCGCCCGGCCCCGCCGCGACGGCACGCTGCTGCGCGAGGACGGCGTGATCGGCAACCTCGCCGACCTGTGCCCCAGCGACCCGCCCCTGGTCGCCGAGAGCATCCTGGCCGACACCCTGGTCGTCCGCGACCTGCGCGCCGCGAACCGCATCGCCCGCGCGCACGCCAGCCGCCCCCGCCTCGTCACGCTGGACGGCGAACTCGTCGAACCCGGCGGCGCGATCACCGGGGGCCGCGCCCGCGACACCGGCAGCGGCGTCCTGGGCGACCAGCGCCGCTTCCAGGAACTCGACGCGGAACTCGAGGACGCCGACCGTCAGAGCAGCCGCCTGACGGCCGAACTGAAAAAAGTTGAGGCGACCCTGGCGGGCAGCGCTGAACGGCACGACACCCTGCTCGCCGCCCGCGAACGCGCCGCGCAGGAGGAAGCGGGCGCCGAGCGCCGCGTGACTGAACTGGGCGCGCAGACCCGCAGCCTCCAGGCGAACCACGACCGCCTCGCTGGCCGCCTGGGCCCTGACGAACCCGAACCCCTCGCACCCGGCGAGACCCTGCCGGACGTGGACGCCCTGACCGCCAACCTCCAGGCCACCCGCGGTGACGCCGAGACGCACCGCGCGCAGGAACGCCACGCCGCCGAATCCCTCGCCCTGGCGCAGCAGGCGGACGCCGCGTGGCGCGCCTACCGCACCGGGCGCGCCCGCGCCGGGGACCTCCGCGCCCGCCTGGACACGAACGCCACCTCGCTGACCGCCCAGGACGCCGTGCTGGACGCCGCCCGCGCCGAGGTGGCCCGCCGCGAGGCCGCGCTCGGCACTCTCGACGAGAACGAGTACGCCCGCGCCGAGTACACCCGCGAACAGGCCGCGCAGCAGTACGCGAACCTGATCGGCACGCAGAACAAGGCCCGCGCCCGCCTGGACGACCTGCGCCTCCTGATCGCCCGGCGTGAGGGCAGCCTGGAAGTCATTCCCGACGGCTGCCTCCCGCCCGGCACCCCCCGCGAGTGGACGGCCGAACTGACCCGCACCCGCGCCGCGCTGGACGCCCTGGGGCCCGTGAACGCCCGCGCCGAGGCCGATCACGCCGCCGAAGCCGAGCTGCTCGGCGCCCAGCGGGCTGAACTGCACGACGCGGACGCTGCCGCGCAGGAACTCCGCGCACATCTCGGGGAACTCCAGACCGCCGAGGAACATGCCACCCGCGCCGCCTTCGACCGCGTGAACACCGCCTTCCGCGAGTACAGCACCGAACTCCTCGGCGGGCAGGGCGACCTGGAACCCGAAACGGACGATCAGGGCATCCTTCGCGGCCTGCGCCTCGCCGTGCAACCCCGCGGGAAACGCACCCGCTCCATGACCCTGCTCTCCGCCGGGGAGCGCACCATGGCCGGCCTGGGCTTCCTGTTCGCCCTGAATCACGCGGGCGGCGAAGGCAGCGCCGGCGGCCTCCCCCTGGCCGTCCTGGATGAGGTGGACGCCCCGCTGGACGAGGCGAACATCCGCCGCTTCACCGCCTTCCTGAAGCGCTTCAGTGAACGCGGCGCGCAGTTCCTGCTTGTCACGCACCAGAAAGCCACCATGGAAGTCGCGCACGCCCTGTGGGGCGTCACCACCGACCAGACCGGCGCCAGCCGCGTCCTGAGCATCCGCCAGCACGACGACGCCCGCGCCGGGTAGGTCAGATTGGTGTGAGGGGAACCTCTGGCGGGCATAGAGTCCACGCATGACCACGCAGACACGCGCCGCCCGACTCGGCCAGATTCTCCTGCTCGGCCTGGGCGCCGGTCTGGGGAGCAGCCTGCTGTGCCTCCTGATCGGCGCAGTTCTGGCGGGCGGCGTGACCCGCGCGGGCGCCGCCACCGCGCTGGGCTGGGGTGGCCTGCTCCTGACCTTCCTGGCCGGCGCAATCATCTACTCGCAGAATGGCCAGAGTCAGATCGAGAGCGGCATGCGCGCCCGTCTGGGCGAGGGCTACCGCGCGCCCGGACTGCCCTGGGCGCAGATCCTCACCGCCCTGATCGGCGCCGGGGTGCTGTTCCTGGGGCAGTTCGTGCTGAACACCTGAAACTAATGGCGTGACCAAGCAGGCGTTCTCCCCACCGGCCCTCCGCAACATCACCACCGAGCAGGCGCAGCAGGGGACGCGCGCCGTACAGGGAGCTCAAACGATGTCCCTGACGCTGTAAGGAGAGTCAGGCCACTCTCGCTCTGCGTGCGGTGCATCAGGCTGGGGGCACGGACCACCCGGCGACTCACACTGGAAGTGCCGCGTGCAGGCCTCGTCTGTTCTGGCACCAGCCTGAGCGTCATGGCGACGCCTCTGCCCCCAACAGGGGGACGGGCCGTCGAGGAAACCTGGACCGCGCGGACATTGGTGCGACAGGTCCTGACAGTCAGTCGACACCGGCCCAGCAGCGGCTGAACTGGAATCAGTTCTGGCCCTGCACTCTGACCGACAGTGCGTCAGCGCAGGAGGTTTCGCCGGAGTTCACCCCCGGCGACCTGCGCCATTCGCACGATGGTCCGTGAGGGCCGGGGCGTGGCATGCTGGGGTATGGACATCACGCCGACCAATTCCACGCCGCAGGAGGCGCTCAGCGCGTTCCTGACGCACTGGCAGGGCGGGCAGTACCACGCGATGGCCCTGGCGCTGCCCGCGCGCCTCTTTCCCACGCGGCGGCGCAGCGTACGGCAGGTGCGCCGCGCGTACCCTGGCACCCTGGGTGGGTTCAGCATCCTGTCCGCGCGTGATACCGATCCGGCGGCGACGAACGTGGACGTGCAGGTGCTGTGGCGGCAGCGCGGGGGGCTGGAACTGGGTCGCGTGCGCTACCGCATGGTGTACGTGGATGACCGTGATCAGCCCCTGGCGCGCCACCATCCGGGCGGGCAGTGGAAGCCGTTTGCAACGTACACCCTGCCGGTGCCCCGGCCTCTGCGGGCGTAACGGGCGTGGGGGAGAGGGGGCGGGCCGTGCAGGTCCGCCTCCTCTCTGTGGCCGGGTTACTGCACGCGGAAGGCGGCGGCGTCCCGCGCGGGGAGGCTCACGTGCAGGTAGCCGCCGCTGACGCTGACCTTGGCGTCCTGCCCGGCGAACAGTGAGGGCGTGGCGGCCAGCGCGGCCCACTTCACGCCCAGGGTGCTCAGTTTCAGGGAGTACGTGCGGCGGTTATTTCCGCTGTGCCACGCGGCCAGGACGGTCTGGCCGTTCAGTTCGCGCGTGAACAGCAGAAGCTGTCCGCTGACGCTGTCCGGCGTCTTCAGGAGGGTCTGCGATCCGTTGCTGAGGGCTGGGCTGGCTCTGCGCGCGGCGATGGCGGCCTGCGTGGCGTCGAACACGGCGTGCTCGGCGGGCGTCCACTGGTTCTCGAAGCGCATGTCGCGGCGGTTGTCGGGGTCGGCGCCGCCGCGCATGGCGATCTCGGTGCCCTGCCAGATGACGGGCACGCCGCGCAGGGTCATCAGGGCGCGCAGGCCGTAGCGGGTGCGTTCCTGGCCCACGTCCTCGAACAGGCTGCCCTGCGCGAAGCGCGGCACGTCGTGGTTGTCGAGGAACAACGCCACCTCGCCCGGGCGGGGCAGTTCATCCTGCCGCGTCAGGACGCTGCGCACGGCCTCCAGGCTGCCCTCGCCCATCACGCTGGCCTTCATGGCGTCCTGCAGGCTGAACAGGAACAGGCTGTCAAACCCCGCCTTCTGCCAGTCGGCGACTGTGCCGGTATCCGCGCCGAACCACTCGCCGAGCGTCCAGGTGCCCGCGCGGCGGTCGGCGGCCAGCAGGTCCGTCAGGAAGGGCCGCTCGACGTGCTTGATCGCGTCGTACCTGAAGGCGTTCACGCCCTGCTCGCGCCAGAAGTTCGCGTTGCCCAGCAGCAGGTCCCGCACCTGCGGGTTGCTCTGGCGCAGGTCCGGCAGGCCCGACAGGGGGCAGTCCACGTCCTTGTTTTGAGTTGCGTCGCACTGCGCCTGGGTGTTGAACCAGTCCTTGCGCAGGCGCACGGCGGCCGCCTCATACCCGTAGTGGTTGATGACCTGATCGAGCACGACGCGCATGCCTGCGCCCTGCGCGGCCTTCACGAACGTCCCAAAGTCCGCGAGCGTCCCGAAGTGCGGGTCCACGTTCCGGAAGTCCGCCGGCCAGTACCCGTGGTACCCGGCGGTACCGAACGAGTTCGTGGCCTGCTGCTGGTACACCGGCGTGAGCCACACGGCCGTCGCGCCCAGCTTCTGGATGTACGCGAGTTTCTGCGTGAGGCCCGGCAGGTCCCCGCCGTGCCACGCGCGCGGGTCGTCGCGGTTCACGCCCTGGTTGTTCGCGGGATTCCCGTCGAAGAAGCGGTCGGGCATGACCTGATAGATCACCTGCCCCTCGAAGTGCGGGATGGGCAGGGCCGTCTGCGCGCCCGAACCGCCCGCCAGGGAGGTCAGCAGCGCGCCCAGCAGGGCGTAATGGCGCATGACGACATGGTACCGGTTCCAGCGGGGAGGGGGATGGGTGGAGGTTAAGGCGAGGCGCCCCGCTCACCGCGCCGCACCTGCCGCTGCTGTGGCACAGCAAGAGGGGAGAGGTCGCCCCCTCCCCCACAGCCCGCCAGTGGCGATCAGCCGGTGTTGCGGACGCCCGCCGCGATGCCCTGGATGCTCAGGAGCAGGGGACGCTCGAACTCGTCCAGGCCGCCGTCCTTGCCGCGGCTGCGGCGCAGAAGTTCCACCTGAATGCGGTGAATCGGGTCGATGTAAGGGTTGCGCAGGCTGATGCTCTCTTTCAGGCGCGGCTCGTTCGCCATGAGCTCGGCGCCCACCACGTCCTGCACCAGCGCCACCGTGCGGGCGTAGGCCTCCTTCAGGTGCGTGGCGAGCGGGTGCGCGTCCCCCTCGGGCAGCAGGCGCAGGTACTCGTCGAAGATCAGCGGGTCGCTCTTGGCGAGGCTCATCTGCGCGTTGTCCAGCACCGTGCGGAAGAACGGCCACGTGGCGTACATCTCGCGGGCGGTCTCCACGCCGATCTCCTGCAGGCCCTCGTGCAGCCCGTACCAGCCGGGGAGGTTGGCGCGGTTCTGCGTCCAGCTCATCACCCACGGAATGGCGCGCAGGTTGCCCAGCGTGGGCGCGCCGGGGCGCCGCACCGGACGGGACGCGATGTTCAACCGGGCGATCTCGTGGATGGGCGTGACGTGCTCGAAGAACGGCAGGAACGCCGGGTCGTCCACCAGCGCGCGGTACGCGCGGGCACTGCTCGCGGCGGCTCGCGTCATGGCGTCCGTCCAGGCAGGATTCAGCTCCCCGGCCGGGCGCGCGGCGGACAGCAGCAGCCCGTACAGCGCCTGCTCCAGGTTGCGCCGCGCCAGGACCGGGTGGCTGTACTTGTCGGCCAGCGCCTCGCCCTGCTCGGTGATGCGCAGCCCCGCGTCGATGGTGCCCGCCGGCTGGCCCAGGATCGCGCGGCTGGCCGGGCCACCGCCACGGCCGATGCTGGTGCCGCGCCCGTGGAAGAAGCGCCAGCGCACCCCGGCGCGGCGGCACACGTCACTGATCTGCCGCTGCGCCTCGTGCAGCGCCCAGTTCGCCGCGAGGAAGCCCGTGTCCTTGTTGCTGTCGCTGTAGCCCAGCATGATCTCCTGCACATCGTCACCCAGCACCGCGCGGTACTCCGGCAGCGACAGCAGTTCCCACACGACCTGCGGCGCCCGCTGAAGGTCGTCTAGCGTCTCGAACAGCGGCACCGGCAGGATGCGCAGCCCGACCTCACGCGCCAGGATCAGCGGTTCGAGCACGTCACTGACCGACTCGGCCATGCTGATCACGTACCGGCCGAACGCGCGCGGCCCGGCGCGGCGCACCGCGTCCCTCACCTCGCGGATCGGGCCGATCGCCGTTTCCAGCGCCTCGGGCAGCGCCTCCCCGGCAGGCCACAGCGGGCGGCGCGAGCGCAGCTCCTGCGTCAGCAGCTCCTGCTTGGCATGCTCGGGCAGCGCCGCGTAGTCGGCCTCCACCCCGGAGGCGCGCAGGAGCTCCGCGACTGCCGCGCCCGTCTGCGCGCTGTGCTCGCGCACGTCCAGGCTCACGAGGTGCTGCCCGAACACCCGCGCGACTGTCAGCAGCGGCGACAGGAGCTGCTCCGCCGTGCGCCGCTGCCCGTCACGGACTAGGCGGGCCTCCAGGGCCTCCAGGCGGCCCACCAGATCCAGCGTCTGCCCGTCCCTCACCGCGTCGAACAGGCTCTGAAGCTCCTCGCGGTACGCCTCCTCGCCTTCGTCCTCCTGACTCAGGTCCGCGAACGCCTGCCGGATCAGACCCAGCAGCACCTCGCGCGCCCGCTCGCCGTGCAGCGCCAGCGTCTCGCGCGTCGCCTGCGGCGTCACGAACGGATTCCCGTCCCGGTCCCCGCCCATCCACGACGAGAAGCTCAGCGGCAGCGTCGCTGCCGTGTCCCGCCCGAACACCTCCCGGAACGCCGCGTGCAGGTCCCGCTGCAACGCCGGGAGGGCCTGCGCGATGCTCGACACGTACGTCAGGCCGCCCTTCACCTCGTCCAGCACGGTGGGTTTCAGGCGGCGCAGTTCCGGCGTGCGCCACAGCGCCTCCACGTGCGCGGCAATCTCGGCGGCCTCCGGACCGCCCACGCCCCCATCACTCAGGGTCGGCAGGGCCCGCGCCACCTGCTCCAGGTGACGGCGCACCGTGCGCCTCCTCATCTCGGTCGGGTGCGCCGTGAACGTCAGCCCCAGGTCCAGCCGCGCCAGAAGCGCCTCGACCTCCTCGGCGCTCAGGCCCTGCGCCCGGAGTTCCTGCATCGCCTGCGCCAGGCTCTGCGGCCGCACCCCGCCCGCCGCGGCCAGCACCCGCACCCGCTCGTACTCCTCCGCCAGGTTCACCAGCTGGAAGTACCACGTGAACGCCCGCGCCAGATTCCCCGCGTCCGGCCCGGACAGGCCCGACAGCATCGCCCGCAGCTCCGCGTCACTGCCCCCGGCCCTCACCTCGCGTACCAGGGCGCGCGTGCGTTCCACCAGCTCGAAGAAGGCCTCGCCCTCCTGTTCCTTCAGCACCTGCCCCAGCGTGCGGCCCAGCAGGTTCACATCAGTCCGAATGCTCATGCTCACTCCCTTCAGCTGTCAGAGGCGCGGCGCGGTGGGCGCGTGGCGTTCCGCCCGGCTGCCCGCCACGCCGCCCCTGACGGTCTTGCCGCGGCGTACTGCGGCGAGACCGCCCGGTTCCGCCTCTCCGGAAGGACACTGTCAGGAGCGCCGTGATCAGCTCTCCTGCCCTTCCACGTAACGGTACCGTTCAACGCCCACCGCGCGGTTCCCCTCTATCTGGACAAAGACGCCGTTCAGTTCCGCCGGGCCGTCCGCCGCGCCGTACCGGTGCGGGCGCTCGGTCACGAAGCGCTCGATCGGGCCGTGCGGATCACTGCCGATGATCGACTCGAACGGTCCCGTGAAGCCCGCGTCCGCCTGGAACGCCGTGCCGCCCGGCAGGATCCGCGTGTCCGCTGTGGGCACGTGCGTGTGCGTGCCGATCACGGCCGCCACCCGCCCGTCCAGGTACCGCGCCATGCCCTGCTTCTCACTGGTCGCCTCGGCGTGGAAATCCACGAACACGCTGCCTAGATCGTCGCGTTCCAGCAGCGTGTCCATCGCCCGGAACGGGTTGTCCACCGCCTCCATGAACACCCGGCCCAGCAGGTTCACAACCGTCAGCCGCTCGGTGCCCTGCGCGGTCTTCACGTCGAACGACCGCCAGCCCACGCCCGGCGTGCCCGGATCGCTGTAGTTCAGCGGCCGCACGATCGGGTACGTGCCCTCGTCCTGCATCAGCACGTACACGTCCTTGTGATGCCACGCGTGATTCCCCAGCGTCATGCAGTGCGCCCCGGCCTTCAGCGCCCCGTCCGCGCCCTCGCGGTGAAGGCCGAAGCCCCCCGCCGCGTTCTCCATGTTCACCACGATGAAATCCGACTTCGACCGCAGGGACGGCAGGTGCGACCCCAGCACCCGCCGCCCCGCCGCGGCGAACACATCCCCCACAAACAACAACCTGATCATTCGGTCAGACTAGCGCGGGGCGCGCTTCTCCTCGCCGCTCTGCCTTGACCATGGACTGATACGAGATTCGAGTGATTCCTCGTCATGCGGAGTCGCCCGGTGGTTCCCTCAGCCTTCCACCTTGTCACTCCACTGCTTCGCGGCTCTGCGAGTCCCCCAGGGGAAGAAGGCGCAACGGAACGCGACCACGTCGGAGGCCTGCCATCAGGACCTTGCCGTGTTGCCAGATGCGGCGCAGGGTCAGGTCTGTGTGGCCTGCAGCGTCGGGAATGCAGCGCAGCTTCCGGTCACCCGTGGCGACCACGGCCGTCCAGTTCGCGGTCACAACTGCGAAGCCTCGGATGGAGGCATCAGGTCATTCCTTGCCTGAAGCTGCACCTCGGAGAACTGCTCCGGAAGGCCGCGTGCAGAGCCGCTTAGGCGGAGTGCTGCGTGATCCTGGGCCGGTCAACCCACTTCGAGATTGAAACGCTCGAACACATCCAGGGCGTTCGCCTCCGTGAGTTCGATGCTGTCCGATCCGGTGAAGAAGAACACGTTCCCAGGATGTTTGCTGACAAGTTCGACGGACCACTGGGCGGCCCGGGCGACCGTCATCCGCTCTGAGTGCCTGAGTATGTCCTGAACAATCTCGTGCGACGTGTCCCAGTCATCGAAATAGATGATGTACTCGGCCCGGCCTTCGTCGAATTTTGCCACGGTGAACCCGACATAGCTGTTCTCGAAGCTGTAGTTGAGTTCCATGATGCTCTCGGGAATCCGCTTCCGGGCCGTCAGTTCCGCGCTGAGCCACAGGTCATGGTTGAACGCGTCCTCATTCTTGAGTTGCCAGCCCTGCGCTGACAGGTCTTGTGCCAGCGTCTGCCTCTGCTGAAGCTGGCTTTCGCTCATGCTTGCTTTGTCCACGTTTACCTCAGGTTGAGTCCGGAAAGAGCCTCGAGTTCCTTGATGATATTCCGCAATTTCGAGCTGATGGACTGCCGCACTCCGGGTTCCAGCGGGCCAGCGGAGGCTTCCAGCTGCGCGAGTGCCTGATCGGGCGACCACGTCTCCACACGGATGCCGTGATCCAGCATGCGGCGCAGTCCGTCGCGTGAGAGGGCTTTGCCGCCCTTCACCTTCGGCGAGTAGATGCCCAGCACCTGCACCCGCAGCTTGACCTGATGGCGCTGAGCGAACTCGATCAGCGTTGAGGCGCAGTTATGCAGTTTTTTCTGAAGGTCGGCGTCGCAGCCCGGGTCACCGCAGGGGCTGCTGGACAGCTGGACAATCACCTCGGGTGTCTGTCCCGCGAACCGTTGCAGAATCCGCTGGGCATTGATCACGAAATTCTCCTCGGCGTGCTTGGGGAGCTCACCCTTCTTGCCGGGCGTGTTGGCTGTCTGAACCTCGATGCCGTTGATGGACGCGCGCAGCGCCACGCCCCGGCGCAGGGTCATGAGTTCCAGATCATCCGCGTCGAACATGATGTTCGTGTCGGTCAGCCCGACATTCTCGTATGGCGACGCGCTCGCCTCGATCCCGTACCTCCCTTGGCCTGCTTTCCGCGTCCGGAGGGCATTCAGGCCCTGGGGTCTGAACTGATTCATGGTGTGTTCAAGGGCGTTGCGAATGACGGCGGGGGTGGCTGGGCCACGCAACGTGGCCGCAAGGTGAGTCCGGACCCTGGCTTTCACGGCCACGCTCCGGGATGAGTCCTCACCTGTCCCGGGTTTCTGCCCTGGGGTGTTCTTCCGGCTCAGTTTCGAGATCAGGCCTTTGATCCGCGCCACGGCCCGGTCCAGCAGGGCGTCGAGTTTTCCCCGGACTTTGCCGATGACGGCCTTGATCTTCGTGCCGATGCTGCCCAGGCCCAGCACCTTGGTCAGGAAGCCCAGCGCGACGGGAATGCTGCGCGCCAGGGTGGTCTCGACGCCACTGATGGCCGCGCCGAGGTTCCCGGCGGCGATGGCGCTGACGCTCTGAATGGCGCTGGTGACGACACCCATGATCTGCTGGCCCTGCTGCACGACGAACTGCACGCTGCGGAATGCGCCCAGCAGCGCCTGCACGAAGCCCCCGCCGGGAATGAGCATGCTGGCCACCTTCGTGATGCCCGCCGTGACGACACTCTTCGTCACTTCAGTTTTCAGGCCGCTGACGACCTCGGTACTGATGGGCGCCTGATTGGTTTTCAGTTCGTCTGCCTTGTGCAGGCCAGTGCGGATGGTCTTGAGGGTATCGAGGGTGCCCTCGGCGGCGCTGACCTGCCGTTCGCCGTTCGGCCCCATGGCCCGCACGAGGCGCCCGCGCAGGGCCTGATACGTGAGGCCCATGACGCTCAGCGCGGTCAGGAACACGCCCTGAAGGTCCAGTCTGGCGGGAAAGGTGACGCCACTGGCCCCGGTCAGCCACTGGCCCAGGCCGTTCTGGAGGTGCTTCGGGGCGTTCCCGGCAAAGCGGGAGAAGCCGCCCTTGAGGGCCCCCAGGAGGTTCCGGGCGAACCCAGCGGGGTTTTTCAGCACCTGCAGGATCAGGTCGCCCCCCTGGCGCAGCTGCGCCACGACCTGCTGCCCGACCGGGCCGAGTCCGGCGGCCAGGGCCGTCAGGCCAATGTCGGCAATCTTGCGGGCGCTGCCTGTGATGAGGCTCCTCAGGCCGCTGATCCGCTGGGTCACGGCCGTCTTGGCTGCCCCCAGGTCCGCCTTGCCGATCGCGGAGGCAACCTCGCCCAGCGCGCCGCCCAGGTCGAGCTTGCCCAGTTCCCCCTTGAACCACGTCCACGCCTTGGGAATGGCCTGGGTTTCCTTGAGGGCTTTCAGGATGTCCTTCAGTGGGCCGGGCACCCAGCCGCTCAGCGCGTCCAGGATGCTGTCGGGATTGACCCTCATGGCCTGGCCGGTGACGAGATCCTTCCCGAACGCCATGCACAGCTCGCGGTACCCCGGCAGGGCGGTCAGGGCCCCGGCGATCAGTTCCTTGCCCTTGTCCGCGATGGCGCTCACGCCGTCCTTGACCTTGTCGGCCGCCCAGCTGAAGGGATTGCCCCAGCGCTGCACCGCCTGCGGGTGCAGGTCATACAGCGGCTTGAGGGCCACGCGCTGCACCGCCCCGGTCTGCGCGCGGCGCAGTGCCGCACCCTGGCTGTACACGCCAGGGGCATGCGGACTGGTGGGAAAGAGACTCTTCGGGCTGGGCATGACCTGCGCGAGCCTGGCACCCATGGCTCTGGCTTCGGTTTCGAGGCTGGCGTCGGGGTCAATGCCTTTCCCCACGCGGCCCTGGCTCTGCTGCACGGTGTGCGTCACCTCGTGCGCCAGCAACTCCAGGCCAGTCTGCGTGTTTGGGTTGAACCGCCCCGCCTGGAAGAAGATGTCCGTCCCCGTCGTGAACGCCAGCGCATTCACGCCCTTCGCCAGTTTGTCCGCTTCCGCGTCGTCGTGAATCCGCACGCGGCTCAGGTCGTGGTTCAATCCCTGCTCCAAGTGCCGCTGAATGGCCTCGGGGAGGGGACTGCCTGCACCTCTTCTGGCCTGAATTCGTTGCAACACGGGCTGGGTCGCCTCGGCATCCAATTCGGCCAGTTGACGTTGCAGGGCCGTGTGGGTGTCGAAGTTCAGGGCGGCCTGCTCCTGCGCCATCTGGCGTTGCAGCGCCTCATCCGTCGCCCGCTGAAGAGGGAGACGCTCGGCCGGGGGGACCAGGCCCAGGACCACGCGGGACACCGGGGCGCTCAGCGCGTGGCGTTGCAGCGTGGCGAGGTGCTCGCCGTACGTGGCGTACCGGGCAGCGGCCTTACCCCGGTCCGCGCGGAAGCCGTGACTGAGGGACTGGGCCACCTGCCGTTGGAGGGCCTGGAACTCACCGAAGGTGCGGGCGTCAAGGCGCTGACCTTCGACCCCCTGGGCTCGAGCCCGCATCACGGTGACCCAGTCGGTGGGGGTGACGGGTTTGTCGGGCACTGGAGGCTGGATCAGCCGCTGGACGGGTGGCACATGACCCAGGGCCGCGACCTGTTGCTGCACGACCTCGCGGGCGCCCGAGAGGCGGGTCTCCTCCTGCCGCTGAAGCGCTAGGGCGCGCAGGACGGGCTGGGCGACCTGACCCTGCACGCGCGTCGGGCGGCTCAGGAACCGCTGCACCGGCGCGGCAGAAGAACGGGTGAACGTGGGGGCGGGTGGAGCGGCTGGGGAGGGGACGCGGGCAGGGTGGTCCTTCACGCTGCGCCGGATCGTGAGGGGAGCGCTCATGAGGTTCAGCGTAGCCTGGAACTGATCGGCGGGTCAGATTTTTTGACCGGCCCGGGTGTGGTAACGGGTCGGTAATGCTGGGCGCGCAAGGTGAGGTCAGGAGGATTCACGCCATGACACACATCCTGGTCACGACGGACGGCAGCGAACTCGGTCACCTGGCTCTCCCGCACGCGCGGGCCCTGGCGGACGCCCTGCACGCACAGCTGACAGTGCTGAGCGTCGTTCCGGACGACATCATGCTGGCCTCGGAATTCGCGTACGTTCCGCCTGTCAGCGGGCCTGACGAGGAGGCGCGTCTCCACGCGACCGAAGCAGACCTCACGGGGCGGCTGCCGGGGGCGGCGGTGCGCGTGGAGTCCGCGCGGGGGCGGCACATCATTCGCGCCATTCTGGACACCGTGGAGGCCCTGAAGCCGGATCTGGTCGTGATGGGCACGCACGGGCGCAGTGGTCTGGGGCGGGCGCTGCTGGGCAGCGTGGCCGAGGGCGTCGCGCATCACGCGGCCGCGCCCGTGCTGCTGGTGCGCGCCGGTCAGCCTGTGACCGCCTGGGCTGCGCCGGGCGTGCCGGACGCTCCGGCGGGACCGCTGGCCGGACCGTCCACCTGAGCGGGCTGCCCCGCACGCCGCTTCGGATGCGGGTCACCGTTGCGTGGGCGGCGTTTGGGTAGACTGGCGCGTTATGGCGGCGGTCAGGAAACCAGAAGTGATGAGCCCGGTGGGCGGTGAGGCGCAGTTGCGCGCCGCAGTGGAGGCCGGCGCGGACGCCGTGTTCTTCGGCGTGAATCCCGCGCGTGGCGAGGGCCGCGCGGACGGGGCGGGCTTCCACGCCCGCGCGAAGGTGGGCTTCGATCTGGAGGCCCTGCCGGACATCATGGGGGGCCTGCATGCGCGCGGCGTGCTGGGCTTCGTGACGTTCAACGTGCTCGTGTTCGACCGGGAGCTGCGGCAGGCCGAGCGGCAGCTAATGGCGCTGGCGGAGGCCGGAGTGGACGCGCTGATCGTGCAGGATCACGGCGTGGCGCGACTGGCGCACGAGATCTGCCCGGACCTGCCCATTCACGGCAGCACGCAGATGAGCATCACGTCCGCCGAGGGCGCCGAGCTGGCGCGGCGCTTCGGGGCGAGCCGCGTGGTGCTGGGCCGCGAGCTGAGTCTGCGCGACATCGAGCGCATCAAGAACGCGACTGACATCGAACTGGAGACGTTCGTGCACGGCGCGCTGTGCGTGAGTTACTCCGGGCAGTGTTTTTCCAGTGAGGCCTGGGGTGGGCGCAGCGCGAACCGCGGGCAGTGCGCGCAGGCGTGCCGCCTCCCATACGAGCTGTTCGTGGACGGCGAGCACCGCGACCTGGGCGACGCCCGCTACCTGCTGTCGCCCGGCGACCTGTACGCGCTGCATCAGGTGCCGGACCTCGTGCGGATCGGCGTGGACTGCCTGAAGATCGAGGGCCGCTACAAGGACGCCGAGTTCGTCGCCCTGACCACCGCTGCGTACCGCCGGGCCGTGGACGAGGCCTGGGCTGGCCTGCCACTGAGCGTCACCGCGCAGGAGGAACGCGACCTGGAACAGGTGTACTCGCGCGGGCTGGGGCCGCACTTCATGGCGGGCACCAACCACCAGACCGTCGTGCGCGGCCGTGCGCCCCGGCACCGTGGCGTACGCGTGGGTACCGTGCGCGGCGTGACCGAGCGCGGCGTGCTGGTCGAACTGAGCGAGGTCGTGAAACCCGGCGACGGACTGGTGTTCGACCCGGCCAACTGGCGCGCACCGGAAGGGCGCGAGGAGGGCGGCTTCCTGTACGGCCTGTGGCAGGACGGCCGTCAGCTGGATGATGCGGCGCTGGATGACGTCCGCGCGGGCGGCCTGTACGAACTGCGCTTCGGGCGTGGCGCGGTGGATGGCCGCCGCGTGCGCGAGGGCGACCCGGTGTGGCGCACCCAGGACCCCACCCTGGCCGCGCGCGTGAAACCCCTGGTGGAGGCCGCCGACCCCGTGCATACCCGCCCGGTGGACGCGCACTTCATGGGGCACGTGGGCCTGCCGCCCGCGCTGACCCTGACCGACGAGCAGGGCCGGACCGTGACCGTCACGCTGCCCGAACCGCTCTCCGGGGCCCGCAACCGCGCGCTGGATGAGGCGGGCCTGCGCGAGCAGCTGGGCAAACTGGGCGGCACCCCGTACCACCTCGGGACCCTGAGCACCGATCTTCAGGGGGCGGGGTTCCTGCCAGTCAGCGCCCTGAACGCCCTGCGCCGCGAGGCCGCCGCTGCCCTGACCGACGCCCGCGCCGCCGCACCCGAGCGCACGGTCACGCCGCGCCTGGACGCCGCGCTGGCCACCCTGACCCGCCCGCAGGCCCCCGCGCCTGCCGCGACGCGGCTGCATGCCCTGGTCCGCACGCCCGAGCAGCTGGACGCCGCGCTTGCTGCCCGGCCCGACTCAGTCACGCTGGATTACTTGGAGCTGTATGGCCTGAAACCCAGCGTGGAACGCGTCAGGGCCGCCGGGATTCCCGTGCGGGTCGCCAGCCCCCGCATCCTGAAACCCACCGAGCAGAACCTCCAGAAGTTCCTCGAGTCCCTGGACGCGGGCATTCTGGTCCGCAGCGGCGGCCTGCTGGAAGGCCTGCAGGGCGCCGGGACGACGGCGGAACTCACGGGGGATTTCAGCCTGAACGCTGCGAACGTCCTGACCGCCCGCGCGCTGCTGGACCTGGGGTTGACCCGACTGACGCCCACGTACGACCTGAACGCGCAGCAGATCACCGAACTGGCCGGGCTGGTGGGCGGCGCGGCCCTGGAACCCGTCGCGTACGGGCACCTGCCGGTCTTCCACACCGAGCACTGCGTGTTCTGCCGCTTCCTGAGCAGCGGCACGGACTACACGAACTGCGGGCACCCCTGCGAGTCGCACCGCGTGGCGCTGCGCGACGAGCGGGGCCGCGCGCACCCGGTCATGGCGGACGTCGGCTGCCGAAACACCGTCTTCGAGGGCCGCCCGCAGGTGGCTGCCGCGCACCTGCGCGAGTGGCACGCGGCGGGCATCCGCGATCTGCGCCTGGAGTTCGTGCACGAGACGCCCGAGCAGGTCCGTGAGGTCATCGCCGCGCACCGCGCGTACCTGAACGGCGAACTGACCGCCGCGCAGCTCCAAGCGGCGCTGGATGATCAGGTGGACCAGGGCACCACCGAGGGCAGCCTGTTCGTCCCGAACGACTTCGGGCTGCTGGACGCCCTGCCGATCCTGAGCTGAGCCGCGAAAAACGCGCCGTCGCGTGACGGGAAATGCCCCCGGCTGGGGGCTTTTTCCGTTCTCCCTGATTTCTCACGTACGCCGCGCGCAGCTGTGTAGGCTGGGTTATGGCGACTCCCGCGCACCCGGTCAAGGTGGAACGGCACGACGTGCCGGGGAGACAGCATTACACGAACACCGGGGTGCGCCGCGTGCACACCTACCACCGCACCCCGCAGGGCCTGTACGTCGCGCGGACCTTCGCAGGGCACCCCCGCATCCGGCACTGGCAGGCGCACCTGCTGCCCGAACTGAACCTCGTGGCGTGCCGCTACGACTTCCACGGGCGGCGTGAGCACGACTACTACCTGGACGTGGCCTCCATCACCGAGCAGGGCGGCGTGTGGGAGGTCCGTGACCTGTACCTCGACCTGATCGTGCACGACGGCCTGATGGCCGAGATCGTGGACACGGACGAACTGCTCGCCTCCCGCGCTGCCGGGTTCATCGGTGAGGCGGAGGCGCTGCGGGCGGTGCAGGTCGCGCACGACACGCTGTCCGGGCTGGCCCACGCGCGCTACAGCCTGAACGACTGGCTGGCCACGCGCGGCGTGCGGCTGCACTGGCACGAGTGGAGCACCCTGAGCCACTGACGCCAGACGGACAAGGGCGGCTCGCACGGCCGTGCAGGAGGCCCCGGGACGGTGGGATGGGCAGCCCCGCGGCGTTCTTCTGCGCTGCGTCTGATGGGGCCGGACGTCACCTGAGGCGGCCCCGTAGCGCGGCACCCGGTACCCTGGCAGGCATGACCATCCCGCTGAACCCACAGGCCCGGCTGGAGGCCGCCCTGCCCGCCGCGCTGAGCCGCCTGAGGGCCACGCCGGGCGCGTTCGCAGCCCTGTGGTGTGGCAGCGCCGCGCGGGGCGAGGGGAACGCGCACAGCGACCTGGACTTCCACGTGCTGGTCACCGGGGATAAGCGCTGGCGCGCGAACTATGTCGTGGCTGGCGTGCCGGTCGAGGCGTTCCACAACCCGGTGCGCAAGGTCCGCGCGATGTTCGCCGCCAGGCAGGGCGACACCATCACCATGTTCGCCGAGGGCCGCCCGGTGTGGCCGCACCCGGACCTGGACGCCCTGATCGCCGAGGCCCGCGCCCTTCACGCCGCCGGGCCGGAACCGCGCCCCCTGAGTCAGCAGGCCCGCTTCCGGCTGGTCGAGGAGGTCATGGACGCCCGCGCGCTGGCCGAGGCGGGCGACCCGCTGCATGTGCTCGTGGCGTGCCGCGCCGCCGGACTGGCCACCGAGGCGCTGTTCGAGGCGCGCGGTTGGTGGAAGGTCAAACCGCAGCGCTGGCTGTCTACGTTGCAGGAGCACGACCCGGAAGCTGCCCACGACCTCCACACGGTGCTGACCGCGCCCGACGCCGGGGTGCGGCAGGCGGCGCTGGATGCCCTGACCGTCCGCGTGACCGGCGACCTGACGTACCGCGAGGGCGGCAGCGACCCGGCGCCCGTGCCGTGACCGGCTGAACCTGAAGGGCGTTCAGGCGCGCCTCAGCCGCCCGCCCACCTCGTCCGGGCAGACTGCCGGTCAGATGGCACGGTTCTCCTCCCGCAGTCTCAGCAGCCTGCCCGCCGGGCGCGGCACCCGCGTGGAGGGCCGCAAGGTCCTCGTCCTGATCCTCGCCGGGGGAAAGGGCGAGCGGCTGGGCGTCCTGACGCAGGAGCGCGCCAAGCCCGCCCTGACCTTCGGCGGCACGTACCGCCTGATCGACTTCGCGCTGAGCAACTGCATGCACAGCGGCCTGCCCGACGTGTGGGTACTGGAGGAATACCAGCTGCACACCCTGAACGACCACCTGACGAACGGCCGCCCCTGGGACCTGGACCGCACGTACGGCGGGCTGGAGGTGCTGCCCCCCAGCCCCGACACCCTGACCGGAGCGCTGGAGGACGCCGGGAACGCGGACGCCCTGCACGCCAACCGGCACCTGATCCGCTCGTACGGGCCGGACGTGGTGGTGGTGCTGTCCGCCGACCACGTGTACACCCTGGATTACGCCGAGGTGATCCGCCACCACCTGAAGGTCGGCGCGGACGTCACGATGGTCACCACCGACCTGCCCGCCGGGGAGGACGCCAGCCGCTTCGGGAACGTGCAGGTCACGAAGGGCGGCCGCGTGAAACGCTTCGCGTACAAACCGGACGAGCCGCTGGGCGGCCCCATCACCACCGAGGTCTTCGTGTACGACGCCCAGTCGCTGCTGCGCACCCTGGACGACCTGCGCGCCAAGACACGCGCCGGGCAGGGCCTGGGGGACTTCGGGCACGCGCTGATCCCCGCCTTCGTGAAGGCGAAGTCGGCGCACGCGTACGCCCTGGATGGCTACTGGCTGGACGTGGGCCTGCCCGGCGCGTACTTCCGCGCGCACCAGGACCTGCTCGCGGGCCGCTCGGTGCGTCTGGACACCCCCGAGTGGCCGGTCCTGAGCAGCAGCATTCCGCGCATGCCCGCTCGGATCGCGCAGGGCGCGCGAGTGGAGGACAGCCTCGTGTCGTACGGCTGTCACGTGCAGGGCCGCGTGATCCGCTCGGTCCTGTCCCCCGGCGTGACCGTGGAGGCCGGGGCGGTCGTCGAGGACGCCGTGATCCTGCGCGACGCGACCATCCGCGCCGGAGCGCACGTGCGCCGCGCCATCGTGGACGAGGAAGCGGTCATCGCCGCCCGCGTGGACGGCGGCCCGGACGGCGTGGCCGTGATCGGCGCGCGCGCCCATATCGCCGCGCCCGTGAAGGGAGACACGCAGGTCGAACCGGGCCGCCGCTGGCGCAAAGGCTCCCGCGAACGCACGCCGGAGGAATAGAGCAGAACCCCCTCCCACCCATCCAGCCAGAGGGGGAAGGGGCCGGTCAGTCCGCCCCGGTGGGCGCGTGTGCGGACAGCGCCGGGTCCTCTACGCGCCGCAGGGCCGGGTTCAGGAGTTGCAGGGCCGCCACGGCCGCCAGGGTCAGGCCCGCCGCGACTGCCACGGCGCCCGGCGCGTACCGCGCGGCCAGGATGCCAGCCAGGGCGCTGCTGGCCGGGGACGTGAACTGCGCGATCAGGCGGCGGACGCTGAACACCCGGCCCTGCAACTCGGGCGGCACCTGTGACTGCCAGATGCTCTGCGAGTGCGCGTTCATGGCCGGGAAGGTCAGGCCCATGACGAGCAGGGCCGCCGCCGCGCCCAGCACGGTGCCCGCCGCGCCGAACGCCGCGAACGCCAGCCCCGACACGATCATGGGCACCAGCACGCCCAGTACCCGCTGGCGCTTCAGGCCGCCCCAGGTGCTGATCAGCACGCCGCCCAGCACGCCGCCGACGCTCTGCACGATGGCCAGGGTCGCCAGCGTCCCCTGGAGCGTCCCGCCCCGCGTGGCCCAGTCACCCTGAAGGCCGAATTTCGCGATCAGTGGCTCCAGGACGCCCAGGTTGCTGGTGCACAGGTTCGCGGCGGCGAACGTCAGCAGCAGGGCCAGCAGGGGCCGCCGCTGCCCGATGAACACCCACCCGAAGCGCATGTCCGCCAGCAGGCTGCCCCGCGCCGCTCCCTCACGCCGCACCGGGGACGGCACCTTCAGGCGCGACAGGATCAGGACCGCCACCAGGAACGTCACCGCGTCTACCGCGTACGCGAACGGCACCCCGTCTCGCAGGCCCGAGAGCCACGCCGGACCAGTCCCGCTCTGGCGCAGCAGGGCGGGCACGCCGATCAGCAGCGCCGCCGCCGCCGGGCCCACCAGCCCCGCCAGGCTCCACACCGTCTGCATCATCCCGTTCGCTCGGGGCAGCCGCTCGCGCGGCACCAGACTCGTGTAACTCGCGTCGAATGCCGACCCGTGGAAGGTGGACACCGCGCCCATCAGCGCGGTCAGGGCCACCAGCGCCCACAGCGGCGTCGCCGCCGAGCCCACCAGCAGCAGGGTCCCCAGTGTCAGGGCCACGCCAGAGGCGTCGCACGCCAGCATGATCCGCCGCCGGTCGTGCCGGTCCGTCCACACGCCCGCCAGCGGGGCCAGCAGCGTCGCCGTCAGCGCCCACGCCAGGGCGGTCAGCGACAGCGCCGCCGCCAGCTGCGGTTTCTGTTCCGCCAGCGGAAAGCGCGTCTGCGTCAGGTAGATGTTGAACGCGA
Source organism: Deinococcus radiotolerans (assembly GCF_014647435.1). NCBI lineage: Bacteria > Thermotogati > Deinococcota > Deinococci > Deinococcales > Deinococcaceae > Deinococcus > Deinococcus radiotolerans. The sequence continues at coordinate 1,153,324 of NZ_BMPE01000001.1, read as the reverse complement.
ACCCCGCCACCGCCGACCCGATCACACTCAGCGCCTGCGAGCCCCACAGCCATAGGAACGTCCGCCACCCATCCGGCGGCGACAGGGGAGAGGAGGCATCCGGGGACGTCATGCCCCCAGCGTAGGCCCGCCCCGCGCGCCGCACATGCGCCAGATGACCTGCCCTACCCTGACCCCATGCTGCGCTTGCAAGCCACCCCCACCCCTGACACGGACGCCCTGCTGGCCCGCGCCATGTTCCCCGACCCGGCGCGCATCCGGGCTGCCCTGCACCGCGCCCGCACCAACCCCGACTGGCAGCTGCACACCTGGGAGATGGACGGGCAGACCGTCTGCGCTGTCGGCCTCACCGTCCAGGACCGGGCCGGCACCGTCGAACACATCGGCACGCATCCCGACCACGCCCATCAGGGTCATGCCCGCGCCCTGCTGCACGCGCTGATGGACACCCTGGACCTGCACATCCTGACCGCCGACACCGACGAGGACGCCGCCGACTTCTACCGCCGCAGCGGCTTCCACGTACACGAAATCCCCAGTCCCTGGGACCGACGCCGCTACAGATGCACCCTCAGGCGGGAGGACTGATCAGACGAGCGCGGTCACGCCGAACGTTGCCCAGGCGGCCCGCAGGTCGGGGTGCGGCACCAGCAGCCGCGCTTCCGGGGACGCCATCCAGCGCAGCATCCACGTCGCGCCCCCCTCCAGTCCGTTCCGCAACGCCCGCCGCAGCGCCGCTTGGTAGGGCGGCGGACCACCCTGATCCCATTCCAGCTTGTCGGCCAGGAACACCACCAGATCCAGCGCGCTTGGGGCGGCGTGGAGCGTCGTGTGGTACCGGATGGCCTGTCCCATGCCTGCGGCCGTAACCCCGTACCGCTCGCGCGCCAGCACGACGCTCAGCTGCGCGTGCAGCAGCATCTGCCGCTCCTCCGGGCAGATCGGGATTCCCAACGCCTCGCACAGCGGCACCATCTCTGCACGCGGCACGATCCCACCCAGGTCGTGCAGCAGGGCCGCCTGCGCGGCCGCCCCCTCTGGCACACCGAAGTGCCGGGCCAGTCGGCGCGCCTCGGTCATGACGCGCGGGACGTGCTCACGGGTCACCTCACGCCCGCACGCCGACAGCAGGGTATCCACGTCCTCGGCCAGCGCGGCCAGGTTGCCCGCGTCACCCATCCAGGGCTGCGCCCGCAGGGGCTCAGGCCAGAGGTGCAGGCGGTCCATCCCGCCCTACTTCCGCCGGAGTTTCTTGCGTTCCTGCACGGCGAGTTCATCCACGCGTTCGTTCTCGCCGTGCCCGGCGTGCCCCTTGACCCACACGAACGTCAGGGCGTGCGTCCTGGCCTGCTCAATCAGTTCCTCCCACAGGTCCTGGTTTTTCACGGGGTCGCCCCCGGCGGTCTTCCAGCCGTTGCATTGCCACTTCAGGATCCAGCCGTCCGTGAAGGCCTTGCGCAGGTACTGGCTGTCGGTGACGACCCGCACCTGGCAGGGCCGTTTGAGGACCTTCAGACCCTCAAGGAGGCCGCGCAGTTCCATGCGGTTGTTGGTGGTGCCTTCCTCGTGGCCGCTCAGGACGAGTTCCTTGCCCCTGTAGTTGAGGATGGTGGCCCAGCCGCCGTGTCCGGCCTGCGTGTCGCACGCGCCGTCGCTGTACAGCTCGACGTTCTCGCCGGTGATGGGTTCGCCCGGCTGGATGCCGGCCTTGATGGGCAGGCGGTCGCGCGCGGCGGCCTGCGCTTTCTGCGCGGCGGACTGGGGGCGGTGCGGGCGGGACATCCTGGGAACTGTAGGGACGGGCGGCCCGTACTGTCAAGCATGATCCGCTCGCCGCTGACCATCCCGGAACCTGACCGTACGCCTGCGATCATCACGCACCTGTCGCCACTGGCGGGGTTCCTGATTCCCACGCTGGGGAACCTGCTGGGGCCGCTGGTGGCGTGGCTGGCGTTCCGGGACCGCAGCTGCGCGCTGGATGATCAGGGCAAGGAAGCACTGAACTTCCAGCTCAGCTGGTGGCTGTACTCGCTGGTGCTGGGGGTGCTGGCGTTCGTGCTGTTCAGCCTGGGCCTGCTGGGCGGCGCGGTGGGGGCGGCGGCGGGCGCGCCGGACGTGGGGGCCTTCGCGTTTCTGGGGTCGTTCGGGGCGTTCTTCCTGCTGTTCCTGCCGGTGCTGCTGATCACGAGCGTGGTGCCGTTCGTGTTCATGATCCTGGCGGTGGTGCGGGTCAGTGCGGGGCAGGCGTACCACTACCCGCTGAGCATCCGCTTCCTGAGGTAAAGGCCTGGGCGCAGCGGTCCGGGGGCGGGTATGCTGCCCGCATGCGGATCATGGCTGTGTTTGCGCACCCGGACGACGAGATCGGGTGCATCGGGACGCTCGCGAAGCACGCGGCGCGCGGGGACGAGGTGCTGCTGGTCTGGACGACGCTGGGGGAACTGGCCAGTCAGTTCGGGGACACCTCGCACGAGGAGGTGACCCGCGTGCGCCGGGAACACGGCGCGTGGGTCGCCCAGAGGATCGGGGCGCGGTACCACTTCTTCGACATGGGGGACAGCCGTATGACGGGCGGGCGCGCCGAGGCCCTGCAACTGGCGCGGCTGTACGCGCAGTTCCGGCCGAACGCGGTGATCACCTGGAGTGACGATCACCCGCACCCGGATCACCGGATGACGGCGAAGATCGCGTTCGACGCGGTCACGCTGGCGCGCATCCCGAAGATCATCAACGAGGCGGGCGGGGCCGCCATGCCACCTGCCCCGGACCTCAGCGGGGACGCCGCGCCGGAGAGTGGCGAGGACGTCCGCCGACTGGACGCGTGGCGGGAGCCGGTGCGCTTCTACCAGTACTACGCGCCGGCCAGTCCTTACCCGGAGGTGTTCGTGAACACGGTGGACACGCTGGACGTGGCAGTGGAGGTCATGGAGTTCTATCAGGCGTTCTACAAGTGGCAGTGGACGGCAGAGCAGTACCGGGCCGCGCGGGTGGATCTGGGGCGCCTGGCGGGCGCGGGGGCCGCGGAGCGGTTCAACCTGCGGGTCACGCACCTGCCGGCGCGGGACTACCTGCACTGACCGGCGCGGCGTGAGCAGTGTGGGGGCGGGACGCGCGCCTGACCGGGAACGCGCTACAGTGACGCTTAGCATGTCGGAGTCCATCAATATCAAGCAGACGATCGTGGTCCGTGCCCGCCCGGACGTCCTGTACCGCCTCGCGCTGGAGCCGAAACGCCGCGCGAAATGGGATCCGAATCTCGCGTCCGCCGACTACGAGGGCGAGGGCAGCCGCCTGGCCAACAACGCTCTGGTGCGCTTCAAGTTCACGCGCCGCCTGCTGGGACTGGCCTTCACCGCGAAGTACGGTCAGCTTCAGGCCCCGCAGCGCGGCGGGTGGGAGAGTGTGCGGCACGTGGGACCGCTGGAGAAGCTCACGCAGGGGTGGGTGTTCAAACCCATGCCCGGCGGGACCGAGGTGACCCTCACCGTGAACGGCCGCGTGCGCTACAAATGGGTGCGCATGCCCGTGGAACGCGTTCTGCACAACATGGTCGCCACGACCCTGCTGGAGTTGCAACGCACGGTGGACGCCCAGGGCGCGCAGCTCATGGAGGACATGGGCCGCGAACTGGCCGAGAAGCAGAAGGCTGACCAGAAGGCCGCGAAGGAAGTCGCGAAGGCCGCCAAACGCAAGAAGTAAGGTCAATGGAGGTCGCGCCCCGGGTCAGCTGGGGCGCGCTTCTGTTTACTCGTCTGGGGTGAGAATCAGGACCGTGCCGCCTTTCGTCCCGAACGCCGTCCAGGGTTCCTCCGCGCGCACCCGGTAGCCCTCGGCGGGCCGCAGACGCACGAAGTTACTCAGCGGGAGGTCCACGACCGCCTCGCCACTCAGGCACACCAGCCACCCCGTCTCGGCAGGACCCGTCAGGGTGCCGGACAGATTCACGACGCGCACCCGCCCGCCGGGCAGCCGAACCCACTCGCCGGGGCTGCCCTGCGCCAGCCGCGCCAGATGCAGGGATTGAGGAACATCAGGTCGGGTCGCCGGCATAGGAATGGCACACGTCATATCACGCCCTGGCCCGCGTGGGCGCCCACAGCCAGGAAATGGCCAAGGCGGGCCAGGCGACCGGCACGGCAGGTCCCGCCGACCTCCAACTGAGGCAGCGGGACGTGGCGGACTGAACCGTTACTCGCCGCGCGCGGCCTGATTCAGTTTCTTGCTGGCCTGCAACGCCATGCCCTTGGCCTTCTTGACGTCTAGACCGAGTTCCGGGGCGACGTCCTCGACCTTGCGGCCCTCGCCGCGCGTGGCGGTCACGAGGCGGCGCTCCGGGTCGCTCAGGACGCCCAGGTGGGGTTGCAGGTCCGCCCAGGTGAAGGTGGTCTTGGCGGGCGCGGCCTTCGCGGTGGGCTTCTTCGCCGCTGGCTTCTTGGTGGTCGCCTTGCTGGCCGCTGACTTCTTCGTCCCGGCCGGTGCGGTGGCCCTGGCGCCTGTCTTGCTGTCGGCTTTCTTCGTGGTGGCCGCCTTGCCGGGCTTCTTCTTGGGTTCCTTGCCGCGTTCCTCCAGGATTTCCAGGGCACGTTCGGCCGTCAGGTTTTCCGGCGTCTCACCCTTACGCAGAGTGGCGTTGCGCTCACCGTCGGTCAGGTATGGGCCGAAGCGCCCGTCCTTGAGCTGGATGTCGGCCCGGCCCTGGAACTCGAAGGTGCGCAGCGGCCCGGCGGCGGCCGAGCGGGCCCGGAAGCGTGGCTGCGCGAACAGCGCCTCCGCTTCGGGCAGCGTCACGGTGAACAGCTGTTCGTGCGTGGCGAGGCTACGGCTGTCATTCCCGCGTTTCAGGTACGGGCCGTACTTGCCGTTGAACGCCCAGACTTCCTCGCCCTCGCTGCTGCCCACCAGTCGGGGCAGGGTCAGGAGTTGCAGGGCGCGCTCCAGGCTCAGGGTGCCCAGGTCGTCGCCGGGGAAGAGGCTGGCGCTGCGAGCGGGCGGGTTCGTGTCCCCCAGCGTCACGTACGGCCCGTAACGTCCGGCGCGCGCCACGACGGGCAGGCCGGTGTCCGGGTCGGTGCCTAGGGGGCGGTCGCCGCTGGGCCGCGCGAGGATCTCCTCGGCCTTCTCAGTCGTCAGTTCATCCGGCGCGAGGTCCTCGGGAAGGTTCGCTTTCTGCTCGCCGCGTTCCATGTACGGCCCGTAGCGGCCCACGCGGACTTCCACGCCGCTGCCCTCCAGTTTCGGCACGCGGATGGTGGCGATGCCGCGCGCGTCAATCTCGCCCATTTGCTGCTCGATGGTGGGTTTCAGCGCCATGCCCTGCCCGTGATCCCCCAGGTAGAAGCGCTTGAGGTACGGCACGCGGCTCTCGCGGCCCCCGGCGATCTCGTCGAGATCCTCTTCCATCTTCGCGGTGAAGTCGTAGTCCACCAGCGTTCCGAAGTGGTGCTCCAGCAGCGCGCTCGTGGCGAACGCCGTCCAGGACGGAATCAGTGCCTGCCCCTTCTTCGTGGCGTACCCACGGTCCTGGATGGTGCCCAGGATGCTCGCGTACGTGCTGGGGCGCCCGATCCCGGCCGCTTCCAGCGACTGGACCAGACTGGCCTCCGTGAAGCGGGCGGGCGGCTGGGTCTCGTGCCCCTCGGGTTTCGCGCCGTCCGCCGTCACGCGCTGCCCCTCGGTCAGGGGGGGCAGGGGCGTCTCGCGGTCCTCCAGCGCCGCGCTAGGATCATCGCTGCCCTCCACGTACGCGCGCAGGAACCCGGGGAAGTCGATGGTGCGGCCCGACGCACTCAGGGCCACCTCCTCCCCACCCTTGGCTCTGCCGCCCAGGCGGACGCGCAGTCCGCGGCCACGCGCGTCGGCCATCTGGCAGGCCACCGTGCGCTTCCAGATCAGGTCGTACAGACGCCACTCGTCGCCGGACAGTTCGGTCTTCAGGCTGTCGGGCGTGCGGAAGCTGCTCCCGGCGGGGCGGATCGCCTCGTGGGCCTCCTGCGCGTTCTTCGCCTTCTTCGTGTACACGCGCGGCTGCGGGGACAGGTAGTTCGCGCCGTACATCTGCGCCACCTGCGACCGGGCCGCCTTCACGGCCTCCTCGGAGAGGTTCGTGGAGTCCGTGCGCATATAGGTGATGTAGCCCTGCTCGTACAGGCGCTGAGCGGCGCGCATCGTGCGGGTCGCGGCGAAGCCCAGCTTGCGGCTGCCCTCCTGCTGGAGGGTGGACGTGATGAACGGCGGGTAGGGCCGCTGCGTAAAGGGTTTCTCCTCCGCGCTCGTGACCGTCAGCGGCTGTCCGGCCAGACCGTCGGCCAGGGCGCGCGCCTCGGCCTCGGTCAGCAGGCGGGCCACCACGCCGTCCTTCAACCGGCCGGTCAGCGGATCGAAATCACGGCCCAGCGCCAGCTTCTGCCCCGCCACATCCGTCAGGCGGGCCGGGAAGCTCTGCCCGTCGGCCGTTTTCGCCGTCACTAGCAGGTCCCACCACGTCGCGCTGACAAAGCGCATCCGCTCGCGTTCACGCTGCACCAGCATGCGCGTCGCCACCGACTGCACCCGCCCCGCCGACAGTTTCGGCGCGACCTTCTTCCACAGCACCGGGCTGACCTCGTACCCGTACAGGCGGTCCAGCGCCCGGCGGGCCTCCTGCGCCTCCACGAGGTTCGTGTCAATCTGGCGTGGCGCGGCAATCGCCGCCTGGATGGCTTCCTTCGTGATCTCGTGGAACACCATGCGGCGCACCGGCACCTTCGGCTTCAGCTCCTGGAACAGGTGCCACGCGATGCTCTCCCCCTCGCGGTCATCGTCGGTCGCGAGGATGATCTCGTCCGCGTCCTGCGCCAGCTTGCGCAGCTTCGCCACGTGCGCCTTCTTGTCCGGGGAGACCACGTACAGCGGCTGGAAGTCATTCTCGACGTCCAGGCCCAGGCGCGCCCAGGCCTTGCCCTTGTACTTCTCGGGGATATCCGCCGCACTTTTCGGCAGGTCGCGGATGTGCCCGATGGACGACTCCACCGTGTACCCCTTTCCGAGGTACTTCTCGATGGTGCGGGCCTTGGCAGGCGACTCGACGATAACCAGCGTGTGGGCAGAGGATCTGGGCATAGGCAGTGGTGCTCCCCGACAGGAAGTCAGGGGTGAGCGTAGCACGCCCCCCCTCACGCTTCCGGAAGAAGAGGATCAATACACCCTCATGGGCGGCACACGCCGAGCTCCCGCGCCGGGCCACGCAGCACATGAACCCTCTGCGGGAAACTCCTCAGGATTCATATTCCCTTCATGCTAGGCTGCGGCCATGCGACCCCGGGGCGCCACGCTCTCCATCATTCCCCTCGCGGTCACCGCCCTGTTCCTCACCGGCTTCCTGACCGCGCCCCCCCTGCGCGTCCCCAACGCCCCCATTCCCAACGCCACCCTGATCGTCCTGGGGGCCGCGCAATACGACGGGCGACCCAGCCCCGCCTTCCAGCGCCGGCTGGACCACGCCCTGACCCTGTACCAGCAGGGCCACGTGAAGCGCGTCGTGGTCACCGGGGGCAGGCAGCCCGGCGACCGTTTCACCGAGGGCCGCGTGGGCACCACCTACCTGAACGAGCACGGCGTGCCCCGCGCCGCCCTGATCGCCGAGGAACGCAGCCGCACCACCGTCCAGAACCTCGAGAACGCCCGCGCGGCCCTGCCCGGCGGCACGCCCGTCACGCTGGTCACCGACGAGGCGCACGCCCCGCGCGCCCTGGCACTGGCCCGCGCGCTGAACATGAACGCCAACGTCAGTGCCAGCCCCCTGAGCCCCCACACCAGCCGCCAGTACATCCTGCGCGAGAAACTTGCCCTGCTCGGCTACGCCCTGCTCGGCATCCGCCTCTAGACGGGTCTGCTGAACCGCTGGCCTGCCCGGAGCATGTATGGTGGCCCGGTACGACCCGGATGGACGCTCTGAAGGGCGCTGGACCTGGCGGAGCGCCGTCCGGTGGTCAGGCAGGCGCAGAGGCAGACTGAAGGCCCCATCCACCCGGACGGGGCCCACGCGATGAGGGGGCGTTCAGCCCTGAAGTGCGGCGGCCAGCTGACGCAGGCCGTCCTGATCCGCTTCGGGCGCTGCGGGGGCCAGGGCCTCGGTGGCGGCACCCAGGTCCGGCAGGAGGGCCGCGGCGCCCTCAAGGTCACCCTGTTCCAGCGCGGCCTTCAGGCTCGCCAGGTGCTCGACCACCGTCTCGGCGCCGGGAACGCCGTCCAGCGTCTGGTGCCAGGTCGTGACGTTCTCCACCGCGGCATCGGCGGGCACGCCCTGAAGACCACCCGAAAGGGCGGCAATGGTCTGCTGTAGCTGCTGATTCATGCTTGACCTCCAACAGTAGATATTGTCCTGCCCGATCAGGACACCACGGGTCCGCCCCGCAGAGTGTAGGCCCGCACGCTTCATGAAGGGTGGAATTCATCGTCCTGGCCGCGGTCTGGCGGGATTTATTACAGTGTGCAGGCGGCGTTCACGCTGAGCTGACCTCATGTCCAGTTCCTGGCCCGCAGCGAGCGACCTTCTTGAAGAGCAGCTGACGCAGGTGTTCCTGCAGGCGGCCGATCCGACGCCCGCCCAGGCCCGGCTGCGCCTCAGGTTCATCCACTCGGCTCCGGACGCCTGCGTGCTGGTGGACGGCAGTCACGGCGAGGTCACCCTGAGCCGGGGCGAAGCGGCGCGGCGCGGCCCGGCGGACCTCACGTTTCATCTCAGCGGGCCGCGCGCCCACGACTTCTGGCGCGGGGACCTCAATCCGGTGGCCGCCATGACCGGGGGCGTCCTGAGTATCGAGGGGCCCCTCCTGCGCGCCCTGACCCTGGCTCCGGGGCTCAGGCGGGTGCAGGCCGCGTACCGCGCAGCAACCGACGGCACGCCCTGAGCGTAGCCCGGTTGCTTCCTGAACCTTCCGCACGACCCGCTGGGCGAACCACACAGCAGGCGCGGCGCGCCGGTGGGTGCGCCGCGACCTCAGCCCAGCCGGTCAGCGCCGCAGTCGCCGCGTCACAGCGGCCACTTCCGGCAGTTTCAGCGCGAGCGCGCCGCCCAGGTACACGGCGAGTCCCGCGCCACCCGCCAGGGCCAGCACGGGAATGCTGGTCAGAATGAAACCCGGCTGGATCGGCAGGGCGCGCGCCACCAGCCACGCCGCCCCGCCAGACAGCACCGCGAGCGGCACGACCCGCAGCAGGTGGCCGGCCACCTCGCGTCCCGGGAAGCCCACCGCACGCCGGTACAGCACGGTCAGCGCGGCCGTCATCAGCAGGCCGCTGATGGTGGTGCTCAGCCCGAAGCCCAGCAGGCCCAGGCTGGGCACCAGCAGCCGGTACAGGCCGACCTCCAGCACGAAACCAATCGCGCTGACCGTCACGGCCTCACGCGTGCGCTCGCGAGCATAGAAGGTCCGCAGGAGCACCGTCACCAGCGCCCACGGCACCAGCGCCAGGGACCAGCTGCTCAGGATGCCGGCCCCGGCCAGGAACTTCACGGTTTCCTCCGCGGTGCGCGGCGCGTGGGTGTTGATGACGCTGATCACGTAGGGCGCCAGGGCAATCATCAGGGCACTCATGGGTGCGGCCAGGAACGTGGTCGTGCGGATGGTGCTGGCCGTCAGGGCCCGGAACTGCGTCCAGTTCTTCTCGGCCGCTGCCTGAGAGAAGCGCGGGAAGACCGCCAGGACGGGCGACACGATGAACAGGCCGTTTACCATCGTGAACAGCGCCTGCGCGTTGAAGTAGCCGGCCTGCGTGCCCTTGTCGAACAGTCGCGCGTCGGTCAGAAGGCGCAGCACGTACACGTTCAGAATCTGCCGCGCGCCGGCCGTCATCGTGAAGGGCGCCATCTGCCGCACCACGCGGCCCACCGCTGGGTGGCGGATCAGGGCGGGGGTGGGCAGCAGACCGAAGCGGTTCAGGGCGGGCAGCTGCACCACCAGCTGCGCCACGCCACCGATCAGCCAGCCGAGCGCCATCCACTCGGCCTGCTTGGGCAGCAGCAGCAGCGCCGCGATACTGGCAATGTTGAACGCCACGGGCGCGAAACTGCTCTCCCGGAAGTGCTCGTCGGCATTCAGCAGGCCCATGGCGATGGCCGATAGACTGATCAGCATCAGGAACGGCATGACCATGCGGGTCATGAACACCGTCAGTTCCCGGTCCACGTTCGAACTGCTCGCCAGCAGCAGGTCCACCAGGTACGGCGCCGCCAGGATCCCCACAGCCATCAGCAGCAGGTTCACGCCGATCAGCACGCCACTGAACGCCTGCGCCAGCTTCCGGCGCCCGGCGTCATCAAGCGTCTTGTACACCGGAATGAACGAGTTCACGAGTGCGCCCTCGGCCAGCAGTTCCCGCAGCAGGTTCGGGATCGTGACGGCCGCGTTGAACGCCTCCAGCAGCGTGACGCTGAACAGGTTATTCAGGACCAGCTGGCGCAGGATGCCACTCAGGCGCGAGCCGAGCGTGCCCAGCATCACGATGATCGTGTTTGCCCGCAGCGACTTTTTCGGTGCGGCTGGCGGGGGCGCGTCGGGCGGCCCGGCGTCCTCGAAGGTCATGTTCAGTTCAGGAGGGGCGGGCGGCTGGCCCAGCGGGGACTTGCTCACCGGGCCACTGTAGCGCCGCCCACGGATGAAGGTGAGGTGCGCTTCAGTCCGTCAGGGCCCGGGCGTGGCCGTCCGGCCCGATGAACAGCCGAGCGGCCCCGAACGCCACCGGGAGCCGCAGCGTGCCCAGGTATGCCTGGAGGTGCGCCGGGAGGGCGTCCAGCGTCAGGGGCGTGCGCGGCGCCGCCACCAGCCGGTACACGCCGGTCTCGCCGGGCACGTGGTCGTACACGAACGCTCCCCGGCGCTGCGGCGCGCACAGATGCTCATCAAACCCCCCGGCCGGGACGTTCGTTTCCTCCGTCTCGGGGCGGGTATCCAGCCACACGTGCGTGGCCTCCAGCAGCTCCTCGGACGTGAGCGCCGCCGCGGGCACCGTGTCATCCCCGGCGGCCAGACACTGCGCCACGTGCCCGTGCGGGTCGGTGGCGAACCAGTCGAACTCCACCCCAGCGATCTCCTCGCGGGTCAGGGGCGTGTGGGCGGTCACGGGTTCAGCAGGTTCTGGATGGCTGGGGTCTGCGCGGGGAACTTCACGGCGACATTCACGGTCGTCCCGGCGGGCGTCGCGGGGTCCACGTTGATCCAGTGGCTCGCCAGGACCGGCGGGTTCGGCTGCGGATCAATGGCGCGCACCAACACCCGCCCCTGCGGCGGCACGAACGCGCACCAGCCCTCGGCGGTCGCCTGGAACGCCCGGACGGGCAGCACGCTCTGAAGCGTCAGGTCGTCCGGCGTCGCCCAGTACTCAATCAGCAGGCTGGCCTGCTCACGCCCCAGGTCCTCCGGGGCCACATCCACCTGGATCTCAATGCCGTCCGCCCTGCCGGGGACGAGGTTCATCCAGCCCGGCACGACCAGGCGACCACTCAGGGCACTCTTGAACTGCTGCGGGGCGGGCTGCGTCATCCCGCCCAGCGTAGCGCACCACTCTTCCCGGAATCTTTCACGGGCGCCGGGCGCGTCCCTCAGCTGCGCTGAACCGTGCGGAGCAGGGCGCGCACCGCGACGAAACCCACCACGAAGAACAGCAGCGGCGTGAGGTTCACGGTCACCTCGGCGTCCTTCTCGGGTTCCAGGGGGTTCTGCCTGCGGTACTTGATCATGCGCCCCAGCCTACGCCGCCCCGCCCCACGCGGCGCACACGAATCATTAAGTCAGGCCCCCGCACGGGCGTGCCAGGCAGCCGTCCAGCCCAGGCGACGCCCGGGCCACCGCACCGTTGCGCCCCCGGCCCGCGCGGGGGTAGAACTGCCCCCGTGACCCACGATCAAGCCACCCTGCCCGGCACCATGCGCGCCCTGAGCAAACAGCACGCCCAGGAGGGCATCTGGATGACCGAGGCGCCCGTACCCACCCCCGGCCCGAACGACCTGCTCATCAAGGTCCGCAAGGGCAGCATCTGCGGCACGGACGTCCACATCTACAAATGGGACCAGTGGGCGCAGAAGACCATCCCGGTCCCCATGATCGTCGGGCACGAGTACGTCGGCACCGTCGCCGCGATCGGCAGCGAGGTCCGCGGCTTCCAGATCGGTGACCGCGTCAGCGGCGAGGGCCACGTCACCTGCGGCCACTGCCGCAACTGCCGCGCCGGCCGCCGCCACCTCTGCCGCAACACCCTGGGCGTCGGTGTGAACCGCCCCGGGTCCTTCGCCGAGTACCTCGTGCTGCCCGCCTTCAACGCCTTCAAACTCCCCGACGACATCCCCGACGACATCGCCGCGATCTTCGATCCCTTCGGGAACGCCGTCCACACCGCCCTCAGTTTCGATCTGGTCGGTGAGGACGTCCTGATCACCGGCGCCGGCCCCATCGGCGTCATGGCCGCCGCCGTCGCCCGGCACGTCGGGGCGCGCAACGTCGTCATCACCGACATCAACGACTACCGCCTGGACCTCGCCCGAAAGATGGGCGTCACTCGCGCCGTGAACGTCGCCCACGAGGACCTCCGCGCCGTCATGCAGGAACTCGGCATGACCGAAGGCTTCGACGTCGGCCTGGAAATGAGCGGGTCGGGCCCCGCCTTCGCGCAGATGGTGGACGTCATGAACAACGGCGGCAAGATCGCCCTGCTCGGCATCCCCGCCGGACGCGTGGACATCGACTGGAACGGCGTAATCTTCAAGATGCTCACCATCAAGGGCATCTACGGCCGCGAGATGTTCGAAACCTGGTACAAGATGGCCGCTCTCATCCAGTCCGGCCTGGACCTGAGCCCCATCATCACGCACCACTACCCCATCAGCGACTACCAGCAGGGCTTCGACGCCATGCTCGGCGGTCAGAGCGGCAAGGTCATCCTGAACTGGGAGTAACGGGGGGTGGGAGGCAGGAAGCGGTGCGCGGACGAGAGCGAGTCACCGCGCACCGCTTCCTGCCTCGCCATCTGGCGGATGTTTCCTGTTCCCCCCGTGCGGCATGCTGCGGCGCATGAGCGTGTTCGTGCAGGTGTGGTGGCCCGGTGATCCGGGTGCCCTCGCCTGCTGACGTTCATCGTCGCACCGCGCCCGGATTCAATGTCCGGGCGCGGCTTTTTTCGTGTCTCTCGTGGAGGAGTGGATCATGTCGAATACAGCAAATGGAATGGGGGAGAGGATGGATAGGCGGCCGCGCGTGCTGACGGGGGACCGCCCGACGGGCCGGTTGCACCTGGGGCATCTGGCGGGGTCGCTGCGGTCGCGGGTGGTGCTTCAGGATTCGCATGAGGTGTTCGTGCTCGTGGCGGACGTGCAGGGCCTCACGGATCACTTCGAGCGGCCGGACATGCTGCGCCGCAATGTGCCGGAGGTGATGCTGGATTACCTGGGCGCGGGCCTGGACCCGGCGCGGGTGACGTTCGTGCAGCAGTCGGGCGTGCCGGAACTGACCGAGCTGACGGTGTACCTGCTGAATCTGGTGACGGTGTCGAAGTTGCGGCAGAACCCGACGGTGAAGACGGAGATCGCGCAGAAGGGCTTCGGCGATTCGGTCCCGGCGGGGTTCTTCATTTACCCGGCGGCGCAGGTGGCGGACATCACGGCGTTCGGCGCGCAGGTCGTCCCGGTCGGGGAGGATCAGCTGCCCATGCTGGAACTGACGCGCGAGGTGGTCCGGCGCTTCAACGGGCTGTACGGCCCTGCCGCCGACGGCACGGACGTGCTGGTGGAACCGCAGGCGCTCCTGTCCGCGTCGCCACGCCTGCCGGGCCTGGACGGGCAGGCGAAGATGGGCAAGAGCCTCGGCACCGCCGCGTACCTGTCCGACCCGCCCGACGAACTGCGCCGCAAGGTGATGGGCATGTTCACCGACCCCGCCCACCTGCGCGCGGGGGACCCCGGGCAGGTCGAGGGGAACCCGGTGTTCACGTACCTCGACGCCTTCGACCCGGACGCCACGCGCGTGCAGGCCCTGAAGGACCACTACCGCGCCGGGGGGCTGGGCGACGTGAGGGTCAAACAGCACCTGCTGGACGTGCTGGACGCCGAACTGACCCCCATCCGCGAACGCCGCGCCGCGTACGCGCAGGATCTACCGGCGGTCATGACCCTCCTGCGCGAGGGCACGCAGCGGGGCCGCGACGTGGCCGCGCAGACGCTGGCGCAGGTACGGGCCGCGCTGTTCTGAACAGAGGGGTTGGATGTGGGGGGTGCGTCGACTGCGGTGCCCGGTCCGTCCTGCCCACGACCCACACCCCCTCTGCCCACTTTTCCTGAGTGTGGTCGTGTTAACCTGTGGCCGGAGGTCGGGCCTCGCCCGGCGAGACACGACATATGGATTACTACGAACTGCTGGGCGTCGCGAAGACCGCGAGTGCCGATGAGATCAAGTCCGCTTACCGCAAACTGGCCCTGAAGTACCACCCCGACCGCAACAAGGAAGACGGCGCGGCCGAGAAGTTCACGCAGATCAACGAGGCGTACGCCGTCCTCAGTGACACGGAGAAACGCGCCCATTACGACCGCTTCGGCAGCGCGCCAGGCGCGGGCATGCCCGGCGGCGACCCGTTCGGCGGGATGGGCGGCGCGGGCTTCGACCCGATGGACATCTTCGAGCAGCTGTTCGGCGGCGCGATGGGTGGCCGTGGCGGGCGGCGCGGCCCGGCGCGCGGGGACGACCTGGAAACCGAGGCGTTCGTGAGCCTCGCGCAGGCCCGCGCGGGCGAGGAGATCGAGGTCACGGTGGACCGCCTGACGACCTGCGAGCACTGCGACGGCTCGAAGACCGAACCCGGCGGCAAGCCACCCAAGACCTGCACGACCTGCGGCGGGGCGGGCGCGGTGCGCGCGCAGGCCCGCACGATCTTCGGCGTGGTGGAGACGCAGCAGGCCTGCCCCACCTGCCGCGGCGAGGGCCAGATCGTGCAGGACCCCTGCACGGTGTGCAAGGGCCGCGGCCGCACCCTGAAGGCCGAGACCGTGAAGGTCAAGCTGCCCAAGGGCATCGACGAGGGCTACCGCATCCGCGTCAGTGGCGCGGGCAACGAGGGTCCGGGCGGGAACGGCGACCTGTACGTGCACATCGAGATGGAGAAGCACGCCGAGCTGCGCCGCGAGCAGGAGCACCTGATCCACACGGCGAAGATCGGCTTCGCGAAGGCCGCGCTGGGCGGGCAGATCACGGTGCCCACCCTGGACGGCCCGCACACGATCGAGGTGAAGGCCGGCACGCAGCACGGCGAACTGCACCGCCTGCGCGGGCAGGGCATGCCGCGCCTCCAGGGGTCCGGCAATGGTGATCTAATCGTTGAGTACGACGTGATCGTGCCCAAGCCGGGCCAGCTGACGCCCGAGGCGCGCGAGGCGCTGCTCGCCTACGCCCGCGCGGTGGGTGACGAGGTGAACGAGAAGCACGAGGGCTTCTTCGACCGGGTCGGCAAGATCTTCAGGGGCGAGTGATGCGCCACATCACTGGATGGCTGGGCGCGGCCCTGCTGGGGATGACCCTGACCAGCTGCGGCGCCGATCAGATCGTCACCCCGGACGAGTACACGCGCCTGACGCCCGGCATGACACTCGTGCAGGCGCAGCAGGTCGTGGGTGACCAGGGCCAGCCGGTGCAGGCGCTGGCGAGGCAGGCGCACCGCTGGCAGAACCAAGACGGCAGCTTCGCGCAGGGCACGTTCCTGGCGGGCCGCGCCGTCGAGTTCGATCAGGAGGGGCTGCTGGCCGAGGTGGGCAGCAAGAGCAAGCTGAAGAAGCTGCGCAAATCCAACCGCCGCTGACCGCTGCATATGTGGACCGCTCTCCTCTGACCGGAGGTGAAGCGGCCCGCATCTTATGGGTCGCGCAGCCTGAATTCGTCGTGCAGGGCGGCCTGCGCGGCGTGGTAGCCGCTCATGCCGTGAATGCCGCCACCGGGCGGGGTGGCGCTGGAGCAGAGGTACACCCCTTTCACCGGGGTGCGGTACGGCGTGGGCGTGGGCAGCGGGCGGGCCAGCAGGCCCCACAGGTCGCCGCGCCCGCCGTTCACGTCCCCGCGCTGGAAGACCGGACTGAACGCCTGCAACTCGGGGGCGGTGGTGCGCCGCCGGGCCAGGATCAGGTCGCGCCAGCCGGGCGCGAAGCGGTCGATCTGCGCCTCCATCGGCCTGCTGGCGTCGCCCGCGAAGCCGCCCGGCACGTGCGAGTACGCCCAGAACGTGTGCCCACCGGCGGGCGCGCGGCTGGGGTCGAAGAGGGTGTGCTGCGCGGCCAGCACGTAGGGCCGCTCGGGCACCTGCCGGGCCGCCACTCGTTCTGACGCGGCAATATCCGGCGCGAGTCCACCCAGGTGCACGGTCGCGGCGCGCGCCACGCGAGGGTCCGCCCACGGCATCGGGCCGGACAGGGCGTAATCGAGTTTCTGGAGGCCCGGCCCGTAGCGGTACCCCTCCAGCGCGGCGCGGTACCAGCCCGGGGCACGGTCACCCAGCACGCCCAGCAGGACGCGCGGGCTGCTGTCTACCAGGGTCACGCGGGCGGGCGGCAGGTCGCGGGCGCTGCGAACCGTCACGCCAGTCAGCACCTCGCCGCCCAGGAATTCCAGGTACGCGCGCAGGGCGTCCGCCAGGGCCTGCGCCCCACCGCGCGGGAACGGCCAGCCCACCGCGTGCGCCAGCAGCGCCAGCACCAGCGTCATGGCGGCCGTGCCGGGCGTAGTCAGCGGCAGGTTGGTGTGCGCCGCCAGCCCCGCCCACAGGGCGCGCCCCTCCGGCGTGTGGAACAGCGTCTCCCCGACGAACGCCGCACTTGGCAGGCCCCGCAGCCCGAAGCGCACCAGGGACAGCGGGTGACGGGGCAGGCGCGGCAGGGGCCGCAGGATGTCGTCCAGCAGCCCCTCCCAGTCACTCAGAAGCGGACCCATCAGGCGCACCCAGGCGGGCCCATCCCGGCCCAGCGCGGCGGCGGTGGCGTGCAGGTCCCGCTCCAGCGTCACGCTCCGCCCACCCGGTAGCGGGTGAGCCACCGGCGCGTCCGGCTGCACCCAGTCCAGCCCGAACGCATGCAGCGGCCACGCCCGGAACGCCGGACTGGCCACCGACAGCGGATGAATCGCCGAGCCCACATCATGCGTGAAGCCCGGCAGGGTCAGCGCAGCGCTGCTCAGGCCACCCCCCACCCGGTCGTGCGCTTCGAGCACCTGCACGCGCAGGCCCGCGCGGGCCAGCGTCACCGCCGCCGACAGTCCATTCGGTCCCGCCCCCACCACCACGGCGTCCAGCGTCATGCCTCCCACCCTAGCGCCCCCACCCCCGCGTCCCCCTTGAGCGGACGTTCACCGCCCGTGTTCCCCACCCGGGCACGCCCCCCCACCATGACACCCACATGATCCGGCAGGTATGCTGCTGGGCGGTCAACAGCCGCGCCCTCACGCTGCGGGCGCGTTCCAACACCCCGCCCCGAGCTTCACCCCCTCCTGGAGGATTCCCCGTGTCCGTCCCCCACCGCGCCCCCGCCGAACTGCTCAACAGCCGCCGCTCACCCCTGCTGGTGTTCGCCGGCCAGAGCAACCGCCCCCTCGCCCAGGCCATCTGCGACCACCTGGGGGTGCCGCTGGGCCGCAGCAAGACCGAGAAGTTCACGAACGACAACATCATCGTGCACTACGAGGAAAGCCTGCGTGAAGGGGACGTGTTCATCGTCCAGACCTTCAGCAACCCCGTCAGCGACTCGATCATGGAACTCATGCTCATGATCGACGCCGCCAAGAGCGCCAGCGCCGGACGCGTCACCGCCGTCATCCCCTACTACTCCTACGCCCGCAGCGACAAGAAGGACAGCCCCCGCATCAGCATCGCCGGGCGCCTCATCGCCGACCTGCTCCAGGAAGCCGGCGCGGACCGCATCCTGACCATGACCCTGCACGCCCCGCAGGTGCACGGCTTCTTCAAGGTGCCCGTCGATCACCTCTCGGCGGACCTCGTGCTCAGCGAGCACTTCCGGCAGTGCGTGCCCGACGCGCACAACGGCGTCGTCCTGGCCCCCGACGCGGGCAGCATCAAACGCGCCAGCCAGATCGCCCGCCGCCTCGACAGCGGGCTGGCCATGATCGACAAGGAACGCCTCTCCGACACCGAGGTGCGCCCCCGCGCCCTGATCGGCGACGTGGACGGCCGCACCGTGTTCATCGTCGACGACGAGATCAGTACCGCCGGGAGCCTCGTCGAAACCGTCAACATCGCCCGCAGCATGGGCGCCAAGGACGTGTACGTCGCCGTCACGCACGGCGTGTACTCCGGCCCCGCCATCCAGCGCATCGCGGGCCTGGACGTCACGCAGGTCGCCAGCACGAACACCGTGCTCGTGCCCGACTCGAAGGTCGAGGCGTCCAACGGCAAGCTGGCCGTGCTGGACGTCGCGCCACTGTTCGCGAACGCCATCACGAACATCCACACCGGCGCCAGCGTCAGCACCCTGTTCACCTGAACAGAGAATCATGACGGTGGGGAGGGGTCGTGAGATCCCTCCTCTCCTTTGTGCAGCGGTTCGGTGATGCAGGCCAGGCCGAGTGACGCGCCTTCCCACCCTGAGGATTCGTCATCTCGACGTGGCAGCGGTCACCTGCTGCCTCTTTCCCCCGTGATCTGGGATATGCAGGTGACGTGAACGGGACCCATTCGGCAGTCCGGCTTAGTTCAGTCATCGGCGCGGCAACGTTGGGTCTGCTGGCGGCCGAAGTCATCTGGCTGGCCGTGGTCTGGAACGCGATTCCGGCGACGGTGCCGCTGCGGTTCAGTTTGGGGGCGACGCCCGAACTGGGCCCAAAAGTGAACCTCCTGATCCTCCCGTTGGCCTCTGTGACGCTGTACCTGCTGTTCACCTCTACCGGTCGCGTGGGGGCGCTGAACCTGCCGGACCTGGGTGATCCGGCGCGCAACCGTGAGCTGGCCCGGCGGCTCTCGCCAGTGCTGCGTCTGGGCAGCGTGGCGCTGACCGTGCTGCTGTTGGTCGGTCTGGTCGCCTCCACCGGGCAGGCCGCTGCCCGGTGGAGTGGGTTCCTGACGCTGTGGGTACTGTTCAGCGCTGTGCTGACGATCATGCTGCGGACCCGGTCAGGGGAGCGGCTGGCCTGCCTATGCCGTGACCGGGGCGAGCCAGCGGGCGCGGGGCAGGAGCAGGAGGAGTAGCGTGGCGGCCAGGACGGTGAGGATCAGTCCGGCGTGGCCGCCGGTCAGGAAGGCCAGGGGCAGGGCGGCGCAGGCGATCAGCGGGATCAGGGGCGTGCGGGCCTGTCTGGGACCGCCGAGGATCACCCAGGCGAGGGCCGCGCCGAGGAGGCTGCCGAGCACCTCGGCGAGCAGGAGGGGCAGGTACGCGGTCAGCACGCCGCCGAGGGTGAAGCCCAGCGCGAGACCCAGCAGCGCGCCGCCGAGCGTGAGGGGAGAGAGGGGCGTGCGGCGCGTGACGGCCCACAGCGGGATCAGCAGCGCGGCGAGGACCACCGCGAGCCCCTGCGCGAGGTGCACCTTGGTGAGGGTCTCGCGGACGCTGCCCTGCGTGAAGACCACGGCAACGTCCTGCGCGGTCACGGCGTTCTTCAGCTGCCAGCGCAGCGTGGCGGGGCCGCCCAGGGCGGGTCTGGTCTGGCTGGTGGGGAACAGCGAGTACCGCTGGAACTTGGCGGGGCGGTCGGCGGTGACGGTCACGTCCAGGTCCTTGATGGCCTCGCGGCGGCTGAGCTGGTAACTCCAGGCGCGGGAGCCCTGGTGCGCGTACGCGACCTGCACGTCCACGCTGCCCCCGGCGGGCACCTGCCCTTCCCAGACGCTGCCGTTCAGGAGGTCGCTGGCACTGAGGGCCTGCCCGTTCACGGTCAGGGTGAAGCCGCTGAGGGTGCCGCTCCCGCCGGGGAGTGGGAACGCGAATCGCAACGTGGCGGGCGTGCCCAGCGGGTTGCGGAAACGGTAGCTGGCCTGGAAGGCAGCAGTGTAGTACGTGCCGCGCCCCCCGGCGGGCTCCACGAAGCGCAGGTCGGCGCGGACGACGCTGCGGTCGAAGTCCAGCGGACGCTCGGACTGCATAACGACCTCTCGCGTGTAGCGCAGCCCCGCCGGGGTGCGGGTGAAGTTCTCGCGCAGGTCCTGCACGGTCTCGCCGGGGGTGCCCAGGTACGGCAGCAGGCCGTCCAGGCTGTTGTCCACGCGGATGCGGGTGGCGACGTCGTTGGGCAGCAGGAGGCTGCGGGTGTACGTGCGGTTCTCGAGGAGGGCGGCGCTGGGCGCGACCTGCACGGTCTGCCCGCCGTCCGGGTCAGCGGCGTTGGCGTAGCGGGCGCTCTGCTGCGCGGCGATCCGGGCGTCCACGGCGCGGCGCGACACGTTCAGTACGAGCAGTGAGGCACCCAGCAGGAGGGCGGCCAGCGCCCATCCGCTGAGGTGCGGCGCGCGGGTGCCCAGCCAGTTCAGCGTGCGGCGGGCGCGGTCCCGGTCGATCAGGGCGAGGCCCCCGAGGGCCAGCGCGAGCACGGCCAGCGCCAGCGCGGCGGGCAGGGCGAGGTCGAGCAGGGCGCGCAGGGCGCCGAGCAGGACGGTCAGGGCGGTCTGAACCATACGGCCTCCGGGGATGGGGGAGAGGGTGTTGTGGATGATGCTCCCCGGAGTACACCACTCCCGGAGTTTGTGAAGCGTCCCTCTTTGGTTGCAGGTGGCGGCGCCCGGCACGATGGAGCATGACGCTCCTTGACCTGCCCGTGCGGCCCCTGGCCCCGCTGCTGGAGATGCACCTGGGCGCAGGCATCCGCGCGGCGCAGCGGCTGCACGGTGGGGATATCAGCGACACGTTCCGCCTGGACACCACGCGCGGTCCAGTCGTCCTGAAGACCTCGCCGCAGAAGGCGGGCCGCCGCCTGCCGGACGGGTTTTACGCTGCCGAGGCGCACGGCCTGGGCCTGCTGCGCCCGGGGCCGCTGGTGACCCCGACCGTCATCGCGCACGGCAGCGGCCCCGCCGGGCAGCCGTACCTGCTGCTGTCGTGGCTGCCGCCCGGCGACGACACGCCCGCCGCGCAGGACGCCCTGGGCCGCGGCCTCGCGGCGCTGCACGCCCGGCCCGCGCCGGGCTTCGGGGGGATGCCGGATAATTATTTCGCGTCCCTGCCGCAGCGCAACCCGCCCGCCGCGAGTGCCGCCGGGTTCTTCTGGACGGCGCGGCTGGAGCCGCTGCTGACCCGCGAGCGGCTGCACCTGACTCCCCGCGACCGGGCGGGCTTCGACACGCTGCGTGGGCGCCTGCCGGACCTGATCCCGCCTGAGCCGCCCGCGCTGGTGCACGGGGACCTGTGGCACGGGAACGTGCACTACACGCCGCGCGGCCCGGCCCTGATCGACCCGGCCGTGGGCTACAGCCACCGTGAGGTGGACGTGGCGGCCCTGCGGCTGTTCGGTGGCGTGCCGCGCCGGGTGTTTCAGGCGTACCACGAGGCGTACCCGCTCGCGTCGGGCTGGGAGGCACGAGTGCCCATGTGGAACCTGTACCCGCTGCTGGCGCACCTGCTGCTGTTCGGCGAGGGGTACCTGGGCCGCACCCGGGAGGCGCTCCATGCTGCCCTGGATCTCACCTAAAGTAAATAATATAAACCGGTTGATTTTTCAAAGTATTAGATTCATACTGAGGGTATGACCTCCTCCGCCGTCCTGCCCGCCAGCACCCACGCTGGCCCCGTGCATCTAAACGTCCGCGACCTCAGCGGCACCGCCACGTTCTACGCCACGCTCCTCGGGCTGACGGCCACAGAGCAATCCAGCAGCAACGTCACGCTCAGCGCATCCGGCACGCCGCTGCTGCACCTGCACGCCGCGCCGGACCTGCCCCGCGCACCCGTCAGCCGACCCGGCCTGTATCACACCGCCTTCCTGCTCCCCACCCGCGCCGACCTGGGCCGCTGGCTGGCGCACGCCGCGCAGCTGGGCCTGCGGATCGGCAGCGGCGACCACCTCGTCAGCGAAGCCTTCTACCTAAGCGACCCAGAAGGGAACGGCATCGAGGTCTACGCCGACCGCCCCCGCGACACCTGGACATGGCGGGACGGACAGGTGCAGATGGACACGAAAGCCGTGGACGCCGCCGCCGTCCTCGCGGCGGCCGGGATCGACCCCACCACCCTGGACGGCGCTGTGGCCTTCGCCGCGCCGCAGGGCACGACCGTTGGGCACGTGCACCTGAAAGTCGGCAGCGCCGCGCAGGCCGCCCGCTGGTACGCCGACACCCTGGGCCTGGATGTCGTCGCCGACCTGGGCAGCGCCGCGTTCCTCTCCTGGGGTGGGTACCACCACCACGTCGGCCTGAACGAATGGCACAGCGCCGGGCAGCCCGCCCCTGCTGTCCCCGCCGCCGGACTGGCGGGCGTGACCTTCCATACCCAGGACCTGACGAACCTGCGCGCGCACCTGGCGGGCCGCGCCGACGTGCAGGACGCGGGTGACCACCTGACCCTGCACGACCCGTGGGGCAACCGCGTGACTGTGCAGCAGGGCTGAGCCGGTACGCTGGGGCATGCGCGCTTCCCTCAGAACGCTGCTCCTGGCCAGCCTGCTGACCCTACCCCTCGTCACGGCGCAGGCCGCCGCGCCTGCCGGACTGCACCCTGTTCTGGCCACCCTGCCCGGCGGCAGCACGTATCTGCTGGGTGGATGGCAGGACGGGCGCTGGCTCACCGACGCCCAGACCCGCGCCCGCCTGACCGGAGCGGCCACCTACACCCGCCTGACCCTCGGCGCGGCCCCCACCCGCGTGCAGGGTGCCCGGCCCACCTCGCTGGGTGAACCGTGCGAGGTGACCTTCGAGGTGAAGGTCACGCCCGCCCGGGAGGCACTGGCCGTCCTCACCTCTGCCCCGCTGAATGCCCAGCCGCGCCCCGTCACGGCCCTCCCCACCCGCAACGCCACGTACGAAACCGCCGTGCGGGACGAACTGATCCGCCGGGGCCTGCGCCGCCCACAGGTCCACCTCACTCGGCTGGTGCGCACCGACCTGGACGGCAACGGCACCCAGGAAGTCATCATTGAAGCCAGTTACTTCCGTGAACGCAGCGGGGACAGCCCGCCGCCCGTCGGGCAGCCCGGCGATTACAGCGTGCTGCTGCTCCGTACTGTGGTCAGCGGCCGGGTCGTCACGACCGTCCTCGGCGAGCACATTGCGCCCCAGACACCCTGGGATTCCGGCAGCAGCGACCCCATGCCCATGGCGACCCTCCACCGCCTGGCCGGGGTCGCCGACCTGAACGGCGACGGCCGCATGGAACTCATCCTGTACGGCGCGTACTACGAGGGCGCAGGCTTCAGCGTGCAGCAGTGGACCCCTTCTGGACTGAACGCCACCCCACTCGAAAGTGGCTGCGGCGTCTGACCCTGACCCGGGCAGACGCTACACTCGCGCCTGATGAGCGACACGCCCGCCCGAACCCTCGTCGGCCCCACCGCATCCATCCCCGACGGCCAGCAGACCACCGTGGACCTCGCTGGCGTCAGCGTAGTCATCGTGAACTTCGAGGGCCAGTACTACGCCCTGCGCAACAACTGCACCCACAAGGACTTCCCGCTGCTGGGCGGCGACGTCAGCATGGGCCGCATCACCTGCGAAAAACACGGCGCGAAATTCGAACTGGCCACCGGTAAGGCCAAGACCCTGCCCGCCGTGAAACCCGTCAAGATCTACCGCACGCACGTCGAGGACGGCCAACTCTACGTCTCCGAGCTGTAACTGCCGGCAGACCTGGCAGGCG
Source organism: Deinococcus radiotolerans (assembly GCF_014647435.1). Taxonomy (NCBI): domain Bacteria; kingdom Thermotogati; phylum Deinococcota; class Deinococci; order Deinococcales; family Deinococcaceae; genus Deinococcus; species Deinococcus radiotolerans. The sequence continues at coordinate 1,129,536 of NZ_BMPE01000001.1, read as the reverse complement.
GGACGCGGTCAGGTGCACCGTGTCCCGCCTGCCGCGTAGAGGTCAGAACCCGCGGTCCGTGTCGCCTTTCACCTGATACTGCAACTCCGGCGTTTCCCCCTCCGGCAGGTCGCCGGGACGCTCACTCACGCGGGCCGGCCCCTGCTCACTGGGCGGGGTATACGCCCGGTTCGGATCAATCGCCTCCTGACGCGACTCAAGGGCAATCGCGGCAGACGCGGGCATACCTATCCCGGCCGCCGGCGCCACCAGATTCAGGTTCTCCCCGCCCAGTCCGGCCACCGTCTCGGCACCCGCGAACTCCGCGTCCTGCGGCTTGTGCTCCATCGCCGCGACATCCCGCGTGGCGAGGTGATCGAACTGCCCGGTCACCTCCTTCGCGCTGTGCACCTCGACCGGCTCGTACTTCCCGTCATCCGAGCTGCCCACGCGGTCCTCGGCCGGTGTGGTGGTGTACGCCCCCTGGTGATCATCCTTCGGGTCAGGCGTGTCAAAGCCCGTCTGCGCGCCGTGCTCGCCGGTCAGCGGCGGGTTGCGGTCCCTGTCGTTGGTCATGCGCCCAGTCTGCCCTGCCCGGTCCTGCGCTGCCTTCCGGCTTTCTTGAGGCACACCCGCAGTGCCATACTCACCGCCTCAGACGCTGACCAGCGCGGCAGCCGCACGGCCCGGCTCTCCGGTCACGCGGGCAGCGGCTCCTCCAGCGAATCCGCCAGCGCGGCGTGCCCTTCCTCACGCGCAAAATCCGCCGCGCGGCGCCCATCAGCCGTTTCGGCATTTACGTTCGCGCCCCGCTGCCGCAGAAACAGCGCCAGGCCCGCGTCGCCGTTCTGCGCGGCAGCCATGAGCGGCGTGAAATCATCCTGCTGCGCCGCATTCACGTCCGCACCCGCCATGACCAGCGCCCGCGCCAGCGCCCCATGCCCACCCGCCACCGCCGAGTGCAGCGGCTGCACCCTCATCGCATTCCGGCTGACCGCATTCACATCCGCACCCCGCGACAGCAGCGCCTCCGCCACGTCCGCCTGCCCGAAGAACGCCGCCAGCCCCAGCGGACTGAACCCATCCCCACTCACACCGTTCACCAGCGCCGGATCAGCGTCCAGCTCCCGGATCAGGGCCCCCTCATCCCCCAGCGCCGCTGCCTCAAACACATTCAGCGGCGCGCCTAGGTCCACCAGCACGCGCGCCATGTCCGCCCGGCCGTAATACACCGCGAACAGCACCGGACTCACACCCATCGGACTGGGCAGACTCAATAGATCCGCATCCGATTCCACCAGCGCGCGCAGCAGCGCCTCATCCCGCGTCTTGATCGCCAGGAAGAACGCCGCCTCGCGGTCCCCCACCACGTCCATACTGTCCGTCATGTCCTCAGGGTAGAGGCTTGGGCGGTCAGCACGCGACCCTCACCGTGATGTGGCGCACGCAGACACACGGTGAGCAGGCCGTCCGGCGCCGCCCAGTGCACGTCCCAGCGGGCCCCCTCCTCAATCAGGAGCAGGGTCAGGGCCAGCGTGCCGTCCTTCTGCCAGCCGGCCCGGACGGTCAGGGCGACGGTGGTGCCCCAGGTGTCCAGGGTCTGCTCCTCACAGGCGTTCAGCGTGAAGCAGACCGTGTTCGGCGCCTGCACGTCGAGGGCCAGCATGCCGCGTTCGCCCGTGACGGTCAGGGTCGCGGCCTCCCACCCCTCGTCGTTCGGGTCGAAGGTGAAGTGCGCCTGCACGTCCCGCAGCGGCGGCGGATCAAGAATCTCCGGCACGTCCAGCATGAGGTCTGCACAGCGTAACCGTAGCGCCTCCGCTTCCGCACCGGGCAACAGGGGGGCGTCCTGCACGCCGCCCAGCAGGTGCGTCCAGGTGTGATCCAGCACGCGCTGCATGTCGCCCACGCCCGCCGTGACGGCCAGCACCATGTCCTGCTCCGGCATGACCACGCAGAACTGCCCGAACGCGCCGTCCGCCCGGTACGCCCCGTGACGGCAGCGCCACAGCTGGTACCCGTATCCCTGCGCCCAGTCGCTGTGCTCGTCGCCCGGCGCGGTGCCCGGCGGTACCTGCGCGCAACTCGCGGCGTCCACCCACCACGCGGGCAGCAGCGCCTGCCCCTGCCACTCGCCCCGGTTCAGCAGCAGCTGCCCGAACCGCGCCACGTCCTCCGTGCGCAGATGCAGGCCCCAGCCGCCCAGGTTCACGCCCCGCGGGTTCGACGCCCAGCGGCCCCCCTGAATGCCCAATGGGTCCAGCAGGCGCGGCCTGAGGTAATCCAGCAGGACTTCGCCCGTCACGCGCTGCACAAGCGCTGAGAGCATGAACGACGCCGCGCTGTTGTACGCGAAGTGCGTGCCCGGCGCGAATTCAGGCGGCTGAGCCAGGAACGCGGCGGCCCAGTCCCCCTCGCCCGCCGCGATCAGCGCGTCCGATACGTCCGCCGCGTGCCCCGTGCGCATGGTCAGCAGATCCTCGACCCGCATGGCCCGCAGGTGCCCGCCCATCACCGGCGGCAGGGCGTCCGGGAAGAGGTCCACCACGCGGTCGTCAAGCCGTACCCGCCCCTCGTGCACCAGCAGGCCTACGCCCACCGCCGCGAAGGCCTTGCTCAGCGAGTACAGGTGATGCCGCCGGTCTGGCGTGTACGGAGCCCAGTGACCCTCGGCCAGCACCTGCCCCGAGCGCAGCATCATGAACCCATGCAGTTCCAGCCCCTCCGCGGCCAGGGCGTCCAGCCACGCCAGAACGGCCCCTGACGGCAGACCCTGCGACTCCGGCGATACCCGCTCCAAGGCAACAACAGACACGCCCCCATGGTAGGGACCGTGCCTGCACCGCGGAATCCGCCAGTTAGCGCATCTGCCGCTGATCCACGGTGGCCAGCAGCTGTAGCGGCGTCAGGGTGATCTGCCTGGGTACGGTCTCGAAGGTGAACCGGAAACCGTTCAGCTGCACGACCCGCAGGTGACGCGGATTGAGGGACGTGGCGAGCGCCCGCAGGGGCCCAGCATCCCCGGAGAGCGTGATGCGCTGCACGGCGCGATCAGGGCCGACGAGTATGTTGACGAATCCGAAGTTGCTGGCCGGTGCAGTGACGCAGGTGTTCCTGAATTCCCGGGTGTACACGTAGAGTCTGGGCTGGCCCTGACTGCCGGTTTTCCGCAGGCTCGTCACGTCCAGCGGCGCGCGCAGGGAGAACTGAAGCCAGTCCGCGAAGGCGTAGCAGGCGGGTGCCGGGGCGGCGCTGGCGGTCGGCAGACTCCACATCAGAACGCCCAGCAGGGGCAGGAGTGCGGGGCGTGGCATACCGGCACCTTATGACGCGCGTGATCTGCGGGCGCGCTCATCTGCCCACGAAGGGGGATGGAAGGTTTCCTGCCCCCCGCCCCCAGATTGTTGCTGCGTTAGGCCCGGGCGCGGACGACGACGGCGATGCCCATGCCGCCGCCGATGCATAGGCTGGCGACGCCGGTTTCCTTGCCCAGGCGGCGCAGCTGGTGGATCAGCGTGACGAGCACGCGCGCCCCGGAAGCGCCGATGGGGTGCCCGAGGGCGACGGCGCCGCCCGTGACGTTCACGCGGGTGGGGTCGGCGTTCAGGTCGCGCATGACGGCCAGGGACTGCGCGGCGAACGCCTCGTTCAGTTCGAACAGGTCCACGTCGGCGACGCTCATTCCGGCGCGGGTCAGGGCGACGGGGACGGCCTTGGCGGGGCCGATGCCCATGATGGCGGGGTCCACGCCGATGGCGGCGTAACTGGCGATCTCGGCCAGGATGGGCAGACCGTGCGCCTGCGCGTACTCCTCGCTGGCGACGAGCAGCATGGCGGCGCCGTCGTTGATGCCGCTGGCGTTCCCGGCAGTGACGGTCCCGTCCTTCCTGAAGGCGGGTTTCAGCTTGGCGAGGGCCTCGGCGGTGGTGGCGCGCGGGTACTCGTCGGCGCTGAAGGTCGTGGGACCCTTGCGGCCCGGCACCTCCACGCTGACGAGTTCCTCCGCGAAGAAGTTCCCGTCCAGCGCGGCGGCGGCGCGGGTCTGGCTTTCCAGGGCGAAGGCGTCCTGTTCCTCGCGGGTCAGGTTCCACTGCGCGGCGATGTTCTCGGCGGTGATGCCCATGTGGTAGTTGCCGAACACGTCGGTCAGGCCGTCTGACAGGATGGAGTCCAGCGCCTGCGCGTGCCCCAGCCGGTACCCTTCACGGGCGCGGGGGAGGAGGTACGGGGCACGGCTCATGCTCTCGGTGCCGCCCGCGAGGTACAGCTGCCCGTCCCCAGCGCGGATGCCCTGCGCGGCGCTGATGACCGCCTGGAGGCCGCTGCCGCACACGCGGTTCACGGTCAGTCCGGGCACGTCCTGCGGGAGGCCCGCGCCGATCCCGACCTGACGGCCCACGTTCATGCCGCTCCCGGCCTGAAGGACGTTCCCCACGATCACGTCCGCCACGTCTGCGCCATTCACGCCGTCCAGTACGGCCTTTGCCGCCGTGACGCCCAGGTCGGCGGCCGAGACGTCCTTGAGGCTGCCCATGAAGCTTCCGATCGGCGTGCGCTTTGCCGCCACGATCACCAGTTTGCTCATGCCCGGAGAATAACGGGCGTTCGTTACAGCGGCGGGTCACCCGGGTGGGAACGGGGGCGTGCATCTCTGCTTGACGGGTCGCAATCCAGAGATCATATTGAAAAACAATAATATCGAAGATCGATAAATCCCTGGAGGCCCCATGCTGACCCCCGCCCGCGCCCAGACCATCCTGTCCTTCACCGTGACCACCCTGGCTGCCCTCACAGCCCTGATGCTGCTGGTCTTCCTGTTGGGTGTGTTCATGTCCGGTAACAGCACCCAAACCGTGTTCAGCGTGAACATTCCGCTCGACCTCACACTCAGCCTGCCAGGCGGCCGGTACGACGTCTCGACCTTCCACCTGCCGCTCGGCGACCTGCCGGGATGGGTCAGACATGCCTGGCTCGCCGGCTTCACCCTGCTCATGGCGGGCGTGATCGGCCTACTGTGGCGCGCCCGGCAGTTCACGCGCCGCCTGCTCAGCGATCCGTTCCACCCCGCCAACGCTGCTGATCTGACCCTCGCCGCGCGACTGGCCCTGATCGGGCAGGTGGTGGCCGCGCTGCAACCCCTGCTGAACGGCTGGATGTTCGCCCGCATCCAACCCCTTGAGGCCCTGCGCCGCCAGCTCCCGGAAGACACCATCGTGCGCGGCCTCAACACCGACAGCAGCCTGCCCTTCAGCCTGTTCGGCGTGAACCTCACGCCCCTGCTGATCGCCGCGGCCTGCGTGCTGTTCTCCGCTGCCCTCACCCAGGCGGCGCACATCCGCGAGCAGGAACGCCAGCTGCGCGCCGAACAGGAGCTGACCGTATGACTCCACACCGGCACACCCTGAACGCCCTGCTGCTGCTCCTGACGGTTCCCACGGTCCTTAGTCTGGTGGGGCTGGGCCTGCTGCTCCTCGCGGCCCTGACGTTCATTCCGCATGACCTGCGCCTCAGCGCGGCGCTGGGCCTGTGGGCGGGGGTCAGTTTCGCCGGGTACTGGCACCTGAACCGCGCCATCGGGCTGACGCGCCGGGACGGTCCCCTGCACGGTGAGGTCAGCGAGCACCTGTTCCGCGCCGGGCAGCGCCTCTTCTGGAGCGCCCTGCTGGGCACCCCCCTCTCGCTGGCGGCTGTGTGGCGCATGGCGCCCGACCTCGGGCTGACGGAGGACCGCTCGACCGGCGCGCTGCTGGACGTCGTGCTCAGCCCTGAGCTTCTGCTCGGTACTCTGGTGTCCGTGACGCTGCCGCTGCTGCTCATGGCGCTCTCCGGCTGGCTGGACGAGGGGCGCGCCAGCCTGGACCGCCAGAGGACGACCGTATGACCCTGACTCCGCTGCTGCGCACCCGCGCCCTGACGCGCCTCGAACGTCTGTGCCAGTTGGGCCTGCTGCTCGGCACGGGCGCGCTGATCTACGGCCTGACCCGGCGGGGCTGGTCCGCGTTGCCCCAGATGCTCCTGGGAAGTCTCCCGGGCGCGCTGGCACTGCTGTTCCTGTGGCGGGCCGCCCGCGCCAGCCGCCAGGGCACCCTGAGCGTCATCCCGCGAGAGGTCGCGCTGGCGGGCGTAGCCCTGCTGGCCGGGCAGGTCGTTCCGGCCCTGCTGCCGCTGGTGACCGCCGATCCACTGCTGCTCGCCAGCAGCGCTGGACTTCTCGTGTTTTCAAGCCTGCCCGGCGTGGGGCTGCTGGCGTTCGCGGCAGTGCTGAACGTGACCTTCCATGTGCTTCAGGACGAGGAACTGACGGTCTGACATGCCGATCCGCGTGCACCTCGATCACATCCTGGCCGAGCGGGGCCTGACCCTCTCGGAACTCTCCGCGCGGGTGGGGATCACGCTGGCGAACCTCAGCATCCTGAAGACCGGGAAGGCCCGCGCGGTGCGCTTCAGCACCCTGGACGCCCTGTGCCGCGCGCTGGACTGTCAGCCGGGCGACCTGCTGCGCTGGGAGGACGTCCCCCCCGACCCCGACAGGACGTAGGCCCCGGCGTGGGTGTCAGTGGACGTCGGCGACGCTTTCGAGCAGGTCGGCAAGCTGCTCCTTGGCGCGGAACACGCGGCTCTTGGCCGTACCGACCGCCACGCCCTGAATCTGCGCGATCTCGTCGTAACTGAGGTCCTCCACGAAGCGCAGCACGACAGCCTCGCGGTACTCGTGCGGCAGCTGGGACAGGGCGCGCTGCACGCGGTCCTGCGCGTCGGCACTCTCGGCGGCCTGCACGGGCGAGCGGCGTTCGCTGGTCACCTCGAAGCCCACGTCCTCGCGCGCCTGCTCCAGTGAGAAGCGTTGCAGCTGCTTGCGGCGGTGCGATTCGATCTGCGTGTTGCGTGCCACCTGATACAGCCACGGCAGCACGCGCTCCCCGGCGCGGAAGGTGCGGATGCTGCGCCACGCGCGGTAGAAGACCTCCTGCGTCAGGTCCAGCGCGTCCTCGCTGTTGCCTTCCAGGCGGTACAGGTAGCCGTACATGCGGCCCTCGTACTCCTGCACGAACTCGAACCAGGCCTGCTCCTCGCCCGCGCACAGGCGCCCATACAGCTCTGGGGAGATCACGTCGGGAAGGGAGGGCTCGGTCTGGAGGGTCACGGTGCCTTACACCATACCGCGCCGCGGGGTTTGACCCCTCCGCCTTTCGGCGCAGCCCTCCGCGCGCGCTAGGATGCGCGCACCTTGAGCGTCACCGGCCCCACGCCCACCCTGCTGCACGCCGCCGCGGCCGCGCCCGCCAGTTTCGCGGACGCTCTCCGGCCCCTGCTGCCGGACCTGAGCGTGGGTGCGCTGCTGGGCTTCGCGACGGGCGTGGCCCTGAAGCACATCGGTCGCTGGGCGCTGATCGGGCTGGGCGTGCTGTTCATCACCCTGCAGGTCCTGGCGTACTTCGATCTGGTCAGCGTGAACTGGCTGCGCGTGGAGGCGCTCGCGGAACCCTGGCTGGCGCAGGGGCGCGAGAACGGCGGCGCGTGGCTGACCCGCGTGCTCACCGCGAACCTGCCGTTCGCGGGGGCGTTCACGGCGGGCCTGCTGCTGGGCCTGCGCGCCCGCGTGTAGCGGCGCGGGAACAGCACACCGCCCCGGCACCTGAGGGCCCGGGGCGGCGCAGGGGAGAGGTTTACTTGTCGGCGGGGGGCGCGGTGGTGCCGCTGCCGTCCGTCTGGGTGTCCGGCTGAGTGGCGTCGGTCTTGGCGCCGTCCGCCGCGCCGCTCGCGCTGTCCTTCGCGGGCGCCTTGGGTGCCGCTGCGGCCACGCGTTTTTCCTGCGCGGCCAGCACGGTCTTCAGGTTGTCGGTGGGTTTGAGGGTCTTGACCTGGGCGTCCAGGAACTTCTGCCCTTCGGCGCTCTTCTTCTGGCCCAGCACGACCGGCTCGATCTGGTCGCGCACGTCCGCGAAGCTCTTGGCCTCGGCGGGCTTCAGGTCCGTGATGTACAGCACCGAGTAGCGGTCGCCGACCTTCACGACGTCACTCAGGCTGCCGTCGGCGGCGTCCTTGAGGCTCTTGGCGCTGAACACCGCGGCGTTCAGTTCCTCGCTGAGCTTGCCGTCCCCGGCGGTGACGCTGCCGCGCTCGCTGACGGTGCCGCCCACCTTGCTGGCGGCCGAGACGAAGTCGCCGCGCGTGAAGCTGCTGCGGAAGGCCACGGCCTTGGCCTGATCCTTGAAGCTGGCCTCGCTGACGGTGGCGCTGGCGGGCGACTCGAACTGCGCCTTGTTCTCCGCGTAGTACGCCTGAAGGTCCGCGTCCGTGACCTGCACGTTCCGCGCGCCGTACGCGGCGACGTCCTGCGCGATCTCCTGGCGGGTGCCGACCACGTTGAGTTTCAGGCGCTCGGCGATGGTGGGCGCCGCGTAGCCCTGGATGAGCTGCTGCATGACCTGCGGTTTCAGGATGCTGTTCACGAGCTGCGCGGCCTGCTCGGCGGGCACCTGCTGCAGCAGGCTGCCGAACTGCTGGTTCTGCACGACCTGCTCGATCACCTGCGAGTAGCGGACGTTCTGCCCAGTGACGGTCGCGACGGTGGGGTCCTCGACCTTCCAGTTCAGGTCCTTGAACTCGACCTTGGCGTCCTTGCGCAGGCCCTCGACCCAGGCTTCCACCGCGGCGTTCTTCTTGCTGTCGTTCACGGCGGTCGTCACGTCACTCTTCGCTTCCGCGAAGGGTTTGGCGCTGGGCGCGAGGTACTTCTCGACCTTCACGATGTAGAACTTCCCGCCGCTCTCGACGACGTCGGTCAGGCCACCGTCTTTCAGGGCGAACGCGGCCGCGCCCACCTCGCTGGGCAGCGCCACCTGCGCCACCGGGCGGGGCGCGCCGTTCTCGATGGGCCCCAGGGCGCCGCCGCGGTCCTTGAACTCGGTGCTGTTCGCGCCCGCCAGCTGCGCGAAGTCCGCGCCGCCCTTGAGCTGCTTGAGCAGGTCCTGCGCCTTGGCCTTGTCGGCCACGACGATCTCGCGGCCCTGGATGCGCGGGTCGGTCTGATACTTGTCGGCGTTCAGGTCGTAGTACGCCTGGAGTTCCGCGTCGGTCGCGGCGGGAACGGCCTTTTTCAGCTCATCCAGCTTGCGCTCGATGGCGAGGCTCTGGCGCACCTGCTTGCGGTACTCGCTGTCGGTCAGGCCCACGCCCTGCAGCGCGTCCGTCCAGGCCTTGTTGTCCGTCAGGTTGTTCTGAGCGCGGACTTCCTTGACCTTGGCGTCCACGTCGCCGCGGCTGATCTTGATGTCCTTCACGGCGTTGGACACGAGCGTCTGATCGATCTGCTGCGCGACCACGTACGTCTTGAAGTCGTCGCCGAGCACGCCGGTGTCGGTGCTGCTCAGCACCGGGTTCTGCCGCTTGGCGGCCTCCAGCTGCTCGACGGTGACGGTCGTGCCGTTCACGGTCAGAGCGGGCGTGCCGGTCTGCTTGTTGAACAGGCTGCCCAGGTTCGGGGTGAACTGGTAGGCCATGCCGATCACGAGCAGCAGGGCCAGGACGCCCATCAGGACGTTGACGGTTACTTTCTTGTTCACTTGATCTCCTTCATGCGAAGTGCTAGGGTACCGGAGCTCTGCACTCGTAGCTCAGGTGGATAGAGCGTTGGCCTCCGGAGCCAAAGGCCACTGGTTCGAGTCCAGTCGAGTGCGCCACACACTGAACGCCACCCTCATGGGGTGGTGTTTTTTGTTCAGGGGGTGGACGTCCCCGGTGTTTGTCTGGAAGCGCACGCGCCGGATTCTAGCACGCAGGATTAAGCGAGCGTGAAGAAAAAGAAGGCGTGACAGACGGCATTTTCTGCGGCGCGGTCTGCCACGCCGGGCGGCGCGTTCCGGGCCCAGTCCGGCCTCAGCCTGTACCCTGAAGCGCATGAGTACCCACCTTCTGACCCTGCTTGAAACGCTGCCCGGCAGTTACAGCGGCCCCACCCGCCCCGAGGACGCCCCCTACGGCCTCGCCGGCAGCGGCGAGGGCACCCTGGCCGCGCACCTCGCGCAGACGCTCGTGGCGAGCAGCCTCACCCGCAGCGGCACCCAGTTCGTCCTGAGCAGCCCCGACGCCGCCGCCCTCGCCACCGACTACGCCGACCTCGCCAGCGTCGCGGGTGCGCAGGTGCGCCGCGTCGCCACCGGCGGCACCCCCGAGGAGATCGACACCCTGGTGCCCGGTGGGCCGCTCGCCACGTACCACTTCGCGCAGTACGTCGCGCACGCGACCGGGCACAGCGAGGACGCCCAGGCCGCCGACGCCCTGATCGCCGACCTCGCCGCCCGCTGCGCCCCACACATTGAGGAGAACAACCCCGCCCGGGATCTCGCCTGGAGCCTCTGGGGCCGCACGCCGCTGCTGCTGGCCGCGCCCGACGCGGACGCCCTGCCGCACGCGTGGCAGCAGCTGCTGGCCCGCACCGGCAAGACCCTCAGCGTGCCCCTGATCGGCGACCCCCTGCCCGTGGTGACCGGCGCGTTCGAGGCGCAGCACGAGAAGGGCGACGCCAAGGTCGCCGTGATCCTCGGGGACGCCGACGACACCCTCCTGCTGGCGCGCGAGGTACTCGAATCCCGCATTGACGAGATCATCCACGTGCCCTACCCGGACGGCGCGGTCGGCTACCCCGCCCAGCTGGCCCTGTGGTACTTCGGGGCGTGGGTCGCCGCGTACCTCGCCGAACGCTACGGCGCGTCCGCCGCCGACCAGCCCGTCTTGGGCCGCGCGCAGGGCGTCATGAGCGGCGAGGACCGCGAACAGGCCCGTCTGGCCGCGCCCCGCGACGACCTGCGCCGCACGAACGTCGTCAAGGACTGGGCCGACGATCATGACGTGGACGACGTGGACCTCGACGATGACGACCTGGGCGACGAGGACGGGGACGACCGCGGCGAGCCGTGAATGGTCTGTGGGTCGCGGTCGCCTGATCCGCCCCCGCTGACGCTGGGACGCGAACACAGCAGGGAGCGGAGGCCGGCGCCGACGCTCCCTGCCTCTTCAGTCCTCAGCCGCCCTTCAGTGCAGCGGCACGTGACCGGGGAAGCCGATCACCCAGTCGAGCAGGTCGCCCACCATGGCGCTCGCGGTGACCATGCCACCCGCGCCGCCCCCCGCGAAAATCAGCGTGCCGCACTCCTCGCCCTCGTACACCATGGCGTTGCGGCTGGACCCGGCCGTGCACAGCGGGTGATCATCGGGAAGGGACTGCGGGCAGACGCGGGCCTGCCACTCGCCGTTCACACGTTCCAGCTCGGCGACCAGCTTGATCCGCTCGCCCCGCGCGCGCGCGGCCTGCACGTCCGCGAGGGTCAGGTCCTCGATGCCCTGCACCTGCACCTGCTCGTACGGGAAGTTCCCGTCCGCGCAGAAACGCGCCAGCACCGCCAGCTTGTGCGCCGTATCAAAGCCGCCCACATCCAGGGTGGGCGGGTCCTCGGCGTACCCCAGCGCCTGCGCTTCCGCCAGCGCCTGCGCGTACTCCTTGCCCTGTTCCATCTGCGTGATGATGTACAGGCACGTTCCGTTCAGCACCGCCTGCAGGCGCTGGAAGGTACTGGCGCGCAGCACCGTGCTCATGGGGCCGATCACGGGCGTCCCGGCCATCACGGACGCCTCGTAGTACAGCTTGCCGTCCAGGGCGTAGTCGCGCAGCTCATCCCATCTCTCGGCCAGCAGCGCCTTGTTCGCCGTGATCACCGGACGGCCCGAGCGTAGGTGCGGGCGCAGCAGGCTCATGGGGCGGTCTACGCCGCCCATTGCCTCGATCACCACGCCGCACTCCTGCAAGAAGGCCGGGTCGGTCGTCAGGGGCGTGCCGGGCGGGCAGGTGCGGCCTCGGGCCGGGTCACGCACGAGGACGCCCGCCACCTCGATCCGCACGCCCAGATCCGCGAAGATCGCCTCGCGCCTCCGGATCAGGTTCAGGACGTCCTGCCCCACGGTCCCACAGCCCAGCACGCCCACGGTCACGGTTCTCATGCGCCCGACTGTAGCGCCCACGCCCCCGGCGGCCGGACCCCTGGATTAGACGCGTCCCCGCCGGAGCGCGGGTTGCCGCCTGTCAGGCACACCCCCACGCGGACCTGACACGCGGCAGGCGCACTGTGAGGACCGTGTCAGGGGAACGTTGCCGCAGGCGCGCGCAGGGGGGCGCTAGACTGCACTCATGATGCCTGTGTCCACCCTGTCTACCGCCAGCCGTCCGCCGTGCCCAGCGCGCGGGCGCTCCCCCGCGACGTGAGCCGCCTTGATGAACTCGCGGCGGAATTCAGCAAGGTCGAGCGGGCCCTGGGCGACCCGGCGGCCCTGGCCGACCCGCGCGAGTACGCCCGCCTGACCCGCCGCCACCGCGAGCTGCTGCCCCTCGTGACCCTGCTGCGCGAACGCGACGGCCTGGAAGCCGACCTGGCCGGCGCGCGCGAACTCCTGGCCGACCCGGACATGCTCGACCTGGCCGCCGGGGAAGTGCAGGCCCTGGAAGCCCGGCTGGCCGAGATCGAATCTGAACTCGTCGTGCTGCTGCTCCCCACCGACCCGGACGACGCCAAAGATGTGATCCTGGAACTGCGCGCCGGGGCGGGCGGCGCCGAGGCCGGACTGTTCGTCATGGACCTGCTGCGCATGTACACCCGCTACGCCGAGGGCCTGGGCCTGAAGGTGGCCGTCCTGGACGCCAGCGAGAGCGACCTGGGCGGCGCGAGCAAGGTCGTCGCCGAGATCACGGGCGACGGGGCGTTCCGCGCGTTCAAATGGGAGCGCGGCGTGCACCGCGTGCAGCGCGTTCCCGCCACCGAGAGCCAGGGCCGCATCCACACGAGCACCGTCACCGTCGCCGTGCTGCCCGAGGCGGACACGGCAGAGGTGCAGCTGGACCTGTCCGAGGTGCGCATCGACGTGTTCCGCTCGCAGGGCGCGGGCGGGCAGGGCGTGAACACCACCGACTCCGCCGTGCGCGCCGTGTACCGCCCCGGCACGCCCGACGAGATCATGGTCGTCTGCCAGGACGGCCGCTCGCAGATCAAGAACCGCGAGAAGGCCCTGCAGGTCCTCGCCGCGCGCCTCGCCGAACGCGAGCGGATCGCGCGGGAGGAACGCGAACGCAGCGACCGCGCCGCGCAGGTCGGCAGCGGCGACCGCAGCGAAAAGATCCGCACGTACAACTACCCCCAGAACCGCGTCACCGACCACCGCCTGGAAGGGGAGGGCAAGAACCACCCCCTCGACAGCGTCATCGCGGGCGCGCTGGGGCCGGTCGTGGCGAACCTCGCGCGCGCGCAGCGCGAACTGCAACTCATCCAGATGGGCGAGGAGGGCCAGCATGGCGCGGCGTGACCTCCTTGTCGCCGCCGGGATCCTCCGCGACCGCTTCGGCCGCGTGCTGCTCGTCGGCAACGACTGGCAGGGCCACGGGCGCGTGCGCCACACCCTCCCGGGCGGCGTGGTCGAACCCGGCGAGACCCTCCCCGAGGCGCTGTACCGCGAGATCTACGAGGAAACCGGCCTGAAACTCACGGGCATCAAGCACATGGCCTACACCGTGCACATCGAAGACGAACGCCGCGGCGAACGCGCCATCGCCGTGGCCTTCGAGGCCACCTGGGACGGCCTCCTGAATCCCGCCGATCCCGACGGGTTCATCGTGGAAGCGCGCTTCTGCACCGTCGAGGAGGCGCTGGAGAAGATCGAGGCGCCCCCCATGCGCGAGCCCCTCAGCGACTACCTGCTCACCGGGGAACCCGGACGCTTCTACGCCTTCAAGGGCTGGGACGGACGCGGCGGCCTGCGCATCCCGGCGCTGAAACCCCGCACGTAACGTGACAGTTGAGCGCGGCCCCAGGAAACCGGAGTCCTGGGGCCGCGCTGCTGGCGGATCAGTCCGTGCCGCCTGGCAGCGTCACCGTGAAGTGCGCGCCGCCCAGACCCTTTGAGGCTGCCAGCGCCGCCTGACCCCCGTGCGCGGCGGCCAGCGCGCGCACAATGGCCAGCCCCAGGCCACTGCCCCCCGTGTCCCGAGAGCGGCTGATGTCCAGCCGCGTGAAGCGCGTGAACACCGCCTCACGGCTCCCCTCGGGAATGCCGGGGCCATCGTCCTCGACGTGCAGGACGACCTGCTCACCCCGTGTCTCGACGCGGACCTGCACGCGGCTGCGGGCGTGCCGCAGGGCGTTGTCCACGAGGTTCGTCGTGATCTGCCGCACCCGGTCCCGGTCGGCGTGCGTGGGGGCCGGTTCGGCCTGCACGTTGAGGGTCAGGCCGCGCGCGGCGGCGCGGTCCTGGAGGGCCTGCACGACCTCGCGGCCCAGGGCACCCAGATCGAGCGGCTGCGGGTCCAGCGCCAGCCGCCCCGCGTCCGCGAGGGTTAGGGTGCGCAGGTCCCCCACCAGCCGCGTGAGCAGCTGCGTCTGCGTGCTCAGCAGCGCGATCTGCTCGGTGTTCAGCGGGTACACGCCGTCCTCCAGCGCGTCCAGGCGGGCCTGGATCACGGCGATCGGCGTGCGCAGCTCGTGCGCGATGTCCGCGACCGCCTGCTGCCGCTCCCGTTCCAGCGCCTGCAGGTTCTCCGCCATGTCGTTGAAGGAATGCGCCAGCGCCGCGATCTCCCGCTCGCCGCCCAGCACGGGCGCGCGCGCACTCAGGTCCCCGCTGGCCAGCCGAGCGGCTGCGCCCGACACGGCCGAGACGGGGCGCGCCACCCGCCGCGAGATCAGGAACGCCAGCAGCGCCGACACGGCGGCCGCCACTACGCCCACCTGCAACAGGCTGCGTTGCACGTCGTGCAGGAAGTCCTGCGCGCGGCTGCGGGGCGGCGGCTTGCCGTCACTGACCCACAGGTTGCGGGGCCGCTTGCCGTTCGTGACGACCGCGTCGTCCCCGCTGGCCTGTTTCACCACGCCGCTGACATCCAGGCTGCTCTCGAAGGGGTCCAGGTACGCGTCGGCGGCGCTGCCGGTGCGGATCACGGGCAGCGGCGGGGTCGGGGCGATCAGTTCACCCCGCAGCGCCGCCGCCTGCTGCTCGCGCAGCAGCTGCCGCACGCCGCTGGGCAGCCGCTCGAACTCCCGTTTGACGACCAGATTCGAGAAATAGAAGGTGCTGCCCACCGCCACGCCCACCACCAGCAGCATCGCCAGCAGCAGCGTCACGGCCAGCGGCTGCGCGCGCCGCAGCCCCGGCGGGCGGGGGGTCATCCGGCGGCCTCCAGCCGGTAGCCGACCCCCCGCACGGTGTGCAGCAGCCCCCCGGCGCGCGCGGCGTCCAGTTTGCGGCGCACGCTGGCCAGGTGCGCGTCCACCACGCGTTCCAGCGCGTCACTGTCCGGCAGGGCCGCGGCGAGCAGTTCCTCACGGGTGTACGCGCGGCCTGGCGCCTCGGCCAGCTGCGACAGCAGACGGAATTCGGCGGGCGTGAGGCTCAGGGTCTCGCCGTGTACGCGCGCCACGACCGCCCGGCGGTCCACCTCCAGCGGCCCGACCCGCAGCGGGCGGTCCGCATCGTCGAGCAGGGCGGTCGCGCGGCGCAGCACGGCCTTCACGCGGGCCATCACCTCGCGCGGGCGGAACGGTTTGACCACGTAGTCGTCCGCGCCGAGTTCCAGCCCCACGATCTGGTCGGTCTCCTCGGCGCGGGCGGTCACGAGGATCACGGGCGTGCCGCCCTCCGCGCGCACCGTCTTCAGGACGTCCAGGCCGCTGCGGCCCGGCAGCATCACGTCCAGCAGGATCAGGTCCGGGCTGGCGGCCCGGTACACGCTCAGGGCGGCGTTCCCGTCCGCGGCGCGCTCGGTGCGGTAGCCCTCCTGGCGGGCGTACGCCTCGAGGACCTCCGCCAGTTGCGGTTCGTCCTCGACAATCAGGATCAGGGCACTCATGCCACAAGCGTACGTGAACGGCGTGAAGGTCACGCGAACGCTCGTAGCCGCGCGCAGCTCGCGGCGGTCGGCTCAAATGTCCTCCTGGCGCGGGGAAACCCGTCTTCGATAAATCTTCACGGAGGCTGCGCGGAGTCTTGACCCGTTGCGCTCACGCTGTGCTCCATGAGACGCCCTCCACCGTCCCGCCTGCTCACACTGGCCCTGCTGCTCGGCGCCGCCCACGCCCAGACGGCTGCACAGACGGCCCCACCTGCCGACCTCACCCT
This sequence comes from Deinococcus radiotolerans, assembly GCF_014647435.1. NCBI lineage: Bacteria > Thermotogati > Deinococcota > Deinococci > Deinococcales > Deinococcaceae > Deinococcus > Deinococcus radiotolerans. The sequence continues at coordinate 1,113,402 of NZ_BMPE01000001.1, read as the reverse complement.
GGAGCAGGCGTACGCGCAGCTGGCCCAGGCGCCCGGCGTCACCCGCGCCGCGCTGAGCGTGCAGGTCGCGCAGCAGAACCTCCAGGCGGCCCGCGCGGCACTGGGCCTGACCGTCAGTGTCAGTGGCAGCGCCAGTTACGCCGGGCCGACGACCACCACGGCCAGTGACGGCACGAGCGCCGCTGTGAATGGCAGCCTGTCCGGCACGGCGGGCGCGAACGTCAGCCTGGGCCTGCTGCCCTGGTCAAGCGGGCAGAGCAGCCTGCGGGCGTCCGAACGGAGCCTCGCGCTGGCCCAGGCGAACCTGCGCGACGCGAACCTGACCACCCGGCTGAACGTCGCGCAGGCGTACTTCTCGGCGGTGCTCGCCACGCAGGACATCACGCTGGCGGGCCGCACACTGGACCTGAGGCAGCGGCAGCTGACGGTCGCGCAGGCGCAGCAGGCCGCCGGGAACGCCACCGCCGAGACCGTCCTGAATGCGCAGAGCGCCGTGCAGGCCGCGCAGAACAGCGTGACGCAGGCGCAGGCCAGTCTGGACAGCGCCCGCCGCACGCTGGACGCCACGCTGGGCAGCGCGCTGGGCGACGTGACCTTCAGCACGCTGCCGGACGCCACGCTGACCCTCCCGGACCTGACTGCACTGGTCGCCCGCGCCCGCGCGAGCAGCAGCGACGTGATCAGCGCCCAGAACGCCCTGGCCAGCGCGCAGGAAAGCCTGGAGGCCGACCAGCGTGACGCCCGCCTGCCCGACCTGACCGCCAGCGTCGGCTACGGCGGCGGGGCCGCCGGGACGGTCAGCGCCTCACTGAACCTCAAGCAGGGCACCCTGGGCGGCAGCTACAGCCTGCCGCTGGGGGACCGCGCGGGCACGGGCAGCAATCGCCTGACCGCCAGTGTCAGCGGCTCGTACGTCGTGTATTCCCCCGCGCAGCAGGCCGCGCTCAGTGCCGCGCAGGCGGGCGTCACGCAGGCGCAGCTGTCCCTGACCGTCGCGCAGCAGAACGCCGAACTCGACGTCCGCAGCCGTTTCGTGACGGTGCAGACCAACCTGAGCGCCGTGCAGGCCCGCGCCGCCCAGGTGCAGGCCGCGCAGTTGGCCGTGCAGACCGCCCAGGCCCGCCTGGACGCCGGCACTGGCACCGCCGACGACCTCGCCGCCGCCGCCCTGACCCTCGCGCAGGCGGAGCGCGACCTATTGTCCGCCCGCATCACCGCCCAGCTCAGCCTGACCCAGCTTCTCAACGCCGCCGGAGGCCCTCAATGACGCACGCCCGCACCCGACTGCTCACCCTCGGCCTCGCCCTGCTCGTGGCCCCCGCCGCGCATGCCCAGACCACCCTCAGCGCGGGCAGTGCCGTTACCGCCGCGCTAAACAGCAGCAGTGACGTCCGCACCGCCCAGGCGAACCTCGACAAGGCCCAGGCGGCCAGCCGCGCCGCGCAGGCCGACCCCAGCACCCTGGTTGCCGCGAAACTGAGCGCCAGCAACGCCGAGAAGCTCTCGCAGGCGGGGCTGCGCGCCGCGAAACTCGGCGCGCTGCAAGGGGCCATCAGCGCGTACACGGCCCTGCTGGAAGCGCAGGAGAACGTCGAACTCCAGACGCTTCAGGTGCAGGTGGACACCAAGAGCGTGCAGGTGGCGCAGGTGAAGCTCGGTATCGGGAACGCCACCACCCTGGACGTCACGAACGCGCAGAACACCCTGGCCGCCAGCACCCAGACCCTCGCCGACGCCCGCGCGCAGGTGAACCTCGCCGCCGCAAAACTCGGCACCCTGACCGGTCTGGGCAGCAGTGTCCGCGCGGGCAGCGCCATCACCGCCCCCAAACTGAGCGCCACGCTGGCGGCCCTCCAGGGCGGCCTGGGGAACCTCAGCAGCCTGATCAGCGCTGCGAACGACGTCGCCAGCGCCACACTGAACGTGAAACTCGCCGACAACGACTTCACGCCCGCCCGGACCCTCCAGGACGCGAAAACCGCCCTGGCGAACGCGCAGCGTAGCCAGGACAGCGCTCAGAAGACGGCCGGGCAGACCCTCGCCAGTGCGTATCAGGCGGCGCAGAACGCCTCCGAACTTCAGCAGGTCGCCCTGAGCCGCGAGGCCGCCGCGCAGAAAACCTACACGCAGGACAGCGCGCGCCTCAGGAGCGGCACGATCAGCGCCGTCGAACTCCAGGCCACCCAGCTGACCCTCAAGAAAGCCCAATACAGCCGCCTGCAGGCGCAGAACAACGTCACCGAGGCCCTCGCGGCGCTGTCGGTCGCCGCCGGGCAGAACCTCACCGGCATCGGAGGCGCGCTGTGACGACCACCAGCCCCGCCCGGCCCGCCGCGCCGCGCCGCCGCTGGCCGTGGGTGCTCGGGGGCCTGCTGCTGGTTGGTGCAGCCACCGGGGGCGTCCTGTACACCCGCAGTCACAGCGCGCAGACCACCGTGGCGGCCCCCACGACCACCACCAGCCGCGCGCAGCCGGGCGTCGTCCGGGTGTCCGTCAGCGGACCCGGCACGCTGGAAGCCGCGCAGACCCGCACGGTCGGCGCGGACCTGACCGCCACCGTCGGCGCCGTGCCCGCCGTAGGTGAACGCGTCACGAAGGGGCAACTGATCACCACCCTGAGCAGCGACAGTGTCGAGCAGAACGTGCAGACGGCCCAGCTGAACCTCGACAAGGCCCGCGCCAGCCTGGACGCTGCGCGGGCCAGTCAGGCCAGCAGCGCCGCGCAGCGCGCCAGCAGCGTCGTCAGCGCCCGGGGCAGCGTCACGCAGGCCGAGCAGAGCCTCGCCGACGCGCAGCGCACCCTCAGTGGCCAGCAGCAGCTCGCGGCCATCGGCGCGCTCAGCGCCTCTGCGCTGGCCGACGCACAGTCGGCCGTGACGAAAGCCCAGCAGAGTGTGGACAGCGCCCGCGCCAGCCTGAGCAGCGCCCTGACGCAGCAGCAGACCGGCGCGAGCACCGACGCGCAGAACCTCCGCAGTCAGGCGCTCGCGGTGCAGCAGGCGCAGGACAGCCTGGACGCCGCCGCGCAGGACCGCACCGACCTGAAGGTGTACGCCCCGATCAGCGGCGTGGTCAGCACCGTCACCGCCACCGAGGGCGCCGTCGTCACCAGCGGCGCGAGCATCCTGACCCTGATCGACGACACCACCCTGAACCTCCCCGTGCAGATCGACGAGACCGAGATCGCGGGCGTGAAGGTCGGGCAGCGCGCCGACGTGACCCTCGACGCCTTCGACGGGCAGACCTTCAGCGGGAAGGTCGTGCGCGTCTCGCCCGGCGCCACCCAGAGCAGCGGCATCAGCGTGTTCACTGCCACCGTGCAGCTCGCCAACCCGGACGGGCAGTTGCGCGCCGGGATGACCGCCGAGGCGGAGATCGTCCAGAGCGAGGCCCAGGGCCTCCTCGTGCCCAGCAAGGCCGTGCAGACCGTGCGGGGCCGCAGCTACGTGCAGACCCCCGCCGCCGCGGCGGGCGCGGAGCCCGAACGGGTGCGCGTGCAGACCGGCGCGACCGACGGCACGAACACCATCGTCACGGATGGCCTGACCCCCGGGCAGGAGGTCGTCGTGCCCGGCGCAGCCCGCCGCGCGGGCACCTCCGGCACCGGCAGCCAGGGCGGCGGCCAGACCAATCGCCAGGGCGGGTTCGGCGGCGCGCCCGGCGGCTTCCCCGGGGGCGCTCCATGACCACGCCGCAGGTCACCCCAGTCCTCCCCGTACCCGACCTCGCCCCGGCAGTCGTGGACCTGCGCGGCATCCGCAAGGTGTACGCGCAGGGCGACGTGATCTTCGAGGCCCTCCGGGGCGTGGACGTGCAGATCCTGCCGGGCGAGATGGTCGCCCTGATGGGCCCCTCGGGCAGCGGCAAGACCACCCTGATGCAGATCATCGGCCTGCTCGACCGGCCCAGCGAGGGCGGGTACTGGCTGGGCGGGCGGGATGTCACGACGCTGAGCGAGAACGAACGCGCCGGAGCCCGCAATCTGGAGATCGGGTTCGTGTTCCAGGCATTCCACCTGCTGCCCCGCCTGAACCTCGTCGAGAACGTCGAGGTGCCCCTCACGTACGCCGGGGTGCCCCCCCGCGAGCGGCGCGAGCGGGCCATGCAGGTCCTAGCGCGCGTGGGCCTGGCCGACAAGGCCCGCAACCTCCCCAGCCAGATCAGCGGCGGGCAGAAACAGCGCGTCGCGGTCGCCCGTGCGCTGGCCGGGCGCCCCCGCCTGTTGCTGGCGGACGAACCCACCGGGAACCTCGACACCCGCACCAGCGAGGAGGTCATGGGGCTGTTCAGCGACCTGCACGCCGAGGGCACCACCGTCGTCCTGGTCACGCACGAGGACGACATCGGCGCGTACGCCGGGCGGGTCATCCGTGTGCGTGACGGCCTGATCGAGAGTGACCGCCGCCAGACGCCCCGGCGTGGCCTGGGGGGCCACCCGTGACCGCAGGTCCCCTCCCGCAGACCGGTGCGGCCGCCCAGGCCCCTGCCATCCCCCGGCGCGGTGGGATCGGCCTGGGCGGCGCGTTCACCATCGCGTGGCGCGCCATCGTCGGCACGCCGCTGCGCTCGGTGCTGACCGCGCTGGGCGTCATCATCGGCGTGGCTGCCGTCGTCGCGCTGACCGCCATTGGGCAGGGCAGCACCGCCGGGGTCACGAAAAATTTGGAGAGCCTCGGCACGAACCTCCTGACCGTGCAGAGCGCCCGGGGTGGGGGCGGCGGAAGCCTCGTGCGCGCCGGACCCCGCCAGACGATTACCGTCGCGGACGCTGAGGCGCTGGCCACCGCCTTCCCGGACCGGGTGGCGGGCGTCGCGCCCAGCGTGAACAGCAACCTGCAGGCCAAGGTCGGCTCGAACAACGCCCAGGTCAGCGTCGTGGGCACCTGGCCCGCCTATGAAACGGTGCGCAACAGCCCCGTCGAGACCGGCACGTACTTCACGGATGCAGACGTCAGCGGCAGGAAACGCGTCGCCGTGATCGGCCACCAGACCCTGCTCGACCTGTTCGGCGACGGCACCGACGGCAGCGCTGCGCCGGAGCAGGCCCTCGGGCAGAAGGTCCGGCTGGGCAGCGTCACCTTCACTGTCAGCGGCGTCCTGCCCGACAAGGGCAACAGCGGCTTCGGGAACGCCAACAGCCAGGTCCTGATTCCCCTCAGCACGTACCTGCAACGCTTCTCCCGCACGAACAGCGCCGGCGGGCAGCCCACCGTCAGCACCGTCTACCTGCAGGCCACCGACGCGAAGGACCTGACAGGACTCCAGACCGACGTCACCGACCTGCTCATGACCCGCCACGACCTGACCGATCCGGACAGCCTGGACTTCCAGGTGCAGAACCAGGCGGACAGCCTCGCCAGCCTGAACTCCATCACGAACACCCTCACCCTGTTCGTCGGCGCCATCGCGGGCATCAGCCTGCTCGTCGGCGGCATCGGGATCATGAACATCATGCTCGTCTCGGTCACCGAACGCACCCGCGAGATCGGCGTGCGCAAGGCCCTCGGCGCCCGGCCCCGCGACATCCTCACGCAGTTCCTCGTGGAAGCCAGCCTGCTGTCCATCGGCGGCGGCGTGATCGGCATGCTCCTCGGCGTCGCCCTGGCCTTCGGCGGGAAGGCCCTGAACATCACGCCCGTCTTCAGCCTGCCGCCCATGCTGATCGCCTTCGCGTTCAGTGCCCTGGTCGGCGTGTTCTTCGGCTACTACCCCGCCGCGCGCGCCGCCCGCCTCGACCCCGTCGATTCCCTCAGGTACGAGTAATAGGAGGCCCCACCATGACCCAGCGCACCCGCACCGCCCAGCTGCTCCCCACCCTCACCCTCGCCCTGCTCAGCGCGGCCAGCGCGCAGACCGGAGCGCAGGGCCAGCGGCAGATGACACCCGAGATGCAGGCCCGCATGAAAGCCATGCAGCCCGTCCTGGACCTCGCGCAGGACCTGCGCCTGTTGCCCGACCTGGAGAAGAACAAGGCCACCGCCCTGACCAAGGCGCAGGCCAAGCAGCTCCTACCGATCCTGACCGCCATTCAGAAGGCCAGCAGCGTGCAGCCGAACGACGCGAAGAAGTACCTCACGCAGATCGAGGACAAGATCCTGACGGGCAAGCAGCTGACCGCCATGGACGACCTACAGCTGAAAGCGGAACAGGAGCGAGAGGCACGCCGCACCCAGGCGCAGCGCAGTAGCACCCAGGGACAGGGGCAGCGCGTGCCCGGCCTGCCCGGCGGTCTGGGCGGCTTCCTCGGCGGCCAGGGCCAGCGCCCCGGCGGCGCAGGTCAGGCCGGGCCGGGCCAGACCAGCCAGGGTCAGGCGGGCACGTTCAACCCCTTCAAGCAGGGCCGCATGGCCGACCAGCTCAAGGCCTACATCGCCCTGCTCCAGAAGAAGTAAGCCCCGGTCCCGCTGGGGCCAGCCCCGGTCATGCGTTGGCCCCCGGCTGCGGCCACCATTTGCCCCGCCGGGGCCCTGCTACACTCCGCGGCGATGACTGACCGCCCCCTGCCGCTGCGCATCCTGGGAATCGACACGTCCTGCGACGACACGGGCGTCGGGATCGTGGCACTCACGCCGGATGGGCAGGTGTCGGTCCTGGCGAACCGGGTGTGGTCGCAGGCGGTGCACGCGCAGTACGGGGGCGTCATGCCGGAACTCGCCAGCCGCGAGCACGTGGAACGCATCGACCAGATCATGGAAGACGCCCTGCGCGAGGCGGGCCTGCGCGTGGAGGACATCGGCGCGGTCGCCGCGACCTCCGGGCCCGGCCTGGTGGGCGCGCTGCTGGTGGGCCTGATGTACGGCAAGGGCTTCGCGCAGGCACTGAACGTGCCGTTCCACGCCGCGCACCACCTGGAGGGTCACATCTTCGCGGCGGCCAGCGAGGCCCAGCTCAGCGCGCCGTTCCTGGCGCTGGTCGTCAGCGGCGGGCACACGCACCTGTTCGACGTGCCCCGAGACGGCGAGTACGTGCTGGTCGGCGCGACCCGCGACGACGCGGCGGGCGAGGCGTTCGACAAGGTCGCGCGGCTCGCGGGCCTGGGGTACCCGGGCGGCCCGGCCATCAGTGAGGCGGCCACGCGCGGCAACCCGCAGGCCGTGCCGTTCAAGGAACCCCTGAAGGGCCAGAGCGGCTTCGATTTCAGTTTCAGCGGCCTGAAGACGGCGGCGCTCCTGGCGCACCGCGGCGGGGCCACGCCCGACGATCTCGCGGCGAGCTTCCAGCGGGCCGCGGTGCAGACGCTGGTGAACACCACGGTCCGCGCCGCGCACGCCACCGGGCGCACCACGCTGGTCGTGTCGGGCGGCGTGGCCGCGAACCGCGCGCTGCGCGACGCGTTCGCCGCGACCGGCCTGCACGTGGTGTTCCCCGGCAAGGGCCTGAATACCGACAACGGCGCCATGATCGCGCTGGCGGGCGCGGCGGCCATCCAGGCGGGTCGGCCCGCCAGTACCCTGGACGGCGGCGCGACCGCGTACGCGCCCCTCGCCACCACCTGAGGCCAACAGGGGAGAGGCGGCCCGGGTGGGGCCGCCTCTGCTCATGGTCTGTCTGCCGGCCCGGTTCAGGCGCTCTTGGCGGCCCGGGCCTCGCGGGCTTCTTGGGCCAGCTGGCGGCGCAGGATCTTCATGGCGGCCGTCTTGGGCAGCTCCGTGCGGAATTCCACGCTGCGGGGCACCTTGTACGCGCTGAGCAGGGCGCGGCAGTGGCTGATGATGTCCGCGTCCGTGGCGGTCGCGCCGGGCTTCAGGGCCACGACCGCGTGCACGCTCTCGCCGCGGTACGCGTCGGGGACGCCCACGGCGGCGGCTTCCAGCACGGCCGGGTGGCTCATCAGGGCTTCTTCCACCTCGCGGGGGTAGATGTTGAACCCACCGGCAATGATCAGGTCCTTCTTGCGGTCCACGATCCGGAAGTACCCCTGCTCGTCCATGGTGGCCATGTCGCCGGTCATCAGCCACGTGCGGCCGTGCGCCTCCACGAGGGTCTTGGCGGTCTCGTCGGGTTTCTGCCAGTAGCCGGTCATGACCTGCGGCCCAGCCACCCACAGTTCCCCGACCTGTCCGTCCGGGACGGGCTGGCCGTCGTCCCCGGCGACGATGGCGTCCACGCCGGGCACGGGCAGGCCGATGCTGCCCTCCAGCTGCTCGCCGTAGATGGGGTTGACGTGCGTGATGGGGCTGGCCTCGGTCAGGCCGTAGCCTTCGACGAGGTTCGCGCCGTTCGTGATCTCCCGGAAGCGCCGCGCGGTCTCGTTCAGCAGGGGCGCGCTGCCGCTGATGCAGGCGCGGATGCTGGTCAGGTCGAACTTGGGCGTGTCCGGGTGGTTGTTGATGGCGTTGTACAGCGTGGGCACCGCGGGGAAGAGGGTTGCGCGGGTGTGCTGCACGGCCTTCAGGATCATGGTCAGGTCGCGGGGGTTAGGGATCAGGACGATGGTCGCGCCAATCAGCATGCTGAGGTTCATGGCGACCGTCATGCCATACACGTGGAAGAACGGAATGGCGGCCAGCGTGATCTCCTGGCCCTCGCGCAGGTCGGTCATCCAGCTGCGCGCCTGCTCGCAGTTCGCGACGAGGTTCGCGTGCGTGAGCATGGCGCCCTTGGGGACGCCTGTGGTGCCGCCGGTGTACTGGAGCAGCGCCACGTCGCCCGGCGTCAGGGGCACGGGGGCGGGATTGGGCGTCTGGGACTCGATGACCTTGCGCATGGACAGCACGCGCTCGCCGTACGGCACGGGCACCCAGGTGCCTTCCCGTCTGGCCTTCACGGGGTAGAGGAGGTTCTTGGGGAAGCTCAGGGCGTCCTGCACGCCGGTCACGAGGACCCGCTTGACGTTCACGCGGCCCTGAATCTCGGCGTAGCGGGGGTAGAAGCTGTCCAGGATGACCAGGGTGTCGCTGCCGCTGTCCTGAAGCTGGTGCTCCAGTTCGCTGGGCGTATACATGGGGCTGGTGTTCACCGCGACCGCGCCCGCGAGCAGCGTGCCGTAGAAGGCCACCACGAACTGCGGGGTGTTGGGCAGCATGATGGACACGCGGTCGCCGGGCTGCACGCCCATCTTCTGAAGGCCGGACGCGAAGCGCTGGACCTGCTGCCACAGTTCGCGGTAGCTGGTGTGCGCGCCGACGAAGCTCAGGGCGGTGCGGTCGGGGTACTTGCGGGTGGTGCGTTCCAGCAGTTCGGGCAGGGTCAGGCCGCTGGGCCGGAAGGTGCGGGGCACGCCGGCCTCGTAGTGGGCGAGCCAGGGCTGGGGGAGGGGAGGTTGCGTCATGTCACTCCTCGGGGTGGGGTGGGGGGGCCCTGGGGGGCGGCTCCCGGCGTCCGCGCTCCTAGGGGCGGGAGGGCGGGTGATCTCGGTCGATCGGCGGCTCTTTGAGCCAGGTCTGAAATTAAACTCAGTATAAACACTGGGGCGGCGGCATCAAGGGCTCACCCCCACCCACCGGCAGGCGGCCCCGGCACTACCCCCCGGAAAAGCAGGTCCAGCACGTCATGCGGCGCCCCACCTGCCTTCCCTGTGCCCGCCCCGGGGACAACGCTCCGGTCCTACCCCAGAGCTGCTGGTTCCCTGACCGCGCAGCCTGCCGCCAGACGAACCCTGTCATCCCCAGAGGTGCGGCACGTACGCCACTTCTCGGCCGCTCCCCGGGCGTCGAGCCTGAGGTGAGTCTCGACCCGCGCTCAGCCGGCGGCCATCCTCGTGCGTTCATCTTCGGGCGTTTCGGGGAGCTGATCAGACCCATGCCGGTCCGCGCGTTCGCTTGGAGGCTCGCTGTCACAATGAACGCATGAGCGTTCTGGTGGTTGGTAGCGTCAATGCGGATCTCACGGTGCGGACCGCCCGCATTCCCCGCCCGGGCGAGACGGTCCTGGGCGGAGACGCCGTCACCTCGCCCGGCGGGAAGGGCGCGAACCAGGCGGTGGCCGCCGCGCGGGCAGGCGCGACCGTCCGCCTGATCGGCGCGGTCGGTCAGGACGCCTTCCGGGACGTGGCCCTGCGCGGCCTGCACGCCGCGGGCGTGGACCTCAGTGGGCTGCGCACGCTGGAGGCGCCCACCGGGCTGGCCCTGATCACGGTGTCCGCCAGTGGGGAGAACGCCATCACGGTCGCCAGCGGCGCGAACGCGCACGTCACGCCCGCCCACCTGCCGCCCGATCTGAGTGGCGTGACGCACCTGCTGCTGCAACAGGAACTGCCGCCCGAGGTGACCCTGCACGCCGCCCGTCAGGCCCGCGCCGCCGGCGTGCCGGTGCTGCTGAACGCCGCGCCCACCCGCCCGCTGCCGGGTGAACTTCTGGAGCAGGTCACGCACCTGATCGTGAACGAGCACGAACTGACCGCCCTGCACCCCGAGGGCGGCACGCTGGAACGGCAGGCGGCGTCCATCCTGCCGCGCGGCCCGCAGGCCGTGACGGTCACGCTGGGCGCGCAGGGCAGCCTGACCGTCACGCCGCGCGGCACGCACCGCCTGGCCGCTCACCCGGTGCAGGCCACCGACACGACCGGCGCGGGCGACACCTTCTGCGGCGTGCTCGCTGCGCGCCTGGCCGCCGGGGATGACCTGCCCGGCGCGCTGCGGGCCGCCGGGATCGCGGGCGCGCTGGCCTGCACCCGCCCCGGCGCGCAGGACGCCATGCCCACCTGGGCTGAGGTCGACGAGGTGCTTCAGGCCGGACGTTGACCCGCCCGTGCACGCTGTCCCTGGCCCCACCGGCGGGGCGTGGGCTACGCTCGGCGTATGCGCTACCGCACCTTCACCGAACCTGACTACGCGGCCATTCAGGCCCTGGACCTGGCCGTGCAGCGCGCCGCTGACCCGGCCTTCGACACCCTGCCGGAACGTGAACGCGACGGCCGCGTGCACTCCAGCCTCCCGGCCCTGAAGTTCTACGAGCGCAGCGAGCACTCCTTCGTCGCGGAGCTGGACGGCACCCTGCACGGCTTCGTGTTCGCGCAGTCCGTGTGGCAGGGGGACCGGCCCATCGTGCTGATCCGCACCCTGAGTCTGCACCCGGCGGCCCCCGCCGAGACGGCCGAGGGCCTGCTGCACGCGGCGGTCAAGAGTGCGTACGACACCGCCGTGTACGAGATCCATTATCCGGTGACCCCGGTCCTGCGCGCCGCCGCGACCGCCGAGGGGGCCGTCCTGACCGGCGCGTACGCCGTCACGCATCTGGGGACCCGCGCGCAGACGGCCCCCGGTGAACGGCTGGGCACCCTACCCGGGCAGGGCGCATAATGACGGGTATGACCAACACCGCCACCCGCGTGCTGCTGGGCGTACGCGGCATGAACCGTGACGCCGGACTCACCGTCGCCCAGGCGCTCAGCGCGCTGCCCGGCGTCGTGAAAGCCACCCCCGATGAGGGCCAGCTGGAAGTTCACTACGATCCCTCGCAGCTGACCGTCATGGACCTCGTGCGTGCCATCCGCCGTCAGGGTTTCCTGGCCGGCATGATCTGAACGTGGCCCTGGGGTACGTGGGCGTCCTGACCATCCGTGTCGAGATGCCCTGGGTGGCCAGCCTGAAAGAGAAACGCGCCCTGGTCCGCCCGGTCGTCGAGCGCCTCAAGGTCCGCTTTCCCCTGACGGTCGCCCGGCTTGACGGTCTGGACGCCCACGACTGGGAGGTGATCGGCGTGGCGACCCTCAGCAACGACTACGGCTGGGTGGAGGAGACGCTGCGCATGGCCGCCGACTACATCGCCAAGGAAGGCCCGTACCGCGTGACCAGCGAGCACATCGAGATCACGCCCCTGGGCCCCGACGAGGACGAGTAGCGTCAGCGCCCGCCCGGGCGCCAGAAGAAGCGCGCCGGATCAGGGTCATCCCGATCCGGCGCGCCCACATTGACCTTACTTCAACTGCCCGAAGCCCGCGGGGCGGCTCAGCAGGCGCCAGTTCAGCTCGTTCGCGCCGCTGAATTCCGGCGCCTCGTTGGGGGACAGGCAGTTGTACTTCACGTTCGCCTTGCGCATGATCGGCCACACGACGGCCGCGGCGCGGCCCGCCACGTCCCGGCGCGGAATGGACCCCATGATGCGCGAGTCCTCACTGCCGGTCGCGGTGCGGTTGTCCCCCATCACGAAGTACTGGCCCTCGGGCACCGTGAACTCCTTGCGGTCCGGGACGACATTCACAGGCGAGCCCGCGATGCTGGCGGACGTGATGCTGTTCGCCACCTCACTCTGCGTGTCCCAGCAGCCCTGCGCCTGCCAGAACGCGGTGGTCCAGCTGGAGTCCAGCTGCTGCCCGTTCAGGGTCACCTCGCCCGCCTGAATGCTGATCCGGTCGCCGGGCAGGCCGATCAGGCGTTTGATCAGGAACGGCCGGTACGACCACAGCCCGAACGCGCTCTTGTTCAGGTTCTCGATCTTCGCGCTGGCCTCGCGGGGCGGTTTGAAGATCAGGATGTCCCCGCGCTTGAAGTCACCCACGCCCGCCTTGTGCAGCCACGTCTCGTACTTCGGCACGAACACGCGCTCCCCGTTGCGGAGGTTCGGCATCATGCTCACGCCGTCCACGCCCACCAGGGTCGCCACGAACTGCGTGATCACCACCGCGAACACGATGGGCTCCAGAATCTCCTTCCACAGTTTCTGTAGGGCGGTCTGCGGGGGCTTGTTCGGGGCGGGGGTGGACTCAGGGGCTGTCATGCACCGCGCAGAATACCGGACGGACGGGGCGCGGCGCGGGGGTGAGCTGTCCCGGCCGTGCCTGCCGCATCAGCCGGTCAGGGTCAGCAGGCGCGGCAGCTGCGCCTGGGCGGCGTCCACGCCGGACTGCACGGCCACGTCCGCGCGGTTGAAGTTCATCAGGTCCACGTCCCGCAGGGTGGGGCGCAGCAGGACGTCCGGGCGGTACAGGCCCACGCGGGCGTCGGTCAGCTGGGCCTGCATGATCTCCACCGCGCGGCGCAAAGTCTGCACGGTGCCCAGGTGCGGCGCGCTGTCCGCGCCGCCCGGCTCGCGGGTGAAGCGGCGCCACAGGTGCCCGCGCCGTTCGGGCGGCGTGAGCGGGTCCGTGGCGGTGGCGTCCACAGCCAGGACGCGCCGCGCGCCCAGGAACAGCGCCGCGTCCACCGGCACCTGGTTCAGGATGCCGCCGTCCGCCAGGAGCATGTCCTCCTGCGCGATGGGCTCGACGGCGCCGGGGTACGCGGTGGTGGCGCGCAGCGCGTCGTGCAGGTTGCCGCGCGTGAGGTACACCGCGCGGCCCGAGAGCAGGTCCGTGGCGGTCACGGCCAGCGGGAGGCGCAGGTCCTCGAACGTGGCGGGCAGGTGGTCGGCCAGCCAGGCGCTCACCACGGCCGGGCGGATCAGGCCCGGCCCGGGGCGCAGGTCCAGCAGGCGGCGCCAGGAGACGCTGCGGGCCAGGCGTTCCATCTCGGCGGCGCTGTACCCGGCGGCGATGAACGCGCCCACCAGGCCGCCCATGCTGGTGCCCGCCAGGACGGCGGGGTGCAGGTCGTGTGCCTCCAGGACGCGCCAGACGCCAATGTGTGTCAGTCCGCGCGCGCCGCCGCCGCCCAGTACCAGTCCGTAACTCATGTCAGCCGTCACTCTACGACTTCTTTGCACCGGGTTCAGAATGATCCGGCTACCCCTGCCCCGGACTCCTGGGGTAGTTTGATGGAGATGCCTATCGCGGGACAGGTGGTGGGAAACGGCGTCCGACTGGTCCGTCCGGTCGGGCGCGGCTCGCACAGCCTCGTGTACTTCGCCGTGGCCCGCGACGGCCAGCCCTGCGCCGTGAAGATCTTCCCCGCGCACCTGGGCGGCTACGCCGCGCGGGAATACGACCACGGGCACGACCTGCACCACCCCCGCCTGGTCCGCGTGATCGACCAGACCGTCGTGGACGGCCAGCCCGCGCTGATCAGCACCCTGGCGCGCGGCGAGGTGCTGTTCCGCCGCTACGCGCAGCGGCCCGCCGTGAAGACCGAACGCCGCGCCTTCCTGCTGACCCTGGTGCACCTCCTGGACGCGCTGGGCTACCTGCACGAACGCGGCCTGGTGCACCGCGACATCAAACCCGAGAACATCATCGTCGAGGAGGACGGCGGCGCGAAACTCGTGGATTTCGACCTGGCCGGACCCACCCTGGAAACCTTCGAGGCGCCCCTGCGCATGGGCACCGCCGCGTTCCAGAGCCCCGAAGCGGCGCGCGGCGAGCCGCTGGGACCGGAAAGTGACTTGTACGGCGTCGGCGTGCTGCTCGGCTGGGGCATCCACGGCTCGCTGCCCGACGCGGACGACCCGCACCCCCACACGCTCGATCCCCTGCAACCCCTGTACCTGAGCCTGACCCGCCCGTCCCGCGCTGAACGTCCCGGCGACGCCGGGCAGGTCCGCGCGGAACTGCTGCGCCTCGCGGGCCTCCCGTACTGACGGCACGCACCCGGCGGAACGCGGGCACCGGCACGGTGTGCGCCCGCGCGGCCCGCTAGCCTGCCCGGATGCCCCGCCCCACCCCCACGTTCACGGTGCCCGCCACCCTGCCCGAGGTCACGCGCCGCCTGACCGCGCAGTACCTGCCGGACGGGGAGGTGCCCTTCCCCCGCACCCGCCCGCCGGAACTGCTGAGCAGCCTGATCCGGACCATCCTGGGTCAGCAGAACACCCGCGCGGCTGCCGACCGGCAGGACCGCGCGCTGCGCGCGGCCTACCCCCAGTGGGAGGCGGCGCTCCTCGATGGCCCGGACGGCATCGAGGACACCCTGCGCGGCGCGGGCGGCGGCCTGCACCGCAGTAAGGCCGCCAGCGTGCATGGCATCCTGAGCGCCCTGGCCGGGCCCGAAGAGGACGGCCCACTCAGCCTGGAGCACCTCGCGGACCTGAGTGACGATGACGCCCGCGCGGCCCTGGAAGCCCTGCCCGGCGTGGGCCGGCACACGGCCAGCCTGACGCTCCTCTTTGACCTGCACCGGCCCGCCATGCCCGTCGAAGGGAACCTGGACCGGCTGGCCCGGCGGCTGGAGTGGGTGCCGGACCCCTGGACGGCCGCGCGGGTGGAGCGCTGGTTCGACGCGGCCGTGCCGCGCACCACCCCCGAGCGGCTGCGCCTGCACGTTGCAGGCGTCCGGCACGGGCGCGAGGTGTGCCTCAGCCGCCACCCGCGCTGCGGCGCGTGCGTGCTGGCCGACCTGTGCCCCTCGGCGGCGCTGCTGCGCCCGCGCTGAAGCGGGCCGCGCGGTGAGAGCCGGGGCGCAGGCTATGCTCGGGGTCATGACGACCCCCTCCGACCTGCACGCGGAACTCGCGCTGGCCCAGGACCTGGCGCGCGAGGCCGGTGAGCTGCTGCGCGAACACCTGCGCCGGGGCCTGACCGTGGAACACAAGACCAGCGCCGACGACCCCGTCACCGCCGCCGACCGCGAGGCGTCCACGCTGATCATGACCCGCCTGGCCCAGGTGTTCACCCTGGACGGCCTGCTGTCCGAGGAGGAGGAGGACCGCCAGGACCGCCTGAGTGCCGCGCGGGTCTGGATCGTCGATCCCATCGACGGCACGAAGGAGTACTCGACCGGCCTGCCGGACTACTGCGTGAGCATCGGCCTGGCCGTGGGCGGCGAGCCCGTGTTGGGCGTCGTGTACGCCCCCGACACCGACGAGCTGTTCAGTGGCGTGGTCGGGCGCGGCGTCACCCTGAACGGCCAGCCCGTCCCCGCACCCTCTGCCGGGCCGGACTGGCGCATCGCGGTCTCGGACACCGAGCACGGGCGGGAACTGCACCGGTCCGGCCTGACCGGCATGAAACCCAGCGGCAGCATCGCCCTGAAGCTCGCGCGGCTGGCCGCCGCGCAGGCCGACGCGACCTTCACCATGTCCCCCCGCAGCGAATGGGACATCGCCGCTGGGCACGCCCTGCTGCGCGCCGCCGGGGGCGACCT
This sequence comes from Deinococcus radiotolerans, assembly GCF_014647435.1. Taxonomy (NCBI): domain Bacteria; kingdom Thermotogati; phylum Deinococcota; class Deinococci; order Deinococcales; family Deinococcaceae; genus Deinococcus; species Deinococcus radiotolerans. The sequence goes on along the minus strand of NZ_BMPE01000001.1, from coordinate 1,097,509 downwards.
GCGCCGCCGCGACGGCCGCCCCATCCGCTACAACCAGTCCCGCCCGAACATCGAGCAGGGCCTGATCGGCGGCACGCCCGGCGCGCTGCACTGGCTGGACGCGCAGCTGCGCCAGCACCGCCTGCCCAGCGCGCACCTGGGCCTGACCAGTCGCGACCCCGCCTGGACGCTGCTGCCCGCCCCCGACCGCGCCGCGCTGGACGGTCACCCCGGCGTGAACATCCGCCACGCGGACGGCGAGCTGCTGGCCCTGCTCATCGTGAACCCCCAGACCCGGCAGGTCGAGCGGGCCGAGGGGGACGCCTTCCACCTCGACCGCCTCACGCGGGACGTGACCCGCGCCCTGGGGCCCCTTCAGAGCTGACGCGCATGACCGACCCCCTCAAGCCCCGCGTCACCCTCAAACCCCTGCTGGACTTCACGCCGCCCGAGTGGCGCGCCCTGCACGGCTTCTTCCGCGACCGTGAACTGGCCGACTGGAACGACGCCAAACCCATCCGCCTGCCCGGCTTCCTGTTCCGGCGCATCATGCAGGACGAGGAACGCACCGGCGAACGCTACGGCTTCGGGATCCTGGACGAACACGGCACGCTGATCGGCAGCGCCGAACTGTACGACCTGCGGCCCTCACCGCCCCTGACCCCCACCACCGCCACGCTGGGCGTCATGATCGGCGTACCCAGCCTGTGGGGCCAGGGCTACGGGCGCGAGGCCGTGCAGGCGCTGCTGCGCTGGGCGTTCACGCAGCGCGACCCCACCCTGAACCGCATCCGCCTGACCACCTTCGGCCACAACCGCCGCGCCCAGCGGGCCTTCCACGCCTGCGGGTTCCGCGAGGTGCACCGCACCGAACGCGACGGCCGCACCGACGTGCACATGGAACTCACCCGGTCCGAATGGCTCGCCGCGCACGCCCCCGGCGGGTCAGAATAGACGCATGCGCGTCCTGCTGCCCGACCTGCCCGAGTTCCGCGCCCTGAGTCAACACGACGAGCGCGGCGTGCCCGGCGTGACCTTCGACCACTACCGGCGCGGCCACGTGCCCGACGGTGAGGCCGACGGCGCCGTGCTGTGGCTGACCGACGCGGCCACCCGCACCGCCCTGCTCGCCACACCCGGATTGCAGTGGGTGCTGACCCTCACCGCCGGAATCGACCACGTGCAGGCCCACCTGCCGCCCGGCGTGGCCCTGTTCAACGCCAGCCGCCTGCACGACCGCGCCGTGGCCGTGCACGCCCTGACCGGCATGCTCGCCGCCGCGCGCGGCCTGCACCGCTTCCGGGACGCGCAGCACCGCCACCACTGGGACGCCCCCGCCCTGCCCAGCCAGTCCGCCCTGACCACCCTGGACGGCGCGAACGTCGTCCTGTGGGGCCACGGGCACATCGGCCGGCACCTCGAAGAACTCCTGGCCCCCCACGGCGCGCACGTATACGGCATCCGCAGCACCACGCCCTCAGACGAACGCGACGAGCTGCTTGCCCAGGCGGACTGGGTCGTGCTGCTCCTCCCCAGCACCCCGGACACGCGCGGCATCGTGAACGAAGGGACCCTGCGCGGCCTGAAGCGCTGCGCGTGGCTCGTGAACGTCGGCCGCGGCAACCTGATCGTCACGGATGACCTCCTCGCCGCCCTAGAGGACGGGCAACTGGGCGGCGCGGTGCTGGACGTCACCGACCCCGAACCCCTCCCCGCAGAGCACCCGCTCTGGGCGCAGCCGAACGTGATCCTCACGCCGCACATCGCCAGCACCACCACCGACCTCGTCACGCGCGGCGCCCACCTGACCCGCGACTTCCTGATCGACCTGCAACAGGGTCACGAACCCGACGGGCGCGTCACCGCCGGACGCACGTACTGAGGAAGGACTCCGGTGCACACGGGCGCAGAACCTGTCCACCCGAGCGGATGCGACTCGCAGAGCTGCGCCAGCAGAGGAGGTGTGGAATGGATTTCGGGAGTGCCGTTGATCATCCGGCGTCGTTCCGGATGGTCATCGAACCGGAGGAAATCCGCGTGAACCGTGACCGGGCGTTGGTGGCCGCGCAGTTCACGCTGCTGGCCGCCATCCTGACCGGCGGGCGTCGCGGGAGGCGTCGGCCCCGGTCCGTTCAGGTAGCCGGCGGGGCGCTGAGCGTGGGTGGGCTGGTCCTGCTCATCTGGAGTGGACGGGCCCTGGGCCGTCACCTCACTCCGCTGCCCACGCCTGTCAGAGGCGGCGTGCTCGTGCAGCGCGGCCCGTACCGCCTCGTGCGGCACCCCATCTACGCGGCGCTGCTCCTGCTGGCGGGCGGCTGGACGGTCGCGCGGGGTGGGCGGACCAGGGTCACGGCCACCCTGCTGCTCGCGGGACTGCTGCGGCACAAGGCCCGCATCGAGGACGACGCGCTGGCCAGGCTGCACCCCGACCACGCTGCGTACCGCGCGCGCACCGGGGCGTTCCTGCCACGCGCGGCCAGGCACTGAACGAAGGCTCAAGGTCTCCTCCCGGCCCTGGCGGCTATCCTCACCCATGCACCTGCCCCCGCATGCCGTCCGGCCCGACTACGCGGGTGGCAGCGTCCTGAACCTCGCTGCGACGCTCGGCGCGCACCTCGGCGTGCCCACCCCGCACGCGCCGTACCGCCACCCGCTGCCGCTGGGGGGCGCGCAGCACGTCATCCTGATCGTCGTGGACGCCCTGGGCGCCGGGCAGCTTCAGGACGCGGTCCTGCGTGGGGACGCGCCCACCCTGGCCGCCCTGACCCCGGCACCCGGCCCGGTCACCAGCGTGTTCCCCAGCACCACCATGGCCGCCCTGACCACCCTGCATACCGCCCGCGCGCCCGCCGAGCACGGCTACCTGGGCCTGACCGTCTGGCTGGACGAGGTGCAGGCGGTCGTGAACCTCATTCGCCTGTACGACGTGTACACTCACACCCCCCTGACGGACGCGGGATTCCTGGCTGCCGTACCGTCCCTGTACCGCCAGGTGCGTGACCGGGGCGTCGCCGCGCACGTCATCATGCCAGCCGCGTACCAGCACAGTGTCCTGACCCGCTGGGCTTGCGACGGCGCCGAGTACCACCCCTACGCGCAGCCAGAGGAAGCGCCAGAACTGACCGCCGCGACCGTCCAGCCGGGGCAGCCGTCGTACACGCTGGTGTATTTCCCGGAATACGACCTGATCTGCCACGGCTCCGGCCCCGACAGCCCGGAGGCGTACGCCGAACTGCGCCGCACCGACCGCATCGTCGCGGACCTCCTGACCGCGCTGCCCAGGACCGGCGACACGCTGGTCGTCCTCACCGCCGACCACGGCCAGAGCGCCCAGCCGCCAGAGGGCTACGTGGACGTCATCACGAAGAAGGTCATGAAGTTGCTGCTGCGCAGCCCCGTCGCCGGAGAGGAACGCGCCGCGTACCTGCGCCCCCAGCCCGGGCACCACGCCGAGATCGCGGCACTGCTGGCCCCGCACGCCACCCTCCTGAGCGCCGACGACGCCTGGACCGGCGGCCTGCTCGGCCCACCCGCGCACGCTGAGGCCCGCTTCCGCCCGCGCGTGGGCGACCTGATCGCCATCCCGCACCCCGGGTACGCCATCCGCCGCCCCACCAGCCCCGCCCCCATGCTCGGCCTGCACGGCGGCTGGACCGCCCAGGAGATGCTCGTGCCCGTGCTGAGCAGGCGGGTCTAGTCCAGCCAGCGCAGGTGCCGCGTGACGTCCTGCACGTGGTCGCCCCAGTGGGCGTCGTGTGAGAAGCGCAGCCACGCCAGCGCATCGGCCTCGTCCGTGTCGGCCAGCGCGAGGGCGGTGTCCAGGTCGAGGGCGAGGTCCGTCAGGTCGTCCAGCGCGTCGCCGATCTCTGCGGGAAGGTCGCAGGTGCTCAGGGCGCGTCCGGTGGCCGGGTCGTAGAAGCCGAGTTCCGGCCACGCCCGGGCGATGCGGGCGCGCAGGTCGCGGTACGCCTCGCGCGGCAGGTCATCAGCGTCTGGGACGCCGAAGGGCAGTCCCTGAACCTCCTGCCGCAGGTCAACCAGCAGGTCGGCCAGGGCGCCGGGCGAGAGGCCCTCCCGGTCCAGCAGGGCCGCCTGAACCCGGCGCACCAGCTCCAGCATTCAGGACAGCAGCACAGCTGGGCGTTTCTTCGGCGGGGCTTTCGGTTCGGGCAGCGCGGGGACGTGGTCCTCAATCAGGCCGCCGCCCAGCAGGCGCGGTCCGGCGTACAGCACGGCGCTCTGGCCGGGCGCGACCGCGAACTGCGGGTCCTGGAAGGCCAGTTCGAAGCCGTTCTCGTCGGCGCGGACCACGCGGGCCTTGACGGGCGCGGTGCGGTAGCGGACCTGCACCTCCAGTTCCTGCGGAAGGTCGGTCAGGTCGATCAGGTAGTTGGCACTCTGCGCCTTCAGGCCGGTCCACAGGCAGTCGTCGTAATCGCCCACCCAGACGGTGTTCGTGTCGGGCGCCAGGTGCACGACGTGCCGCACGCGGTGCGACTGGTACAGGCCCAGGCCCTTCTTCTGGCCCAGCGTGTAGAACTGCGTGCCCAGGTGCTCCCCGACGACCTCGCCGGTGCTGATCTCGCGGATGAAGCCCTGCGCCTGTGGGATGTGCTCGGCCACGAAGTCCTGCACCTTGCCGGGCACGAAGCAGATGTTCTGACTCTCGGGTTTCTGCGCGGTCAGCAGGCCGCGTTCCGCAGCGATTTTGCGCACGCGGGTTTTTTCCAGCTCGCCCACGGGGAAGAGGATGTACGGCAGCGCGTCCCGCGGGGTACCCCACAGGAAGTACGTCTGATCCTTGCGGGGATCGTCGCCCCGATGGAATTCCACCTCGCCGCGCGCGTTCTCCACGCGCTTGACGTAGTGCCCGGTGGCGACGTAGCGGCAACCGAGCATCTTGGCTTTCTTCACCAGTTCGTCGAACTTCACCTTGGTGTTGCAGTTCACGCAGGGGTTCGGCGTGCGGCCCTTGCTGTACTCGTCAATGAACGGGCCGACGATGTGCCGCTGGAACTGCTCGCGGTAGTCCAGCAGGTAGAACGGCACGCCCACCTGTTCAGCCACGCGCCGCGCCTCGTACGCCGCGTCCGGGGAACAGCACGAGTCGAAGGTGTCGGTGCGCTTGTCGTCCGGCCAGAAGCGCATCATGGCGCCCACCACCTGGTATCCCTGGTCTTTCAGCAGGGCCGCCGTGACGGACGAATCCACGCCGCCGGACATGGCGCACAGCACCCGTTCCCCCGCAGTGGCGGCAGGGGAGGGGATGGTCGTGGGGGCGGAGGCAGGGGCGCTCATACAGCCGCGCAGCTTACCACCCGGCCCCTGAACGGGCGGTGACGCGCGCGGCAATTGAGAGCGTGGGAACGAGGTCGGAGGAAGGCGCGGCCCAGCCTGCGCTGTGGGGCTATGTGCGGCGTCTGCGCCTGGGGTGCCAGCCGGGCGGGCCGAACGCGTAACCCCAGCGGTCGCGCCAGGTGCGGGCGGCGCGCACGTCGCGCCACAGGTCCCTGAACTCGTGGAAGGCGACCTGCACGGGCTGGAACGTGTCAATGTTGCGGGTCAGGCCGTAGCGAACCGGTTCGGTCTCGGCGCGGAACGTGCCGTGCAGGCGGTCCCACAGGATCAGGATGCCGCCGTAGTTCCGGTCGAGGTAGATGCGGTTGCTGCCGTGGTGCGCGCGGTGATGGCTGGGCGTGTTCAGCACATACTCAATGGGGGCGGGCAGGCGGCCCACGCGTTCGGTGTGCACGAAGAACTGGTACAGGAGATTCCAGGCCTGCGCGAGCAGCACCATCCACGGCGCGAAGCCCAGCAGCGGCAGGATCAGCCAGAAGGGCAGGGCGGTCATGGGCACCCAGGTCTGCCGCAGCGCGGTGGACAGGTTGTAGTGCTGGCTGGAGTGATGCACGATGTGGCTCGCCCAGAACAGGCGGACCTTGTGGCTGACGCGGTGGTACCAGTAGTACGCGTAATCGTCCGCGAAGAACAGCAGCGCCCACACCCACCACGCGTCCTGCGGCAGGCGCAGCGGCGTGAGGCGGTACAGCGCGGCGTACACGGTCACGACGACGCCCTTCCAGACGAGGTTGATCAGGACGTTCCCGATGCCCATGCTCAGGCTGGTCAGGGTGTCGCGCGTCTCGTACCCGTAGTGCTCGTGCGCCCCCTCGTGATCATGGTCGTGGTTCAGGTGGCGGTACGCGGCCCACTCGATCAGCAGGGACAGCAGGAACACGGGGATCGCGGCGCGGATCAGGTCAAACACCGCGCGCCTCCCACAGGGTCAGGCTGTCCAGGCTGGTGGTGCGCGCCACGTGCCCGGCTGTGGCGGCGCCCAGCGGGAGCGCGGCGTGCAGCGCCCGGTAGTGCTCGCGGGAGCGTTCGCGGCGCGTGGCGTCACTGAAGTAGATTGCGCCCGCGCGGGCGTAGACCTCGTGGAAGGCGCCCAGCAGCAGCGGGGCCAGGGCGTTCCCGCTGCCCTGCGCGGCCAGCGTCTGGAACGTCCAGTCGAACGTGGCGAAGGTGACGGGCAGGGCCGGGTCCGTGGACTCGGCGGGTGGCGCGCCGAGGTGCTCGCGGAGCGTGGCCGGGTCACGCGCGGCGGTCTGCGCGACCCAGTAAGGCAGCAGCGCGGCGCGCAGGTCCAGCAGGTCCGGGACCAGCCCGCGCAGGTCCCCGTGCCGGGAGAGGTGGGCCAGGACGCGCAGGCCGCCCTCGTGCGGGTGGAGGACGCGGGTGGGTTTGCCCTGCCGGATCTCCAGCAGGCCGTCGCGTTCCAGGCGTTGCAGGGCCTCGCGCAGGGTAGGGCGGGTCACGCCCAGCTGGGCGGCGAGGTCGCGCTCGGCGGGCAGGGTGCTGCCGGGCGGGTACGTGCCGTCCAGCAGGCGGGACAGGAGGGTGTCCTCGGCGTGCAGGGCGGGCCGCAGGGGAGGTGGACTCGGTGGGGTGGGCTCAGGCATGCGAACCTCCAGTCGTGCAGAGTGGTCAGTGGTCTGACCAGTTTGGGCCGACCACTGACTCTGCGTCAAGCCCGCCGCGCCCGCTACACTCGCCCGCATGAGCCTCACGCCCGACGACCTCCGCGCGGCCGCGCAGCAGCACGGCACGCCCCTGTACGTGTACGACGCCGCCGAACTCGACGCCGCCCTGGCCCGCGTCCGCGCCGCCTTCGGGGACGCCCGCGTGTACTACGCCATGAAAGCCAACCCCAACCTGACCCTGCTGCGCCGCCTGCACGCCCAGGGCGTGGGTTTTGAGTGCGTCAGCGCCGGGGAACTCGCCCGCGCCGCCCATATCGGCGCGGCTGGGGACCGCATCCTCGTGAACGGCCCCGCCAAGACGCCCGGCGAGTACGCCACCGGCGCGCAACTCGGCGCCACGTTCATCATCGACCGCGAGGAGGAAGTGCAGCTGCTGCCCCCCGCCTCGCGCGCGCTGGTGCGCGTGAACCCCGCCCTGAACGTCAGCACGCACGACCACCTCGCCACGGGCGCCGCCGGCAGCAAGTTCGGCGTCACGCTGGACCAGGCCCCCCGCGTGCTGGACGCCCTGCGCGCCGCCGGGCACACCGCCCTGGGCCTGCACGTGCACATCGGCAGCGCCATCCGCGACGCGCACGACTTCACGGCGGCCTTCCACCGCCTCGGTGAACTGCGCGCCGACACCGGCCCCCTGGACGTGCTCGACGCCGGGGGCGGCTGGGGCCTGGGCGCCGACCTACACGGCATTGCCCGCGAAGCCCACGCCGCCGCCGCCACGTTCGGCGCGCAGCTGTGGGTCGAACCGGGCCGGTACCTCGTGGCGCAGGCGGGCACCCTCCTGACGCAGGTGGTCGGCACCAAACGCACCGGCCGGAACTTCGTGCTGGTGGACGCCGGCATGACCGAACTGCTGCGCCCCATGCTGTACGGCGCGCAGCACCCCGTCACGCCCCTCTGGACGCGCGCGGGCACGGACACCTGGGATCTCGCTGGGCCCGCCTGCGAGAGCGGCGACCTGCTGGCCCGCGACCTGACCCTGCCGCAGCCGCAGCCCGGCGACCTGCTCGCCATTCACGAGGCCGGGGCGTACGGCGCGGCCATGAGCAGCAATTACCTCACCCGCGCCCGCCCCGCCGAGGTGCTGCACGACGCGGGCGCCTGGACGGTCATCCGCCGGCGCGAAACCCCGCAGGACATCTGGCGCGCCGAGGAAACTGTGTAAAACTTCGCGCGTCCCCGGGCGGTTTTTCAGCGTCCAGTTTCCTCGGCGCGCTAGCGTACAGGCATGATCGTCAAGGAACTCGAACCGCAGGATCACGCCGACCCACTGCGCCGCGCCGGGTTCGAGGCGGAACGTCAGATGGCCCACTACCTGAAGCGCGCCTTCGCGGAGGACCCCCGCAAGTTCGTGTTCCACAACCTGCGCCTGGAACGCCGCGGTGAGGTCGCGCAGCTTGACCACCTGATCCTGCACCGCTTCGGCCTGCTGATCGTGGAGAGCAAGAGCGTGGCGGGGCAGGTCAGCGTGAACGAGCACGGCGAGTGGACCCGCTGGTGGAACCGCCAGGGGCGCGGCATGCCCTCGCCCGTCCTGCAGGCGCGGCGGCAGCTGGACCTGCTCCTGGCCCTCCTGTCAGATCACACCGCGGAGCTGATGGACCGCTCGCTGCTGGGCCTCAAGCAGCGCACCCTGTCCGGCGTACGCCGCGACGTGCTGGTCGCCATCTCAGACGGGGGCCGCATCACCCGCAAGGCGGACGTGCCGGAACTCGTGAAGGCCGATCAGGTGCCTGACCGGGTGAAGGCCATCATCCGGGCCGAACAGGACAAGACTTTCGGTTCGTTCGGCTTCACGGACGCCGAGATGACCCGCATCCAGGCCTTTCTGCGGAGTCGACACGCTCCAGCGCCCGCCAACCCCACCGCGGTCTCGCCTGAGGCCGCGCCGCCCGCGCCCGCCCGCACCGAGCGGCCCAGCGCCGCGCCGGTGCGGACATCCCAGGAAAGGCAGGCGCAGGCCCGGCCCCGGCCGGACGTGGCCTGCCGCGCCTGCGCGTCGGTGAACGTGACCGTGCAGTTCGGGAAGTACGGGTACTACCTGAAGTGCGCAGACTGCGGCGGCAACACGCCCGCCAAGCCCGTGTGCGCGCAGTGCGGGCAGCCGGGCAGGGTCAGCAAGCGCGGCCTGGACTTCACGGCCACCTGCCCCGGCGGGCATACCTGGGCGTACTGGACGAATCCCGGCTGAAGCACACCTAGAGGCGGGGCGCGTGAGGCTCCGCCTCCAGGGCCCCTGGACGTTAGAAGCTGCTGCTGCCGCCCATGCGGACGCCCTGGTAGTAGGCGTACGCGGCGCTGTAGCACGCGGGGCGGGCGTACCAGCTCTTGGCGGCGCAGATGGCTTTCATGTTCGTGTAGAACACGTCGTCGCTGGTGGCGCGGTTGGCGTCGGTGCGCTCGTACACCTTCAGGTTGCGGTACGCGAAGTCGTGCACGTTGCACGCGGGCCGGAAGTCCTCGCGGTAGCCCAGGCCCAGACCGTCGGGGGCGCTGCATCCGTCACGGGTCCAGTCCAGGCCGGTGTACGGGAGGCCGGTGCCGGCGTACGCGCCGTACTGCGCGTTGTAGTTGCTGACGGTGCCCCACCCGGTGCGTTTGACGTAGTTCAGGCGGTCACTGGCGTAGTCCTGCGCGCCCAGCTGCGGCACGCTGGGGTAGGACAGGACCGTGGTGCGCTCGCCGTACGCTTCCTGCAACGCGGCGGTCAGGCCGGGGTCGTTGCCGTACCGGGCCAGGATGGCCTGGCTGCCCGGGTCCTGCAACTCGGGGCGGGCGGCGTAGTCGCTGCTGGGCGCGGGCGGGGTCTGCTGGGAGCAGGCGGCCAGGGCGAGCGGCAGGGCAAGGGTCAGGGCGGCGGAAAGAAGTGGGCGCATGTGAGGTCTCCTCCGTGAACTGGGCGTTGGGTTGTGTGACGCTTTTCACTCTACGCTGTTCTGTCAGGGTGGTGCCAGCCCTGCGCCCGGCTATCATGATCGGCAATGACGGTTCCTCCTGTGTCTTCCCCCGCTGTGCCTGATACGACCCGCGCCCGCATTCAGCAGGAGGCGGCGCGGCTGTTCGTAAAGAGCGGCTATCACGGGGTCAGCATGCGTGAGGTGGCCGAGGCGGTCGGGGTGACCAAGCCCGCTCTGTATCACCACTACGCGGACAAGGAGGCGCTGTTCCTGGCGATGCTGGAGGGGACCCTGGCGGGCCTGAGTCGTCTGATCATGGCGGCGAACTCGCAGGTCGGGATCCGCCTTCAACTGGACACGCTGGTGTACGAGCTGGTGGCCAGCGCGCCCGAGCAGCGCGTGGGATTGCAGCTGGCGAGTGAACTGCGGCACGTGAGCGCGGAGCGGCGCGCGGCGTTTGAGCAGGAGTACCGCCGCGTGTGGGTGGGCGGCCTGTCCCGTCTGTTCGAGGAGGGCGCGGCGCGGGGTGAGCTGCGGGGGGACCTGCCGCCGGGCATGCTGGCGCGGGCGTTCCTGGCGATCACGTATCCACTGGTGACGGGCGCGCCGTCTGCGGATCCTCAGGGCACGGCGCGGGCGCTGCTGGCCGTGTTCCTGGACGGCGCGACGCCCCGCAGCAGCTGAGGGCTGGCCCGCGCCCTTCATGAAGAACCTTCATGTAAGGTTCACGATTCGTGGTCCACTTCTCCCGGAGCATGGAGCCTGGCGCGCCGCACGGGCGCGGTTTCGGGTTTCTCCACCCCCATCGGCATCCTGGACGTGCGTGGCAGCGTCCGCTTTCTGACTACGGGAGTGACAATTCAATGGAATCACTGTTCGGCTGGATCACGCAGCCGGAAGCGTGGCTGGCGTTCGCAACGCTGCTGCTTCTGGAAATCGTTCTCGGGATCGACAACGTCATCTTCATCTCGATCCTGGCGGGCAAACTGCCCCCCGCGCAGCAGCAGCGCGCCCGCACGGTTGGCCTGCTCGCCGCCATGATCATGCGCCTGGGCCTGCTCTTCTCCATCACCTGGATCTACCGCCTGAAAGACGACCTGTTCACCCTGTTCGGGCAGGGCTTCTCCGGACGGGACCTGATCCTCATCTTCGGCGGCCTGTTCCTGCTGTACAAGGCCGTCAAGGAAATGCACGAGCAGCTCGAAGGGCCCGACGATCACGGCGCCCCCACCGCCGGGAAGGTCGCGGGCGCGAACTTCGCGGCGATCATCGGGCAAATCATGATCCTGGACATCGTGTTCAGCCTCGACAGCGTCATCACGGCCGTGGGCATGGCCGACGACCTGGGCGTCATGGTGGCGGCCGTCGTCGTGACCGTGCTGATCATGCTGGTCGCCGCGCGCCCCATCGGGGACTTCGTGCAGGCGCACCCCACCGTGAAGATGCTCGCCCTGGCGTTCCTGCTGCTGATCGGCGTGAACCTCATCGCGGACGGCTTCGGCTTCAAGATCCCCAAGGGCTACACGTACTTCGCCATGGGCTTCGCCATTGCCGTGGAAATGCTGAACCTGCGCGTCCGCCGCGGCAAGGCCGTGCAGCTGCACGACACCGGTCGCGCTCCCGACGCCGGCTGATCCCCTCATCCGCTGCCCCGCCCGTCACCATTCGGGCGGGGCTTTTTCGGCCCGGTGAATGCTCTACGCTGCGGGTATGGAGTTCCTGCGCCTCATTCACAATGTCCGGTTCGACACGCCTCTGGGCATCCTGCTGTCCAATCCGCTGGTCGCGGCCAGCCTGGTGCTGTTCGTGTGGAGCCTCGCGCCGGCCATCAAGGGCACCGTGGGGCGCGGCTTCCTGATATGGCTGCGCGTGACCTGGGCCGCGTTTCTGCTTCCGGCCGTGACGGGCGTCCTCCTGGCCCTGGGGGGCGAGAAGGTCGCCAGCGCCACCGACGCCGGCAAGGGCCTCACCCGCTACGGGCTGCCCGTGGATCCCAGCCGCAACTGGGAACACTGGATGTACGTGGCGTTCGTGCTGGGCAGCCTGTACCTGATCGAGATCCTGATCACCGAGCGGCTGACCCCGCGCCGCATCGGCCTGCGCTTCCTGCCGCTCGTGACCTTCTTCATGTACGGCTGCGCCTTCATGATCGGTCGGGTCGCCGTGTTCCCCGGCAGCACCCCCGGCACCTAACCGCAGGGCAGGTGGACCCACCAGACGAAGAAGCAGGTTCCGTCATCCAGCCCCGCGAAGCCTGGCGGGGCTGCCCTTTTGGTCATCCCTGGCCCCCGCTTCTGCGGATGCCTGGGCCCAGCCGACCTCCTGAATAGCGCCTGATGGCCGCATTCTCATGGGAACTCACACACCGGTGGGCCCATCAGAAACGCGTCGGGCTTTTCATGTCATAACTGAGGGCACCGGACGGGCTGTGGGACAGCGTCCGGGCATGAACGTCACGTCAGCTTCAGTTCACGACCCGGGAGGGCAACTGTGATCAGGTGTGACCCCATGCGGCGACTGTTTTTCTCTCTCCTGCTGGCCAGTCTGGGCTCCGCCGCGCTGGCGGTCCCGGCCAGCGTGAAGGTCAAGAGTGGCGACACGCTCTTCCGCATCTCCACCCGCACCGGCGTCAGTGTGGCGGACATCAAACGCATGAACGGCCTGACCAGCACGACCATCCGGGTCGGTCAGGTCCTCCGGCTCGTGGGGGCAGCCGCGCCCGCCCGCCCCGCCAGCGGTCAGGGCGCGTACACCGTCAAGAAGGGCGACACGCTCAGCGCCATTGCCGCCCGGTACGGCGTGACCGTCTCGGCCCTCCAGGCGGGCAACAGCCTGAAGGGGACGGCGCTGGCCGTCGGGCAGCGCCTCAAGATCCCCGCGCGGGGCCGCGCTCCGGCCACCCCACCTCGTCCTACCACCGAGGTGCGGGTCGTGTACCGCTACGTCTGGGTAGGCGTGAAGGACACCCCACAGACCCTGGCCGCCCGCTACCGCCTGAGCGTGGACGACCTGCGCCGCCTGAACGGCCTGAGCAGCTTCAAGCACATCGTACCCGGCAAGAAACTGCTGGTCCCGTCCCGGGTGCCCGTTCCGATTCCCCCGAAGCCGCAGCGGGACCCGGTGACGTTCAAGCGCCTCCAACCTCTGAACGTGCCGGTGCAGATCGCGAACGTGGACCTGCGCTGGCGCAGCACCCTGGTCGCCCCGGTGCTGCCCGGGCGGGCACTGGTGTTCAACTCCGGCGCGCGGGTGGGTGAACTGGCGCGCCGCAGCGGCGCGCGCGTCCTCGTGAACGGCAGTTACTTTCACCCGCAGTCCTTCGCGCCCGCGGGGGACATCGTCATGCAGGGGCGGCTCCTCACCTGGGGCCGCATCCCGCAGGCGCTGGCAATCACGCCCGACAACCGCGCCGCGATCCGCCCCAGCGCCACCGCCCTGCTGGGCCGCCCGCTGGACACCACCTGGACCGGCATGGAAACCGTGATCGCCACCGGCCCGCGCATCCTCAGCGGCGGGCAGGTCGTCACGCGCTACAGCACCGCGTTCCGCGACCCGGCGCTGTTCGGGCGCGCCGCGCGCAGCGCCGTGGGCCTCGTCAGCAACCGCGACCTCGTGCTCGTCAGCACGCACGCGAAACTCACCACCACCGAGATGGGCAAACTGCTGCTGCGCCTGGGCGTCCGCGACGCCCTGCTGCTCGACGGGGGCAGCAGCGCCGGCATCGCCTGGAACGGCCACGCGGTCCTGGACAGCGTGCGGCGCGTCAGCTACGGCATCGGTGTGTTCACGAACTACACGGGCCGCCGCTACGCCCGCTGAGGCGCTCAGTGGCGCCGTGGACCCAGCCGGGCGCCCATCGCCCCGGCCCGCCGCGTGAGCAGGTCCGCCGCAGGCGGGGGCAGAAGATCGTGCGCGGTGGCCGACCACAGCGCCAGCCACGCCTGCAGGTGCTCGCCGCGTACGCCCAGCCCCGCGTGCGCGGCGTTCAGGTTCCCGCGCCAGCGGGTCAGATCTCGGCCGCCCAGCATCGTCGCCCAGAAGGCCGTGACGCGCGCGAGGTGCGCAGGCCAGTCCTGCACATGAGCCTCGAACACTGGACCCAGCAGTGGGTCGCGGCGGGCCCGGGCGTAGAACTCGGTCACGACTGCCTCCAGTGCGGGCAGGCCCCCGACCTCCTCCAGCGGAGAGCCGGGCGTGCGGTCCGCCCAGCCGGGCAGGGCCGCCAGGAACTCAGTCCGCACCCGCTCGGGGAGTTCCGGGTCCGCCCAGGCGACCGCCCGCCCCTGCGTCCAGTGCAGGGGTACGTCGCCCCTCCAGGCGTGTGGGGAAGCGCCGCGTGGCAGGGCCGCCCGCTCCGCTCCCGCAGCCCCGTGTACCCGGGCGCCCAGCGCGCGGCCCAGCAGCGCCGCGCCCGTGCCCCAGCCCAGGACCGGCACGCCACGCCGCAGCGCCGCCGTCACGTCGGTAAGCAGGGCCCAGCGCTGCGGCTGATCCCGCAGGTCCGCGACCGGGCCGCCGTCGTGCGGCAACAGCACGCCCGCCGCGCCCGCCAGGGTCGCCGGGTCCAGCGGCTGCACGTCCGGCCAGCCGGGCAGGGGAGAGGCGCTGAGCAGCATGCGCCGCAGGATACCCGCCTCACGATTCGGTGCGGGGGGCGCGGCGTACACTGACGGGCTGATGAGTGCTCCCGCCCGCCCCGCACAGACCCGCCCGCCGCACACGCTGTCGGTCGCGCCGATGATGGACTGGACCGACCGGCACTGCCGCGTCTTCCACCGCACCCTGACCCGCCGCACCCTGCTGTACACCGAGATGGTCACGACCGGCGCGATCCTGCACGGCGACCGCGACCGGCACCTCGCGTTCGACACGGGCGAGCACCCGGTCGCCCTGCAACTCGGCGGCAGTGACGCCGCGGCCCTGGCGGAGTGCGCCCGCATCGCGCAGGACTACGGGTACGACGAGGTGAACCTGAACTGCGGCTGCCCCAGTGACCGCGTGAGCAGCGGCTCGTTCGGCGCGTGCCTGATGGGCACCCCGGACGTCGTGGCGCGCGCCGTGGGCGCCATGCGCGCCGCCACGACCCTGCCCGTGACCGTCAAGCACCGCATCGGCATTGACGACCTCGACAGCTACGAACACCTGACCGGTTTCGTCCGGACCGTGGAGGCCGCCGGGTGCGGCACCTTCATCGTGCACGCCCGCAAGGCCTGGCTGTCGGGCCTGTCCCCCAGGGAAAACCGTGAGATTCCGCCGCTGCGGCACGAGGTGGTGCGCCAGCTGAAAGCCGACTTCCCGCACCTGACGGTCGTGCTCAACGGCGGGGTGCTCACGCTGGACGCCGCGCAGGACGCGTTGGGCTGGGCGGACGGCGTCATGATCGGCCGCGCCGCGTACCAGGACCCGTTCATCCTGGCCCGCGCGGATGCGGACATCTTCGGAGAGAACACCCCGCCCGTCACGCGCCGAGGGGCCATCGAGGCGTACCTGCCCTACGTCGCCGCGCAGCTTCAGGCCGGGCAGCCGCTGAACCGCATGATGAAACACACCCTGGGCCTCTTCGCCGGGCAGCCCGGCGCGCGCCACTGGAAACGTACCATCAGCGAACAGGGCCACAAGCCCGGCGCGGGCCTGGAGGTCGTGCAGGCCGCCCTGGCCGGCGTGCCGGACGCCGTGCTCGACGAGCGGCCCGGCGGGGCCGGCGTTCTGGTCTGACCTCAGTTCAGCAGGCGGGCGCCCGGTTCACTCAGCCCGAACGCCGGGATCGGTACCTGCACCCGCGCGCCCCAGGCGTCCTGCATGACGTAGTGCCCGCTCATGTGCCCGGGCGCGGCCTCCAGCGTCACGAACGAGTCGTACGTGAACGACCCGCCGGGCGGCAGGACCGGCTGCTCACCCACGACACCCTCGCCGTCCACGCTCACCTCGCGCCCCAGCCCGTCCACGATGTCCCAGTGGCGCGCCAGCAGCTTCCACGTCTGATCGCTGCGGTTCTCGATGTGAATGACGTACGCGAACACCAGCCGCCCGGGCTGGCTGTGAGCCGCCAGGAACAGCACCTCGGCGCGCACCTGAATGTCTGGCGGGGGAAGCAGAGTGGGGGAAGAGTCCGGCATGACCATCCGCATTCTGGCGGATGCGGGGCCTGCGGGCTCTAGACTCGCGGACGTGACCAGTCTCAACCGGGAATTTCTGTTCAAGCTTCTGGACGCCGCCGCCCCCAGCGGCCTGGAACGCCGCGCCGCCGACGTGTGGCTCGCCGAGGCCGACGCTTTCGCACGCACGCACGAGGACCACTACGGCAACGTGTACGCCGAGGTCGGCCCCGAGGACGCGCCCGCCATTGCCCTGATGGGCCACCTGGACGAGATCGGCCTGATCGTCTCGCACATCGGGGACGAGGGCTTCCTGAGTGTCCTGCCGGTTGGCGGCTGGGACCCGCAGGTGCTCGTGGGGCAGCGCATCCGCGTGCTCGCGCCCGGCGGCGACCTGATCGGCGTGATCGGCAAGAAGGCCATTCACGTCATGGAAGCAGAGGAGCGCACCAAGGCGAGCAAGATCGAGGACCTCTGGATTGACCTGGGCCTCAGCCCGGACGAGGTCAAGGAGCAGGTGCCGGTCGGCACGTACGCCGTGATCGAGCAGGGCCCCATCATGGTCGGCACGCGCGTCGTGGGCCGCGCGCTGGACAACCGCGTGGGCGCGTTCATCGTGCTAGAAGCGCTGCGGGCCGTCGCCGACAAGAACCTCCCGTACCGCGTGGTGGCCGTGGGCACCAGCCAGGAGGAGATAGGCTGCTTCGGCGCGCAACTCGGCGGGTACCACCTGAACCCCGTGGCGGGCGTCGCCGTGGACGTCACGCACGAGACCAAGCAGCCCGGCGTGAGCGAGAAGAAGTACGGCGTGGTGCCCTTCGGGTCCGGCGCGAACCTGACCGTCAGCCCGATGGTCAGCCCCGTCCTGACCCGCCAGATGACCGACGCAGGCCGCGAGGCGGGCGTGCCCTTCACGCTGAGCGCCTCGGGCCGCTACTCCGGCACGGACGCCGACGCCCTGACCCTGGTGCGCGCGGGCGTACCCACCGCGGTGGTCAGCATCCCCAACCGCTACATGCACTCGCCCAGCGAGATGGTCGATGAGCGCGACGTGCAGGCCTGTACGGACATCATCGCCGCGTGGCTGGAACACCTGCCGCAGGGCGCGGACTTCACCCGCCGCTGAGCCCAGAACAGGAGCGTGCCCCGCCAGTCACTGGCGGGGCGCGCTCCTGTTCTGGGCAGCTCAGGAGTTCTTGACGTCGCGGGCGGCGCCCTTCACGTCGTTCGCGGTCTTCTGCGCGTCCGCCTTCACGTCCGCGACCTTCGCCTGAGTCTCCGCCTTGACCTCGGCGGCCTTCTCCTGGGCCGCTGCCTTCACGTCCCCCGCCTTGTCCTGCGCGGCCGCTTTCAAGTCACCCGCCTTGTCCTGAGCGGCGGCCTTCACGTCTGAAGCCTTGTCGCTGGCGGTGCCCGCCACGTCCTTGGCGGCGTCCCCGGCCTTCGCGGCGGCGCCCTGCACGGCATCTTTCACGTCCCCGGCCACCTCCTTGGCCTTGTCCGCGGCGGCCTGCGCGCCCCCGGCGGCGGCGTCCTTCACCTCGCCGGCCTTGTCGGCAATGACGGCCCCGGCGTCCTTGGCGGCCTCCTTGGTCTTCTCCCAGCCCTTGGTGACGCTGGAACCCACGTCATGCGCGGCGTCCTTCAGGCCCAGTTCGGCCAGCTTGGCGTCCAGCGCCCGGCGGTTCTGCTCACGGCTGAAGTAGTACGCCCCCGCGCCCACCAGGGCGCCCAGGAGCAGCAGTCGTTTCACGGGAAAATGACGGTCGCTTTTCATGAGAGTCAGCCTACGCCCCCCTCATCTGTGCAGGATGAGCGGCGATTTACACGGCGTTCAGGGCTTCCTGATGCAGCGCCGATCAGGCCGGAAGCAGACCCAGGCGCCGCGCCAGCCCCTCACCCAGAATCCACTCCTCCGGCTCGTCGTAACCATCCACCTGCACGAGCACGCAGCCGCGCTCCAGGTAGAACGCCGTGATCTTCGCCCAGGCGGCCTCCTCATCGGGCGCTGACTCCTCCAGGTCTTCCAGGGTGCCCCACAGGTCACCGTCCACCTCGGCGCTGCGCAGCGCCTCGGCGTGACCACTCATCACCCAGGTGTCCACCACCTCATCCCGGGCGTAGGTTTCGCCGTCCTGGCGCAGGTCCAGGCGGTCATCTCGTTCGTACAGGCCCGCCAGGAAAGCCTCCCAGGCGTCAGCAGTCAGGGTGATCACACGCTTCATCCCCGCAGTGTAGCCCCCGGCCTGCCCGGCCCCGGGCGTGAAGGAAGCGTGCAGGGCCGCTGCTGGAACGGGCGGCCCGCGCGCCCCGTAGACTGACGCATGACCCGAGCCCACCCCGGCGCAGCTCCGCGCCGCCTGCTGCTGCTGGCGGCCCTGCTGCTCGTCCTGACCACGCTGCTCGCCTCCGTTGCCCACGCGCAGTCCGGCGGGGGCTTCGGGGGCCGCAGTTCCGGCAGCTCCGGCAGTTCCCGCTCCGGCGGCGGGTACAGCGGCGGCAGCTCCTCCCGCGGCGGCAGTTACGGCGGTGGCTACGGCGGCGGGTACAGCGGTCCGATCATCATCAACAACGGCGGCTACGGTGGCGGGTATGGGTACAGCACCGGCGGCGGCGGCTTCGGCCTGATAGGACTGATCATCTTCGGCGTGGTGATCTTCGCCGTCGTGATGACCATGCGCCGCAGCCTGGGGGGCGGCGTGCGCGGCCTGAGCAGCGTCAGCGGCACCGCCCAGGCCGTCAGCGTGCAGCTGCTTCTCGCCGAGGGCGACGAGGTCAAGCGGGCCCTGCAACGCGTCGCGCAGACCGGCGACCCCGACACGAACGAGGGCCTGGCCCGCATGCTCCAGGAGGCCGCGCTGGTCGCGCTGCGCCACCCCGAGCGCTGGGTGTACGGCAACGTGCAGCGCGCCCAGGGCTCGGCCAGCACCGCCGACAGTCAGGTGGGCGCCTGGGCCACCGAGGCCCGCGCCGCCTTCACCGAGCAGACCACCAGCAACTACCAGAACCAGGACCCCAGCAGCGGCTACCAGAGCCGCAGCGACTACACCTTCAAGGCCGACCCCAGCCAGCAGTACCTGGCCGTGACGATCATGGCCGCTGCCCACGCCCTGGCGGGCCTGCCGCCCGCTGGCGTGACTACCGCTCAGGAAGCCCGCGCCGCCCTGAGTGCCATCAGCAGCGTCGCTCCGGGCGACCTGATCCGCGCGGACGTCGTCTGGAGCCCCGACGCGCCCGGCGAATTCCTCACCGAGGACGAGGCCATCCAGAAGTACCCGAACCTGACCCGCCTGTAAGCCCCCGGCAGGATTGCGACCCCCCGCGCAGAAGTGTGCGGGGGGTCGCGCCTATCCTGGGCGCCTGATGGCCCGCCGCCAGCCCGAGTCCACGTGGCCCCCGCCGCCCCAGCCCACGCCCACGTGCGCGCTGTGCGAGCGGGCGGTGCCGCAGCTGACCGAGCACCACCTGCTGCCCCGCTCGCAGGGGCGCCGCCAGGGCCTGCGTGTCACGGACCTGCCCACCACGATGCTGTGCGGCCCCTGCCACAAGTTCCTGCACCGCACCTTCACGAATGCCGAACTGGCCCGCGAGTACAGCGACCTGGACACCCTGCGCACCCACGAGGACGTGCAGCGTTTCGTGAGCTGGATCCGCCGGCAACCCGCCACGAAAGCCGTCCGCGTCCGCTGACGGCGCGGGCGCAGGGGTCCGGGGGTCAGGCCAACCGGTCCCCGTTCAGGCGCACAGCAGGCGCCCCCTGGCTGACCAGGGGGCGCGGGACAGGGGCGCCTTACTTCAGGGTGCTCACGAACGTCGCGACGGCCTGCATGTCCGCCTCGGACAGCGGCTTGACCGCGATGCGCATGGCGTCCGGGTACGCGATCCCCACGGCCGGCATGACGTGGTAGGTCTTCAGCGTCGCCAGCACCTCCTGCGCGCTGCGGCCCGCGATGGCCGGAATGCCCACCGCGTCCGCCCCGCGGCCGTCCTCGCCGTGGCACACGGCGCAGGCCAGCAGGTCACGGGCCGGGTCGCCCTCCAGGTACATCATCTGTCCGTCCGGCGCGGCCTTCGCAGCCGGGGTCGGCGCTGCGGGGGTCGCGGCAGCTGGCTCCGCAGGAGTTGGGGTGGCCGCTGCGGGTGGTGTGGCTGCGGCGCTGGCGGGCGTCCCGGCGTAGAACGCGGCGACATCCACGATGTCCTGGTCACTCAGGCGCGCGGCAACGCCCGGCATCGGACCGCCCCGGCGCGCGCCGCTGCGGTAGGCGACCAGCGCCTCCTGAATCAGCGCGGCCGACTCGCCCTTCAGGACGGGGGCGCGGCTGGTGGGGCTGTGACAGGTCGCGCAGGTCTCCGCGAGGACCGCCCCGTGGGCCAGATCGGGCGGACCCGCCACCAGGGCCGCACTGAGCCCAGCTGACCCCTGTGCCAGGGCGGCGGCGCCCGCCAGGAGGGGCGCGGCGAAGAGAATCAGGGCGGGCAGGGCACGGTGGTTCATGGGGCCTCCACAGGGGACGGGGGCGGGGGCAGGAGGAACGGGAAGGCAACGCAGCCAGACGTCACGGACTGAACTGAACTGGAGGTCAGTGTACGGCCTGCGCCGCGCCCTGCGGCGTCACGGGCTGCGCGGGCAGCCAGCGCCGCAGCGCCAGGGGGACGCCCTCGGCGGCCACCAGCACCAGCAGCGCGTACCGCAGCGTCCGCACCACACCCAGGTCCTTCAGTTCATGCGGCAGGGCAGCCAGCGCGAAGTAAACCGCGAACACCATGATCAGGCCCAGCGCGGCCACGATCAGGCGGCCCGCCCAGTCCCGGGGCGGCGAGAACGTGGGCCGCGCCGCCCAGAAGCCCGCCAGCAGGCCCAGGCCCGTGCCGAACTCACGTGGAGCGCCCGCCGGAATGAACGCCGCGGCAAGCAGCAGCGCCGCCGGAACGCCCCAGCGGAGCAGGCCCGCCTGCGGGAAGTGCACCCGCGCCGCGAGCAGCGCAAAGACAGCGCCCAGCAGCAGCCCCACCGCGATATCACTGGGGTAGTGCACGTGCAGCAGCAGCCGCGACGCGCAGATCAGCGCCACCAGCAGCGCGGCGAACACCGTGAAGCCCGTGGACCGCAACTGCGCCGCGATGCCCAGCCACAGCGTCGCGCTCATCTGCGCGTGCCCGCTCGGCAGACCCGGACCGCCCGCCGTGGCGCGCGCGGCTTCGGACGCCAGCGACGGGTCGTTCGTGAAGGGCCTGGGCAGGTTCAGACCGTACTTCAGTGCGGAGTTCAGCAGGTAACTCAGCGCGAACGCCACGCCCAGCTCCCGGCCCCCCTGCGGCCGCACCAACCACGTGAACAGCGCCAGCACCACGATGAAGACCTCGTCACGACCCAGGTTCGTGATCATCAACCACAACGTTTCCATGTACTTCTCATCATGCCTCATCCGGAAGGGGACCGTGGTGGCCGCCGGCCGCTACCCAGGTCAGTGAGGCGGCGCCAGTGAATCGGCTGTCACGGTCGTCGGATCGGGAAAGGTCCTCAGGTACCGCTGGGCCCGTGCCCACACGTCCCCCGGGTAAGCCCAGGGCGGCCGGTGCTGCTGGCCCGCGCAGAACTCGGCCAGTGGCACGCTGATCTCCTGAACCTCCCCCTGCCAGCCGGGCTGCATCGACCGCAGGGCTAGCGTATGTAGCCGCAGCAGCTCGGCCTCTGATACGAACCCCTGGGCGTCAAAGGCCAGCTGCCCGTCCGTGACGTACACGTGCGCCCCCCGGAAGCCCGGCGCGGGCCGGATGAAGCGGGGCCAGAACCCCGAGCGCGGGTACCGCTCCAGGAACGCGAACGCCAGCACGTGACACGCGCCCGCTGCGAAGAACGGCAGGTCCGCCCGGGCCCAGCTCAGGGCAAGGTCGTGCGCCTCGGCTGGGGTGCGCATCAGGGCCGTGATGGGCTGCCGCATGCGCACAGCCTAGCGGTTTGCGCCGCCCCCGCAGGGTCTGTCCAGACGAGCCCGTGAAGGCTAGACTGAATGTTATGACTGTTCCACAGGCCGACGTTCTGCGCGCGGTTCAGCACAACTCCCCGAACGCGCTGGAGTTGCGCGGCATCACCAAACGCTTCCCCCTCGTGCTCGCCAACGACAACATCTCCATGCAGGTCCGCTGGGGCAGCGTGCACGCCCTGTGCGGCGAGAACGGCGCGGGCAAGAGCACCCTGATGAAGATCGTGTACGGCATCCAGCCCCCCACCAGCGGCGAGATCGTCGTGGACGGCGAGGTCGTGAACCTCAGCGACCCCAGCGAGGCCATCAAGCGCGGCATCGGCATGGTCTTCCAGCACTTCATGCTCGTCGAGACGCTGACCGTCACCGAGAACGTCATCCTGGGCATGGAACCCACCAGCGGCGGCTCCATCAACTACGCCGCGGCCCGCAAGCGCGTCGCGGAACTCATCAAGCAGTTCAACTTCGCCCTGAACCCCGACGCCATCGTGGGGGAGCTGCCCGTCGGTCTCCAGCAGAAAGTCGAGATTCTCAAGACCCTCTACCGCGGCGCGCGCATCCTGATTCTCGACGAGCCCACCGCCGTCCTGACGCCCAGCGAGACGGACGAACTGTTCGACTTCCTAGTCAACCAGTACGCCAAGAGCGGCAACGCCGTCGTGTTCATCAGCCACAAGCTGCATGAGGTGCTCCAGATCAGCGACACCATCAGCGTCATCCGGGACGGCCGCATGATCGGCACGATCCCCACCCAGGGCGCCACGACCGAGATCCTCGCCCGCATGATGGTCGGCCGCGACGTGACCCTGAAGGTCAACAAGGCGCCCGCCACGCCCGGACAGGTCGCGCTGGACGTGCAAAACGTCATCGTCAAGGGCGAGCACCGCAACGCCGTGGACGGCGTGAGCTTCCAGGTGCGCGCCGGTGAGATCGTCGGCATTGCGGGCGTTGAGGGCAACGGTCAGAGCGAACTGGTCGAGGCCATCACCGGCCTCCACCCGTACCAGGGGCAGATCACGTACCTGGGAAAAAGCGCCCGCGGTGTGCGCGACGTCGAGGCCAGCGGCCTGTCCCACGTGCCCGAGGACCGCAACGAGCGCGGCCTGGTGCTCGAGATGAGCACCGCCGAGAACTTCATCCTGGGCGAGCATGACCGCGCGCCCTTCGCCGGCCCCATGGGCCTGCTGAAGCAGGACGTCATCGAGGAAAACGCCCGCGCCCTGAGCGAGCAGTACGACGTTCGCCCCCGCAGCGCCACGCTGCCCGCCGGGAGCTACTCCGGCGGGAACGCGCAGAAGATCATCGTGGCCCGCGAGATGCGCAAGGGCCCCAAGATCCTCGTGGCCAGCCAGCCCACCCGCGGCGTGGACATCGGCGCGATCGAGTTCATTCACGCCCGCATCGTCGAGGCGCGCGACCAGGGCCTGGCCGTGCTGCTCGTCAGCGCCGACCTGGGTGAGGTCATGAGTCTCGCCGACCGGATTCTGGTCATGTACGAGGGCAAGGTCGTGGGCGAGGTGAACGCCGCGAACGCCACCGAGACCCAGCTGGGCCTCCTGATGACCGGCAGCGGTCAGGACACCACTACCACCAAAGCCGGCTGGTAAGGACGCGGCGGGCAGATCCGCCGCACGTCAGACAGGCCCGCGCAGCGTCCCCGTTGGCGGGCCTGCGCCTGTTCCCCTAGTTCACGGGCTCAGGTTCGCTGTGCGCGCTGGCCCGGCCGGTCAGGTTGATGCCCGCACTGGCGGCGATCACGCAGGCCATCGCGGCCCACTGCACGGCACTCAGGCGCTCGCCCAGGAACAGCAGGCCGCTCAGGGCCGCTAGGGCCGGCTCGACGCTCATCATCACCCCGAAGATCCGGGCGGGAATGGCGCGCAGGGCCCGCATCTCCAGGGTGTACGGCAGGGCGCTCGACAGCACCGCCACGCCCAGCCCCAGCAGCAACGCGTGCGGCGCCAGGAGGGCCGGACCCGCCTGAATCACCCCAAAGGGCACGGTCACCAGCGCGGCCACCAGCATGCCCGCGACCACACCGGTCGTCCCGGGCACCCGCCGGCCCACTGCGCCCCCCGCCAGGATGTACAGCGCCCACATGCCGCCCGCCACGAGCGCCAGCACGATCCCCATGACCGGTGCGTTCGTGGCCCCGCCGCTGCCGAGGGGCGAGATGAGCACGATGCCCAGCCCGGCCAGCGCCACCCACGCCACGTCCAGCGGGCGACGCGACAGCGCCAGTGACAGCAGCAGCGGCCCCACGAACTCCAGCGTGACCGCCAGCCCCAGCGGCAGCAGCCGCAGCGACTCGTAGAACGCGAGGTTCATCAGGCCCAGCGCCGCGCCGTACGGCAGGATCGCGCGCCACTGCACCCACGTCAGGCGGTGCAGGGCGGGGCGGAACACCAGCATCAGCAGCGCCGCGGCCAGCGCCACGCGGACCGTGGTCGTCCCGGCCGGGCCCAGCGTGGGAAACAGCGTCTTCGCGAAGGCCGCGCCACCCTGAATGCTCAGCATGGCCAGCAGCAGGGACGGCACGGGCGGCAGGCTGAACCGGCCTGCGGGTGCGGTGCTGGTCAACGCCGTTCAACCCGGGCAGAGACGAGCGGACACTGGACGGGTCCCCGGCGGGGCGTCCACGCGCCGGCGCGGTGCCGGCAGGTGAACGCCGCAGCCGGCAGCCGGAGGACAGGGCGGGGCAGAACGCAGGACATGGCGGGCATTAGAGCACTCCCCGCGGGTGTGGCGGGCGCGGGTGTCTGCTCCGCCGGAATGCTTAGTCCCGCTCCTCCAGCACCCGCCTGGCAATGGTGAATCCGCTCAGGCCCGCCGGGACGCCCGCGTAGATCGCCACCTGATGCAGCACGTCGCTCAGGTCCCGTTCGCTCACGCCGGTGTTGCGGGTGGCGCGGACGTGCCCCTCGAACTCCCGCTCGCGGCCCAGCGCGGCCAGGATGCCCAGCGTGACCATGTGCCGCTCCCGGTCGGTTAGGTTTCCGCGGCCCCACGCGGCGCCCCAGGCGTACTCGGTGAGAAAGCGCTGGTAGTCCGCGCCGAACGCTTCGGGATCCCCACTGAACGCCCGGTCCACGTACTCCTGCCCCATGACCTGCGCGCGTTTGCGTTTCCCACGCTCCAGTTGCTCGCTCATGCCTGAGCGTACCGGGCGCCGCTGCGGCGGGGCTGTCACCGCGTCAGGGAGCGTGCAGACAGCGAAAAACCCCCTCCCGGTCGGGGAGGGGGAAACGAAGGTCAGGAGGGGTTCAGGCCCACTTGATCAGGCCCGCTTCCAGGTCGTTGCTCAGGCCGTCCAGGACGGGCACCATGCGCACGCCGACCGAGTACAGGCCGCTGTCCTTCAGGGGCAGGTCGGCGCTGTACGTGCCGCCGCCGCGGCTGGTCAGGGGCACGCGGGTCAGGTGGCCGCCGCGGTTCAGCACGGCCTCGACGCGCAGTTCGTCCAGGTTGATCCCGGCCGGGTTCACCTGCGCGCTCACGGGGACGGTCTGGCCGGGGTGGGCGGTGGCGGGCAGCTGCGCCTGGGCAGTCAGGGTGGTGTAGGGCCACTGCTGGCGGACCCAGCCCTTCCACGCGGCGATCTCGCGGGCGCGGGTGCTGTTCCCACTGGCCAGTTTCGCGCCGCGCTCCCCGATGGGCTGGTAGTACTTCTGCACGTAGTCAATCACCTGACGCTGCATGGAGAAGCGCGGGCTGACCGTCTGGATGGCGCGGCGCACCGTGGACGCCCAGCTGGGCTGGCCGCTCAGGCCGCCGTAGTAGCGGGGGGTGATGTCGGTTTCCAGCGTGTGGTACATGCTGAAGGCGTCCGCGTCGTCCTGGACGTTCAGGTCGGCGTACTCGCGTTCCTCGCCGATGGGCCAGCCGTTCGTGCCGTCGTAGCCTTCACGCCACCAGCCGTCGAGGATGGACAGGTTGGGGCTGCCGTTGAAGCTGGCCTTCATGCCGCTGGTGCCGGAGGCCTCCAGGGGGCGGCGGGGGTTGTTCAGCCAGATGTCCACGCCCTGCACGAGGTGACGGGCGACGTGCATGTCGTAGTTTTCCAGGATGACGATCTTGCCGCGGAACTCGGGTTCCTGGCTGATCTTGTAGATCTCCTGGATGAAGGACTTGCCGGGGTTGTCGGCCGGGTGGGCCTTCCCGGCGAACACGAACTGCACGGGCCGCTCGGGGTGGTTCACGATGCGGCTCAGGCGGGCCTTGTCGCGG
The DNA here is from genome assembly GCF_014647435.1 of Deinococcus radiotolerans. Taxonomy (NCBI): domain Bacteria; kingdom Thermotogati; phylum Deinococcota; class Deinococci; order Deinococcales; family Deinococcaceae; genus Deinococcus; species Deinococcus radiotolerans. The sequence continues at coordinate 1,071,284 of NZ_BMPE01000001.1, read as the reverse complement.
AACAGCAGCGTGGCGCGCTTGTACGTCGCGAAGCGGCGCGCGAAGCCGATGGTCAGGGTGTTTTCGTCGAGCAGGGTGTCGGTGGCGGCCACGTCGGCGGCGGACGCCCCGTTGCGGAGCATCTGCTCGCGCATGCGGCCGCGCACGAAGGTGATCATGTCGCGCTTCATGTCGCGCTGCACGTCCTGCAGCTGCTGGTCGGTCAGCTTCTCCACGGCCGTCCACATCTGCTCGTCTTCCAGCCGCTCGGTCCAGTCGACGGGCAAGACGGTGCCCAGCAGGTCCCGCATGGCCTGGCTGGTGAACGTGAGGTTGTGCGCGCCGTTCGTGACGTGCCCGATCGGCACCTCCTCGGTTTCCGCGCCGGGGTACAGGAATTTCCACATGTCGCGGCTGACCTCGCCGTGCAGTTCGGACACGCCGTTCGCCGCGCGGCTCATGTTCAGCGCGAACACCGTCATGGAGAAGGTGGGCACCGGGTGGCCGTCCCACATCTGCTCGTGCTCGGCGAGCCGGTACAGCTCGTCGCGGCTGGTGGCGAGCTGCGCGGGCCACGCGCCGATGTAGCGGTCCATCAGGTCGTACGCGAAGGCGTCGTTCCCGGCGGCGACGGGCGTATGCGTGGTGAACAGCGTCGAGCTGGCCACCGTTTCCAGGGCGGTCTTGAAGTCCAGGCCGCGCGCTACGTACTCGCGGGTGCGTTCCAGACCCAGCAGCGCGGCGTGGCCCTCGTTCATGTGGTACACGTCGCCGGGGACGTTCAGGACGCGCAGCGCGCGGATGCCCGCGACGCCCAGCAGGACGTACTGCTGCACGCGCAGTTCCTGGTTGCCGCCGTACAGGCGGGCCGTGAGCTTGCGGTCGTCCTCGCTGTTCTCGGGGACGTTCGTGTCGAGCAGCAACACCTTGATGCGGCCCACGTTCAGGTTCCAGATGCGGACGTGCACGTCGCGCTCGCCGATGCGGACCTTCACGCGCGCCTCCTCACCCTTCTCGGTCAGGGCCGGCGTGATGGGCAGGGTGGTCAGGTCAAGTTCGTCGTACGCCTCGTTCTGCCAGCCGTCCTTGTCGAACAGCTGCCGGAAGTAGCCCTGGTGGAACAGCATGCCGACTGCCGTGAAGGGAATCCCGAGGTCCGAGGCGCTCTTGCAATGGTCGCCCGCCAGGACGCCCAGGCCGCCGGAGTAGATGGGCAGGGACTCGTGGAAGGCGTACTCCATGCTGAAGTACGCGACCGGCTTCATGCTGGCGGCGTTCTTCGCGGCCCAGGTGTCCTGCTTGCCCATGTAGGCGTCGAAGTCGGCCATGACCTTCGCGTAGCGCGCGAGGTATGCGGGGTCGGCGGCGGCCTGTTCCAGGCGGGCCTGGGGCACCTCGAGCAGCTGACGGACCGGATTGTGTTGGAAGCGCTCCCAATTTGGGGCGTCAAGTTCCTCGTACAGCGCCTGAGCGTGCGGCGTCCACGACCAGTAGAGGTTGTAAGCCAGCTCAGACAGCCGCGCGATGCTGGGCGGCAGCTGAGGCAGCACAGTGACTTTCCCAATGACGTTCATACCCGATGAGCTTACACTAAGCCGCTCAAACCCTGCCTTCATCGGTTCCCGCCGCCCCCACCCCGCCACGGCCTACCTGTCCAGACAGTCCACCCCCCGGAGACCCATGACGCCCGACCCCGCCGCCCCTGACCCCCACGCCGCCCTGATGACCGAAGGCGACCGCCTCGCCCGGCAACTCACGCACACCCTGCGCGTCACCACCCACGACCCCGAACGCCTGACCCTGCTGGGCCGCAGCCTCGCCCTGAACCTCGTGAAGGCCTTCCAGCAGACCCTGGAACACGTCACCCGCCACGCCGGGCACCCCGTCCACGCCACCCTGACCTGCGACGCGCACGGCCACGCCACCCTCCGCCTGACCCGCAGCGGCGACGGCGCCGTCACGCACCTGCCCGCCGCCGACCTGCTGCGCGACCTGCTGTGGCCCCGCGGGCACCTGCACCCCGCCATCCAGGACCACCTTCAGGGCGCCCTGGGCGGCAGCGAACACCACGCCACCCGCGCCCTGGTGAACGCCCTGCGCCACCCCAGCGTCCTGAAAGGCATGGAAACGAAGATCCGCGCCGCGCTGCCCGGCTGACCTACCCCGGAATGAGCCCCGTGCAGCCGTCTGATACGGAGCCCAGGCGCGCAGCCCGTCGAGCCGTACCTGCCGCTCCATCCGGGAGGCTGCACGGCAGGGTGGCCCGGCTGACCTCGGCCCCTGTCGTCGTGACTTACGTGAACGCCCTGTTGCGTCGCTGCGCGCACTAGGGCAGGCAGGTGCACGGCCAGGTGACCGCCAGGACCGAAAACTCCGGCCCGGTCGGCGCGCAAGGAGCAGAGCTGCACAGCGGAGCAGCTACTCCATGCTGGAATTCATCCAGCAGACCTGCTGATCCATGCGCTGACCGCGGCACGTGCCCTTGACCGGTCAGCCCTGCGGGAGTTCCGCCTCGACCAGCGTGCCGTGCCCCGGACTGGACAGCACGCGGTACAGCCCGCCGCGCGCCTCGATCCGTTCACGCATCTGCAGGAGGCCCAGGCCGCCCGCGCTGCTCACGCGGCCCGTGATGGTTTCCGGGTCGAAGCCCGCGCCGTCGTCCTGCACACGCAGCGTCACCTGCTCCGCGCCGTGCAGCGTCACCTTGACCTCCTGCGCGCGGGCGTGCTTGGCGACGTTGTTCAGGCTCTCCTGCAGGATGCGGAACACGACCGCCTCGTCCCCCGGTGCGAGGTGCACGTCCCCACTGACGTTCAGGTTCACGCGCAGGTTGTTCTGCTCGCCGAAATCCAGCACGTACCGCCGCACGGTCTCCAGCAGGCCGTAGCGTTCCAGGTCAATGGGGCGCAGCGCGAAGATCGAGCGGCGCACCTCGCGGATCTGCTCGCGCAGTAGCGTCGTCGCGGCGCGCACCTCCGCCTCGGCCTTCGCGGGGTCCGAGTGCAGCTGGCGGGCCACGAGGTCCAGCTTCAGCGCCGCGAAGGCCAGGGACTGCGCCACCCCGTCGTGGATTTCCCGGGCAATGCGGGCGCGCTCGTCACTGATCGCCAGTTCCTCCGAGTACAGGTACGCCCGCGCGTTGCGGACCGCCAGTGTTGCCTGACCCGCCATCAGGCCCAGCAGCGACACCCGCGCGTCATCGAAGGCGTTCGGGTCCGGGTCGCCCAGCAGCAGCACGCCCACCAGGCCCTCCTCGTCCCGCATGGGCAGGCCCAGCACGCTGCGCGCCTCCGGGAAGACCTCCCCGGCCTCTGCTTCCGCGGCCTTCAGGGGCGCCTCGGCCTGCGCGACCCGCTGCGCGAACGCCGGGGCGACCCCGCCTCGCCGCTCGCCGTGCGCGTCCTGCGCGTACTCCAGGCGCAGCACGCCGTCCTGGTCACTCAGGACCACCGCGCGCGCGCCCGCGCCCACGCGGCCCGCCATGGCGTGCGTCACGCGGCCCAGCAGGCGGCGCATGTTCCGCTCCGCGCGGATGCTCTGATCCACCGAGTACAGCGTCATCAGGTCCAGCGTCCGCTGCCGCACCGCCTCCACGCCGCGCGCCACCTCCGCTGCCAGCGCCTGCGCCAGGGCCTCCGCGTCCGCCGGGGGAGCCTCCTGAAAGTGCAGCGCCAGCGCCCCGCCGCCCGGCACCGGCACCTTCAGCGGGTGCAGCGGCCCCGCCGGTTCAGCCCCGTCGGCGCGGGCTGTGCCACTCAGGCCGCCCGGTACGGTCAGCGTGGCCCGCTGCGCGCCCGTCACGCGGACCGCGCCGCGCGCCGCGACGTCCAGTACCGCGCCCATGTCCGCCGCGTCCGACAGGTCGCGCATGAGTTCCTGCACCGCGCCTAGCCGCGCGTGCGACACCCGCAGCTCACCGTACAGGTCCAGCAGCTGCCGTTCGGCCCGCTCACGCGCGCGGGTGCCCTCCGCGATCCATTCCACGCTGAAGTACGTCACGGCCGGCCCCACCAGTCCGTAGAACAGCAGGTGCGCCCAGAGTTCCTGCGTGGGACTGCGCAGCAGCGAGATCAGGAACTCCACCACCCCGACCACCAGCACGATCAGCGGCGGTAGCACGTTGCGCACGACCCGCACGCGGTCCGACAGGCGGAAACTGCGCGGCCCGCGCCCCCGCACCGGGGTGTCCTCCAGCGCGTCCGGGGCGGGGGAGAGGTCGGGGGTCAGGGCGTCAGGAGTGGGCTGGCGCGGCGCAGGAGCGTCCGTCATGCCCCCAGTCTAGGCCCGGGGGGCCGGGCCGCCCGTCCCGCGCGGGCAGAAGGCGGTGCGACCAGCGGGACCACGCACCTCAGTCTTCGAGTTGTTCGTCGCCCGCCGGTGCGCCCGCCACCGGAGCGGTCCTGGGTTCGGTCGTGCCGCGCGCCGCGGCGTCGTCGACCTTCCACTGCACCTGCCGCAGCAGGCCGCGGAACAGGCGGCTCTCGGCGCTGCTCATCAGCGCGCGGTCCAGCACCGCCCGCCACAGCCGCAGCGTGTGCCGCGCGCGCACCGCGTCCGTGTACCCGATCAGGGTCATCGTCTCGCGCAGGTGCCCGTACAGGGCCTCCATCTCCTCACGCGTGGCCGTCTTGCGCTGCCGCTCGGGCAGATCCTCCTGCCCCTGCAGGAACTCGTAGCACACCAGCAGCACCGCCTGCGCGAGGTTCAAGCTCGCGTAATCCCCGGTCGGGATGCGCACCGCCACCTGACACTGCTCCAGGTCACTGTTGATCAGCCCCGTCTCCTCCGGCCCGAACACCAGCGCGGGCGCGGCCGCCGCGCGCACCAGCGGGCGAACGTACGCCGGATGCTGCGGCGGGGCCAGATCCGCCCGCAGGCGCGCCGTGGTGCCCACGCTCAGGTCCCGGTCGGCCAGCGCCTCACGCAGCGTCGGGTACACCTTCGCCCCACGCAGCAGATCCGCGGCGTGCACCGCCATGGCCACCGCGCCGGAATCCAGGTGATCGCAGCGCGGCGCGACCAGCCGCAGGTCCCGCGCGCCCATGTTTAGCATGGCGCGCGCCGCCGACCCGATATTGCCCGGAGTTTTGGGGGACACAAGCACAACCGCGAGATTCACACCCCCGATGGTACCTCAGGGGGTGTGAGACGTGGAGCGTGCGCCACAGGAGAAGAGGGCTGCGCCTACCTCCCGAACTCTCCGAACCCCCTTAAGGAGAGCTGAGCAGCGGCGTCTCATCCATGACGTGCAGACCCCACTTCAGGTCGTGCGCGAGCTCCTCGGGCGTGTCCCCCCAGGAATCCATGCTCAGCTGCGTCACGCCCCGCGCGCGCAGGTGCGTGTTCACCTCGTTCAGCAGCGCCGAGCGCAGCGACGAATGGCGCCACAACGGATGCACGCCCGGCGCGTCCACGCGGCCCTGCCCGTCCTCGATGGCGGCGCGGCACACGCCCACCCCGCGGCCCTGGTCATCCAGGGCCATCACGCTAATGTGCGCGTCGAAATCCCCCGCGCCGTCCCGCGCGGCGTCCTCATGCACCGCGTGATGCCCGATGCGGTCCTCGTACGTGCGCAGCGCCTCCAGCCGCGCCGCGTGGGGCGTGTCCGCCAGCGTGCGCAGGGTCACGCCGTCCGGCGGCGTCACGTGCCGGTAGGGCACGCGGCCCTCCAGGCGGCGGTACGCGCCCGTCTCACGCCAGCCGAGCGTCAGGAACGGCTCCGGCGGGAACAGGTGCCCGTCCGCGAACACGTACGCGCGGCCCACCTCGGCACGTGCGGCGTCCGCCAGCGCCAGCGCCGCCTCATCCCGCAGCGGCCCGCTGAACACGCCGCCCAGCAGTTCCGCCCCGTGCGCCGGGCTGGGCCGCGTCCCAGCCGCGCCCAGGACCACCTCGCGCGGGCCATCGTCGCCGGGCTGCACCTCAAAGGCCACCCACGCCGCCGTGCACACGTCCGCCATCCACGCGACCGCCTCCTGCGGGGCGTCATACAGCGCGGCCAGCGCGGTGGTCAGGCCCTCCCCGGACAGCCGCTCGACGTGCACGGTCCTCTCCTGTGGCGCGGTCACGCCCGCTCCAGGCCTACCAGGGGCCGCAGCGGCCCACTCAGGACCCGAGCATACAGGCCCAGGTACTCCCGGGTCGGGCCGTCCCAGCTGAAATCCAGACTCATGGCCTCCTGCGCGCGCGCTGCCCACTCCGCGTGGTCATCGAAAGTCAACCTCGCCGCCGCGCACGCGTCCGCCAGAGCTTCCGGGGTCGCTCCGGCAAAGCGGAACCCCACCTCGTGCGGCACGGTGTCCACCAGCCCACCCGTCTCACGCACCACCGGCAGCGTCCCGTACCGCATGGCGATCATCTGCGACAGGCCGCACGGCTCAAAGCGGCTGGGCATCGCAAACGCGTCCGCTCCCGCGTAGATGCGGTGCGCCAGCGGCTCATTCATGCCCTGCGCGAACGCCACGCGCGGGTGCGCGTCCCACTCGCGCAGCCCCGCCTCCAGGCGCGGATCACCGCCGCCCAGCACCACCACATTCCACGCCCGCGTCAGTTCGGGCAGCGCCGCGATCAGCAGGTCCATGCCCTTCTGCTCCGCGAGGCGACTGACGGTCGCCAGGATGGGCGCGTCATCCAGCCCGAACTCGGCCCGCAGCGCCGCCCCGCACGCCGCCTTGCCCGCCAGCTGCCCGAACGGCGTGATGTCCGCGTCCGTCCGCGGATCCCAGCGCTCCTGATCCAGGCCGTTCAGGATGCCACTCAGACGCCCCTCATGCGTCAGGCGGATCAGAAGGCCATCCAGACCCTCCCCGTACTCCGGCGTGGTGATCTCCTGCGCGTACGTCGGACTGACCGTCGTGACCTGCGACGCGAACACCAGCCCCGCCTTCATCAGGTTCACGTCCCCGTGGAACTCCAGGCCCTCAGCCGTGAACACCCCGTCCGGCAGGCCCGTCCAGCCCACCCCGTCCATCAGGTTCCAGCGCCCCTGGTACTGAAGGTTATGCACGCTGAATACCGCCCGCAGGCCCGCCAGCCGCGCCCGCGCCACCACCAGACCCGCCTGCCAGTCATGCCCGTGCAGCACGTCCGGCACCACCCCCACCTGCTCCAGCGCGGGCAGCACCGCCCGCCCGAACTGCGTGAAGCGCCACACGTCATCCGGGAAGTACAACCCCGGACGGTCAAACGCGTCCAGCCCCACGAACAGGAACTGCACGCCGCCCTCCGTGAACGCCCCCACCCGCACGTCCGTCAGCGGCACCGAACCCGGCACCTCCAGCGGACCACGCCACACCTCCCGCACCGCCTGCGTGATGTCCGCGTACCACGGGGACACCACCGTCACCTGCGCGCCCAGCCGGGCCTGCTGCGCGGGCAGCGCCCCCAGCACATCACCCAGCCCGCCGGACCGCGAGAACGGAAACACCTCGGACGCCACATGCACGACACGCATGCCCCGCACTCTACCCGCCCGGACCGCTCGGGTCGCCGCCAACACTCAGGCAACGGCGCCCACGAGGGTTTGACAACCCGCCGGGCCGTTGGTACACTTCCCCTCGCCCTGAATGCAGGGCGGCCATAAAGCTCTGAGGGCTCTTAGCTCAACGGTCAGAGCAGTCGGCTCATAACCGATTGGTTGCCGGTTCAAATCCGGCAGGGCCCACCAACACGGGCGGTTAGCTCAGCGGTAGAGCATTCGCTTCACACGCGAAGGGTCGTAGGTTCAAATCCTATACCGCCCACCACACATCGACGCCTCCTACGTAGGAGGCGTTGTTCTTTTGGCTTCCGGCGCGGGTCCAGTCCACTCAAGCTGAGCCGTGCCCTTGAGTGAGCACCACGCCACCTGCCAGGGGGATCAGTGAAGGCCCGGTTTTGGCGCACTTGCCGTGCGCCCATGGCCAGCGTGGACGACGAGCACGGTGCGGACGCCTGGGCTTCGTGTCGACCGGCGTCCGTGCGCTGCGCTCAGGCCTCAGCTCATCAGGTTCGTTCGCCGCCGGAAACGGACCTGACTCCAGAAGCGCACCAGGCTGTCCACCTGATCCAGGAAGCCCTGGAAATCCCGCCGCTTGACCAGGTAGGAACTCGCGACAAGTTCGTACGCCCGGTCAATATCTTCCTCCCGGTCGGACGTGGTCAGCATCACCACCGGCAGGTGCCGGAACGTCGTGTCCCCGCGAATGGCCGTCAGGACCTCAAAGCCGCTCATGGCGGGCATGTTGACATCCAGCAGCACCACGTCCGGCAGTGAATCCTTCGCCGCCTGCGCCTGAAGCCAGTTCAGTGCGTTCTGTCCGTCCTGGATAACTTTCACGGTGACCTGCTCCGCATGCATCTCGAACGCCTCTTCCGCCAGCAGACAATCGGCCGGATTGTCGTCGATCAGCAGGATGCACAGGTGACGGGAAGAAGTCATAACAGGTCAGGGTGGCACATGAAGGCGCCATCATCAATTAGGAAGTTACACTTCGGCGTCCATTGTCCACTGAAGGGACCCGCCGAGTGAGGCGCGGTGGATCAATCCAGGCCGCGTGGGCGCGCGGTCGGGCAGCCCTGAATCCCTCTGTTTCACAGGGCTGCCCGTGCCTCTCTCAACTGATGGACCGCGCAGCCGATCGAGAAAGAAGCTGGGGCTGTTCTAGAGCATGCTCAGGCGGGTGCCAGGGTGTTGGCTGGAAGTGCTGCTGGTGAACTGCCCAGCAGAGTTGGGCAGTTCGCCCTTCAGGAAGGTTGTGGCCCCTCCCAGTGCCAGGTTGTGTGCCATTCACCACCGACGCAGAGATATTTTCATTTGGAACATTTATCATTTGAACATTGAAGCTGCGTCGTGAAGGTGTTCGGCGCAAGTCTCGCGCATACTGTCCAGGATGGAACCTTTCCGACTCCTCCTGGTAGACGATCAGGTTGAAGAGCTCCTGCTGGTGGAAGCCATGCTGGAGGGAGAGGTGCAGACCGTGAACCTGATCGGCGTCCGGTCCGGCGCGGCCGCCCTGGCCTACCTGGACGAGGCAGAGCAGCTACCCCACCTGATCCTGCTGGACCTCCACCTGCCCGGCATGTCTGGACTTGCCGTTCTCGCTGCCCTGCGGGCGTCCAGGCGGCTGTGCAACGTGAACGTCGTCGTGCGGAGCGGCAGCAATGATCCACAGGACCGACAGGCGGCCACCGACGCGGGCGCCAGTGATTACCTGATCAAACCGCTCTCGTACGCCGCGCAGGAAGATCAGATGCATCACCTCCTCATGGACTGGCAACACCTGATTCGCCTGACGTCCAGCGACGCTCAGCCGGAACAGGCCCAGCGCCACTGAGCGCCCACGGAGAGGGGTCAGCGGGCCGGCCAAGCAGAGAGGACCACATACTCTGAGCGCACCCGGACCGGGTGTGCATTCGACTGGTGCCCCTGCACAGCGCAGGAGGCGTCCCAGACTAGGCCGGGAGATCTGCGGAACTGGGCCGCACAACCTGACGCTCACGTGGTGCTCGGGCCACACTGGGCCATGAATGATGCCGGACCCGCCACAGCCGTGAATGCGGCAGCGGAGCGCCGTATGCAGGGGCCATGCAGCGCGGCCCGCGTGCTCGTCGAGGTTGGGGTGCGTGAGCCTTACGGGCAAGTACGATGACGGTCATGCCCTGCTCGTCTTCCTGGAGTACCCGGCGTGCCTGATCGGCGTGCCCGCCTGTTCGAGGCCGTCTTCCGCCGCTCTCCGATCGGCATGGCCCTGCTGCGTCCGGACGGGACCTTCCTGGCCGTCAATGACGCCCTGTGCGCAGCGCTGGGCTACTCGCCGGAGGAACTGCTGAGCCGCGCCTCGGGGGACGTGACCCACCCGGATGACCTGCCGGGCGATGAGGCGCAGGTGCAGCGGACCCTGAGCGGCCAGCAGGACGGGTTCGAGCGCCGCAAGCGGTACCTGCACCGTGATGGCCGCGTCGTGGAGGCGCTGGTGAATGTGTCCCTGCTGGTTGATGATCTGGGGGTGCCTGCTGGCCTGCTCTCGCAGGTGCAGGACGTGACGGAACTTCAGAACGTCACGGACCGGCTGCGCGTGGCGGTCGAGGCGAGCCAGGACGGCATCTGGGACTGGTTCCCGCAGACCGGGCAGCTGGACTGCACGGACCGCTGCCTTCAGCTGGGCGGCGCGGGTCTGCTGCGTGGGAATCTGCGGGACTGGTGGCAGGCCGTGCGTCCTGCCGAACGTTCCCGCCTCCTGCGGGCCTACCGGCGGCACCTGAACGGCAAGGCGGAGCAGCTGAATGCCGAGTACCGCCAGCGGGGGGCGGACGGGGTGGAGCGCTGGCTGGCGGTGCGCGGGCGGATCACGGGGCGCAGCGTGGACGGCGCCGTGACCCGCGTGAGCGGCATCCTGTCGGACGTGACGGCCCGCGTGCAGGTGCAGCAGGATCTGGAGGTGGTGCTGCACAACCTGCCCGCCATGATCGGCTACTGGGACGCGCGCGGCCGCAACCGCTTCGGGAACCGCATGTACGTCGACTGGTTCGGGAAGACCCCGGAGCAGATGCTGGGGCGGCACATCAGTGAGGTGATCGGCCCGGACACGTACCGGGCGAACCAGCCCATGATCGAGGCGGTGCTGGGCGGGCAGGAGCAGCTGTTTGACCGGACGATCCTCGACCCGGCGGGACGCGAGCGGCACGCGCAGCTGCATTACGTGCCGGACGTGCAGGGCGGCGAGGTGCGTGGGTTCTTCGCGCTGGGCACGGACGTCACGGCGCGGCGCACGGCCGAGCAGGCCCTGCGGGAGCAGCGGGAACTGGCCCGCGTGACCCTGGCGTCCATCGGGGACAGCGTGATCACCACCGATCCGCACGGGCGGGTCACGTTCCTGAACCCGGTCGCGCAGCGCATGACCGGCTGGACGAACGAGGACGCGGCCGGGCAGCCCATCGAGACGGTCATGCCGCTGGCGCAGGAGGGCTCGCTGACGCCCATTCCCAACCCGCTGCGGGCCGCGCTCGCGCAGCGGACCATCATGGGCATGGCGGGCGACACGGTCCTGCGGGACCGGAGCGGGACGCTGTTCAGCGTGCAGGATTCCGCCGCGCCGATCATCAGTGACGACGGGGAACTGCTGGGCGCCGTGATCGTCTTTCATGACGTCAGCGAGACGCGCGCCATGGCGCTGCGCATGAGTCACCTCGCGCAGCACGACACGCTGACGGACCTGCCCAACCGGGTGCTGCTGCGGGACCGGATTGCGCAGGCCACCCGGCTGGCCCGGCGCCGGGGCGTGAACTTCGCGGTGCTGTTCCTTGACCTCGATCACTTCAAGGACGTGAACGACAGCCTGGGGCACCACGTGGGGGACGAACTGCTGCGCGAGGTGGCCCGCCGCCTGCTGGGCAGCCTGCGCGCGTCGGACACAGTCAGCCGACAGGGGGGCGATGAGTTCATCATCCTGCTGCCTGACGTGCACGACCCGGCGCACGTGCAGACCGTGATCCGCAAGCTCATGTCCGCCGTCACTGCGCCCTACGTCGTAGAGGGGCAGACGCTGCACGTGACGGTCAGTGTGGGCGCGGCGCTGTACCCAGCAGACGGCGACGGTCCGGACGACCTGCTCAAACATGCCGACGCGGCCATGTACCGCGCCAAGGCGGACGGCCGAAACCGTCACCACTTCTACTCCCGCGCGCTGCATGATGAGAACCAGCGGCAGCAGCAGCTCCGGCATGACCTGCGCGCCGCCTTGGACGCGGGGCAGTTCCACCTCGTGTACCAGCCCAAGGTGAACCCCCAGAGCGGCGAGGTGCTGGGCGCCGAGGCCCTGCTGCGCTGGAACGGGCCGCACGGACCGGTGCCGCCCGCCACGTTCATTCCGGTCGCGGAGGACACCGGTCTGATCCTGCCGCTGGGCCGCTGGGTGCTGCGCGAGGCGTGCCAGCAGGCGCAGCGTTGGGTGACGGCCGGGCACGCGCTGCCGGTGTCCGTGAACATCTCCGCGGCGCAGTTCACGGACCCCACCTTCCTGGACACCGTGCAGGAGGAACTGCGCCGCAGCGGCCTGGGCGCCCACCTGCTGGAACTGGAGGTGACCGAGACGATCCTGATGCGTCACGTGGAGCACGTGCAGCGCAACCTTGAGGCGCTGCGGGCGCTGGGCGTGCAGGTCAGCATTGATGATTTCGGCACCGGGTACTCCAGCCTGAGTTACCTGCACGCGTTCCCAGTGAACACCCTGAAGATCGACCGGTCGTTCCTGGCGCCGGACCGTCACGGCCCGCAGGCCGAGGCGCTCATCACGGCCATCGTGGGCCTGGGGCGCGCCCTGAACCTTCAGGTGATCGCCGAGGGGGTCGAGGAGCCCGCGCAGGTGCGGCAGCTGCTGCGGCTGGGCTGCGCGGCCATGCAGGGCTACCTGTTCGCGCGTCCGCTGACCCCCGGGGATTTCCTGACGTGGCTGCGCCACTGGCCGGCGCAGCACGCCACGTTCAACCTGACCGGAGCGGACCCTGAGCGTCCCTGAGCCGCGCGTGCGCCTTTCGGGGGACGCCCACCCATCCGGGCGGCCGCTACGCTGCGCGGCATGATAAGGGTGATGGATCAGGGCCGCCCCCCCCAGCCCACCCGCCCTGCCAGAGCCCACGTCCTGGCGGAGCTGCTGGACCCATCCACGTACCGCGCCGCCGCGTACGTGCTGCTCAGCGTGCCCGCCGGGGCGCTGGTGGCCGCGCTGCTCACGGCCACCGTACTGGGCGGCGTGCTGACCCTGCCGGTCCTGGTGGGCGCCCTGTTCCTGATCGCGGCGCTGTGGCTGGTCACGGCACTTGGGGACGTGCAGCGCGCCCTGACCGGCGTGCTGGGCGTGCGGTTCGCGCGCGCCGCCCCGGGCCTGTCGTCCGGCGGGCTGCTGGGCTGGCTGGGCGCCACGCTGGCTGAACCGGCCACGTACCGCACGCTGCTGTTCCACGTGATTCAGCTGCCGCTGGGCCTGATCTGCTGGGTGGTGCTCGCGGCGCTCCTGGCGGCCGTGGTGCTGGGTCTGGGCGCGCCCCTGTGGGCGCTGAACACCAGCGTGCCCCTGGTGTGGAACGAGTGGACGCTGCGCCCCGGGCCGCTGGCCATCACCGGGCTGATGCTGACCGGGGCGGGCGCGCTGATCGTCACGGCCGGCGTGCTGAACCTGATGGGCCGCATGTGGACCCGCCTGGGCGCCGCGCTTCTGGCCCAGGACGCGGCCGAGGCCGCCCGGCGTGAGGTGATCGCCCTGCGCCGCGCCGCCGGGCGGGTCGCGCTGGGCGACGACCTGCACGCCACGCTGCGCGACCTGACCGTGCAGGCACGCGAAGCCAGCACCGCCGACGCCGTCGTGCTGGTCACCGCGGACGGCACCCTGCTCGCGCAGGACCTGGGCTTCCTGCCGGACCTGCCCGGCCCGGGCGCGGCAGGCCCGGACCTCACGGCGTTGGCTGGACCCCTAACCCGCCCGCCCGCGCCAGGTGAGGCCAGCCTGACGCCCCTGCGCGGCGGGGCGGCCCTGGCCACCCTGCCCGTCACGCTGCCCGCCAGTGCCGGCGGGGACGGTGGGACCCTGCGCGCCCTGTACGCGCCCGGCACGCGGCCCGGCGCGGACGAACTGGCGTTCCTGCTCTCCATTGCCGATCACGCAGGCACGGCGCTGCACGCCACGCAGCTGATCGAGCGGGCCGGCGCGCGCGCCGGGGAACTCGAACGCGCCCGGCTGGCGCGGGAACTGCACGACAGCGTCGCGCAGGCGCTGTACGGCATCACGTTGGGCGCTAAGACCGCCCGCGCCACCCTGGAACGCGACCCGGACCGCACCCGCCAGAGCCTGGAGTACACCATCCGCCTCGCGGAGGGCGGCGTGTCGGAGATGAAGGCGCTGCTGTTCAGCCTGCGCCCCGACGCGCTGGAGGAAGGCGGCCTGATCGCCGCGCTCACCCAGCACGCCCACGCCCTGGAAGCCCGCCACGGCCTGACCGTGCACGCCGACCTGCGCGAGGAACCGGACCTGAGCCCCGACGCGCAGGCCGCCGCGTACCGCGTGGCGCAGGAAGCCCTGCACAACACCGTCAAGCACGCCCGCGCACGCGCCGTGTGGCTGAGCGTCACGCAGGACGCCGCGCACGTCACCCTGAGTGTCCGCGACGACGGGCGCGGCTTCGACGTGAACGCCCAGGGGCGCGGCACGCTGGGCCAGCGCAGCATGCGCGAACGCGCCGCCGGGGCGGGCGGCACCCTGCTCGTGCGCAGCGCGGCCGACCAGGGCACCCTCGTCACCCTGACCCTGCCCCGCACGCCCGGCGCCGCAGACTCCGGGAGCGCCCCGTGACCAGCGTACCGGCCTCCCGGCCCCTGGGCGGCACGCTGGGCCGCATGGCGTGGGGTCTGCTGATCGCCGCCGCCGGCGGCGCCCTGATGTGGCTGGGCAGCGCCCGCACCCTGACGCCCGGCATGAGCGTGCAGGACACGCCCATCAGCGTGCACCGCGACGGTCCCCTGCCGCTGGACCTAGCGGGCAGCGCCGCCGTGACCGTCAGCGGCGACCGCGCCGACCTGACCGTCACGCCCCTGCCGGGCGGCACGCCGTACGTCCTGCGTGGCCTGGCGCACCACCGCGCCCGGAACCCCGTGCAGGCCGAGGTGACCCGCCAGGGGCGCAGCGTCAGTGCCCGGCTGACCCTGAACGTGCAGCCCCTGCGGGAACGCGGCATGATCATCGGCGGCCCCGAAGGCGTGCAGCACGCCCTGGACGTGGCGCTCAGCCGCGACCTGCCCGTCACGCTGAGCACCGCCACCGCCAGCGGCCAGCAGCGCCTGAACCTCACGCCGCTGCGCCTGCGGGCCCTGACCGTGCGCAGTGACAGCGGGGACCTCACGCTGAACCTGCCCGGCCGGGAATCCGGGGCGATCAGCGTGGTCAGCCGCAGCGGCCCCGTCACCCTCAGCGCCCCCACCGGCAGCCGCACCGACGCCCTGCGCGTCAACACCAGCAGCGGGAACCAGCACCTGAATCTCGCCGGGCAGACCGCCCAGACGCTGGGCATCGGCACGGACAGCGGCGACATCCAGCTGACCCTGCCGGTCCTCACCGGGCGCGGCACCGTCACCACCGGCAGCGGCGACATCCGCATCACCGCCACCAGCCACACACGCGGCAACCTCGACATCCGCACCCAGAGCGGGCACGTCACCCTGCTCCTCCCACCCGGCCTGACCGCCCGCGTCCGCTACCCCGACCGCGACACCGACACCTTCCCCGCAGATCAGCCCCCCAGTCCCGCCCCGGACCTCGACGTGTTCGTGGACGCCGGACGCAGCCGCGTCACCGTGACCACCCGCGCCGCGCCCGAACCGCCCACCCCACCTGCACCCACCCGGATGCCCACGCGACCCTGACCCCACCCGGAGACCCCATGACCCACGACCCCACCCGCCAGCCCCCCGCCGTTCGCGTGCTGCTCGTCGACGACCACGCCGTCGTCCGCCAGGGCCTGCGCCTCTTCCTGGGCCTCGACCCCCTCATTGACGTCATCGGCGAGGCCGCCAACGGCGAGGAAGCCCTCCAGGCCGCCGCCACCCTGCACCCCGATGTGGTCATCATGGACCTGATGATGCCCGTCATGGACGGCATCACCGCCACCCGCACCCTCAAACGCCAGCACCCGGACACCGAGGTCATCGCCCTGACCAGCACCCTGGAAGAGCACAAGGTGAACGGCGCCATCGAGGCGGGCGCCATCAGCTACATGCTCAAGGACGCCAGTTCCGACACGCTGGCCGACGCCATCCACGCCGCCGCGCGCGGCGAGGTCCGCCTGCACCCCGAAGCCGCCAAGCGTCTCGTGCGGGACTTCCGGGGCGGCGAGATGCGCGAGAGCCTCACGCCCAAGGAAACCATCGTCCTGCAACTCCTCGCGCACGGCTACAGCAACCGCGACATCGCCACCGACCAGGGCGTCAGCGAGGCCACCGTGAAAACCCACGTGTCCCGCCTGCTCAGCAAACTCGGCCTGGACAGCCGCACCCAGGCCGCCCTGTACGCCCTGAAGCACGGCATTGCCACGCTGGACGGCGTGCACGTCTGAACCGCAGCTCGGCGGTCAGCGCAGACTCTGCGTGCTGACCGCCGCGCCTTCCGCCGGCCAGCCCAGCACGGCCCGCAGGCCCGTCATGCAGTCGGCGCGGTACACCTCCAGGTCCGGCTCGGCGTCCGCCAGAAACCGCACGCTGAGGCCCTCCACGAGCGCCCGCAGCAGCCGCGCCCGGCCCTCCGCGCCCGCAGGGCCCGCCAGACGCGCCAGTTCCAGATCCACCGCCAGCGACTCGGCCAGGAACGCCCGCTGCATCGCCATCAGCTCCGGGTCGCGCGTGGCCGCCGCCAGGAAATCCAGCGACACCGTGTAAAACCGCCGGGTGTTCACCAGCCCGTAGAACTGGTTGTCCACGTACGCCCGCAGTTTCCCCTCCGGCGTACCCGCCTGCCGCACCGCGCGCCGGGTCGCCACGGCAATCGTGCGGGAAAAGCGCCGCATGACCGCCGCGAGCAGGCCCGCCCGGCTCCCGAAGTGGTACACCAGCGTGCCCCGGCTCACCCCGGCGTGCGCGGCGATATCCGCCAGCGTCACGCCCGCGTACCCCCGCTCGTAGATCGCCAGGTACGCCGCACGTTCCAGCGCCGCGCGCCGCAAGCGGTCCTGAATGGGATTCACCTTGCGCGCCATTGCCCCCAGCATCCCGGCTGCGCAGGCCACCCGTCAAGGGAAAGCGGGCAGAAGTGGCCTGAGTTGGCTGGGGGAGGGAAGAGCTGCGGCCCCGGTGCGGGAGATCTGGGCCGCCCCACGCAGGCTCGACTCGTCCCGGCCGCTGTCCTGCGTGCCCCCCGCGCGTGCCGGTCAGGCGAGCAGCGCCACGATCAGCGTGACCAGAATCGCGGCGAGCCCCATGCCGATGGACGCCGCTGCGCCCGTGTGCTCGCCCTCCTCGCGGGCGCGGGCAGTGCCGACGCCGTGCGCGACGGCCCCGATGGCAATGCCGCGCGCCAGCGGATGCCGCACGCCCAGCGCCGTCAGCATGGGCGGGAGGACCAGGGCGCCCACCAGACCTGACAGGACCGCCAGCGTGGCCGCCAGGGCGGGCGGCGCGTGCGTGAACGGCGCGAGTTGCAGCGCGACGGGACTCGTGGCGGGCGCGGTGTGCAGGGCACGCTGCGCGTCCACGCTGACGTGCAGCGCCCGCGCCAGCAGCGTGTCCACCGTGACGCCCAGCGCCGTCCCGGTCAGGCCGCCCAGCAGCAGCGCCCGCCACTGCCGCGCCAGCAGCGCCCGCAGGCGGTACAGCGGCACCGCCAGCGCCACCACGGCGGGCGTCAGCAGCGCCGAGAGGGGCTGCACGTCGTGCAGGTAGCGCTCGTACGGCACCCGCGTGAGCAGCAGCGCTACCGCGACGATCAGCGTGCCGATCAGCGTGGGGTTCGCCAGGGGCGAGCGCACCCGCAGCCCCGCCAGAGCGCCCGCCACGAACGCCAGCAGCGTCACCATGATCCAGGTCATGAGGGACTCGGCGGACGCCGCTGCGCAGCCCACGCGACCGGGCCTGCCCGGGTGGTTAGCGCGGCGGACCCCGCGCCCATTACGGTCTGTCCTCCGGGCGCAGGAGGCGTGTGGCGAGCAGACCCGCCGCGCCCGAACCGATCAGGAGGCCCGCGGTCATGACCAGCAGCCACACCCCCCACGCGGCCCCCGCGCTCAGGAACTGAAGGAAGCCCACGGTGGCCGGAATGAACAGCAGGCCCAGGATGCCCAGCAGGCCGTCGGCGGCGTCCGCAATCCAGTGCAGCCGCACAAGTTTCAGCCCCAGCGCCGCCCACAGCAGCAGCAGGCCCACCACTGAACCCGGCAGGGGTAGCCCCAGTGCGCCCGTGAGCGCCTGACCGGCCGCCGCGAAGGCCAGCAGCACGCCCAGGCCCAGCACGAACCGGGCGGGTGCCGCGAGGCGCGCCGTGACCGAGCCTGCGGTCACGGCCTCAGCTGGCCTGGGCGCTCAGGCGCGCGAGCATGCCCCGCACGACCTGCTTGGCGTGCCGCGCGACCCGCGGCATGAACTCCCGGTAATCCACGTTCGCGTCGTGGTCGGCGGTGTCACTGACCGAGCGGATCACCACGAACGGCACCCCGGCCTTCGCGCACACCTGCGCGACCGCCGCGCCCTCCATCTCCGCGCAGGCCGCGCCGAAACTCGACCACAGGCGCGTCACGCCCTCCTTCGAGGCGATGAACTGATCCCCGCTGGCCACGCGGCCGTCCAGGACCCGCACGCCCGGCACGTCCCGCGCGGCCTCCAGCGCCACCGCGCGCAGCGTCTCATCGGCGGGCCACGCCGGCACCTCGCCCGGCACGGTGCCCACCGCGTACCCCAGCGCGGTCACGTCCACGTCGTGCTGCACGCAGTCCGTGCTGACCACGATGTCGCCCACGCGCAGCTCCGGGTGCACGCCGCCAGCCACGCCCGTGAAGATCACGCGGGTCGCGCCCTGCATCAGCAGGTACGTGGTGGTCATCGCGGCGTTCACCTTCCCGATCCCGCCGCGCGTGAGCAGCACCGGCACGCCGTCCAGCGCGCCCCGGTGCAGCGTCACGCCCGGGAACGTCAGGTCCTCCCGTTCCCGCAGGTCCGCGAGCAGCAACTCGATTTCTTCGTCCATTGCGCCGATGATCGCCAGCATGCCGAGCAGTGTAGCCCCGCCGCGCGCCGCACGCGCCGCTCCACCCCTCCTCATGGGCGGGGCGTATGCTCGCACGCATGACGGACACCGCCCGGAACCCACGTGACACCCTGGACGTGAACGCCCTGCGTCACCCCGACTCGCTCAAGTGGACGCTGTACCCGGAAGACGTGATCCCCATGTGGGTCGCGGACATGGACTTCCCGGTCGCGCCGCCCATCATGAAGGCCCTGCACGAGCGGCTGGACCAGGGCCTGGGGTACGCGCAACTGCGCGGCGACACCCGCCTGAAAGACGCGCTGCTGCCCCGCCTGGCCGCGCAGGGCCTGGACAGCCTGACGCACGACAACCTGACGTTCCTGCCGGGCGTCGTGCCGGGCATCTACGCCGCCGTGCACGCCCTGACCACCCCGGGCGAACCCGTGGTGACCATGACGCCCATCTACCACCCGTTCCACCTGGCGATCACGGACCTGGGCCGCCGCGTGGCGGGCGTGCCGCTGCGCGACGGCGAGAACGGCTTCGAGATCAACTGGGCGGCGATGGACGCCGCGTCGCGCGGGTCGCGCCTGCTGCTGCTGTGCCATCCGCACAACCCCACCGGCCGCGTCTGGACCGCCGAGGAGTTGCAGAAGCTGCGCGACCTCGTGCTGGCGCGCGACCTGTTCGTCATGAGTGACGAGCTGCACGCCGACCTGCGCTTCACCGGCGAGCCCTTTGAGGCGTTCGCGGCGGACCCGCGCGTGCAAAACCGCACCATCACCCTGACCGGGCCTTGCAAGGCGTTCAACACGGCAGGCCTGGGCATCGGCGCGATGATCAGCCACAACGCCCAGCTCCTGACCCGCGTGCGTGGCGCGGCCGGCGGCCTGATGGGCCACGAGAGCGCCCTGAGCCTCACCATGTGGCGCGCCGCGCTGGCCGAGGGCGGCCCCTGGCTGGCCGAGACCGTGCAGTACCTCAAGGACAACCGCGACTATCTGGCCGCGTTCCTGCGCGAGCGGCTGCCCTGGGTGCGCTTCCACAGCCCCGAGGCCACGTACCTCGCGTGGCTGGACCTGCGGGACCACCCGCGCGCGGCGGACATCCAGAATTTCCTGCTGGAGGAAGCGCGGGTCGCCATTCACGACGGGCCGGTCTTCGCGCACGAGGGCCACAAACCGCAGTACCAGGGGTTCATCCGCCTGAACTTCGCCACCAGCCGCGAACTGCTGACCGAGGCGCTGACCCGCATGGAACGCGCCCTGAACGCCGCCATGACCAGCGCCAGCTGAAGCGGCACGCCAGCCGCCGCACCCCGAAATTGAGGGGACGTGATGGCCGGGGGAAGATTGCATCAAGGGTGAATTCACGGCCTGGGGCCACCCCGGCGGAGAATGAGCGGATGACATCCCCCACCCCCGGCACGGCCCCACACGCGGATCAGCAGGGCGGAATGCCGGGCAACTCATACCGCCGCTTCGCGCTGATGATCCTCGCGTCAGCCGCCGTGATGTACGTCGTCATGTACTTCAACACGTACGAGCTTGATCACGTGTATTTCAGCTGGACGCGGCTGTACATGACCATGATGTCCACCGCGGCCATGGCCGTGATCATGCTGCTGTTCATGCGGCACATGTACCGCAACCCCGCGAGAAACCGCGCGATCCTCCTGGGCAGCGCCGCACTGTTCGCCGCCGGCCTGTGGCTGGTGCGCACGCAGACCCTGGTGGGCGACGTCGCCTGGATGCGCGCCATGATCCCCCACCATTCCATTGCCATCCTGACCAGCGAACGCGCCCAGCTGAAAGACCCGCGCGTGCGGGCCCTGGCCGACGGGATCATCACCACCCAGAAGAAAGAAATCGCGGAGATGAAAACCTACATCCAGGACCTGAACCGCTGACACGTCGGGCTGCCCGGTTTACGCGCTGTCCTCCGGCGCTCCCGTGAGGTCGCGCAGCCGTTCGATCAGGGGCCGCAGGCGCTCACGGCGGGTTTTGAGGGCCGCGCGGTTCACCACCAGGCGAGCCGTGGAGTGGAACAGCACGTCCACTTCCTCCAGGTTGTTGGCGCGCAGCGTGCTGCCTGTCTGCACGAGGTCCACCACGGCGTCCGCAAGGCCCGTCAGGCAGGCCAGTTCGATGTTCCCGCTGAGTTTCACGATCTCGGCGGGAATGCCGCGCGCGTTCAGGTACGCGCGGGCCGCGCGGGGGTACTTCGTGCCCACCCGGGCGATCTCGCCGCCCGCCCCGACCTCGCGGATCAGGGAGAGGCGGCACCCGGCAAATTTCAGGTCCACCGGTTCGTACACGGCGCGGCCCGACTCGATCAGCACGTCCTTCCCCACGATCCCGGCGTCGGCCACGCCCAGATCCACGTACACCGGCACATCCTGGTTGCGCAGTTCCAGCACGGTCACGCCCGGGAACTCGTGCCGCAGCGCGCGGGATTTCTCGGGCAGGGTCAGCGGCAGGCCCGCCTGCGACAGCAGCGCGATGGCGTCCTCCAGGATGCGCCCCTTCGGCAGCGCCAGCGTGAGGTGCTGCGGGTCACGGGCTGGGGCGGGCGTCACAGCGTCACCTCCCCGGCGGGCTGGAAGGTCAGCGCGCCGTCCGCACTGCGCGCCCAGCGGTGGATGCCGCGCGCCACGCTGAACGCCCGCAGGTCCTCCGCGTCGTCCGTCCAGGCGAGTTCCGCGTGCAGGCCCTGCGCCCGCGCGGCTTCGGCCGCCCGCAGGTCCAGCGCCAGCACCACCTCCGGCTCGGGCGGCAGGTCACCGGCCACGGCGCGCATCAGGCGCTCCAGGCCCAGCGCGAAACCCGCGCCCGGCAAACCGCCCTCCAGCGCGTAACGCCCGCCCCCCAGCACCGGCTGGTTCAGGCCCGGCGCGTACGCCCGGAAGGTCAGCCCGGTGTAGTAATCGTAGCGGCGGCTGACACCCAGATCGAACAGCAGCGGGCTGCCGTACAGCCCCGCCACGCGGCGCAGGTGTGCCACCGCCTCCTGCGCGCGGGTGCCGCGGGCCAGCGCCTGCGCGGCGTCCAGCACCTCGGGCCCGCCGTACAGGTCCGTCAGGGCGTGCAGGGTGCGGCGCGCCTCGCCACTCAGCCCGAACTGAGCGCACAGCAGGTCCACGTCCGCGCCACTCTTGCGGTCAATCGCGTCGTGCAGCGCCGCGCGCGCCGCGCCGTGCAGCCCGGCGTCCTCCAGCACAGCGTCCACGAAGCCCGGGTAGCCCAGTTCCAGCGTCGCGCCCAGCTCGCCCAGTCCCACCGCGCCCAGCGCCGCCGCCGCGAGGTGCAGTAACTCCGCGTCCGCCTGCGCGGTCTCCACGCCGATCAGTTCCACGCCCAGCTGATTGAACTCCCGCAGGCGCCCCAGCTCACTGTTCAGCGCGCGCAGCCACAGCCGCCCCCCGTACTGCAGGCGCAGCGGGAACGGCCCCTGCGGGTAGCGCGTGCGCACCAGGCGGCCCACGGCGGTCGTGAACTCACTGCGCAGCGCCAGCACCTGCCCGCCCGAGTCGATCAGCTTGAACGCCACCGCGTCCTGCGGGTGGTGCGCGCTGGCGTACTCCAGGGCGGGGACCTCCACACCCCGGTACCCCCAGCGGGAAAACAGGCCCGAGAGCTGCGCGCGGATCGCTTCACGCTGCGCCCACTCGGGCGGCAGCACGTCCCGCGTGCCCTCCGGAATGAACGCCGACACGCGCGGCGCGGCGCTGCGGCCAGCGGAACGGATTGGGGCGGACGAATTCACGCCCGGCATTCTAAGCGCCCACCCTCATGCGCGCGTCCCGCCCGTCTGCCTCCGCCCCGGTATACTCCCGCTGTATGCGCCGAGCCCCCATCCTTGCCCTGCTGGGGGCCACCCTGAGCCTCACGCTGGGCAGCTGCGCCCGCACCACGGACAACTTCACGCCGCGCATCAGCGTCACCGACACCGGCGCCACCCGCACCGCCAACGGCTTCCTGGTGCAGGGCTACGTGCTGGACGACATGGGCGTCACGGACATCCGCGTGGACGGCAAGACCATTCCCATCCAGCCCGGCAGCCGCAAGATCGCCCGCTTCCAGTTCCAGGCGGTGCTGTCCACCCCGACCGGGCAGTACACCATCACCGCCCGCGACGCCGCCGGCAACGAGGGCAAACTCGTGCTGCCCGTCAGCGTGGACCCGGCGCGGCCCACCGTGAAGGTCACCCGCTTCGAGCGCAGCGGCAACGTCATCCGCGTGTCCGGCGTCGCCAGCGACAACGTCCGCGTCGCGCAGATCAGCGTGGACGGCAACCGCCTGAACATCACGCCCGGCAAGGAGGTCGAGTTCTACGCCGAGACGACCGGCATCTGGGCCGACATTGTCGTGACCGACACCGCTGGAAACACCACGAACCTGCGCGCCCGCTGAGCGGCACGCCCCACAACCAATGGCGGACGGCCCGCTCCGCCGGGACGCGCTAGCCTGCGCGGGTATGCACGACCTGACCAGCCTGATCCTCTCCGCGTCCTACGTGGGCCTCTTCGCCATCGTCTTCGCGGAGACGGGCCTGCTGCTGGGCTTCTTCCTGCCCGGCGACACCCTGCTGCTGGCCGCCGGGGTCCTCGCCGCCGGGGGCGCCCTGAGCCTCGGGGGCATCATGGCGGCCGTCGTGGCGGGCGCGGTCCTGGGCTGCGTCGCCGGGTACTTCATCGGCGGAAGGTTCGGGCCGCGCATCTTCGCCAACCAGGACGCCCGGTACTTCAAGCCCGAGTACGTGACCCGCGCCGAACTGTTCTTCACCCGCTACGGCTGGCTGGCCGTCGTGCTCGCCCGCTTCGTGCCGGTCGTCCGCACCCTGGTCCCCACCATGGCCGGCGTGAGCCGCATGCCCCTGGCACCGTTCACGCTGTACAACATCCTCGGCGCGATCCTGTGGGGCGTCAGCGTCCCCGCCCTGGGCTACTTCCTGGGCGACCGCATTCCCCACCTGGACCGCTACATCCTGCTCATCGTGGGTGGCGTCGTCGTAATCAGCATCGTGCCCGTGCTGCTGAAGGTCATGCAGGCCCGCCGCGCGACCTGACACTGAACGTGGGAACTGGAGGGGGTGGGCTTCGTCGCGTGACGGACCCCACCCCCTCCTGAGCAGAGGAGGCTGGGATGACGACGATGCAGAGGACCGGACCGGTGCTGGCGTGCGTCCTGCTGGCCGTGATGCTCGGCGTGAGCCTGCGGGCCGCGCACGACGGGAGGACAGCGCAGTCCCCCGTGGTGACCTTCCGCCAGGACGATCCGCTGCCGGAGCCGCAGGCGATCACGCGGGAGTGCGTGGCTCACGCGCGCTTGAATCTCGCCAAGCTGTACGGGGCAGAGGGACCGGCCAATCGTCTCCTCAGCGTGACGCCCGTCACCGCGCAGATCTGGAAGGTGCGGGGCGAACTGACGAGCTTGAAGACTGGGCGCGTGACGCGCTACCCGTATGAGTGCCTGAACGGGCCGGGTGGGCTGGGGGTGAAGATCCACCCCCGCTTGCCGCAGCAGCAGAGGAGGGGGGAGGCTGTCACCGGACAACCTCCCCCTCTCCCTGTTGTCCCCGCTCCCTACGTCCCCTTACCCCCGCAGGATGCGGGCTTCGTTCGGGCGCAGGACCGCGCCGCTCGCGGGCTGGTCGCCTAGGCTGCTCAGGAGAGTCTTGCCGCCTGCCAGGGCGCCCAGGTCGTGGGTCTGCGCGCCGAAGTTCAGCAGGACGGTCAGGGTCTCGCCGTGCTCCTCGCGGACGAAGGCGAACACGTCGTTGGGGGCGTCCACGCTGCGGTACGTGCCGCCGATCAGCGCGGGATGCTCCTGGCGCAGGCGGGTCAGGGCGCGGAAGTAGTTCAGGTCGCTGGCCGGGTCGCCCTCCTGCGCGGCGACGTTCAGGGTGGCGAAGTCGTCCGCGATGGGCAGCCAGGGGGTCGTGCCGTCCGCGCTGAAGCCCGCGTTGACGCCAGCGTCCCACTGCATGGGGGTGCGTTCCGGGTCGCGGCCCGCTTCGGGGCTGTCGGGCTGTTGCAGCGCGGCGGGGTCCACGATCCGGTCAGCGGGAATCTCGACGTCGTGCATGCCGATCTCGTCGCCGTAGTACACGGTGGGGGTGCCTCGCAGGGTCAGCAGCAGGGTCTGCGCCACGCGGTACTGCGCGTCACCCAGGCGGCTGCGGAAGCGGTGCTGGTCGTGGTTGCCGAGCACCCAGTTCGGCCACGCGCCCGCCGCGAGGCTCGCCGCGTCATAGCTGTCCGCGAAACGCCGCACCTCCTGCGCCTGCCAGGGCATCAGGATCAGGTGGAAGTTGAACGGCAGGTGCACCATCCGCGCGTCCTCCGTGCCCGAGTACGGTAGGAGCTGCTCGACCGGCAGGTAGATCTCGCCGACCATCATGCGGTCGTCGAACTCGTCCAGCACGGCGCGCATCTCGCGGATGTACTCGTGCGTCTCCGGCTGGTCCTGCGTGTAGGGGTGCAGGAGGCTCCAGTGTTCGGGCTGACCGGGCTGCCAGTCGGGGTTCTCGGGTTCGTCCAGGTAGCGGTCGTCCTCGGCGAGCAGCCAGATGACGTCCACGCGGAAGCCGTCCACGCCGCGGCGCATCCAGAAGCGCAGCGCGTCGAACATCGCCTCCCTGACCGCCGGGTTGCGCCAGTTCAGGTCCGGCTGGCTGGGCAGGAACTGGTGCAAGTAGTACTGCCCGCTGGCCTCGTCCAGCGTCCAGGCGGGCCCGCCGAAGAAGGACTTCCAGTTGTTGGGCAGGCCGCCGTCCTCGGCCGGGTCGCGCCACACGTACCAGTCGCGTTTCGCGCTGCCTTTGCCGGTCAGCGCCTCCTGGAACCACGCGTGGTCGGACGAGGAGTGGTTGGGTACGTAGTCCAGCATGACCTTCAGGTCCAGGCGGTGCGCCTCGGCCACGAAGGCGTCGAAGTCCTCCAGCGTGCCGAACAGCGGGTCGATGTCGCAGTAGTCGGCGACGTCGTAGCCGAAGTCGCGCATGGGGCTCTTGAAGATGGGGGAGAGCCACACGGCCTTCACGCCCAGGCTCGCCACGTAGGGTAGGCGGCGGGTGATGCCGCGCAGGTCGCCCACGCCGTCGCCGCTGTCGTCCTGGAAGGAACGGGGGTAGATCTGGTAGATGATGCCGCTCTGCCACCACTTCAGCTCGCCGGTCAGGGAAGAGGTCATGCCCAGCACAGTACGGTCTAAATCGTTTCAGATCAAGAGGGGATCAATGGACAGGCGAGGGAAACCGGTCGTGGCCCCCCTCGCCTTCTGCTGCGGCCCTCAGGGGGCAGGCGTGTCCGAGCCCAGGCGCACCGTCACGTCCGCGCCGGAGGCCAGCGGCTGCTCCGTGACCGTCCCGAAGCCCACGTCGCGCAGCACCCGCGCCGCCGCCGCGCCCGATGCGGTGGTCTTCGCCGGGCCGCGCGTCTCGTTCACTATCCAGACGTTCGCGTACCCCAAGCCCTCCAGCCGCTCCTTCATTCGGCGGGCGCTGCCGTCCGGGGCGTCGGTGTTCACGACCGCCACGCCCAGCGACCGCGGATCGTTCGGGTCACGGAAATTCTTGGCCACCAGCGCGCCCAGCGCCGCGCGGTCTACCTCCCAGATGCTCGCCGCGCCCCGGTATCCGAAGTTGCCGGGCACCTGATGCGTCTTGATCTTCACGCCGCTCAGGCCCGCGCCCATCAGCGCCGCCACCTGCGAGCGGGTCAGGTTCGACTTCATGTTCCGGTCGATGGCCGCGACCATCAGCGGGAGCCGCCACACGTTCAGCGGGCTCCGCACCTGCGCCCCCAGCGCCCCCACGAACTGCTGCTGCCGCGCGATCCGCCCGATATCGCCCATGTTGTCGTGCCGGAAGCGCAGGAAGCCCACCATCTGCTCGCCACTGAGGCGCTGCCGACCGGGCTTCAGGTCAATGTGCAGGTTCCCGGCGTTGTCGTCGTACTTCATGACCTGCCCCACGTCCACCGTCACGCCCCCCGCCGCGTCCACCAGGGCGGGCACCGCGTTCAGGTTCAGCAGCGCGTACCCGTCCACCGGCAGGCCCGTCAGGTCCTGCACGGCCTGCATGAGCCCCTCGGGACCGCCGCTGCGGTTGGCGCCGTTGATCTTGCCCCACCCGGATTTCGGGACGTTCACCCACGAGTCGCGCGGGATGCTCAGCAGGTTCACCCGTCCGTCCGGCCACGCCTGCGCGAGCATCAGCGTGTCCGTGCGGCCCGCGTACGGATCCTCCTTGGGGGGGTAGGGCCAGACGGGCGCGCGGTCATTGTAGTCCACGTCCATGCCCGCCAGCACCAGATTGACCGGCCCAGCGGCCTTGCGTGGCAGCGTGCCGTACCGCGCGAGAAACGGCGCGGCGGGCGACACGACCGCCACCACGCCCGCCAGGACCACCAGACCAACCACAACCGGAGTGCGCACGCGCGGAGCATACCGCCCGGCACCCCCCGTGCGGATCAACCCTAAGGGGGAGGGTCAGGTCAGGTCGCGCACCAGATGCGTGTACGTCCCGCCCGCCAGCACGCGCGTCCCTGCCGGGCGGAAACCCTGCCGGGCGTACAGCCGCGCGGCCGGATTGCCGTCCTCGACCAGGAGGCCCACCCGGTGCAGCCCCAGTCCGGCAGCGCGCTCGGCGGCCGCGTCCAGCAGCTGCCCCCCGGTGCCGCGCCCACGCG
Organism: Deinococcus radiotolerans; assembly: GCF_014647435.1. NCBI lineage: Bacteria > Thermotogati > Deinococcota > Deinococci > Deinococcales > Deinococcaceae > Deinococcus > Deinococcus radiotolerans. Next base: position 1,043,921 of record NZ_BMPE01000001.1, on the reverse strand, counting down.
CGGCCTCTGTGACGGCCAGGGTGTCCACGTACAGCTCGCCGGGCGTGCCCTCGGACTCCACGCGGCCCGGCAGGCCCAGCGCGCGCAGCCGCTCGCGGAACGGCTCGTCCAGCGCTTCAGCGTGCTCGCCGGGGTACGCGAGAATCAGGCCCAGCGGCTCCCCGGCAGGCGACTGCGCGATCAGTTGATGCTCGAAACTCAGGCGGTTGCCGCGCAGAGGGTAGAAGCCCAGCAGGGCCCGCTCGGCCTTCACGTCGGCAGCCGCTCCGGTCAGGGCCAGTCCGATACGGCCGATGGTCGCCTGAATCAGCGGCACGGCAAACGCCGCGTCGAAGGGGTGGGCGGGGCGGATCAGCACGTCGGTCATCCACCCAGCCTAGCGTCACGGCAGAACCGGGCTCCCGAAGGAACCCGGCCCGGCGTGTGGGGTGATTCAGTTGAGGGTGATCTTGCTGGCGACCAGCTTGGTGCCTTCGATCTCGCCTTCCACGGCGACGTTCGCGTTGTTGCGGTCCGTGCCGAAGAAGTCGTCGGCGGTGGTGGCGTTGCCTTCGTAGGTGGTGGTGTCGGTCACGCTGACTTCGTAGTTCTTGTCGTCTTCGTTCAGACCGAAGGTCTTAGCGGTGCCGTCGAAGTTCATGACCATGCCTTCGAGGCCGTCACCAGCGGCCATGTCCGCTTCCTCGCTGGCGTTGGCGCTGTCGTTGTTGTTCATGGTGCTGTCAGCGGCCACGCCAGTGTCGGTCGTGGTGGTGGTGGTGGTGCCGTCGGTGGAGGTCTCGGTGGACTCGGTCTTCGGCGCGCAGGAGGCGAGGAGGGCAGCGGTCAGGAGGGCCAGCAGGGTGGGTTTCATGCCTGTCATCTTCCCGATTCCCCGCGCTTCTCATGTGAGGAGAAAGCCAGGGAATCTTTACGTCCAGTACACGCAATTAAGTGAAAGTGAAGCTCCCATCCTTGACGCCGACCCGCACCCGCCCGCCACCCTTCAGGCGGCCGAACAGCATCAGGTCCGCCAGCGGGCGTTTCAGCTGCGCCTCGATCACGCGCGCCAGGGGCCGGGCGCCCATCAGCGGGTCGTACCCCAGCGCCGCCAGCCGCGCGCGCGCCGCGGGCGTGACGCTCAGGGCCACCTCGCGTTCCTCCAGCTGCACCTGCAACTCGCGGATGAACTTGTCCACCACGCCGCCCATTACCTCCGGCGACAGCGGCGCGAAGTGAAGCACCCCATCCAAGCGGTTGCGGAACTCCGGCGTGAACGTCCGCTTCACGGCCTCCGCCTCCTCGCCCGCGCGGCCCACCCGCCCGAAGCCCAGCGCGGGCCGCGACGCGTCCGCCGCCCCGGCGTTCGTGGTGAACACCAGGATCAGGCCGCGCCCATCCACCTTCTTCCCGGTGTGGTCGGTCAGCGTCCCGTGATCCATGAGTTGCAGGAACACGTTGTACACGTCCGGGTGGGCCTTCTCGATCTCGTCCAGCAGTAGCACCGCGTGCGGATGCTTCGCCACCGCGTCCGTGAGCAGCCCGCCCTGATCGAAGCCCACGTACCCGGGGGGCGCCCCGATCAGGCGCGCGACCGTGTGCGCCTCCTGGTACTCGCTCATGTCGAACCGCGCCAGGTGAATGCCCAGCCGCTCGGCCAGCGCGCGGGCCAGTTCGGTCTTGCCCACCCCGGTCGGCCCGGCGAACAGGAACGCCCCCTGCGGTCTATTCGGGTCGCGCAGGCCCGCGCGGGCCAGTTTCACAGCGCTCGCCACGGCACCCACCGCCGCGTCCTGCCCGAACACCCGCGCCTTCAGGTCAGCCTCAAGGGTCGCCAGGGACATGACCTCCTCGGCCTTCACGGCCCCCAGCGGCACGCGCGCCATGCGGGCCACCGTGCCCTCAATGTCCGGCACGTCGATGGTACCGCCTGTCCCGGCGCTGCTGCGGGCCGCGCCCGCCTCGTCCAGTACGTCGATGGCCTTGTCCGGCAGGAAGCGGTCGCGCAGGTGCCGCACCGACAGCCGCACCGCCGCGTCCAGCGCGTCCGGCGTGAACACCACCCCGTGGTGCGCCTCGTAGCGGGGCGCGAGGCCCTGCACGATCTTCAGCGCGTCCTCCTCTCCCGGCTCGGGCACCTCGACGGTCTGGAAGCGGCGCCACAGCGCCCGGTCCTTCTCCAGGTGCCGCAGTTCCGCCGGGGTGGTCGCCCCCAGCACCCGCAGCTTGCCCCGCGCGAGGGCCGGTTTGAGGAGGTTCGCGGCGTCCACGCTGCCGCCCTCGGTCGCCCCGGCGCCCACCAGCGTGTGCAGCTCGTCGATGAACAGCACCGCGTTCTGCCCGTCCAGCGCGGCAAGGACCGCCTTCAGACGCGCCTCGAAATCACCCCGGTAGCGCGTCCCGGCCAGCAGCGCCCCCAGATCCAGCGCGAACACCGACGCGCCCCGCAGGAAGCCCGGCGCCTCACCGTCCACGATCCGCTGCGCGAGGCCCTCGGCCAGCGCGGTCTTGCCCACACCCGGCTCGCCGACCAGCACCGGGTTGTTCTTCCCGCGCCGCGCCAGCACATGCACCACCCGCTCCAGTTCCGCCACGCGCCCGATCACCGGATCGAACGCCCCGGCGCGCGCCTGCGCCGTCAGGTCGGCGGCGTAGGCCTCCAGCGGGTCCACCTCCGCCTCCGGCGCCTCGGGGGCCGGGCCGTCCACGCCCGCCACGCGCCGCTCCCGCTCACGACCCGGCACCTTCGCCGCGCCGTGCGACACAAAACTCAGCACGTCCAGCCGCGACGCCCCCCGCGCCTCCAGCACCGCACGCGCCGGACTGTCCGGTTCCTCCAGCAACTCCACGAGGACCCGCGCGCCGTCCGCGACCTCATGCCCCTTCCCGCTCGCGTGCAGCTGCAACACCGCGCCCTCCACGACCCGGTGCACGCCCAGCGTGAAGTCCGGCTCGGCATCCGGCACCACCTCGAACTCCGCCAGCAGCGCCTGAAGATCCTCGCGCAGCCGCTCCACGTCCACGCCCACCGCCAGCAGCGCCTCACGCGCCTCCGGATCGTGCGTCAGCGCCAGCAGCAGGTGCTCCAGCGTGACCAGCTCATGCCCGGCCTCGCGCGCGTAGTCCGCCGCGCGGCCGATCGTGACCTGCAAATGATCGCCAATCATGCGTCCGCCTCCGGCTCGGCCACGACGCGCAGGGGGTGCCCGTCGCGGCGTGCGTGGTTCATGACCTGCGCGACCTTCGTTTCCGCCACGTCGCGGGTGTACACGCCGGCCACGCCCTGCCCCTTGTGGTGCACGGCCAGCATGATCAGCTCGGCCTCCTGCTCGGCCTTGCGGAAGTACCGCCTGAGCACCATCACCACGAATTCCATGGGGGTGTAGTCGTCGTTCAGCAGCAGCACCCGGAACAGGCGGGGCCGCTGCGTGTGCGTGCGTTCCAGCGTCTGGGTGCGCGAGTCGAGGTCCCGGCGCGTCATGCGCCCGAGTGTACCCGCCCGCGCCCGCTGAGGCTGCGGCGGCCCTCACGGTCGACGGCGGCGGGCGGCCCGCCGGTGCAGGGGCCGCCCGGGTGGGAGGGTCGGGGTCAGTCGCCGCTGGTCTGGGGTGCCACGTGTGGCGTTTGCAGGTGGCGGGTCATGAGGACCAGCACGAACAGGGCGTGCACGCACAGCAGCGCGAAGACTTCCAGGGTGGACTGCAGGGTGTACCCGGCGGCGCCGACCAGCTGGAAGAGGATCATGACGAGCAGACCCTGCTGGCGGGCCTCGGGGCGCCGCAGGAAGACGAAGGTGCCGCCCGCCATGCTGAACAGCAGCGGCAGCAGCAGTGCGTTAAGCATCTCTTGAGCCATACCTCATTATTGAAGGACAACCATGACAGGCATATGACCCAGATCCTGCTTCAGATGATGCCCGGGGGTTTATGCGACTGGAACTGCCTACACAGGCCCTTCATGAAAGCCGGTACTGGCTCAGTTTGGCTTCATCCACTCGGAGTTCTCTCATGGAAGTGACATCCAGCCACCCGTCCCGGAATGCGATCGGGGCGTTCAGCAGATCATCCTGGAGCTTCAGCACGAAGCTCAGTTCACACGGCTCGGTGACCTCTGCCTGGGTGGACAGCAGCGCCGCGTGAATGGTGCCCAGGCCCGTGCTGGCCTGCGAGCCCACCATGCCCCGCTTGCCCGCCGCCGCCGCCCGGCGCAGCATGCTCAGGCCGTCCGTGAAGCCGTTGCGGGCGGTTTTGACGTTCAGTACGTCGAAGGTATCGAAATCCAGTTCGCGGTCCAGATCGGCAGGCGTGAAACATGAATCGTCCGCCACGACCGGCAACCGCCCCTGCGCGTGCAACTCGGCGCGCGCCCGCAGGTTCCGTGCGGGCAGGGGCTCCTCGACGTACATCAGGCCCGCCTCGCGCATGGCGTCCAGCGCCGCCGGGGCCGACTGCGGCGTCAGCGTCTCGTTGCTGTCCGCGTACAGCAGTACGTCCGGGCCGAACTCGGCGCGCAGCTCGCGGATCACGCGCAGGTCCCGCTCGTGCTCGCGGCCCACCTTCACCTTCAGGCAGCGCACCCCTGCCGTCACCACACGCCGCGCCTCGGCCAGCATCTCCTCGGGCGGGGCGATGCCCAGAATGAAGCTGGGCCGCACCCGCGTGCTCGGGCCCAGCAGTGTGTCGAACAGGGTGACGCCCTGCGCGCGGGCGCGGGCGTCATGCAGCGCCATGTCCAGTGCGCCGCGCGCCGTGTGGTTGTTCACGACACTGTTCCGCACCCGGTTCAGGCTGACCTCATCCGTGATCGCCAGCCCCCGCAGGCCCGCTTCCAGATGCGTGAGGATGCCCAGCACGCTCGCAGTTGTCTCGCCGTAGATGGTGGGGCGCGGCGTGGCCTCCGCCTGCCCCACCGTCCCGTCCGAGAGGGTCACGCGCACCAGCACGTGCTCAGCGGCACTCAGGGCCGAGTGCGCCCCCCACGCCAGCGCCGATGTGAGCGGCAGCCGGAAGGGAATGCCCTCCACCCGCGCGACGGTGGGGGCGCTCACGCTTCACCCCCGGCCCAGGCGCGCACGGCCGCCGCCACACCCGCCGGGTCCAGCGCCACGGTGTCCAGCACCAGCGCCCGCGCGGGCGGCAGCGTCCGCAGGAACGCCTCGGCTGCCACCGGGTCGTAGTTGCGGCGTTCGGACACCACGATCTTCACCTTCGCCAGCACATCCGCCGGGGCGAATCCCGCCTGCGCCAGCGCCGCCAGGTCATCCAGTTCGGCCGGGGTGAACACCGCGTCCACGCCCGTCAGCGCCCCCAGGTCCTCGCGCAGCGCGCCGCCCCCACCCGCGCCCACCTGATCGAACGCGTCCGCGCGGCCCAGCAGCCGCCGCACCCGCACCGCGTCCGGCGCGCCCAGCGCCACGAACCGCCACGCCGGGAACGCCTGCGCTGCGAACCGCACCTCCTCCAGCCCGCGCAGCCCATCGAACACCGGCGCCTCGCCCCAGTGCCGCACGTCCGCCAGCAGCGACCCCAGCGCCTGCGCCATGCCGCCCGGATGCGCGTCACGGTACGCCGCCGTCAGCCGGAAGCGGTCCTCGCGGTCCCGGACCGGCGCGCCACCCGTGGCGGGCAGGATCATCACGGTGTCCGTCACCTCACGCCGGTCCGGCAGCACCCGCATGCCCGCGTCCGTGCCCGTCAGGGCGGCCAGCGCGGTGCTCTTACCCACCCCGGTCACGCCCACCAGCACGGTCAGCGGCAGGTCCGACAGCGGACGCTCGAACTCGGCGGGCGGCGCGCCAGACGCACGCAGAAAAGGCAGGGCCGAAGCAGCAGCACTCATGCGCTCAGGCTAGCCCCCCTTGTGCTTAAAGGGGGCCGCAAGGTTCAGTCAAGCCAGCGTCAGTGGCTCCCCACAGAACCCTGAGCGGCGCTCCATACACTCGGTCTTGGAGGCCCCATGACCCGACTGAAAGGCAAACCCGGAGGCAGCGGCAGTCGAATCCTGCTCGTCCTCATTCTGCTCATCGTCCTGTTCCTGCTGGTGTACTTCCTGTACCTCAAGCCGCAGGGCCTGCTCAACCTGGGCTTCTGACGCCCACCCCGGAGACCCCATGATCAAAGGCAAAGACATCCTCAACCGAAGCATCGTCGCGGTCAGCAGTGGCGAAAAGATTGACCGAGTGCACGACGTCATCTTCGATCATCAGGCCAATCAAGTGCTGGGCCTGCTCGTCGACGAGGGCGGCTGGTTCAGCGCCGCGAAAGTCGTGCCGTTTGATCGGATCCGCAGCGTCGGCGAGGACGCCATCATGATCGGCACGCCCGAAGACGTCACCACCACCCGCGAGGACGGCCGGCTGAAAGACGCGCTGGACAGCAAGATCAGCCTCGTCGGCCTGACCCTGCTCACCACCGACGGGCAGAACCTGGGCCGCATCGCGGACGTGTTCTTCGACGAGCACACCGGGCGGGTCGAGGGGTACGAGGCCACCGGCGGCCTGTTCGCCGACCTGAGCAGCGGCCGCACCTTCGTCCCCGCGCCCGAGAGCGTGCAGATCGGCACCGACACCGCCATCGTGCCCATCACGGTCGCGCAGGCCATGCAGGAGCAGGAGGACGGCGGCCTGAAGGGCGCACTCAGCAGCGCCGGTGAAAGCCTGAGCGGCGCCTACCAGAACGCCGCCGAGGGAATCAAGGACGCGTACGGCAACGCGGCCGAAGGGGTCAAGGGCGCCTACGAGAACATCGCCGAGGCCACTCGCGAACGCCAGAAGGAATACGTGGTCGGCAAGACCGCCGGGGGCGACATCACTGCCGTGGACGGCCACCTGATCGTCGCCAAGGGCGAGACCATCACCGCCGCGCACGCTGACGACGCCGAGGCCGCCGGGAAACTCGCCGCGCTCGCCACCGCCGCGACCGGCGGCACCATCGCCGAGGCGTACGGCAGCGCCCGCGACCGCGTGCAGGAATCCTACGAGGACGTCAAGGGCGCCACCGCCGAACGCCAGAAGGCGTACGTGATCGGCAAGACCGCCCGCAGCGAGATCACCACCGACGCGGGCGAGGTCATCGTGCCCGCCGGGGCCACCATCACCAGCTTCCAGGCCGACCGCGCCGAGCAGACCGGCCGCCTCGCCGCCCTGACCGCCACCGCCACCGGCGGCGCCCTCCAGGACGGTGTCGAGGGCCTACGGCAACGTCAGCAGCTCGACCCGAACAGCCCCGAGGCGACCATCGGCCGCCGCGTGAAGACCGACGTGCGCGCCCCCGGCGGCAGCCTCGTGGCCGCGCAGGGCCAGATCGTCACGCCCGCCATCCTGGACCGCGCCCGGCACGTCGGGGTGCAGCAGGCCCTGATTGACGCCACCACCAGCACCGCCCGCCCCGGCGTGGCCGCCACCAGCGCCGTCAGCCAGGGCCTGGGGAACGTCAGCGAGAGCGCCGGGAACCTGCTCGAACGTGCCAAACACTGGCTGGGCGACAAGCGCGAGCAGGCCGAGCAGGCCATCGACCAGCGGCAGCAGGAAGCGCAGGAGCAGAAGGTCCGCGACGCGCTGGGCCGTCCCGTCACCCGCGTGATCCTCGCCCCGGACGACAGCATCATCCTGAACGTCGGCGAGATCGTCACCCACAGGGCCGTGCAGGCCGCACGCGACGGCGACGTGCTGGACATCCTGGTCGAAAGCGTCAACAAGGACGCCCCGCACCTCGATCCCCTGGCCAGCCGCCCCGACGCGACCGGTGAAGCGGCGCTGGAGAGCCAGCCCGACCCCCTGCACCCCGTCGCCCAGCCCGCCAGTCAACCTGCGGCCTCGGCGCACGTCCAGGCCCAGCCCGCCGTGCAACGCCAGCCTGCCGAGGAGCGCCGCCCCGCGTCCCTCCCGGTCGCGCCTGACGACCGCCCGAGCTGAGACCCTAGCCCCAGCCGCGTCCGCCCCGCCAGCCTAGGCGCGGGCGGACGCTCAGTGCATCCGGGGCGACCTGTCTGCGCCGCCACCACCGCCCGGCCCGGCAGCGCCTATCCTGAACGCCATGATCGAGTCCCTCATCGGGCACACCCCCCTCCTGCAACTGACGCGCGTCGTCGAGCCCGGCATGGCCGACGTGTTCGTGAAACTCGAAGGTCAGAACCCCGGCGGCAGCATCAAGGACCGCACCGCCCTGGGCCTCATCGAGGACGCCGAGCGGCGCGGCGTCCTGAAACCCGGCGGGACCATCGTCGAACCCACCAGCGGCAACACCGGCATCGGCCTGGCGCAGGTCGCCGCGGCCAAGGGCTACAAGCTGATCCTGTGCATGCCCGCCAGCATGAGCGAGGAACGTAAACGCACCCTGGTCGCCTACGGGGCCGAACTGATCCTCACCGACCCCACCCGCCGCATGCTGGCCGCCATCGAGGAAGCCGAGAAGCTCGTGCAGGAGCGCGGCGCGGTCATGATGAACCAGTTCGGAAACCCCGCCAACCCCGCCGTGCACGAACGCACCACCGGCCCCGAACTGTGGGAGCAGATGCATGGCCGCATCGATGCTTTCGTGTACGGCAGCGGCACCGGCGGCACCATCAGCGGCGTCGGCCGGTACCTCAAACGCATGAACCCGGACGTGCAGATCATCGCGTGCGAACCCGCCCGCAGCAACGTCCTGACCGGCGGCGAGATGGGCACGCACGGCTTCCAGGGCATGGGCCCCGGCTTTATCCCGGACAACCTCGACCGCAGCGTCATTGACGACGTCGTGGACGTGTGGGAGGAGGACGCCTACCCCCTGGCCCGCAGACTGGCGCAGGAGGAAGGCGTGTTCGTCGGCATGAGCAGCGGCGCCATGGCCTGGGCCGCGCTGGAGGTCGCCCGCCGCCTGGGGCCCGGCAAGCGCGTCGCCACCATCGCCTGCGACACCGGCGCGCGCTACCTGACCACCAGCCTCTTCGCGGGCGAGGGTGACACGCCCCCCGGCTACCAGCCCCGCTCCCGCGAACGCACCGCGTAACCCTCCGGCGAAGCAGAGGATCGCCAGTTGGTGAATGCGCCCGCTACCACCAAACCGCACTGCCCTGCTGATGGCGCCGCCCTGCACTCCGCCCGCACTTCAGTCCTGATCGGTGGGGAGTCCGCCGATCAGGAGACCAACTGGCTCTCAGGATGGCGCTTACTAAAGCGCTCTCACATTGGTTTTCACGCCCCGCTGCATGCCCGACCAAACAGATTCTGGCCCGTTTCAAACGCCATACCGAGAGGCCCGGTGGCAGGTGCGCCGGGCCTCTCTCCCGTCCTGTGGGGACGTCTAGCGGCGGCCCCCGCCGAACATGCCGATCAGGTCATTCAGGGCATTGCCGTCCCGGTCACCGTCCAGCGCGCGGTTCAGCGTGCCGAACAGGTCGCCACTGCCGCCCGGGGTGCTGGTCTGTGCGGCCCCGGCATTCGGATAGCCGGGCAGGACGCTGCCGCCCCCCAGCACGCTGCCGGACTGCGGCTGCGCTGGCGCGCGCTGCTGACCCCCACCCAGGATGCCGCCCAGCACGCTGCCCAGACCGCCGCCCCCCACCAGGCCGCCCAGGATGCTGCCCAGATCCGGTCCGCCCCCCTGACCACCCGTCTGGCCGGTGTTCGCGCCCGTCCCGCCGCCCTGCCGCTGACGGCCCAGGTACGCCAGGACCAGCGGGGCCAGCATGCTCAGAATCTGCATGGCCAGCTGCGGGTTGATCCCGGCGCGTTGACTGACGGCCTGCGCGGCCTGTCCCTGCTGCCCGCCGAACACGTGCCCCAGGATCTTCTGCCCGTCCTGGGTGTCGGGCACCTGCCCGCCGGAGAAGGCGTCCAGCGCCGAGCCGTCATGACGGTCCAGCGCGCCACTCAGGGTGTCCAGACCGCCGGGCTGCGCGGCGTTGCGGGTCAGGGCGCCCAGCAGGAGCGGCAGGGCCGCCTCCATGGCCGCCTGCGTCTGCTGCGGGGTGGTGCCCGCCTGCTGCCCGATGCGCTGCTCCGCCTGTCCCATTCCGCCCAGCATGTTGAAGATGTCCATCATGTGAAGCCTCCCTTTGACGTGCGCCTAGCGTAAGGCGCGCACCTGGGTGCCCGATGCGCCCGGCATTCAGGAAACCCTGACGGACGCCTGCCCACTCCGCCACCCGGCGTATTCCACCCTTCCCCCTTCCCCCGGTACCCTGAACGCTTCCGGTTCGGCAACTGGAGGAGGGAACCTATGACCACCACGCCCGCCCCCCCCACGGGGGGCCACGTTTCACGCCTGTCCCGGCTGGCGCTGCCCTGGGCGGTGTCCCGGCTGGGCTTCCAGCGGCAGTTCGCGTACCCGCAGGCGGCCCTGTGGGGCCTGATCACCAACTCGTTCTTCGGGCTGCTGCGCGTCGCGGTGCTCTTGGCGCTGTTCGGCACCCGCCCGCAGGTCGCCGGGTACACCCCGCAGGACGCCATCACGTACACGGGCCTGACGCAGGCGTTCATCATGGCCTTCAGCCTGTTCGGCTGGTTCGACTTCATGCGCGTCATCCACCGGGGCGAGGTGACGGCGGACCTGCTGCGCCCCGCCAGCCTGCTGGGTTTCTGGGCCGCGCAGGACGCCGGGCGCGCCCTGGGGCAGCTGGCGCTGCGCGGCCTGCCCATGCTGCTGATCTTCCAGGTCATCTGGGGCCTGAACTGGCCGCCCGGCCCGCTCGCCTGGGCGCAGGTTGTCCTGAGCGTCCTGCTCGCCTGGGGCTGCGGATTCTTGTTCCGCTTCCTGGTGAACTGCGCGGCGTTCTGGTCGCCGGACGCCGTGGGGTTCGGGCGTTTCGCGTGGGCGGTGCTGGGCCTGGGCTGCGGCTTCCTGATGCCCCTGGCTTTCTTCCCCGAGTGGTTCCGTGCGCTGCTGGCCTGGACGCCCTTTCCCGCCATGCTGAACACCACCGTGGAACTGTGGGTGGGCGTTACCGGCGGCGCGGCCGCGTGGGCGGCACTGGGCACGCAACTGGGCTGGACCGTGGCGCTGCTGCTGGCCTGTCACGTCACGCTGCGGGCGGGCCTGCGGCGGCTGGAGGTCGCCGGTGGCTGACTTCCGGCATCACCTGACCCTGTACCTGCGGCTGCTGGGCGCGCAGATCCGCTCGCAGGGTGCGCACCGCACCTCGTTCATCCTCGACGCGCTGGGTAGCCTCCTGATCACCGCCGCCGAGTTCGCCGCGCTCGCGCTGGTCCTCCCACGCTTCGGCGGGCTGGGCGGCTGGACGCTGGGCGAGATCTGCCTGCTGTACGGCCTCGCGGAACTCGCGTTCGTCCTCATGGACATCCTGTTCGGGGGTTTCGACGCGCCCAATCTCTCCGCGCACGTCCGCAGCGGCTCGTTCAGCACCTTCCTGCTGCGCCCCGCCCCGCTGACATTGCAGGTGTTCGCCTCCGACTTCGCGCTGCGCCGCATCCCGCGCGTGCTGCTCGCCGCCGCCATCGCCGGGTACGGCCTCACGCACGCTCCCCTCGCCGCCGGGCCCGAAACCGCCGCCCTCTTGACGGCCGCCGTGCTGGGCATGATCTGCTTCTTTGGCGGGCTGTTCGTCATCGGCGGCACCCTCACCTTCTGGACGGTGGACAGCGTCGAGGCCATGAACGTCCTCACCTACGGCGGCCGCACCCTGATCAGCTACCCCATGGACATCTACAGCGCGTGGCTGCGCCGCACCTTCACGTACCTGATCCCTGCCGCGTTCCTGAGCTACCTGCCCGCCCTGCACCTGCTGGGCCGCCCCCTGCCCGACGGCCTGCCGGACTGGGCCGCGCTGATCGGTCCGCTGGCCGGGCCACTCGTGCTGGCCGCTGCGTTCGCGTTCTGGCGCGTCGGCGTGCGGCACTACCAGGGGACCGGGACATGAGGGCTGTGGGTTCTGAGCTGTGGGCTTCGAGGATCGCCCCGACCGTCCCCGCCCGTCACAACACGCCATTCACGGGAGGAGGCACCCCATGATTCACGTCGAGCACCTGCGCAAGACCTTCACCACCCGCACCGGCCGCTTCCTGAGCGCACAGCGCCGCACTCACGAGGCCGTCCGGGACGTGTCCTTCCACGTCCCACGCGGCGAGATCGTCGGGTACCTCGGGCCGAACGGGGCGGGGAAGAGCACCACCGTCAAGATCCTCACCGGGCTGCTCGTCCCCGACAGCGGCGCCGTCACGGTGGGCGGCCTGACGCCCTGGCAGGACCGCCGCCGCCACGTCGCGCGGCTCGGCGCGGTGTTCGGGCAGCGCACCACCCTGTGGTGGGACCTGCCGGTCATCGAGAGCCTGCGCCTGCTGCGGCACGTGTACCGCATCCCGCAAGGCCGCTGGCAGGCGAACCTGGACACCTTCACCGCACTGCTCGACCTGGGGCCGTTCCTGCACACCCCGGCCCGCGCGCTGTCGCTGGGGCAGCGGATGCGCGCCGACCTCGCCGCCGCGCTCCTGCACGACCCGGACCTCCTGTTCCTGGACGAACCCACCGTCGGCCTGGATGTCGTGGCGAAGGACCGTATCCGGGACTTCATCGCCCACATCAACCGTGAACGCGAGGTCACAGTGCTGCTTACCACGCACGACCTCGGGGACGTCGAGCGGCTTGCGCGGCGCGTCCTGATCATCGACCACGGGCAACTGCTGTTCGACGGCGACCTCGCCAGACTTCAGGCCGCGTACGGCTCGCAGCGCGAACTGCACGTGGACTTCGACGGCCCTGTCGCTCAACCGGAGGTGCCGGGCCTGACCCTCCTGACCCACGAACCGGGCCGCGCCACGTACGCCTTCACGGGCGCCGCCGCGGGGCCTATCGCCCGCGTCACCGCGCACGCCCCCGTCCGCGACCTCACCGTGCGCGAACCGGACATCGAGGCCACCATCCGCCGCATCTACGAGGGAGATCTGCTCCGAGCCGGGATACGGTAGAGGACAGGTCGCGACCTGAAGCCACAGGCCCTGCGCCCAGCGTGAGCACAGGCACGCTGTTCCCGCCGCTCCTGACCTTCGCGTTCGCCGGGTCCCTGGTGCTCCTCACAGCGGACTGCCCCCTGCGCCGCTCTGCCCGTTGCTGCGCTGGACGGCTGTGATGGTCTGGCGTCCACGTGCCGCACCCAGCACTGCTCCCGTTCCGACCCCAGTGATCCTGCTCAGGCTGCCAGTGTCGGGCGCCGCGCTGGACTTCGTGCTGGTGCGTTCCCTTGCCGCCGGGCAGTGGACGCTGCTGAGCACGGTCGTGGCGGCCTGCACCGGCGCACTGAGTCCCCATGCGCCGCGCGCGGGTCGGGTGAAGGCCGCGCCTCACCCCGGCGGGCAGCCCGCCGCGTTAGGCTGACCGGGTGACCCATCCAGAGCCCGCCACGCCAGCGTCGCGCGCATTCCTCCTCTTCCAGCTGACGCTACTGGCAGTGGCCGCTGCAGTGAACGCCGCGAATCTGCTCGGCACGCCGGACGGACCGACGCCGCTGCGTCTCGTCTGCTCGGCGTTCCCATTCGTCCTACTGGTGATGTGGATGGTCCGGCTGTACCTGAAGCGGCCCCTGAACGTGCTGCCCGTCCTGCTCATTGGGCTCGCGGTTCTGTCCCTGTCTGCTCTGGCGGTCGCCCTCGCTGAGGGGGAGGGGTTGCCGCCCTTCAAGCTCATTCTCCTGCTCTTCAACCTGGTGGCGCTCGGCCTGGGCGTCCTCATCGCGCGTCAGCCTGCCCAGCCGTGACGGTCCCGCTGCTTCCCGCTCATTTCCAGGGTGATCCGGTGGCGGCCGCGCGCGCGTTGCTGGGCGGGACGCTGGTGCGCGTGCTGGACGGCGGGGAACGCCTGACCGGGCAAATCGTGGAGGTCGAGGCGTACGACTGCCCCCGCGATCCCGCCTGCACCGCCGGCCGCTTCCACGCGGCCCGGAGTGCCGAGATGGCCATACCGCCCGGCACGTGGCTGTTCTGGACGGCGCACGGCCACCCGCTGCTTCAGGTCGCGTGCCGCCCGGAAGGCGTGTCGGCCAGCGTGCTCATCCGCGCCCTTGAACCGCTGGAGGGCCTGGGACACATGCTGAGCTTCCGGCCCGTCACCCGCGAACGGGACCTGACGAACGGCCCGGCGAAACTGGTGTACGCGCTGGGCCTGAACCCCGCGCAGATCAGCGGGCGGCCCGTGAACGCCCCGGAGCTGCACCTCCTGCCGCCCCCCGTGCCCCTGCCCGACGAACAGGTGGAGGTCACGGCCCGCGTCGGCATCCGCGAGGGACGCAACCTCCCATGGCGCTTCACGCTGCGCGGCAACCCCTGGGTGTCGCCCGCCGTGCCCAGCATGGACCTCGCCCGCCCATTCCACGCGGAGTAGCGCGTACAGTCCTTCCCGCCGCTGCACCCTACGCTGGCGCGCATGGACCTCTCCCACGCCCGCGCCCTGAGCGCCCATACCTTCGCGGGCGATCCGGTCACCCTGGCGCGCGACCTGCTGGGGGCCGCGCTGGTGCGCGTGCTGCCCAGCGGCGAACGGCTCGCGGCGCGGATCGTGGAGACCGAGGGCTACGACTGCCCGCGCGACCCCAGCTGCTACGTCGTCGCCCGGCTGCCGGGCGCGGCGGCGAGCATGGCGGGCCCGCCGGGCCGGGTGTACTACCACATCGCGTACGACCAGCCCCTGCTGAACATCGTGTGCCGGCCCGAGGGCGTGCAGGCCGCCATCCTGATCCGCGCGGCCGAACCCCTGGCCGGCGAGGAGCGGATGCGTGAGCGGCGGCCCGTGAAGCGCCGCCTGGACCTCACGAACGGCCCCGCGAAGCTCGTCACGGCCCTGCACCTGGGACCTGAGCTGCGCGGCCAGCCGGTGGACGGCCCGGACTTCTACCTCGTGCCCGGCAACCCCCTGCCGGATGGGGACGTGACCACCACTGCCCGCGTGGGCCTGCGCCGGGGCGCCGATCTGCCCTGGCGGTTCCTGATCACCGGCAACCCCTGGGTGTCGGCGGGGAAACCCAGCGCCTAGGGATCCGGGGTCAGCAGCGCCGCGACGCCCTGCACCGCTGTCCGCTCCCCGCGCGTGACCTCGGCGCGCAGGGCGTGCAGCCGCGCCGGGTCCAGGCCCGCCTGGAACGCCCGCCACGCCGCCTCGCGCAGCAGTTCGTCGAACCACTGCGCCGCCTGCCCCTGGCGTTTCACGCGCAGGTCCACGGCGGCGCGGTAGGCCTCGACGGTCGCCCAAACGCTGTCCAGCCCCTCACCGGTCAGCGCGGACGCCCGCAGCGCCATGGGTCGCCACGGCGCGTCGTGCGGGGTGAGCAGCGTCAGCGCCGTGCGGAGTTCCGTCTGGGCGCGCACCGCCGCCTGCGGGTTCGTGTCCGCCTTGTTCACCACGCACACGTCCGCGAGTTCCATGATCCCCCGCTTGATGCCCTGTAACTCGTCCCCGGCATTCGGGAGGGTCAGCAGCACGAACAGGTCCGTCATGGCCGCCACCTGCGTCTCGCTCTGGCCCACGCCCACCGTCTCCACGAGGATCACGTCGAAGCCCGCCGCCTCGCACAGCGTGATGGACTCCCGCGTGCGCCGCGCCACGCCACCCAGCGTGCCCCCGCTGGGGCTGGGGCGGATGAACGCATTCGGGTGCACCGTCAGGCGCGGCATGCGCGTCTTGTCGCCCATGATGCTGCCGCCCGTCCGGGCCGAACTGGGGTCCACAGCCAGCACTGCCACCCGGTGCCCCGCGTCGGCCAGCCGCACGCCCAGCGCCTCGATGAACGTGCTCTTGCCCACGCCCGGCATGCCCGTCAGCCCGATCCGCACGGACTGCCCCGCCCGCGGCAGCACCTCCGACAGGAGGGCCTGCGCCTGCGCCTCATGCTCGGGCCGCGTGGACTCGACCAGCGTGATGGCCTTCGCCAGCGCCCGCCGCGCCCCCGACAGCAGCGGCAGCGTCAGAGGATGGGCCATGATGTCAACTCCGCGCAGTTCAGCGCCTCGTAGGCTGTGGGGGATGGCGTGAACCGGAACGCCGCAGGCAGGGGCAAGTCCTGCGGGCGAGGCGAACGTGAGTACCGCACGCCGTCCCGCTGGCCCGAGGTCGTCACCCGGTTCACCCGACCGTCCGCGCCCAGCGTCCACGCGATCGTCCCGAAGTCCCAGTCGCCCTGCGCCGTCCACGTCACCGTCTTCCAGCCTCCGTTCGCATAGCGCGTGAACGTCAGGTGCGTCACGGCGTCCAGGACGCTCGTGTAGCTGAACTCCAGCTGCTGCACCCGCCCGGACCGGTCGCTGACCTCCTGCACCCGTTCAAAGGTCTGCCAGTCCAGTGGACCACATGCGGGTGGCTCGAACGTCCGGACCGACCAGCCCGCGGGCCAGTCCGCCGCGCCCGCCCCTCCGGTCAGGCACGCCAGCAGGAGCACACGCGTCAGGGGATGGGCAGTGGTGGGCAAGTGAACCTCTGAATCAGGTCGGCGGGGCGCAGTTCGCGCTCCAGGGTCGGCCAGGGGACGCGGTCCTGGGGCTGCACGTCGCCCCACTCGCGGGTCTGCACGACCGGCCCGGTTGGGTCGATCAGCAGCTCAATCCGCGCGGCGACCATGTCCTGGCCGGGCGTGCGGCGCAGCACCCACGAGTACGCGCGGGGGCGGCCTGCCTCATCCCAGTCGATGCGCTGCTCGGTCCGGTCCGGGTTCCAGCCGGACGCGGCGCGGAACACCAGTCGCCGCACCGTACCGCGCGCGTCCGTCCAGGTCTGCACATCGAAGAACGCGTCCCTGATGCACGGCATCGACGAGCCCTGGAATGCCCGCCAGCCTCCCAGTGCGGCGTCATTCCCGGTCATGACCGCCCGCGCGGACGCGGCAGGGGAGAGGCCCACCGGACCGCTCGCCCCACCTGCCAGTCCGGCCCCGCCCGTCAGCGACGCACTCAGCAGCATCGCCAGCATCACCTGTTTCAGCATGTCAGCCCCCTCGGTACCGCCCTCAGGTACGACCTCAGCGGTGTCGTCACGCCCCGCGCGCGGAACCCCGTCTCCTTCACCAGTCGCCCGCGCGCGTCGAACGCCCCACGCACGTCCAGCAGGCGACCCGCGAAGCCACTCCAGCTCACGCTCAGGCCCGTCAGTCGCCCCGCCCGGTCGTAACTCTGCCGCACCCGCAGCGTGTTGTCCGGCACCAGTCGCGCGTACGTCAGGCTCCGCACGCGGCCCGAGCGGTCCAGCAGGTACGTCGTGTCCTCCCGCTCGCACACCCGCAGGCCGCCCACCTGCGCGGGCGGCCCCGCAGGCGGCGCGGGCAACGTCATCCCGGCCGCACCCGCTCCACCCAGTCCAGCCCCAGTCAATCCAGCGGTGCCCAGCACGGCACACGCCACCACAGCCCTCAGTCGGTTCAGCATGCGCGCAGGTACGCGGCGAGGTGGGCAGAGGTTGCGAGACACGCGCGTCAGGCTCTCCGGCGAAAGATCAGGGAGATCAGCCAGACGCACAGACTCACGATGAAGAGGACGCCCGTCACGAGGGCCAGCAGGAGCGGAGCGCGGACATCGGGCAGGGTGTCCCAGGCTTCTGGTCCGCCCCCCGCAAGCAAAAGCAAGAAGCCCAGCCCCAGCGGTTCAAGGAGCAGCAGTGCGCCCGTCACCACGCCCAGGAGGCCGACCGTCATGCCCCAGCAGCCCAGATGCCGCCAGACCCGGATGGGATCGGCGGGCGCTGGGATCTGCGAGCTGGGCTGGGGTGTGCTCACGCCTGTTCGCGCGCTCGCAGGAGGTTCAGCACTTCGCGCGCGCTGTTCAGGATGGGCGTGCCGGGGCCGAAGATGCCCGCCGCGCCCGCCTCGCGCAGGGCGGGGTAGTCCTGCTGCGGGATCACACCGCCCACGACGACCAGAATGTCCCCGGCGCCCTGTTCACGCAGCCCGGCGATCAACTGGGGCACGAGGGTCTTGTGCCCGGCGGCCTGACTGCTCACGCCGACAACGTGCACGTCGTTCTCGATGGCCTGGCGCGCAGCTTCCTCGGGCGTCTGGAAGAGGGGGCCGACGTCCACGTCGAAGCCCAGGTCGGCGAAGCCCGTGGCGATGACCTTCGCGCCGCGGTCGTGCCCGTCCTGGCCCATCTTCACGACGAGGATGCGGGGGCGGCGGCCCTCGGCCTCGGCGAAGGCCTCGATCTCGTTCTGGAGGGACGCGAAGCCCTCGTCGCCGTCGTACCCGGCGGCGTACACGCCCGACAGGGTGCGGATCTCGGCGGCGTGGCGGCCCCAGGCGCGTTCCAGGGCGTCGCTGACCTCGCCCACCGTGCAGCGGGCCGCCATGGCGGTGACCGCGAGGGCCAGCAGGTTGCCCTCGCCGCTGCGAGCGGCGTGTTCCAGGGCCGCGAGGGCGGCCTGCACGGCCTGCGGGTCGCGCGTTTCGCGCACGCGGTTCAGGCGGGCGATCTGCGCGTCCCGGACGGCGGCGTTGTCGATGTCCAGCACGTCCACCGGGGTGTCCTGCGTGGGGCGGTACTTGTTCACGCCGACGATGACGTCCTCGCCCCGGTCGATGCGGGCCTGTTTGCGCGCGGCGGACTCCTCGATGCGCAGTTTCGGCACGCCGCTCTCGATAGCCTTCGCCATGCCACCCAGCCCCTCGACCTCGCGCATCAGTTCCCGTGCCTTCTCGGCCAAGTCATGCGTGAGGCGTTCCATCATGAAACTGCCGCCCCAGGGGTCCACGACGTGCGGGATGCCGGTCTCCTCCTGAATCACCAGCTGGGTGTTGCGGGCGATGCGGGCGCTGAAGTCGGTGGGGAGGCCGATGGCCTCGTCGAAGGAGTTCGTGTGTAGGCTCTGCGTGCCGCCGAACACGGCGGCCATCGCCTCGACGGTCGTGCGGATGACGTTGTTGTACGGGTCCTGCTCGGTCAGGCTCCAGCCGCTCGTCTGGCAGTGGGTGCGCAGCGCGCGGCTCATGGGGTTCCTCGGCTCGAAGGGCGCCATGAGTTCGCTCCACAGGAGGCGGGCGGCGCGGAGCTTGGCGACTTCCATGTAGAAGTTCATGCCGATCCCGAAGAAGAAACTCAGGCGCGGCGCGAACTCGTCGATGTGCAGGCCCTTGCCCAGCGCGGCCTTCACGTACTCCAGCCCGTCGGCGAGGGTGTAGGCGAGTTCCAGCGCGGCGTTCGCCCCGGCCTCTTGGATGTGGTACCCGGAAATGGAGATGGAGTTGAAGCGCGGCATCTGCTGCGCCGTGAACTCGATGATGTCCGCGATGATTCGCATGCTGGGTGCCGGCGGGTAGATGTACGTGTTGCGGACCATGAACTCTTTGAGGATGTCGTTCTGGATGGTCCCGGACAGCTGATCCAGGGCCGCGCCCTGTTCCAGGCCCGCCACGATGTACCCCGCCAGGATCGGCAGGACCGCGCCGTTCATGGTCATGGACACCGACATCTCGCTCAGCGGAATGCCGTCGAAGAGGATCTTCATGTCCTCGACGCTGTCGATGGCGACCCCGGCCTTGCCCACGTCGCCCACCACGCGTGGGTGGTCGCTGTCGTACCCGCGGTGCGTGGCGAGGTCGAACGCGACCGACAGGCCCTTCTGCCCGGCGGCGAGGTTGCGGCGGTAGAAGGCGTTCGATTCCTCGGCGGTACTGAAGCCCGCGTACTGCCGGATCGTCCAGGGGCGTGCGGCGTACATGGTGGCGCGCGGCCCACGCGTGAAAGGCGGCAGGCCCGGCAGTGAGGCCGTGTCCACGTCCTGCACGTCGTCTGCGGTGTACAGCGCCTGAAGGGTGATGCCCTCGGGCGTCTCGCGGTTCAGGCGCGCAGGGTCGGCGCCTTTAAGGTCCTTGCTGGCCTGGGCTTTCCAGGCACTCAGGTCGGGCATGTGTGTTCCTCCGTGTGCTGCCGCCATCATGCCACCCGCTCCGCCCGGCAACCAAACGCCCGTTCGGTTCGCGCTGGCCCTTTCTGTCCCCGCGTGTGGAACAGACTCGCTGAAGGGTCCCTTCACACTGTGTGCTGCGCAACGCCCCGGCCCGGCGGCACCCGTTTAGCGTTGAAGGACTCGCGCACCGGTCCCCGCTGTTCTCTGCCCGGCCCGCGCAGTGAAAGGAGCCCCATGACCCACCGGAACCTGGCCGTCCTCCTCGGCGGCGCCCTGCTGCTCGCCGCCTGCGCCCCCACCCAGATGATCGGCGGCGCGAATCCCTACAACGCGGGCCTGAACCCCGCCCAGCGGCTCACGGTCGCGCAGCCCGCCCCTGCTGCTGCCAGCCTGGGCCTGACCCTCACCAGCCCCAGCGTCGCGAACGGCACCGTCCTCCCCGCCGCGCAGGTGGGCAGCGGCAACGGCTGCACCGGCGGGAACCTCAGCCCCGCCCTGAGCTGGAGCGGCGCGCCCGCCGGCACCTTCAGCTTCGCCCTGACCATGTATGACCCGGACGCCCCCACCGGCAGCGGCTTCTGGCACTGGGCGGCCTTCAACCTGCCCGCTAGTACGACCAGCCTCCCGGAAGGAGCCAGCAGCGCCGGCGGCCTTCCCGCCGGCACCACGCAGCTGAACAACGACGGCGGCACCCCCGGCTACACGGGCGCGTGCCCACCCCCCGGCGATCAGGCGCACCGCTACGTGATCACCCTGTACGCGCTGAACACCACCCTGGACCTGCCCGCTGAGACCCGCCCGGCGGTGCTGGGCTTCATGCTGAACGGCAAGGTCCTCGCCAAGACCAGCCTCACGGCGTACTACAGCCGCTGAACCGAACCCACAGAGGGGCGCGCGCAGGCACTGGTCTCGCGTGACCGGTCCGCACGCGCCCTGGGCACTGTGGGGTGCCCGGCCCACACCCGTGACCACGCGGTCGCCGTTCTGCCCTGGTGCGAACCGCACCCTGATGATTCGGCCCGCGTGAAACTGAACTGTGAGGAATGCTAAGCTTCTGCCCGTGACCGCCGACACACCCGAAGCGAGGCGCGTGAAGCTCGCGCCGAGCATCCTCGCCAGTGATTTCGCCCACTTGGGCGACGAGCTCCGCGCCATCGAGAGTGCCGACTGGGCTCACGTGGACGTCATGGACGGGCAGTTCGTTCCGAACATCAGCTTCGGGCTGCCCATCCTGGCCGCCGCCAGCGCCGCCAGCCCCCTGTTCATGGACGTGCACCTCATGATCGACCGGCCCGAACGGTACCTGCGTGACTTCGCGGACGCTGGCGCGGACGGCATGACCGTCCACGTGGAGAGCACCCCGCACATTCACCGCGCGGTGCAGCAGATCAAGGAACTGGGCAAGCAGGCAGGTGTCACCCTCAATCCCGGGACGCCCCTGGAAACCCTGCGGCCTGTCCTGGCCGACGTGGACCTCGTCCTGATCATGAGCGTCAACCCGGGCTTCGGCGGGCAGAAGTTCATCCCGCACAGCCTGGAGCGCATCCGCACGGTCCGCCGCTGGCTGGACGAGATCGGCAGCGCCGCCGAACTTCAGGTCGACGGGGGCGTCAGCGCCACGAACGCCCGCGCCGTGGTCGCCGCCGGAGCCAGTAACCTCGTGGCGGGCAGCGCCGTGTTCGGTAGGGACGGCGCGCAGGCCGGACTGGAACGCCTCCGCGAGGCCCTGAAATAACATGCGCCTGAGGGTCGATCTCCTCCCGCACGGGCAGTACTCCGACGTGGTCGTTGTCATCGACGTGCTGCGCGCCACCACCACCGCCGTCACGTACCTGGAGCGCGGCGCGGACGCCCTGCTCCTGACCGCCACGCCCGAAGTCGCCCTGAACCTCCGCACCGAGGGCAGCCCCTACGTGCTCGGCGGGGAACGCGGCGGGCTCCCCATCCCCGGCTTTGACTTCGGCAACAGCCCCGTGGAGGCCGCCGGGCAGAACTTCACGGGCAAGGTGGTCGTCATGAACACCACCAACGGCACCGGCGCCGCGCACACCGCCGCGCAGAGCGGCAAGCACGTGTTCCTGGCTGCCCTGACCAACGCGCACGCCGCGGCCCGCCGCGCCCGCGCCGCCGCCACCGAGGAGATCGCCATCGTCTGCGCCGGCACCGACGAACACGTTGGCCTGGAGGATGTGTACGCCGCTGGCGTGCTGGCCGAGTACCTGCTCGCCATGGGCGAATTCACCATTGATGACGGCGCCCGGATCGCCCTGACCGTCCGCCGCAACAGCGGAAACCCACTGGAGGCGCTGGGCAGCAGCGGCCACGGCCAGCACCTCAACCGCCTGGGCCTGGGCGAGGACGTCCGCGCCGCCGCCGGCCTGAGCACCAGCACCATCGTCCCCACCCTGACGCACGGTGACGCGCCCGAAGGCACCCTGAAGTTCACGGCAGGTTGAGGAGCCCCGGCTGGCCCTCACCCCCAGCGGTGTGATGGGCAGTTGCATGCGGGCTGTGGCCGCATCTGCCCTAGCATGAAGGTTGCATGAACGCCCCGGACCTCCTGAAGCTGCTGCGCGAGCGCGACATCGAACCCCTGCACGCCCACCTCACCGACCTGCAGACCCAGTTCGAGGCCGCCCAAATCAATGAAAGCGACCTGTTGCAGGCCTTCAGGGCCTTCCAGACCTCCGACCTGACACTCGGGGAGGGCTTCCAGCAGTGGACCGAGGCTCATCCCGGCGCATACGCCCCCCAGGCTGCACTTGCGGGCTGGTTTCTGGGCCGCGCCTGGGAAGCGCGCGGGCAGCACACGTCCGTCCATGTCAGCGACCAGGGACGCCGCGCGATGGATCACTTTTTGGAACAGGCCGACGGCTGTGCCCGGCACGCCGCGACCCTGACGGCCAACCCCCTGGCCGCCTGGAACGTCGTGGCAGGCGTCGCCAATACGCGCGGCTGCCAGCTCGAGCTGACCGGCGTGCAGGCCCAGCAGTACCCGGACTGGTTTACGCACGCGCTCACGGACAACCCGGGCAGTCTGCATCTGCGCCGCGTCATGCTCTTGAACCTGCGGACTGAATGGGGCGGCAGCGAGGAGCACATGCTGACTTTCGTCCGCCAGCAGCAGGACGCCGGACTGCTCGGCCAGACTGACATGCAGCGCCTCTGGGCTGAATTTCATGGGCACGTGTCACACCACGCCATGTCCTTCGCCCGTGATCCCGACCGGGCAATCGAGCGGGCCAGTCTGGCTGCTGACCTGCACCCGCCAAAAGCGGAGCAGCTGTTTATTGCCCTGACCAATGCGGCGTCGCCGGGACCGGCGCGTCTCGCAGCACTGCGCCGCTTTCTCCTGGCGGCCGAGCAGAACCGGACGGTCACTTTCAGCGGGAACTTCTTCTGGTCACTGGCCAAAGCCGGTTCATGGATTCAACCGGAACTTCCGTTACTGCGCGCCCTCATGGTGCGTGAACTCAACCGGGGAGACACGGACAGCGCCATGTGGATCGCTCGTCTGCGGCGCAAGCACCCGACCTGGAACCTGCCGGACCCGCTGCCTGCCCTCCGCGTTGCGCGTGATCAGGGACACACGGAGGCGGCTGAGGAGATCGTCTACGCCACAGGCGCCCTGACGCCGGACATTGAGCCGCGCGGGGACATTCTGAAAGCAGCTGACCTGTTCAGCGGCGATATGAGCTGGTACGTCTATCAGGACTTCACGGCGTATCAGCAGCAGTTCGGTCTGGCCGAGCGGCAGCGGTTCAAGTACCTGCACCGCGCCGCCGACGGAGGCAACAACGAAGCGCGGGTCGAGCTTGCCCAGCAGTTGCGCGCCGGGGCGGTTGAACTGGGCGGTGACGGTGTCCTGCGCCCGGTGAATACGGCGCCGCTCCAGTCAAGCCTGAATTATGCCCGGTACCTGCTGGAACGCGCCGCTGCCGCCGATCACGAACCTGCCCGGCGTCTCCTGCACGAGACGGCAGCGCAGGAGTGGAATGCGGACCGGGCGACCCGACTGGCCCCCACCATGGACACGTCAGAGCCTGTCAGGCGGAACCGTTGGGCTTGGTGGTGGAAGGTCACGCTGGTCCTGGCGGGGTTGCGACTGGTCGCCGCCCTGTTCGGCCATCACTGAACGCCCGCTGACCTTCGAGTTGTGCCTGAGCCGTTACGCTGTGGGGCGTGACTGCTTTACCCGAGGACCTTCAACTGAGCCCCATGACGCCGGTCGAGTCGGTGGACTGGGCGGCGATTCCCAGTCCGGCGTTCGTGCTGGACGAGTCGCGGCTGCGCCGGAACCTGGAACTGATCTCGTACGTGCAGCGGGAGAGTGGCGCGCAGATCATCGTGGCGTTCAAGGGTTTCTCGATGTGGTCGGCGTTCCCGCTGCTGCGTGAGTACGGGATCACGGGCGCCACTGCGAGCAGCCTGAATGAGACGATCCTGGCGAAGGAGGAGATGCAGGGCGAGGTGCATGTGTACGCGCCCGCGTACAGCGATGAGGATTTTCCCCGCATTCTGGAACTGGTGGATCATCTGGTGTTCAACTCGTTCTCGCAGTGGGCGCGGTTCAGGCCGCAGGTGGAGGCGGCGCGCGCCTCGGGCCGGACGCTGCACGTGGGCATCCGCGTGAACCCCGAGTACGCCGAGGTGGAAACGGACCTGTACAACCCTGCGGGGCCGTTCTCGCGGCTGGGCGTGACGCGGCGTGAGTTCCGGATGGACCTGATGGACGGCGTGGATGGTCTGCACTTCCATACGCTGTGCGAGAAGGACAGTGACACGCTGGAGCGGACGCTGGAGGTGCTGGAACGCAACTTCGGGGACGTGCTGGAGAGGGTGAAGTGGGTGAACTTCGGCGGGGGGCACCTGATGACCCGCGAAGGGTATGACATTCCGCGTCTGATCCGTGTGGTTCGGGCGTTCCGTGAGCGGTGGGGCGTGCACGTGATCCTGGAGCCCGGCAGCGCCTTCGGCTGGCAGACGGGGTGGCTGGTCAGCAGCGTGCTGGACGTGGTTCATAACGTCAAGAATGCCGTGCTGCTGGATATCAGCGTGTCGGCGCACATGCCGGATGTGCTGGAGATGCCGTACCGGCCGAGGATTCTGGGTGCGGGTGATCCGCCTGAGCAGGATCACCGTGAGGCGGTGGACGCCCCGGCGGGGCACGCGTTCCTGATTGGGGGGACGACGTGCCTGGCGGGGGACGTGGTGGGCGAGTACGTGTTCGACCGGCCGCTGAACATCGGGGACCGCGTGGTGTTCGATGACATGATTCACTACACGATGGTTAAGACGACGTTCTTCAACGGCGTGAAGCACCCGGACATCGGCATTCTGCGTCTGGACGGCTCGTACGAGCGGGTGAAGACCTTCGGGTACGAGGCGTTTAAGGCGAAACTGAGCTGATCGCTCTTTCTGGGGCATGGGAATGGGCCGCGTCCTCTGGGTGGAGGGGCGGCCCGGGTGCTGGAAAACTGGAGTGGAGGGTGTTCCGCAGACTGTTTCGGGTCGGCGGTGCCGATTCGGACCCCGTGGGTGCGGCGCGCACAGTGCGCCGCGGGGACGGGGGAGGGGGGTGGGCCGGGGGCGTGGTGGGTGTCCCTCCGGCAGCACTGATGGGGTGAGTGGTATTAACCTCTTCCGAGGTGCTTCCAGGGTACCTGCGCTGGCTGACCCGCCACTGAACGGCGCCCTCATGGAGGCGCTTTCCCCCTCATCGGCCTTCACCGTCAGTCCAGGTGCGGTCAGGCGGGAGAGGCTCGTCAGCTGTCAGCCTGACCCGAAGCCGACGAGCTACGTAGCTCTGAAGCGCTTGGACATGAACAGCAGGCCTCCCAGCGCATGGAAGGCCTGCTGTTGAGCACAGCTGCTTACTTGCGGTACACCTTCGTCACGCCGTTCACGGTGCGGATCGTGCCGCCTTCAAAGTCCGCCGCCCACGCACCGCTGATCGTGTACTGGTCACGGGTGGGGAAGCCCAGGAAGGAACCGCTGCCGCCCAGACCCTGGTAGGTCTTCAGGACGTTGCCACTCAGCCAGAACGTGCCGTACTTCTCGGTGCCATACAGCGCGCCATTCTGGAAGAAGCCGTACAGGCCGCTGGTGCCCAGGCTGTTCTGCGGAATGACCTTCTCGTCACCAGCGGCCCAGCCCAGGCGGCTGGGCGGGCGGGTGGTGCCGTTCTCGGCCTTGGCGAGCGCCAGGTAACGCTCCAGCAGCATGCCGTGCACCGCGTACGCGCGGCTGCTGCCGTTCGCGTGCAGCAGGACGGCGTCCCCGTACGCGCCAACCCCCTTGAATTTCTGCCACAGACCGTCACCCCAGGGGGTGGCGTAGGTGGTGGCCTGACCCAGGCTCTCCTCGCCTTTCAGACGGGCGTAGGCGTCCACCATGGCCTGATCGCGGTCCCCGCCCTGCTTCTCGCCGGGCTGGATGGTCGTGGTCGGCTGCTGCGGCGCTGGTGTGGGCTGAGCCGGAGCCGGCTGTTGTGGGGCCGGGGTGGGCTGCGGCGCGGGCTGCTGCGCCTGGCCGGGCGTGATGGTCACGGTCCCCGTGGTCGTGTCGCGGGTGGGGGCGGGCACGTTCGCGACGGGCTGACCGCCCACCTTGAAGGTCACGACGTCGGTCGTCCAGCCGTCCGCTGGCAGGGGATTGACGACGATGCTCAGCGCCCGCGCCAGGTTCTCCTGACCCTTGACGGTCACCTGTGCGAAGCCTTGGTCCTTGGCGAACTTGGCAATGTCCGTGAGGTCCAGTTCCTTCTTGCTGGCCAGCGCCAGCAGGCGGTCCTGACCGTTCGGCCCGCCGATGTTCAGGCCGTACTTGGCGTTCTGCTGCGGGAAGACGCGCGTCACGCCGCCCTGCACGAAGTTGCTCTCCTCGTAGTTGTTGGGGAAGAACAGGTCCACGACGCCGTTGGCGTTGATGTTGAACAGGTACACGTACGCGTCCTGGTTCGTCTTCACCGCCACCTTGATGGGTTCGCCCTTGCGGTACGTGGGGTTCGCCTTCCCGCTGGCGTCCTTGTTGACCCAGACCTCGACGTTCAGTTTCGTCTCGACCGGGTTCACGATAATGCTCTGCGCGGTGATCTTGGCGGGGCTGGCCTGGGCGGCGCCCAGAAGAAGGGTACTCAGGATCAGGGTTCGTTTCAGCATGTTGCCTCCTCGTGTTGACGCGCACCGTACCCCGCCGTTCTGACCGGTTGCTGATAAAAGACCGTCCCCAAAGGGATTCTCAAAGGACACTGAAGCTTTGACCTGCCCGGTTCAGCAGTTCATGAGAACAGGACGCCGCCCGGATCAGGACGCGTTTCACCGTGAGCTGGCCCGGTCCCTCTACTCTGAGGGCATGCGTCCGGTGCCTGCCCTGCTGATCACCGCCCAGCTCAGCACCCTGGGCGGGGGCGAGGCCCGGACCGCGGCGGGCGACCCGTGGCCCAGCGTTCCGGTCCTGACTCGCGTATTCACGGCACCCGCCGGACGCCCGGACCGGGATCAGCTGATCCGCACCCTGAACCTGACGGTCGCGCAGGTGCGTGAATTTCAGCGTCTGGCGGGCAGCGAGAGCGCGTACGCCCAGGCGGCCCGGACACTGAATACCGCCGGGGACCGCGCCCTCAACGTGAAACTGGCGGCCATGAACGCCGAGAAGGACCGCAAGGTCCGCCGCCTGCTGGGTGGTGACTACGCAGCGTTTCGCGCCTGGGTGCGCGCGTGGTGGCAGGCGCAGGTTAACCGCGCCCAGAACCGCTGAACGGCAAGAGCCGAGCCGGGCTGCTCTGCCTGGGTCCGTGACACCAGCGGGCGATCAGGCGCAGGGGAGGGGCGCTTCAGCTCAGGTGCCTCGCCAGCCACAGGGCCAGCGGGGCCAGCGCCAGCGCGGGAAGGAGACTGCCGACCCGCACGCGGCGATCCTCGAACCCCAGGCCAGCCAGCATGAGGTTCCAGCTGATGCCGATGATCGTCAGGCCCCCTGCCCCGGTGATCAGCAGCACGTACGGGTTCGTCTTGAGGATCTGCGGGTCGGCGCCGCCCAGCAGCCCGGCGGCGAAGGTGCCCGCCAGCAGGCTGATGCCGCCCTGCACGATCAGGACGGTCACGGCACTGAAGCCCACCCCGATGCCGTACGCTCCGGCCAGGGCCAGCGCGGCAATGCCGTCCAGGGTGGCCTTCAGGATGTACGTGGCGCTGTCGCCGGTCAGGCCGTTCTGGAGCCCACCGATCACGGTCATCGGGCCAATGCAGAACAGCAGACTGGCCGCCACGAACCCCTCCGTGAAGCGCCCGCCCCCCCGGAAGCGGCGCTTCAGCGTCTCACCCAGACGGGCCAGGCTCTCCTCGATGCCCAGCGCCTCACCGATCACGGCGCCCGCCGCGAGGCTCACGAGGGCCAGGATCACGCCCGGCACGGCGCCCCCCTGCACGCGGTTGAGGCTGCCGGCCATGTCCAGCCCGATGAACAGCGTGATCAGACTCAGGGTCTGCAGCAGGGTGCGCTGTGTCCGTTCGGGCAGGCGCCCACCCACGGCGAGCCCGACGGCCGTGCCCAGCAGGACCGTCACGACGTTGACCAGGGTGCCCGACAGCTGAGAGAGAACGCTCATCGCGGCTGACTGTAGTGCATCCCTTGGTGCGCCCGCAGGGTCACACTGCATCAGCGGAGTCTGAACGCACCCTTCAGGGCCCCTGAAGGGCGGTGCGCCATTTTTGACGCTGAGCTGATAAGTGGTGTGGTACCTTCCTCGCAAGTTGAAACGGCCGCATCACATCCTCCTGCCCCAACCGCGTCTGAGCGGCGGGCCAGGTGGCGCGCCCGTCCGACTCCTGCTGGCGTGCCGCGCGCTTTCTGGCATCGACATCGAATCTGAACGGGGCTGCCTGCGGGCGGCCCCGCTGCGTTGAAGGAGGGACCGTGACCCTGAGCAACCAGTACCAGAACATGCCCAAACTCCTGAAGGTCAGTGAGGTGGCCGACTTCACCGGCACGCACGAACGCACCGTCCGCCGCTGGATCCGCGACGGCCGCCTGAGCGCCGTTGAGCACCCCAGCGGGCTGCGCGTGCCCAGACGCTCCCTGTGGCGCTTCCTGGGGCTGGACCTCGCCCTGAGCGCGTAATTCGGCAGCGGCTGGCACAATGGCGGGCGTGACCGACCCGCTGCTCAATGACCTGCGCGCCGCCCTGAGCCTGCCCACCGGCGCTTTCCGCGCGGTGGATCTGTCCCTCCCGGCAGGCCTGACCGCCGTGCAGTCTGAGGAGGCCGCCGCACTGGCCCTGCACTGGGGGGCGCCCCGCGCGGCGCTCGCCTGGAGTCATGACCCGCTGCGCCGCGCCGCCGCGCACCTGCGTGTGGGCGAGTCGGGGCCGGCCATGGCAGAGTTGGCCGGTGAGCCTGTAGGCGCCCGGGTGGCGTTGCTGCGAGCCCGCGCTGCTGCCCTGACCGGCGCGCAGGACGCGCCCATTCTGGCTGCACAGGCCCGTGCCCTGGCCCGAAAGGAGGGTGACAGCGCCGCCCTGATCGCCGCCGTGACCCTCCTCGCCGAGGGGGAGCAGGCCGACCCGTACGCGGCCCTGCGCACCCTGGCGGAGGGCCTGAAGGTGGCCGAGATTGTCGGTCAGAGCGCCGACCCGCACCTGCTGGCAGTCCTGGCGCACACCCAGGGGCGCTTGAACGTCCGCAAGGGTCAGGGGACGGCCGCAAAGGCCCTGGAGCGCAGTGCCCCCCGCAGTCCCGCGCGGGTGCTGGCGCTGCTGGCTCTGGGCCGCCCGGACGAGGCGTTCGCCGAGGCCCGCGCCGGCGACCTGCACTCCGGCTGGTGGGCGTTCACCGCAGCCCCGACGCCGTCCACGCCTGCGGGAACGGCACGTACGGCGGCGGACGGATGAACGCCCGGGGGCCGGGATTGCCGCGCAGGTACACGCTCTCGTAGACCCACATGTTCCGCTCCTGCAGGGCGGCGTACAGGTCGGCGCCCAGCCGCAGCTCCTCCGGGGGAAGCGGCAGGTGCTCGCGGTAGGCGCGCAGGAACGCCCCGCCGAGCGCCGGGTCGAGCCGCAGGCTGAGGTGCAGCGCCCGCACGACCTCCCATGCGCGGGGCGCGAGGCGCGGCTGTTCCCAGTCGATCACCGCAGCGGGCACACCAGCCTGGAAGAAGACGTTCCCGTCGTGGAAATCGCCGTGCACGAAGCGCAGGGGCAGCGTGGGCAGGTCCTCCGGCAGCGGCGAGGTCCGCAGGTGTGCGAGGCGCTGCCGGGTGCGGTCCAGCGCCCAGCCGTCTGTGGCGTCCGGGTGGGGGAGAGCCAGGATCGCCGTCTCGATGACCCGCAGGCGGTCCAGCGTCACTGCCACGCCCGCCGCAGGGACCAGCGGCGGCACCTCGAACGGCACCGCGCCCGGCAGCCGCGTGTGGAACGCGGCCAGGAGCGCCCCCAGACCCGCCGCGTGCTCCGGGCTCAACGCGTGACGCGGCACCGTGGCGCCGGGTACTACTACCTCGAACAGCGCCCCCCAGCGGTCCCCCAGCCGGGCCAGCGTGCCGCCCCCACGCATGACGAGCACGTCTCGTGGGTACCCCGCAGGTGCGGGCCAGCCGCACGGCGCGGTGTTCGACCTCGGCCCGTTCGCGGCGGGGATCACGGTACACCCGCAGGTGGAACGCCCCCGACGCCGCCTGCACGCGCCAGGCGGCGTTGATGCTCCCGCCGCCCAGCGGGCGCACCGCCCGGACTGCCCCGACCGGCCAGTGCGCCGCGATCTCCGCCGCGCGCGGGCCGGTGGGGGTCAACCGGCCTGCACGTCCAGCCGCGCCAGCCCCCGGATCACGAAGCCCCCGGTGTACTGCCCCGGTTCGCCCGGGTTCACGAGGCGCAGATCCGGCAGGGCGCGGCACAGTGCCCGCAGGCTCAGCGCGAGTTCCAGCCGGGCCAGCGGCGCGCCCAGGCAGTAGTGGATGCCCAGTCCGAACGTCAGGTGCGGGTTTGGGTCTCGGTCTAGGCGCAGCTCGTCCGGCGCGTCGAAGCGCTGCGGGTCGCGGTTCCCGCTGGCGTACAGCAGGCTCACGCGGTCGCCGGGTTTCAGGTCCGCGCCGTGCAGCGTCAGGGGTTCCAGCACGATCCGCTCGAACATCGGCAGGGGCGTGTCGAACCGCAGCAGTTCCTCGGTCGCGCGGCGGAAGGCCGGCAGGCTGTCCGGCTCGTGCGCCTGCGCCACCAGGGCGTCCCAGTGGTGCCGCTGGCGTTGCAGGGCCAGCACGCCCGCCGTCAGGCCGTTCACGCTGGCCTCGTGCCCGGCGTTCAGCAGGAGGATGCAGGTGTCGATGAGTTCCTGCTCAGTCAGGCGGTCGCCGTTCTCCTCGGCCTGCACGAGCGCCGTGATCAGGTCATCCTGCGGCTGCGCGCGGCGCTGCGCCACGAGGTCCCGCAGCAGCGCGCTGAAGTCCAGGACGGCCCGTTCCGCCTCGTCCTGATCGGCGGGCGTGGGGGCCGGCTCGTACAGCTTCACGATGGACGCCGACCAGGGGCGCAGCTGGGCGCGGTGCTCCTGCGGCACGCCCAGCAGTTCCGCGATGACCGTCACGGGCAGCGGCTCGGCGTAGCCTTCCACCAGATCAAAGGGTCCAGTCCGGCCCAGGTCGCGCAGCTGCGCTTCGAGGATTGCCTCGATCCGCCCGGTGAGGGCCTCCACGCGGCGGGGCGTGAACGCCAGCTGCACCAGGGACCGCAGGCGCGTGTGCTTGGGCGGTTCGCTGTCCAGCAGGTGATTACTGTTGAACGCATCGAAGTTCGCCTGCCGGGGGTCCGGCAGCGGCCAGCCCAACTCGTCGCGGGAGAAGCGGTGCAGGGCGCTGCGCCCGAAGCGCCGGTCACGCAGAGCAGCGCTGATGTCGGCGTGCCGGGTCAGCACCACGCGCCTCATGCCGGGATCGAAGAACACCGGCTGCTGCTCACGCAGCTGCGCCAGCAGCGGGTACGGGTCCCGCACGAACGCCGGGTCCGTGACCGGCAGCGCGAAACTCGGCAGGGAGGAGGTGGGGGCGCTCATAGGAACTGCTGCGCTTCCAGCCGCAGGGGGCGCTCCTCCGGTTCGGCCTTCGCGGGCGTGATCAGCGCGTGCCCAGTCAGCGGCGCGCCCGGCCCAGGCCCGGCGAGGTCAGACCCGGCGTCGGCGGACCTGACCGCCGGGTCCTCCTGCACGCTTGGTGCACTAAGGCGCGGTGCGGGCAACGGCGACTCCTCGGGCGGGGCGTGCCGGGCGGCGAGTTCCGAGAAGGACGCCACGAGCGCCCGGTACCCGCTCAGGAACTGCGCGTACTCCTGCCGGGCTGCCACGAGCCGCGCGTTCAGGTCCGCGAGCCGCTCACTGAAGGTCCGCTCCAGGTCTGCCAGGCGCTCGGCCTGCGCCCGCTCCCGCTCCAGGGTCAGGGTGTGATGGTCGCGTTCCAGGTCCGCGAATCGCCCCCGGAACGCCGCGTCCAGGGCCGCCAGGCGGGCCTGATGCCCGGCTTCAAGTTCGGTGCGGCGCGACTCGACCTCGCGCATCAGGCCGTCACGTTCGGTCGTGGCCTGCGCGACCATCAGGTCCGCCTCGCGCGCCGCGTTCTCCCGCAGCTCGTGCGAGATGCGCTCGGCGGCGATTACGGCCCGGCGGATCTCGTCTTCCTGCTGCCGCTGCGCTTCCAGTTCCTTCTCCAGCGCCGCGACGCGTTCCAGGGTCGCCTGATGCTGCTGCAACTGCACTTCCAGATCGTCAGCGAGGTCGTGCAGGAAGGCCCGCACGCCGCTGCGTTCATACCCGCCCATCCGGGTGGGAAATTCCTGGTGCCGCACATCAAGGGGGGTGAATTTCACGTGAACAGACTCCTTCCCACCCGGACGAGGGTGGCTCCAGCCGCGACGGCCAGCGGGTAATCCCCGCTCATGCCCATGCTCAACTCTGACAGACCCAGATCATGCGCGCGCCGCGCCGTGTCCGCAAACAGGGCCGACAGCCGCGCGTCCCGCTCGGCGTCCGGCACGTCATCCAGGTCGGGCGCCATGACCATCAGGCCCCGCACGGTAAGCCCGGTTGCCTGCACCTCCCGCAGCGCGCCCCGCAGCTCATCCGGCCCGAGGCCGTGCTTCTGCGCCTCGCCGTTGTGGAGTTGCAGCAGCACGTCCGGCGCGCGCCCCCAGCCCTGCGCGGCCTGCGCGATCGCCTGCGCCTGCCACGCCGCCTCGATCGAGTGCACCAGGCTCACGTGGCGCAGGTACTTCACCTTGTTGCGCTGCAAAGACCCGATGAAATGCCACTCCAGGTCCGGGCGCAGCGTGGACTTGTCCCGCAGTTCCTGCGCGCGGCCCTCACCCAGCGGGAACGTCCCGTGACTCAGCACGCACCGCTCGATGGCCTCCAGCGGCTGTCCCTTCGTGACGGCCACCAGCCGCGCGCTGCCCTGCGGGCGTCCCGCCGCCTGTTCCGCCGCCCGGATGCCTGCCAGCACCTCCGGAAGACTCATGGGTGAATCCCGGCGCGCGCGCGCCTCACCCGCTGACTGAATGCGTTCACCCGTGCATTCTCACCCAGCGCGGCCCGGGCACTCAAGCGGTCGTCTCACGTCACTCAGACCGCACTCATGGCGCGCGTGGCCCCGGCAGGAGGCCCGCCGGGCACGCCGCACACGGATCATCAGCGACCCGCACGCAATCTTCACCCTTCTCAGGCTGCGCCCCGCAACTGTGAGCAGCGATGCGCGCACCCAACGCCCCCGCCAGCACCAGCGGCCGGGGGCGACGTCCAGGGGTGTGCGACACTAGGAGAAGCATGCGACACCCCCTGACGCTCGCCGTGACCGTCCTTCTTGCCGCGCCCGCCGTCGCCCAGACCGCGGGCACCGTGCAGGACGTGACCGTGGTCGGCACCAGCGACCTGCTGGCCAATTTCGTCCGCGCCACCCTCAGCACCCAGACCGGCACCCCCCTCTCGGCCGTGAACCTCCGTCAGGTCGAGCAGGAGGTCCTGAGCAGCGGCTACTTCAAGACCGCCGTGGCCGAACTGCGCACCGTGGGCGGCAAGGACACCCTGGTCATCACCGTCACCCCCAATCCGACCATCAAGGCCGTGACCATCACGGGCCTGAGCTTCCTGCCGGCCGAGGGCTTCAAGAAGAGCGTCGCGGACCTCCTGAACATCGCCCCCGGCGCCACGCTGAACAACCAGCGCATCGAGGAAGCCAAGACCGCCCTGGCGGAGAACTTCCAGCAGGAAGGCTACCCGTTCGCGCCCAGCATCAGCGCCAACGTGAAAACCGAAACGGACGGCAGCGTCACCGTGAACTTCGTTGTGGACGAAACTGCGCCCGTCACGCGCGTGGAAGTCCAGGGCGTCACGCTGCTCCCGGCCAGCCAGGTCACCACCATCTTCAAACCCCTCTACGACGCCAAACGCTTTACGCCTGACGTGTACTACGGCGCCGTGCAGCAGCTTCAGCAGGCCTACGACGACGCCGGGTACATCCAGGCGGGCGTGGACGTGCAGAGCAGCACCCTCGAAGGCGGCGTCCTGAAGGTCAAGGTCATCGAGGGCCGCGTGAGCGCCGTGAACCTCGACGACCTCGGCAACCCCACCGTCACCCTGCTGACCACCGCCGGCCAGCCCGTCAAGCTGAGCAGCCTCCAGGCGGACGTCCGCACGCTCTCCAACCAGACCGGCAAACCCGTGGGCTTCGCCATCCAGGCCGACCCGCAGAACCCCGCGCAGGTCACCGTGATGTTCGGCTCCTCCGGCGTGGAAACCGGCCCGGTGAAGGCCGTCGCCATCCAGGGCAACACCCTGATCCCCACCGCGACCCTCCAGGCCGCCCTGAAAACCAAGGTCGGCGACGTGTACTCCCCGCAGCTGGCGCAGCAGGACTTCCTGGCGCTGCGCGACGCGTACCGCAAACAGGGCTATGAAATCAGCACCCGCGACGCCATCAGCTTCAAAGACGGCACCCTCACCTACACCGTCCGCGAGGTGAAAGTCGCCGGGTACGAACTGCAGTGGCAGGGCGCGCACAACACCAAGGACCGCGTCATCACGCGTGAACTGCCCGCCCCCGGCACGGCCTTCAACCGCAACGACCTGAACGCCGCGATCGGCCGCATCGCCCGCCTGGGCTTCGTGCGCGTCACGACTGAGACGGTCCGCGCCGACCCGCAGAACCCCGAGAGCATCACGTACGTGCTTGGCGTGGCCGAGACCAAGAGTGGCATCCCGGTCAACCTGGGCCTGAGCTACGACCAGTTCAACGGCGGCTTCGCCGGGGACGCCGGGTACTCGAACAACAACGTCTTCGGCCTGGGCCACAACCTGACCGCCAGCCTGGGCGGCCAGCAGAACGAGGCCGGGCAGAACCTCGTCGCGAACGCCAGCTACACCATTCCCTGGCTGGATATCGACTTCCTGGACTTCCGCAAGACGCCCACCAGCCTCAGCTTCGGCGCGGGCACCAACGTGTACGGCAACAACGCCCTGTTCACGAAGGACACGGACACCCCCGCCAGGACCGACACCGGCTGGGACTACACCACCCGCGACACCAGCTTCAGCGTCAGTGCCGGACGCAACCTCGCCAGAAACCTGACCGGCAGCGTGGGCGTGGGCGTCAGCTACAAGACGTACTACCTCGAAGCCCTCCAGAGCAGCGACAAGAACACCGTCACGTACAAGGACGCCAGCGGCAACGAGCAGACCCGCACCTTCACGCAGGCGGAAGCGCAGGCCCTGCTGCCCGACACCAACCTGACCACGCGCCTGTCCAGCGGCCTGAACTACGACAGCACCACCAGCAGCGAATTCCCCGACCGTGGCGTGCGCGCCAGCGTGGGCGCCGCGTACAGCTTCGGCCGTCAGGGTGATGACCCCCTGCGCTGGACGACCCTGAACGGCGGGGCCAGCACCTACTACGGCTTTGGGCGCACCATCGACAAGGACCTGGGCGTCAGCAACAAGCAGCAGGTGTTCGCCGTGCGCGCCAACGCCGGGACCGTCCTGGGCCTCGATACGGCGCCCGCCGGGACCGGGTACGCCATCGGTGGCGGCAGCGTCGCCACGCCCTACCAGCTGCGCGGCCTGAAAGACGGCGAACTGTTCGGCACGAACTACTTCACCACCAGCGCCGAGTACCGCTACGACTTCGGCCTGAAAGCCGGGATCGCGCAGGGCCTGTACGGCGTGCTGTTCGCCGACGCGGGCACCGCCTGGGGCGGCGGCACCAACACGGACCCCAGCCTGAAGTACGGCTTCGGGGCCGGCGCGCAGCTGAACCTCGGGATTGGCGGGGCGCTGCTGCCCAGCCTGCGCTTCGATTACGGCTTCAGCCCCCAGACCGGCACGGGCAAGTTCTACTTCCGCATCGGCAACTTCTGGTAAAGAAACCGCTTCCCGGAAGGGGCCACGTTCCGCCTGCGGGCCGGGACGTGGCCCCTTCGCGCTAGCATGCCCGGATGACCGCCCACCCCCACCCCGGAGGCCGCCCGTGGAAGGCCTGATGCTGGCGCGCGTGCTGCGCGACCTGACCGGCCAGCTGCCCCTGCGCACGCTGGGCTGGGTGTTCCCGGACGAGACGACCGCCGCACTCCTGCTCGACGGGCCGCGCCTGGGCGGGCAGACGAACCTGGTGCTCGCATACCGACCGCCGCAACCCGTGGTGTTCCTGTCCCGCGAGCGGCTGCGCGGCGACCCCCGCAGTCCCTTCCAGCGCTTTCTGGCCGCGCGGGTGCGGGGCGACCTGCTGCGCGCCGAGCAGCTGAAACTGGACCGCGTGATCGCGCTGCACTTCGCGGGCGAGACCGGCTTCGTGGATCAGGCGCCCACGCGGCTGCTGTTCGAGGTGACGGGCCGCAACGCCAACCTGCTCGTCCTGGATCAAGGAGAGGGATTCGAGGGCCGCATCGTGATGGCCGCGCGCGAGATCACCGGGAGCCGCAACCGGTTCCGCACCATCCGCACCGGGGGACGGTACACGCCCCCGCCGCCGTACGAGAAGCTCGACCCGCGCCACCTGATCCCGGAAGAGGCGCAGGCGCTGCGGCACGTGCCCATCGGCCGCTGGCGCGAGCAGCTGGACGGCCTGGGCCCCCTGCTGAGCGCGGAACTGGCCCGGCGCGCCGCCCTGGCCCCCGGGGAGGCGCCGGGCGACGCGTGGCCCCACGCCCTAGAGGCCGTGCAGTCGCTGGTGGCGGACCCGACCGTCAGTGAGGGCGTCATGCAGGACGGCGCCCGAGAGGCCGCCCGCAGCGAGAAGGCCGCCACGCTGCGCAAGGCGCTGCGGGAACCGCTAGACAAACGCGTGACCCTGCTGCGCAACCAGCTGGCGGACGTCACCCGCGCTGAGGCGGGCCTCGCGGACGCCGCCCATGACCGTCAGGACGCGGACCTGCTGATGGCCTACGCGCACACCGTGCCGACCGGGGCCAGCAGCGTCCTGTTGCCCGCCTTCGATGGCAGCGGCGAGCAGCCCATCAGCCTCGAACCGCAGCTGAGTGCCGTGCAGAACGCCGAGAAACGCTACGCCCGCGCCCGCCGCCGCGAGGAGGTGTACCTGCGCCTCGCCGAGCGGGAGGACCCCCTGCGCGCCGAGCTGGCCGAAGCTGAGGCTCGCGTGCAGGCCCTGGACACCGCCGACCTGCCCGAACTGGAGGCCCTGAGTGCCCAGGTGCAGCAGGAACGCCCGGAGAAGAGCCCCTACGGCACCCGCTTCACCACGCCCAGCGGTCTGGAGGCGCTGGTGGGCCGCAACAACAAGGAGAACGCTACCCTCACGCACCGCGTCGGGCGCAGCATGGACTGGTGGTTTCACGCGCAGGGCTACCCCGGCAGTCACGTGCTGGTGCGCAGCGGCGGGCGCGAACTGGACCTGCCCGACATCCTGTACGCGGCGCGGCTGGCCGCTGCGAACAGCAAGGCGCGCGGCAGCAGCAACGTCCCCGTGGACTACACCCGCATCAAGCACGTCTGGAAGCCGCGTGGCGCGCCCGCCGGGCAGGTGCACTACACCGACCAGAAGACCGTGTTCGTGGACGGCACCCTGCCCGAGTAGGCGCGCAGCGCCCGACCGTGTCCCGCCGCCCGGTGCGCGGCCCGGCACCGCGTACAATGGCCGCTCGTGGAACGCATCATGTTCAGGGCCAAGATTCACCGCGCCACCGTCACGCAGGCGGATCTCGACTACGTGGGCAGTGTCACCATCGACCAGGACCTGCTCGACGCGGCGGATATTCTCGTGAACGAGCGCGTGGACATCTACAACATCACCAACGGCAACCGCCTGAGCACCTACGCCCTGAGCGGCCCGCGCGGCAGCGGCGTGATCGGCATCAACGGCGCCGCCGCCCACCTGATGCACCCGGGCGACCTAGTGATCATCGCGGCGTATGGGCACTTCAGCGATGAAGAGGCGCGCCGCCTGGAGCCGCACGTGGTTCACGTGGACGCCCGCAACCGCCAGATTCAGCTGCAACCCGCCTGAGTGCACACCACACTGGGGGACAGGCCCGGCCGCGTCTGAGGCGGCCTTAATCCCGGTGCTATGCTGACTTGGTGACCCGCTCCACCATCTGGTCCCCGATGGTCCTGACTGGTGCTGGCGCGCTGCTCCTCTACGCGGCGTGGCAGCACCACGTGGCCCTGATGGCCGGCGCCGCCCTCTTGATGGCCGCCGCGACCGTCGGAGCGCCCGGACAGACCCGCCTGCTCCCGCTGATCAGCTTCGCGCTGGCCTTCGTTCTGTCCCTGATCGTGCCGGGCCCCACGCTGGGACCGCTGGATCTCATTGCGGCGCTGCTCACCCTGGGCGGTCTGGGCTTCCGCATCCTTCAGGAACAGCAGGCGGCGCGGCAGCTGCACTGGCAGCGCAACACCATCGCGGCGCTCCACGCGGGCAGCGAACGCCTCGCGGACGCCCGCGACGCGGACGCCATCATCCGCGCGGGCATCGGCATCCTAGATAAACTGCAGGTCGCCCCGAACCTCGCCTTCGTCGCCTACCGCCAGGGCACCCCGCACATCCTGGCCGCCAAGGGCGCCTTCGAGTCCTTCCTGGAGCGGCCCATTCACCCCAGCACCAGTGACAGCCGCAGCGTCCAGGCCGACCACTGGGTGGCCGAGGAGGCCCTGGCGCTGCTGAAAAAAGCCCAGCGGCAGCATTTTCACGTGGCGCCCGTCTACGGCCGCGCCACCAGCCACCTGGGCATGCTGATCCTGACCCGCACGCACGAACCCTTCGACGAGGAGGAAAAAGCGGTCGTGGCGTCCTTCGCGCGCCTGCTGGGCTCCCAGCTGGGACAGTGGAGCGCCATCCGCGACCTGCGCGACGCGAACGACCTGACGCTGCGCTCGCTGGGCGCGGCCCTCGAACACCGGGACGACGACACGGGCGGGCACACCAACCGCGTGGTCACCATGAGTGTCCGCCTCGCGCGGCGCCTGGGCTGGGACGAGGATCAGGTCAAGGCGCTGCGCTGGGGTGCATACCTGCACGACCTGGGTAAACTCGCCATTCCCGACGCGGTGCTGCACAAACGCGACACCCTGAGCGTCGACGAGCGGCGCGTCATCCAGACGCACACGATCATCGGGTACGACATGCTGCAGGACCTACACTTCCTGCCCGCCGAGACCCTGGACCTCGTGCGCTACCACCATGAACGCTGGGACGGCACCGGGTACCCCAGCGGCCTGCGCGGGCAGAACATTCCCGACACCGCCCGCCTGTTCACCATCGTGGACGTGTTCGACGCGCTCACGAACGCCCGCCCCTACAAGCCCGCCTGGACCCGCGACCGCGCCGTGAACGAGATCCGCACGCAGGCTGGGCACCAGTTCGACCCGCAGTACGTCGAGGCCTTCTTGCGCATGATGGCCGAACACGACGAAGCGCACCTCGTGGTGTAACCGGCGCGCGAACTCCTGACGTCGGGGCGTCAGCAGGCGGCTCCGGGTGTGCCCCCCGGAGCCGCCTGCGCGTGAAGCCCAGGCCTCAGTCCACGGTCCACCCGATGTCCTGGCGGGTCGGGGCGTACGCGCCCGCATGCGCGCACGCGGCAGCGGCAGCGTTCAGGCCTACGCGCAGGTGCTCGGTCCACAGGGCGTCCGGGCGCTCGGCGGCGCTGGCCAGCAGACCCGCGCACAGCGCGTCCCCAGCGCCAACCGTATCCACGACCTGCACGGGCGCGGCCGGCAGATCGGCGCGGCCCGCGCTGTGGTACAGGCTCGCGCCCTGCGCGCCGCGCGTGATCACGATCGGCGCCTTCGCGTTCAGGCCGCGCAGGCGGCGCAGCACGTCCGCCTCGGACTGACCGGGGAAGAAGAACGCCAGGTCCTCGTCACTGAACTTCATCAGGTCCGCGCGGCGCGCGACCCGCTCGAACACCGCCGGGTAGTCCGGGTGCCGGTGCGTGATGCGGGCGTTCGGATCGAAGCTGACGCGCACGCCCGCCGCGCGGGCCTGGTCGATCAGGCCCAGCAGCGTGTCCGCCAGCGGCCAGCGGCTCAGGCTGATGCCGCCTACGTGCAGCCAGCGGGCCGCGCCCAGCCAGCCCTCGGGCAACAGGGCCGGGTCGAAGTGCAGGTCCGCGCTGTTCTCCCCCAGGAAGCGGTAGGCGGGCGGGTTGGCGGAGTACACGACGGCCATCAGGGTCAGGGCGGGCACGCGTTGCAGGAAGCGAAGGTCCAGCCCGGCGTCCTGCGACGCGCGCAGCAGGTCATCTCCGAAGTTGTCCTGCCCGACCGCGCCTGCAAAGGCGCTGGGCACACCCAGGGACGCGCAGGCCCGCGCGACGTTCCAGCCGGCGCCGCCCGGGTGGGCGTGCCAGGCGTTGCCGCCGGCGGTCACGAGGTCAGTCAGGGCTTCACCGGCGCTCACGATCAGGGGGAGGGACATGACCCGCTCATCCTAGCGTGGTGGTCACGAGACCACGCCGGGCAGGCAGGTGCCTGTCTGACCCGCTCGCGCGGCCTGCACCCCGATCACGCGCCGATCACGACCCAGGTGAGACCCTGTGCGTAGGCGGAGTTCGGACCACTTCCGGGGGGGAGTCCACGGTCCGGACCCGCCACCCTGTTGCGCCCCCTCACCTTCACGTGGGCGGGATGGGCAGCCGGTACAGCACCACGCGGAAGTCGAACACGTCCCGTTCGCCCATCCGCTCAAAACCGAAGGTCTCGTACAAGCGTTGCAGCGCCGAGCGGGTGGCGGCGGTGTCTAGCTTCAGCCACGGCCGCCCCGCGGAGCGCGTGACCTCCACGGCATGCGAGAGCAGGGCGTGGGCCAGGCCCTGCCCCTGCGCGGCCGGATGAACGGCCAGCTTGTGCAGGTACAGCGCCTCGCCGGGCGGGTCATCCGGCCAGAAGGGAGGGTCCGAACTGAGCAGGCTGAACGCCCCGACCGCCTCGTCCGCGCGCCACGCGACGTGCCAGGTGGGCGCCGGGTAGTGCCGTGCCAGCCGCTCCGGCGTGACGCTAGCGGGCGGCCAGAGGGTGCGGCCTAGCGCCTCCTGATGACGGGCGGTGGCCCCCACGACCCCGGCGGCGGCAGGCAGGTCCCCCTGCGTGAAGTGAAGCGGGCTGGTCATGCCGCGCAGCGTACCTGCTTCCATCACCCGCTGGGCGTGGGAGCCGGTTCGATCCCCGTCGCCCAGACCTCAGGGCCGCGCACTTCCAGGCGCACGCGGGGCAGCGGCGCGAGCGCCTTACCGAACACGGCCTCCCCGGCGCGCAGGGGATCGAACACCGAGTAGTGGCAGCGGCAGCCCAGCTGCGGGTGATCCTGCCCGCCCGGCGCGCGGTAATTGAACGCGAAGGCCAGCACCTCGGCGTCCCGCACGAGGTTCACGCTGCACCCCAGGTGCGTGCACACCCGCGAGAACCCCGCCAGGTACCCGCCCTCCGCGCCCAGCGACCCGGGCGTGGGGGAGGGGAGGCGCAGCAGCGTGCAGGGCCGCCCGGCGTACGTGAAAGTCACCTCTGCCCAGGTGGCCTGCAGGTCCTCCAGGGCTGCGACGCGCTGCGCCGGGGCGTCCTGGAAGGCGGGCGTGCCGGGCGCACGTTTGCCCAGCGTCACCCGGGACGCGTACCAGCCCATGTACCCGAACGTGCCGAGGGTACCCGCAACGGGCAGCAGCCACCAACGTTCCAGCAGGGCGCGCCGAGTCACCCGGCGGGCCCTGACGGGCGGCGGGGCCGGGTCGGTCACTGCGTCTCCCGCTGCCAGCCTTCCAGGACGTTCAGCAGGGCCGCGAGTTCCTCCGGCTTCAGGTTCGGGTAGGCGGGCATGGCGCCCTTGCCCTGCGTGATGACCGCCGAGAGGGCCGCGCGCGTGAGGGTGGACTCGCGCAGGCTAGGGCCGATGCCGCCGCCGCCACTGGGCCCGTGGCAGGACGCGCAGCTCGCGGCGTACACGCGCAGACCCGGATCGCTGGTGTTCAGGCGGGCGCGCAGCGCGGTGATCAGGTCGTCCGCGTCGCGGCCCTTCGGGTCGAGCGTTCGGTAGCGTTCCAGGGCGCTCAGGGCGTCGCGGTCCTCGCCGAAGCGGGCCAGCGCGAAGCCCAGCAGCAGCTGCGATTCCGGGTCGTTCGGGGCCAGCTGCGCCCCGGTGCGGATCAGCAGCGCCGCCTGCTGCGCCTCCTCGGCGCTGATGGCCTGCCCGGTCTGCTCGCCGCGCGTGAGCAGCAGAATGCCCAGGCGGCGCAGCGCCTCCGGCTGGCGCGGATCGAGTTTCAGCGCGTTCCCGTACGCCGTGACCGCCTGATCGAAGGTGTTCGAATCGAACGCCGCTTTCCCCCACGCCAGGTAGGCTTCTTTCGTGCCGCTGCGCTGCGCCTGCGCCTTCAGCGCCGGGAGGCGCAGGACGGCCTGCACGTTCGCGGCCTCGCTGGCGTTCAGGCTGGCCAGCTGCCAGCGGGGCACGAACGTCACCGCGCCCACCGCGGTCAGCAGGGCCGCGCCGCCCAGCAGCCCCAGCGCCAGCGTCCGTGTGCCCCGTCGGGCCTGCGGGGCGGGCGGCAGGGCGTCCAGGCCGCGCAGGGTCAGCGCCGCGCGCCGCTCCAGGTCCGGGCGGCGCGCCTCGTCCGTCAGGGCAGCCAGGTCCGCATACAGCCGGTCTCGCTCGGCGCTCAGCTGCGCCCGCTGCGCGGCGTCCGGGTCGTCCGGCGTGCGGGCGCGCAGCGGTTCCGTGACCAGCCACACGCAGGCCAGCGCCACCAGCGTCAGCAGCAGCACGCTCAGAAGGGTCACGCCTCACCGCCCTTGCGGGTGTCACGCTGCACCTGCGCGAGGTACGGATCAAACCCGCCCGCATCGTTCAGGGGCTCGTCCGGCAGGGCCTTGGCCGGGCGGCTGCGGCGCAGGAACGCCCACAGCATCCCGCCGCCCACCGCCAGCGCCGCCAGGGGCGCGCCCCACAGCAGCAAGTTCCGGCCCGACTTGGGCGGGTCCAGCAGCACAAAATTCCCGTAGCGCTGCGAGAAGTACACGTAGATGTCCGTGTCGCCCCGGCCCGCCGCGACCTGCTCCCGCACCGACTCGCGCATCTTGCCGGAAATGGCGCTGCGCGAATCCGCGATGGACTCGCCGGTGTCGCACAGCGGGCAGCGCAGGTTCTTCTCGATGGCCAGCGCCCGCGCCTCCTGCGCCGGGGTCAGGACCGGGGCGCCCGTCGCGGGGGTCGGCGCGGCAGCCAGCGCACCCCCCAGCAGCGCGGCCGCCAGCAGCAGCTCCCGCCTCATATCCCGGGCACACCGATCTTCTGAAGGCCCACGTTCAGGCGCTCGCGGGTCAGCCCGCCGCGGTCCATGTGCTGCACCACGCCGTCCTTGTCGATGAACACCGTCTCGGGCACGCCGGACACGCCGTAGTTCACGCCGGTGTTGATCCCTGGGTCTTGCAGGTTCGGGTACGCCAGTGCGTACTCCTGGATGAACTTGCGCGCGTTGTCCTCGTTCGTCTCCTGGAACAGAATGCCCACGACCGCCAATCCGTCCGCGCCGCCCTGCCGGTCGCTCAGCTCACGGAACATCGGCGCCTCCTCCCGGCAGGGTCCGCACCACGACGCCCAGAAGTTCACGACGACGGGGCGGCCCTTCAGGCTCGCCAGGGACAGTTCGGGGCCGTCCAGGGTCTTCAGGGTGAAGGCCGGGGCGGGCTTGCCGATTAGGGGGCCGCCGGTCTCGTTGTTGCTGGCCGGGGTGCGCAGCGCGACCGCCAGCACGGCCACCAGCGCGAACGCGATGGCCGGGGGCAGCAGGCGGCGCCACAGCGGCGCGGGGCTCTTGGGTGCGGGGGGATTCGGGGCTGAGGGGGTGGTGGATTCGGTCATCACAGTGCTCCGTGAGGTCAGGCAGGGAAGGGGAGGGAATCAGTCGGTGGCGGGCGCCA
Organism: Deinococcus radiotolerans; assembly: GCF_014647435.1. NCBI lineage: Bacteria > Thermotogati > Deinococcota > Deinococci > Deinococcales > Deinococcaceae > Deinococcus > Deinococcus radiotolerans. Next base: position 999,742 of record NZ_BMPE01000001.1, on the reverse strand, counting down.
GCCGGGCCGGGGCGGCCTGCGGGGCGCGGCGCGGGGTGATCAGCGTGAAGGCGGCGCCCACGCAGACCAACAGCGTGCCCCACCAGATCCACGACACCAGCGGCGACTCGATCAGGCGCACGCTGGCCCACAGGCCCTTCTGGGTGTCCACGTTCGTCAGCACGAGGTACGTGTCGCCGGTCAGGCCGTAGCGCACCGCCGGGGCGGGGAAGGATGTGTCTCCCCCCTGTACGTAGGTGTTCAGCCGCGCGCCGAAGGGCCGCCCGTCGATCAGCACGCGCGCCACCACGGACTTCCCGTCCGGGCGGGTCACGGTATCCAGGCCGGTCAGGGTCAGGTCCTCGTTCAGCAGGTGCGCGGGCCTGTTCACGTTCAGGGTCACCTGCGCGTCGCGGCGGTACGTGCCGCTGAACGCCAGGCCCAGCGCCAGCACGATCAGGCCCGCGTGCGACAGGTACGCCCCGTAGCGGCGCGGCTGCGAGCGCAGGGTGCGGCCCAGCCCACCCGCCTGCCGCGCCGCGCGGGCGGTCAGCAGGCCCAGGCCCAGCAGGTTGTACGCACTCAGGGCCACGGTGGCCAGCACGCCGGGGTGGCGCACGCCCAGCGCCAGCGCCAGCAGCGCCGCGCCTGCGCCCGCGATCAGCAGGGGCCGCAGCGCCCGCCACAGGCCCTGCCCGTCTGCCCGGCGCCACGGCAGCAGCGGTCCCACGCCCATCAGCAGCAGCAGGCCCAGGCCCAGCGGAATGGCGAACGCGTTGTAGAAGGCCGGGCCCACGCTGGCGTCCCGGCGGCCCTGCACGGCCTCCACGATGGTGGGGAACAGCGTGCCCACCAGCACCATCACCGCGAACACCACGAACAGCCAGTTCCCGGCCAGGAACGCGCCCTCGCGGCTCAGCGCGGCGGGCGGGTCGTTGTCGTCGCGCAGGTGCGGCGCGCGCCACGCGGCCAGCAGCGTCCCGGCCAGCAGCAGGAACGCCAGGAATCCCAGGAACACCGGGCCCACCGGGCCGCCCGCGAAGGCGTGCACGCTCTGCACGATGCCGCTGCGGTTCAGGAAGGTGCCCAGCACGGTGCTCGCGTACGCCAGCACGATCAGCCACACATTCCACGAGCGCATCAAGCCGCGGCGCTCCTGAATCTGAATGGAATGCAGGAACGCCGTCGTCAGCAGCCACGGAATGAAGCTGGCGTTCTCCACGGGGTCCCACGCCCAGTAGCCGCCCCAGCCCAGCGTCTCGTAACTCCACCAGCCGCCCGCCACGATCGCCGCCGTCAGGAACGCCCAGGCGACCAGCGTCCAGCGGCGCGTGACGACCACCCAGTGATCCGACAGCCGCCCCGTCACCAGCGCCGCCACCGCGTACGCGAACGGCACGCTCAGGCCCACGAAGCCCAGGTACAGCAGCACCGGATGCACGGCCATCATCCAGTGGTTCTGCAGGGCCGGGTTCGGCCCGCGCCCATCCGCGACCAGCGCCGCCACCGGCGTGAACGGCGAGGCGACCGTGGCGCACACGCCCACGAAGAACACCAGACTCGCGAACATCGCCGCCAGCGCCCAGGGCCGCAGCGCGTCGCGACGCAGCGTGACACTCAGGATGAAGGCGTACCCGGCCAGCAGCCACGCCCACAGCAGGATGCTGCCCTCCAGCGCGCCCCACAGGCCCGTGACCTTCACCCAGGTCGGCGAGGCGCGCATGGAGTGCTCCGCGACGAACCGCACCGTGAAATCGTCCCGCAGCAGCGCCGCGAGCAGCACCAGCGTCCCCAGGCTGACCAGTGCGAACACCGCCCAGGTGGCCCGGCGCGCGGCCTCCGTGACGCGCGGGTCACGCCGGGCGCCGCCCAGCAGGGCCAGCAGCAGCCCCGCCATACTGAACAGCAGCGCGCCCAGCAGGCTCAGCTGCCCCAGCGCGCCGGCCGCACTGGACGAAAACGAGATCAGGTTCAGCACATTCACTCCCGCGGCGCGGCTTGCGCGCCGTCCAGCCTCGGCCTCAGTTGGCCGACTTGATCATGTCCTTCAGCTCGGCCTGCGTCTTCGGGACGTTGTATTCCTCGCTGTGCTTCACCACGAGGGCCGTCGCGTGGAACGTCTCGCCCTGGAACTCGCCGCGCACCACGACCCCCTGGTTCTCCTTGAAGAGGTCCGTGACCGCCCCGTGGTACTGCACCGGGAAGCTCGCGCTGCCGTCGGTGACCGTGAAGCGCAGGTCCAGCGTCTGCGGGTCGTACTTCGCGGCCTTCACCAGCCCGCCGATCCGCACCGGGCGGCCCTGAAGCTGCGCTTCCTGCTGCGCGTACTCGCTGGGCGTCACGAAGTACTCCAGGGACCGGTTCAGGTTCCCGAACGCGATGGTCGCCGTCAGGCCCACTAGGGCCGCCACGCCCAGCACCACCGGCAGCGGACTGCGCCTGCGCCGCCGCGCCTGCGGCAGCGGCGTGAGATCGGGGGTGGGCGCACTCAACGCGGGGCCTCCCGGACGTCCTCACCCTGCACGCCGCGGGCGCGTTGCCACATCCACGCGAGGTACCCGACCAGCACCCCGAACGTCGCCACGTACGTGCCCAACACGTACCAGAAGAACTTATCCACGGGCCACCTCCGCAGGCGCAGCCGCGCCCGTCAGGTCCCGCTCCTCGCGGGCTTCTTCACGCGCGGCCAGGATGGCCCGCACGCGCAGCAGATAGAAGTACAGCAGCGTGAACGCCAGCGTGGCGATCAGCAGCACCCAGCCGTACACGGGCGCCGCACCGAACTGCACCTTGCCCAGCAGCTTCAGTGTCTGTGTCTGGTGCACGCCCCGCCACCACTCCACGGCCATGTAGTTCACGGGTACGTACAGCGTCCCCACGATGCCCACGACCGCCGACACGCGCGCGCGGCGCTCCGGATCGTCAATGAGTGAGCGGATCAGCAGGTACCCGCCGTACACCACCAGGCTCAGCGCGGTGGTCGTCAGCCGGGCGTCCCACACCCAGTACGTGCCCCAGGTGGGTTTCGCCCAGAGCATCCCGCCCACGATGGTCGCCACCGTGAACAGCAGCCCGATCTCCCCGCTGGCCATCGCCAGCCGGTCCCAGTGGCGGCGGCGCTGGATCAGGTACAGCAGTCCGAACACGCCCGTGCCGATGTACGCCAGGTAACTCAGCCACGCGGCGGGCACATGCACGAACATCAGGCGCACCAGCGACCCCTGGTTCACGTCCAGGGGTGCGCTCAGCCCCAGCCCCAGCGCGACCACCAGACTCAGGAGGGTCGCCGCGCCCAGCACGGTCGTCGTGACGTCTCTTTTCATATCGCTCCCTATTGTGCCCTCAAGGCCATGCGGGCAACCGTGAGGCCCGCCGCGCCGTGGTCCGTTCAGGCCCGCAAGATCGCGCCTGGCCGCCGCGGCCAGCAAGTGCGAGTGTCCCCGCAGGCGGTATGCTCAGCCCACACATGACGCGAATCCTGCCCGCCGCGCTCCTCGCGCTGAGCGCCCTGCTGCCCGCCTGCGCCCCCACCCAGACCAGGCCCCTGCCCGACCCGGCCACGTACCGCGCCGGTCCCACCGACGTGACCGCCGTGCCGGACCTAGGCCCGGTGGGCCGCTGGATGATCACCAAAACCCTGGAGCCCGCCACGTGGCTGGGCGAACGGATCGGTGGGCGCACGCTGCGCGAACCCATCAACCTGCTGATCCTGGACCGCACCTCCGCCACCCCTGAGGCCGCCACCGCCCGCCTGACCGCCGCCATGACCGCCGCCGGGTACGGCCCGAAGACCATGCACAGCGACGGCTACAGCGGCCTGCTCGGCGAGCGCCTGTACCCGCAGCTGCCGCCCACCGGGAAGGGCCTCGCGTTCAGTGACGGCCCCTGGTACGTCAGCAACCACCACGGCCGCGTGTTCGGCCCGGCCCCCATTCAGGGCGGCTTCCTGTTCAGCGCCGCCGTCAGCCGCGAGGACATGCGCTGGCTGCCCCGACCCGGGCACACCTACAACAGCTTCACCGTCACCCGCGAGGACCTCGCCGCGCGCCTCGCCGCCACCGGCGTGTACACCCGCGCCGCGAACGTGAACCTCGGCAACCGGCTCGACACCCCGCAGGAGACCACCGGCGACCACGACGGGCAGGCCGCGCTCCTCACCACCCCCTGAACCGCGGCCCCGACCACCCCGGCGGCCAGCCTGAGTAGGCCGGGCCGCCCGACTGAGCTCCGGAGGATCACATGAACCAGACCACCGTGAAGACCCTGTTCCTCATGCAGGTCGGCAGCATGCCGGAATACCGGATTCCCATCGTGTGCTACCTCGTGCAGACCACGGACGGCCGCAACATCCTCATCGACACGGGGCTACCCGAGCACCTTCCGGAGGAGGCGTCCGACTTCCAGAACGGTGAGGACGTCACGCAGCACCTCGCGCGGATCGGGCTGACCCCGGACGACATCGACACCGTGATCTCCACGCACTACGACATCGACCACGCCGGGCGGCACGCCACGTTCCCCCGCGCCCGGTTCGTGGTGCAGCGCGCCCATCACCAGGACGCCGCGACCAACCCGCGGTTCGCGCCTCTGCGTGCCCAGTGGGACCAGCCGGCCGACCGGCTGCACCTCGTGGACGGCGACACCACCCTGGTGCCCGGCGTGGACCTGATCGAGACGAGCGGCCACGTGCCCGGCCACCAGTCGGTCCTCGTGCGCCTCCCGCAGACCGGACCGGTGTTGCTGACCGTGGACGCCGTGCCCTTCGGCGGCGGCTTCTCGACCGATCCGCCAGAGGGCAGCGCGCCCGACGGGGAACGGAGCCGGGCAAGCACCCTCAAACTGCTCGATCTCGCTGAGCGGGAGCAGGCCACGCTGGTCATCTTCGGGCACGATCAGTCGCAGTGGGCCACCCTGAAACAGCTGCCAGACGCGTATCACTGACCACCGTGACGTCAGGGACGGGTGCGGGGAGGGCCCGGGCGCCGTCAGCGGGTTCAGCCCTCAACGGCGGCAGGGAACAGCAGCGTGGCCAGAATCACCGTTCCTAGATCGAAGGCCGTCAGGAACGTCAGCCATGTGGCGACCTCGGCGCTCCAGCCCGCCTCCAGCAGCAGGCGGGTGGCCTGCACGGTGGCGATCACCGCGGGCACCAGGATCGGGAAGGCCAGCGCGGGCAGCAGCGCCTCCCGCGCGCGGAGGTTCACGGTGATACTGCCGTAGAAGGTCGTGCCCGCCGCGAAGCCCAGCACGCCCAGCGCGGTCGTCAGGGCCAGCGCCGCCCACGGCAGGGACAGGGCCTCACCCGACGGGGAGACCGCCTCGGCCGCGCCGAACAGGGCCAGCCCCGTAGGAACGGTCAGCGCCGCGACCAGCAGCAGGGGAGGCAGCACGCCCAGCAGCTTCCCCAGGTACAGCGCCCCGTGCGGCCCCGGATACGCGAGGAGCTGCTCCAGCGCGCCCGCCTCCTGCTCCTGCGCGAAGGCCCGCTGCGCCCCCACAGCCGCCGCCAGAGCCAGCGCCGTCCAGATGGCCCCAGCGGCCAGCGGCGCGGTGAATTTCGCGTCCCGGGACACCGCGCCGCCACTGAGGGCGAACCCCAGCACCAGCAGCACGATCCCTGCGAAGAACGCCGTGGCCAGCAGCGTGTCGCGCGTGCGGCCCGCCACGCGCAGGTCCTTCGCGGCGACCGTCAGGGCCAGCCTCAGCGCGTCCTTCACGCGGGCGTCTCCTCGCGCAGCAGGCCGCCCGCGAGGCGCAACGTGCGGGGCGAGACCGCCTGCGCCAGCGCCGGCTCATGCGCCGCGATCAGCAGCGAGCACCCCCGCCCCCGCAGGTCCGACAGCAGCTCCTGCACCAGCGCCCGCCCCGCATCATCGAGGTTCGCGAACGGTTCATCTACCAGCGTGACCGGCCGGGCCAGCAGGTGCGCGCGCGCCAGGGCCAGCCGCTTACGCATCCCCGCCGACAGGAAGCGGGCGCGGCGCCCTGCCGCGGCCTCCAGGCCCACGCGGCGCAGCACCCCCGGCACGTCCCCCTCCTGACGGTGCATTCGCAGGGCGAAACGCAGGTTCTCCTCGCCGGTCAGGTCCGGGTACAGCCCGCCGTCCACCGGCATCAGGTGAATGGCGTCCCGCACAGCCCGGCTGTCTCGCAGGTCAAATCCCAGGACGCGCCCCTCACCGCGCGTGGGCCGCAGCCCGGCGCTCAGCAGGCGCAGCAGCGTCGTCTTCCCGGCCCCGTTCTCGCCCAGCAGCGTCACGCCCTGCCCCGCCGGGAGGTCCAGTGTCACGCCGCGCAGAATCACCTCGCGGCCCAGCCGCAGCCACACGTCCCGCAGCTGCACCGCGAACGCCGCGTGCGGATCGGTCACAGCTTCAGCCACTGCGGCATGATCCCGAAGAAGAACGTCGCCAGCCGCGTGAACTGCCCCGTCAGCATCATCAGCCCCACGATCACCAGCAGCGCGCCCCCGACCTTCTCGAAAACTCCGGCGTAGCGGTTCAGGCGGCGCAGGTTCACGCGGTGCCACAGCGCCGCCGCCAGCAGGAACGGCACGCTCAGGCCCAGCGTGTACATCGCCAGCAGCGTCACGCCGCTGCCCAGGCTGGCGCTGCTGGCCGCCAGGCTCAGCACGCTGCCCAGCGTGGGCCCCAGGCAGGGGCTCCAGCCGAACGCGAACGCCGCGCCCAGCGCCACCGGCCCGTACCCCCCGGCATTCGCCAGTGCGCGCGTATCCCGCATCAGGAACGGCAGGCGCACCAGCCCCAGCATCACCAGCCCGAAGAACATGATCAGCACGGCCGACACCTGCCCCAGCAGCGCCTTGTGCGGCGCGATCAGCGCCCCCAGGCTGCTGGCCGTGGCGCCCAGCGCGATGAACACCAGCCCGAACCCCAGCACGAACCCCAGCGCCCGCGACCACGGCTGCCGCTCGCCACCCAGCACGCCCAGGTAACTGGGCACCAGCGGCAGCACGCAGGGACTCAGGAACGACACCAGCCCCGCCAGGAACGCCACGGTCAGGGTCGGGGAAGCACTCGTCATGCCCAGTAGTCTAGCGGCCCGGACTCAGGCCGCCTGTCCCGCCCCCAGCCGCGTCACTCCAGGCGGCCGCTGAACGTGCCCTCCCAGACGTTCATGATCCGGCCCTCCTGCACCAGCAGCACCGTCGGGTACGCCCCGACCCGCAGCTGCCGCGCGAACGTGGTCGCCGCCTCACCCGTCCAGGCCTGCACGCCCACCGGCGCGCGGGCCAGCACCCCCTCGGCATTCACGGCCCGCACCGGCAGGCCCGCGGCCAGCACGGCCTGCCACAAGTCCCCCAGGTCCCCGCAGTCGTGGCTGTACACCACCACCACCTCCTGCGGCGCGTCCCGCCACGGATGCTGAGGCAGCGCCTCACCCAGACGCACGCGCGCCTCGGCGGTCGACAGGCCCAGGGTGAGCAGCAGGGTCAGCAGGGGAGCGCGGCGCAGCCTCATATGCCCGACATCATGCCGCGCACGCCCGCTGCCTGCATGACGGTGCGGTGAGCCCGCCCTGAACAGGCGTGCGCAGGGCGAGCCGACCCCACCCCGCGGCACGGTGGTCAGGCGGCGCCGCACAGCGGCACAACGAAACCGGGCCAACACGTGTTGGCCCGGCGCGTCTCAGTTCAGGTTCAGGGTGCAGCCAGAGGCACGGACTGCGTGGTGCCCGTCACGCCCTTGGCGGCCTTCACCGCCGCCGGATCCGCCTGCTCATCCTTGAGAGGCGCGGGGCTCTCGTCTGGCGCGTACCCGGGCAGGTCCTCCAGTTGCACGCGCCGCTGCACGATGTTCTCCGGTGGCGTGAACTCCGTCGCCAGGCGGTTCGTGGTTCGGTCCAGGCTCACGAGCAGCGTATCCGGGTCTGTCCCGGGCTGGTACGTCGTCTCGCGGTACTGGGTGGGAGGCGGCGCGTCACTCTGGATCTCGGTGTTCGCCGCGTCCTTGAAGTTCGGGTCCAGCACCGCCAGCTTCACGTTCGGCAGGAACTGCTGATCGGGCGCCTCAACGTACTGAACGCCCGGGGGTTCACTGAACTGCCGCAGCGCGAGGCCCTGATGCGCGAGTTCCATCATGCGCCGCCAGATGGGGGCGTTCACGTACCCGGAGTAGTAGTTGATGGGCATGTCGCCCCCCTGCTGCTTGCCGACCCACACGGCGCCGGTGTACAGCGGCGTGGTGCCCACAAACCAGAAGTCCTTCGGCCCGTTACTGGTACCCGTCTTCCCGGCCACCGGCCACTCCCCGAACTTCGCGCGGCTGGCCAGTCCGCCCTGCCGCTCGGTCAGGTCGTTCACCACCCCGCGGATCATGTCCAGGCCCAGCCACGCGATCTGCGGCGTCCACACGCGCTTGCCCTGCAGAGGCTGGCTGTTGACGTCGTACAGCACCGAGCCGCGCGCGTCCGTCACGCGCGTGATGTACCGGGGCGTCCGGTACAGGCCGCCGTTCACGAAAGGCGCGTACGCGGCCGCCATCTTCACAGGCGTGGTTTCCACCGCGCCCAGCGCCGCCGCCAGCCCGGTCCCGTCATTCGTCTGGATGCCCAGCTCACGGATCTTGCCGAAGAACGTCTGCAGCCCGATCCGGTCCGCCAGGCGGACGGTCACGAGGTTCAGCGAGCGGTCCAGCGCCTCGCGGATCGTCATGTTCCGGTACGTGGTGGCCCCCTCGAAGTTTTTCGGCTCGTACACGCCATTCTTGCAGCCCGTGCAAGGGAACGACACCGGCTTGTCGTCCTCCCGGTGCGACTGATCCAGACCCGTCGAGAGGGCCGTGGTGTACAGCAGCGGCTTGATCGTCGAGCCGATCTGCCGCTGCCCCTGCGCGGCGTTGTTCCACGCGGCGGGCGGCTCGTTGCCCCTCAGCTTCTGTCCGATCATGCCCAGCACCTCACCCGTGTACGGGTTGATGATGGTCGCGCCCAGCGTCGCGCCCACCGGCAGGCCCGTCGCCTCGCGGCTGGCGGTCTCCACGGCATTCTGAACTTTCGGGTCCAGCGTCGTGTACACGCGCAGGCCACCCGAGCCGTACACCACGTCCCGCCCGAAACGCCGCACGAGTTCCTGCTCCACCTGCTGCGTGAAGTGCGGCGCGCGGGTCGTGACGACCGCCTTCAGTTCCTTCGCGGTGCGGTCCACCAGCTTCGCGGACTTCACGGTGCCCGCGCCGTCATACGTGACCTGCCAGCCGCGCGGCTGAAGCTTCTCACGCCACGCGGCGTCCATCTGCGCCTGCGTGATCCAGCCGTCCTCGACCATGCGGGTCAGCAGCACCCGCATCAGCGGCCGGACCTCCTCGTACCGGAAGTACCGCCCGGCATTCGGGACCAGCACCGTCAGGTACGCCGCCTGCGCCAGCGTCAGGTCCTTCGGCGTCGTGCGGAAGTACGCCTGCGCCGCCGAGTAGATGCCGTACAGCTCCACTGGGCCGCCGTCCCCCCAGTAGATCGTGTTCAGGTAGGTCTGCAGGATCTCCGCTTTCGTGAAGGACCGCTCCACCTGCACGCTCAGGATCCACTCCTTGAACTTGCGGTCCGGGGTGCGGGCCTGCTGGTACTCGTCCAGCAGCAGCGTGTTCTTCACCAGCTGGTTCGTCAGGGTGCTGCCGCCCTGCACGCTGTCCCCGCGCGCCAGGCGCTGGAACTGCCGGCCCAGACCGTACGGGTCAAGGCCGTAATGCTCGAAGAACCGGCGGTCCTCGTTGCTGATCAGGGCGCCCACCATGAACGGGTTGATCTCGTTCAGGGTCACGATCGTGCGGCTGATCGCCTGATCGCCCACCTTCGGGATCAGGCTGCCCAGCGGCGCGCCGTCCCGCGCGTAGATGCGCGTCTCGGACCCCAGTGACCGCGTGAGGTTGTCCAGTTCGCGGTAATCGGGCAGTTCATGCGCCCATTTCATCGCGTACGTGGTCACGACGCCCGCCGCCGCCAGCAGCGCCGCTAGCACGAAGGACGTCAGGAATTTCAGGAAGCGAAGCACGATCATGCCTGCCCCCGGCGGTGCGCGCCCCTCAACGGCGTCGCGCCTCGATCAGCTGACTGACGCGCCCGCGCAGGTTCTTCCCCGACAGCGGCTTGTAGACGATGTCGTCCGCGCCCACCAGTTTCGCGTGATCGCGCGTCTGATCATCATCGAAGCCCGTGAGCAGCAGCACTGGCGAGTCCCGCAGCCGCTTGATGCGCTTGACCCGCGAGCAGATCTCAAAGCCGTCCATGAACGGCATCTTCACGTCCAGCAGCATCGCGTCGGGCGTGTGATCCTTCAGGTAGTCCAGCGCCAGCTTGCCGTCCGGCACTGCCACAATGTCGTGCCCGTCCGCCGACAGAATGACCTCCAGCATGGTCCGGATGGCCGGTTCGTCGTCCGCGACGAGAATGGTATACGCCATGCCGCCCATCATAGAGCAGGCTGGCGGGCCGCGCGCCGTGCCCCACTGCCCTATTCCACCTCAGCGCAGAGCAGGGCCGCTCACACCGGGGCGTGAAGAAGAGCTCAGCAGCGACCGCGCTGGCAGGGCGCAGTTGAAGGCTGCAGCCTGTCATACATCAGAGGCCAAGATTCCTGGATCCTGACGGCACAGAGAGGCTCGGGTGCCGCGCCACGCAGCGCCACCTGATCAGTGGCGCAGGTGAACTCTGCACCGCGTCGGCACCTGAAAGCGCAGTAGGGTCTGTGCCGGATCAGCGCGCCCCAGGTCGAGTGCGCTGAACGGCGGTGGTCCCTCCCCGGCTGTGACCGCTGGGCAGGATCAGCCGGGACCTCCGGGGGTCCTGCGGGATCAGAGGGGGCGGAGTTGATTGGACGGTGAGAAGCCCGCCGCGTCCATCCAGGCGATGTTGGTCAGGTGGCGCCGCCGGGCCTCCTCTAGGAAGGCGGACGTGGCAAACGTCGGATGGTGCGGTGACACGCTCAGCCGGAACACGGGTGGCGCCGGGTCCGGCAGCGTCAGGCGGTACGTCTGCACTGCCGTGATAATCTCCCGGCCGCGGTAATCCGTGCGGGTGGTGAACGCAGAGTGGTCGCGGTCGAAGAAGTCCCTGGGGGGCCCCAGTTGCAGGACCACGTACGGGCGCGTCTGCACTGGAACGCCGCGCCGCTCGAAGTGGACGGGGTACCGTGTGGGCGGGTCGGGGGAGAGGTCGCTGACCGCCTGCGCGAACGGTTCAGACACGATGAGCAGACTGGGCGTGGAGGCGTGCTGAAGCCAGTCCAGCTCCTCGAGGCGGTCATTGCAGATCTCGAAGTGGAAGGCGTCGAGGCCCAGAGCGTGGCCCTGATCGTAGGCCTGAAGGTCAACGGTGAACTCGGACGTGTTGGCGACGTCCCCGCGCAGGTCCGGATCGGTCCAGTGTGCGCTGGAGTTGGGGGTGATGATCTTGACGTCGGTCATCGGATGCGTCCTTTGTTGCCTGCGGTGTTCTCGGTCGTCATGGGGACGTTCCCGTCCATGATCCGCTGCTTGAGTGCCGCTTCAATACCGGTCAGTTCGTGCCGCAGCGCCGCGCGGATCTCCGCGATGCGGGGGTGCTGCTCAGTCCAGGTGTGCATGGGCCCGAAGTCCGCCACGAGGGTGTTCTGCGCGTCCTGAAGGGCCGGAATGACGACTTCCGCATCGTACTGGCTGTGGTGGGACCAGTGCCCGACCTCCTGCCCGTCCAGGAGGCGGTAGAGGTTCTGCATGGGCATCTCGTGGTAGTTGGTCATGCGGTCGGGGCTGTACCCGATGAGTTCCATGGCCTTCACGCACAGCGGGTTGGAGGTGCTCACCTTGTCAGGGATCAGGTGGTGGATCGTGTGCCCGTCCAGCCCGAAGTCGATGTCGGTGCGCGCGCCAGGGTCCAGCTGGTACTTCTGGATGTAGTCGTACGTGATGCGGTTGCTGGGGTTGACCTGCACGGTGCCGTCCGGGCGGACGAGGAGAATGGCGGCTTTCATGTCGAAGGTGCCGTCCGCGTTGAGGCGGCCCACCACCTTGCGGCCTCCCTCGACCTCGAACGTCACGTACCGGTCCGGGAGCGCCGCGGCGTCGAAAGGTTTGCCCAGCAGCCCCTCGATTTCCGGGTGGTTGGCGTACAGCTTCCTGCGGCCCTCGATGACGCTCTCATCGATGAGGGTCTGCCCGTCGGCCCGCGCGGCGGCCTGCTCGTACTCCTGCGCCAGCCGCTGGAGGTCGTGCGCTTCCTGCAACAGCCGCTGGCGCTGCGGGGACGTCTTCGGGAGGCGCCCGGCCTCCTGGAACCGCCAGTTCGCCATGTCCTGATGCTTGGCGGCCTCCACGCCCAGCTCCCAGCGGCGCGTGCCGGGCCGGACGGGCGCGCCGCTGCCGAGCAGCGACCGGACCCTGTCCGCCACGCGGTTGAGCGGACTGTTCTCCTGCCGGGCCTGCCGCGCGTACTGATCGTGCAGGGCGGCGTCCCGCGGCGCGGCGTGCGGGCTGAGTTCCACGGTCGTGCGGCCCTGGGTGTGCCCGGAGATGCGCCCGGGCGTCTCCGCGGGGAGCTGAGGATTGACGCGGGTGGGGACCGTGCCGTGAGGGTTGCCGGTCAGGTGGTTCACGCGGTCACCTGCCGCGCTGCCCACCCGCTCGCCGGCCGCGTGCGCGCGGCTCTGGAGCTGCCCGGCGCGGCCCGGGAGGCGGGTGGCGGCCGCGCCGACGCCGGTGCCGATGGCCAGCATCATCAGCGTCTCGGGGTTGCTGAGGTTCTTCAGGGCGTCCCCCAGGGACGCGCCGTTCATGACGTCCCCCACGACGTTGCCGCCCAGGTCGAAGGTGGTCCCGACCGCGAACGTCCCGGCCTTCTGGGTCAGGCCGCTGCCGAGCAGGCCCGCCGCGCCCAGCTTCCCGGCGATCAGGCCGCCCGCGCCGCCCAGGGCGCCGCCCACCGCGCCGATCAGGGCGGCCTTCCCTACCCCCTCGAAGAGACTCTTCTGGAATCTGGCGTCCATCCCGATGTTGTCCACGGCGTTGTTCGCCATCTGGATGACGGCCCCGCTGGCCGCGCCGACCAGCGCGCCGCCCACCACGGCGCCGACCGCCCCGGCCGCGGCGCCGGCGCCCAGTGCGCCCGCCATGGCCCCAACCGCGCCGATCACGGCTGGGCCCGCCACGACCGCCACGACGATGATCACGGCGATCATCAGGGCGATCTTCACCCAGCCCTTCCAGCGGGGCTGCACCTGCGCGGCCGCCTTCTCGGCGTTCTCGCGGATGGCGGCGTCCTCCTGCGGGAAGTTCCCACGCAACCCCTCACGCAGCGGCGGCAGGGTGGCGCGCAGCTCCTCCGGCAGGCCAGCCAGGGCCCTGGCGTACAGCGTCGACAGGCCCTGTTCCAGGCTGCTCAGGGTCCTGCCGGTGAGCTGCGAGTCCTGCTGCGCACCCCGCGCGTGCGCCTGCGTCAGCGCCCTGAAGGTCGCGAGCGCCTGCGTGAGCAGGCCCTGCATGCTCTGATCGAACCCCGCCGCCTGCCCCCCGGCCTGCGTGACCCCGGCGCGGGCCACGCCCCCCAGCGCCTGCCCGGCCTGAGCCGCGCCCCGGCTGAGGGACGCCGTGACCTGCGTCGTGCCCTGCCGCGCGGCCAGCTGCGCGCGCCGCACGCCGCCCGCGATCCCCGCCTGGGCACGGTTCAGGGTGGCCGCCAACGCCTTTGGGTCCGGGGCGGGCGCGCGGCGCACCTGCGCGTCGAACGCGTGCAGCTGCCGCTCCAGCCCGCTGGCGAGACCCGTGAGACTCCGCCCGATGGACGCCGACGCCCGCTGCGCCTGGGTATCCAGCGCCCCCCGCTGCGCGCCCGCCTGCGCGGCGATGGCGGCCAGCTGCGCGCCCTGCACACCGTCCAGGCCGCGTAAGGTCGCTGCCAGCCGGGTCTGGAGCGCGGCGCTCAGGCCCGCGTACGCCTGCGTGGCCTGCGCCCGCGCCTGCGTCTCGCGCGCCGAGAGGCGGCGCGTGCTGGCCGTCAGGTGCTCGCGCAGCAGCCGCTCGGTGTCCCGCAGCGCCAGGTCGATGTTCTTCAGGTCCTTCTCTAGCCCGCCGCCCGGACCGGTGAGGTGCCCCGCCTCCTCCTGCGCCTGCTCACGGAAACCCGGCGCGTACGCCGCGCCCACATCCCGCGCCGCGCCCGCTCGGGCCTTCCAGCGGTTGTCGGTCAGCGGCCCGTCGAGCAGGCTGTCATCCTGCCCGGTCACGTGCGACTCGTACGCGGCGGCCTGCGCCTCGGCGCGCGAGCGGGCCTCCGCCCCGACCTCCTCCCCGGCGGCCAGGTACGCGGGCGTCATGCGGGTGTACTCGGCCCGCACCGCCTGCTTCTGGGTGTTCGCGTCCGTCCGCGCCCCCTGAAGCGCCTGCGCGTAGCTCTCCTGCACCTTCGCCCGGGCGGCCTGTGTGGCCTGGGGCAGGGCGGCCAGGGCCGCTGCCCGCCGGGCACTCAGGCCCGCGCGCACGGACGCGGCGCGGCTCAGGACCCGCGCCTTCTGCGCGGCCACCCCGGCCCGCAGGACGCGCCCCTGCGCGGCCGCTGCGGCGTCCACCTGCGCGCCGGCCCGCGCCGCCGCCGCCTGCACCGCCCGCTGCGCCGTCTGCCCCTGCGCCCGCACGATCCCCACCTGCCGCGCGCTGCGCCCCACGAACGCCCGAGCCAGCGCACTCGACGCCCGCCGCTGCGCCGCCAGTTTCCTCTTCACGTGCGTGTACGGCACGCCCGCCGCCCGCACCCGCTCCCGGCTGACCGGTAGCGCCGCGAACTGCGTGCCCTGCGGCACGCGCGCCACAGTCGTCGCTTTCGGGACAGGCAGCACGTTCAGCCGGGCGGGCGGCGGGAGCCGCACCTCACGCGCCCGGACCTGCCCGGGCGGGTTCGGCGCCGCCGCCTGCCCCTGCGAGAGGGCCGCCACCTTCACTGCCGGAGGCTTGAGCAGTCGCGTCGCCTGCCGCTGCGCCGCCGCGAACGCCTGCACGTGCCCGCCCAGCGCGGGGCGCGCGCGGCGGTGCACCGTCCGGCGGGCCTGCACCGCCACCTGGGGCGGCCGCGCGGGCGGCAGCTTCGACTCGGCCTTCGCCGGACTCGCCTGCGCCGCCCCCGGGGGGGCCTGCTTGCGTTCCTTGAACATGCCGCCACTGTACCCGCCCAGCTGACCCGCCGTCTCACTTTTGCCGGGTCCCGGCTGGCTCTGGTCTACCCGGCCGCAGGGGGGCGGTGGGTCAGGGGCAGGGAGAGGCCGTCAGTCCGACCCCCATCCCCGCCAGCCACTGCCCTCGCCTCATGCCCAGAGCGGAGTACAGGGCCGAGCGCGATGCACGCCGCAATGAAGGGGAAGGCGGGGCGCCGTGGTCTCCCACCGCGCCCCGCCTCCTGTGTCCCGATTTACTCGAACTGCGCGAGGACCTGCGTGAGGCGTTCGCGCTGCGCGCCGAAGTCGGCCACGCGGCGTTTTTCTTCCTCGATGACCTCGGCGGGGGCGCGGGCGACGAAGCCCTCGTTGCTCAGCTTGCCCTGCGCCTGCTTGATCTGCTTGTCGAACTCCGCGAGGCGTTTCTTCTGCTTGCCGATCCAGTCGGCAATGTCCACGGTGCCTTCCAGCGGCGCGCGGACGGTCACGCCCTGCTCGACGAGGCTCAGGGTGCGGCCCTCCAGATCATTCGTGAGGTTCACGCGGGCGATGCTCTCGACCACGCGGGCGTTCTCGTGCACGGTGGGGGCGAGGTCGCCCTCCACGGCGACGTTCAGGCGGTCCTGCGGGCTGAGGCCCAGTTCGCTCTTGAGGCTGCGGGCGGCGGCGACGGCGGCGCGCAGGGCGTCGAAGGCGCGGGTGGCGTCCGCGTCGTGCAGCGCCTCGTCGGCGGCCGGCCAGGAGTGCACGGCCAGCTGGCGGCGGTGCCCGAGCGCGCCGTACAGTTCGCTCGTCACGAACGGCATGAAGGGGTGCAGCAGTTTCAGGATGTGTTCCAGCGTGGCCTTCAGCGTCACCAGCGTGGACAGTTTGCCTTCGCTCAGGGCGGGTTTGGCGGCCTCGATGTACCAGTCGCAGAACTCGTCCCAGGTGAAGGTGTACAGCGTGCGGATCGCCGCGCCGATGTCGAACGCGTCGAGCTGCGCGGTGGCCTCGGCGGTCACGGCGTTCAGGCGCGACAGGATCCAGCGGTCCGCCAGCGTCAGGTCGGCGCGGGCGCGCACGGCGCTCAGGGCGTCGCGGCTGCGCAGGGTCTCGCCCACGCTGTCGTCCAGCGCGCCCTGCACGTACTGGATCAGGGCCTCGTCGGCCTCGCTGCCGCTCGTCTGGAGATTCGGGAGGGCCTCCCCGAGGCGCAGCATCGCGAAGCGCGCGGCGTTCCACAGCTTGTTCGCGAAGTTGCGGCCCTGCTCGAAGCGCCGGGGGTCGTGCTTGATGTCCTGCCCGCCGGTGGACAGGAAGCTGAACGCGAAGCGGCTGGCGTCCACGCCGTACTGGTCGAACAGTTCCAGCGGATCGATGCCGTTGCCCTTGCTCTTGGACATCTTCTGGCCCTTCGCGTCGAGGTACAGGCCGTGCAGCATCACCGTGCTGAACGGGGCCTGACCGGTCAGGCCGTACCCGGCCATCTGCATGCGCGCCACCCAGAAGAACAGGATGTCGTACCCGGTCACGAGGACCTGGGTGGGGTAGAACTTCCGGAAGTCCTCGCTGTCCGTATCGGGCCAGCCCAGCGTGCTAAACGGCCACAGGTTGGAGCTGAACCACGTGTCGAACACGTCCGGATCGCGGCGCAGGTTCAGGTGCGCGTAGCGGGGGTCCTGATCGCAGTCCAGGTCGGGGTTCTCGGGATCCGGCACGTACAGGTTGCCCTGCTCGTCGTACCACGCGGGAATCTGGTGGCCCCACCACAGCTGGCGGCTGATGTTCCAGTCGCGGATGTTCTCCAGCCAGTCGCGGTTCACCTTCGCGTACCGCTCGGGCACGAGCTGCATCTCGCCCCGCTCCAGACCCGCGAGGACCTGCTCCGCGAAGGGTTTCATCTTCACGTACCACTGCTCGCTGATGATCGGCTCGACCGGCACCTTCGTCCGCTCCGACAGGCCGATGGCCGTGTCGTGATCCTTCTCCTCCAGCAGATCCCCGCCCTCGGTCAGGGCCTTCACGACCGCCTTGCGGGCCGCGAAGCGTTCCAGGCCCTGGAACTCGGCGGGCACCAGCTCGTCACGGGTCAGGTTGCCGTGCAGGTCGATCACGCTGGGCCGCGCCAGACCATGCCGCTCGCCCACCTCGAAGTCGGTCGGGTCGTGCGCGGGCGTGATCTTCAGCGCGCCCACCCCGAACTCCATCTCGACCGCCTCGTCCGCGATGATCGGGACAAAGCGGTCCGTCAGGGGAATGCGGGCCTCCTGCCCGACCAGATGCGCGAAGCGGGGATCCTCGGGGTGAACGGCGATCGCCTGATCCGCGAAGATCGTTTCGGGCCGCACGGTCGCAATGCGGATCTCGCCCGCCTCACCGTTGCTGGCCGCCGCCTGCGGGTCCCGCAGCTTGTACGACAGGGTGTACATCTTGCCCTTGCGCACCTCGCGGTCGATCTCCAGTTCCGACAGGGTCGTCTGACTGGCCGGATCCCAGTTCACGATCCGCTCGCCCCGGTACGCGAAGCCCTCGTGGTACAGCTTCACGAACTGGTGGCGCACCGCGCGCGAGAGGCCCTCGTCCATCGTGAAGCGCTCGCGCGTCCAGTCGGCACTGACCCCCAGGCGCGACAGCTGCTCCAGGATCATCCCGCCCGACTCGGCCTTCCACTCCCACACCTGATCCAGGAACTTCTCGCGGCCCAGGTCGTGACGGCTGACGCCCTGCTCGCGCAGCTGCCGCTCCACGACCACCTGCGTTGAAATGCCCGCGTGATCCATGCCCGGCAGGTACAGCGCCTCGAAGCCCGCCATGCGCTTGTAGCGGATCAGCGTGTCGATCAGGGTGTTGTCCAGCGCGTGCCCCAGGTGCAGGTTCCCCGTCACGTTCGGCGGCGGGATCACGATCGTGAACGGCTCCTTGCCGCTCGTCGCGTCCGCGCGGAACGGCTCGTTGCGCCACTTTGCGGCCCAGCCGGGCTCGACGGCCTTCGGGTCGAACTGCTTGGCGAGGACGGACGCGTCGTTCTCGGGCGTCTGGTCGGGCGTGGGGATCTGGTCGGGCGTATGCGGGTCGGTCATGCTTGAAGCTCCTTGTGCAGCAGTTGGTTGAGGTGGGGGAGGGCGGCGTCCATCTCCCAGTCCAGGCCGGGCGCGTGCAGCGGCGCCCAGCGGAACCGGAAGGTGTACCGGCCCTCGGCGAGGTGATCCCAGGTGTCCGGCGTGCCAGCGGGCGCGGTCAGGGCGTACGCGTGGCAGACCTGCCGCGTGAACCGCTCCGGCAGTTGCGCCTCCCACCGGTATGAGGTCAGGACGGTGGGACGGGTCAGGCTCAGGCCGGACTCCTCGTGCAGTTCGCGCGTGGCCGCCCGCTCCGGGGTTTCCCCCGGCTCGACCCCGCCCGCGACGACCTGCACGCCCGCCCCGCCGTCCGGGACGTGATCGAACACCAGCAGCTCGGGGCCGCTGGAGCCTGCCCGCGTGACGAGGCACACGACTTTCTCCCGCAGGCCGCGCGCCGCTGCGTCCCGCCGGGCCTCCTGTGGCGTGTCGTAGAACGTGACCATCCTTCCCACCTCCTGACCGGGGAGGGGAACGAACAACGTCCCGTCCGCCGGATGAACTTCCGGATGCGGACGAGACGAGGGTGTCCCGTGGTACCACCGCGTTTCCCCGCCTGGATGGGGGGCACTTGCTGCGCGCTGTATCGGGCGCACCCGGAGGCTCTACGCCCCCGCGTGAGGGGTTTCTGCCATCGTGCTCGCGGGTGACGTTCGCCGGGGGCCGTCCCACCTGCCCTCTCAGTCGCGGGGCGGGTTTCCTGTGGGGGCCTGACCCGGGTACTCCTCCCGGTCACTGCACTCGGGAGTGTACGCGCCGGGGGGCGGGCATTTCAATCCGCATCCTGGCCCATAGGCGGGGTGGGGGCGGGCCGGGCATCGTGTCGGTCATGCCTCTGACCGGACTGACCCTCTATCACCGCGCCGTGCGGGACGTGCGCGGCGATCACCTACTCCCCCTGAGCACCCTGCGTGAGCTGCACCCGGACGTGTACGCCCGTGAGGCCGCCAAGTACGTAGGCCGCGAGGCGCTGATACGGGAGCGGCTCGGGCGGCTGGACTGCCTCTGGACGGACGTGCTGTTCTTCTCGCCGGTGAGTCCGGGGCCGCTGCTGGACGCCGCGCGGCAGAGCGGCCGGGCGATTCCCCCCGTGCGGTTCTGGACGCTGGACGCCGCGCACCTTGATCCCGCGCGGGCGTGCGTCCGGCTGGGGCGACCCTGGCCGGGCGGTGTGAAGCCCGCGCCGGACCCGGCGGACGAGCTGCCGTTCACGCCGCCCACGCTGCGGGAGCACTCGGTCGCGCCCCCGGCGACCCTGGACCGCCTGCGCGCCCTGCCCGGCGGCGCGCCCCTGATCCTCTGGATGGACGTCCCGCACGTCCTCTACCGCGGCGAGGTGCCCCTGAGCGCGCTGGGCGAGGCGCGGTTCTAACCCTCGCCGCCCTCGGGGAGACGCTCGAAGCGGTACAGCAGGGGTTTTTTCAGCAGGCCGCGCGGGACGGTCACGGTGGCACTCTGGTAGGGGAGACCGCTGACCTGCGCGGACGCACTGAACAGCTGCGTGTCCTCGCCGATGCGGGCGGCGCGGTCGCTGATGTCCAGCGGGCCCTGCGCGCGGCTCAGGACGTCGTAGGGGTGCTCGATCAGCACGGTCAGTTTCACGGGCTGCCCGATCAGGCTGCGCAGGGGATTGGCGGCGCTGGCGAACGCGGCGCGCACGGGCTGCGCCTGCCGCTCGCGGGTCACGCGGACGCTCAGGCCGTACTCGCCGACCGGGAAGGTCAGGTCGCGGATCAGGGTGACGCCGTCGCCCTCGGCCTCGCGGAACGCGGTCAGCAGCGCCTCGCGGCGGTTGCGGACCAGCGTGACGGGCATCGCGCGCTCCATGGGGAACTCTCCGCGCTGGATCACGCGCTCGGCGCAGCGCAGGGTGTCCTCGCGCGTGCGGAAGGTGCGGTGCAGGACGGGCTGCGCGGCGTGCCAGTGCCCGCCAGAGTCGCGTTCCATCCACTCGATCCACAGGTCGAAGCTGTCCTGAAACTGCCAGGTGGGGTGGGGCTGAACGGCCCGCGCGGCGCTGCCGTCTTCCCGGGGGTGAACGTCGTGTGTGTGGGCGGGGCGGGTGATGGCGCTCATGAGACCTCCGGTGGGCCCATCATGCCTGATGTGACCCGCCGGATGGATGTGGAACCCCGCCCCGGACGGCGGGGCGGGTGGGTTCAGTTGATCTCGATCAGTTCGGCCAGCAGGAAGGGCTTGAGGGTATCGAGCACCAGCCGGGGCGGCGCGGCCGTCCGTTCCAGCAGCGTGCGGATGTTCCCGCTGTCGGAGATCAGGTTCAGGATGCGGTACTGGGTTCGCGTGACGGGCTGCGCCCCGGACCACTTCGCGGTGAAGCGCAGGCGTTTGTTCCAGTCGGGGAAGGTGCGCAGCAGCGGTTCCCACGCGGCATTGTCTTCCAGCAGGCGGCGCAGGGCCGGGTCGCGGCGCAGGCTCATGGTGCGGTTGGGGGGCGGCTGGTCCACCTCGAAGGTGAACACCCCGGCGTCCAGGCTGGCCATGAACTGCAGGGCGTGCTCGCCGCGCAGGCGGCCCGCCTCAGCGTGCGTGATCTCGCCGCGTTCCAGCCACAGCTGCCCGCCGCGGATGTGATCCACGCTGAGCCGACCGGCGCGGCCGCTCGTGAGGAACATCTGCATGACGGACAGGAAGGGAAAAACCGCCAGATCTCCACGTACCATAGGTGCCCCTCAGTGTAGGGGCGCGCCGCGCCCGGCGCGAGGGGTCACCCGGCGGGGGCGGACGCATGCGAAGATCGTCACATGCAACCGCTGGACGTCCTGCTCTCCCTGTGCGCGGCAGACGCGCTGGGCGCCGCCACGGAATTCAAGTCCCCCGAGGTGATTCACGCCCGGTACGGCGCTTCCTTCCGCACCTACCAGCCGGGCAGCGTGTTCGGGTTCGCGCCGGGCGAGGCCACCGACGACAGTCAGATGGTCGTCGCCACCCTGCTGGGCGCCGCGCGCGGCGCGGGTCACGCGGGCGTGCTGGCCGCCTTCCGGGAGTGGCTGGCGGCCGCGCCGCCCGACGTGGGCGGCCTGACCCGGCAGGCGCTGCGCCTGACGTTCACGGAACCGCAGCGTCTGGACGGTGGAGCGCTCGCCTGGGAGCGCGGCGGTTTCGACGGCGCCGGGAACGGCGGTCTGATGCGCGTGGCGGCGGCGTGGCTGCTGGGGCACCGGGGCGCCGCCCTGGCACACGAGTCGGCGGTCCTGACCGCCCTGACGCACGCCGACCCGCGCTGCGTGTACGCGTCGGTGTTCCTCACGGCGTTCCTGGAGGCCCTGGCCGCCGGGCAGGCGTACGCGTCGGCGGCGCAGGCGGCCCTGAGTGTCATGGAGCACCTGGACGCGCGCGGCGCGCTGGTCGACGCCGGCGTGCTGGGCCTGCACACGCAGGACGCCCACCGCGCCTTCCGCGGCCGTGAACGGGAGGCCCGCGCGCAGGTGCGTGCCCGCGTACGATCCGGGCTGGATGGTGTGATCACCTCACAGAGTGGGTACGTGCTGGACACGCTGGAGGCGGCCGTCGCGCATGCCCGCCGGGGCGACTGGTGGGCGTGCGTGGAACCCGCCGTGCTGGGCGGCGACGACAGCGACACGGTCGCGTGCGTGGTCGGCGCGGTCGTGGGTGCACGCGGCCTGCCCACCCCGCCCGAATTGCTGGCGGACCTGCGCCTGGGGCACAGCTGGCCCGGCTGGCAGCGCGAGTGGTCCGCGGCCACGCACCTGCCGGGTGTCCTGGCGGGCGCGACGGCGTGACCGAGCAGGAGTTCCTGCGGGCCGTGCATCGCAACCCGGTCAACGCGGCGATCCTGGAACGACTGCCGCACCTGCACGCCCCCCAGGCGCACCTGACGGCCGGGGCGCTCTTCGGGACAGTGTGGAACCTGCAGTCCGGTCAGCCGCCGGGCGCGAACATCGCCGATTACGACCTGTTCTACTGGGACGCTGACCTGTCCTATGACGCCGAGGACGCCGTAATCCGCCGCGCCGCCACGCTGTTCGCGGACCTGCCGGGCCTCATCGAAGTGCGCAATCAGGCGCGCGTGCACCTGTGGTTCCGGGAGAAGACCGGGCTGGAACGCCCCGCTCTGGGCGCCGCCCGGGACGGCATTGATCAGTTCCTGGTGGAATGCACGGCTCTGGGTATCGACGCGCACAGCCGCGTGTACGCGCCGTTCGGCCTGCACGACCTGACCGCCGGGCGGCTGCGCCTGAACCGCCGCAACCACACGCCGGGTCTGTACCGGGCCAAAGTGGACTCGTACCGGCGGCGCTGGCCGTGGCTGACGGACGAGGAGGCCTGACTCCTCACCCGGCGTGCCGCGCGCGTGGTACACTGTCAGGGTTGCCCGCTACGCACATGCACCGGCCGAGCCGGGGGCGCAGACGTGGCGGAGGAGGCACCCATGAAGAAAGACATCCACCCCAAAGTCGTTCCCACCAAGATCATCTACCAGGGCAAAGTCGTGATGGAAACCCTGAGCACCAAGCCCGAAATCCACGTGGACGTGTGGAGCGGCGTGCACCCCTTCTGGACCGGCGAAGAGCGCTTCGTGGACACCGAAGGCCGCGTGGACAAGTTCAACAAGCGCTTCGGCGACAGCTACCGCAACAAGAAGAAGTAAGGCCCAAGCAGCCTGCCCCGCCCCAGTGGGGCGGGTTTTTTTTGCTGCGCAGCGCCGCGGCCAGCCCTGATCTGCGATACTCGCGGGCGTGCTCAGATCCCCCTACCACGGCGGTCACCTGGAAGTCATCGTCGGCCCGATGTTCAGCGGGAAAAGTGAGGAGCTCATCCGCCGCGTGACCCGCGCCGTCATCGCCCGGCAGCGCGTGCAGGTCTTCAAACCCGCCCTGGACGACCGGTACCACGAGTCGGCCGTCGCCAGCCACGCCGGCCGCACCGTGAATGCCGTTGCCGTCCGCTCCGCCCGTGACATCCGCGCGTACCTGAGCGGCGAGGGCTCCCTGCTGCACGCTCCGGGCGACACCCTGCCCGACGTGATCGGCATTGACGAGGTGCAGTTCCTGGACGCCGCGATCATCCCGCTGGCGCTGGAACTGGCCGACGCGGGCGTCCGCGTGATCCTCGCCGGACTGGACCAGGACTTCCGCGCCGAGCCGTTCGGCTTCATCCCTGAACTGCTGGCCCGCGCCGAGAGCGTCGAGAAACTCACCGCGATCTGCACGGTATGCGGCGCGCCTGCCACCCGCTCGCAGCGCCTGATCGGCGGGCAACCCGCCCATTTTGACGACCCGGTCGTGCTGGTCGGCGCCGAAGAAAGCTACGAGGCCCGCTGCCGCGTTCACCACGTCCTCCAGCCCAGCGCAGGTCAGGCGCTGAAGGGGGCGTAACCCCCCCAGCGCCGCCCGCAGAGGTGCGGACGCGTTAGACTTTGGCGGAACCGTTCACACCCGCCCCTCACCCACCCAGTTCCAGCCTGCCCGTCCGGTTCGAGGGAGGTGACCCATGCAGAAACCCGTCCCGACCACCGAACTCCCGGACCAGGCGCCCTGGTTGATCCGCCAGCGGCACATGTTCACCTGGCTGGTCTGGCTGGGCGCCCTGGCCTGTGCGGCCGCTCTGGGCTCCCAGTACCCGGACGTGGACCCGCTGGACGCCTGGGCGCTGCCCACCCTGACACTCATCCTGGTGTGCCTGCGGGTGCTGCTCAGCCGCGCCGTCATCATCACCGCCACCGCCGTGCAGGTGACCTTCATGGCCACCGCCGCGTACGTGCTGCTGGCCCTGAACCATCAGTTCAGCGTCCTGACCGTCACCTCCATGGCCCTCATGGAGAACACCTACTGGTTCGCGGTGATCTACGTCGCTGCCTTCCTCGTGTACGAACCGCGGCAGGCCACGCGGGTGGCGGGCCTGATCCTCGCGCTCGCCACGCTCATCTGCGCCGCCAACCTGCTGCTGACCGTCCCGCAGGCCGCGCGCATCAACCTGATCGGCCCGTGCGCGCAGTTCCTGCTGGTCGGTGGGGTCCTGACCCTCATGCAGGCCACGCTGGGCGTGCAGCGCACCCAGTACCAGGCGGCGCGCGCCGCCGCCCTGACCGACCCGCTGACCGGCGTCGCCAACCGCCGCGCCGCCGAGGAACGCCTCGCGCACCTGACCCGCACCGGCGAGACGTACACGCTCGTCCTGTTCGACCTTGACCACTTCAAACGCGTGAACGACATGCATGGACACGCCATGGGGGACCTCGTGCTGCGCGGTGTGGCCGACATCACGCGCCGCCACCTGCCCGACGGGAGCCTCATGGCCCGCTGGGGCGGCGAGGAATTCCTGCTGATCCTGCCCGAACAGCGCGACAAGCACCTGCGCCCCATGCTGGACCAGCTGCGCAGCGACCTGCGCCACCACCGCTACGGCACCGTGAACGGCGTCACTGCCTGCTTCGGCGTGGCCACTGCCGCCACCGCCGAGGACCCCGTCCGGGTGGTCGAACGCGCGGACCTGGCCATGTACCGCGTGAAGCAGCAGGGCCGCAACGACGTGCACCTCGCGGACCTGCGCCGCACGCAGGTCACCTGACCCCGCCCAGCCCGGCTGACCCGACCCAGGCGCCGCCCCTCAGGTCAGGGGCGGCTGGCCGCCCGACGGGCGCGGCGCCCCTCCGGTTCCCGAGGGCCAGCGGACCCCACGGCGCGGCCCAGCTTGCGGGTCAGGGCGCTCAGCTGGGCCAGTTCCTCGGGCGTCATGGCGCCAAAGACCTCACGGATGCCCCGCACGTGGCGCGGCAGGACCTGCTCGATCAGCGTGCTCCCCGCCTCGGTCAGGGACACCCGCATGACCCGCCGGTCCAGTTCGTCCCGGTCACGGCGGACCAGGCCGTCCCGCTCGAGGTTGTCGATGACCATGGTGAGGTTCCCGCTGGATCGCAGGATCTTGTCCGCCAGCTGCCGCTGACTGAGCGGCCCCAGGTGATACAGGGCTTCAAGCACACCGAACTGGCTGATCGTGAGGTTGTAATCGGAAAGATGACGGTTGGCGTTCACCTCGACCGCGTGAGCAGCGCGCCATAACTTCACGTAGGCGTCGAGCGCAGCGCGGTCTTCCGGTGAACCAGCGTAACGGTTCGGCATTCCCATCATGGTCGGGGCGGGCTGCCATGAAGTCAAGCTGCACGCGCGGTCAGCGCGCCGTGGCCTGGACACCCCTGAAGGTCGTCAATGCTGAGCGGCGCGGTACTCCTCGGTGGCCAGGCGGATGCAGGTCGCCACGGCGCGCATCGCTTCGTAGACCTCCTCGACCGGCGGGCGGGTCGGCGCGAGGCGGATGTTACGGTCGTGTGGGTCCTGCCCGCCGGGGTACGTGGCGCCCGCCGGGGTGAGACTCACGCCCGCCTCGTCGGCCAGCTGCACCACGCGCGAGGCGACGGGCGCGGTCGTGTCCAGGCTGATGAAGTACCCGCCGCGCGGACTGGCCCAGGTGGCGAACTCGCCGCCGTCCCCCAGTTCCGTGCGCAGCACCTCGTCCACCGCGCGGAACTTCGGGGCGATCAGCGCCGCGTGATCCTTCATCAGCCCTTCCAGCCCGCCGGGGTACGCCTGGAGGAACTTCACGTGGCGCGCCTGCTCGACCTTGTTCGGGCCTATGCTCTGCGCGTTCAGGAACTTCGACAGCCACCGGATGTTGTCCTCGCTGCTGCCCACGAAGCCCAGCCCGGCGCCCGCGAAGGTGATCTTGCTGGTGCTGGCGAACACGAACGTCCGGTCCGGGTACCCGGCGTCCCGCGACAGCGTCACGAGGTTCACCGGCTGATCCTGCTCGGCGGCGTCGGGGGAGAGGTGATGGGCGCGGTACGCGTCGTCCGCGAAGATCGTGAAGTCCGGCGCGGCCGCCTGCACGCCCGCCAGTCGGCGGGCCTTCTCGGCGCTGATCGTCTCCCCACCGGGGTTCGAGTACGTGGGGACGAACAACACGCCCTTCACGCTCGCGTCCGCCGCGGCCAGTCGCTCGATGGCCTCGACGTCCGGGCCGTCGGGCTGCATGTCCACGGTCAGCAGCTCGAAGCCCAGCGTCTGCAGCAGCAGGAAGTGCCGGTCGTAGCCGGGCGTCGTGACGATCATCTTCGGGTTCTGCCCCGCCCAGGGCTGCCCGCCACGCGGGCCGTGCAGCAGCGCGAACGTCAGCACGTAGCCCTGGAGTTCCAGGCTGGCGTTGTTCCACACGATCACGTTCTCGGGCTTCAGGTCCAGGTACGCGCCGAACATCGCCCGCGCGGACGGCAGGCCCGCCACGCCCCCGGGGTAGTTGCGCAGGTCCAGGCCGTCCAGGTGCGTGTCCGTTTCACCCAGCACGGTCAGCAGGCCGTTACTGAGGTCGAAGTCCGCGTCGGCAGGCTGGCCGCGCTGCATGTTCAGCTTCAACCCCTTCGCCTTCACCGCGTCGTACGCCGCGCGCGCCTGCGCCAGGGCCTCACTCTGCACGTCACTCGTCATGCGCCCAGCGTACCCGCCCCCAGCCGGGCAGGGCAGGGACGTGTCTACCCCTGACGGGACACCGGGAAGCGGAGGACGGGGCGGGGGGTGTTACACTGCCAGCGCTGCGCCCGCCGGGCCAGCTTTTGCCTCCCTTTCGTTCCTTTCCCCTTCCGCCTTTTCCCACCCAGCTTCGACCACAACAGGAGAATCCACATGCAATACGTAGTGCACCGCCCCCGCGTCGGGGTGTTCATCGACACGCAGAACCTCTACCACTCGGCCCGCGACCTGATGGAACGCACCGTGAACTTCGAGACGATCCTCAGGAGCGCCACCGAGGGCCGCGAACTCGTGCACGCCATCAGCTACACCGTGGAACGCGAGAACGAGGCCACCGCCCGCCCGTTCATCTACAAGCTGTCCACGCTGGGCTTCAAGGTTCGCCGCATGAACCTCACGCTGCACCACGTCACCGACGGCGGCAAGGCCATCTACGAGGGCAACTGGGACATGGGCATCGTGGCCGACATGGTGCGCCTGATGGACCACCTCGACGTCATTGTGCTCGGCAGCGGCGACGGGGACTTCACCGATATCGTCGAGGTGCTGCAGGAGCGCGGCAAGCGCGTGGAGGTCATCGCGTTCCGTGAGCACACCGCGCAGAAACTCGTGGACGCCGCTGACCGCTTCACGCACCTGCCCGACATCGACGGCGGCCTGATGCCTGCCCGCCAGACCCGCGCCGCCACCCCCAAGACCGAGGAGTAAAGCAGTGACCGACGCCACGCCGCACGCCGGGGCGGACGCCGTCCTGCACCGCCTGAACTTCCACCTGCCCGAGGACCGCGTCGCGCAGACCGGCGCGGAACCCCGCGACGCCTCGCGCCTGATGATCGTGGACGAAGCACTCGAGCACCGCGTGTTCCGCGACCTGCCGGAGTTCCTGCGCGCGGGTGACCTGCTGGTGTTCAACCAGAGCAAGGTCATCCCCGCGCGCGTCATGGCCCGCAAACCCGTGGACGCCCACGGGCACGGCGGCGGCAGCGTGGAGGTCATGCTGCTGCGCACCGAGGAACGCCCCGAACTGGGCCGACACGTCTGGAGCGCGTACCTGAAACCCGCCCGCCGCGCCGGGTTTGAACTGTGGCTGGGCGGCCTGGAGCACGAGGGCGGGCACCGCGCCCAGGTCGTCGGGGAACTGGAGGACGGCGCGCGGCTGCTGCGCTTCGACCACGACATCCTGCCGCACCTGGACGACATCGGCCGCCTGCCCCTCCCGCCGTACATCGACGCGGGGGACAGTGACGAGACGTGGCGCGACCGCTACCAGACCGTGTACGCCCGCGAGCCCGGCAGTGTCGCCGCGCCCACCGCCGGCCTGCACTTCACACCCGACCTGCTGGCCCGGCTGGCCGAACTGGGCGTGCAGACCGCGCACGTCACCCTGCACGTCGGCGCGGGCACTTTCCGGCCCATCAGCGGCAGCGTCGCCGACCACGTTATGCACGCCGAACGCTGGCACGTCACCCCCGACACGGCGCAGGCCATCAACGCCGCGCGCGCCGAGGGCCGCCGCGTCATCGCCGTCGGGACCACCACCGTCCGCACGCTGGAAAGCGCCTGGGATGGCACGCAGGTCCAGCCCGGCGAGGGCGACACGCAGATCTTCATCACGCCCGGCCGTCCCGTCAACGTGCCGGACCTGCTGATCACGAACCTGCACCTGCCGGGCAGCACCCTGCTGCTGCTCGTCGCCGCGTTCGCCGGGGAGGACCGCATCCGCGCCGCGTACGACGCCGCCCTGGATGGCGAGTACCGCTTCTACTCGCTGGGAGACGCGATGCTGCTGACGAACGTGCGCGGCCAGCCGGAGGCGGGCAGCAGTCCGGAGTGAGCGGGAAGCAGTGAGAAGGACGGGGGTGGGCGCGTGACCATGACGCGCCCACCTGTCGTTGTTACTGCTGACCGCCTATGTCCCGCGTCAGCGTGACCGTCGCCGCCTCGCGCACGAAGCCCATCCGTTCGTTGATGGCCAGCATGGGGCGGTTGATGACGTGGTTCCCGGTGCGGGAGTGCGTGAACCCCCGCGCCAGTGCAGCGCGGGCGGCAGCGAGTTTCAGCGCGAGGCCCAGGCCGTGCCCGCGCCACCCGGACCGCACGCCGGTCAGGCCGTTGTGGATGAAGCCGGGACGCGTGGCGATGGGCTGCGACAGCTGACTGGTCCCCACCCACGTGCTGTCCGGGGCCACGGCGATCATGATGCCGCTCATGTCGGGCAGCAGGGTGGGCATGCGCTCCAGCCACACCTCGAACGGCCAGACCTGCACGGGGCGGGCGCTGGGCACGTCGGTCAGCAGCGCGTGGATCAGGTCGTAATGCTCGCGCTGGTGCGCGTCCCAGCCGCCCAGGTCACTCAGCGGGACGATGCGCACGCCGCTCGCACGGGCGCGGGCCTCGTCAGCGGCGAACGCGCCGAAATCCAGGCTGCGCAGGTCGAGGGTGCTGAGCCACATGCGGTCCGCCTCCTGCCAGCCGCGCGCCCGCAGGAAGTCATGCTCCCACCAGTCTTCACGAACGCGGGTCACGGCGGTGGTCGCCCCCGCCGCGCGCAGCACGCCCAGCCCCACCCGCAGCAGTTCGTCCGCCAGCGGCCCCCCGGCCTCCTGCGGGTGGATGGTGAGGGTCAGGTCCAGCCAGCCGTCGTGCGCATCCATGCGCGGCACGCCCGTCGTGATGGCCCCCCGCGCCTCGCCCTGCTCGAAGGTGGCCTGCTGGGTGTGGTGCTCGCCGGGGCGGCGCGTGGCCGCGTGGCGGGTCAGGTCCTCCACGCTGACCGGACTGTCCGGGTGGGCCAGGGTGCGCAGCGCGGCCAGATCGGCGTCCGCGATGGCGTGCAGGTGGGGGAGGGTCGCGTCCATGCGTGATTACAGCATGGTCCCCACGCCCTCAAGCACGTCAAATGGCTTACCTTGCCCTGCGCGCACCCTCCTATACTCCAGGGGTGACTGCAACTCAACCCGAGGCGACCGGCGTCAGCAACCCGCTGCTGAACGTCGGCTTCCGCATTCCCTTCGACCAGATCCGCCCCGAGCACGCCGAGGGCGCCGTGGATACCCTCCTCGCGCAGACCCAGGCGAAACTCGAGGAGCTGGCCCGCAGCGGCGAGCGCGGTTTCGCGAACTTCATGGCCGATCTGGACACGCTGACCGAGCAGCTCGATACCGTGAACGTCATCGTGCACCACCTCGACAGCGTGAACAGCAGCCCCGAGTGGCACGCCGCGAAGATGGCGATCCTGCCCAAGACCAGCGAGTTCTACACGAAACTCAGCCTGCACCCTGGGCTGTGGGCCGCGCTGAAAGCCTTTGCCACGACGCCCGAGGCCGCCGCGCTCGACCCCGTGCGCGCCCGGCACCTGAAACTCACCATTGACGAGTTCCGCCGCGAGGGCGCCGACCTACAGGGCGCGGAGCAGGAGCGCCTGCTGGCCCTGAACACCCGCCTCGCCGAGGTGACCAGCGAGTTCGGCAAGAACGTCCTCGACGAGACGGCCGCCTTTGAGATGTACGTCTCGACCGAAAGGCTGGCGGGCGTGCCGCAGCGCGTGCAGGACGCCACCCGCCGCGACGCGGAAGCCAAGGGGAAGGAGGGCCACCGCCTGACCCTGCACGCCCCGGTGCTGCTGCCGGTCCTGACGTACGCTGACGACCGCGACCTGCGCCACGACCTGTGGCTGGCCAACAGCCGCGTGGGTCAGCAGGAGGGCCGCGACAACCGCCCCCTGGTCCGCGAGATCCTGAAACTGCGCCGCGAGAAGGCCCAGCTGCTGGGCTTCGGCGACTTCGCGGACTACGTGCTGCAGGACCGCATGGCCGGCAGTGGCGCGCGCGCCCTGGCCTTCGAGCGCGACCTGGATGCCCGCACCCGCCCCGCCTTCGAACGCGAGAACGACGAACTGCGCGCCTTCCACCGCGAGCAGGTCGGCGCGGGCGCCCCCGAACTGGAAGCCTGGGACGTCACGTACTGGGCCGAGAAGCAGCGGCAGGCGAAGTACGACTTCGACGAGGAAGCCCTGCGCCCCTACTTCCCCATGGACGGCGTCCTGAAGGGCCTGTTCGAGATCACCCGGCGCGTGTTCGGCATCACGGTCGCCGAGAGCGAGGCGCCCGGCTGGCACCCCGAGGTGCGCTACTACACCATTCAGGACGAGGCGGGCACGCACGTGGCGAGCTTCTACACCGACTGGTTCCCCCGCGACAGCAAACGCGCCGGCGCGTGGATGAACGCCTTCATCACGGGCGGCCCGAAAGAGCACGGCGTGGATCCGCACCTAGGCCTGATGTGCGGCAACATGACGCCCCCCGACGGTGACACGCCCGCCCTGCTGTCCATCCGCGAGGTCGAGACGGTCTTCCACGAGTTCGGGCACCTGCTGCACCACGCCATGAGCCGCGTGGAGGTCCGCAGCCTGAGCGGCACGAACGTGCCGTGGGACTTCGTGGAACTGCCCAGCCAGATCATGGAGAACTGGGTCATGGAACGCGAGGCCCTGGACCTGTTCGCCCGCCACTACCAGACTGGCGAGGCCATCCCGCAGGACCTGTTTGACCGCATGATCGCCGCGCGCAACTACCGCGCCGCGAACGCCGCCATGCGCCAGTACTCCTTCGGCCTGACCGACCTGAGCCTGCACGTGGAATTCGACCCGGACAGCGACGCGGACCACATCACGTACGCCCGTGACCTGATGGCCACCTTCCACCCCACCCCGCTGCCCGAGCACTACGCGCAGATTGCGGCGTTCAACCACCTGTTCAGCAGCCCCGTCGGCTACGGCGCCGGGTACTACAGCTACAAGTGGGCCGAGGTGCTCGACGCGGACGCCTTCAGCCGCTTCGCCGAGGAAGGCATCTTCAACCGCGACACCGGCCGCGCGTACGTGGACACCATCCTCAGCCGCGGCAACAGCGCCGACCCGGCCGAGCTGTACCGCGAGTTCATGGGCCGCGACCCTGACGCGGACGCCCTGCTGCGCCGCAGCGGCCTGCTCTAAGCGCATCCAGATGAGCGGTGGGCTCAGGGGAGCTTCCTCTGGGCCCACCGCTCGTCTCAGCGTAAATGGCTGCCCGGTCACATGAGAGCGGACGTCGATTTTCCCATCTCATTCATCTGGCCTTCAGGTTAAGATCGGTTCACGATGCTCATGCAGACCGCCCAGCGCACGCTGGGAGCCCTGGCGGCCCTTGTGGCCCTGGGACTCCCCGCCACGGCCCAGTCCACCGCCGAGCAGCAACTCATCAAACGCCTGAACCAGGTGCGCGCCCAGGGCGTCTCCTGCCCCGGCAGCGGCCAGCGGCCCGTCGCGGGCAGCCTGACCTTCACGCCCGCTCTGTCCGCCGCCGCGCGCCAGCAGGCCGGGTACATGAGCGCCTCGGGCCGCATCACGCACACCGGCGCCAACGGCAGCACCCCCCGGGTCCGCGCCGCCAGCACCGGCGTGAACGCCGTCAGCGTCACCGAGATCGTCTTCATGGGCGGCAGCCAGAACCCCGAAAGCGCGATCCGCTGGTGGCTGCAATCCCCCGTGCACTGCTTCTGGATGAACGAGGGCCGCTACACCCACGTCGGCGCCGCCGTCGTGCAGGGCGCCCGCGGCACCGCGTACGTGATGGTCCTCAGCAGCCAGCCCCGGTAAAGACCACGACAGGGGGAGAGGGGAGACCGGCCTACCCCCTCCCCTTCAGGACGCCGCCCGTTAGCGGGCCGTCCAGCCCAGATCCAGGTCCAGCACCGCGCCGGTCATCCCCCACGCGGCCGGACTGACCACGTAACTGGCCAGCGCGGCGATGTCCTCCGGATTCAGCAGGCGCTTGATCGCAGCGGGCTCCAGCATGACCTTCTGCTCAACTTCCTGCTCGGTCAGGCCGCGCGTACGGGCCTGATCCGCAATCTGACCCTCGACCAGCGGCGTGCGCACGTACCCCGGGCAGATGGCGTTCACAGTCAGACCCTGCTCCCCGGCCTCCAGCGCCGCCGTGCGGGTCAGGCCGATCAGGCCGTGCTTCGCGCTGATGTACGCACTCTTGAACGGGCTGGCCACGTGTCCGTGAATGCTCGCTACGTTCACGATGCGGCCCTGCCCGCTGCGGGTCAGGTGCGGCCACGCGTACTTACTCAGCAGGAACGGCGCAGTCAGCATCACGTGCAGCATCGCGTCCCAGGTGTCCTCCGGGAAATCCACGACCGGGTCAATGTGCTGGAAGCCCGCGTTGTTCACCAGGACGTCCAGTCCGCCCAGGGCCGCCACCGTCTCGTCCACCGCGCGGCGGCAGTCCGCCCGGCGCGACAGATCCGCGCCCACGAAGATCAGGTCGTTCGCCCGCGCCACCTCCCGCGCCTGCGGACGGTCCAGGTCCAGCACCGCCACCCGCAGCCCGTCCTGAGCGAGCCGCTGCGCGATCGCCAGCCCGATGCCGCTCGTGCCACCCGTGACGAGCGCGGCCCTGCCTTCCATCCCGTGCTTCTGCGTGTCCAGCGTCATGCGGGGAGTGTAGGCCCGGACCGTCACGCGGCGGTTACGGCTGGCAGAGGACTGAGATGGGATTCAGGTGATTCCGTCTCAGTCAGAGTCGCCCGGTGGTCCCCTCTCCCTTCCGTCTCTTCGTGCCTTCTTCACTCTCTGCTGCGCAGCTCTAGGAGTTCCGCAGGGCGAGAGGGGACAACGGAACGTGGTCTTGCCGCAATCGAGTCATAGCAATCCCGTTTCAGGCCCGCGCGCCGGAGAGCGCCTGCCACAGCGCTTGCGTGTCCGGCAGGGGTTTCAGGCCCAGGTCCGCCAGCGCCTCCGTGAGGGCCGCGTACACCCGCCCGGCCGCCGCGCCGCGCCCCAGCGCGTGCTGCGCGCGCATCAGCGCCCGCGCGGCCGGTTCGTGCGCCGGGTCGAGGCTCAGGGCGCGCCCGGCGGCCAGCGCGGCCCGGTCCGGGCGGGCCAGCGCCAGCGCCACGTCCGCCTCGGCCGCCAGCGCCTCGGGGAGTGCCGCCGCGTACCGTTCGGCCTCGCGGGCCACATCCTCCAGCTCCACGTCGGCCAGCGCGGGCGGCAACTCCAGCAGGGCGTCCAGGCGGCCCGGGGTACCCGCCGCCTGCCCCAGCCGAGCCCAGGCGGTCGCCACATCGACGTGCAGGTCCGCGCCCGGCCTCAGGCGCAGCCAGTCCCCGCGTTCCAGGAACACGCCGCTGCGTGCGCCCTCCTCCAGCACCTGCCCCAGGGCGTGCAGGGTCACGCGGAAGTTCCGCTCACCCACGCCGGGGTCGGCGTCAGGGAAGAGCGCCTCCTGCGCCGCCTCGCGCGGCAGGCCCGCCGGGTGCACGGCCAGCAGCGCCAGCAGGTCCCGGGCCTTCGCGCGGCCCCACTCGCGCACCCGGCCATCCTCACGCGTGACGGACACGCGGCCCAGCACCTGCACGCGCACCTCGAACCCCGGCGTGTCAGCGGGGTCCGGTACGGCCGCGTACCCCAGGAGGCGGGCCGCGCCGGTCAATGGGCCCCGCGCGCCGGGGTGCGCCTCGCCCAGCCGGGCCAGCAGCGCCGCGCGGCCCGCGCGGGTCGCCACCGGCGCCAGCAGGGAGGGAAGTCCCAGCAGGAACGGGTACGCCGCCACCGCCCCCGCAGCCTGATCGGCGGGCCCGGCGTCAAGCGCGAACAGCGCCAGGGTCGCGGCCGCCTGCCCGAAGGCGTCCCCGCACACCCCGAACAGCGCGGCGGCCTCCCGGAGCCCCGGGATGGCGTGCGCCGCCTGCGGGCCCTGCGCCAGCCCCAGCGCGGACGTCAGGATCAGCAGCCCCGCCATGTAACTGTCCCCACCGGTCTGCCCGCGCGCCTCGGCGGTCAGGGACTGCGCGCGCGCCACATCCCCCGCGCGGCCCGCCAGCGCTGCGAGGCCCATCAGCGGCTCCACGCGCAGGCGACCCGCCACAGGCTGCGCCTGACGCAGCGCCGCGCCGTAACTCTCGCGGGCCGCGGCGAACTCGCCCGCCGCCTGCTGCGCGTGCCCCAGCCGCGCCAGCGCCAGCGCCTGCACGAACGGGCTCTCCAGCCGTTCCCCTTCGGTCAGGCCGCGGCGCGCGCACGCTGCGGCCTCCTGCACCTCGCCGCGCGCGGCGTGCACGAAACTGGCCAGCAGCAGGCCCTCACGGTGGTTCTGCGCGGCCCGCGCGCCGCCCGTCTCACCGTCCGCCAGGGCCTGCGCGCGCGCCAGGGCCGCGTCCAGATCCCCGGAGCGCAGCGCGTAGCGTGCCCCGCCGCGCAGCTCGGGTTCCAGCGCCACCGCCCCGGCCAGCTGCCCGGCGTTCAGTAGATTCTCGGCCCGCAGGCGGCGCAACTCGGCCGCCCCCTGCGGGTCCGGGCCGTCCTCACTCACCAGTGCCGCCGCCGCGTCCAGCGGACCCCAGGCCAGGGCGGGCTGCACGGTGTCCAGCGCCAGCCGGACCTCGCCCAGCGCGCGCTCCAGCGCCCCTGCGCGGGCGTACTCGGCGCGGGCCTCGTCGTAGCGGCTCGCCAGCCGCAGCGCGTCTCCGGCCAGGGCGTGCAGGGCGGGCGTCCAGTCCGCGCGGGGCAGCCGGGCGAGGCTGCGGTCCACCAGCGTCACGCGCCCCTGCGCCAGCCACACGCCGCCCCGGCCCGCCAGGAGTGCCGCCGCCCGCGCCGTGTTCCCCGCCAGCAGGTGCGCCGCCAGCGCCCGGCGTAGCCGCCCGGTCCGCTCGAAGAACGCCGCGCCGCGCGCCGCGATCTCCCGCGCCTCCGCCGGGGGAAGCAGGCCGCGCAGGTGCGCGCGCAGCAGCGGATGCGCCCGGTACGTGTCCTCGCCCGCCCGGGTCAGGAACGTGCCGCTGCCCGCCAGTGTCTCCAGCAGCGTCCGCGCGCGCGGCTCGTCCAGCGCGTCCTCCAGCAGCGCCGGAATCAGTTCCTCGAACACGCTGCTGCGCGTCAGCAGCCCCCGCAACGCCGGATCGAGCGGCCCCAGCACCTCCTGCGCGAGGTACGTGAACAGCGTCCCCAGCGGCGCGTCCCCGCCCTCTAGATCCGCCAGGTCCGCCAGCGTCACGCGGCCCTGCGCCGCCGCCTGCGCCAGGAAGCGCGCCGCGATCGGCCAGCCCTCGGTCACCGCGTGCGCCGTGCGGACCTCCGCGCCCGTCAGGGTCAGGCCCTGCGCCGCGAACAGCGCCGCGATCTCGCCCGGGGTGAACGCCAGTTCCGCCGCCGAGAGCCGCGCGGCGTCCCCCGACACCTCCAGTCGCGCCAGTTCCGGCAGCTCCAGCGTGGTGCGTGACAGCAGCGCCAGCCGCCCCTCGCCCGGCGCGAGCAGCCCACCCAGCACCTCCGTCCCTGCCGAGCCGGACAGCACCTGCGCCTCGTCCAGCACGAGCAGCGCCCCGCAGCTGTCCAGGACGTCCGCCACCAGTCCTGCCACCCGGCGCGGCGACGCCCCCGCGCCCAGCGCGTCCCCGGGCCGCGCGCCCCCGGGCAGCGCCTGCACCGCCAGCGACAGGCTGGCCGCCAGCACCAGCGGATCGGCGTCGTCACCGTCCAGCGTCAGCCACGCGACCGGGCCGGGCCGACCCGTCGCCGCACCTGCCAGCGCCGTCGTCTTGCCGTACCCGGCAGGTGCGGTCACGAGAAGCACGCGGGCGTCCAGCGCCGCGAGCAGCCGCTCGCGCGCCACCGCGCCGCGCACTGCCGGCAGCCGCGTGCGCCGCGCGGACGTCAGGTCCCGCCAGTGAAGGGTCACGCGAGGAAATCTAGCGTATTTCGCCGTGCTGAACGCCTACCAAACGTGCCCGGCGCGGGGGCTCACACGACTCACCCAACCCGGAAATTTCAGTCACCTGCGCGGCTCATGAGAGGACTAGCGTGCGCGCATGACGCTCCCGGCCCCACCCCCTACCACCGGCCACAGCGATCCCATCCCCGCCGTCCAGAGCGGCGCTCCGCCCCTCGCCGCGCGGCCCCGCCTGACCGCACTGGACGCCTTTCGCGGCGCGACCGTGCTGCTCATGCTGCTCGTGAACAACGTCGCGCTGGGCAGCGCCACGCCGGGGCAGCTCATGCACGCGCCGTTCGGCGGACTGACCCTCACGGACCTCGTGTTCCCGTGGTTCCTATACTGCGCCGGCGCGGCCCTGCCGTTCTCGCAGGCCGCCATGACCCGCGCGGGCCTGACCGGCGCGGCCCGCACCCGCCGACTGCTGGAACGCGCCGCGCTGCTGTACCTGCTCGGGGCCTTCGAGACGAGCGTCACCACCCACCACCTCACGCTGGGGCTGGGGGTCCTGCAGCTCATCGCGCTGGCCACCCTGGTCGCCGCGCTGCCCGGCGACCTGCGCAGCCGCACCCGCCTGCTGATCGCGGCGCTGCTGCTCGCCGGGTACGCCGCGTTCCTGACACTCGGCGTGCACCCCGGCGGGGTCGGCGTGGTCAGCGAGTCCAGCAACCCCGTGCAGGCCCTGAACGACGCCGTCCTGACCCCGCTGGGCCTGCGCGGCCTGCTCTCCGTGATCCCCACCACCGCGCTCGTGCTGTTGGGCAGCGTCGCCGCGCGCGTCCTGTCCCTGCGCGACCCGCGCGCGCCCGCCAAACTGCTCGGTCTGGGCCTGATCCTGAGCATCGCCGGCTTCGGCTGGGCCGCTAGCAGGCACCTGCCGCTGAGCAAGACCCTCTGGACACCCCCGTACATCCTGTACGCGGCGGGCCTGGGCACCCTGGCCCTGCTGCTGACCTGGCTGATCGCCGATTCCGGCCGGGTGCCGCGCGGCGCGGCGCTGCTGGCCCCGCTGACCATCCCGGGCCGCAACGCCCTGGCCGGGTACGTGCTGCCCATCCTGATCAAGGTCTGGATCCTGCAGGACTGGCGCGTGACCTGGGCGGGGAGCGCGCAGCCCATGGGCGCGGCCCTGCTGACCCTCGCGCAGCGGCACCTCGGCGCGGTCGGCGGCGGCTGGACGTACACCCTGGGCTACGTCGCCGCCGTCTGGCTGGGCCTGGCCTGGATGGCCCGCCGCGACCTCATCCTGAAACTCTGACCCCCCGCACGAGGTCCCCATGAACCGATTCCTGACATCCCTGCCCCTGTTCGCCCTGCTGGCTGCCCCCGCCCACGCCGCCCCACCCCCCACACTGCCCGCCGACCTGCACCTGGGCGGCCCCGCCTTCCGCGCCCTGGCGGCCGACTCGTACGCCCGCGCTGGGCTGAAGGGCACCTTCGAGGACTGGCTGACGACCGCCTACGCCCGCCAGAGCGTGAAGCTGGATGGGCAAGCCACCCTGGGCGCCGCGCTGGACGCCCGCCGCGCCCACCTGAAGGGCCTGAAGGGGGCTGCGCACGACCAGCTGGCGCTGGACACCGCCGCCTGGGCGCACCGTTTCGTCAAGGCCAGCATCCCGCGCTTCAGCCTGGAACGCGGCTACGAGTTCGCCGCCACCCTCCAGTACGGCGAGCGGCAGTGCCTGCTCCAGAGCACCATCATCGCCGCCCTGCTCCAGCGCGCGGGCCTGGACGCCGGACTGGTCATGGTCTGGAAAAGTCAGACCGGGCAGGAGAGCAACCTCGGGCATGTCACCAGCGTCCTGCGACTGCCCGGCGGGGACGTGCAGGTGGACGCCAGCGAACCCACGCCCTTCGCGCGGCACCAGGGCCTGCTAGCCCGTGTGGACGGCGCGTGGCGCTTCGTGACCCCCACCTTTCAGGGCGACCGCATGACCGCCTACGCCCGCGCGGACGGGGGGGGCCGCGTGCCCAGCGCGGGCCTGGGCTTCCTGAGCCTCGCGTACCTGAAATCGCAGTACGACTACTACCGGGCCGAACGCACCGTGGGCGGGGTGCTGGGCACCGGCACCGGGCGCAGCACCCCGCAGGGCCTGAAGACCAGCGAGACCCTGCTGCGCCGCGCCCTGACCGAGGAACCCCGCAACGCCCTGGCCGCCAGCGTCCTGGGCACCACCCTGCGCAAGGAAGGCCAGAATGAGGCGGCCCGCACCCAGTACCGCGCCGCCGCCGCCCTGTACGTCGCCCAGGGCCACACGCCCACCGGAATGCAGGCCAACCTGAAGTGGGCCGACACGACCGGACGCTTCCCGAACCTGCCCGCCCCGATCCTCGCCCTGCTGACCCGGAGTGCCCATTGAACCCCACCCGCCCCGCCCGTCCCCTGATCGCCCTCGCCCTGCTGGCGACCCTGACCCTTGCCGCCCAGGCCCGGACGGCCCCCGCGCACCCACCTGTGCTGGCCGCGCTGCCGGGTCAGATTCAACCGGTCGCGCCCGGCACGCGCGCCGCGCCGGAACTGCCCACCCTGCCCCTCACGCCCACCCTGCCGTACGTGCACGCGGTGAACGTGCTCGGCAACGGGTTCATCACGGTGGCGCACGCCATCCTGACCCTGAACGCCGCGCAGCACCCCCAGGCCCGCACCCTGGCTGAAACGGCCGTGCAGCGCGTGTTTGCCGCCCGGCCCGACCTGACCGAGGTGGACGTCAGCGTGTACGACGCGGGCAGCTACGGCGGCTTCGGCGGGCCGCTGCCCCTGCTGACCGCCAGCGTGCCCCGCGCCCGCCTGAACGACTTCCAGACCTGGGCCGCCGGACGCGGCGCGTACGAGCGCGCCTGGGTCAACCCCGGCCCGGCGGTCACCACGGCGCGCCCCGCCGACCGCGTGCGCGAGACCACCCCGACCCTCACCACCGACCCGGCCGCGCCCATGACCGCGCAGAACCGCGCGCGGCTGCGCGACACCACCGCCCAGATCGCCGGTGGGGAACACGGCGGCCTGCTGTACCGCGCCCGCCGGGGCACCACGGATCTGGCCGCCCTGACCTTCGACGACGCGCCCCACCCGCTGTTCGAGCCGCTGCTGCTGGACCTGCTGCGCCGCAGCGGCGCGCACGCCACGTTCTTCGTGATCGGCCGCAACGCCCAGGCGTACCCGTACTTCGTGCGCGACATGGCCGCCCAGGGCCACGAGGTCGGCAATCACACCTACCACCACGTCCGCCTGCCACCCCTGAGCCCGGCCGCCGTGCAGGACGAACTCCAGAGCACGGAGACCCTGCTGCGCGACCTGACCGGCAAACCCGTACGCTACTTCCGCCCGCCCGGCGGCGAGTACACCCCCGCGACCCTCCAGGCGGCGCGCGACGCGGGCCTGACCACCGTCTTCTGGACGGACGACCCCGGCGACTTCCAGAACCCCGGCGACACCGTCCTGGAACGCCGCTACCGCGCCCACCTGCACGCGGGCGGAATCGTGCTCCTGCACGACAACGCGCCGCAGATGCTCGACGTGCTGCGGGACTTCCTGCGCTACGCCCGGCAGGAGGGCGTGGCCCTGACCACCGTCGGCGGCCTTCCGAAATAACCGGCACCCAAGAAGGCGGGAGGGGACGATTACACGTCCCCTCCCGCCCCTGCTGTTCGCTCACAGCGCCAGATACGCCTCACGCACCGCCGGGTCGGCCAGCAGCGCCGCGCCCGTGCCCTCCTTGACGACCTGCCCGTTCTCCAGCACGTACGCCCGGTGCGCCAGCTTCAGGCTGAGGTTCACGTTCTGCTCGACCAGCACGACCGTCACGCCCTGCGCATTCACGGCCTTCAGCGCCTCGAACACCGTCTGCGTCATCAGCGGCGACAGGCCCAGGCTGGGTTCGTCCACCACGAGCACGCTGGGGCGGGCCATCAGCGCGCGGCCCACCGCGACCATCTGCTGCTCCCCACCCGACAGCGTGCCTGCCAGCTGCCCCGCGCGTTCCTGCAACCGGGGGAACAGCGCGTACACCTCGCCCAGCGTCTCGGCGGCGCGCGCGCGGGCGGCGGCGCTCATGGCCGCGCCCAGGTCCAGGTTCTCGCGGACCGTCATGTGCGGGAACAGTTCGCGGCCCTCCGGGACGTGCCCCAGGCCCAGCGCCACCACGCGGCTCGGTTCGGCCCGCGTGATGTCCACGCCACCCAGCGTGATGCGGCCCGCGCTGGGCTTCACGACGCCACTCACGGCGCGCAGCGTGGTCGTCTTGCCCGCCCCGTTCGCGCCGATCACCGCCACGAACTCGCCCGGCGCGGCGTGCAGCGAGACGTCCCACAGCACCTGCACCTTCCCGTACCCGGCGGCCAGACCCTCAATCCTCAGTTCCTGCCCCACGTCATTCGCTGTGGGGGCCGTCCGATTCAGTGTGTCGGTCATGCCTGTAATCCTTCCTCGGTGCCCAGGTACGCGCTGACCACGCGCGGGTCGGCCGTCACCTCGCGGTAGGTGCCCTGCGCGAGCACCTGCCCCTGATCCATCACGACCACCCGGTCCGCCAGATCCCGCACGACCGGCATGATGTGCTCGATGAACAGCACGCTCACGCCGCTCTCGCGCACGCCGCGCACGAGCGCCACGGCCTCCTGCGCCTCGCCGGGACGCAGGCCCGCCATCACCTCGTCCAGCAGCAGCACGCTGGGGTTCGTCGCCAGGGCGCGCGCCACCTCCAGCCGCTTGTCCTGCAGCAGCGTCAGTTCGTGTGCGGCCTTGTCGGCGTGCGCGGCCAGCCCGGTGCGTTCCAGCAGCGCCCAGGCCCGCTCGCGCGCCTCGGGCAGGCGCTGACCGGGCTTGCCGAACAGCGCGCCCACCGTGACGTTCTCGTGCACGGTCATCTCCGGGAAGGGCCGCACGATCTGGAACGCGCGGCCCAGCCCGGCGTGACAGCGGGCCTCCATGGGCAGTGCCGTCACGTCGCGGCCCATCAGGTGCAGCCGTCCCGCCGACGGGCGGTACACGCC
This sequence comes from Deinococcus radiotolerans, assembly GCF_014647435.1. Classification (NCBI taxonomy): domain Bacteria; kingdom Thermotogati; phylum Deinococcota; class Deinococci; order Deinococcales; family Deinococcaceae; genus Deinococcus; species Deinococcus radiotolerans. The sequence goes on along the minus strand of NZ_BMPE01000001.1, from coordinate 958,278 downwards.
GGACAGCAGGTTCAGCAGCGTCGTCTTGCCCGCCCCGTTCGGCCCGATCACCGCCAGAATCTCACCCTGATGGTGCGTGAACGACACGTCCTGCACGGCCTTCAGACCCCCGAAGCGCTTCGAGAGGCCCTCGGCGCGCAGCACCTCGGCGCCCTGCGGAGTGGGGGAGAGGACGCCCCCGATGGTCGTCGCAGCGGTCACAGGTCACCTCCGTGTTTCTTGTTCCGGCGCAGGCCCATCAGGCCGCGCGGCAGCCACAGGATGCTCAGCATCAGCACCAGCCCGTACACGACGAGGTACCCGTTCTTCACGCTGTTGTGCAGCAGTTCCTCGGCCACGCGGAGCACGGTCGCGCCCAGCACGGGCCCCAGCGTCGTGTACAGCCCCCCGAAGATCGAGGTGGTCAGCGGCGCGATGGAGTTCGCCAGGCTGAAGGTCTCCAGCGGGTTGATGAAGAACGTCTTCCCGGCGTACAGCACGCCCGCCAGCGCGGCTAAGCAGGAGCTGATGAAGAACGCCAGCAGCTTGAAGCGCACGATGCTCACGCCCAGCACCCGCGCCGTTTCCTCGCCCTGCCGGATCGCGGCGAACGCGAAGTGCAGCCGCGTCAGGCGCACCGCCAGACTGACGAGCACCGTGAAGGCCAGCAGGCCCCACGCGAGGAAGTACTGCGCGCGGCTGTTCCCGCCCAGCAGCGCGGGCACGAGCAGGCCGGTCGCGCCGCCCGCGACGCTCTCGGGGAGGTTCTGGATGATCGTGCGGACCACCTCCGTGAAGGCCAGCGTGGCGATCGCGAAGTACATGCCGCTCAGGCGCATGGTGACCGCGCCCAGGATCAGGCTCACGCCGCCCGCCATGATGGCCGCGACTGGCATGGCCAGCAGCCACGGCAGGCCCGCTTTCAGTAGCAGCGCGTACCCGTACGCGCCCAGCCCGTAGAACGCCGCGTGCGCGAGGCTCACCTGCCCGCTGCGCGCCAGGATGTCCCACGACAGCGCCATGATGCCTGCCACCAGCGTGAAGAACGCGATCTGCAACAGGAACTCCGAGCGGGTACCCAGCGGCAGGAACGGGAACAGCGCCGCCAGCAGCAGGAACCCCAGCAGGGGCAGCGCGGCGCCCGGCGTGATCTCGCGGCGCGGCGCCGCACGCACCGGTGCGCCGGCCTCGGCGTTACGGGCGCTCATTTGGCCCCCCGGAAGGAGCGCAGCACCAGCGTCCCGAAGATCATCAGGAAGAACACCGCGTCACTCCAGCCGCCGCCGCCTGGCACGTACGTCTGCACCAGCGCCTCGCTGACGCCCAGCAGCACCGACGCCCACAGCACGCCCGTCAGGTTCCCCAGGCCCGCCATCACGATGATCGCGAAGGCCTTCAGCGCGAACACCAGTCCCACGGTCGGGGACGCGAACAGCAGCACGCTCACCAGCACGCCCGCCACCGCCGCCAGGGCGCAGCTCACGCCGAACGCGATCAGGTACACGCGGTCCACGTTGATGCCGATCAGCTGCGCGCCCCGGCGGTTCTGCGCCACGGCGCGCATCTGGCGGCCCAGCGTCGTGCGGTACAGCACCACGTACAGCGCGCCCAGCAGCAGCGCCGCCAGTCCGAACGCCAGCGCCTTCGGGCCGCCCACGCTCAGGTCACCCAGTTGCAGGCTGCTCGCCTGGTACGGCGTGGTGACCGTGCGGGTGTTGCCGCCCAGCAGCATCAGCGCGAGGTTCTGCAGCAGGATGCCCAGCCCGAAGGTCAGCAGCATCTGGTTCAGTTCCGGCGCGAGCAGCACGTGCCGGATGCTCACGCGGTACGTCAGCGCCCCGATGGCGAAGACCGCCACGGCGATCACCGGCAGGCTCAGCAGCGGATCGACACCCAGGAAGGCGCTGCCCGCCCACGCCAGGAACGCCCCGATCATCAGGTATTCCCCGTGCGCGAAGTTCACGATGCCGACCACGCCGACCGCCAGCGCCAGCCCCGACGCGACGAGCGCGTACAGGCCACTCTGGAGCAGGCCGTTGACCAGCGTCTGCACAAATAAGTCCATGATTTACTCCCTTGAACGTGGGGGGCCGTCCCTACGACCCCGGACGGCCCCCCTGCTGCGGCGTGACGCCGGATGCACTGTTACTTGCCGTACACCATGGGTTTCTGCGCGAACTTGATTGGGAAGACCGGCACGCGCGCGTCCCCGAGGTACTGGAAGTGCAGCCAGTTCCCGGCCTTGAAGCCCTGGTACTTGGTTTTCAGGCTGGGGCTGAAGGTCAGCTGCCCGAATGGCGTGGACACGTTCGTCTTGGCCATCTCGGCGGCAACTTTGGCCTTGTCGGTCGTGCCCGCGCGGTTGATCGCGGCGGCCAGCGTCTTGAGGTTCACGTACGCCAGCGGCGCGAAGTACTCGTCGGTGACGGTGCCGTACTTCTTCTTGTAAGCGGCGACGAACGCGCGGCTGTCCTTGGTGGGGCTGGTGGACAGCCACAGGCTCAGGCCCGCCACGTTGTCCGAGAGGCTGTTCTTCTCGAAGCCCACGGGCCAGCTGGGGGGCGTGCCGTACAGCAGGCCCAGCTGCAGGTTCTGCTGCTTGATCTCGGTGGCCAGGGGCAGGGCGTCGGTGTCGTAGCCGACCCAGTACAGGATGTCGGGCTTGGCGGCCTTGGCCTTGCTGACCAGCGGGCCGAAGTTGCCGCTGCCGGTCTTGAACTTCTCGCTCATGACGACGTTGAACCCGGCTTTCTTGAAGGCGTCCACGGTCGCGTCGATGCCCGCGCTGCCGAAGGGGCCGTCCTCGTAGGCAATGGCGATGTTCTTGGCCTTCTTGTACGTCTTGAGGTACTTGAAGTACCCGAGGATCGCCTCGAAGTTGTAGTACGACCAGGGGTGGTAGTGGAAGAAGTACGGGTGGTCCGCGAAGGCGTCCTCGACGGGCACGGCGGCCGCGCCGATCCAGGCCATGAAGGTGTTGTACTGCTTGGCGGGCCCGCTGATGGCGATGCTGGTGGCGCTGCTCACGCCGCCCGCCATGAAGTCCACCTTCTCTACTGTCACGAGCTTCACGAATTCCGGCACGGCCTTGGCAGGGGCGCTGCCGTCATCGGCGAATTCCAGTTCCAGGGGCTTGCCGAGTACGCCGCCCGCCCGGTTGATCTCGTCTAGGGCCAGCTGGTACCCGTTTTTTGCGGCCTGGCCGGACACGCTGCCCGCCCCGCTCAGGGGAAGCAGCACGCCGACCTTCACTGCGCCCGCGCCAGACAGCGCGAGCAGAACGCCCGTCATCAGGAGTGTTTTCATGTTCGCTGCGCAGTGTAGGGCCGGGTCGTCACACGCTCGTTACACCCGCCGCTGACCGGGCGTGTAACCGGCCCGTGACGCCCCGCGCCTAGCCTGAACCGCGATGCGAGACAGTCCGTGGACGTGGATGCCAGGAGAATCACCTGGCGCCTTTGAACTGAGAGGTGACCTGACCGTGGCGGGCCAGACGGTGCCGCTGCGCCTGGGCGGCCGGGCCTGGGGGGAACTGAACGCCGCGCGGGACAACGCCGTGCTGGTCTGTCACCACTACACCGGCACCATGCGCGCCGCTGGTGAGCAGCCCGACGGGACGCCCGGCTGGTGGGACGCCCTGATCGGCCCGGGCCGCGCGCTGGACACCGACCGGTTCTACGTGGCGTGCCTGAACACGCCCGGGAATGTGCAGGTGCGCGACCCGGAGGTCGTTACGACCGGCCCCGCCACGCTTCATCCGGACGGGCAGCCCTGGGGGGAGCGGTTCCCGGCGTGGACGATGGCCGACCTGCACGGGGCGCAGTACGGGCTGCTGCGGTCTCTGGGCGCGCCGCACTGGCACGCGGTGGTGGGTCCCAGCTTCGGGGGGATGCAGGCGCTCCAGTGGGCGGCACGCACCCCGGCGCTGGCGCCGCGCGTGGCGGCGGTCGTGAGCAGCCCGGTCGCGGGGCCGGTGCTGCGCGGCGTGTTCGGCCCGCTCCTGCACGCGGCGGCGCAGGGCGATCCCGAAGCGGCGCTGCACGAGACGCTGCGCCTGATCACCTTCTTCGGGCTGGGCGCGGACGGCGTGGACCTGCTGTTCCGGGACACGGACGTGGACGCCTACCTGCGCGCCCGCACCGCGACCGCCGACCTGCGGCACGTGCTGGACATCGGCCGGGCCGTGCAGACGCACGACCTGCTGGAGGTGGCCCCGCTGGACGACCTGTGCCGCCGCTGGCGTGAGCAGGGCACGCGGCTGCTGAGCGTGAACGTGCGCGGCGACCAGTTCTTCCCCGCTGCCGAGATGCGTGATTTCGCCGCGCAGACACAGGCGGCGGGCGTGGCGCACACGCACCTGGAATTCGACTCGCCGCGCGGGCACCTGGGCGGCCTGGCCGACACCGCCGCCTTCGAGGACGCCCTGCGGGAGCTGCTGGGCACGGCGCCGATGCCGCCCGCTCTGGACGCGGCGGAGGTGCGCCATGTCTGATGGAGGCGTGACCCGCACGCTGGTGGCCCTGCACGGTAATTTCGCCTCGTCCCGCTGGTGGGTGGACCTGCTCGCCACGCCGCCGGCCGGGTGGCGGGTGCTCGCCCCGGACCTGCCGGGTTTTGCGGGCACGCCGCATCCGGGTCCCGTCTCCATTGGGGCGTATGCGGACTGGGTGCAGGACTGGCTGCGCGCGCAGGGCGTCACGCGGCCGGTGCTGCTGGGGCACTCGCTGGGCGGCGCGGTGGCGCTGGAGGTCGCGGCGCGTGACCCGCAGGCCCTGTCGGGGCTGGTGCTGGCGGCCAGCGCACCCCTGAGTGGACTGGTCACGCCCGAGGAGCACTACCCGGTGCTGGAACTGCTGCGCACCACGCCCGCTCTGCTGGAGGCCAGCCTGGGCGCGCTGTTCCCGTCCGGGCGGCCCGCGAACTTCGCGGACCTGCTGACCGACGGGGCGAACATGGCCGCCACGCACTACAGCGGGAACGCCCGCGCGCTCGCCGGGTGGCAGGTGGAGGCCGCGCGGCTGGCCGGGCTGCCGACCCTGGTCCTGGGCGGCGAACTGGACGCCCTGATCACCCCCGACCTCGTGCGGGCGCAGGCGGCGGCGCTGGGAACGGCCGCCACCGTCCTGCCCGGGCGGGGGCACGGCTTCCCGCAGGAAGACCCGGCGGCCTTCCGCGCGCTGCTGGAGAGATTCCCGGACACCCTCCCCGCGTCCTAACGACCGTTCGTTCTACACTGGAGCCAACATGAACAAGGTGTACCCCGACGCCCACGCGGCACTTGCAGACATCGTGGCCGACGGCCAGACCATCGCCGTGGGGGGCTTCGGCCTGTGCGGCATTCCCGAACAGCTCATCCTGGCCCTGCGCGACAGCGGCGCCAGGGACCTGACCGCCGTCAGCAACAACGCCGGCGTGGACGGCTGGGGCCTGGGCCTGCTGCTCCAGACCCGCCAGATCCGCAAGATGATCAGCTCCTACGTCGGCGAGAACAAGGAATTCGAACGCCAGTACCTCGCCGGGGAACTCGAACTGGAATTCACGCCGCAGGGCACCCTGGCCGAACGCATGCGCGCCGGTGGGGCGGGCATCCCCGGCTTCTACACCAAGACCGGCGTGGGCACCACCGTCGCCGAGGGCAAGGAACACAAGGACTTCGATGGCCAGACGTTCATCTTGGAACGCGGCATCGTCGCCGACGTCGCGCTGGTCAAGGCCTGGAAGGCCGACCGCGCCGGGAACCTCGTGTACCGCAAGACCGCCCGCAATTTCAACCCGATGGCCGCCACCTGCGGCAAGGTCACGGTTGCGGAGGTCGAGGAGATCGTCGAGATCGGGCAGATCGATCCGGATGATGTGGACACCCCCGGCATCTTCGTGCAGCGCGTCGTGCTCAACGCCACGCCCGAGAAGCGCATCGAGCAGCGCACCGTCCGCGCCGGGTAGGTCCGGCCGCCTGGGAGGTCACGCGGGGTGGACGTTCCCGCGTGACCTCCGGTCCGTCTAGGCCTCCTGCCACCACCCGTCGAAGGGCGTGACCGGCACCGCGCGCTTGTGGCGGGTGACGCGGTACAGGCGTTCCAGCTTCTCGGCCACTTCCGGCGGGACGTCCTGGCCTTCCAGGTAATCGTCAATCTGGGCGTATGTCAGGCCCAGCGCGACCTCGTCCGGGAGGCCGGGGCGGTCGTCTTCCAGGTCGGCGGTGGGCACTTTCTGCCACGTCTCGCGGGGCGCGCCCAGGTACTCCAGCAGCTGTGCGCCCTGGCGTTTACTCAGGCCGGTCAGGGGGGTCAGGTCCACGCCGCCGTCTCCGTACTTCGTGAAGAAGCCCGTGATGGCCTCGGCGGCGTGATCGGTGCCCACCACCAGCAGGTTCAGCTGTCCGGCGAGCGCGTACTGGGCGACCATCCGCTCGCGGGCCTTGATGTTCCCCCGCACGAAGTCGCGCAACTCCCCGCCCAGGCCCGCCCCGGTGAGGGCGGCAGCCGCGGCGCTCGCGGCGGCGTCCACCGCTCCTTTCACGTTCACGGTCACGTTCTGATCCGGGCGGATGAACGCCAGGGCGCGTTGCGCGTCCGCCTCGTCGGCCTGCACGCCGTACGGCAGGCGCACCGCCACGAAGGTCGCCTCCTGACCGCCGTCGCGCAGGCGCTCGGCGGCCAGCTGGCACAGCCGCCCCGCCAGGGTGCTGTCCTGCCCGCCACTGATGCCCAGCACGAAGCCCCGCGTGCCGGACGCTCGCAGGTACGCGCACAGGAACGCCACACGGCGCTCCACCTCCGCGGCCGGGTCAATCGTGGCCTGCACGGCCAGTTCACGCCTGATGGTCTGCTGCGCGCTCATGCGCCGCAGTATCCCACCGGAAGAGCTACGCGGTCACGGTCTACACTGCGGGCGTGACCGAGCAGCCCACGCGACTGCAACTCCCGGCCCACGCGCAGGCCGCGCCGCCCCCCGGCGCCCTGAGCGTTGACGGAGTCATCGAGCAGCTCGGCGTGGGCGCCTTCCAGGTGCGGCTGCTGCTCATCTGCGGCCTGACCTTCGCGGCGGACGCCATGGAGGTCCTGCTGATGGGCTTCGCGGCGCCCGGCGTGAACGCCTCGTTCCACCTGCCGCCCGGCGCGCTGGGCGCCACCATGCTGCTCTCGGCCACGTACGTGGGCATGCTGCTGGGCGCCCCGTTCTGGGGCCGGCAGGCGGACGTGTACGGCCGGCGACCCGTGTTCCTGTTCACGGTACTGGCGGGCGTGATCTTCGGGCTGGTGGGGGCCATGGCGCCGAACATCTGGGTGCTGGTGGCGGCGCGGGTCCTGGCGGGCTTCGCGATTGGCGGGACGATGGCGGTCGATTACGCCCTGATCGCGGAGTTCGTGCCCCGGCGCGTGCGTGGCCGCTTCCTGGTCCTGACCGAGGCCTTCTGGGCGGTGGGAACGCTGCTGATCGGCGCGGCCGCGTACCTGCTGGGGCAGCTGCTGCCGCCGCAGGACGGCTGGCGCATGCTGGTGCTGCTCGCGGCCCTGCCGGGCGTGGTGGGCCTGCTCGTCCGCACGGGCGTACCGGACTCGCCGCGCTGGCTGCTCTCACGCGGGCGCGTGGACGACGCGCGGCAGGCCCTGGCGCGCGTCGCGCTGCTCAACAGGCGCCCCCTGCCCCCCGAGCCACTCCAGGTGCCCACGCGCGTCCCGGTCCGCCCGCCACGCTGGTCGGCGCTGTTTTCCGCGCACCTGCGGGACCGGACGCTGCTGCTGGGCATCACGTGGTTCGGCATGAGCCTCGGGTATTACGGCATCTTCTCGTGGCTGCCCACGTACCTGCGCACGCAGGGCGTGGACCTGCCTGAAGCGTACCGGGTGACCATGATTCTCGCGCTGGCGCAGGTGCCCGGGTACCTGCTCGCCAGCCTGCTCATCGAGTGGCTGGGGCGGCGCGTGACCCTGACCGCGTTCATGCTGACCAGCGCGGCGGGCGCGTACCTGTTCCTGATGGCCAGCACGCCGCAGTGGGCCGTGATGGCCTCCGGGCTGCTGGCCTTCGCGCTACTGGGCACCTGGGGTGCGCTGTACGCCTTCACCGCCGAGGTGTTTCCCACCACGCTGCGCGCCACGGGTCTGGGCACGGTCAGTGCCGCCGCGCGCCTGGGCAGCCTGGTGTCCCCGGCGGCGGGCGCGCTGCTGCTCAGCGGGAACCTCGGGCAGGCGCTGACGGTGTTCGCGGCGTCGTTCATCATCTCAGCCGGGTGCGTCTGGGCGACCGGCCTGGACCTGCGCGGCCAGCCCATCCCCGAGGGAGAACACGGATGAATGACACGTCCCCGCTGGGCTCGGCGCTGTTCACGGACCTGTACCAGCTGACCATGATGCAGGGCTACCAGGAGGCGGGTCTGCACACCCAGACGGCCACGTTCGACCTGTACTTCCGCCGCGCGCCCTTCCGGGGCGGGTACGCCGTCTGGGCGGGACTGGACCCCGCCCTGAGCGCCCTGGAGGGCCTACGCTTCACGGAGCGCGACCTGACGTACCTGGCGGGCACTGGACTGTTCCGCCCGGCGTTCCTGTCGGCCCTGCGCGACTGGCGCTTCACGGGGCAGGTGACGGCCTTCCCGGAGGGCCGCGTGGTGTTCCCGCACGAGCCGCTGCTGACCGTGCGCGGCCCGCTGTGGGAGGCGCAGCTGGTCGAGACGGCGCTGCTGAACGTCCTGAACTTCCAGACCCTGATCGCCACGAAGGCCGCGCGGCTGGTCAGTGCCGCGCAGGCCAGCCCGCACGGGGGGCAGGTCGTGGAATTCGGCGCCCGCCGCGCGCAGGGCCCCGACGGCGCGCTGGGCGCCACGCGCGCCGCCGTGATCGGCGGGGCCACCGGCACCAGCAACGTCGAGGCGGCTGCCCGCTACGGCCTGCCCGCCACGGGCACGCACGCGCACGCCTGGGTCGAGGCGTTCCCGACCGAACTGGACGCCTTCCGCGCCTACGCCCGGCTGTACCCGGACGCCACGACCCTGCTGCTGGACACCTTCGACACGCTGCGCAGCGGCCTTCCGAACGCCCTGACCGTCGCGCGGGAACTGCGCGTGGCCGGGCACGAACTGCGCGGCGTGCGCCTGGACAGCGGGGACCTCGCGTACCTGTCCGCGCGGGTGCGTGAGGCGCTGGACGGCGCGGGCTTCCCCGAGGTGCAGATCGTCGCCAGCAACGACCTGTCCGAATTCGTGATCGAGAGCGTGATCCGGGAGGGCGGCCGCGTGGACGTGTACGGCGTCGGCACGCAGCTCGCCACGGGCGGCGGCGACGGGGGCGGCGCGCTGGGCGGCGTGTTCAAACTCGTTGCTCTGAACGGCGAGGGCCGCATGAAACTCACCGGGGACCCCGCCAAGGCCAGCGTGCCCGGCGACAAGCGCGTCTGGCGCGCCCGCGACGCCCAGGGCCAGCTGGTCATGGACGTCATCACCGGCCTGAATGACGCCGCGCCGCAGCCCGGCGAGCGCGTCAGTGACCCCACCAATCCCCTCGGGTCCCGCCGCGTGCCCGGCGGCCTGACCTGGACGGACCCGCGCGTGACCGTCATGGACGGCGGCGTGCGCCAGCAGCCGCCCGAGGCCCTGGGTGACCTCCAGGCGCGCGCGCGTGAGGACCTGGCCGCGCTGCCTGACGGCACGCGCCGCCTCCTGAACCCCCACCGCTACCACGTGAGCCTGGGCGCGCCCCTTCAGGCCCGCCGGGACGCGCTGATCGCCGCGCTGCGTGACCTGCACGGCCTGTGACGCGGGCCGCGCTGGCCGTGTACGTGGGCCGCTTCCAGCCGCTGCATGCCGGGCACCTGCGCGCCATGCTGGACGCCCTGGACCGGCACTGGCGCCTGCTGGTCCTGCTGGGCAGCGCGAACCTGGCCCGCAGCGCCCGCAATCCCTTCACGCCGCGCGAGCGGGCCGGCATGATCCGCGCCGCGCTGCGTGACGCGGGCGTCCCGGCCCGGCGCGTGACCCTGCGGCCCCTGCCAGACGAGTTTGACGCGGACCGCTGGGCGGCGTACGTCCGCCAGGCGGCGCGGGACGTGGCGGGCGACACTCTGGTCAGCCTGACCGGCTTCGACAAGGACGCCAGCAGCCGCTACCTGCACTGGTTTCCCGACTGGACGCTGGACCCCAGCCGGCCGCTGCGGGTGGGGGAGGGGGTGTTGAACGCCACGGACCTGCGCCGCGCGCTGTTCGAGCTGGGCGAGGTGCCCGCGCTCCTGCCCCCGGCGGTCGCCGCCGCCCTGACCCGGTTTCAGGACACCGGGACCTACACCCGCCTGAGGGCCGAGTGGTTCGCCCTTCAGGCCGAGCTGGCCGCCTGGGACGGCACGCCCCGCCACGAGCGCCTCGACCTGCACCTGTCGCGCGGCCCCACCGGGCCGCACGTATGGCTCGCCCGCCGCCCCGGCCCGGTCGGCTCGGGCCTGTGGACGCTGCCCGCCACGGCCCTCGGGTCCAGGGCGCTGCCCGCCGGGGCCGCGGTGTTCCCGCACCCGGCGCGGTCGCTGGGCGTCCCGACCACCGCGCACGTGGTCCGCACGGCAACGCCGCCCTCCGGCACGCGCCCCGTTCCCCTGGCGCACGCCCTGGCCCGCCCGCGCCAGTTCTTCGAGGATCACCACGTCATCCTGCGCCGCCTGACGCCGCCGACTTGAGCGGTCGCCCGCCCCGTCACGGTTCACGCCGTGAAACGCGCCTGTGATGCGCGCCGGGCATGATGACCCTGTCCGGTTCGGTAGGTCACGCCGCTTGACACCCCGGCGGGCCGGGCCGCAAGCTGCGCCTGACTTCCACAGCCCACCCACTGCCCCCACATTCAAGGAGACTTCATGCCCTGGACCCGAGACGAGATGGCCGCCCGCGCGGCCCGTGAACTGCAGGACGGCTACTACGTGAACCTGGGCATCGGCCTGCCCACCCTGGTCGCCAACCACATCCCAGGCGGCGTGAGCGTCATGCTGCAAAGCGAGAACGGCCTGCTCGGCATCGGCCCGTTCCCCACCGAGGACCAGGTGGACCCGGACCTGATCAACGCCGGGAAGCAGACCGTCACGGCCCTGCCCGGCGCGAGCTTCTTCTCCAGCGCGGACTCGTTCGCCATGATCCGCGGCGGGCACGTGAACCTCGCGATCCTGGGCGCCATGCAGGTCAGTGAACGGGGCGACCTGGCGAACTGGATGATTCCCGGCAAGATGGTCAAGGGCATGGGCGGCGCCATGGACCTCGTGGCAGGCGTGCAGCGCGTCGTGGTCCTCATGGAGCACGTGGCCAAGGGCGACGCGCACAAGATCCTGCCCGAATGCACCCTGCCGCTGACCGGGCAGGGGGTCGTGAACCGCATCATCACGGACCTGGGCGTGCTGGACGTCACGCCCAATGGCCTGAAACTGGTGGAACTCGCGCCCGGCGTGACCCTGGACGAGTTGCAGGCGAAGACCGGCGCGCCCATCCACGCCTGAGCCCGTCTGAGCTCCGGCCCCGGCGTGACGCTGGGGCCGGTGTTCGTTCAGGCCCGCTGGAACACGGCGGTCACCGGGCCGTCCGGGCGCAGCGTCACGCCCGCGTGCAGGCCCGTCGGGCCACCGTCCGGGACGGTCACGCGCACGTCGCGCAGCAGCAGCGCCGCGATCAGCCCGGCCTCCATCAGCGCGAGGTTGTTCCCGATGCACATGCGCGGTCCCAGCCCGAACGGCATGAACGCCTCCGGGGTGCGCTCACCGCGCAACCAGCGGTCCGGCACGAAGGCGTGCGGGTCCGGCCAGAACGCCGCGTGCCGCTGCAGCAGGTAGATGCACACCGACACGGCCGCGCCCTCGGGCAGGTCAAGGCCCGCCACGCGCACGGGCGCCGTGGCCTGCCGCGGGACCAGCCACGCGGGTGGGTACAGCCGCAGCGTCTCCTGAATGCAGGCGTTCAGCAGCGGCAGGCGCGGGAGGTCGGCGGCGGTGGGGTCACGGTCCGCCAGCACCCCACGCAGTTCCTCCTGCACGCGCGCCTGCACGTCCGGGTGGCGGGCCAGCAGCAGCAGCAGGAACGTCAGGGTGTTCGCGGTCGTCTCGTGACCCGCCAGGAACAGGGTCATGACCTCGTCGCGCAGTTCCTGGTCGCTCAGCCCGGCGCCCTGCTCGTCCCGGGCGGCCAGCAGCAGGCCCAGCAGGTCACCGCCGGGCGCGCCAGCCTCCTGCTCGGCCCGGCGGGCGGCGATGATGCGCGCCACGATGCTGTCCAGGGCGCGGCCGGCCGCAGCGGACCGCTGACCGGCGGGCGTGGGCAGCCAGCGGGGCAGGTCCACCACGGCGCGCGCGCGGCTGGCGGTGTGGTCCAGCAGCGGCGGCAGTTCGGCCTCCACGACGCGCAGTTCCTCGTCGGTCAGGCCGGTGCCGAACAGCACGGACGCCACGGCGCGCAGCGTGACGCGCAGCATCTCGCCGCCCACCTCCAGCGCCTCTCCGGTCTGCGCGGCGTGCAGGAGGGCCGTGTGGGTGGGCCGGGCGGCCTGCACGATGTCCTGCGCCATGCCGCTCAGGGCCGAGCGGTGAAAGGACGGCTGCATCAGGCGGCGGTGCGTGCGCCAGGTCTGCCCCTCGGCGGTCAGGAGGCCGGTGCCTAGGAAGTCCTGCATCTTCTGAATGCCGCGGCCCTTGCGGAAGTGAGCGGCCTGTGTGACCAGGACCTCGCGCGCGGCGTCCGGGTGCGTGACCATCAGCACGTCGCGCGGCCCGATCCGCAGGGTGAAGGCGTCGCCGTACGCGGCGCGCAGGTGGCGCAGGTACGACAGCGCGTCCCGGCGCAGTTCCAGGGCGGAACGCAGCGGCGAGACGCGGGGGCGCAGGGGCGGGGCAGAAGTGGTGGTCACGGTCCCCCCATTCTGACACTGTGTCAGCCTGGGCGTGTGGGGGGCTGCGTTGCCCCGGCGGGCGTCACTTCCGGCAGGTCAGGTCGACCCGGAAGCTCGGATCGGGCACCGAGAAGCGCGCCTTGACGCTGCTGGCCAGTTTCGGGTCCACTTCGAACAGGAACTTCTGCGGCGTGGCCGCCGCGACCGCCGCCGCGTCCAGATGCTCCTCCGGGAAGATCTGGAAGGTGTACACCGTGCCCGTGCCCTGCTGGAGTTTCGTGTACGTCTTGTCCTGCCACGCCCCCACGCCCAGGGTCATCTTCGCCCAGCTGTCCCCATCCGCGAAGGTCAGGTTGCGGGCACTGTTGTAGTGCACCCCCGCCTCATCAAGTTCCAGCGTCTGCGTGGTGCCGTTCTTGATCTCGACCGTCACGGCGTACCCGTCCCCGTACGGGTCGTTGTGGAAGGGGGCGACCTTCGTGACCCGCATGCGCCAGATGCCGTTGAACAGCCACTCGTTCACGCAGCCGGTGACGCTGGCTTTCGCGTTCGCGCCGCCCTGCGCGGCCAGGGCCTTTTGCAGGTCGGCCAGTTTGATGTACGTCACGCCCCCGATGACGCTGGTGCTCAGGGTGGTGGGCTGACTGTTCAGGGTCAGGGTGACGGGCGCGGCGACGGCGGTGGACAGGGCGGTCAGGGCCAGCAGGGTCAGGGTACGCATGGTGAACTCCTTGGAAAACGCCGGAACGCTCCGGGTGCGCTTCTGCCACCCAGGGTGCGCCCCGCGCCGTTGCGCCGCCGTTGCACTTCCCGCTGCGCCGCGTCCGGGCATCCCATACAGCCCTAACGAGCGTTTGTTAGACTGATGGGAACAATGACCCAGCCCGACACCAGCGCCCCCCCGGCGCCCCCCACCCACACCCCCTGGACCGACGCCCTGGCCCGCCTGGACACCGACCGCGCCCGCGTCCACGCCGGCGGCGGCGCCAAAGCCCAGCAGCGCCAGCACGACAAGAACCGCCTCACCGCCCGCGAACGCATCCGCCAGCTCATCGACGACGGCACGCCCTTCGACGAACTCATGACCTTCGCCGGCTGGGAGATGTACCAGGACGTCGGCGGCTGCCCGTCCGGCGGGACCGTCACCGGCATCGGCCAGATCCAGGGCCGCCCCTGGATGATCATCGCCAACGACGCCACCGTGAAGGCCGGGGCGTTCTTCCCCATCACCGCGAAGAAGGTCATCCGCGCGCAGACCATCGCGCTCGAAAACCACCTCCCCGTCGTGTACCTCGTGGACAGTGCGGGCGTGTACCTGCCCATGCAGGATGAGATCTTCCCCGATCAGGATGACTTCGGCCGCGTGTTCTACCTCAACGCCCGCATGAGTGCGCGCGGCATCCCGCAGATCGCCGCGATCATGGGTAACTGCGTTGCGGGCGGCGCGTACCTGCCCGTCATGTGCGACACCCTGATCATGACTGAAGGCTCCGGGCTGTACCTCGCCGGGCCCGCGCTGGTGAAGGCCGCCATCGGACAGGTCGTGGACTCGGAAGACCTCGGCGGGGCCAGCATGCACGCCTCCATCGCGGGGACCGTGGACTACAAGGAACCCGACGATGCCGCCGCACTGAGGCGCATCCGCGCGCTGGCCGACCTGTACGCGCAGGGTGACAGCGCCCCCTTTGCCAGACGCCGCAAGGAGACACTGCCCGCCCCGGAACGCGACCTCACCGACCTCGTCGGCTTCGACGGCAGCAAGACGTACGACGTGCGCGACCTCATCACCGCCCTGGTCGATGGAGGCGAATTCCACGAGTTCAAACCCGAGTACGGCGAGACCCTCGTGTGCGGCTTCGCCCGCGCCGGCGGATACCCCGTGGCGTTCGTCGCGAACCAGCGCACCGTGATCAAGAAGAAACTCAAGAGCGGCGGCGAACCCGGCCTGCGCACCCGCATCGAGGTCGGCGGCGTCATTTACGGCGACAGTGCCGACAAGGCCGCCCGCTTCATCATGGACGCCAACCAGGCCGGCGTGCCCCTCGTGTTCCTCAGCGACGTGACCGGCTTCATGGTCGGCCGCGACAGCGAACAGGAAGGCATCATCCGCCGCGGTGCGAAACTCGTCAACGCCGTGAGCAACACCGTCGTCCCCAAGATCACCATCATCACCGGCGGATCCTTCGGCGCCGGGAACTACGCCATGAACGGCAAGGCCTACGCCCCCCGCTTCCTGTTCGCGTGGCCCAGCGCCAAGTACGCCGTCATGAGCGGCAACGCCGCCGCCAAGACCCTGCTGGACATCCAGCTCGCCGCCCTCAAACGCAGCGGCCACCAGCCCGACGACGAGGAACTCCAGAAGCTCTACGACGAGGTCAAGAGCAAATACGACACCGAACTCGACCCTCGCTACGCCGCCGCCCGCCTCTGGGTGGACGAGATCATCCCCCCCAACGACACGCGCGAGCGCCTCATCCGCGCCCTCGAAGCCTGCGCCCAGAACCCCCACCAGGACGAATTCCGCGTCGGCGTCTTCCAGGTGTAAGTCCGTCGATGGTTGAAGGTCGATGGTCGAAAGATCTACGCCCTTCCTCCATCACCTCTCAACCATCAACCATCACCCCCTCCGAAGGAGCCCCCCATGACCAGCACCCTGAACCGTCCCGAATCCATGAACCCGAACACGCAGCCCATGAATGACGACCAGCGTACGATCATCAGCGCGCTGAAGTCGTTCCTGAAGAACAAGGTCGAGCCGGGCGCGGCCGAGCGCGACCAGACGAGCGAGTTCCCCATGCAGATCGTGCGCGAACTGGGCGAGATGGGCATCATGGGCGCGCAGACGCCCGAGGAGTACGGCGGGGCCGGGCTGGACACAGCGACGTTCGCGCAGATCATCGAGGAGATCGCCGCGGTGGACGGCAGCCTGTGCCTGACCGTGGCGTCCCACAACAGCCTGTGCCAGGGGCACATCCTGATCGGCGGGACCGAGGCGCAAAAGCAGAAGTTCCTGCCCGCCCTGGCCAGCGCCGAGAAACTGGGCGCGTGGGGCCTCACCGAACCCGGCAGCGGCAGTGACAGCGGCGGCATGCAGAGCAACGCCAAGGAACAGGCGGACGGCAGCTGGATCCTGAACGGCAGCAAGAACTTCATCACGCAGGGCAGCGTCGGCGGCACGTACGTCATCCTGGCCCGCACGGACGCCGCCCGCCCCGGCAAGGGCAAGAACGACGGCATCAGCGCGTTCGTGTTCAACCGCGACGAGGTGCAGGGCTTCAGCATCGGCCGCAAGGAAGACAAACTCGGTCTGCGCAGCAGCGACACCGCGCAGCTGATCTTCGAGGACATCCACCTGCCCGCCGACGCGCTGCTGGGTGAGCGGGGCAACGCCTTCAAGGACGTTATGAAAGTCCTCGACGGCGGGCGCGTCGGCATCGCCGCCATGGGCCTCGGCCTGGGCCGCGCCGCGTTCGAGTACGCCGCCCGCTACACCACCCAGCGCGAACAGTTCGGCAAACCCATCGGGCACAACCAGAACCTCGCCTTCCGCCTCGCGGACATGGACACCAAGCTGGAGGCCGCGCGCCTCCTGATCCGCAAGGCTGCCGACCTCAAGGACGCGGGCATGAACTTCACCGTGCCCGTCGCCCGCGCCAAACTATTCGCCACCACCGTCGGCGTCGAAGCCTGCGACGAGGCCATTCAGATGCTCGGCGGGTACGGCTACATCAAGGAGTACCCCGTGGAACGCATGTGGCGCGACAACCGCCTCACCCGCATCGGCGAGGGCACCGACGAGGTGCAGCGCCTCGTCATCAGCCGCGACGTCCTCAAACGCTTCGCCGACTGAAGCCAACGAGAAGAGAGGAGCGGCCGCCGAGGTTCAGGGCGGCCGCTCCTCTCTTCTCAGTTGCTCTTGTTCGGGAGGCGCATCTCGACGTACATGTTCAGCTGCGTGATGTTGTACTCGCGGACGAAGCCGCCGGTGTAACTGGTGTTCCAGGGGTTGTTATTGGGGCTGGTGCGGCGGCGCAGTTCCAGCGGCTGGCCCTGGTAGGTGGCGGTGACGGTGTAGCGGCCCCACATGACGTTCGGTATGACGGGCCCGCTTCCGCTGCGCAGCAGGTGCACGGTTCGGGGTTTCCCGGTGGACCCGTCGGCGAGTTTGCCCACGGGCGTGAGGGTCACGAGCACCTGAGCTTCGTCGATGTCGTACTCGCCGATGGCCCGCTCAATGAACACGCACCCCTGGTTGCCGTATGGGTCCTCTGGCGTGATGGGTTTGGGGCGCAGCACGAAGTCCCGGACGCCCCCGACCACGCCGGCCACCGCGTTGGGCGTGCGGGGCACGAGTTCAATGGCGGTGGTGTAGCCCTCGTACTTCACCTTCAGCTTGGCGTACACCTGGAAGGTGAAGGGCAGTTTGCGCACATCCACGCGGTACTGGCCTTTCGCGTCGGTATACGTGACGAGGTTGCTGTCGTACGAGAGGGTGTTGTCCACATCAATCTCCACACCAGCCAGGGGCGCGCCCTGTTCGTTCACGACGGTGCCGGTGATGAAGCCCTTGACGGGCGTGGTGGCGTCCGCTCCGGTCAGCGTAGCGGCGAGGATGGTGGCGATCAGGGCGGCCTGGGCAGGTCTGTGCATGGGGTGCTCCTCCGTCCGCTGAGGGTAAGAGGAGGGGCGTGGCTGGCGGATGACGTGCGCCGGGATGCCAGAATCAGTCATGAAGTCCGGACGGTTTCTGGCGGTAGGGGCAGTGCTGGGCGCGTGGTTCGTGTGGTCGCGCCGCGCGGCCTCTTTCCCGCACCTGCACGCTGAGCTGCGTTCGCCGCTGCTGCGTTTCCGTTCGCCGCCGTTCACGCCGGGTGTGGTGCGCCTCATGCAGGCGGTGCAAGCCCACACGAAGGCACCGGCGCTGCCTAACGGTGTCCGCGTGGAGGAGTGCCGCATTCCCGGTCCGCCGGGCGCGCCGGACGTGACGGTGTTCGTGTACCGGCCGCCGAACCTCCCGGCGGGCGCGGCCGCAATTCTGAACATTCACGGGGGCGGGTACGTGACCGGGTCGGCCGCGGCGTACCACGCGCAGAGCGCCGCGTACGCCCTGGAACTTGGGGTGGTGGTCGTGGGGGTCGAGTACCGCCTTGCGCCGGGCACGCCGTTCCCGGGGCCGCTGGAGGACTGTTACGCCGCCCTGACGTGGATAGCGCGCGAGGCGGCGTCGCTGGGCCTTGAACCGGCCCGCATCGCGCTGGTAGGGGACAGTGCTGGGGGTGGGCTGGCAGCCGCGCTGGCGCAGCTCGCGCATGACCGGGGTGAGGTCACGCCCGCCTTCCAGCTGCTGTACTACCCGATGCTGGATGACCGCACGGCGCTGCGGGCCGATCACGCCCGGCGCGGCGAGTTCATCTGGCGGCCAACCTCCAACCTGGTGGGCTGGACGGCGTACCTGGGCGGCCCACCCCAGCTGGACGGGGCCACGGCGTACGCCGCGCCAGCCCGGCGGGCGGACCTGAGCGGCCTGCCGCCCGCGTGGATCGGGGTGGGCACCCTGGACCTGTTTCACGATGAGGACCGGACGTACGCGCGGCGACTGCGGGCGGCGGGTGTGCCGTGCGAGTACGTGGAGGTGCCCGGCGCGTACCACGCGTTTGAACGCTTCGCGCCAAACACGGCCGTTGCGGGTGAGTTCAGGCAGAGTGCCCTGGCCGCCCTGCGGCGCGGCCTGAGGCTTGACTGATCGCCGTAAGCCCAGGCAGGACCGTGTGGGTTACAAACAGGTAAGGGAAGGCCCCCTGAGAGGTCCAGTGTGACTGGCCCTGGGGGGCTCAAAATCGTCTGCTCTGACTCTATTCACCTGCGGCAGCACCGCTGGGCTCAGTTGCCGTACACCACGAACACGTCCGTGGTCTTGGCGCTGCTGCTGCCTTCGCGCTGGGAGCTCATGGCGATGTACTTGCCGCTTTTGTTGGCGTACACGAGGAGTTCCGCGCCGCTCATGCGGGAGGCGGGGAGCACGTTGTACTTGCTGTAGGCCGCCTGGCTGTAGCCCAGCGGGCGCGTCTTGTAGATCAGGTCATGGAAGGTTGAGCCCCAGTTGCGCGCTCCGTAGATCTCGACCCACTTCACGGGGATCCCCTTGGCGCGGGCGTTGGCCATGATGTCTGCCTTGAGCTGCTGGGCCCCGGCGTCGCAGGCCTGCTGGAGTAGGGCGCTGCTGCCGGACGGGTACGTGATTCGCACCAGGCCGTTGAAGGCGTGGGTGGGCGTCTTGACGCATTGTGCGCCGGCCAGCCCCGTGAAGCTCAGGGCGATCAAGGTGGTGAGGGAACGGGCGTTCATGATGACCTCCTTGGTGGTGAAGGTCAGCGTAAAGGGCCCTGATGGTGACCGTTTGAGAGCTGTCCCTGAACTGCCCGTTCAGACATGAGAGCGCCTGTACAGCCCTCATGCCTGTTCAGGCGCTGGTGGGGCGCGGACAGTGACAGCCAGTCCGCCCCAGCATGAGAAAACAATGGAGCCTGAGGTCGGCGCGGCGGCGTGCCCCGACCTCAGGTGCAGGCCCAGTCAGGCCGTTTTTGACGGGCCGTGTGGACGCCCCAGCGTCTGACTGGCTGCCCGGACGCCCTCACACCGGGATGTTCACCCTGGGCCTGATCGGGACCTGCTCGCGGTGCCGTTCGATCACCAGGCCCACGTCGGTGAGGGTAGTGGTCTGCAGCAGGGGCCCGTAGTACCCGAGGCGCCGCGCGACGGGAGGCAACTGATACGTCCAGTACAGGCCCATAAGCGGATTGATCCACAGTTCGCTGCCGTGCGTACGGCTGGTCACGTGATGGTCGCCGTAGTGACCGTCAATAGCGCTGAGAATGCTGCTGTTCACGATGCTGGTGTACCGGGGCATCATCTGAAATGCGGCCTCGCAGGCGTCTCTGTACTTCTGTACGGGCGGCAGGTCGGGCGTGAGGCTGAATGCGCCCAGGTACGCGCCGCTGCGGGTAAGGTCAGCGGTGGCTTCCAGATAGTCGGCGTGGCTGACGCCGTGGAAGTGGTCCACACCGAAGCCCAGGCACGCGAGTAGTGTTTTGGGCCCGCTGAGCTCGTTGACTGCGACGAGGCTGGTGGCGTCCTCGTGGGGGGTGCCCAGGCCGGACTCGTCGCCGCGCATCAGGGAGTCCGTGCCGCCGTCCACGAGAATGATCGTGTCGAGGTTCAGGTGCCGCACGAGCGCCTCGTACGCGGTCTTCAGGGGCTGCACGCCCACCTTCCGGAAGGCGTACACGGTGCCCGGCTCGCCCTGCGTGACCAGCCACCGCGACAGCCAGTACTCGGGGAAGTACTCGCCGGGCGTGACGATCAGGTCCGGGGTCACGGGGACCACCGCGGGCGGCAGCGGGCCGTTCGGGCCCAGTCCCAGGCTCGTGAACGAGTAGTTCGCCAGGAACACTTCCTTCCCCTCGGCTTTCAGGGCGAAGTACAGCGGGAGGCCGCAGAACACATCGAAGCCGCCGCCCATCCCGGCGATCATGACGCGGCGCGAGGCCTGAAGTTCACGGAAGAAGGGAGGCTGAAGGGCGTTCATGGCCCATTTATTCTCGCAGGCTCCGGGGGGCAGGGCCGGTCATGATGCGGGAGTGAACGGCCGCGCAGAAGCCCTGCTGGATGATCTGGGCGTGCCGGATGGGCACCCGCTCCGGCCCCTGCTGCTGGGGCAGCTGCGCGGCTCGCGGCCACTTGCGGCGTTCCTGGCGGCACATGCGGCGAAGGTGCGCCGCAAGCTGCGGGTGCCGGACCCGGAGGCCCTGGCGGACGTGGGCGCAGAGCTCGCGGTAGCGGCGTGGCTGCTGCGCGAGCGCCGCTGGACGCTGACGTTCGAGCCTCTGGCCGCGTCGGGCGGCCGCAGCCCGGACTTCCGGGTGGCTGCGCTGGACGGGTCGGGCGCGTGGTTCGTGGAGGTAACCCGCCTGCGCGACCCGGCCGCACACCTGCCGCTGCGGCTGGCGCGGGTGCTGGCAGGCAAGGCGGGTCAGGGGCCGCCGGGCGCGGTGACCGTGCTGGCGGTTCTTCTCCCGGTGGCTGAACCGGGCGCGCCGCTGCTGGCTGAGGCCCTGGGGCTATTGGCGCGCGCCTCACAGGCATCGGAGGGTGGCCCGGCGGGAGTAGATGGGCGGCGCTTCGCCCGGGAGCGCGCGCGACTGAGTGGGGTGCTGCTGAGCTCCGTGCAGTCAGGCGAGTTCGCGGGGCAGCTGTATCCGCTATCCGGTGCGCGCCACCCGGTGCCGGACGGGGTGGCGCGGCGCCTGCGGGCCCTCGGGTAGCGCCGGGGTCGCGGTTCGTTAGTGGGTGTACGTGGCGATCCGGTCGCGCAGCAGCTCGAAGAAGCCGTCGGCGTTCACGTGGGTCATGACCTGCGCGTTCGGGGTCTGCCCGGTGACGTGCCACACGTCGGCCACGGTGCGGCCGTGGCTGGGACCGCCCGACAGGTCAATCTGGACGTGCATGGGCTGCACGGTGAACAGGTCGGGGCACAGCAGCCACGCGGCCGTCAGGGGATCATGCAGCGCCCCGCCGTCCCAGCCGTAGCGTTCACGGTGGTGCTCGGCGAAGAAGGCCAGCAGGTCCGCCACGAACGCGCCGGTGGGCGTGCCCAGGTCGCGGAACAGCTGCACGCGGGCCGGGTGCGCGATGGCCTGATGACTGGCGTTCAGGCCGATCATGGTCAGCGGCACGCCACTGCTGAAGACCACGTGCGCGGCGTGCGGGTCGGCCAGGGCGTTGAACTCGGCGGCGGGCGTCCAGTTGCCGGTGTCGGTGCTGCCGCCCATCCACACGACCTCCCGCACCAGCGGCACGATGTCCGGCGCGAGGCGGAAGGCCAGCGCGACGTTCGTCAGCGGACCCGTGGGGAGCAGCGTGACCTCCCCGGGCTTCTCGCGGACGGTGCGGATGATGAACGCGGCCGCGTGTTCCGCCTCGGTGCCGCGCGTGGGCGCGGGCAGGTGCGGGCCGTCCAGGCCGCTCTCGCCGTGCACGGCCTCGGCGCTGATCCGCTCCTGCACGAGGGGCCGGTCCGCGCCGGCGTAGACGGGCACGTCTGAGCGGGCGATCTGCCGGGTGATCAGGGCGTTGCGGGTGGTGCGGTCCAGGCCTACGTTGCCGAACACGGTGGTCAGGCCAATCACGCGCAGTTCGGGGCTGGCCAGGGCCAGCAGGATGTTCACGGCGTCGTCGTGTCCGGGGTCGAGGTCCAGGATGACGGGGCGGGGCGCGGTCATGCCCGCCAGTATGAGCGTTCGTGAGTTCCGCTGTCCCCGGCGGGGAGACGCGGGACGCAGCTCAAGCGTGAACTCATAGTAAGGTTCGTGCCATCTCTGTCAGGGGCAGGTCAGTACACTGGGGGCATGAAAGGCCTGCGTGAATTCATCGACTGGCTGCGCGAGGTGCTGACCGGCAGCCCGCAACCCCAGCCGGTGCCGGTTCCCGTGCGCGTGCCCAACCGCCGCTAACGGGCCTCCAGAACCTTCCTCTCTGACTGGTCACCTTCCCGCCCACCCACTCCGGGTGGGTGTTCTGCGGACGCCCTAAGCGGCATTGAGGGGTCCGTCAGGTTGACCGGGTCAGGGGACGCTATGCTGCGGGGCGTGCAGGCAGGCGCAGCGGACGGCGAGTATGGAATGGGGGAACTCAGGACGCTGATGGCGTCCCGCCCCGCAGAGGACCAGGAACGGGTGGAGGCGGCCTTCAGGTTCGCGCGGGACGCGCACGCGGGCGTGAACCGCAAGAGTGGCGAGCCGTACATCACGCACCCGGTGGCGGTGGCCATCATCCTGGCGCGCCTGGGCATGGACACGGACAGCCTCATGGCCGGGCTGCTGCACGACACGGTCGAGGATGTGGACGGCGTGACCTTCGAGCTGATCGAACGGGAATTCGGGCCGGACGTGCGCCGCATCGTGGAAGGCGAGACGAAGGTCAGCAAGCTCAGCAAGCAGGGCTCGCAGGCGGCTGAGGTGCGCGAGTCGGGCCGGGACGTGCAGGCCGAGAACCTCCGCCAGATGCTGATCGCCATGACCAGTGACATCCGCATCATCGTGGTGAAGCTGGCCGACCGGCTGCACAACATGCGCACCCTGGGCAGCATGAAGCCGGAAAAGCAGCAGCGGATCGCGCGGGAAACCATGGACATCTTTGCGCCGCTCGCGCACCGCCTGGGGATCGGGCAGATCAAGTGGGAACTGGAGGACCTGAGCTTCCAGTACCTCTACCCGGATGAATACGCGTACCTTCAGTCGCGGCTGCGCACCCGCCAGGAGGAACGCCAGACCCTGATCGAGAATGCTGTGCAGCAGCTGCACGATTCCCTGACCGACGATCTGGAGCTGCCGGAGTGGGTGTCGGACATCGACATCGCGGGGCGCAGCAAGCACCTCTGGAGCATTCACAACAAGATGCAGCGCGAGGGCAAGGGCCTGGAGCAGATCTTCGACCTGCTGGCCATCCGCGTGATCCTCACGCCCCGCGACCTCGTGGTGCCGCCCGGCACGGATGAGAAACGCCGCGAGCGGGCCGAGGAGACCCGCGAGAAACGCATCTGCTACCACACGGTCAGCATCGTGCACAGCGTCTGGACGCCGCTGCCCGGCCGGTTCAAGGATTACATCGCGGTGCCCAAACCCAACGGGTACCAGTCGCTGCACACGACCGTGATCAGCCCCAGCGGGCAACCCATCGAGGTGCAGATCCGCTCGCGGCGCATGCACGAGGTCGCGGAGTTCGGGATCGCCGCGCACTGGATGTACAAGCAGGGCCGTCAGCTCGCGCAGCGTGACCGCGAGAACTGGATTGCGCAGCTGCGCGAACTCCAGAACGAGATCAACGACGCCTCCGACTACATGGACGCCGTGAAGGTGGACATCCTGTCGCAGCGGGTGCGGGTCTTCACGCCCAAGGGCCTGGCCATCAGCCTCCCGGCGGGGAGCACCCCGGTGGACTTCGCGTACCACATTCACACCCGCATTGGCGAGACGACCGTGGGCGCGCGCGTGAACGGCAGTATCGTGCCCCTGTCGCACCGGCTGGGCAACGGCGACATGGTCGAGATCGTGACCAGCAAGAACGGCCACCCCAGCAAGGACTGGCTGAACTTCACGGTGACCCGCTCGGCGCGCAGCAAGATCCGCCATCACTTCCGCGCGCAGGAACGCAGCGAGGCCCTCCAGCACGGGCACGACCTGCTGGAACGCTATCTGCGCAAGCGGCAGCTGGCCGTGCGGCAGCTGATGCGCACCAAACTGCTGGAGGACGCTGCGCTGAAACTCATGGGCTCCCGCAATCCGGACGACCTGTACCTGGCGTTGCACGCCGGGAAACTCACGCCCAGCGCCGTGGGCAAGGTCCTCTCTCCACAGCTGGCGCAGGAGCAGGCGTCTGGTCCCAGCCGCCGCGCGCCCGTCCCGAAAGCACCCGAGCCGGGCGGCGTGTATGTAGAGGGGTTCAGCACGAACACCAAACTCAGTCAGTGCTGCAACCCCATCCGTGGGGATCAGGTCATGGGATACCTGACGCGCGGGCGCGGCGTGAGCGTGCACCGCATCGACTGCCCGAACATGATCCGCCTGCTCAAGGACGAACCGGAACGCTGCGTTGCCGCCTCCTGGGACGCGGGCACGCCCGGCAGCGTCCTGGTGGATGTGGACGTGATCGCCCCCGACCGCGCCGGCCTGCTGGCCGACGTGCTGGGCGTCCTGGCGCGCGGGAAACACAGCCCCACCAAGGTCGAGGCCGTGGTCGGGCAGGAGGAGATCGCCGTGATTCACCTGCGCCTGAACGTCGCCGGGCACGGTGACCTGGAGGTCATCCGCCGCGCGATCCTGACCGTGCCCGGCGTGCAGGACGTCATCCGCGTAGGTGGCCGCAAACGCAACGGCGCCAGCGCCTGACCCCAGGTTGCGTGGCTCTGGGCTTCTGGACCGCTGAAGCTCGGGCCCCGCTGTGCCGCTCCGCTGAAATGCGCTGCTCTAGACTGCGCGCATGTCTTCCATCCCGCCCGGCCCGCACCCGGCCCCGCTGACCCTCCTGCCGGACCTGGGCGACCTGCTGCGCCTGCATCCGCAGTTCAACGCAGGCACCGTCGCCGAGCTGCTCGCGCATCTGGGGGCGCGCGAGGTGCTGTGGGCGTCCGGGCCGGACGAGGATCACCCACTGCGGGACGCGCTGCCCGCCGCGGGTGTGAGCCTCCGGGACGGCTTCAGCGCCGACTGGGCCTGGGCGGACGCCGAGCACGGGCAGCTGACGGGCTTCCTGAACCAGTACCCGCAGGGCCGCGAGCGCCTGCAGCAGGCGCAGCAGGCCGACGCGGCGCTGGCTGAACTGGTGACCGCGCCGCTGGACGCCGCCCGCGCCCTGCACCCCGACTTCCTGGCCGAGGTGCAGGCGACGCGGGACGCCCTGCGCGCCGCGCTGGACGAGGGCCCCGGCACCCGCTGGCGCGAGCGGCGCCTCACTGAACTCGCCGCGCGGCTGGCGGATCAGCGCGGCGTGGCCCTGGTGCCGCTGGACGACCTGCCCGACCTGCTGGCCCGCCTCCCTGGCGCGGCCCTGCCCGACCTGAGCGGCTTCCAGGCGGGCGAGGTGAGCCGCGTGCGCGCCCTGGCCGACCGCGCGTGGCAGCTGCGCGAGGAGGACGACCTGAACCCCCTGCTGGCCGCCCTGCGCCGCGAGACCGGGGACCGGGTCACGCCCCGCGCGGAACTGGACGCCGCCGCCGCCAGCATTTACCTGGCCGTGGGGGACCTGGAGGGCGCCCGCACGGAACTGGAGCGCGCCGCGCACGGCCTGACAGACGACCTGCCGCGCAGCCTGGCGGGCCTGGTCCTGGCGCGCCTGGGTCAGGTGCGGGACGCGCTGGGAGACCGGGAGCTCGCGCAGCGCACCTACCGCGCCGTGCTGGCCCTGAGCTACGCCCCCGGGGTCGCGCGGGACGCGGCGCAGGCCGGCCTGCGCGAGCCGTTCATCCTCGCGCTGACCTGAGGCGGGTGGGCCGGGGGGCCTAGCGCACCCGGTCCAGCCACCACGCCCGGACGTCCAGCCGCTCGGCGTGCAGCAGGTGCGGCGGGCCGCTCAGGTCAAAGCCCAGGGGGGCGCCCAGCGTGTTCACCCGCACCTGCGCCTGCGCGCGCCGCAGCGGCCACGCCACGTGATGAATGCGGCCCCGGTACACCCGCCCGGCCCGGTCCGCACTGAACAGCAGCAGGCGGTCGGTCAGCCACGCCTCCAGGCTGTCCGGGTCGGGGGAAAGGGGAGCCCCGACGGGCCGGTACGCGCCCGCGAACGCGCCCGGCCCGGTGCGCAGGTCCGTGCGGACGCTGGCGTAGCGCGTCACGTCCTCCTGGCGGTCCACCCACATGCGGGCCCGCCGGTACGGCAGGTGAAAGAACGTGCGCGCCAGGGCCGCGGCCAGCGGCTGCGTGACGTCCAGCGAGTAGAACCACACGCCCGGCTCGCCGTTCACGCGGACGTAGGTGCGCAGGTTCAGTTCGGGGAAGGCACTGAGGCCCGGCACGGCGGGCGTCAGGCGCGGCGCGACGTCCTCCATCCGGAACGGCACTGCGCCCACGTAGGCGCGGCCCGCACGCATGTCAACATCCACCCCGCGCGGCAGTGTGGCCTGCACGAGCGCCGGCGGCACCTCCCAGTGCATGAAACAGAGGTCCAGCCAGCGCATCCGCAGTACCCAGGGCGTCATGACCGCAGTGCAGCACATTCCACCCGCCGCTGCACGGGACGCGCTGAGCATGTGAACTCCCCCAAGCGCAGCCCAACTGTGGGTAAATGCCGCCTTGGTCCTGCTATCAGGTGAGAAGCACGCCCAGCTTCTAACCTGACGTCGTCTGTTCCGTGACGCCCGCTCAGCAGGAGCGGGTTTCCTCACCCCTCACGTCCTTTTTTCATCAGGAGGCACCGCCATGACCATGACCAACGAGAACGTCCTCGACAAGCTCCAGTACCTCCTCGGCACCCTGCGCGACGGCCAGAAGGGCTTCGCGGACGCCGCCGATCACGCCACTGACCCCAGCCTCAAGAGCCTGTTCAGTGAGCGCAGCGCCCAGCGCGCCCAGATGGCCAGTGAAGTCGAGGCGCACATCGCCCGACTGGGCGACAAGCCCCGCGAAGGAGGCAGTGTGGGCGCCGCCCTGCACCGCACCTGGTTGAACGTCCGTGACGCCCTGACCGGCCGGGACGACACCGCGGTCGTGGCTGAAGCCGAGCGGGGCGAGGACGTTGCCGTCGAGAACTACCAGGATGTGCTGAAGGCTGAGGGCCTGCCCGCCGACGTGCGCAGCTTCGTGGAGGGCCAGTTCAGCAAGGTCAAGGCCAGCCACGACCAGATCCGTGACATGAAGCACAGCATGGAAGCCCGCTGAACCCAGCCGGACCCCCAATGAGTGACCCCCGCCGGACAGGCGGGGGTCACTCATTGGGGGTGGGCGCTCAGCTGCGGCGGCGGCGGCGCAGGCGTTCCATCGCGGAGTCCAGGCTCAGACGCATGCGTTCCAGCGCCTGCGCGAGGTCACCGATCTCGTCGTTGCGCTCGGCGCGCACGGGGCGGCTCAGGTCACCCATGCTGATCGCGTCGGCCACCCGCACGAGTTCCTCAATGGGCTGCACGACCGCGCGGGCGGCGCGCAGCGCGAGGTACGCGGCGATGGCCAGCGCCAGCAGGGACACGAAGCCCACGATGAACAGCGTGCGGCGCAGCGCGGACTCCTGCTGGCCGTTCTCCACGCCGACCGCGACGGTGTACAGCACCTTGTCCGCGTCGGCGTCGCTGACGCGCTGATCGGTCACGTTACGCTGGCCGTTCTCGTCCAGCACGGTGATCTGCTGCACGATGTAGTTCACGGGCGTGACCGACTGGTTCGCGGGGTCGTTCGCCAGCTTCTCCAGTTTCTCCACGTCGTTTGCGGTACCGCCCATGGTGCGCATCTCGTTCGCCTGATCGCGGTACACCTTCGCGGGCGAGATGCGGTCGCGGTACACGGCCCGGTTGGGGTTGTCCACTATCCAGTTGCTCACCTGCGCGTTCAGCAGGTCACTGATCTTGGGCATCTGGCTGGAGAAGTACCGCGAGCCGTCGCGCAGCTCGACCTGCACGAAGCCCACGCTGGAGTTCTTCACCAGCGCCTCCAGCTGCGGCGTGATGTTCTGCCCGCCGCGGGTGGGGTCAATGTTGCTGGCCACCGCGACCGCCACGGCCTGTGCGTTGCGCTGCACGAGACCCTGTTGCAGGCCAGGGAGCGTCAGGGCCAGCACGCCCAGCGTCAGGGCGCTGGACACCCCCAGCGGCACCAGGGCGCCCACGGTCATGCGGCTGCGCAGGCTGCGGCGGGGCAGTTGCGGCGCCCCGTCACTGTCCGGCAGGGGGGCCACCAGGGGTTCCCCGCCGGGCGCGCTGGGCACGGCCGAGACCTCGGGGGCGGGGGTGGGCGTGGCGTCCGTGATGGTCAGGGCGCCCGTGAAGTCCGACCAGACGTCCGCGGCCGGATCGGCGGGCTTGGCGGCCGGTTCCGGAACGAGGGGCGCGCCGAAGGCCGTGGCGAAGGGGTCCGGGTCCGCGCTGGGCTGCGGGGGGGGCATCAGGGCGGTGGCCGTATCCGCGCCGAACGGGCTGGTCGGGGCGCTCCCGGCGGCGTTCCAGGCGGGCATGAACTCGCTGGGCAGCGCGTCGGGCGCGCGGTCAAACGGGCTGGGCTGGCCGACCGGCGCGGCAAAGGGGTCAGGCAGCGCGCCCGGTGCCTGCGGGAAGTCCACCTCCGGCCACAGGCCGGACACGGACGTGGCGGACCGGTCGGGCGCGAGGGGCGCGTCGTCCTGGGGGGCCGCCACGGCGGTGCGGGAGGCGCCAAGCGCCTGGAAGGGTTCGCTGATGACGCTGGTCTCGTCGCGCACCTCTTCCAGGCTGACGTCCGCACCAACAGACTGGAACATGCTCAGCAGCAGTTCGGCGCGGGCGCGGCCCGTGGGTTTCATCAGCCGGCCGGTGCGGCGGTCACCCAGACGCTGGGCTTGTTCGCTGGTCAGGCCAAAACGTTCGCGCAGCTGCTGCTCCAGTTCCGGTTTACGTTCGGGTTGGACGGGCTGTCGGATGAGAACCGTGTACTTCATGACTGTGCTCCAGGGGCCGGTGCGCCGTTGAACTGCGCGGTGAGGGGCGAGAGGGTGCGGGGCCAGGCGGGCGGGGTCATGTCACGCCCCGCTCGCGCAGCAGGCGGGCGAACAGCTGAACCCGTTCCGGGGTGAGTTGCTTGGCCAGGGTGGCCA
This sequence comes from Deinococcus radiotolerans, assembly GCF_014647435.1. Classification (NCBI taxonomy): domain Bacteria; kingdom Thermotogati; phylum Deinococcota; class Deinococci; order Deinococcales; family Deinococcaceae; genus Deinococcus; species Deinococcus radiotolerans. The sequence continues at coordinate 929,131 of NZ_BMPE01000001.1, read as the reverse complement.
GGGTGGCGTTCAGGGTCGCGTGGTCTCCCAGGTCATCCAGGACCTCGTCAACCATGACGGCGGCCACCGGGCCGACCACGCCAGTCAGGCACTGGATGATCCGGTCGGCCAGCTCGTCACTGATGGGCAGGTCCCGCTGGGTGGCGCGCGCCACCCAGGCCGCCGCGGCCCGCAGGTGTTCCTGAACGTCGGGCACGGTCATGCCCGACAGGCGGGCCACCTCGGCGATGTCCCGCTGGCCGTCCACGTGATGCAGGACGCGCCAGACCGTGAACGGCAGGGGCGTGTTGTCCTGCAGGCCGTCGGGCCAGGTCGGGGCGGTCACCGGGTCTCCAGGCCGGACGCGGCCCATTCAGGCCGGTCCCGCAGGTTCGTGACCGGCAAGTCCACCAGGCGCAGGCCCAGCCGCGCCAGGACGGCGCGCAGCGCGGCCGTCAGGGCGGGGCGGAACTCGTCGACCGGCACGTCGTCCTCGATGGTCAGCTGGCCATTCTGGAAGGTCACGTCCTGCGCGAACGGGTCCAGGCAGGGGTGATCGTCCGCGAGCCGCATGGTCACCTCCTGCCACGCCGCGTCGATCGGCTGCGAGCGGTGCGTGGTACTTAGCAGCTCCTGCCAGAAGCTGATCAGTTCGGCGCGGTTGGCCTCGGAGTGCGGGCTGAACAGCCACGCGCCGGCTCCGTCGGCCGGGAGGGTCCCCGTGACCAGGCGGCCCGCCACCCAGTAGCTGCACGCCGCGCCGCTGAGCATCAGCCCGTGGAAGTGACGGCGTTCCAGTGCGTCCCGCGCGGCGGGCCAGGGGGCCGGGGCGGGCTGGCCCTCCACGTCGCGGGTCGTCCAGAGCAGGTCCACGAGGCGGGGGGAGAGTTCGGTCAGGCTGACGCGGGCGCGGGGTAGGCCCTGCATGGCGGTGTTCCAGCCGACCGGCTGCCCGGCGTGGGTGTAGCCGCCCAGCAGGTTGCCCTGGCTGAGCAGGAAGCGGGCCCAGCGGTTGCCCTGCCAGGCGTCGAGGGCGCCCGTGAACTGCTGGGCCTGCCGCAGGGCGAGGTCGGCCGTGACGTCCGTCCAGGCGTAGTGATCGGTGCTCAGTCCGGTGTAGATCGCCGCGTCCTGCGGCACGGTGACCGGGTGCATGAGTTTCGGGAGCGCGGTGGGGGCAGTGGGATCAGACATTCGGGTTCCGGGTGAGGTCAGGATGAGGCGTCAGGCTGGGCTGGAGTGGAGCTCCTTAAGGGATACCCCATCATGACACCCTGTGGGCTCTTACGCGCCGCTTACATCTGTGAGAAACCTCACGCCTCAACCCCGGTGTCCAGGGTTGAGGCGTGAGGTTTCCCGCACAGCAGCGGCTTCAGCCCAGTTCGGTCAGCAGCTCCTGCACGCGGGCCTTCAGGTCACCGCGGCCCTGCGGGGCGCCCAGCTGGTGCAGCCCACCGTGATAAGCGTCCGGGTCACCGAACAGGCGGGACAGCAGCTCGAACTCCCGCTGGCTGCGCAGGCTGGCGTCGTCACGGAACATGTTCACGTACTGATCCTGGAAGGCCCAGTCGCTCAGCTGCCCGTCCAGGAAGGCGCGCATCAGGCGGCGGTAGGGTTCGACATTGTCGTCGGTCGCCACGCTCGCCACACCCTCGCGGACCGGCACCTGCGCCTCGAACACCGGGCCCAGCGCCTGCGGGGTGATGTCCCAGTTGTTCACCTCGAACTGCGGCTGACCGTCACGGAACAGGATCAGCTGCGGGCTGTGGTGCTGAATGCCCGTGAGCTGCGCGACGTGGTTGCTCGCGGGGCGCCAGTCCACCACGCGGATGAAGCCCACCGGCAGGTCGTGGCGTTGCAGGAAGGTCTCCAGCACCCCGAAGCCCTGCATGGTCTTGTGGCACGTGCCGGCCTTGAACACGGCGGCCAGCGGGTACTCGGTGAGGAACTGATCGACTTCCTCCGGGGTGGTCAGGGGCACCAGCACCTGCGCTTCGTTCTGAGCAGCTTGCGTCATACCCCCAGCATAGCGCCCGCTTTAGAAAACGAAGTGAGGCGGAGCACAAGCGGCCCACCGTCCACGCAGTTCAGCGCTTCAGTCCAGGGCCCAGGCGTGTACCTTCAGATGCCGCGCCCCCGGGTAATCCTCGCCCGCGCCCAGCCGCTCCTGCACCGCGCCGCGCCGCCCGGCAGCCTCCAGGCCGGCCGCGGCCATCCGCTCGAACGCCGCGCCGTTCACGCCTGCGTGATTCAGCAGCGCCAGCACCTGCCCGCCCGGCGCCGTGACGCGCGCCGCCTGCGCCATCAGGCGGGCGTAGTCCCGCTCCGAACGCCACACGCCTCCCTTGCCGCGCGCGAAGCTAGGCGGGTCCAGCACCACCAGATCAAAGGTGTCCCCCCGGCGCTCCAGGCGCGACAGCCACTCGAACACGTCCCCGAACAGGAAGTCAGTGTCGGGCGCACCCAGGCCGCTCAGGGCGTAGTTCTCCTGCCCCCACGCGAGCACCTTGCGCGACAGGTCCACGTTCTTCACGGCGGCCGCGCCGCCCAGCGCCGCGCTCAGGCCGAAGCCGCAGGTGTACGCGAAGGTGTTCAGCACCCGCCGCCCCGCCGCGTGCCCGCGCACCCAGGCCCGCGCGGGGCGGGCGTCGGTGAACACCCCGATGCTCAGGTCCGCGCCCGGCCGGATCAGCAGCGGCACCCCAGCCTCCAGCGCCGTCAGCTCAGGCTGCGCCTCGCCCCACACCGGGTCCGGGGGGGACAGTGCCTCGCGGGCCACGTTCGCCGCGTGACGGGCCTCCACGGGGCGCCGCTTCAGGTACACCCCGGCCAGCCCGGCCGCCTCGCCGCAGCACGCGGCCAGTGCTGCCTCGTCAGGCGCGCTCAGCGGCACGTACAGGCTCAGGATCCCGGCGGTCCCGGCGACGTCCAGCGTGAACTGCCCGGCCGTCTCGGTCAGGTGGGCGGCGCGGTACACGGTCGTGCCCGACGCGGGCAGCGCGGCGCGCGCGGCGAACAGGCGGCCAAGGTCAGGCAGGTGCAGCGGGTGGAACTCGGTCACACCCGAGTCTAGCCGCCCCGCCCCGGAACGCGGGCAGGCGGGGGAGAGGTCGTCCCCTCACCCCGCCCGCCCGCGGCGCTTCAGGGCCGGCCGCCCAGCAGCCACCACACCAGCGCCGTCGCCACGGCCGACACCATCCAGAAGCGCACCGTGACGTGCGTTTCCGGCCAGCCGATGTCCTTGTGCTCAAAGTGATGCTGGATGGGGGACATCTTGAACACCCGTTTCCCGCGCAGGCGGAACGACGCCACCTGAATCACGACGCTCAGGACCGCCACAACCGGAATGATCGCCGCGATGGGCAGCAGCCACACGTCCGCGTACAGTACGTACGCGCCCGCCGCAATCGCCCCGATCGCGTGACTGCCCATGTCCCCCATGAACACCCGCGCCGGGTGCGCGTTGAACCACAGGAAGCCCAGCAGCGCCGCGACCAGCAGCGCACTCACCGGGGACAGCGCCAGCAGGGGCAGCAGCACGATGATCGCCACGCCGCCCAGCAGCCCGTCCAGCCCGTCGGTGAAGTTGAACGCGTTCACGCTGCCCACCAAGACCAGCGTCAGCAGGATCACGTCCCCGACCGGGCCCAGCCCAGGCACCAGTTCATGCGAGGCCAGCGGCGCCGCGAAGTACGCGAAAGCCAGAGCCACGATGATCTGCAAAGGAAACTTCTCGCGGGCCAGCAGTTCCTTCTTGCCGCCCACCATGCGGGAACGGATCTTCAGCAGGTCATCCACCCCGCCGATCAGGCCCATGCCCAGCGCCGCAACCATGATCAGTAGTTCCCGCGGCCCGCCCGCGTGACCCGTGAAGTACAGCGGGAAGAACACGGCCGCCATGGCCAGCACGAACGGCACGCCGCCCGCCGTGGGCGTCCCCTCCTTCTGCTGGTGCGCGGGACCGTCCTTGCGGATCGGCTGGCCCCAGCCGCGCGCCTTGCTGACCCGGATGAACAGCCCCACCAGAAACCACGACAGCAGCGCCGTGACGACCATCATGGCCGCACCGCCCGGAACGCACAGACTCTTGACATCTCAACCGCGGAGCCTACCACGCGGGCCTCACGGGGCCGCCCGCTCCAGCGCCGCGTGAGCCTCACCGCGCACCTGCTCGGCCAGCGCCTGCACGTCGGGCCAGCCGGGCAGTTTCAGGTCCTCAAGCCACTGCAAGGTCGCCAGGGCCGCGCCCGGCGTGCCCGCCACGCCCGGCAGGCAGGCCGCGAGGCGCCCGGCGAGGGCCGGGTAACGCTGCTCGAAGCGGCGTTCCACGCTGAACGGGTCGGCGTGGCCGGGCGCGGCGGGCGCCGCGTCGGCCGCCAGGGCCAGCGCGTGACCCAGGGCGTAGACCTGCGTGAACTGCCACGCCGACAGCCGCTCGCCCCGCTCGAAGCGCCGCACGCCCACAAGCAGGTTCGTCAGGGCCTCGCCCAGGTGATGCGTGCGCTGCGCCGCGCTGAGCCGACCAGCTGACCCGGGCGGCCGGACGTGCAGGGGCAGGTCGGTGGGCGCGTCCGGCGCCAGCCAGATCACCCGGGCGTTTATGAAGGCCGCTGATCTCAGCTGCGCCTCACTGAACACCGCGAACTCGCCGTACACGCCTCCCTCGAAGAGCACCTTGAAGCCGTCCCCCGTGTTCCGGAAGGCGCAGGTCAGCCCGTCCCCCAGCCAGCTCAGGTCGTCCAGCAGCGCCCCAACCTGACCTTCGCGGGCCACCACGAAGAAATCCAGGTCCGAGTGGCGGTCCAGGCGGTCCAGTTCCGCACCGACCGAACCCAGTCCCAGCAGCGCCAGGGCCCGGCCGGACGCGTCCAGGCCAGCGGCGATGTCATCCAGGCGGCGCAGCAGGCGTGTGGTGGGTTCCTGATCGGTCATGCCCCGTTGTAGCGCACGGGGCTGGGGTCGGGTCAGTTCGCCAGGTAGCGGATGAAGTCGCGCATCTCGTTCACGCACGCGCCCGCGTCCTTCGCGGCGGCGCTGCCAGTCACGGTTCTCAGGACACCGCGGTCACTCAGGTACAGCTGGCTGATGCGGTACGTGACACCCGCCTCCTGAAAGTCGTACGCGGCCAGCACGCCCCAGGCGCCGGCGCGGTCCACGGGCTGGGTTACCACGGCGCGCATGCTGCGGCCCAGGCTGCCCTGCAACTTCAGCGCGAAGGTGCGGGCGTCCTCGGCGGTGCTGAAGGTCGGGAAGGCCTGCCCGGAGCGCTCTTCCCGCATCAGGCACGCGCCGCTGGGGTCAGTCCAGTAGTTGGCGTCGCCGTTCAAGGGCGTCCATCCGGTCAGGGGAACGATCAGCGCCTGCGCGGAGCACAGCAGTGCGCCCAGCACGGCGACGAGTCGGGCAGCAGAACGGCGGGTCACGCGGCGCAGTCTACCGGAGACTTTATGGCAAACTTGTCCAATTTCTCATGAAGTGCGGCTCAGGTCCACCCGGCTGCGGCCCAGCCATCCAGGCGGGCCCGCAGGCCCTCACGCACCGCCGGCCACTCGTCACGCAGCACACTAAACATCACCGAGTCCCGCGCCCGCCCGTCCGGCCGCACCTGGTACGCGCGCAACACCCCCTCCTCAGTGGCTCCCAGGCGCCGCATGGCCCGCAGGCTGCGCTCATTGAGGGCGTCCACCTTGAATTGCACCCGGTTCACGCCCAGCACCCCGAACGCCCGCTCCAGGACCAGCAGTTTCGCGTCCGTGTTCACGCCCGTGCCCTGCGCCGCGGGCAGCAGCATCGTCCCCACCTCCACCCAGCGGTCACTGACGTTCACCTCGCTGTAACTGATGCGCCCCACCACCCGCCCCGACGCCCGCGACCGCACCGCGAAATTCACCCGGTGGGGCAGGGCGTTCAGGCGTTCCACGTACGCCGCCCAGGCCGGCGCGGTGTTTTCTTCCGGGCCGCCGCGCGCCAGGAACTGCACCGTCGCCTGGGTCGCGCCCGTACTCAGGTCCGCGCCGTGCTCGGCGCGCAGGCCCTCCAGCGTCACCAGCTGCCCGCGCAACTCGGGCGTGTCGAACCACTGCTCGGCCGGGGCGGGGGCACTCTCGTCACTCATGCCTCCACCCTACGCCCTGGGCGCCGTCAGCCCCGGTGGTACGGCTCGCCCGCGCTGATCGTGCTCGCCCGGTACAGCGCCTCGGCCAGCACCACCATTGCCAGGTCGTGCGGCAGCGTCAGCTGCCCGAGGCTCCACATCAGGTGCGCTCCGGCCCGCAGGTCGTCCGTATGCCCGTCCGGCCCGCCGATCGCAAAGGCCAGTTCACCCACGCCCGCGACCGCCTGCGCGTCCAGGTACGCGCTCAGGCCCTCGGACGTGAACTGCCGCCCCCGCGGGTCCAGCAGCACCAGTGGCGCCCGGCGTGCCGCGCGGCGCACCGCCTCGCTCTCCTGTGCCTGGGTCTTGCCGGTCACGCGTGACACCTGCACCTTGTGGTAGCGGCGCAGACGCTTCTCGTACTCGTCCCAGCCGGCGCGCGCGTACGCCAGCTTCGGTTCCCCCACGGTGATCAGGTGCAGTCGCACGTCCCGCACCCTACCTGACTTTATGACCGGATGAACGGCGCGGCGGGGGGCTGTGCCGCTAAACTGTGGCGCATGAGTGGTGTGACGCCCCAGTGGGCCAGGCGGGCCGCGTGAACTACGCGGCGACCCTGGCGGTGCTGGTCGTGCTGGCGTTCAGCTTCCCGCTGACGGTGCAGCTGGCCGCGCAGGTGGGCGTGCCGGAGGCCGTGGTGCTGTCCCTGCTGGGGGCGCTGGTGATCTTCGGACTGGCGGTGTTCACGGTGCGCTGGCAGGTCAACCGGCACCGGGCGCGCCTCGACCGTCTGGAGGCGGCTCGCGCGCAGGTGGCGGCCGATCCGGAAAACCCCCGCGCGTACTTTGTGGGGGGCGAACACCTGGGCATGCTGCTGCTGCGGCTGGACCGGCGGCGCGAGGCGGCCGAGGTCATCGACCGGTACGCGCGGCTGGGCGGCGCGCGGGAATCGGAGATCGTGGCGCTGCGCGAGGCGCTGTCAGCCGCGGAGCGCCGCTGGCACCGCGCGCAGGGGAGGGAAGCATGAAGGCCTACAAGGGCGTGGTTGAAAATGGCGTGGTGGTGGTCGTGGGTGGCCGCCTGCCCGAGGGCACGGTCGTGACCGTGACGGTCGGTGAGGGTGAACTGCTGCGTGCGCGGATCACGAACGTGCTCAAGCGCCCCCGGAAGGTGCGGGTGCGGCTCAAGCCCACGCCCGGCCTGGCCATGGAAGGCCTGGGGGGCAGCGCCGCAGGCGGCATACTCGGCGGCGATGACTGAGCCGGAATTCACGGACGCCCCCCAGCCCGAACTGAGTCCGGTGTCCATTCCGGAGGGCGCGCGGGTGTGGCTGGTGCCCACCCCGGTGGGGAACCTGGGGGACATCACGCTGCGGGCGCTGGAGGTCCTGCGGGCCGCCGACGCGGTGGCCTGCGAGGATACGCGCCGCACCGGGGCGCTGCTGACCCACCTGGGGATCCGCAAGCCGCTGGTGCGGCTGGACGCGCACACGATGGGCCGCGCGCCCCAGGTGCTCGAACGGTACGCGCGGCTGGCGTACGTGAGTGACGCGGGCACGCCGGGGATCAGCGACCCGGGCGCGGAACTGGTCGCGGCGGCCCTGGCCGCGGACGTGCCGGTCGAGGCCCTGCCGGGCGCGACGGCGTTCGTGCCGGCGCTGGTGCTGTCAGCCCTGCCGACCGGGCGCTTCACCTTCGAGGGCTTCCTGCCCCGCTCGGGCCGGGACCGCAAGGAGCGGCTGGCGGCAGTGGCGGCCCGGGCCGAGACGAGCGTGCTGTACGAGAGTCCGCACCGCCTGCACGCGACGCTGGTGGACCTGCGGGAGGCCTGCGGGGCAGAGCGCGCGGCGAGTGTCACGCGGGAACTGTCCAAGCGCTTCGAGGAGACGGTGCGGGGCACCCTGACGGACCTGGGCGCGCACTTCGAGGCGGGGGTGCGCGGCGAGATCGTGCTGGTCGTCGCGGGCCGCCCGGCGGGCGAGCCAGCAGGCGCGGCGGTGGATTACGCGGCGCGCGCGCAGGAACTGGCGGCGCAGGGGCTGAGCACTCGGGATATACGTGATCTTCTCATCCGGGAGGGTTTGCGTAAGAATGACGCTTATGCACTGGCACTCCAGGCAACGGCAGACGCCTGAGCCTGAACGCGCGTTCCCAGCTGGCCCGTCGCGGTTGGCGAGCCGCGCTGGAAGTGCTTCCACCGTGCGACCCCACTGACTCCCCGACTGCGAGGCCCAGCATGACCGAACCCCACTGCGATCCCCAACCCAACCCCGCCAACATCAAGCGCGTCGCCGTGCTCACCAGCGGCGGCGACGCCCCGGGCATGAACGCCGCCATCCGCGCCGTCGTGCGCACCGCCACGTCCCAGGGCATCGAGGTCATCGGCGTCCGGCGCGGCTTCTCGGGCCTGCACCGCGGCGACTTCATCACCCTGGGGCCGCGCGACGTGGCCAACACCCTCCAGCGCGGCGGCACCATCCTGCTCTCGGCACGCAGCCACACCTGGCGCACCCCCGAAGGCCGCGCCCGCGGCGCCCGCCACCTGCGCGCCCACGACGTGGACGCCCTGATCGTCATCGGCGGGGACGGCAGCTTCCACGGCGCGCACTTCCTCCAGGAAGAACACGGCATTCCCGTGATCGGCCTGCCCGGGACCATCGACAACGACCTGTACGGCACCGACCACACCATCGGCTACTTCACGGCCGTCGAGACCGCCCTGGACGCCGTGGATAAACTGCGCGACACGGGCGCCAGCCACGAACGCATCTTCGTGATCGAGGTCATGGGCCGCCACGCCGGCCACATCGCCCTGGACGTGGCCGTGGCGGGCGGCGCCGAGGAGGTCTTCATCCCCGAGGACGCCAAGGAGGTCGCGGGCGTGCTGGACATCGTCAAGGCGTCCGTGAAGAAGGGCAAGATGGGCAGCATCATCATCGTGGCCGAGGGCTACCCCGGCGGCGCGACCGGCGTGGCCAAGGCCATCGAGGACGGCACCGGCATGGAAACCCGCGTGAGCATCCTGGGGCACATCCAGCGCGGCGGCAGCCCGGTCTCCTCGGACCGCATCCTGGCCAGCCGCCTGGGCGAGGCCGCCGTGTACGCCCTGATGGAAGGCAAGAGTGACGTCATGGTGGGCCGCCAGAACCACGGCACCAGCTTTACGCCCCTGGCCGACACCTGGGAGAAACGCAAGGACGTCAGCCGCGACCTGTACCGCTGCGCCAAGACCCTGAGCATCTGACCGGCGTGGCACGAACCTCCAGCTGACATGAAGGGCGCGTTCAGGCGCGCCCCACGCCCGGGCGGTAGCGTGACCCCATGACCGACGACAAACGCGACCAGATCAAGACCGAGGACGAGATCAGCAACGTCGACCTGCAGTTCATGGGCAAACCCAACCCCGAAGCGGAACTGAATGCCGCCGTGCACGCCGAGAACAAGGCGCCCAGCGAGTACCGCCGGGAAGGGCTCGACAAGCAGGACGTCGCCATGACCCAGAGCATGGACGCCAGCGACCCCCCCAGCACCAACATGGGAGACGCCGACAAGGACAGCTGAGTTCCCGCTCGGCGCTTCACCAGTGGCCCACGGCGGCGGCGCGCGTGGGCCACGGCTCTGCGGGGGCAGGACGCCGGAGCGCCTCCGGCTCAGCCCTGAACGGCGCGCGTCTCGGTGGGCGTGGGCGCAGCAGCCGCGGGGGTCCAGAGGCACACTGCGTTGCGCCCGCCCGCCTTGGCGCGGTACAGCGCCTCGTCGGCCCGCTCGACCAGCTGCGCCGGGCTGATGGGCCGCCAGCTGGCTGCGCCGATCGACACGGTCACCGGGTGGTTGATGACCGGCAGGGGCAGCTGCTGCACGGCCAGCCGGAGCCGCTCCGCCACGCGCGTCAGGCTGGTCTCGGGGACGTCGCGCAGGATCACCGCGAACTCCTCACCCCCGTAACGGTACGCCCGGTCCCGGCCGCGCCCTTCACGTTGCAGCACCTGCGCGACCTCTTGGAGCACCTCGTCGCCCACCGGGTGCCCGAACGTGTCATTCACGCGCTTGAAGTGATCGATGTCCACGAGGAGCAGGGCGTCACCCGGGCCCATGGCGGTCAGGTCCAGGTCGAACTGCCGGCGGTTGCCCAGGTGCGTCAATGGGTCGGTCATGGCTGCCGACTGCCACTGACTGGTGAGCCGGAGCACGTGAAAGCGTTCGCTGAGGATGCCCCAGGCGATCAGGGCGCCCAGCACGTTTGTGAGCAGTAGGAGCGGGTAGACCTGTGCAAACAGCTGGGGGCCGCCGGGCAGCAGCAGCAGGGGCAGGCCGTTGACCCCGAAGATCAGGATGAGGCCTGGCCAGTGCGGCCAGAACAGCGGCCCGACCGCCGGGAGGCGCCGGCGCAGCAGGGCGGCCACGGCGATCACGGCCAGTAGGCTGGGCACGGCGGCGTACACGCCGACGCCCCCCAGCCACACGCGGTAGGCAATGACGGGCAGGGCCGTGATGAGGCCCGCCCAGCCGCCGAAGTACAGGGTCACGAAGGCGACCGGCACCGCCCTCAGGTCCACCACGACGCCGGGAGCCGGATGGGCTGGGAAGAGCAGCAGCAGCAGCGAGGCCGCGGCGAACGCTGCCAGGCGCGCGGCGTGCGGCAGACCGCGGCGGGGTGTGGGCCAGGACCGGAACGTGAACCGCAGGACGTAGTGAATGCTGATCAGCAGGCACAGGTTGATGAACAGTTCGCGCAGCATGGGTCCCCCGGGGGCGGAGCGGGTCTCGTCCGGTACCGTTCAGTGTAGGGGGTGGGGTCTGTCTGAGTTCCGTTCGGGCGGACATGAAGTGAGACACGGTCACTATTGATCGGCCACTCTCAAGAAGTGGTAGACTGACGGGTATGACCGCCACCCGCAGCACCCGCCAGCGTGACGTGATCACCCGCGTCCTGCACGACGCCGAGGGACCCCTGGGCGTGGCTGACGTGCTGGACCGCGCCCGCGGCGACCTGCCCGCCCTGGGCATAGCCACCGTGTACCGCACCCTGAAACTCCTGACCGACCAGGGCCGCATTCACCCCGTCACCCTGGACGGCGAAACCCTGTACGAGGCCAGCGGCAAGGGGCACCACCACCACTTTGCCTGCACCCGCTGCCAGCGCGTGTTCACGCTGCACACCTGCCCGGTCGCGCTGCCCAGCGGCACCGTGTACCCCGGCGGATTCATCGTCGAGGCGCACGAGGTTACCCTGTACGGCCAGTGCCCGGCCTGCGCCCAGGCGAGCTGAACGCAGGGACAACGCCGCCCCCACCCTGGATGGTGGGGGCGGCGCTCACTCTGGGTGCTTTACTCGTAGCCGAGTTCGCGCAGCGCTTCCTCATCCTCGCGCCAGCCGGGAATCACGATGACTTCCAGACCCAGGTACACCTTGCGGTCCAGGAAGACTTCCAGCTGCTTGCGGGCCGCCTGCCCGATCTCCTTGAGCTGCTTGCCGCCCGCGCCGATCACCATGCCCTTGTGCGCGTTCTTCTCCACGACGATCTCGCCCTCGATGCGTTGCAGGCCGTCCTCGCGCTCGCTCCAGCGGTTCACGCGGGTTGCGACTGCGTAGGGCAGCTCGTCCCGCAGTTTCTTCATGGCCTCCTCGCGGATGATCTCGGCCGCCCACTGCTCGCGGCTCTGGTCACTGGCGGGCCCAACCGGGAAGAAGAAGGGCCCCTCGGGCAGCCCCTCAAGCAGCTGCTCGCGCAGGGTGGCCACGGCGTTCGGGTTGTTCTGCGCGCTGAGCATCGTCTCGCTCAGGTCACCCTCGCGGCCCTCAAGCAGCGCGCGGTACAGCTTCATGGCCTCGTCCGGGTACTTCGCGGCGTCGGTCTTGTTGCCTACCAGGAACAGCGGTTTGGGCAGCTCCCGCACCTGACGCGCGACCAGCTGGTCCTCATCGGTGGGGGGGTGGCGCAGGTCCACGACCCACACGACCGCGTCCACGTCGGCCAGGGCGCTGTGCACCTCATGGTTCATGTACTTGCCCAGCGCGTCCTTGGGCCGGTGCAGGCCCGGGGTGTCCACAAACACGATCTGGCGTTCGCCGCTGGTGTGAATGCCGCGCACGCCCCGCCGCGTCGTCTGGGGGCGCGGGCTGGTCGGGGCGACCTTGGTGCCCAGGAAGGCGTTGAGAAGGGTGCTTTTGCCGACGTTGGGCTTTCCCACGATGGCCACAAAGCCAGAGTGGGTCTGCTCGCCGGAGGTCTGTGAAGGTTCCGTCATCGCGCCGCATTGTGACACGCCCCGGCTGATACAAAGGTGCCGCACGCCTGGGAAGACATGAAGAAAGCATGAAGGTCCTGCCGGGCAACTCCGCTGGCAGGCCCCCCGTACTCCGTGCCATGAGAAGCCCCGTGACCAGCGGTCCCGAAAGCAACGTGCAGGACATGTTCGCCCAGAGCGTCGCCGTCCTGAGCCGACCCAGCCCCGCCACCTTCGAACGCTTCGAGCGCCGAGGCGGCCTCACCAGCGCCCTGACCTACGTCATGATCGCGGCCGTGGTGTCTGCCGTGATCGCCGCACTCTTCTCGTTTCTGCACAGTGACGTGACCTTCTTCGGTCAGCTGTTCAGCCGCCTGATCACCATCCCCCTGGGCTTCGCGGCCTTCACCGGCGCGGTCTACCTGATCGGCCGCGGCCTCTTCAAGGGCACCGGCACGTACCCTGAAGTCGCCTACAGCTTCGCGCTGTTCTACGTGCCCCTCAGTATCGTCAGCACCCTCCTGGGCATCATTCCCATCCTGGGCTGGCTCATCATGCTGGCCGTCAGCCTGATCATGATCTACTTCGGCTTCCTGGCCGTCCAGAGCAGCATGAACCTGCGCGACCAGACCCAGGCCATCGTCACGCTGGTCCTCGCGTGGATCGCCCAGCTGGTCGTGGCCGGCGTGATCGGCAGTATCATCGGCGGTCTCTTCGTCGCCGGGCGCGTCATCAGCGGCAACTGAACGCTCCCTGAACGTGCGCCTGATCGGAAGTCAGATCAGGCGCACGGCTCTGTTGTCTGCGCGGAGGACGCATCACCGCGACTCAGCCGGACCGTCAGTCCTGGCGGTACACGTACACCGCAACCGACATGCTCCCCTGACCGCCCCCGTAGTAGGTGCCGCGCACCGGGGAGACGTCGCTGTACTCCCGCCCGTGCGCAATCTTGATGTGCTTCTCGCGCGCCACGCAGTTGTTCGTGGGATCCAGACCCAGCCACCCGTACCCCGGAATGAAGCATTCCACCCACGCGTGCGTGGCCTCCGCACCGCGCATCTCCCCACCGCTGTACAGGTAGCCGCTCACGTACCGGGACGGAATGCCCAGCTGCCGGGTCACGCCCAGCATCGCGTGCGTGAAATCCTGACAGACCCCCCGCCCACTCTGCGCGAACTCCGCCAGAGGCGTATTCACCGACGTCGCCTCGGTGTCGTACTGGAACTGGCTGTACAGGAACGAATTCAGGTTCTGCAGGTACTGGCCCAGATCATCCCGCGGCGTGGGCCGGGTGACGCCGAACACCTCTGGCCACGGCCCGGACGGCACTCGCGGACAGGGCACCAGAAATTCCGTCAGGGACGACCGCGCGCCCTCCAGCGCCGCAACCAGCACCGGACCCGGATCCGGCAGGGCGTGCGTGTCCACCATCGCCTGCGCCTCAATCCGCAGGTGCGTGTGGTGCGCGTGCACATGCACCTGATGCACCAGCGCCCCGAAATAATCCTTGTGAGACGAGACCTGCGCCTCCGGCACGACATGCAGGTGGAACGACCGCACCGACTGCCGCGCCTCCTGCGTCGGGTGCAGCCTTACCTGATTGAACGAATCCCACGCCGGCTGCGAGTAGTGGTATTCCGTGATGTGCCGGATCTCACACCGCATGCCGCGCCCTCCCGGCCGCCGAGCACCACGCGGGCCTGTTCATTCCTTCTCGAAGAACGCCGCCGTGATCGCCGCGCCGACCCGGTTCACGTCCACCAGCAGGTCCGGCAGCGCTGGGTCCTGCCGGTCCAGGATGTCCTCAATTCGGGCGTACTCCAGCCGGGCCACCAGCCACCGCGACAGGCGCGTCACGTCCTGATGATCCCCCGGATGCCAGCGGTCAATCTGTTCCAGCGCCTCATGCAGGTTCTGCGCCCCGTACCGCACGCTGCGCGGAAAATACTCATCCAGCAGCAGGAACGCCGCGATGCTGCGCGGCTCGATCCCCTCATGCCGGCGCTTGCGGAACGCCTCGTAGGCGCTTGCCCCCTTGAGCACCTGCACCCAGCGCTGCTCAAGCAGCATGGAACGCGCCGGATCTATCGACGGCCGCAGCGCCTCCGGCGTCAGGCGCCCCTGTAACACCCGCAGCGTGTTGTCGGTGCGTTCCAGCATCTGCCCGGCCCGCATGAACGACCACCCCTCATCGCGCGGCAGGGTCGCGAACGCAATGCCGAAGAAGAACTGCGACGCGTCCCGCGCCGACACGCAGAACTCATACAGCCCGTCCCGGTCGAGCAGCGACCCGGTCTCGAAGCACAGGTTCAGGTACGCGCGGTTGATCGCCTCCCACATCTCACTCGGGATCCGGTCGCGCAGGCCCCGCGCATTGGACCGTGCGAACGCCAGACTGCTGGCAATACTGGACGGGTTCTCCCGGTCGAACGCCAGCCACGACCCCACGCTGCGCGCATCCACCCGGCCGTAGCGCTCCCGCAGCGCCCCCTCACCCCCCGTGAGGTCCAGCAGCGGCCGCCAGTGATCACGCGTGCTTCCGGCGGACTCCAGCGTCGCGTAGTAATTCACGCTCAGGAGCCGCGCCGTGTTCTCCGCCCGCTCCATGTAGCGGCCCATCCAGAACAGGTTCTCGGCCAGTCGCGACAGAAGAAGCATCAGCGCTCACCCCCCTCAAGCTGCTGTTTTTCAAGTTGCTGCTGGAAGGAATGCGGTCCCGGCCCATCCTCCGGCCCGGGTGTCCCATCGGCCGGCGCGGCGCTCGGCGCCTGACTCTCACCGTACGCCGCGACCTGCGCGTCGTCGGCCGCGCGCGCCCGCACCTGCCAGTCCCGTTCGTCCAACTCGCGGCGCACCGACTCTGTCAGCGGCCCGGCATCCAGTGGTACCGCGCCGAAGCCGCCCTGCCACTGAGCCTGCCCCTGCGACGGGGACTGACTCTGCCACTGCGACTGACTCTGCCCACCAGCCGACTGCTCCTGCCGCTGCCCCTGCCGCTGCCCCTGTCCACCGGGCGCCGCGTCCCCATGCAGGAGCTGCGTCATGCCCAGCGGCGCGCTGGGCCCATCGTGATCCAGAACCCAGGTGTCCTTGCTGCCGCCCCCCTGCGAACTGTTCACCACGAGGCTGCCGCGCCGCAGCGCCACCCGCGTCAACCCGCCCGGCACGATCGTCACGTCCTCCCCGAACAGGATGTACGGCCGCAGGTCCACGTGCGCCGCCTCGAACCCACTGCTGTCCGGGTAGAACGTTGGGTGCCGCGACAGGCCCACCACCGGCTGCGCAATGAACTCCCGCGGGTCCTGCCGCACCCGGTGCAGGTACGTGGTGATCTCATCCGCCGTGGCTTCCGGACCGATCAGCATGCCGTAGCCACCCGCCTCGCCCACCGACTTGAACACCAGCTGAGCCGCGTTCGCCAGCATGTACTCCAGATGCTCGGCATTCCAGCCCAGGTACGTGGGCACGTTGTTCAGGATCGGTGACTCGTTCAGGTAGTACCGGATCATGTCCGGGACGTACGCGTACACGGCCTTGTCATCCGCGACGCCCGTCCCGATGGCGTTCGCAATCGCCACCCGCCCCTGCCGGTAGACCTCCACCAGCCCCGCCACGCCGAGCGCACTGTCCCGCCGGAACGCCAGCGGATCCAGGAAATCGTCGTCCACACGGCGGTAGATGACGTCCACCTGCTGCCGCCCACCGGTCGTGCGCATCCACACGCGCCCCCCATCCACGAACAGGTCCCGGCCCTCCACGAGCTCCACACCCATCTGCTGCGCGAGGTACGCATGCTCGAAGTACGCACTGTTGTACATGCCGGGCGTCAGGACCACCACCGTCCCATTCTCGCGCGGGCTGCTGGCCAGCAGCAGGCGCAGCAGCGCCGACGCGTAATGCTGCACGGGCCGCACGCCCTGACCCTCGAACATCCCCGGGTACACCCGCGTCATCGCCTGCCGGTTCGCCAGCAGGTACGACACGCCACTCGGGGACCGCAGATTGTCCTCCAGCACCAGGTACTCGCCCTGCTCGTTCCGGATCAGGTCCGTGCCGACCACATGCGTGAACACCCCGCCCGGAGGCAGCACGCCGTGCACCTCGCGCCGGAAGTGCGCGCTGGTGTACACCAGTTCCGGCGGGATGACGCCGTCCCCCAGAATCTGCGCGCCACTGTAGATGTCCGTCAGGAACGCGTTCAGCGCCCGCACCCGCTGCGTCAGCCCCGACTCAATGTGCGCCCACTCGGACGCCGGGATGATGCGCGGCACCGGATCGAACGGAAAGGTCCGCTCGGTTCCCTGCGCGTCCCCGTACACCGTGAACGTGATGCCCTGATTCCGGAACGCCAGGTCCAGCAACTGATGCCGACGCTCAAACTCCGCCACGCCCAGCTGATCCAGATACGCCTTGACGCCCGCGTAATGCGGACGGGCGGCGCGATCAGCGGTGAACATCTCATCGAAAAACCTGCTCCCGGGCTCATACTCCATCGCGTTCCACGCTCCCATGCATCCCTTGAGATGAACCAAGATACGGAAACCGCCCCTGAAGCGACATGCCGCCACGCGACATGAGAGCGGACGTGAAGAAACGCGCATGCCCCGGGCTACACTGCCCCCCATGACCGGAACCCCCATCGCCCCCGACGACCGCGCCCGCCTGGACCAGGTGTTCATGCAGGTCGTGCTGGACGTCCAGGCCCAGGCCCAGCAGACCGCCCCATCCCAAAGCGGCACTCTGGCCGCCATGTTCCACAAGGAAACCGTCACAGACGCCCTCCAGGGTTGCGCCATGCTGATCGCCGGCTGGAACCAGGGCCGCGTGGACGACGCCGGACTGACCCGCACCACCAAAGCCCTGCGCGCCCTTGAACTGCCCGACCTGGCCACCCGCGTCGAGAACCTGCGCCGCATCGCCGACGCCTGAACCAGACGCCAGCTGAGCGGATCAGCCCACCCCAGGCGCCCCACCGTCAGGGCAGGACGGCCGCCCACGCGCCACCCGGCGCACAACTCGCGCCCCGGGCTGCCTGTCTGCCGGTGCCCTAGACCGCCCGGCCCGCCCCCCCGGGTATACCGGCTTACACTTCACCCCATGACGACGCGCGGCTTCTTTTATTGGTTCGGTTCCCACCGGGCCTAGTCGCGTTTGCATCCCACCCCCCGACGCCCGGTGAGCCCACAAGCCACCGGGCGCTGCCTTACACCCCAGGAGCCCCGCCATGACGCACCCCGAGCCCACCATCCACGCTGGCCGCACCGAGAACCTGAACGTCAGCGGTTTCACGCCCCTGATCACCCCCCGCGCCCTGAAAGCCCTGCACCCCCTGACCCCGCAGGCCGAAGCGACCGTGCTCGCCGGACGCCGCGCGGCGCAGGATATCCTGCACGGCCGCGACGACCGGCTGCTCGTGGTCGTGGGCCCCTGCTCCATCCACGACCACGAGCAGGCGCTCGACTACGCCCGCCGCCTCGCGGATCTGCGTGAACGCGTGAAAGACCGCCTGGAAGTGCACATGCGGGTGTACGTGGACAAACCCCGCACCACCGTCGGCTGGCGCGGCTACCTGCTCGACCCGGACATGAACGGCACGAACGACATCAACAAGGGCCTCGAACTCACCCGCAAACTCATGGTCCAGGTCAGCGAGCTGGGTCTGCCCGTCGCCACCGAACTCCTCGACCCGTTCGCGCCGCAGTACGTGTTCGACGCGGTCGCCTGGGCCTGCCTGGGCGCCCGCACCACCGAAAGCCAGACGCACCGCGTCATGAGCAGCGCCGTGTCCGCCCCCATGGGCTTCAAGAATGGCACCGGCGGCGGCATCAAACTCGCCGTGGACGCCATTGTCGCCGCCCGCGCCTCGCACGCGTTCTTCACCATCGACGACGACGGGCAGGCCTGTATTGTCCACACCCTGGGCAACCCCGACGGGCACGTCATCCTCCGCGGCGGCCGCGGCGGACCCAACTACGCCCCGCAGTTCGTGCAGGAAGCCGCGGGGCTCATGACCGCAGCCGGACTCACCCCGGCCGTCATGGTGGACTGCTCGCACGCCAACAGCGGCTCGGACCACACCCGCCAGAGCCTCGTGTGGCGCGACGTCCTGCACCAGCGCGCCGCCGGGCAGCGCGCCGTCAAGGGCCTCATGATCGAAAGCACCCTCCGCCCCGGCAAGCAGGGCATCCCCAAGGACCTCAGCACCCTCGTGCCCGGCCTGAGCGTCACCGACGCCTGCGTCGGTTGGGACGAAACCGAGGCCCTGCTGCTCGAAGCGCACGCCGCGCTGGGCCGCGAGACCGTCAGCGGCTGAGCCGCGGGCGTGGATGGGGCCGCCCAGGGGGCCAGACGCTGACGCGACATGTTCAGCCCCGCCCCGGCCATAGGCTGGGGCGGGGGAGAGCGGCCTACCCGATCAGTTGTTCTGCACGAGGCGGAAGTCCCGGAAGCTCAGGCTGTAGTCGCTGCCCGTGGCGCCCACCGCGCCCAGAATCTGGAACTGCGCGGCGACGTTCGAGACGGGTGCCGTGAACGTGTATGTGAAGGGCTGCTCTGTGGTGCCCAGGGCGGCCTTGGCGTCCAGGTAACGGGCGAAGCTGCCGCCGTTCTCGCCGATGACCACGGCGACCTCGCGGGCGTCGCTGGCGCGGCCCTTGAACGTCAGGGTGTAGGACTTCCCGGCGGTCAGCGGCACCTCGGTCTGGTTCAGCTGCACGTGCCAGTTGTTCGCGGGGTCCACGTGCGTGACGTTCAGCGTGACCGCGCCGCTGCTGACGCTGGTGTTCAGGCCGGTCGCGTCGTTGCTCCAGGTGGTCCAGTAGGCCGTGCCGGGCACGCCCGCAATGCCCGGAGTGGTGGCTGTGGCGTCCTGCGTGAACGCCGCGTTGTACAGCAGGTTGCCGTCCGGGGCGGGTGGGCGCGCGCCCGCGGCGTTCCCGAGGCGCCGGACGACCACGTTGTCAATCCAGACCGGGCCGGTGCCGGCGTTGCCCAGGTTGAATTCCAGGCGGGCGGCGGCGTCCGTCGTGGCCTTCATGTCGAAGGTGACGGTCTTGCGTTCCTTAGTAGTGCCGATCTGCACGGTCTGCTCGCCGGAGTACGCGGCGTACCCGCGGTCCGGCCCGCCGCCCACCTTGAGCATCATGGGCCGGGCCGCCTGCGCCCAGGTATCGAACGACACCTCGTACTTGCCGCCCTGCTCGATGTTCAGGCCATCCTGCCGCACCTGCACGGCGTAGTTGACGTTGCCTGGGTTCGTGACGTCCGCTTTCAGGGCGTTCCCCTGCGTGGTGTCGTTGCTCAAGGTCGCCTCGCCGCCGCCGGTATACATCGTCCAGAACTTGCTGCTGGTCACGCCGGGCAGTGAGCTCGTGTCGGGCGTCACGTGCGGATCGCTGTCCACCCAGTCGAACGAACCGTTGTACACGAGGTTCCCGTCGGGCAGCGCGGCCCGGGCCGGTTTGGGCGTCCAGGGGTAGGTCATGTCGGGGCGCGGCCCGGCGCTGCCGGTCTCGTTCTGCATGCCGTACACGCGGACGTAATCGACCAGCATCTGCGCCTGGGCCGGGGTCGTCGCGTCCGGGTTGCCGTCGAAGTTGCCGCCCACGGCGAGGTTCAGCAGCAGGTAGAAGGGCCGGTCGAAGGGCGCGGGCCAGGCGTTCAGGTCCGCATCGCTGCTGGGTGGGTTGTTCTTCGCGCTCCACCACTGGCTGCGCTCACTGGTGAGCTGCCCGTCAATGAACCACTGGATCTTGCCGGGCGTCCACTCCAGGGCGTAGGTGTGCCACTGGTCCATCGTGCCGCCGTTCGGGTAGTTCACCGCCTGACTGGCGTACACGTTGTTGGGCCACACGCCGCCGTAGTGGATGGTGTGCGCCAGTTCGGTGGGTTTGCTGCCCCAGCCCTCGGCAATGTCGATCTCGCCGTTCGCCGCCCAGCTGGCGTAGGGGCTGGGTTCCTCGGGCAGCATCCAGATGGCGGGCCACAGGCCGCGGCCCCTGGGGAACTTGGCGCGGATCTCGAAGCGGCCGTATGTGCGGCTGAACTTCCCGGCGGTGCGGACGCGGCCGGATGTCCAGTCGAAGGTGCCCGTGGTGGTCCCGGCCGGGCCGGTGAAGGTCTCCTTCCTGGCGGTGATGACGAGGTTGCCGCCCTGCACCGTGACGTTGCTGGGCCGGTCGGTGTAGTACTCGAGTTCGTTGTTGCCCCATCCGGCGATGTAATCAGGTCCGGCGATGAAGCCGTTGCCCGTCTGGTGGCTCCACTTGCTGGGGTCGAGGCTGGAGCCGCTGAATTCGTCCTGCCACACGGGGCTGGTGGTGCTGGCGTTGGTGAGGTTGCACGCGCCGAGCAGCAGGGTCAGGGGAAGCAGGAGGGGCATGGCGAAGCGGGGCATGGGAACTCCTTGGCGCACGCAGGCGCAGGGACAGGGCGCGCCGCGCCCGGTGGGGCGTGACGGGAGGGGAGACCCCGGCTGGGTGGGGTCGGCGGACCTTGGGTTAGCCGGAGCGTAAGACAAGCTGAAAGCGCTGTCAAGGATGAGATGGTCACTCAATTTGTGCTGGTGGCGCCCCTATTGGACGGACCGGCCGATCGGACAGTTGACTCTCCCTCAGGGTGTCAGATCACGTTGCCAGGGGGTGCAACCGATCAGAAGGCCCTGCTGCACGGCATGGTGGTGGTCTCTACAGTTGCTGATAGGGTGCGACGCTCGGCAAGCCATGAATTCATTTCACGCCGCGTCATTCTGAATACGTTTTCTTAAAAAACCAAAAGGCAGTCAGGGTTCCCGTGAAGGGAACTTCACCCCGGCTTACGGAACCCCGCCGCCAGCCAGTCCATGCTGAACCCCATGCCCCGCCAGGAACGCACCTTCGGAGGCGGACGCCCGCCCAGCCAGCGCCCCAGCAAAACCTGCGCCCAGTGCGGCCTCCCCTTCATGTGGCGCAAGAAATGGGAGCGCGACTGGGAGACCGTCAAATACTGCTCGGACCGCTGCCGCGCCGCCGCCAAACGGGCCCGCGAGTGAGGACGCCCGCCTACGGCCTCGTGTGCCTGACCACCGGACCCGAGATCCGCTTCCGCACCATTACCCTCACCCGCTACCGCGCCCTGACCCCAGACCAGCGCGCCGAGAAACTCCTCGAACTCTACGCGGACAACGTCGCTCGCGTGCGCCGCGCCGCCGACTACTGCGCCGCGCGCGGCATCCGCCTCTACCGGCTCAGCTCCAGCCTCTTTCCCATGCTCGACCTTGAAGGCGACGACACCGGCGCGCTGGTCCTCACGCACCTCGCCCCGCAACTGCGTGAGGCCGGGCACGCCTTCCAGGACCACGGCATCCGCGTGCTGATGCACCCCGAACAGTTCATCGTGCTGAACAGCGACTCCCCTGACGTACGCGCCCGCAGCCTGAACGCCATCCTGAGCCACGCGCAGGTCATGGACGCCCTGCACCTACAGCGCAGCACCTGGAACCTCCTTCTCCTGCACGGCGGCAAGGGCGGCCGCGCCCAGGAACTCCAAGCCATCATCCCCGACCTGCCCGACAGCGTCCGCCTGCGCCTGGGCCTGGAAAACGACGAGCGCGCCTACAGCCCCCGCGACCTGCTGCCCGTCTGCGAGGCCACCGGCACCCCACTGATCTTCGACGCGCACCACCACGTCGTGCACGACCGCCTGCCCGACCAGGAGGACCCCAGCGTGCGCCAGTGGGTCCTCGCCGCCCGCCGTACCTGGACCCCCCCGGAGTGGCAGGTCGTTCACCTCAGCAACGGCCTGGACGGCCCGCAGGACCGCCGCCACAGCTGGCTGATCGACCAGGTGCCCAGCGCCTACCACGACGTCCCGTGGATCGAAGTGGAAGCCAAGGGTAAGGAAGAAGCCCTGGCCGGCCTGGGCGCCTGCACGCCTACACTGACCGGGTGACCCTGCACCCCATTCCCCTGCGCGTGGTCGTCATGGGTGTGTCCGGCAGCGGCAAGAGCACCCTCGGCCGCGCGCTGGGCGCCGCGCTGCACGCCCCATTCCTGGACGGCGATGACTACCACACCCCCGCAGCCCGCGCCCGCATGCACGCCGGACACGGCCTGACCGACGAGGAGCGCGCGCCCTGGCTGCGGACCCTGCGCGCCCAGCTTGATGAGCATAGCCGCGTCGTGCTGGCCTGCTCCGCCCTGAAGCGCACCTACCGCGACACGCTCCGCGCACCCGGCACGCACTTCCTGTACCTGAATGTCCCTGAGCCCCTCCTGCGTGAACGCCTCGTGCACCGCGCCGGGCACTACGCGGGCGCGGACCTGCTGCCCTCCCAGCTGGCCACGCTGGAGCCCCCGCAGGCCGATGAGCACGACCTCCACATCCTCTCGGTCACGCCCGGCGACACCCCCGAACAGCTCCTAGCACACGCCCTTACCGCACTCAAGGTCACCTGAGGCAGCGCCGCCTGACCCCGCGACCTACGCTGCGGACATGCCGCGACTCCTGAGGTTCCTCCCCTCCCTGCTGCTCGCCCCCGCCAGCGCCGCCGGCATCATCGGCAGCAGCGTCACCACCACCCAGATTCAGCAGTCGGCCTTCTGCCAGCAGTACAGCTGCGGCGAACCGTTCGTGCGGGGTCGCGACTGGCAGTACCCGTTCACCCGATACCAGGGACTGACGGTCACGCGCGAATCCGGCGAACCGGGCAGCCGCGTCGTCAGCGTGCAACTGTGGGTCCGGAACGACGGCCTGAACGCCGCCTCTGACCGGCAGGCCTTCCAGCAGATGCAGAAACTCGCTCTGGGCTACGTGCCGTACACCGGCCCGGTCGAACCCTGCTACGCCGCCATGAGCACCCGCACCCTGGTCAGAGCTCCGGACGAACGCGCTTCGGACGTCAACTGCGAACTCTGGGACAGCACCACCGATTTCACGGTCAGGGCTGACCCGGCCTACCTGACCCGCACCGCGCCCGCCCCCATGACGATCAGCAGCGGACCCACCAAGCTGAACACCTGGGCCTTCACCACCTGCGTGGGCTCGGGCGGCACGAACAGCTACCTGACCATGGGCGAGGCCGCGCGCTGCACTCTGCGCGTCACCACCAAGGGCGAGCAGAGCGCGGTCGTGAAAGCTGAGCTTCAGTACGAGATTGAATACGTGCAGGGCGGACAGTACGTCAAGAAGCTCCTGCCGGACAAGGAAGTGTGGCTGCCCGGACGCACACCCGGCCCGCTCGCCCCGCGCCTGAGTCAGCAGGGCCGCGTGATCGACCTGAACGTCAGCCTCGCCGTGAAGAAGGTCCCGGGCCGCACCGTGACCAGCGTGAACACCATTGCGCGCCTGACCTTCGCGAACGGCGCCGTGAAAACCGCGTACGAGCCCCTGCTCGTCCGGTAGGTCCCCACGCTGCCCACGCCCCGCACGCGCTACCCTGCGGGGCGTGAATGTTGTTGTGTTCGACCTGGAAACCACGGGCCTCTCGCCGGAACGAGACGGCATCGTCGAGATCGGCGCGGTGCGCATCGTGGACGGTCAGGTGGACGAAACGCAGCGCTACGAGACGCTGGTGCGCCCCACCACCGCGGGCGGCGACGCGATGCTGATCCCCTGGCGCGCTGAGCAGGTCCACGGCATCAGCAACGCGATGGTCCGCGCCGCGCCCACCATCCAGGAAGTCCTGCCCGAATTCCTGGAGTTCGTGAACGGCTGGCCGGTCGTGGCGCACAACATCGGCTTCGACGCCGGATTCATGCGCGCCAACGCTGCCCGCAGCGGCCTGAACTGGAACCCGCAGGCGGAGTACTGCACTGTGCAACTCTCCCGCCGCGCCTTCCCGAAAGAACGCGCGCACAACCTGACCGTGCTGGCCGAGCGGCTGGGCCTGAATTTCGCGCCCGGCGGCCGGCACCGCTCCTTCGGGGACGTGCAGGTCACCGCGCAGGCCTACCTGCGCCTGATGGAACTGCTCCGGCAGAAGCAGACCTGAACAGCCGCAACAGTGCAGATCCCGGCCGCATGGACCGGGTTCTGGTACGCGAAACTTTACTTCGACAGGCGCAGTTTGCGCTGGTAAGCAGTTTCCTCGGGGAATACCACGACGCCCGTCTGGGCCTTGAAGGTGGGGCTGAAGCGCATCTTCGCGCCGGGCGTGACGCTCAGGCCGTCCAGGCCATTGAGATTCTCGTACCACTTGTACGCGGTGACAGGCACGCCCGCGGCCTTTGCGGCGTTCAGCACGCTGCGGTAGCCGTCATGGGCCAGCTGCGCGGCACCCAGGTAGTCCAGAGCGTCGTACTTGGCCTTGGCCTGCCCGAACTTGCTGTCGGCGCTCTGCGCGGCGCTGCTGACGCTGCCCGCCTTCTGCGCGTGGCGCACGAGTTCTAGAACGGCGTTGGTGTTGTTCAGGTACGCGGCTGTCAGGTACCGGTACTGGCTGTCCAGGTTAAACTGTCCAAACTCGCGGGAGAGGTCGTTGTAGGCCATGATCGTGGCGCTCTCATCTCCAGTGTTCACGAAGTGGAAGTCGCCGCTAGGACCGTAGGAGATATTCTGTTCGCTGTCGTATCCGTCGTGCGGATGACTCAGGCTGAGGTGGTGTCCGGTTTCGTGCACGGTGGTGTCTGTGAAACCGTAGCCCGGGACGTCAGCGTCACCGATCAGGTCAGGAGTTAGGAAGGAGTACACAAAACTCTGGGTGCCGGTCTCGCCGTCATCATAGGCGACGCCGAGCAGGCCACCTTGGCTGTTGGCGTTGTCATTGAACGCGTAGATGGGCAGCTGGTATGTTCCGGCAGGGGTGGTCTTGTACTCTGCACGCAGTTCCTTGACGCCGAACTGGAAGAGCTGCTCACCACTGAAGTCCGCGTAGTCCGGCGAGCAGATGTCCTCGGCCTCGACAGGGAAGAAGCATTTGTAGACGTCGGCCAAGTTGCCGTCCAGGGCCGTCTGCTTGACGGTTTGGGTGAAGGCGGTGAAGGGTTGCAGAACCTTCACACGGTCCTGGAGGAGCGCGGGCTTCAGCAGTTTGGTTGGATCGGCGGCTCCGTCCCCCTGCTCCACATGAACATCTAGGTTGATCTTCTCGGGCATGTCGGGCGGCGTGAGGGCCGCGCGGTAGATCGGGCTGGGCGTGAACAGCAGGTTGATTGCGGTGTAGCGGGCGACCAACGCGAGGTCTGGGCTGACTTTGCGACCGTAGCCAATGTTCGCCTTGCGAGTGCCGTATTCCCAGATGGGGGGCATGCGGTAGTCGGGGGTACCGTCACCGTCTACGTCAGGATTCGTGACGTCGATAGCGTCCGTCCAGGGGTCGGGGTTGGCCGACAGGTCATAGAACCACACGCGCTGCGCGGGGGCATTCTGGCGGGCGCTGCCGCCCCAGGCGATCAGGCGCCGCGAGGAGTAGGTACCGAACGGCGCGCCAGTATCAGTGTCCTTGGCATCAAGTCGGGCATAACTGTGGAATTTGAAGTCTGGCCGGTCATACCAGTTCACGAAGTAAATCGTGTACTCGCCGGGTTTCACGCCGACACGCGACACGTTGTCCGCCAGCCAGTTCTCGGTTCGTAGCGCGTCAACGACGATGTTGTTGTTAGCGTCTATGGCGCGCGTGATGTTGCCGGCTGGGACGGTGCAGGTCGGGGCACCCTGACAGTTGAAGAACTTCTCGCGGCTGGTCAGGGGCGCCTTCTGGCTGACGCCCTCGGTCTGTACGAACTTGAAGAAGTCATCCTCGAAGCTCTGGTTGGCGAACACGTAGTTGTAATCGAAGTCGAAGGAGGTGCCGGTCTTCTCGGTGCGGCCGTACGCGCTGGGAATGCGGTTCACGGCGTCGTATGTGGCCGGCAGGATCTGGTTGAAGTCGTCCGTGCTGACCTGGCGTGCGGTGGCCACCTGACCGGGAAGGGTCTGGCGGTACCCGACGAACACAATGTTCACCTTGAGCTTGGTGTTGATGGTGTCCTGCGTGCCGGGCTTCAGGGTCTGCAGGCGGCCGAATTCGGTCTGCGTGCCCGGGGTGGGCGTGGGGGTGATGTTGGGTTTGGTGCAGCCGGCGAGGAGAGCCGCGCCCAGCAGCGCAGTGGCAACAAGCTTCGTGTTCATGAAACTCCTGAGGGTGCGAGGTGAAAGGGCGATCTGCGCAGGATCAAGGGAAACAGAGTCATGCCCGTCCCGTTCTGGGAGTGACACATCAATCTGGGATGACTTCCACATCTTAGCCCTTATCCCCTGATTGGGTGTGCAGATAAGCCCGTGCCCGGGTCTGGACAGCTGCCTTGACCCTGCTTGCCAGTGCGCGCTACCCTTCGAGGCAGCTCCCGCGTGGAGTGACCCACTTCAGAGCGCCCGAGAGACCTGGCTCGTTGACGGCGCGGCAACCGGACCTCATCACGTCACGGTGCCAAGGCCAGCCCCGCAGGCGGGTCGACGATGACCGCCGCCGGGGAGCAAGAGGGAAGGTCACGCGGTGATATGTCAGCGCCCCTTCTCGAGTCCATCCGAGCAGGGGCGCTTTCTTTTGCGCGCCCCACCGACGCACCCCACTGAGGAGGCGCAGTCATGGCGCACAAATTCGAGACGTTGCAGGTTCACGCGGGGCAGAAGCCCGATCCCACCACGGGCGCGCAGCAGACGCCCATCTACCCCACGAACAGTTACGTGTTCCAGTCGCCGGAGCACGCGGCGGATCTGTTCGGTCTGCGGCAGTTCGGGAACATCTACAGCCGCATCATGAATCCCACGAACGCCGTGTTTGAGGAGCGCGTGGCGGCGCTGGAGGGCGGCGTAGGGGCGCTGGCGGTCGCCAGTGGGCACGCCGCGCAGTTCCTGGCGATCACGAACGTCGCGCAGGCGGGGGACAACATCGTGTCCAGCCCGAACCTGTACGGCGGGACCGTGAACCAGTTCCGCGTGACCCTAAAACGCCTGGGTATCGAGGTGCGCTTCACCAGCCGCGACGAGCGGCCCGAGGAGTTCGCTGCACTGATCGATGACCGCACCCGCGCCCTGTACCTGGAAACCATCGGAAACCCGGCGCTGAACATCCCGGACTTCGAGGCGATCGCGGCCGCCGCGCACGCGCAGGGCGTCGCGGTGATCGTGGACAACACCTTCGGCGCCGGCGGGTACTACTGCCAGCCCCTCAGGCACGGCGCGGACGTGGTGCTGCACTCGGCGAGCAAGTGGATCGGCGGGCACGGCAACGGGATCGGCGGCGTGATCGTGGACGGCGGCACCTTCGACTGGGGGAACGGCCGCTACCCGCTGATGACCGAACCCAGCCCCAGCTACCACGGCCTGAACTTCTGGGAGACCTTCGGCGCGGGCAACGCGCTGGGATTGCCAAACGTGGCCTTCATCATCCGCGCGCGCACCGAGGGCCTGCGTGACCTGGGCCCCACGCTGGCGCCGCAGCAGGCATGGCAGTTCCTGCAGGGCCTGGAAACCCTGAGCCTGCGCGCCGAGCGGCACGCGCACAATGCGCTCGCGCTGGCCTCCTGGCTGGCGTCGCATCCGGACGTGGCCCGCGTCACCTACCCCGGGCTGAGCAACCATCCGCACTACGACCGCGCGCAGCATTACCTGCCGCGCGGTGGGGGCGCCGTGCTGACCTTCGAACTGCGCGGCGGGAGCGCGGCGGGCGAGGCGTTCATCCGCTCGGTCGCGCTGGCGCAGCACGTGGCGAACGTGGGGGACACCCGCACGCTGGTCATCCACCCGGTCAGCACCACGCACAGCCAGCTGGAGGAGGCCGCGCAGCGCGCCGCCGGGGTCACGCCGGGACTAGTGCGCGTGTCGGTAGGCATCGAGCACATCGACGACATCCGCGAGGATTTCGCGCAGGCCCTGGCTGCCGCGCTGGTTGAAGCAGGCGACACCGTCGGAGAGGACGCGTGACCGCCCTGACGCACCCCGCCCCCACCCCCTTCCTGCTGACCGCGCCGGACGACACGCCCGAACGATGTCAGGTGCCGGAGCGCCCCCGCCTGCGGGTCGCGCGGCTGTTCCGCACCCAGCCGCTGCTGCTCGACTGCGGCGTGCCCGTCAGTGACGTGCGCCTCGCTTACCACACCTATGGGACGCCGCAGGACACCGCCACGCTGGTCCTGCACGCCCTGACCGGCACGAGCGCCGTGCACGAGTGGTGGCCGGACTTTCTGGGTGACGGGAAACCCCTGGACCCCACCCGGGACTACGTGATCTGCGCGAACGTTCTGGGCGGCTGCGCGGGCAGCAGCGGCCCCGCCGACCTGCCCCCCCTGGGTGGCCAGGACGCCCCGCTGACCCTGCGCGACCTGGCCCGCGCGGGCCGCGCCCTGCTGGAGCAGCTGGGCGTGAAGCGTGTGCGGATCGTGGGCGGCAGCATGGGCGGCATGCTCGCGTACGCGTGGCTGCTCGAATGCCCGGACCTCATCGAGAAGGCTGTGATCATCGGCGCCCCGGCCCGCCACTCCCCGTGGGCCATCGGCCTGAACACCGCCGCCCGCAGCGCCATCCGCGCCGCGCCCGGCGGAGAGGGGCTGAAGGTCGCGCGGCAGATCGCCATGCTCTCCTACCGCAGCCCCGAGAGTTTCGCCGCCACCCAGGCCGGGCAGCGCGCCCCGGGCGTCCCCGCCATCACGTCGTACCTGCACCACCAGGGCGAGAAGCTTCAGGCGCGCTTCTGCGAACGCACGTACGTCGCCCTGACGGGCGCGATGGACGCCTTCCAGCCCAGTGACGCGGAACTGCGGACCATCCGCACGCCCGTCCTGGCCGTCGGGATCAGCAGTGACCAGCTGTACCCGGCCGCCGAGGTGCAGGCCAGCGCGGCGCTCCTCCCCCACGCGCAGTACGTAGAGCTGAACAGCATCCACGGGCACGACGCGTTCCTGATGGACGCGGGCGACCTGCCGGAGCAGGTCAGCGGGTTCCTGACCGCCTGACCCTCACCTCAATCCACAGCAGGAAGCCGCGCCGCGTCCGGGAATTACCCTCAGACGGGCGATTCCGGCGTGACTACACTCGCCGTAAGGCCTCGTGCGGTTCCGGCGGCAGCGTCACGAGGATCGCGTCACCGGGCGTCACCTCGCCTCCCTCCAGCACGACGCCCATCACCCCGGCTAGGAACACCGGGGCGCCCGCGTCGTCCGTGCCGATCAGGCGGCGCATGAGGCCCGACTGGAACGCGTCGATCTGCGCGCAGGGGTTGCGCAGGCCGGTCACCTCGACCGCCGCGCCGGACGGGAAGGTCAGCCGCGTGCCGCGCGGCAGGGCCAGCAGGTCCAGTCCGCGCGTGGTGATGTTCTCCCCGAGGTCGGCCGGTTGCACCCGGAAGCCGTCCGCCG
Organism: Deinococcus radiotolerans; assembly: GCF_014647435.1. NCBI lineage: Bacteria > Thermotogati > Deinococcota > Deinococci > Deinococcales > Deinococcaceae > Deinococcus > Deinococcus radiotolerans. The sequence goes on along the minus strand of NZ_BMPE01000001.1, from coordinate 899,522 downwards.
CAACCTGATCGAACAGTTCGGCGTGAATCAGGTGCACCTGCCGCAGGTTCGGCTGCGTGGGGTCCGCACACACGCGCGAGCGGTGTTGCACCGTCACGCCCGCGTGCGCGTCGCCCTGCACACCCAGCCCCGTCAGCAGCGTGATTCCCGGCTGCGGCGTCTTGCTGAAGCGGTGCGTGCCGTCCCGCGCGACGGCGATGACCTCAGGCTGCTGGATCGTCATGCGCCGAGCGTACCCTGCGCTTTACAGCAGCCGCTCGGGCTCGTTCAACAGCGCCCGGATCGGCGCGAAAGACCGGCGGTGCACCTCACTGACGCCCAGGTCGCGCAGCGCCGCGCGGTGGGCGGGCGCGCCGTACCCCTTGTGCCCCGCGAAACCGTAGCCGGGATGCTGCGCGTCGAGGTCCAGCATCAGCCGGTCGCGTTCCGTTTTCGCCAGCAGGCTCGCGGCGGCCACCGAGTAACTCAGCGCATCCGCCCGGGGTGGGGCCGTCAGGGGCAGGTCCGTGCGCAGCTTCAGGTAGTCCGTGACCAGCGCCTGCGGGGCCGGGTCCAGTCGCGCCAAGGCTCGCTGAGCCGCTGCGTGCGTCGCGCCCAGGATGTTCAGGCGGTCAATCTCGTCCGGCCAGGCGTGCTCCACCGCCCAGCTCACCGCGACCTCGCGCACCTGCGCCGCGAACGCCTCACGCTGCGCGGCGCTCAACTGCTTGCTGTCCCGGAACGCGTGCTCCGCCGCCGTGCCTGGCAGGATCACGGCCGCAACCGTCACCGGACCCGCCCACGCGCCGCGCCCGGCTTCGTCCACGCCCGCCACGCGGAAGTACCCGCGCCGCCAGTGCTCGCGTTCATAGGACCAGTCGGGGGTGACGGAGGGTCGGGTCATCGCGCGCCCACCATAACGCACGCGCCGCCCGGGGAGCCCAGCGGCGGCGCGGTGCGGGTGGGCCGGCTCAGTCGGCGGCCAGGTCGGCCGTGTGCCGTTCGGGGACGCCGTCACGGACGCTGGGGTGAATGCCGAAGTCCTGCGCGATCAGGCGGGCGGTCATCTTTGCGCTCATCATGACGCTGGGTGTCCCGCCGCCGGGCTGCGCGCCCGCGCCGACCATGTAGAGGTTCCGGACGTCCTCGCTGCGGTTGTGCGGGCGGAAGTACGCGCTCTGCACCAGGATTGGCTCGGGTCCGAAGGCGTTCCCGAGGTAGCTGTCGAGCGTTCCCTCGAAGTAGTCGGGCGTGATGAACTCACTGTGGGTCAGCCGCTCGCGCAGGTTCGGAATGAACCCGCGTTCCTCCAGAAAGTCGAACACGCGCTCCACCAGTTTCGGGCCTTCCACGTTCCAGTCGAGGCCGCTGGCATTGTGCGGCACGGGCACTAGGGTGTACGCAGCGTGATGCCCCTCGGGGGCCAGGGTGGGGTCGGTCAGGGTGGGGACGTGCAGGTACTGGCTGAAGTCGCGGCCCAGCACCTTCTTCCCGAAGATCTCCGTGAGCAGCTCCTCGTAGCGCGGCCCCAGGATGATGTTGTGGTGGCGCAGGTTCAGCGCCGGGCCCTCCTTGCGGAACCCGAAGTAGATCACCAGCAGGCTCATGCTCTGGCGGGCGGCCTTCACGCGCACGTCGCTGTTCACGAGGCGCGCGGCGGCCGGCACGCGCTTGATGTACGTGTTCGCCCAGTCGCCGTTGCTGACTACGATGTCCGCGTGCAGCTCCTCACCGCTCTCCAAACGCAGGCCGCGCGCCACGCGCTTCCCGCCGGGGCGGCGGACCGGGCGGCCCCGGTCGTCGGTCACGAGGATCTCCTGCACGCCGGCGTTCAGGCGCAGCGTGCCGCCCAGCTCCTCGAACTTGCGCACGAAGGCGTCCACGAGCGCGCCGGTGCCGCCCATCGCGTAGTGAATGCCCCAGGTCTTCTCCACGAAGTGAATCATCGCGTAGATCGCCGGGACACTCAGGGGATTCCCGCCGACCAGCAGCGTCTCGAACGAGAACACCTGCCGCATCTTGGGATTCTGGAAATACTTGCTGGTGAACGAGAACAGCGTCCGGACCGCGTCCAGGCGCATCAGGTCCGGCACGACCCGCAGCATGGTCGGCATGTCCCCGAAGTGCGTGTACCCCAGTTCCAGGAAGCCGCGCTCGAAGATCGCCTGCGCGTCCGCGTGGAAACGCTCGTAACCCGCAAGGTCCTCCGGGGCGAGGTCCGCGATCTGGCGCCGGGTGCTCTGGGGATCGCCGTCGTAGTCGAAGAAGGTGCCGTCATCGAAGTAGATGCGGTAGAACGGCAGGATCGGCACGAGCTTCACGTAGTCGCGGGTGCGTTCGCCGCCGCTCTCGCCCTCACGCACGCGGGCGTCCGGGGCGAGGACCTGCGCGGGGTAATCGGCCTCGCCCAGCATTCCTTTATCGCGTTCCAGGGCGAACAGTTCCTCGATGAAGTGCGGCACGGTGATCACGGTGGGGCCCATATCGAACACGTAGCCGTCCGGGGTGCGTTTCTGGTACGCGCGCCCGCCCGGCTGGTCCAGGCGCTCGACGATGGTCGTGTCGAAACCCAGCGACTGCAGGCGGATACCCAGGGACAGGCCCCCGATTCCGGCCCCGACGATCAGGGCTGTCTTGCGGCGGGCGGCAGAGGGCAGGGGAGTGGAGTCAGGCGTCATTCGTGGCAACCTCCCGCCGCCCCAGTGCTGCGGGCGGCGCGGTATGGGGGCATGGGTTCAGGAGAGGGGCGCGGGCGCAGTGCGCAGTTCCCACCAGGCCTGCGGCAGCATCAGCAGTTTACGGGGGCCGCTCACGTGCGCGCGGCGGCCAAAATTGTCGAAGTCGTTCCGGGCAAGGTCGTCCAGGATCCCCTCGTACGCGCGGGCGGCGGTCGCCACGGCCAGCCGGGCGCTGCCGTGCAGGCAGGGGATCCCCTGGCGGCCCTCGGCGTACCACTCGCGGGCCAGGGCGCTCAGGTGGCGCATCAGCGCGCGGTACTCGGGCGTCACCACGCCGCGCTCGATATCGGCGCGGCTCACGTGGAATTCGGCCAGCAGCTCCGAGGGCAGGTACACCCGGCCGCGCGTGAGATCCTCGCCGACGTCCCGCAGGATGTTCGTGAGCTGCATCGCCTGTCCCAGCATCAGCGCGGCGTGCAGGGTGCGCTCGCCGCCGCTGTAGCCGCTGACGGGCGCAATCATGAATCCCACCACGCCCGCCACGCGGCGGCAGTACAGGATCAGGTCGGCCATGCTGTGGTACTCGTGTCCGCGCAGGTCCATGCGCAGTCCCTCGTGCAGTTCGGCAAACGCGGAGAGCGGGATGGGGTACTCCCGGGCCGCCCAGGCGAGTGCCAGGTCGATCGGGTGGTCACCGGGGCGGCCCGCGAACGCGCCCTGCACGCGCGTCCACCACAGGTCCAGACCCAGCTGCGCGGCGTGGCCGTCCAGTTCGTCCACGGTGTCGTCGCCGTCGCGGCAGGCGGCGTACACGGCCCACACGGCGCGGCGCTGCGCGGTGGGGAAGAAGCGCGACCCCAGGTAGAAGGTCTTGCTGTGCTCCCGCGTCACGTCCTGACAGTGCGCCACGGCCCGGTCGAGTCCGGGGGGGGATGCGGAGGTGAAGGTCAGGTCAGTCACGTTGGGTTCCTTTGCAGGGAGTGTAAACGGGCGCCGGGAGGGAAACGTCACGGATTGTTACAGAGTGACGTTTCCCTCTGCCACGCGCCGCTCGAACCGGTCAAACTGCGCCGCGCCCACCCCCAGGCCGTCCACGCGCACGCAACCGGGCAGCTGCCGCGCCACCCACGCCGGATCGGGGAAGGTCAGGCCGCCCAGCGCCGGGCGGGCCAGCAGCGCCTGGACGGGTCCGGCGGTGCGGCGCAGGTACATCAGCCACAGCTGCCCGCCGGGCCGCAGCAGACGCTCCAGCTCGGAGAGCAGCCGCGCCGGGTCGTGCGTCTCGTTCAGGGTGGCGCCCACCGTGACGCCGTCAAAACTGGCGTCCGGCAGGCCGCTGGCCTCCACGTTCAGGTTCACCCACGTGATCGCCGCACTGGGCTCCCGCCGCGCCGCAACCGCCAGCATCGCCGGACTCAGGTCGGCGGCCGTCACCTGCGCGCCCGCCCGGGCCAGGACACCCGCGTAGAAACCTGCGCTGGTGCCCACGTCCAGCCAGCGCTGCCCCGGCTGGGGGCGGCACAGCGTGCGGAACAGGGTCGCCTCGCGCTCCAGGGTGAAGCCCGGGGCGCCCAGCAGGCGCAGGGAACGCGCCCGCCACCACGCGTACCCCCACGCCGTCACGGGCGACAGGTTGCTGCGCTGCGCGGCACTCAGGGCCGGCGTGGGATGTGCGTCCGGATTCAGGTTTTCTTTCGCCTGCGCGGCATGGGGCACGAGGTTCATTATGCTGGGGGCACTTCACCCCCCCCGTTCATGAAACGTGAGGGCTTCACCCGGAGGAAGCATGGAAGAACGCAAGAGCATGGGAGGCGCCCTGGTCGACGTATTCGACGCGGGCGTGACCCTCGTCAAATCGGAGATCACGGCCGTCGCCCGCAAGGCCGGACAGATCGCCAAGGCCAAAGGCATCGGCGCGGTGCTGCTGCTCGCCGCCACCGGTCCCCTCATCCTGGGTCTGATCTTCATCATTCTGGCCGTGTTCTACGGCCTGATGCGCCTGGGCCTGGGCGCCTGGGCCGCCGCCCTGATCATCGCCATTCTGAGCTTCGTCGTGACCGGCGCCCTGATCGTCATGGGCCTCAAGAAACTCGGCGCGGAAGTCCACATGGACGAACCCCGCCACCGGAGGGACAGCATGGATGACTCCACCCCCACCCAGCCCGTCAGCCCCACCAGCGGCAGCGCCGCCCCCACGCCCGCAGGCAGCAACGCCGCGCGGGATTCTCACAACGACAGCGGCCCCAAGGTGGAACTGCGCCGCGACGCGCAGGAACACGCTGCCGGTGAGACGCGCGTCCTGGCCGAAGCGGACGGCGTCGCCGTGGTCCGCACCGAAGAAGGGCCCCAGACCGTACCCGTGTACGAGAGCAAACCCGGCGGCGAACCCGCCAACTACGGCAGCGGCCTGAACAAGAAGATCAGCGGGCACCACGACCACGACCCCAACCTGCAGGAACCCAAGGTCCTGAAAGACGCCCCGGGCATCTCGGTCAGTACCACCCCCACCTACAAGGACGACATGCAGAAGGGCGGGAAGTGACATGGCCGAATACCTCACGGAACGCGAGGAAGCCCGCCAGCGCCTGAAAGATAGCGTGGACGCCCTGACCCAGCAGGCCAGCCTGCAGGTGCAGCTGCAGAAAGACCCCCTGAAGATGCTCGGTGGAGCGTCCGCCGTGGGCGCCCTGGTGGGCCTCGTCGTGGGCCGCCAGTTCCGCCGCAGCCGCAAGATCTACGTGGACGCGCAGAGCCCCGCCAAGCACCAGAAGGCCCTGATCAAGGCCCAGAAGAGCCAGAAGGGGGGCGGCGGCGTGGGCGGCGCACTGGTCGCCACCATAGGCACGCTGGCCGTGAAGACCCTGATGGACAAGGTCGTCACGCCCCGCCTGGAAACCCTCGCAGACGGCCTGCTGGACAAGGCCGGGCAGCCCCGGGACCGCACGGTTCAGGCAGGCACGGTTCAGGCGGGTCCTGGCGGGCAGGTCAGCCCCAGCTACAGCAGCGGCGTGGGTGCTTTCACCCGCTCGGCGCCCGCGGCCAGCGCTCAGAGCTACACCCAGCAGGCCCCCGCGGAGGGCAGCGCAGCGCCCGCCCCGACCACGACCACCCCGGTCAGTACCGTGAAGGCCGCAGCGCAGGGCAGCCCGATCGCACCTGACGACCTGGGCAACCCCAACCGGCGCTGACGTCGGTCACTTAAAGCGGCGGCTTCCATCACGGTGGGAGCCGCCGCTTGAGTGGGCCCAGACGACGCTGCGGTGAGCGAACAGATGCGTCGGGACGGAATCCACCAGCTGAGTGTTCTCCAGTGCCCGCGCTGCCTCGTCTGCCCGCCTTACCCGCTCATGCAGGGATGCGCCGGGTCTGAGCCTGGGCCACCTGAGCCGCCAGACCGCACAGCCACGCCCGCGCCGTCAGATCCGAGCGGAGCCAGCAGTCACGTTCCTGCACCACGCGGCTCAGGACCTGATACGCGAACTCTTCCGGGTCGGACAGGGCGTGCCGCCGCGCCACGGCGAACAGCAGCGGCGCGGCGGCAGGCACCAGGAGCGGCACCTCAAGGTGAGTGAGACGCAGGCAGGCGTCCAGAGGGCAGCAGCTCATCTGAGGCTCAGTCTGTGCGCGAAGCTCGACCATTAGGCCTGACCTGGGTTCAGACAGCCATCACGGAAAGTTCAGCAGCGCTTCATGTCTACGGAACCGCTCAGATCAGGAACTGGCCGTTCTCCTGCACGACCTCGCCGTCCAGGCTCAGGCGGCCCCCGCGGCGCAGGTCCGTGATCAGGTCCCAGTGCACGGCGCTGACGTTCACGCCGCCCGTCTCCGGGTAGCTCTTGCCGATCGCGAGGTGCACGGTCCCGCCGATCTTCTCGTCGAACAGGATGTTCCCGGTCGGCACCTGAATGCCGCTGTTCGTGCCGATGCCCAGTTCACCCAGTCGCCGGGCGCCCGGGTCAGTGTCCAGCGCGGCGTGCAGGGCCGCCTCGCCCTCGTCGGCGCTGGCGTTCACGACCAGCCCCCCGCGGAATTCCAGGCGGGCGCCGCGCACCATCACGCCCTGGTACTCGGCGGGCACCGTGAACGTCACGACGCCCTCGGCGCTGTCCTCCAGGGGCCCGGTGAACACCTCGCCGCTGGGCATGTTGCGCTTGCCGTCACTGTTCGCCCAGGTGCGGCCCCCCACGCGCAGGGTCAGGTCCGTGCCGGGCGCCTCAATCCGCACGACGTCCGCGCGGGTCAGGCGCTCGATGATGCGGGCCTGCGTCGCGCGGACCTCGCCCCAGGCGGCCACCGGGTCGGCGCGGTCGAGGAACATGGCGCGCATCACGAAATCCCCGAACTGCGCCTCACTCATGCCCGCCTGCGCCGCCGCGTACACGGTCGGGTATAGCGTGAGGCTCCATTTCTTCCGCGCGCGGGCCGACGCGACCGGCGCGTTCGCCGCGAGCAGCCGGGCGCGGCGCGCGGCGTCCACGTGACGCGGCTCGGCGGGCGTCAGGACGCGCAGGCTGCCGTCCAGCGCCTCCACGTCCGACAGGTCCGCCGGGTGGATGGCGTCCAGCACCGCGTCACTGGCCAGCTCCGCGAAGTCCTCCTGCTGCCCCGGGTAGTCCACGCGCACCACGGGCCGCGCGCCGCGCGTGAGGAGCGCCCGCGTCACCGCCCGGATCAGCGGCGTCGCCTCCTGCCCGCCCGCGACCAGCAGGCGCTCGCCCGGCGCGGCCGACAGGCAGTAGTCGGCCAGCAGGGCCGCGTGAAGGTCCGGGTCATACGCGATCAGGTGGGTGTGCATGCCCGCGAGGCTACCGCATCCGCCGGTTCAGGACGTGCGGCGCCCCGGTGCGGCCCGGACGGTGGCCGCGCCGTCTGGACGCCGGTCCAGGGCAGGAGCAGGGTTGGGTTCCGCGCCGCGCAGGCGGCCGGAGCGGACCACGCCCGCCAGCAGCAGCAGGCCCAGCACGCTCAGCGTGACCAGCAGCAGCCGGATCGCGCCGGACGTACCGGACCCCAGCAGTGGCAAGTTCACCTGCGGGGCCAGCACGCGGTCCACCAACGGGCCCGACAGGGCGGCGGCCAGGGGCAGCGTGGACATGCCCAGCATGCGCCGCAGCGCGAACACCGTGCCCTGAATCTCCAGGGGCGTCTGCTGTAGCCAGATCGCCTGATTGGCCGTGCCGAACGCCGCGATGCCTAGCGCGATCAGGGCCGCGCAGGCCGCCCACACGCCCGGCGCGCCACTCAGGCCGGTGCCCAGCACGCCCAGCAGGACCAGCGTCCACCCGGCCACGAACACCGGCGTCTGCCGTGACCAGCCGCGCCACACGCTGAGCAGCGCGCCGCCCAGTAGGGCCGCCCCGCCGCCCGCCATGGACACCTGCGCCAGCCGGCCCTGCCCGCCCGCCTCCAGCGACAGGACGAGGGGGGTGAGCAGCGCGGCGTACACGCCCTGTACGAAGTACCCGCCGGTCAGCACCAGTTGCAGCGTGAGCAGGGGGCGCCGCGCGGCCAAGAAGCGCAGGCCGCGTCGCAGCGTGTCCCGCAGACCCAATGGCGCGGCGAGGGGCGTGTCGGCCCCGGTGCGGGCGGGCAGGCGCAGCAGCAGCACGCTCCCCAGCGCGAGGACGCTCCCCAGGACGTCCAGGGCCACCACGCCGCCCAGACCCACGCGCGGGTACAGCAGTGCCCCGAGCGGCGCGGCCAGCACGCCACTGGCTGACAGGGCCAGCATCTGCACGCCGCTGCCCCGCGTGTACTCGTCGGGCCGAAGGAGCGCGCGGGCCGCCGCGGACGCTGCGGGCCAGTGAAAGGCTGTGAACACCGATTCGGCCGCCAGCAGCGCGTACAGCAGCGCGGGCGTGAGCTGCCCCGCGTGCAGCAGACCCAGCGTGAGCAGGGCCAGAAGCAGCCGCGCGCCGTCCCCGAGGGCCAGGACGCGGCGCAGGTGCGTGTGCCAGCGGTCCACCAGCGCCCCCACCCACGGCGCCGCCAGGAACGCCGGGAGGGTCGTGGCCAGCGTGACCAGACTGCTCGCCGTGACCGAGTGCGTCTGGTCCCACAGCCACACCGCCTGCGCGAACGCTGTCAGGCCCAGGCCCAGCGCGCCCACACCCTGACCGGCCCACAGCAGCGCGTACGCCCGCAGGCCCTGAAGATGAAGAGGAGTGGTCATACGGCACCGTAGGCGCCCCTCTTGTTCCACCACCACCCGTCCTGTGAACTAGAGGCATGCCGCCCCACCGCATCACGACCGCCGCGGCCGCCGCGCTCCTGACGCAGGTGGACACCGCGCAGTTCCTCAAGCCCTTCATGCGCTCCGAGCAGACCGTCGCAGCCGCCGCACGCGAACTGGGCGTACCGTTCAAACGCCTGCACCACGCCGTGGGGCGCTTCGTGGCGGCCGGCCTGCTGACCGTCACCGGCCAGCGCGCCCGGCGTGGGCGCCCCATGACCACCTACCGCGCCGTCAGTGACACCTTCGAGGTGGACGTGGCCGCCCTGTCCCTGACCGACCGGGAACGCACCTTCGGGGACGGCTACTGGAACCGCCGCGTGCTGGACCGCATGGCCCGCGCCGCGCACGACGTGCAGGTCATTCACGTTCACCTGAATGACCAGGGCAGCCTCGTCATCCAGCACGGCCCTGAATCCCCGCCCGCCGCGCCCGGCGCCCTGTGGCAGCTGCGGACCGCCACCCTGCGCCTCACGCCGCAGGAGGTCCGTGACCTGCAACGCGACCTGGAAGCCGTGATCGCCACGTACAGCAGCCGGGAGGAAGGCCAGCGCGTGGGGCTGCGCGTGGACCTGCTGGACCTGAATTGACCGGCCCGCCGCACGGTCTGGGCAGGGTCCGGCGCCCTTCAAGTGCAGTGCGGTATCCTCGCCGGATATGACGGTGCCTGTCCCAGCCGCGCTCGACCCCCTGAACACCGCAGTCCTGACCATCACCTGCCCCGACCGGGGCGGGATCGTCGCGGCGGTCTCGCAGTTCCTGCACAACCACGGCGCGAACATCCTGCACAGCGACCAGCACAGCACCGACCCGGCGGGCGGCACGTTCTTCATGCGCATGGAATTCCACCTCGCGGGCCTGGACCTCGCCCGGGACCAGTTCGAGCGGGCCTTCGCGACCGTCGTCGCCGCGCCGTTCGGCATGGAGTGGCGCGTCGCGTACACCACGCAGCCCAAACGCATGGCGCTGCTCGTCAGCCGCTACGACCACTGCTTCCTGGACCTGCTGTGGCGCAAGCGACGGGGCGAACTGAACATCGAGATCCCGCTGATCATCAGCAACCACGACGACCTGCGCCGCGACGCGGAGATGTTCGGCATTCCCTTCCACGTCGTGCCCGTCACGAAGGACACCAAGGCCGAGGCGGAAGCCGAGCAGGTGCGCCTGATGCACGAGGCGGGCGCGGACTTCGCCGTGCTGGCCCGCTACATGCAGATCCTCAGCGGGGACTTCCTGCGGGCCTTCGGGCGGCCCGTCATCAACATCCACCACTCGTTCCTGCCGGCCTTCGTGGGCGCCAACCCCTACCGCGCGGCCTTCAACCGGGGCGTGAAACTGATCGGCGCGACCAGCCATTACGTCACCGAGGAACTCGACGCCGGGCCGATCATCGCGCAGGACGTCATTCCGGTCACGCACCGCGAGACGCCCGACAGCCTGATGCGTATCGGGCGGGACGTCGAACGGCAGGTGCTGGCCCGCGCCGTGAAAGCCCACGTGGAAGACCGCGTGCTCGTGTACGGCAACAAGACCGTCGTGTTCTGATAGCGGGTTGCAGGGGCGTTGAGATGTTCGCAGGGCGCCTCAACGAGCAGAGTGAAAGGCCGTCAACACCAGCACTTGGATGTGGAAGTGAAGGTCGTGCCGTTCGCCTTTCGATTGGACTGGAAACCGCCGTGAGTTCCCCGGGGGCCCGCCCTGTCCCTTGAGCTTACCGATCGGTCAGGTTAGGCTGACGGGCATGGCGACCCTGTACCTCGTGCTCCTGACCCTCCATAACCTCAACCGCTGGCTGATCCTCATTGCGGGCATCTGGGCCCTGATCCGCACTGTGCCCGGCGCGTCCGGTGGGCGGACCTTCACGCCCGCCGACCGCCGCCCGGTCGTGATGTTCATGGGCAGCCTGCACCTGCAGGTCGTGCTGGGCCTGCTGCTGTTCGCGTTCATGGGCATGCAGAACATCCCCGTGTTCGCGGGTGCGCCGCGCACCAGCTTCCAGTGGGAGCACCTGGGCCTGGGCCTCATCGCCGCCGTGTTCGGCACCCTGGCCAGCGTGCAGGCCCGCAAGGCCGCCACCGACCAGGGCAAGTTCCGCGCCGCGACCCTCTGGACGGCGCTGAGCCTCGTGACCATCCTGCTCGCCATTCCCTGGTGGCGGCCCCTGCTGCGCTTCTTCACGCAGTAACCCGTAGCAGAGGAGGAGGGCCCGTGCGTACCGGGGCCCTCCTCCTCTGCCTCTGCCACAGTTGTCGGTCAGCGGCCGGGTTCGATGATGACCTTGCCGGTCGTCCGGCGGTTCAGGAGGTCCTCGAAGGCCTGCACGCTCTGATCCAGGGCGTAGGTCGGGCCCACCTGTGGGATGACCTTTCCGCTGCCGACCAGCTCGGCCAGGACGCGCGCGGCCTCGGCGGTGGCGGGCACGTCGCTCATGAGGCTGGTCAGCCACAGGCCCGTGACCGTCAGGTTGCGTTTCATGAGTTCCACGGGGCGCAGGTTCGCCTGCTCGCGGCTGGCGTTGCCGATCACGATAATCCGGCCGCGGCTGGCGGCCATGTCGAGGCTCTCCTGGAAGCGCTTGCCACCCACGACCTCCAGGATCAGGGGCACACCTTTGCCGCCCGCCGCGTCGCGGACCTTCTTCACGCGGTCCGGGTCGTCCTGGAGGATGGTGACGTCCGCGCCCAGGGTGCGGGCGATCTCCAGTTTCTCGTCGGTGCTGGCCAGCGCGATGACGTTCATGCCCAGCGCCTTGGCGAGCTGGATGCTGGCGGTGCCCAGCGCTCCGGCGGCGGCCTGCACGAGCACCCACTCGCCCGCCTCGCCGCGCCCGAGGGTTTTCAGGCCGTGGTAGGCGGTGAAGTACGACACGGGGAACGCGGCGGCCTGCGCGCCACTCAGGGTCTGTGGGACGGGGATCAGCCCGGCGGCGGGCACGGTGGCGTACTCGGCCATGGCGCCGCTGCCGCCCAGCGCGGCGACGCGCGTGCCGACCTGCACGCCCTGGACACCTTCACCCAGGGCGTCCACGATCCCGGCGAATTCCATGCCGGGCGTGTACGGCACGCGCGTGCGGGTGAGGTACTCCCCGGCGACGGCCAGCGCGTCGGCGAAGTTGATCCCGACGGCCTCGACGCGCACGCGGACCTCGCCGGGGGCGGGGGAGGGGACGGGCGTGTCCTGGAGCTGCATGACGTCGGGCGGGCCGAGGCGTTCCACGCGGATGGCGCGCATGCTGGCCTGCGGGGTGGCGGCAGTCTGGCTGTCGGTCATGCCCGGCAGCATACCCCGCCCCCGCGCGGAAGTGAACGTCAACGTACACTCTGAACGTGAACGTGTTTGACCGTCCCGGCCTTTCATGGAAAGCTGGGGCCGCAGACCCGCAGCCCCAACCCAACCGCCCCGCAGGAGGCCCCGCATGAGCACCGAGAACATCGTCGCGCAGTCCCGCCAGGACGACGTCCTGATCCTGACCATCCAGAACCCGCCCGTGAATGCCTTCAGCCCCGGCGTCCCGGAGGGCCTCAAGGCCGGACTGGACGCCGCCGCCGCAGATGACAGCGTCAAGGCCGTCGTGATCATCGGCGGCGGGCGCACCTTCGTGGCCGGGGCGGACATCAAGACCTTCAACATGCCCCGCGAGCAGGCGCCGGACCTGCGCGGCACCATCGAAAAACTGGATGCCTTCCCCAAACCCACCGTCGCCGCCATCCACGGCACGGCGCTGGGCGGCGGGCTGGAACTCGCCATGGGCTGCACGTACCGCGTGGCGACCCCCGACGCGCAGCTGGGCCTGCCCGAAGTGAAACTCGGCGTCCTGCCCGGCGCGGGCGGCACCCAGCGCCTCCCCCGCGTGGTCGGCGCCCAGAAGGCGCTGGACATGATGCTCAGCGGCAACCCGATCAAGGCGACCGAAGGGCAGGAGGTCGGCCTGATCGACCGCCTGATCGACGGGGACCTCCTGAGCGGCGCGGTCGCCTTCGCCCGCGAGGTCGCTGACACCCGGCCCCTCCCGCGCATCAGTGACCGCGGCGTGGACGGCGCGGCCCCCGAGGTCTTCGCCGCCGCCCGCCAGGGCATCAAGAAATCCCACCGCGGGCAGCTGTCCCCGGAACTCATCATCGACCTTGCCGAGATGGCCGCCAGCGTCCCCTTCCAGGAGGGCTGGACCGCCGAGGCGACGAAGTTCATGCAGGCGAAGGACTCCCCGCAGTCCCGCGCGCTGCGGCACGTGTTCTTCGCCGAGCGTGAAGCCGCGAAGATCCCCGGCCTGGGCAAGGACACGCCCACGCTGGACATCCGCCGCGCCGGGATCATCGGGGCGGGCACCATGGGCGGCGGCATCGCCATGAACTTCCTGAACGCCGGCATCCCCGTGACCATCGTGGAGACCACCCAGGAGGCGCTCGACCGGGGCCTGGGCGTCATCCGCCGCAACTACGAGAACACCGCCAAGAAGGGCCGCATGAGCCAGGGCGACGTCGAGACCCGCATGGGCCTCCTGACGCCCAGCCTCGACATGGGCAGCCTCGCGGACGCCGACATCATCATCGAGGCGGTGTTCGAGAACATGGACGTGAAGAAGGACATCTTCACGCGGCTCGACGCCATCGCCAAACCCGGCGCGATCCTCGCCACGAACACCAGCACCCTGGACGTGAACGAGATCGCCGCCGTCACCAGCCGCCCCGAGAGCGTCATCGGCCTGCACTTCTTCAGCCCCGCCAACGTCATGAAACTGCTGGAGATCGTCCGCGCCGATAAGACCAGCGACACGGTGCTGGCGACCAGCATGGCCCTCGCCCGCAAGATCAGGAAGGTGGGCGTGGTCGTCGGCGTGTGCGACGGCTTCGTCGGGAACCGCATGGTGCACCGCTACGGCGAGGAAGCCCGCCAGCTCGTCGAGGAAGGCGCTCGCCCCGAGGACGTGGACGCCGCCATGAACGCCCTGGGCCTCCCCATGGGACCCTTCCAGATGAGCGACATGGCCGGACTCGACATCGGCCACGCCATCCGCGTGCACCGCGCCAAGGTCAGCGGCGAACCCGAACCGGACGGCTGGCTTGACCGGATCGTGAAGACCGGCCGCAAGGGCCAGAAGACGGGGGGCGGTATCTACGACTACGACGAGACCCGCAAACCCCGCCCGAACGCGGACGTGCAGGCCCTGATCGACACGTACCGCGCCGAGAAGGGCGTCACGCCCCGCGACATCAGCACCGAGGAACTCACCAAACGCCTCGCGTACACCCTGGTGAACGAGGGCGCCCAGATCCTCGACGAGGGCATCGCCGCGCGGGCCGGGGACATCGACGTGATCTACCTGTACGGCTACGGCTTCCCCGCCTACCGCGGCGGCCCCATGCAGTACGCCGACGAGATGGGCCTGAAAAACGTCGTGGCCGACCTCGAACGCTACGGCCAGACGCCCGCACCCCTCCTGAAGCGCCTCGCGGACGAGGGCGGCAGCTTCGCCGGGCTGGACGCCGGCCGGGGGCGCTGAGACCAGGGCCATGAGCGTCACCCCGTACCTGACCCAGGCGCTCCTCCCGGCAGGCACCGACCTGACCCGGCTGGGGAGGTCACCTTCGGCGGGTACCGCTTCTTCCTCGCGCTGGACGACGGCACAGGGGAGGGCAGCGAACTGGCCGGGCTGCGCGACGTGATCCTGAAGGTCGCCACCGACGCGGAGCGCGGGCAGACCTTCGAGGCGGTGCTGACCTTCGGCGGCCTGAGTCCCGACCCGACCCTGGATCACTTCAACGACGCAGTGTTCCTCATGGAAGCCGTCGAGGCGCTGTGCCCTGGCGCGGTCCTGTTCGACCCGCAGTCCGGCGAGCGGATCTAGCACTCATTGGGAAAAGCAGCGGGCCGGAGGATGCCTCCCTCCGGCCCGCTGCTCTGTTCCGGAGTCGGTCAGCCCGCGGTGCCGGACGTGGCCAGGGTGCCGTCGGTGGGCTCGTCGTGGCGGACGCTCTTGTACCACCCACGCCGACCGGTGAAGTGGTTGAACAGCGCCAGCGGCAGCGACCACAGCGTGATCGCGCTGAACACCGGCAGGGTCAGCATGATGTACCCCACCGTCCAGGCTGGCAGGCGGCGCTCGGCGCGGTACCGCAGCGCCCAGCTGAGCTGGAAGGCCAGGGGCAGCAGGGTGAACACCGTGCCCACCCACGCGGGGGACGTGAAGCCGTGCCAGCCGAACGCGCGGCGCAGCGGCTGCGACAGCAGGCTGATGATCATCAGGGTGTTCAGCCATGGCCCGAGAATCAGGTACGTGAAGTCGGCCAGTGTAACGGGATGGGCGCGCGCGCCCCATAGGCGGCCCAGGTAGCGCAGGCACTGCATGGTGCCCTGAATCCAGCGGGCCCGCTGACGCATGAACGGTACAGGGCTGATCATGCCCTGCTGGCCCACATGCGCGGTCAGCAGAGCGATGCGGGCCCTGGGGTCGTGCAGGCGGATTTCCAGCGCGCTGCCGAAGTCCTCGAGCAGCACGTCCGGCCAGGGCTGCACGCCACGCGCGAGCTGACCGGCGACGTAGCTGGCGCGCATGCACTGGCCGTTGCCGGT
Source organism: Deinococcus radiotolerans (assembly GCF_014647435.1). Lineage (NCBI taxonomy): Bacteria > Thermotogati > Deinococcota > Deinococci > Deinococcales > Deinococcaceae > Deinococcus > Deinococcus radiotolerans. The sequence continues at coordinate 884,063 of NZ_BMPE01000001.1, read as the reverse complement.
CAGGGACGCGGTGCCCGCCCAGTGCCGGACCCGCTGGTAGTGACCCATGATGAAGTTCTCCAGGTCCTGCTGGATCAGCAGGACGCGGGCCAGGGCGCCCTGAAGGCCCGGGAGCTCACTGGTCGTCTGGCGGTAGCGCATCCACCCCTGCGCGGCCAGCACGTGCGGGTCCTGAAACGCGCCCCGCACCTGCGGAACGAAATCGGGGCCGATGCGGCCGTCGGCGTCCAGGCCCACGAACACGTGCGCGCTGAGGTCCTCTCCCTGCATCTCGGGTTCGGCGAGCAGGCGCGTGACGGCCCAGTTCATGGCGCGGCCCTTGTTCTGCCGCGCTTCGGGGAATTCGCGGCGCAGCAGCCGCACGCCGGGGTCGCGCTGCGCGAACGCGCGGACGATGTGGTCGGTCCCGTCGTCGCTGGCGTCGTCGATGACGATGACGCGGGCGTCTGGAGCAACGGTGCGCAGGTTCTGGAGGGTCGCCTCGATGACCTGCGACTCGTTCAGGGCGGGGATCAGGAACGTGACGTGCACGCCTGTAGCTGCGTGGGGGATGCGGCGGGGGCGCATCAGGGCACTGGCGGTCTGCTGCACGACGTACAGCGCGAACAGGACGAGGCCGAGAATGTCGAGGAAGGCGAGGAAGTTCATCAGTGGGGGCTCCGGGTGGGGACGCGGGCGTCCCAGCAGGGCACTATGACATTAACCGGGTCTTCATGCCGGGAAGTTGAGGCACGTTCGGGCGTGGGGGACCGTTCCAGACGTCACCCACGAAAGACGCTAGACTCAGTTCATGAATATTCCGCTGGGGGGAGCTGTCCCCGACGCCGGAACGGGTGGCGGTCCCCGGTCCGCCGCGACGCCCCTGCGGCTGGCCGTCCTAACCGACGCGCCGCGCGTGGCGGGCAGTGAACTGTGGCTGCTGTACATCCTGCCGCGCCTCCTGCCGGGTGGCGTGCGGCCCACCGTGTTCCTGCGGGTGGGGGAGAGCCTGGACTGGCTGGCCGGGCAGTTCGGGGGAGCGGGCATTCCAGTGCAGCGCTTCACCGACCTGACGGGGCTGCCGGACCTGACCCGCGACTTCGACCTGCGCCTGCTACAGGCCTGGGACCCCGGCACGTACCTGCGTGTGCTGCCTGGGTTGGCCGCGCCCACGCTGGTCGTGTCGCACGATCAGCTGGACTACCACTACGCGCCGCCCCTGCGGGCACTGTACCGCGAGACGTACCGCTTCACGAAGGCAATCCCGCTGCGCCGCGCCGGGCACCTGCTGACCGTGTCGCGCTGGGGCGCCGACTTCCTGCGCGGCCCGATGGGCCTGCGGGACACGACTTTCGTCACGAACGGCGTGGACCCCGAGCAGTTCCGGCCCGCTACCCCGAAAGACCGCGCGGCGCTGCGCGCGGAGTTCGGATTCACGCGCTTCACCGTCCTGATCCCGGGTCGCTTCACGCCCGAGAAAAACCAGTGGATGAGCGTCCGGGCCGCCCGGCACGCCCCGGACCTGGATTTCGTGTTCGTGGGCGACATGGACTCCAGCGTGGGCACGCTGGCACAGGCGTACGCGAAGCGCCTGGGCCTGAAGAACGTCCGGTTCCTGGGACGCCGCTGGGACATGCCAGAGCTGTACCGCGCGGCGGACGCGCTGCTGCAACCCACCCTGGCGGAAAACCAGTCGCTGGTGACGCTGGAGGCCATGGCGTCCGGCCTCCCGGTCATCACCACGGACATCCCGGCGCAAACAGAGCTGGTGCAGGACGGCGTGACCGGCCTGACGGTGCCCGCGCAGCCGGACGTGCTGGCCCGCGCCCTGCAGGCCCTCGCGGCGCACCCGGAGCGCACCCGGGACTTCGGGCGGGCCGCGCGGCAGTTCGTCCTCGACCACCACACCACCGATCACACCGCCGCGCTCGTTCTGGCTGAACTGCGGCGCCTCGTCCCCCACCCCTCACCTGCGGCGCACGCCGCGAAGGAGCACCCCCATGCCTGAAGCTGTCATTGTCTCCACTGCCCGCACCCCCATCGGCAAGGCCTACCGCGGCTTCCTGAACGACACGCACGGCAGCGACCTGGGCGCGCACGCCGTCACGCACGCCATTGCCCGCGCGGGCGTGGACCCCGCCGAGATCGAGGACGTCATCATGGGCGCCGGGAACCCCGAGGGCGCCACCGGCAGCAACATCGCCCGGCAGATCGCGCTGCGCGCCGGACTGCCCGTCAGCGTGGCCGGGCAGACCGTGAACCGCTTCTGCTCCAGCGGCCTGCAGACCATCGCCACCGCCGCGAACAGCGTCATGGCCGGCCAGGGCGACATGTACGTCGCGGGCGGCCTGGAAAGCATCACGCTGACTCAGAACGAACACGCGAACAAGTACCGCCTGCGCGGCGAGTGGCTCATGGAGCACAAGCCCGCCATCTACATGCCCATGCTGGAAACCGCCGAGATCGTCGCCAAGCGCTACGGCATCACCCGCGAGCAGCAGGACGAGTACGCGTACCACTCGCAGATGCGCACCGCCCGCGCCCAGCAGGCCGGGCTGTTCGAGCACGAGATCGTCCCCATGACCGCCACCATGAAGGTGCAGGACAAGGCCACCGGCGAGATCAGCGACCAGACCGTCACCCGCACCCTGGACGAGGGCAACCGCGCCGACACCACCCTGGAAGGCCTGGGCAAACTCAAGCCCGTGTTCGAGGGCGGCGTGATCACCGCCGGGAATGCCAGCCAGCTCAGTGACGGCGCGGCGGCCGTGGTCGTCATGAACGCCGACGTGGCCCGCGAACGCGGCCTCGCCCCGCTGGGTCTGTTCAAAGGCTTCGCCATCGCCGGGTGCGAACCCGACGAGATGGGCATCGGCCCCGTGTTCGCCGTGCCGAAACTCCTCAAGCGGCACGGCCTCACGGTGGACGACATTGACCTGTGGGAACTGAACGAGGCGTTCGCCGTGCAGGCCCTGTACTGCCGCGACCACCTCGGCATCGACCCCGAGAAGTACAACGTGAACGGCGGCTCCATCAGCATCGGGCACCCCTACGGCATGAGCGGCGCGCGCCTGACCGGGCACGCCCTGCTGGAAGGTAAGCGCCGCGGCGCCAAGCATGTGGTCGTCACCATGTGCATCGGCGGCGGCATGGGCGCGGCGGGCCTGTTCGAAGTGCTGTAAAGGACTGGCGTGAGCGGGCCGTGGGGGTGACCCTGCGGCCCGCTCACTGGTGTCTGGGAGAGGTCGGACTGCTGCGACCATGGACGGCGGGCTGGACAGGGCCGGTCGTGAAGCTGGGTCGCCTGATGGTCAGGGCCTGAGCGTGCCGGGAACCCAAGGGTGGGGTGGTGGTGAGTGAGCCCGCGTCGGCCATCGACGGTGCGTGCGCTGGGCCGACTGGCAGAGGGCGTCTGATGGTTCATATGGCTGTCGGCACGTCACAATCACTTAACATCAAACGAATTAGACTGTGGGCATGACCACCACGCCCCTCACCCCGCACGGCCTGCACCACGTCACCGCCGTCACCGCCGACGCCCGCGCCAACCTCCAGTACTACACCCAGACCCTCGGCCTGCGCCTCGTGAAGAAGACCGTCAACCAGGACGACGTCACCGCCTATCACCTCTTCTACGCCGACCGCGACGGCACGCCCGGCAGCGACCTCACCTTCTTCCAGTGGAACGTTCCACGCGAACAGCCCGGCAACAACAGCGTCAGCCGCACCAGCCTGCGCGTCCCCACCGGCACCCTCGACTGGTGGCAGGCGCACCTGACCGCCAGCGGCACCCCCGTCACGCCCGTCACCCGCCACGGCCGGCCCCACCTGGACTTCAGCGATCCCGAAGGTCAGCGCCTCAGCCTTGTCGAGGGCGGCCCAGACGGCACCCCGTGGGAGGGCAGCCCCATCCCCACCGAGAAGCAGATCCTCGGCCTGGGCCCCAGCGAACTCACCCTCCCGAACCTGTTCCCCACCACCCGCGTCCTGGAGCGCGCCTATCACCTCACCCCGGCGGGCACGTACCCCGACCCGGAACAGCCCACGCGCACCATCCACGTGTACGCCATGAATGACGGCGGCCCGCACGCCGAACTGCACCTGCGCATCGACCCGACCCTGCCCCCCGCCCGGCCCGGCGCGGGCGGCGTGCACCACATCGCCCTGCGCGTCCAGGACGACCAGTACCACGACTGGTACGCCCACCTGAGCAGCCTCGGCCTGCGCACCAGCGGCGAGGTCGACCGCCACTGGTTCCACAGCATCTACTACCGCGAACCGCAGGGCGTCCTGATCGAACTCGCCACCGACGGTCCCGGTTTCGCCGTGGACGAACACCCCGACCACCTCGGTGAGACCCTGGTGCTCGCCCCGTTCCTCGAACCGCATCGCCAGCAGATCGAAGCGGGCCTGACACCCCTGACCTGAAACAACAGACAACACGCCGCCCCGTTCACGTGGGGCGGCGCGTTGTCTGTTGACTTACTGGCAGTCCACGACTGGGAACGCCTGCGGGGACTCCAGCACATTGCTGTACCGGCCCTGCGCGTCCACCCCCTGAATCTTCACGGACGTGTTGCCCTTCACGTCCAGAATCACGGGATTCACCACGATCGCCTGCGCGCCCAGCCGACCCGGCAGGCTCAGCGGCGCGGTGCCTCTGCCCAGCGTCGCGGTCAGCTGCGCGCTCCCGCTGTAATCCGCCGACCCGTACGAGTAGAAGTTGAAGTTCTGAACGCCATCCGTCTTGGCGCCCTCGAACTGCAGGTACACCTGCTTCAGCCCGCCCGTCCAGGTGAGGTTCACGTACATCTCCGTGGACTTGTTGTCACAGATGATGTACGACCCAGCCGCAATAAAATTGCCGTTCTGGTCCGTGTAATCCACCGCCGTCTGATACTGCGTGCTGTAGGAGAACGTCCCCAGGTTCAGGGCGCTGGAACCCGGCGTGCCCGGCTGGAACGGACCGGGCACGCTGACGTTCACAGCGCAACCCGCGAGGGTGATAGCAAGGGCAGAGGCGACCAGCGCGATCTTTTTCATACCTCTCACTGTGCCTGCCGAACCTGACGCGCTCGTGACGCTCAGCTAAGTCAACGTGAGAAAAGAGAAAACCCCCACTCACAGGCGGGGGTCCACGGGACGTACGAATTCAGCGGCTCAGCGGCTGGGCAGTTGCGCCGTAACAGGTGCTGTACACATCCGTGGTGCCCAGGCCACGGCTGGAGATGGCAATACTCGACGTGCTGGTCTTCACCAGTAGGTCAGCGTAGAACGCCCCGACCCGATCAGCGGTGTTCACCGATACGGCCTTCACCGGACGGATCGTGGGTTGCGTCGGCGTCACAATAATGGACGCAGGCAGCACGTTCCCCTGTGCAGAATCGAAGTCGAAGACGGCCACGTAGTACCCTTCCGAATCTTTCGTGAGGTTTGCGGCGTTAATCGTGACGGAATCAGATGCCGACGTGTTCGTCACTCCTCGCAGTGTCACCTGCACCGACTGCACCGAACCGGCTGCCGCGAAGCGCACCACCACCTGCGTCGTCGTGCTCATGTTCGTGCCGCTGTTCACCATGTCGCAGCCCACGTAACGGGCCGGGCTGGTGCCCTGGACGGCGTACTCCGTCTTGACATCCACCACGCGTGCGCTGCCGCTGCCGTCCGGGGCCACACCAGACGTCCCGCAGCTGGCCAGAAGACCCGTCAATCCCACTGCCGCCAACATCATCTTCTTCATGCCAGTTACTCTGCCTGCCTGTGCGGTGACCTGCGTGATACCCGCTTTGAGGTTTGCTCAGTAAATGAAGAAAAGCCCCACACTGGGTGGGGCCTGGACCGGGACTTGGGTTTTACAGCGTGCAGGTGGCGTAGACCGGCAGGGCCACGGTACTTGCCAGGTTCACGCTGCTGCGGCTGCGGTTGATCACGATGTCCGCCTTCAGGGTAGCGACGGGGCTGCCGCTGACGGTCACGGCGGTGACGGGGGCCACAGCGCTGTTCACGGTGAGGCTACCGGTGCTCTTGCGGGTGACCGGCAGCAGGTACTCGCCGTCCTTCGTGCCCTTCAGGAGGTAGTTTCCGGCGACGTCGGTGGAGGCCACGACCTGCCCGGCGGCGTCTTTGAGGTTCACCTTGACGCTCTGGATCGTGCCGCCCGCGGCAAGGCCGATGACCAGCTGCGTGCCGCTGTCGGCGCCGTTCACGGCGTTGCACAGGACCGGTGCGCCGGCCGTGGTGTGGCTGGTCGAGACGCTCAGGATCTTTTCACTGCCGTCGCTGCCGCCCAGCGCGGTGCCGCAGGAGGCGAGGACGAGGGGGGTGGCGAGGACGGCGAGCATCACTTTCTTCATGTGGTTCACTTTCGCGCCTGAGCCGGTTCTTAACATGATGGTTCCCTGAGAAGCGCCCGAGGTCGGGCGGTCGCACTGTGAACGCCGCCTCATGTCCATCGTGGGGCGGCGTTCTGTAGGCGTCAGGCCATGGCCAGGGGTGAGGTCAGAGCGGCCGCTTCCGGATTCAACCTCGGCACCTCGGGCAGGTCGGTGCCACTGGCGTCAACCAGTCGGGCGTACATCATGTGGGGCGTCGCATGCTCAATCCGCGCGAGGTGCACGCCGGGGCCGGTCACGCCGACCGCCTTGGGAACCACGGTGGGGTGATTGCCGCGCGTATGGCCTTCAAGGAAGCCGCTGTCGTGCGCGTCGCCGCGCAGCAGCAGTTCCTGTACCGTGCCGACCTTCGCCGCATTCTTGCGGGCGCTCCAGTCTTTCTGCCGGGCGATCAGGCGCGCCAGCCGCTCGGTCTTCACCTCTCGGGGCAGGTCATCGAAGTGCTTGTAGCTGGGCGTACCGGGGCGGGGGGAGTACGCGAACATGTACGCGCTGTCAAACCCCACCTCGTCGTACAGGCTGAGCGTCTCCTGGAAGTCCTCCTCGGTCTCGCCGGGGAAGCCCACGATGATGTCTGTCGCCAGCACCGCGTGCGGCAGGTGCCGGCGGATGTCCGCCACGTGCTTCAGGTACTGCTCACGGGTGTACTCGCGCGCCATGCGGCGCAGCACGCGGCTGCTGCCACTCTGCACGGGCAGGTGCACGTACTCGCAGATGGCGGGCGTCTCGGCCATGGCCGCCGCGACGTCCTCCGTGAAGTTCATCGGGTGACTGGTCGTGAACTTCACGCGCCGCACACCACTCTGACCCACCAGGCGCAGCAGGTTCGCGAAACTCGGGTAGCTGCCCAGCCGCGCGCCCTGATCCACCCCGTACGCGTTCACGTTCTGCCCCAGCAGCGTCACCTCCTGCACGCCCGCCGCCAGCAACAAGTCCAGTTCCCGCAGAATGTCATCCGGGTGGCGGCTCACCTGCGGGCCGCGCGTTGTCGGCACGATGCAGTACGTGCAGTGATGATCACAGCCGCGCATGATCGTCAGGTGCGCCTGCAATTTCCCCACCGGGGGCGGCGGCACGTGATCATGCAGTTCATCCCGGAACGCCAGGCCCCAGAACCGCTCGTTGCTCTCCAGCGCCTTGCCGATATCCAGCAGGCTCCCGGGCCCCAGCAGCACGTCCACACCGAACTTCCGGGCCATCTGCTGCCCCTCGTCCAGCTGCGCCAGGCAGCCCATCATCCCGACCACCAGCGGCCGCTGCGCCTTCACCTTCCGTAGGTCCCCCAGCAGGCTCCGGACCTTCTCCACGGGCTTGCCGCGCACCGCGCAGGTGTTGATCAGGATAAAATCCGCCTCATCCACGCCCTGCACGATGTCCGCGCCGAAGCTGACCAGCTGCGACTCCACGAGATGCGTGTCGTACTCGTTCATCTGGCACCCGTAGGTGATCAGGTGAGCTTTCATGTGTTCCTCCCACGTTCAGCCTGACGGATGGATTCCGGGGCCTTTCCCACGCCCCCGCGCAGGCAGGGGCAGCGACAGGGATTCTAGCGGGTCGCGGGACAATCATTGGAGGCGGCAGGTGCGGTCCCGCAGTGGCGCGGCGCGGGGCACACTGGGGGCATGACCAGCCCGACCATCCGTCCTGCCGGGCCTGGGGTGCTGGCCACGCCGTTCTGGCGGCGGCTGGCGTTCACGTTCCCGGCGTCGTACGCGTTCCTGTCGCTGGGTGTGGGGACGCAGCCGCTGCTGCCCCTGTCGACGCTGCCCTGGGTGCGGCAACTGGCGGATGGGGTCAGCCGGGCGGTCTTTCAGGTGCCGGTGCCGCTGATGCCTCAACCGACCGGGAGTGGGGATACGGCGTTCGACTGGGCGTGGATGGTGTGCCTGCTGCTGCTGGCCGCGGGGACTGGGCTGGTCTTGGCGGCGCGGCAGCTGGCTGCGCCCACGGCGGGCCAGCAATCGGCGCTGCGGACGTTCCTGCGGGTGGTGCTGATCTGGTGGCTGACCACGTACGGCCTGAGCAAGTTCGCGTTCTCGCAGTTCGGGTTGCTGGGCAGCTGGCAGCTGGTGGTCACGTATGGCGAGTCCAGTCCGATGGGGCTGCTGTGGCGGTTCATGGCGGCCAGCCCCGGGTATCAGCTTGTGGCGGGCGTGGCCGAGGTGCTGCTCGCGCTGCTGCTCCTGCACCGCCGCACCGTGACGCTGGGTGCGCTGGTTGCGGCGGTCACGTTGACGAACGTGTTCGCCTTGAACCTCTTCTACGACGTGCCGGTGAAGCTGTTCAGTGGACACCTGCTACTGGCGGCGCTGCTGCTTCTGGCGCTGGACGCGCGGCGGCTGCTGGCCGCGTTCACCGGAGGCGCGGTGGCGGCTGCTGCGTGGTCGCCGCGTCCGGTGTGGCGGAGGGCGCTGCCGTGGCTCCTCACGGCGCTCATCGTGGTGCAGGTGGGGCTCAGCCTCCGCACGGGCCTCCAGATGTTGCAGGAGGATCGGGTGTTCACGCAGTACAGTCCGGCGCCACTCAAGACCCGGGGCTTCAACCTGATTCAGGAAGAGCCGTTCAACCGGTAGGTTCGCTCAGGGCTGCTTGGGTACGGGGCGCAGGCTCACGCCGTAGCTGAGTGCCTCGCGGCCCAGCAGGACGGTGCGCAGGTGCCCGTCCAGACTGATCTTGCCATCCGTGTCGCGCCGCACGACGTAGAGGTTCACGCGGTGCGTGCCGTTCTCGAACAGCTGCAACGTGATCTCGGTGCCGTCCACGAGGCGTTTGAAGCTGCCGCTCCCGGCGTACACCTTGCGGCTTTCCAGATTCACGAGGCTGCCGCTGGCCCGCCCGTCCCGCTCCACGAGGCCCAGCGTCAGGCGGTACGGGACCCGCCCGGTGGGCCCGTTGCCTTCACCCTCGTACACGCCGTTCACCTGCCGTTCCAGTGGCGTGACCGCAGGAAAGTACGCGCCCCACGCGCAGCCGCTCAGGGCGGGGGGCAGCAGGAGCAGGGCGGCGGTCAGCGCGGGGCGGGTGGGCACGGTGGGGCGCATGCGGGGCAGCGTACGCGCGCCTCATGAACTGGGGCTGACCGGTTCAGCGGACGCGGGGCAGGCGGACGGGGTAACTGATGCCGTTCACGCGCAACGTGCCCGTCAGCCGGGTGGCGGTCACGGTGGCCGCCAGGGTGCCGCTGGCCTTCAGGGGCACGTTGCTGATCCCGAAGCCCAGCAGGCTGGCGTTCAGGCGGGGGCTGTCACCGGGGTCGATCTTCGCGGTGAGTGTCTCGCCGTCCGAGGTGGGCAGTTGCGTGCCGCTCAGCGTGAACGTGTCGCCGCTGCTGAGGTTGCGGTACTCGCCGCGCGCCTCGTGCGTGACGGGATTGACGGTGTACGTGACGCGCAGTTTCTGCGGGAGGAGCAGGAAGCGCGCCTCGCCCTCATACGTGAACGTGGGCTGCGTCTGGGTGGTGGGCGCGCAGGCGGACAGACTGATCACCAGGGGCAGAACGCTCAGCGCAAGCGGGCGCTTCATGCGGTCCCCAGCGCGCGTTCCAGCGTGCGGGCCACGCCCAGCAGGCGGTCGTCCTGGCCGCGTGGGGCGATCAGCTGCGCGCCAACGAAGGCCGTGCGGGTGGGCAGGGCCACCACGGGCACGCCCAGCAGGCTGAACGGCGCGGTGAGGCGCAGCACGGCCCGCCGCAGCGGCGTGGGGCCACCGGGCAGGCTCACCTCGTCCTGTCCCTGCGCTGGGGGCGGGGTGGGCACGGCCGGGGCCAGCAGCAGGTCATACTGGGTCAGCAGGTGATCGAGTGCCGTCCGGTAGTCCGCGCGGCGGGCGTGCGCGGCCTGCACTTCCTCGGGCGTGAGGCGGGCGCCCTGACGCAGGGACGCGAGCGTGAACGGCAGGAATCCCGGGTCATCGTCATTCAGCGCGGCGTGGTGTACCTGCGCGGCCTCGCTCAGCACGATGGGCGAGTAGGCGTCCAGCACCTCCGGGAAGTCCACGGAATGCACAGTCGCGCCCTCCTGATGCAACGTCTGCGCCACGTCCAGCAGCGCGGCGCGCACGTTCGCCGTGACCCAGCCGTCCGGCAGCCACAGGCCCACCCGCAGGCCGTTCAGGGGCGCCGCAGGCACGGGCTGCCCGGTCAGCGCCTCATGCACGCGCGTGACCGTCGCCACGTCCCGCGCCAGCGGCCCCGCGTGATCGCACGTGACGGACAGCGGCAGGACCCCCGCCGTCGGCCACGCCGGGTGATCCTTGCTGGGCTTGAAGCCCACCACGCCGCACCACGCGGCGGGCACGCGGATGCTGCCGCCCGTGTCCGTGCCCAGCGCGAACGTCACCTGCTCCAGGGCGACGCTGACGGCCGCGCCGCTGCTGCTGCCGCCCGGCACGCGCCCCGGCAGGGTGGGGTGATCGGTGCCGCCGAAGCCGTTGGCGCCCGTGATGCCCAGCGCGATCTCGTGCAGGTGCGTCTTGCCGACCGCCGCTGCGCCCAGCGCCAGGAGGCGCTCCACCAGTGGGCTCACGCCCGGGTCCGGGACCGGCGCGCGCGTACTGGCCCGCAGCGGCCACCCGGCCACGCCGAACAGGTCCTTGACGCTGAACGTCAGCCCGGACAGCGGCCCGTGCGGCGCGCCGGGCTGGGGAGAGGCCGGAATGAACGCCCAGGCCCGCTGTGGGTCGGGCCAGCCAGTGGGGGAAACGGGGTCGGTCACGCCCGCAGCGTAGCGCGCGGCGCTTGCGCCGCCCTGCCCCGGGGCGCACCAACGCTCAGAACGGGATGATCGGGTTCTGCTTCCACTGACCCTGCGACAGCGTGAACGGCCCGAACTGCTGTAGGCCCAGCGGGCCGAAATCAGCGGTGAAGCCGCCATCCACGCGGTAGGTGACCAGCTGCCCGCGCGCGACTTTCAGGAAGGACGCGGCGGTGTTCAGCGTCACGGGGACGCTCGCCTGCGCCAGCTGATCGGCCGCGCCGCGCGCGGGAATGGCGACGTTCGGGAAGTTCACGTCCCCGACGTTCGCCCCGTCAATGATCAGGGCCCCCGCGAGATTCGCCACGCGCAGCGGCAACGGGTTCGGGTTCGTGACCCGCAGGTTCATGGTTAGGTTCGCGACCGGGGCGCGGCCGAACCCGCCCGGCAGGGTCAGGCTGGTGAGACGCACGCCCTGCACCTCCACCTGGGGCACCTGCACGATCTGTTGCAGGGGCGCGCAGGCGCCCAGGGCCAGGGCGGGCAGAACGGCAGTCAGGGCGAACATGGGGCGCATGCCGCCCAGCGTAGCCCCGCAAGCTCACGCGAAGCTGACCGGTTCATGAAGTGCGCCGCGGGGCTGAGGCGGGACTGCTACGCTGCCGTCATGCTCCTGCGATTTTCCCTGCGTGCCGTCCTGCTGGGCGGCCTGCTCACGGCGCCGGCCCTGACGGCCGCCCACGCGACCAGCCTGAACTTCGGTGTGGCCTACGTCCGCCCGGCCGATCCGTGGTCCTGGCCCACCTGGGGCCGCGTGGGCGTGGACGACGTGAGCGTGGGCGGCGGCACCCTGAGCGCCAGCGTGTCTACCCGCGCCCTGAGCGTGGGGTACCGCCAGGGGCTCAGCCTGCCCCCCCTGGCGACCATTACGGCCCGCACGGACCTGACCGTCACCGCCCAGCGCGGGTACCGGATCGGCAGTCAGGTCAGCGGCAGCGCCGGGCCCGTCGCCGTGACTGCAAGCGGCACGTACTTCACCGTGCCCGCCACCGTCAACGATCCGCTGGCCACCTACGCGGAAGCCCCGGTGGACCTGCGCCTGAAGGGCTGGAACGCGGACCTGGCCGTCCGGTACCGCGTGAACCGCGACCTCGTGGCGGTGGTGGGCAGCGAGTTCGGGCCGCAGAACCAGGGCGCGCTGGGCGTGGAGGGCCGCCGCAGCCTGACCCGCGTCGTGCCGCCCGACCCGGCCGACCAGCCGCAGGACGCCGGGGACGGCAGCGACCCGGCGCCCGTGCCTGACCCGGAGACCGAGGTGACGGGCACCGTGACCTGGCGTGCAGGTGTGCGCGGCGGCGCGGACCTGCTGGCCGTCACGGGCGGCGTGGGGTACGCCACGCCGGCAGGCGTCACCCTGAACCTGGATGCGCTGGCCGGCGTGCAGGACTGGCGCAGCGCGCAGAACCGCGCGCGCACCTGGGGCCTGAGTGGCAGCGTGGCCGCCCCGGACCTGCTGGGCGAGGGCAGCACCCTGCGCGCCTACGCCGCGTACGAGCCCTGGCGGGCGGCGGCGTCCCCGCTGCGGGCAGGTGTGACATCCGAGCTCCCCGCCGGGCCCGGCACGGTCAGCCTGGACGTGGCGGGTGGCCGTGGTCCGGACGGCGCACTGGGCTTCGGCGTGAAGCTCGGCTACAGCTTCGACCTCAGCCGGCCCTGACGGGTCAGATCCGCCGGGTGGTTGCTGACCGGATTGTGACGGTAAATGCCGTCCTGGCGCGACGTTAAACCTGTCATCAGCCCCCCGCGTCCCTTCTCATGAGGGGGCGCGGGATACTGCCGGGCATGAGCAAACGCCTGACCCTGACCCTCCTCGCGGGCCTCCTGAGCGCCGCGGGTGCCCAGACCGCGCAGGACATCGTGAACAAGGTGGACGCCGCCCAGAAGGCTGCCAAGGACGTCTCCTTCCGCCTGAGCGGCAACGCCAGCTTCGACAGTGCCGCCCAGAAGATCGACCTGACCGTCAAGGCCATTCCCGCCCAGAGCCTCGCGCGCGTGCAGTTCATGGCGCCCGACGCCCTGGCGGACAACGTGATCGTGGCCGACAAGACCGAGATCCGCCAGTACATGTACCTCACCAACCAGATCACCGTGACCAGCGCGCAGAAAGCCGCTGATCAGGCCGGGCTGGGCCTGGACTTCACGCAGCTGACCAACACCGCTAGCATGCTCGCCCGGTACAACGTCAAGTTGCTCGGCACGACCGGCACGGCGGGCAAGCGCGTCTACCAGTTGGAAGCCACCCCCAAGACGGGCGGCGGTGACAGCAGCCGCGTGTGGATCACTGAGGCCGGCTGGCGCCCCACCCGCATTCAGCTGCTCAGCGGCGGCAAGACCGTCGCGGACCTGACCGTCAGCAGCTACAAGGTGAACAGCGGCCTGACCGCCACCGCGATCCGGCAGCTGCCCAAAGACGCGCAGATCATTAAGCAGTAACGTCCTGCCGCCCCTGACGCCCGCCCTGGCCCCCTGCCGGGCGGGCGGCGCTCAGGTCGTCAGGTGAAGTCCGGCGCGGCGTCCGTGAACTGCCCGTCCAGCAGGTGCAGCGTGCGGTCTGCGTAGCGCGTCAGGCGGTCATCGTGCGTGACCATCAGCACGCCCGCCCCCTCCTCCCGCGCGAGATTCACGAGTAGCTGCGCCACCGCCTGCGCGTTCGCGCGGTCCAGGCTGCCCGTCGGTTCATCCGCCAGCACCGCCGCCGGATGCGCCGCGAGCGCCCGCGCCACCGCCACCCGCTGCCGCTCCCCGCCACTGAGGACCGCCGGGTACGCCCCCTCGCGCCCCGCGAGGCCCACGCGGCCCAGCAGGTCCCGCGCCCGCGCTCCGTCGCCCTGGCCGGACAGGCGCGTGGGAATCAGGACGTTGTCCAGCACCGTCAGGTCCTCCAGCAGGTAATGATGCTGAAACACCAGGCCCAGCTGCGCCGCGCGGCGCTGGGCGCGCTCCTGCGTGCCCAGTGAATCCACCCGCTCGCCCGCCCACCACACCTCGCCCGCGCCGGGCGTATCCAGGCCGCCCAGCAGGTGCAGCAGCGTGCTCTTGCCGCTGCCGGACGGGCCGGTCACCGCCACCACCTCACTCGGCTGCACGGACACCGACACGCCGCGCAGCACCACCTGAGCACCGAACGCCTGCTGCAGGTCGCGGCCCTCCAGGGCGGGGGGGGGAAGGGGAACGGACACGCGGCGCATCTTAGCGTCCGCCGCACCCGGCGGCGGCCAGCTGACCGGGCGGGCACCCTGCGCGGGTGACTGTTCAGGAGTGCCAAGTCAGGCTAGGATGATCGGACGATGGCGCGGCTGGACGACCTGAAGCTCTCCCCACTCTTTCAGAATGTGCCCCCCGAGGCGCTTCTGGAGGCTTCGCAAGTCACCACTGAACGGCACTTCCGGGTCGGTCAGGTCATCCTGGAACAGGACGCCGAAGGTGAAGCGCTGCACCTCATCACGCGCGGCGTCGTGCGCGTCTCCCGCGTCAGCCTGGGCAGCCGCGAACGCGTCATGGGTGACGTGTACGCCCCGGCCGTGGTCGGCGAAACCGCCGTTCTGGGCGACGGGGAACGCAGCGCCACCGTGCGCGCCCTGAGTGACGTCACCACCCTGATGCTCTACCGCGAGCACTTCCGGCAGATCCTGCGCCGCTACCCGGACGTGCTGTGGAATCTCAGCGCCCTGCTTGTGCAGCGCGTCACGTTCCTGAACGACGAACTGATCGCCTTCGGACTGAACACCGAAGCGGCCCTCAGTCACGTGTTCACCAGCCTGTACCAGCAGCGCGTCCGCGCGGGCGTCCCCGATCCACACGTGCTGCCCCTGAGCACCCAGGACATCATGGCCCGCATCTCCTCAAGCCGCGAAACCGTATCGCGCGTCATGCGCCGCCTGCAACAGGCGAACCTCGTGAAGAGCAACGGGCAGCAGGTCACGCTGCTGGACGTGGACGGCCTGCTCGGCATCACCCTTGAGGAAGCCGAACAGCTGGAATGAAGAGAGCCTGAAGCGCCCCGCCCACCCGGCGCGGGGTACCCTGCGCGCATGCAACGCCTCGGTGACGTGATCGTCCTCGACCTGCCTGTCACCCTGATGGACAGGCCCACCGTCATCCACCCGGTCGCCCTGGCCGGACCCGACCACACCCTGACCCTGGTGGACACCGGCCTGCCCGGCCAGCTGGAGGCCATCACCGCCGAACTGGCCCAGGCTGGATACGCACTCGGACAGGTGCGCCGCGTGATCGTCACGCACCACGACCTCGACCACATCGGCAGCCTGGAAGACGTCGTGCGCGCCACGAACGCCGAGGTCTACGCCCTGGACGCAGAGGTGCCCTTCATCACCGGCGAGCGCCGCGCGCAGAAACTCCCCAGCGCCGAGCAGGCGCAGGCCATGCTGCAAGACCCGAACCTGAACCCCACGATGCGCGCCATGCTCACGCGCGATCCCGTCCGGGTCAGCGTGCAGCGCCGCCTTCAGGACGGTGACCTGCTGCCCGGCGGCGTGCGCGTCATCGCCACGCCCGGCCACACCCTGGGGCACCTCAGCCTGCTCGTGCCCGGCGGGAACATCCTCATCAGCGGCGACGCCCTGACCTCCCAGGACGGCGCCCTCGGTGGTCCCATGCCCCGCGCCACCCCGGACCTCCAGACAGCGCACGCTTCCGTCCGCCGCCTGGCTCAGGAGGACGTGCAGACCATCGTCACGTACCACGGCGGCGTGGTCAGTGACAACGCTAGCGGGCAGCTGCGCGCCCTGGCCGCCCGCCTCGACTGAGCCGCGTGCCCCTCGCCTGTGCCGACACGCGGCGCCACGTGACGGCCCCGCAGACGCCGGACCTGACGCAACGGGACGCTCTGGCACGCTTCGCGCCGGACCGGGCCGCCCGCCGCGCCCTGTGGCATCCTTATAGCCGTGCCGCCCGGCCGGACCTGCTGCCCTGGGACCTGGGCCTGGACTGGTCGGTGCCCGCCCCAGAGAGGGGCGAGGTGCTGGGTGAGGCGCTGTGTACGCAGCACCTCACCCGCGTGGACCTGCGCTTCACGGTCGCCCCCACGCGGGCGCAGGCCCTGTCCCTCATGGCACAGCTGGGATTGACTGTGGCCCCCTGGGCCAGAACGGCGGACGTGCCCGCCGACTGGGACGAGGTCGTCGTGTACCTCAGCGAGTACGGCGGGCACGTGGGGCAGGACAAGGTGCGCCTGCCGGCCGCGCAGGCGCGGCGCGAGCACCCCGGCCGCCTGTGTACCCGCTTCCTACCGCCTGACCTGCCGCCCGGCGCGCCCGAGGGCGTCACGGGCGCGTCCGAACGGGATCTGGTGGCCGGTGACCACGTGCTGCACCTGCGCCTCCTCAGCCGGGACTGGCGCAGCAACGTGGCGGTCACGGACGCCCACTGGAGCGCCGTGACCGCCCGGCCGGACACCGGGCCGTACGGCCGCGAGCACGACGCCCTCCTTGGCCCGCTGTTCGCCATTGATTTCGTGATCAGCGGCGGCGTGCGCTGGGCCGTGGATTTCAACACCAGTCCCGGCGCCACCGGCGCACCCGTGCACGAACTGCCCGGCAGGAGCATCACGGGCGCCGTGCAGGGCTGGCGGGGCTGGACCGGTTAAGCCCCCCGGAACAGCGGCGCGTCAGTCCGGCTGGGCGGGCCGTTTCTGCATCAGGGCGGTCCGTTTACACCGCGCCACGATCTCGCCCCGCTGGTTCAGCGCGCGGTGCTCCACGATCACGATGCCCGCGTCCGGGCGGCTGCGGCTCTCGCGGACCTCCAGCACCTCCGACTCCGCGCGGATGGTATCCCCATGGAACACCGGCTTCGGGAACACCACGTCCGTCAGGCCCAGGTTCGCGACCAGCGTGCCCAGCGTCAGCTCGTGCACACTCAGGCCCACCAGCAGGCTCAGGGTCAGCAGGCTGTTCACCAGCGGCCGCCCGAACTCGGTCCCCGCCGCGTACTCGTGATCCAGATGCAGCGGCTGCGGATTCATGGTCATGGTCGTGAAGAACACGTTGTCAGCCTCCGTGACCGTGCGCGTCACGCGGTGACGGATCACGGTGCCGGGGGTCAGTTCCTCCAGGTAGCGCCCCTGCGGGCGGTTCAGATCCTCATTCATGGGTACCTCCGGGGTGGGGGAGTCCAGCGTGATCCTGCGTGAGGATGGCGCGAGCGGAAGCCAGCATGGGTTCGTCCACCATCTGACCCTCGAAGCTGAACGCCCCGTGGCCCTGCGTGGCGGCGTCATGGGCGGCGGCGAGCAGGGCGCGGGCGCGGGCCGTCTCGGCGGGGGTCGCGCCGAACAGCTCGTGCGCCAGTTCGACCTGCGCGGGGTGGATGCACAGTTTCCCGGCGTAGCCCAGCGCGCGGCCCAGTCCGGCGTCCTCGCGGAAGCGTTCCGGGTCGTTCAGGGCGGTCACGACGATGTCCAGCGCGGGCACGCCGGTCAGGCGCGCGGCCAGCGCCACCTGCGAGCGGGCGTACAGGACCTCCAGCCCGCCGGGCGTGCGCCTCCCGCCCAGGTCTGTCGTGTAATCCTCCGCGCCGAAGTACGCCCAGCGCACGGCGTCCTCTCGCAGGATGTCGTGCGCGTGCCACACGCCCGCACCCGTCTCCAGGCCCGCCAGGATGGGCAGGGTCAGGCCGAACGTCGCCAGGGCGTTCACGACCTGCCGCACGTCGTCCGCGCGTTCCAGTTTCGGCACGACCACCCCGGCCAGTTCCGGCGTCAGCACGTGCAGATCCTCGGCAAAGTACGGCGAGTGCACGGCGTTCACGCGCAGGAACACCGGGAGGTGCGGCGCGGCGGCGATCAGGTCCCGCGCGGCGTCGCGCGCGACCGGGCGGGCGGCGGCCTTCGCCTCGGGCGTGCCGGGAATGGCGTCCTCCAGGTCGATGACCACCGCGTCGGGGGCGCTGCGGGGCAGTTTGGCGATCAGGTCGGCGCGGTTCCCCGGCGCGAACAGCAGGCTGCGGGGCCGCGCCAGCCCAGCGGGAAGCCCAGCCGAACGAACGTTCGTTGACATGATCAGCAGGATAGCGACTCTGACCCGCCCCGCGCGCCTGCCTAGCCGCCCGCGTTGACCACCCCCGCCGGGCGCGCGTACACTGCCCCGCATGATCGCGGCGAACAACAACGTGAATGATGATCCCTGCTAGGGGACGTCACGCCGCATACCGCGCCCCCGACACCCTCACCGGAGTCGGGGGCTTTTCAGTGAACACCGATGCACAAGGAGCCCGCATGACCACCCCAGCCACCCCCGAACAGCCCGCCCAGCACCGCCTGCCCCGAACCCTCACCCGCGACCTCAGCCACCACGACGGTCAGACCGTTCGCCTCCAGGGCTTCGTGCACGCCCGGCGCGACCTGGGCGGCGTGCAGTTCATCGTGCTGCGCGACGTGAGCGGCGTCACCCAGTGCGTCGGCAGCGGCCTGACCCTGCCCCTGGCCGAGAGCAGCGTGGAGGTCACCGGGAAGGTCAAGGCGCACCCCAAGGCCCCCGGCGGCTTCGAGGTGCAGGTCGAGGACTTCCGCGTCATCAGCGCCGCTGTGGAGCCCGCCCCGGTCGAGATTCCCAAGATGGAATGGAACGTCAACCCGGAAACCATGCTCGACTACCGCGTCGTCACCGTGCGCGGCCTGAAGGAACGCGCCGCGCTGAAGGTCCAGGCGGAACTCGTCGCCGCCTTCCGTGACCACCTGATGACCGAGGGCTTCACCGAGATCAGCACCCCCAAGATCGTCTCGGCAGGCGCCGAGGGCGGCGCGAACCTGTTCCCCATCGACTATTTCGGGCACCCCGCGTACCTCGCGCAGAGCCCGCAGCTGTACAAGCAGATCATGGTTGGCGTCTTCGAGCGCGTGTTCGAGGTCGCGCCCGTCTACCGCGCCGAGGAGCACGCCACCAGCCGCCACCTCAACGAGTACCTGAGCCTGGACGTCGAGATGGGCTTCATCGAGGACGAGGAAGACGTCATGAGCTTGGAGAACCGCCTCCTGGCCGCCATCATGACCCGCCTGAAGAGCACCGCGCAGGCCGAGTTCGACCTGCTCGGCGCGACCATCCCCGACGTGCCCGCCCACATCCCCCGCATCACGCTGCTGGACGCCCGCGCGCTGGTCACCGAGAAGTACGGGCATCAGGTGGGCGGCAAGGACCTCGACCCGGAAGCCGAGCGCCTGCTGTGCCAGCACTACGCGGAAACGGAGGGCAGCGACTTCGTGTTCGTCGCGAAATACCCCCGCGCCGCCCGCCCGTTCTACGCCCACCCGGACGCGAACGCCGACGGTACCCCCAGCAGCGAGATCACCCGCGGCTTCGACCTCCTGTTCCGCGGCATCGAGATCACGAGCGGCGGGCAGCGCATCCACGACCACGCCATGCTCATGGACTCCATCGCCACGTACAAACTCAACCCCGAGACGCTGGAAGGCTACACCGAGGTCTTCAAGTACGGCATGCCCCCCCACGGCGGCTTCGCCATCGGCGCCGAACGCCTCACCGCCAAACTGCTGGGCATCAGCAACGTCCGCTACGCCCGCGCCTTCCCCCGCGACCGCCACCGCCTCACCCCTTAAGGCACCGTGAACGGCCCGCAGGCTCATCCGCACAGGGTGAGCCTGTTTTCACATGTTCACGCCAGTAGGCTGGCGGCAGCACCACCCAGGCACCCCCACTCCCCAGCTCAGCCCACAGGAGGACCCCCATGCGCCCACCCACCCGCCTCATCCTGAGCGTCACCCTCACCGCCCTGGCCAGCCCCGCCGCGCACGCCGCCTGCGCCCTGAAAGATCTGTTCCCCAGCGGCGTCTACACCTACCGCATGTCCGGGCCCACCACGATCACCTACACCACCACCAACGCCGCCAAGAGCAGCAGCGTGACCTCCACCACCACCGTGGCCGGCACCACCACCAGCATGACCTGGGCCTGCACCGCCAAGGGCCTGACCGGCACGATGTCCACCGGCGGCAAGGAGAACCTCACCACCACCAGCAGCGCCTTCCTGCCCCCCCCGAGCGTCTGGCGACCCGGGTACAGCTGGAAGAGCAATCAGACGGTCAACATGGGCGGCGGCCTCACCGCTAAGAGCACCAGCGTCAACAAGATCGTGAAACGCGAATCCATCAAGGTGCCCGCCGGGACCTTCACCGCGTGGCGGCTGGACACCACCTCCACCATGACCATGAAGCTCCCGAACAGCAGCGCCCCCAAGACCACCACCCTCAAGAGCAGCGTCTGGTACGCTCCGGGCACCGGCATGATCCGCAGCGAGAGCAGCGGCGTGACCACCGAACTCGTGAAGGTCAAACGCTGAAGCCAGACGCCGGAGGCCACCCCGGTTACTGGCCGGCCTGACGGCTCGCTCCGCCCAGTTCAGGGACGCTGAGTGTCTCACCCGGCGTCCCTAAACGCTGCGGTGAACGAAGTGCGCCTTGCATCCTCACCCCGCGTGTCCCTAGCATCGGCGCATGACCGACCACGCCCGAGGCAGCAACGAACAGGCCCTGAACGAGGAATTCGCGCAGTTCAGCGTCGGCGGGCAGCGCGTATACGGCATGCTGCACCGTCCCGCCGGGGACGCTCCCGCGCACGGCTGGCCCAGCGTGATCCTCCTGCACGGCTTCACCGGCAGCCGCACCAGCGACCACCGCCTCTTCCCGCTGCTCTCCCGGCACCTCGCCGCGCGGGGCGTCGCCAGCCTCCGCTTCGACTTCCGCGGCAGCGGCGAGAGCCACGGGGATTTCAGCGAGATGACCGTCACCCGCGAGGTCGAAGACACCCTCGCCGCGTTCGACTACGTGCGCCGCCAGCCCGGCCTCGACCCCCAGCGCGTCATGCTGCTCGGCTTCAGCATGGGCGGCCTCGTCGCCGCCCAGAGCGCCGCGCAGGCCCGCCCCCACCGCCTCGCCCTGTGGGCCCCCGCCCTGCCCGACCTCTGGCTCCCCTTCCTACGCGGCGGCTTCCTGCCCGCCACCATCACCGATTATGGCGGCTGGCCGCTGGGCCGCGACTTCCTCCAGGAAGTCACCCGCCTACGTCCCCTCGACGCCGCCGCCGCGTGGGGCGGCGAAGCCCGAGTCTTCCACGGCGACCAGGACAAAACCTGCCCCCCCGAGTACGGCGTCCGCTACGCCCAGGCCCTGCACTGCGACGCCATCGCCATCCCCGGCGCCGGCCACACCTTCGACAAGCTCGAGCAGGTGGACCTCCTCTTCCGAGAGACGACGCGATTCCTCACCGGGGGGTGAGGAGGGGAGTGGAAAGTCGGTAGTGGGGAGTGGGTCGGGCGGAGGTGGGCGGGCACGTCTGTTCACTGTCTTCAGGTCGGCTGAACTGAATCACCCGCAATCCACTTCCCACTCCCCACTGCCTGCCCACCGCTACCCGCCCTTCCTCCCCGTCCAGACGGTGTGTTTGCCGCCCCTGCCGTGGCGGGCGCGGGGGTGGTGGACGTGGGTGGTGAATCCGGCGCGGGTCAGGGCGTCGGTGAAGCGGGGGACGTGTTCGACGCTCCACACGGCCAGCACCCCATCGGGGCGCAGGGCGGCGCGGGCGGTGGCGAGGCCGCGCGGGCCGTACAGGGCGTCGTTCGCGGCGCGGGTCATGCCCTCGGGGCCGTTGTCCACGTCCAGCAGGATCGCGTCGAACTTGGTGGGGTGGGTGCGCATCACTTCACCTACGTCGGCGACGGCGACGGTCACGCGCGGGTCGCGCAGGGGGTGCCCGGCGACCTCGCCCAGCGGCCCGTGGTTCCACGAGACGACCTCCGGCACGAGTTCCGCCACCGTCACCTGTGAATCGTCTGGCAGGGTGTGCAGCGCGGCGGCCAGGGTGAAGCCCATGCCCAGCCCGCCGATCAGGACGCGCGGCGCGGCGGCTCCCAGCCCTGTCAGGGCAAGGTCGGCCAGCGCCTCCTCACTGCCGTGCTGGCGGGAGTTCATGAGGTCGTACGGCGTGCCGCGCACGCGGATGCTGAACTCGGTGTCCCGCTGCCACAGCTGCAGTTCGTCGCGGCTGCCGGGCACGGGCGCGGACCCGAGGTGAACCCAGGGTTTCAAGAGAGGCTCCGGGAGGCGTGGGGGAGAAGCGGCATCCGGCCAGTCTACCCGAGCGGTTACAGGCTGAGGACGGCGCCCAGCACGGCGGCTCCCACGACGATCAGCGCGGCGTTCACTCGGGTGCGCCACAGCAGCGCGAACGACACGGCGGCGATCAGCGCGCCTGCCGGGCTGTGAATGCTGCCGCGTGCGAGGACCAGCACGCCCGCCAGCAGCACGCCCGCGCCGAAGGGGAGCAGGGCGCTGCGCAGGGAGGGCAGCCAGCGCCAGCGGCTCAGGCGCTGCCACGTGGTCATCGCGGCGGCACTGAGGAGCGCGGTGGGGCCGTAGAAGCCCAGCGTGGCGGCGAACGCGCCCAGCCAGCCGCCCGCCGCGAAGCCGTAGTGGGTCATGGCCAGCATGTTCGGTCCGGGCATGACCTGCCCCAGCGCGAACCCGTTTGCGAGAAGCTGCGGCGTGATCCAGTGTTTCTGTTCGACCAGGACGCGTTCGATCTCGGGGAGGTTCGCGCCGCCGAAACTCACGAGGCCCAGCCGCGCGAACGTGAGCAGGATGTCCAGCGGATCGGCGGTCATCTCGCCTCCGGCCCGGTGGGCTGCGAAAACCGCCGGGTCCGCGCGGATGCGCATGGGAGAAGGACGGGTTCCGGGAGTGGCATGGACAGAGCGGTGGGGGTGCAATCTGTCCATGGAGTGGCAGAACCCCGTCTCATTCGCCGCTCCGGGGGCGGTGGAGGATCAGGCCGACGATCACGGTGCCCGCCAGGACGAGCAGCAGATCGGCGCGCAGGACGGCAAGGAGCAGGAAGGTGATCACGGCGAGGGTGGGGCCGAAGCGGATGCCCGCCGTGACCTTCAGGACCGGCAGGGCGGCGGTCAGCATGACGCCCAGCGCCGCGCAGGCCGCGCCCCGCAGGCCGCTCTGTACGCCACTGGGCAGGCCGCCGGGCAGGCCGAGGGTGAAGACGGTGACGGTCAGCATGGCGATCAGGCCGGGCGTGAGGATGCCCACGACCGCCAGCGCCGCGCCGCCCCCGCCCAGCAGGCGCGCGCCGATCATCGCGGCGAGGTTCACGGCGTTCGGGCCGGGCGTGAGCTGCGCCAGCGTGTAGGCCTCGGCGAATTCGGCGTCGGTCATCCAGCCGCGGGTGGTCAGGGCGCGGCGGGTGTGGGCGGGCAGGCCGCCGCCAATGCCGACCAGCGCGACCCCTACGAACAGCCGGAGCAGTCCGGTCGGGGTGGGAGGCTGGACGGGAAGGGGGGGCGCCGCGCTGGCGGCCGGGGTGGTGGGCGCGCTCATGCCCTGAGCGTAGCGCTCACACATTCGGAGCCCCGCAACTACTCGAGGGACAACACAGAACAGAATGCACGCAACATGGTGCAGTGAGGATACGCTGGGCAGGTGAACCGGGCTGGCCTGACATGCCCCATCCTGCTGCTCGCCCTAACTGCCTGCGGCCCAGTCGAGAGCAGCAACAACGACGGGACGCCCTGTCAGGAGGCCGCGTCGCTGAATCTGGCGCGGTCAGTGCGGGTGCCCTACGACACGGAACGCTTCGAGGCCCTGCCCGGTGGGGGAGAGTCCGAGCAGTTCCGCGTCACGCTGCTGAACCGGGGGGAGATCGTGGAACGGTACGCGTTCACCTGCCGCGAGTCGGTCAGTGGATCAGTGGAACTGACCTGGACGCCGCTGCGCTGACCCTACCGGCCCCCACCAGCCACCCGGTCCAGCTGCGCCCGGAACACGCCGGGATCGGTAGTGGGCAGGTCGCAGGTGTGGTGCAGGCACACGTACCCGCGCCCGTCACCGGGGCGGTCCTGAAGGACGGGCAGGTCACCACCCGCCTCCGTGAAGGCCAGCGCGGCGAAGGGGAGGAACACGCCCGCCGCGACTTCTTCCAGCGGGGCGCGTTCCCCAGCGGTGCCGATGATGGCGACCTCGGTGTGAGGGGCGTGGAGGAACGCGGCGGCCAGCCACAGCCCGCCGAAGCCGCCCGCAGCGGCCAGCATGTCGGATCGGAAGGCGTTCACGGTGCGGCGCGCCATGCCCTCCGCCGCCTCGTCCGCGAAGGAGCGGTGCATCCACAGCGCTAGCAGCGCCCCTGCCGCGTTCTCGGACAGGACGGCGCTGTCGAAGCCCGGAGCCTGCCGCGCCAGCAGCGGTTCGGCGCGGCCCCCGGAGGCCATGAACACGCCCGCCTCCTCGTTCCAGAAGTCGCGGCGCACCACCCCCCACAGCTCGCGCGCGCGGTGCAGGTGCGTCAGGTCACCGCCCGCCTGGAACAGCGCCACGAGCCCCAGCGCGTACAGCGCGTGGTCCTCCATCAGGCCCTCCACGCGCGCCTGTCCGCCCCCCCAGGTGTGCCGCAGCGTGCCGTCCGGCAGGCTCAGGTGACTCTCGATGAACGCCGCGTTCCGGCGTGCGACCTCCAGATACGCGGGCTCACGGAGGATGCGGGCCGCGTCCGCGAAGGCCGCCAGCGCCAGCCCGTTCCACGACGTGAGGACCTTGTCGTCCGTTCCCGGCTGCGGCCGCTGCGCGCGGGCCGCCAGGAGGCGCACCTTCAGGGCGTCCAGGTGCGCCGCGACCTCCGCTTCCGTCTGCCGGAGCTCCAGCGCCAGATCCGGCACGGGCAGCGCCACGAACGGCACGCTGCGCCGCCCCACCTCGGGCCGGTGTGGGTCGAGGAAGTTCCCGGGCTCGCTGATGTCCAGGTGACGGCACAGCAGCTCGCCGTCCGCGTCGCCCAGCACTTCCCAGACCTCGGCGGGCGTCCACGTGAATGTCAGGCCCTCCACGCCCCCCGTATCCGCGTCCTGCGCGGAGTAGAAGCCTCCGTCCGGGGCGAGCATCTCGCGCCGCAGGTACTCCAGCGCGGCGCGCGCCGCCTGCGCGAACGCCGAGTCCCCGCTGAGCTGGTAGGCGCGCAGCAGCGTGCGGGTCAGCTGGGCGTTGTCGTACAGCATCTTCTCGAAGTGCGGCACCCGCCACGCCTCGTCCACGCTGTAGCGGTGGAAGCCGCCACCCAGCTGATCGTGCAGCCCGCCCGCCAGCATGCGCCGCAGCGTGTGCAGCGCCATCAGGCGGCCCGTGGGCTGCGTCAGCAGGAAATCCAGCGTCGTCGGGGCCGGGAACTTCGGCGCGTCGCCAAATCCGCCCAGCGCCTCGTCGAACACCCGCCGCAGGTTCCCCACCGCCCGCTCCAGCAGCCCGGCGTCCACCTCACCTTCCGCCACGCGCGGCCGGCTGGCCTCGCGGACATGCTCGGTCAGCGCCTCGGCGTTCCCCAGCAGCTTGGGCCGCTCCTCGCGCCACGCGCGCTCCACGCTGGCCATCACCCGCGAGAAACTCGGCAGGCCGTGTCCGTCGCGCGCGGGGAAGTACGTCCCGGCGTAGAACGGCGCGCCGTCCGGTGTCAGGAACACCGTCATCGGCCAGCCGCCCTGACCGGTCAGGGCCTGCGTGGCCGCCATGTACACCGCGTCCACGTCCGGCCGCTCCTCGCGGTCCACCTTCACGTTCACGAAGTGCGCGTTCATGTACCCGGCCGTCGCCTCGTCCTCGAAACTCTCGTGCGCCATCACGTGACACCAGTGGCACGTCGAGTACCCCACCGACAGCAGCACCGGCACGTCCCGCTCCCGCGCCTCCCGGAACGCCGCCTCGCCCCACGGCCACCACGCCACCGGGTTGTCCGCATGCTGACGAAGGTACGGGCTGCTCTCCTGACCCAAGCGGTTCATGCCCCGAGGGTACCGCCCCCCGCCGCCTGACCGGGAGAACATGAACGCAGAACGCTGCGCGCCTCACACCCCTGCCCGCTGCCGAGCTTCACACTGAGGCGCATGGCCCAGCCCGACGCCCCCGCCGCCGACCCGCAGAGCTCCTTCGACCGTCCCGTCCGCGTGCGCGCCGGCTTCCAGCTGACCTTCGACGTGCCCTACCCGACCCCCATGCTGTTCGTCGTGCAGCCCCGCGACCGACTGGAACCCACCGGCACCCGCCAGCGCATCCTGGACCAGCGGCCCCTGGGCGCCGCGCAGGGCATCCACACGTACACCGACACGCACGGCAACGCGGTCTGGCGCACCGTCGCGCAGCCCGGCACGTTCACCATCGGGCACGACCTGATCGCCGAAATCACCCGCAACGCCGACCCCGCCCACCCCGACCTGCCCAAAACCCCGGTCGAGGCCCTGCCAGACGAGACCATCACGTACCTGCTCCCCAGCCGCTACGTGGACAGCGACCTGATCAGCGCCGACGCCTGGGAACGCTTCGGGCACATCCAGGGCGGCTGGGCGCAGGTGCAGGCCATCAGCGACTACCTGAACGACACCTGCACGTACGGCTACGGGTCCACCAGCGCCACCACCGCCTTCCAGGCGCTCGGCAGTGGCCGCGCGGTCTGCCGGGACTTCGCGCACATGGGCGTCGCGTTCTGCCGCGCCCTGAACATCCCCGCCCGGTACGTGTGCGGGTACCTGCCCGACATTGACATCACGCCCGACCCGGTCCCCATGGACTTCCACGCTTGGTTCGAGGCGTTCATCGACGGCCAGTGGCGTACCTTCGACGCGCGGCACAACCGCCCCCGCGCGGGACGCATCCTGATTGCCCAGGGCCGCGACGCCTCCGACGTGGCCTTCACCACCTCGTTCGGCAGCGCCCGCCTGACGCACATGAAAGTCTGGGCGGACGAAGCCGCACCCGACATGACCCTGGACACGCCCCCCAACCCCCGCATCTTCTGAACCACAGCCCGGCCACACCTCAGCAGCGGGCCACCCGGTGAGCCTCTCGCGGTCGGAGCGACAGCCGCGCGGCCACTGGGTCGCGTGGTGGCCCCACTCGCCCGTCCGGGTCGCCCGTTCCAGAGCTTTCCCGTACACTTGACAGTTATGGACCTGAAGGCTCGACTCAAAACCGCCGTGGAGGCCGCCGCCGCCAGCATGGGCGCCCCGCTGGACGCCGCCATCCAGGAGACGCCTGCGAACAAACCCGGCGATTACGGCACGCCCGCCGCGTTCCAGATCGCCAAGGCCCTCGGGCAGAACCCTGCGCAGGTCGCGCAGACGCTCGCGCAGACCGTGCAGCTGCCAGACGGGATTGAGCGCGTGGAGGCCGCCGGGCCGTTCCTAAACTTCTTCGTGGACGTCGGCGGCTTCGTGCGCAGCGTCGTGCAGACGCCCCTGAACCTCCCCGCGCAGGACGGCAAGGTCGTCATCGAGCACACCAGCGTGAACCCCAACAAGGAACTCCACGTGGGACACCTGCGCAACGTCGTGCTCGGCGACAGCATGGCCCGCATCTTCCGCGCCGCCGGGTACGAGGTCGAGGTGCAGAACTACATCGACGACACCGGCCGGCAGGCCGCCGAGAGCCTGTTCGCCATGGACCACTACGGCCGCGAGTGGAACGGCGAGCAGAAATACGACCACTGGCTGGGCGAGGGCTACGTGAGGCTGAACGCCGACCCCGCCAAGGCCGACATGGAAAGTGGCATCCGCGAGGTCATGCACAAGCTCGAAGAAGGCCTGCTGCGCCCCCTGGTCGAGCAGACCGTGAAAGCCCAGCTGGACACCTGCTTCCGCATCGGCGCCACGTACGACCTGCTCGTGTGGGAGTCCGACGTGGTCGGCAGCGGCTTCCTGAACCGCGCCATGGACATCCTGGAGGGCAGCCGCTACACCTCGCACCCCACGGAAGGGAAGTTCGCGGGCGCGTTCATCATGGACGTCAGCGAGTTCATGCCGGGCCTGGAGGAATCCAACGTGGTGCTGCGCCGCAGTGACGGCACGGCCATGTATGTCGCCAAGGACATCGGCTTCCAGTTCTGGAAGTTCGGCCTGTTCGAGGGCATGACCTTCAAGCCCTTCATGACCGACCCCGCCGGGCACACCATCTGGACCAGCGACCCGGGCGGGGACAGCGCCCAGGCCGCCCGCTTCGGGCACGCGCACGAGGTCATCAACGTCATCGACTCCCGCCAGAAACACCCCCAGATGCTCGTGCGCAGCAGCCTGGGCGTCGCCGGAGAGACCGAGAAAGAAGCGCGCAGCATCCACCTCAGCTACGAATTCGTGAACCTGAACGGGCAGACCATCAGCGGCCGCAAGGGCATCACCCTGGCGGTGGACAGCGCGCTGGAACAGGCCGCCGCGCGGGGCTTTGCGGAACTCAGCGCGAAGAACCCCGACCTCGCCACCCGTGACGACGCGCAGGAGATCGCACGCCGCATTGGCGTGGGCGCCCTGCGCTTCGCCATGCTGCGCAACGAACCCAGCCGCGCCTTCGACTTCGACCTGGAGAAGGCCAGCAGCCTCCAGGGCGACACCGCCCCGTACATCCAGTACGCCGCCGTGCGCGCCGCGAACATCCTGCGCAAAGCCCAGGAGGCCGGGCATACCGTAGACGGCACCGGCGCCGCCTGGGACGCCCTGCCCGACGTGGACCTGATCCTCGCCAAGCAGGTCGCCAAACTCCCCGAAGTCGTCGAACAGGCCGTCCGCGCGCACTCCCCGCACGGCGTCGCCCAGTACGCCCTGGACCTCGCCACGTCCTTCAACGCCTGGTACAACGCTAAGGACAAGCAGGGCAAGCCCGCCACGAACGTCCTCGCCAGCCCCGAAGGCCTGCGCGAAGCGAGACTGGCCCTCGTCGCCCGCGTCCGCACCGCCTTCGAGGACACCCTCGGCCTGATCGGCATCGAGATTCCCCCCGCGATGTAACCAGAGGCGGGGAGCGTCTACGCGGGCTGAACCTGCGGGCTGACGCCGCCGCCCGAATGGGCTACACTTCCAGGCATGATCCGCTCTGCGCTTACCACCCGGGGACGCCTCGACTGACTTACGGTCCGTTCGAGCGTCCCCGGCTGGCTGCCGGGGCGTTTTTTTGGCCCTGCGCCCTGAACGTTCAACCCAAGGGCCGCTTGTGCCTCAGCGCCCAGAGCCCACCCCCCGAAGGAGCCCACCCATGACCCAGATGAACAACGAGCACCCGATCAACATTCCCGAGCCGCGCATGGAGCGGTACAATCCGCACGCCATCGAGAAGAAGTGGCAGGGCGCCTGGGAGCAGAGCGGCCTGTACAAGTTCAATGAGGACGCGCCGGGCGAGAAGTTCTACGCCCTGACGATGTTCCCGTACCCCAGCGGGAACCTGCATATCGGGCACTGGTACGCGAACGTGGCGCCGGACGCGCGGGCGCGCTGGCTGCGGATGCGCGGGTACAACGTGCTGTTCCCGATGGGTTTCGACGCGTTCGGCCTGCCCGCCGAGAACGCCGCCATCAAGAACAAGACGAATCCGGCGACGTGGACGTACGCGAACATCGAGCGGATGACCGGGCAGTTCCAGGCGATGGGCACCATGATCGACTGGAGCCGCCAGTTCGCCACCTGCGACCCGGAGTACTACCGCTGGAACCAGTGGTTCTTCATCGAGTTCTACAAGCGCGGCCTGGCGTACAAGAAGGGCGGGCTGGTGAACTGGTGCCCGAAGGACCAGACGGTCCTGGCGAACGAGCAGGTCGTGAACGGCCACTGCGAGCGCTGCGGCACCGCCGTGGAGAAACGCAACCTGAGTCAGTGGTACATGAAGATCACGGACTACGCCGACGAGCTGCTGGACTTCAGTGACACGGACATGCCCGAGAAGGTCCGCCTGATGCAGACGAACTGGATCGGCAAGTCGGTGGGTGCAGAGGTGACCTTCGACACGCCGGCCGGGTCGGAGACGGTGTTCACGACCCGCCCGGACACCCTGATGGGCGCGACGTTCATGGTGCTGGCCCCCGAGCACGCCAAAGTGGCGGACCTGACCACCGACGAGCAGCGCGCGGAGGTCGAGGCGTACGTGGCGGCGGCGGGCCGCAAGACCGACGTGGAGCGCCAGCAGGAAGGGGAGAAGACCGGCGTGTTCACCGGCAGCTACGCCACGCACCCCATCACCGGTCATCAACTGCCGATCTGGGTGGCGGACTACGTGCTGGTCACGTACGGCACCGGGTCGATCATGGCCGTGCCCGCGCACGACGAGCGCGACTTCGCGTTCGCACGCAAGTTCGGCCTGGATATCGTGGAGGTCATCCGCGCCGGGGGCGCCGAGCCGATGGCCGAGGACGCGGCCGAGCCCTACACCGGTGAGGGCGTCATCGTGAACAGCGGCGAGTTCGACGGGATGCCCGGCGGGAAGGCTAGCATCGCCGGGATCGTGGAGCAGCTGGAGGCGCGCGGCATCGCGAAGGCGAAGACCACGTACCGCCTGCGCGACTGGCTGTTCGCCCGCCAGCGCTACTGGGGCACGCCGATTCCCTTCGTGCACTGCCCCGAGCACGGCGCGCAGCCCGTCCCCGAGGACCAGCTGCCCGTGCGCCTGCCCGAGAACGTGGAGTTCACCCCGACCGGCCAGAGCCCCCTGAAACTGGACACCGAGTGGCTGAAGACCACCTGCCCCGTCTGCGGCGGCCCCGCCGAGCGCGACACCGACACCATGGACACCTTCGTGGACTCCAGCTGGTACATGTACCGCTACCTGAGCCCCGACTACCACGAGGGCCCCTTCGATCCCGCCAAGGACCCCATGATGCCCGTGGACCTGTACACGGGCGGCATCGAGCACGCGATCCTGCACCTGCTGTACTCGCGCTTCTGGGTGAAGGTCATGCGCGACATGGGCCTGACCAAGCACAGTGAGCCCTTCGCGCACCTGCGCAACCAGGGCATGATCCTGGGCGAGGACGGCGAGAAGATGAGCAAGTCGCGCGGGAACGTCGTC
The DNA here is from genome assembly GCF_014647435.1 of Deinococcus radiotolerans. Lineage (NCBI taxonomy): Bacteria > Thermotogati > Deinococcota > Deinococci > Deinococcales > Deinococcaceae > Deinococcus > Deinococcus radiotolerans. Next base: position 853,107 of record NZ_BMPE01000001.1, on the reverse strand, counting down.
GACCCGGACGACCTGGTGCGCGAGTACGGCGCGGACACGGTCCGCACGTACCTGATGTTCATCGCGCCGTGGGAACTGGGTGGCCCGTGGGACCCGCAGGGCATCAACGGCCCCGCCAAGTGGCTGAGCCGCGTGTGGACCCTGTTCACCGACGACAAGGTCACCGGCCCCGCCGAGACCGTCAGTGACGCGGACCTGCGCTTCGCGGTGCACAGCACCCTGAAGAAGGTCACCGGGGACTTCGAGCGCCTGAGCTTCAACACGATCATCGCGTCGCTGATGGAACTGACGAACACCCTGGTCAAGGCCAAGCGCGCCCCGGTGTTCGGCACGCCCGCCTGGGACGAGGCGCTGGACATCTTCAACCGCCTGCTGGCCCCCGTCGTGCCGCACATCGCCGAGGAAATCTGGGCGGCGCGCGGCCAGGAGGGCAGCGTACACACCGCCGCGTGGCCCGAAGTCGATGAGGCAGCCGCGACCCGCGACACCGTCACCATGGGCGTGCAGGTCAGCGGCAAGGTGCGCGGGCAGGTCACCATCAGCAAGAGCGCCACGCAGGACGAGGCGATGGCCGCCGCCAAAGAGAACGCCGACGTGGCGCGCTTCATCGAGGGCAAGCAGATCGTCAAGGAGATCTACGTACCCGGCCGCATCATCAACATCGTTGTGAAGTAACGGCGGATCAGTGGGCGGCTCACCACCGGGTGGGCCGCCCGCTGTCTTCCATGTCCACGCGACATTCGGCAGGGCTGGGGTGCCCTCAACGGCTCTGAATCAGGTCGTGGGGTGCCCCTGGCACCTCACGGCTCTGGGCACCGCTGTGCCGTGCGGGCTCCACTCAGTCCTGGTCGCGGATGGCGTTCCGGCCGTCCCGTTTGGCGCGGTACAGTCGGCGGTCGGCGTGCCCGACCAGCTGATCGAACTCGGGGGCCGTGATCTGCGCCACGCCGATGCTGAGGGTGACGGTCAGGCCTGGCGCCACGCTCCCCCAGGGGTGCAGGCGAATCAGCTGCTGCAGGTCCGCGCAGCTCTCACTCAGGTCCTCGGCGGATGCGGCGCGCAGCAGCACGAATTCCTCTCCGCCGTAGCGCGCAGCGATGTCGCCGGGGCGGGTCACGTCCAGGATCATGCGGGCCACGCGTTGCAGCACCAGGTCACCCGTCTGGTGGCCCCAGGTGTCGTTCACGACCTTGAAGTGGTCCACGTCGATGATCGCGGCACTCAGCGGCGTGTCCGGCGTGGCGGTCTGCGCCAGGTGCTGCCCCTCGGTGAACAGGTGCTCGCGGTTGGCCAGACGGGTCAGGTGATCGGTGCGGCTCAGCTCCCGGATGCGGGCGTTCAGGGCGCGCAGTTCCTGAAGGTGCGTCTGCAGTTCGGCGTTGCGCTGCCGGGCTTCGCGGGCCTGATCCTGCAACTGCTGAATGCGGGCCAGGACCTCGAAGGTCTGGATGGACTGGCGCCGCTCGGCCTGATGGGTGCGGCGCGTGTAAGCCAGGGTTTCACGTAGGTGCGTCAGGGCCAGATCGTGGCGTCCCAGCGCCTGGTGCGCGGCACTGAGCCGCTCGTGCAGTTCGGGCAGCAGCATGTGGTCACCCAGGGACTCCACGCCGCGCAGCGCGGTACTCAGGAGGTTGACCTGCTCGCCGGGACTGGCCTGCTCGGCCAGGTGCAGCGCGGCGGTGGCGCGCAGTTCCGGGTTCTCGTTGTGGCCATGCAGGTGCCGCAGGCGCTCCCCGGCCGCCTGCCGTTCGGGTTGGTCCGCGTCTGGGGGCAGGACGTGCAGCAGCGTGATCAGCAGGCTGGCTTCCAGGTGGGGATGCTGGTGCAGGTGCGGGTACGCCAGGGCGCGCCGCAGGTGCTCCTGCGCGCAGGCGTGGTCCCCGTCATCCCGGGCGAACTCGGCGAGGTTCGCGTGGGCGATGGCCACGCCGAAGGGGTAGGCCAGCTGCTGGAACGCTCCGAGCGCCTCGGTGATGTGCGTGCGGGCGCGGTCCGGGTCGCTGTGACGCAGTTCCACGGCCAGGTCGTGCAGGGCGGTGGCGGTCAGTTCGGGGTCCTGGATGAGCCGGGCCAGCGCCACCTGCTCCTCGTACAGTTCGACGGCGCGGTCGGCGCGGTTCAGGGTGCTTTGCAGGGCCGCCAGGACGTTCAGCCCGCGCCCCAGCCACACGCTGGGTTCACCGAGGCGCAGGGTGCTGATCGCGCCGGTGACGGTTTCGCCCGCGCGTGGCAGCTGGCCTGCGCGCCAGTCAAGGTACGCCAGCAACACGCTCGCCTGCGCGTGGGCGGGCGTGCGCAGGTGCGCCTGCGCGCTGGCGCGGGCCAGGTCGGGGGCGGTGTCGCGCTGTTCCCAGGCCAGCGGCAGCGTGAGGATCGGTGGGGTGGAAGCGTCGGTCATCAGCTCAGGCTTCACGATAAGCGGTGGCCGTGCCGCTGAGGCCGCAGCTGTGGATCAGTTCCCGTCCGGGGTGGACCAGAAGGCCGTCATGACCTCCACGACCTCCGCAGTCTTCTCGAACTGCGGCAGGCCGTCGGTGCCCTGAATGCGTACGGCGCGCACACCGGGCCGCAGCGTGAACTCCTGAAGGCGGTCAAAGGAGACGAAGGCGTCCTGGTCGTACAGGACCAGGGTGGGAATCTTCAGGCGGCTATAGAGGTCGCTGTACGCGTCGGGGGTGAACAGCTGCCCACTGATGAAGTACAGGGGCGCGTACTTCGCGCCGGGCTGGCGCGTGGTGTCCAGCGAGTAGTTCACGAGGCCCTGATCCACGGGCCCCCGGAACGAGCGGCTCAGGAAGTACTCGATGCTGATCCGGGTGCGCAGCAGCGCGTACAGGGGCGAGCTGACCGCGTTGAGCCGGTTGTACAGCGTCTGCCCGCCGTCCTCACCGGTGGCGCGTTGCGTGCCGCCGCGCGGCTGGCCGAGGCCGCTGGGGCTGATGAGTACCAGGCTGCGGATGCGGGCGTCCTGGAGCGCGGCGCGGGCGGCGAACTCACTGCCCAGGCTCAGGGAGACCACGTCCACGTCCGTGCCCAGCTGGGCGGTCAGGGCGGTCAGGGCGCTCGTCATGAGTTCGGGCGTGTAGCGCGTGTCGGGGCGGTCGCTGCTGCCGAAACCCGGCCATTCCAGGGCGTACACGGGGCGCTTCCCGGCGAACGCGTCCCACAGGGGTTTCATCTCGTAGGCGCTGGCGGCGGCGTTCACGCTGCTGGTCAGGATCAGGGGGCGGCCCGCGCCGCGCGGGTCGGCGTAGTACGCGACCCGGCCGAAGCCCGGCAGGGTCAGGGTCCGGCGCTCACCGTTCAGGGCAGGGCGCAGGGCGGGGGAGGCTGTGGCCACCGTGGCCGGGGCATTCGCGGTGCCCTGCGCGGCGGCTACGGCCGCCAGGGACAGGCCCCCCAGCAGCAGGCCGAGGGTCAGGATGCGGCGGGCGCGCTTGCTCGTCATGTGTCTATCCTCCCGGGCGCGCGCCTGAGGAACTGTCCGGTGCCGCGCAGTGTGCCTTCACGTGTCCTTCGGGGTCGGCGGCTGCACTATGCTGCGCGGCGATGCGTGCCGAACTGCTGTCCCGCGTGCTGTCCCTGCTGCCCGACCCGGCGGCCGCGCCCAGAGCTGAACTTGCTGCGTACCACACGATGCTGCGTGACTACCCCCAGCGCGGCGGCAAGGGCATCCGCAGCGACCTGCTGCTCGCCAGTGCCCGCGCGCACGGCGTGCAGCCCGGCACGCCCGCCTGGGAGGGGGCCCTGTGGCTCGCGGCGGCGCTGGAACTCTTCCAGAACTGGGTGCTCATCCACGACGATATTGAGGACGACAGCGAGGAACGCCGGGGGCGACCCGCGCTGCACCGCCTGCACGGCGCGGCGCTGGCCATCAACGCCGGGGACGGCCTGCACGCGTACATGTGGGCGGCCGTGCACCGCGCGGGCGTGCCCGGCGCGATGGAGGCGTTCCTGGAGATGATCCACCGCACCGCCGAGGGCCAGCACCTCGACCTGGGCTGGGTGGAGGCCCGCGAGTGGGGGCTGGCCGAGGGCGACTACCTGGACATGGTGCGCCTGAAGACCGCGTACTACACGGTCGTCGTGCCGCTGCAACTGGGCGCGCTGGCCGCCGGGGCCGCGCCGCACCCGGACTTCCTGCCCGCCGGGCTGGCGCTGGGCGCGGCATTCCAGATCCGCGACGACGTCCTGAACCTGAACGGCGACCCCGATAAGTACGGCAAGGAGATCGGCGGCGACCTGCTGGAGGGCAAACGCACCCTGATCGTCCTGCACTGGCTGGCGCACGCCCCCGCCGGTCAGCGCGGCGCGTTCCTGGCGCAGATGCACCGTGACCGCCCGGAGAAGGACTCGGGCGTCATCGCGGACATCCACCGCTGGCTGCTGGAGAGCGGCAGCGTCACGTACGCGCAGGCCTTCGCGGACCGTGAGGCGGCCGCGGGCCTGGCCGCGCTGGAGGGGGCCTTGGCCGGCGCCGCGAACCAGCAGGCCGCGCAGGACCTGCTGGGCGCTGTGCGGACCCTCGCCACCCGCGACCACTGACAGCGGTATTCAGATCGGAGGGGGCCGCGGCGCTCCCTCCGTTTCGGTCGGCTCAGCCCCGGGCGAGGGCCAGAGCGTGCGGGGCGAAGCGGGCGAAGGCCTCGTGCAGGGCGTGGATCACGTCGTGGCGGGGGGAGCCGTCCGCGTTCAGGTACAGGCCCGAGTTCACCTCGATCCCGAACGCCGCGCGGCCCGGCGCTGCGTACGCGGCACTGATGGTGTCGGTCTGCCACGGCACGCCCACCTGCACGTCCGGATAGGGCGTGTCCGCCAGCACGGATGCGAAGGCGTCGGCGCAGGCGGCACGCAGGGCCTCCCACGCCGCGTGCGGGAAGGTGGGGGCGTCGTCCGTTCCGGTCATCAGGCACAGGCCCGGGCGGGGCGTGCCGGTGTCGTGGCTCAGGGCCGGGCCGCTGGGCGCCATGCAGTGCCCCACGATCAGCAGGTCCGCTTCCTGCGCTTCCAGGGCCACCAGCGCGTGGAAGGGATCCCAGTAGCGGCGCAGCCGGGTCTCGCGCGCCGCCTCGCTCAGCGTGAACCCTGTCGGATACAGGGGCTGACGGTCGAAGGTGCCGCGTTTGATCACGCCGTTCTCGTCCCGGTCGTCCCGGTCGCGGTTCAGGTCCACCGCGAAGCGGCTCCAGGCGGCCTGCACGCTGCGCGCGCCCGGCAGGTGGAAGATCAGGTCGGTGTACGGGTCACCGTCCAGGAACACGCGGCGCAGTAGGGCGTCCCGCGCGCCCGCATTCAGGAGGTCCGGGCCGAGCATGTCGCTCAGCACCTCGGCGGGCAGCGCGCCGGACGGGTGTGGCGTCACGACCAGCAGTCGGTTAAGTTCAGGCACGCCCGGAGGATACGCCCCTCAGCGGGGCCACAGGCGGCCCACCCACCCGGCGGGGTTCGTGCCCTCGCCGCGTACGCGGATTTCCAGGTGCAGGTGCGGCCCGGCGCTCAGGCCGGTGCTGCCCACCTCGCCCACCTTGTCCCCCCGCTTCACCTTCTGCCCGACCTTCGCGGTCACGCGGCTCTGGTGGAAGTACAGGCTCACGACGCCCGCCCCGTGGTCGATGACGACCAGCCCGCCGCGCACCGGGTAGCGCCCGGCGATCACGACCGTCCCGTCGTTCACAGCCAGCACCGGCGTCCCGGCCTTCGCGGGGTAGTCGGTGCCGAAGTGATACGCGACCGGGCCGCCCGCCACGTACGTGCGCGGCTGCCCGAACGACGAACTCGTCGGCGCCACGCCCTTCAGCGCGGGCGCGAAGGGTCTGCTCCAGGCCTGCGGGGTGCGCCGCGCGTACGCCTTCTCCACCAGCGCGTCCTCCGCTGCGCGGGCCGGGTCCACCAGCACCTTGCTCACGCTGGGCGGCAGGTTCAGGTGCTGGATGGGATCCTCCAGGCCCAGCACTGGGATGCGGCCGCGGACCATCTGCCCGTCCAGGCTCACCTCGTACACGACCGGGGTGGTCTTGCCCAGCACCACGCGGCCCACCACCACGAACTGCTCCGCGCCCCCGACCGGCCGCAGCACCTCGTTCGGCTGCCGGACGTCCTCGCCCACCTCGCTGGGAAACCGCACGGTCGCCTGCGCGGCGCGCGGCCCGCTCAGGCTGACCAGGAACGCGTCACCCATGCGCAGGCTGCCCGGCACCGTGATGTTCACGCCCGCAATGCGCGCCGTGGCGGGCGTGGGCGTCAGCTGGTCACTGGACAGCGGCGCGGGCAGGCCCGGTTTGCTCGTGGCGCTGGGCGGAGCTTCACCCCTGGCGGGCAACTGGATGGTCTGCCCAACCTCCAGCGCGGTGCCGGACAGCTTGTTCAGCCGCAGCAGGGCGTCCACGGTCGTCCCGTTCGCCCGCGCGATCGAGTACAGCGTGTCCCCGGCCCGCACCACGTACGGGGCGGCCAGGGCCGGCAGCGCGGTCAGGAGCAGCAGGGCGGCCAGTGTTCGGCGCGTCATGCGTCCCACCCTACGCGCAGCACGTGAGAAGCGCGCCCCAGACACACATGCGGGCAGGGGAGAGCTGACTCCGCTTCAGTCGACATCCAGGGTGAGAGTGACGGGGCCGTCGTTGGTCAGGTCAATGACCATGTGCGCGCCGAAGACGCCCTCGCCGACCGGGAGGCCCAGGTCGCGCAGCGCGGCGTTGAAGGTGTGGTACAGCGCGCGGGCGTGGTCGGGGGGGGCGGCGGCCGTGAAGCTGGGACGGTTGCCGCCGCGCGTATCGGCGTACAGCGTGAACTGGCTGACGCTCAGGACGCCGCCGCCGATGTCCTGCACGCTGCGGTTCATGCGGCCCTGGTCGTCGCCGAAGATGCGCAGTTTGGCGATCTTGGCGGCCAGGGCGCGGGCGGTGGTGTCGGTGTCGCCGGGCGCGACGCCCAGCAGGACGAGCAGGCCGGGGCCGGTCTGCCCGGTCAGTACACCTTCGACGGTGCAGGTGGCGCGGGTGACGCGCTGGAGGGTGGCCCGCACGTCAGTTCGCGTCCGGCCCGGTCGCGTCGGCGCCGCTGCTCGGCGCGGCGAGGCGTTCGCGGACGCTGCCGATCGCGCCGGTCAGCAGGTCAGCTTCAGTGAAGTCCAGGTTGCCGCGGGTCTTCTCGGCCAGCATGGTCAGGAGTTTCAGGCTGCGCTCGGCAGTCTGGCGGGCGCGGGTTTCGTGCAGCAGGCCGTCGCGGGCGGCGCTGGCGGTGGCGGCGTTCAGGTCACCCAGGGCGGCCTCGGCGGTCGCCTGGAGGGAGTTCACGAGTCCGACGAATTCGGGGTTCGGCATGGCTGGAAGTGTAGCGGCTGGGACCGGAACGCCGCCCTCCTGGGGTCAGGGGGCGGCGCGGCGGGGTCGGGGGTGGGCTTCAGGTCAGGCGGGGGCGTTTGCTGCGAGCTTCACGGCGGGTCTTGGGGTCCAGGCCGATCAGCAGGAAGAAGTTCTCCAGGGCGTTTTCCTGACCCTTGATGTCCGGGTGTTCGTGTTCAGGGGTGCCGGTCACGAAGGGCAGGGTGCGGTACAGGTCGAGGGCGTGGGTGATGACCTCGTCTGGGCCGTGGTCGTCCGCGTAGCTGCCCAGGCGGGTGTAGACCTCGCGTCGGCTCTCGGCGTGTTTCAGGAACGCGTCCGGGTGGGGCGTTTCGCCTGCGCGGAGCATGTCCTGCCGGGCGATGCGGCGGTAGTGCTTGAGTCCGGTCTGGATCTGCTCGGTCGAGAGGGTTTCCTTCATGCCGTCCTCCAGGGTACCCCGTGGGGTGGGCGGTGGTGGCGCCCGTGTCCACCGAGTATAGGCAGTGGGGCGGGCGACGTCTGGGAGCGCGCTGGACCGGCTCACCTGGTTCATGAAGGCCTGCGCCGGCGGCTGTATATGCGCCTGCATGATGAGTGGGCCTGGGCACGCATTAGATCGGCTTTGAGGAGGTGACCCGTCATTCCTTTGGGGGATGCTCATGCAGTTCTGGTCTACCATGTGAGAATTCTGAGGATGTACGGTTTTCGGCAAAGCCGCTCTGGTGCGTGTCGGCGGGCCTGTGACACACCAGAACTTCTATGAGACTGTTTATGTGAATTGTGGCCCATAAAGGCAACCGAGGACTCATAAACGGGTCAGCTGAACGCATAGAGGCCGTATAGGCGCATATCATAGGCCAGAATGCGGATGAATTAAGGACAGGTAAATAAAGCTACGCTAAACTTCTCCTATCGATGAAAGCCACGCGCATCCTCCTGACCCTCCTCGCGCTGAGCACCAGCGCCAGCGCCGCCACCTACACCGTCAAGGCCGGTGACTCCCTCTACTCCATCGCCCGGAACGCCGGCGTGGACGCCGCCAAACTCATGCAGCTGAACAAACTCAGCAGCAGCACCATCCAGGTGGGTCAGAAACTCAACCTCGGCGGCGCCAGCACCAGCGCCCCCGCCGCGCGCCCCCAGGCCGCCGCGCCCCAGGCCGCACCGCAGGGCAGCGCCGTCGTCCGCGCCGCCGCCACCCGCTTCCTCGGCGCCCGCTACGTCCTCGGCGCCACCGGCGGCGGCGCCCTGGACTGCAGCGGCTACACCCTGAACGTCTTCCGCCAGCTGGGCATCAGCCTGCCCCGCACCGCTGCCGCACAGTGGCGCGTCGGCAGTGCCGTCAGCCGCCGCGACCTGCGCGCCGGTGACCTGGTGTTCTTCAACACCATGGGCCGCACCGCCAGCCACGTCGGGATCTACATGGGCGACGGCATGATGGCCAACGCCAACAGCTACCACGGCAAGACCATGATCGAGCCGCTGTTCAGCAACCCCTACTGGGCCAGCCGCTACGACGGCGCCCGCCGCGTCCTGAACTGAACCCAACCCGCGCAGCGCTTTCATCGACACCCCCGCCCCGACCAGGGCGGGGGCGCTGCTTTGGGCTTCAGCGCTCGCCGGGCGAACTGAGCGTCACGAACGTCCCCGCACCCTGGTGCGCCGCCGTGTGCAGCACCGTCTCGCCCTGGCGGGTCAGCACGGCCTCGGCCTGCACGCCATCGTCCGGCAGCTCGTGCGTCACCGCGAACCCCTGCGCGGTCAGCAGGTCCCGGATCGCCCGCGGCTCCCAGCGGGCCAGGGTGAACTGCTCGACCCGCGTCTGCCCGCTGCGCACCTCGCGCCTCACGCCCTGGGACGCCGGGCAGGACGGCGTGGCGCCCACCGGAAGCGCGGCGGTCCCCCACACCCGGGCGGGGTCCGCGAAGCAGTACAGCTCGCCGCGCCAGCGCGCGCCACCCTGCCACCAGATCACCCCCCCACCCACAACCGCACACAGGGCGAGAACAGCCGCAACCGCAGGAACACGCATGGGCCGCAGCGTACCGCGCGGCGGGCCCGACCCGGGCCCCGCGCCCCCGCAGGTGCGGGAACCCCGCCGCGGCCCGGACAATACTGTGCTGGTGTGGAACCCCCAACCGTCTGGACCCGCCTGCGGGCCGCCCTGAGCGGCGAGCAGAACGCCGAGACCCTCTACGCCTACCAGCGGGCCGGCGCGACCGTGCACGACCTGCTGGACGCCGCCGAACGCCGCCGCTTCGACCTGACAGCCAGCGGCACAAGTCCCTTCGACATGCCCGCGCAGGTGGGCGTGGAACTCGCCTGCATCTGGAACGCCTTCGCCCTCCAGACGCTCGGGGACCGCATGCTCAGGGCCGACGAGCAGGCCGACCCCGCCACCGTGGGCTTCGTGCCCCCCGTGACCTTCTCGCAGGTGCAGGCGTACTACCAGGACGTGCAGCGCTGGCTGGCGCACGCCACGCGCGCCGCGCACGATCCGCAGTTCCAGCCCGCCGCGCCCCTGCCCGCCCCGCTGCCCGACTGGTCCCCTGTGGAACCCTGCCCTCGCCCCCACCTGGACGCCATGATCGCCGCGCTGAGCGCCATGCGCCTGCACGCCGAGAGCGTCATGAACGCCCTGGAAAAATCCACGCCTGAAGCCCACCGCAGCAGGCTCGCCGGGGTGCGCGGCCTGTTCGCCGAGGCGGTCAGCCGCGCCGAGTACGCCGAGCGCATGTACACGCCCGGCGCCAGCCAGGCGCTGCACGAGCAGGTCGAGGAGCACGCCAAGAAGGCCGTCGAGGGCCTGTACCACGCCGGTCAGGTGCTCAGCTATCCCGCGCTGATCAAGGCCCGCCGCGCACCGGACCGGACGGCCGCCGCGGCCCCCCGCCCGGCCCACGTGGCGCTGCCCGGCGAGTCCGGCTTCGACCCGTGGGTGATGACCGACCCGGTCGCCGCGCCGACGCTGCGGCACGATCCGCGCGCGCGGCAGGTCATCACGGAGATGTGGGCGCTCGACCCCAGCCCGCGCGACAGCGTGGCGCTCTGGCAGGACATTCAGGCCGCGATTGACCGCGGCGACGTGATCTACGGCCGCAACGGGGGCCGCCTGATCGGGCATTACTTCTGCACGCCCTGGGCGTCCATCTACGAGGCCGCGCGGCCCGTCATGATCGGCGACACGCCCGTCCCGAAGGGCAAGCGCTTCACGATCGAGTGCGCCGCCGAGGGCGTCCGGGTCGGGTACCCCTTCAAGCGCGAGGTTGTGATCGGGGACTTCAAACCCAGCACGCTGGACTACTGCGATCCGGACGCCCCGCCACCCCACGACGATTGAAGTCCGCGCGCGCGGCCAGAACCCGGCGCGGGTGTGCGACTCTGTGGGGGTGACGCGCAGGCCCAAGCAGAAAATCCGGTTCAAGAATGACCGCGCCCCCCAGGCGCGCCCCGCCCCAGGTTCAGCCGAGCCCCCCACGCCCAGCGCGGTGAACTACTTCGAGGTGCGCCCCGCGAACCTCCCGTCCCGCCTGGACGGCCTGCGGGCCCTGACGAAAAGCGGCGTGCGTGGCTACCCTGACGTGGACGCCGCGCAGGCCCTGCTGGCGGGCGTGATGCGCCGGGACCGCGTGCGCGGCGAGGTCCTCGACCTGAGCGCCATGGGCGGCCTGCTGGGCAGCCTGCCCGGCGTGACCCTGCGCGCCGTGGAGGGCAGCGCCGCCGCCCTGAGCGCCCTGAAGGCCGCCGGGCTCGACGCGCACGCGGCTGCGCCCGGCGACGCCCTGGTGGACCGCTGGCCGGACCGGGCGAAGACCGTGGCCCTGGTACTCGCCGGGGACCGCGGGAACGCCTACGCCGCCGCGCAGGTCGCGTGGGCGCATGCCAGCACGCCCCCGGGCGGCACCCTGTACATCGCCGGGGACCGTGACAAGGGCTTTGACCGCTACGTGCGCCTCGCGGGCAACGCCTTCGGCGCCGGCGAGGTCGTGGCCCGGGACGGCGGGATGCGCGTGGCAAAACTGATCCGCCGCCCCGGCCCCACCCCGCCCTTCCCGGACCCCGAGGGCTTCGAGGCGTTCGGCGTGACCGTCGTGGGCCTGCCCGGCGTGTTCAGCGCCGCCAAGCCCGACAAGGCCACCGCGCTCATGCTGGGCGCCCTGGAACGCCTCGATCCGGACGGCACGACCCTGGCGGGCCGGGACGTGCTGGACCTGGGCTGCGGCACCGGCCTGATCGGCGCGTGGGCCGCGCGGCGCGGCGCGAACGTCACGCTGGTCGACGGTGACATGCCCAGCGTGCGCAGCGCCCAGGCCACCCTGACCGCCAGCGGCCTGAGCGGCGCGGCCCTCCACTCGGATGTGGACGCCGAACTGGGGGGCGCGACCTTCGACGTGATCCTCACCAACCCGCCCTTCCACGTGGGCCGCGGCGTGGTGCTGGACGTCGCGCGCGAGTTCATCGCTGCTGCCGGACGCCGCCTCAGGCCCGGTGGGACCCTGCACCTCGTCGCGAACGACTTCCTGCCCTACGAGGCCGACCTGCGCGCCCTGGGTGAGGTCACCGAAACCCTGCGTGAGGCGGGCTTCAAGGTCCTGAGCGTCACCCGCGCCTGAACGGCGGGAACCTTTGCGCCCCTCAGTCCGTATTCCTCCTGTTGGCCCGGCGTCCCCCACCAGCCCTCCCTCCTGCGTCACGATGCGCTGCGAGGCGCGTTTGCTAGACTGACGCGTTCAGGTGCCCGGCGCCCGGCGCATGACCCCCCGCCCGGACACCCTCCCCAACCTCAACCGCACACCCGCCCCGACCCCACCCCAGGAGGCCGCATGGCAGATTCCACGACCGTCCGCACCCGTAAGAAAGTCGACGCCGAAAGCGGCGAAACCAAGGCCGCGGCCCGCGCCCGCGCCCGCGTGGCGCCCGGCACGACGCCCAAGGTGGTCACCACCGCCACCAGCCCCCTGCCCGCCAAGCCCGCCCCGGCGAAACCAGCCGCCAAGAAGGTCGCGAAACCTGACGCCGAGCCTGCCCCGGCCACCGACACGGCCGCGGCCAGCGCCGCCGCGCCAGTTGTCGCGGCCGAAACCGTCGAGCCGGCCCGCAAGCCCGCCGCGAAGAAAGCCGCGCCCAAAGCCGACGCCGAGAAGCCCGTCAAGAAAGCTGCGGCGAAGAAGGCTGAACCGGCCCAGCCGGCCGAGAAGCCCGCCAAGGCCGCCAAACCCTCCGCGCGCGCCGCGAAGCCCTCGGCCAAACCCGCCGCTGGTCCCGTCAAGGGCGGCCCCGCCGAGAAACCCTACTACGCGCACGCCAGTATTCAGGAACTCCTGAAAGCCGGGCGCGCCGCAGGCGTCCTGGCCAGCGAGGAGATCGCCACGGCCCTGGCCAGCGCGCTGGAAGCCAACGGCCTCGACCCGGAAAGCCCCGACGCCTTCGAGGACATGCAGCTGTACCTCGCCGGGCAGAACATCGAGGTGCAGGACCTCGACGAGGACGAGGACGACACCGAGGAAGAAGCCGCCGAGGACGGCCCGGCCGCCGCGCAGGACGACGACGAGGAGAAATACTTCGACGACATGCCCCGCGCCGTGTCCAACGACCCGGTGCGCCAGTACCTGCACGAGATCGGCCGCGTGCCCCTCCTGACCCTCGAAGAGGAAATCGCCCTGGCGCGCCGCATCGAGGAAGGCGAGGAAGCCCGCAAGGTGCTTGAGGAGGACCTCGAACTCGAGGACCGCGCCCGCCGCCGCCTGATGCGCCAGACCGAGGACGGCGCCGCCGCCCGCCAGGGCCTGATCGAGGCCAACCTGCGACTGGTCGTTAGCATCGCCAAGAAGTACACCGGGCGTGGCCTGGGCTTCCTGGACCTGATCCAGGAAGGCAACCAGGGCCTGATCCGCGCGGTCGAGAAGTTCGAGTACCGCCGCCGCTACAAGTTCAGCACGTACGCCACGTGGTGGATTCGTCAGGCCATCAACCGCGCCATTGCCGACCAGGCCCGCACCATCCGCATCCCGGTGCACATGGTCGAGACGATCAACAAACTGACCCGCACCGCCCGCCAGCTCCAGCAGGAACTGTCCCGCGAGGCCACCTACGAGGAGATCGCCGAGGCCATGGGCCCCGGCTGGGACGCCGCGAAGGTGGAGGAGGTGCAGAAGGTCAGCCAGGAACCCGTCTCGCTCGAAACCCCCATCGGCGACGAGAAGGACTCCTTCTACGGCGACTTCATCCCCGACGAGAACCTCGACAGCCCCGTCGAGAACGCCGCCAAGACCCTCCTGAGCGAGGAGCTGGAAAAGGCTCTCTCGAAACTCACCGAGCGTGAAGCGATGGTCTTGAAGTTCCGCAAGGGCCTCGTGGACGGCCGCGAGCACACCCTGGAGGAGGTCGGGCAGCGCTTCAGCGTCACGCGCGAACGCATCCGCCAGATCGAGAACAAGGCGCTGCGCAAACTCAAGTACCACGAGAGCCGCACCCGTAAACTCCGCGACTTCCTCGACTGAAGTCCGTCCCCCAGGGCCGCCCCGCATCCACACCGGATCGGGGCGGCCCTGCCCTGACGGCAGGGCGGAGCGAGACGGCCTGTGTCGGGTGCGTCCACGCCCCTGCACTGCACCGGGTGGCCCACTCCACCCCCAAAAATTGCGCTGCTCCCGTGCGCCCCGCTGGAACGGTCTGCGCACCGTTCGGTCAGAGGCCAGATGTGGCAACTTCCGCGCTGGGACGCGCGTATTCTCCGGTAACCATGACCGACCTGACCTCCCCGGTGCCGGACGACCTCGCCGCGCCACGCACCGGCCCACCCCTGACCGCGTACGGCCTGGCGCTGCTGCCGCTGGGCCTCGCCGGGCTGCTGCCGCTGTGGGCGGCAGCGCTCATCTGCGGCCTGTTCGCCCTGGGCGTTCGCTTTCCCGTGTGGGGGCAGGCGCGGCTGCTCGGCACGCAGCTGATCATCGGCCTGGGGGTGGCGGCACAGGTGCCCGCCGCGGTCGCGCAGCCCCGGCAGCTGCTGGTCCTGGCGGGCACGTACCTGCTGCTCAGCGTGTCCGGTTTCGCGCTGAGTGCCGGGGCGCACGCCCTGGAAGATGGGCGGCGCCGGGGCCTGCTGGCGCTGCTGCCGGGCCTGCTCGCCCCGCAGCCCGGCCTGATCCTGGCGCTGGCCGGGGGCGCCCTGGCCCGGCCAGCGCGAGACACCCGCCACGCAGCCCAGATAGCCCCTGGCTGGTGGACCTGGGTGGCAGGCGGCGCCGTGGCAGCAGCGCTGCTGAGCACGCTGCTCCCCGCCCCGCGACCGGACATCGCGGCAGTCCTCACGCCGCCTGCAATGCAGACAGCCCAGGCCCCCGCGGACAGGACCGCCACGCCCAGGCCCCAGCCCGCCGGTCCGGACACCCCGAACCTGCTGAATCCGCCCCAGAAAGCCCCTCAGGTGCAGCTTGACGTGGGGACGCCGCTGGTGCCGCCGGAACTGGCGCTGGGCGCGGGCCTGCTGTGCCTGCTGCTGGCGGTCAGCGTGCCGCAGCTGCGCCGCCGGGCGGGCCGCCCACCCCACCCGTCCGAGCTGCTCATGGTGGCCGGACTGGCCCTGACGGGACTGCTGTGGTTCGTGTCGGCCATCCTGTTGAACCTGGGGGGACGCGAGGCGGGCGCGGGGTCGGGCGGCGCGCCGCCCCCGGACGCGGCCATCCAGACCGGTCAGCCGGTCCCGTCCAGCCCGGCGGCGCAGGTCGTCAACGCGAACTGGCTGGTCCCACTGGCGCAGGTGCTGGCCCTGATCGTGCTGCTGGGGGTCGCGGCCGTGCTGCTGGCCAGCCGTCGCCGCGCCGCTGCGCCCGGAGCGGTCACGCTGAGCACGGACGACCTTGCCGCTGCTGGCCCGCCCGCCCCGCTGCACCGGGTGCGCGTCGCGTACCGGGAGGCGCTGGCCGCCCTGACGGACGCCGGACTGGGCCGGGCCGCCCACGAGACCCCGGCCGGGTACGCCGCGCGGCTCGGCACCCACCACCCGCCACTGGCTGAAGCGCTGGGCATCCTGACCGCCCTGTACGAACCCGTCCGCTACGGCGGCCAGCTGACCGACGAGCAGGCTGACCAGGCCGAGCAGGCGGCCCGGACCATTCAGAGGGTCGCGCCGACCCTCACGCCCACCGAAGATTCCGCCGATCAAAAGGACCTGTCATGACCCATACTGCCCCCACGCCCGCCTTCGCCCGCTCGATTCTCGACAACGTCGCCCAGGTCCTGGTCGGCAAGGAGGACGTCACCCGGCTCGCGCTGGCTGGCGTTCTGGCCGGCGGGCACGTCCTGCTGGAGGACGCACCCGGCACCGGCAAGACCATGCTGGCGCGCGCGCTGGCGGTCAGTCTGGGCCTGGACTTCCGGCGCGTGCAGTTCACGCCGGACCTGCTGCCCGGCGACGTGACCGGCGTGAGCGTGTACCGCCCGGACACCCATGAATTCCGTTTCGTGCCGGGCCCGATCTTCACCGGGGTGCTGCTGGCCGACGAGATCAACCGCGCCACGCCCAAGACGCAGTCCGCGTTGCTGGAGGCCATGGCCGAGGGGCAGGTCACGGAGTCCGGCGTGACCCATCCGCTGCCCGCGCCGTTCGTGGTGATCGCCACGCAGAACCCCGTCGAGCACGAGGGCACCTACCGCCTGCCCGAGGCGCAGCTGGACCGGTTCCTACTGAAGCTCTCGGTGGGGTACCCCACGCCGGAGGAGGAGGTGCGGATGCTGGGCCGACTTCAGGGCGAACATCCCATCGGCGCGCTGCGGGCGGTGACGACCCCGGCGGCGCTGCTGGACGCGCAGGAGGCCGTGCGGCGCGTGTTCGTGTCGGAACCCGTGCGGGCCTACATCGCGGGCCTGAGCGCCGCGACCCGCGCGCACGCCCTGGTCACGCTGGGCGGCGGGCCGCGCGCCAGCCTGGGATTGCAGGGGACGGCGCAGGCGCTGGCGTGGCTCGCGGGCCGCTCCTTCGTCACGCCGGACGACGTGCAGCGCGCCGCGCCGGGCGTCCTGGCGCACCGCCTGAGCCTGCGGATCGAGGCACGCCTCCAGGGGCAAAGCGCTGAAGGCATCGTCGCCGAGGTGCTGCGGGCCCAGCCGGTCCCGGTCGAGGACGCCGCGCACGCATGACGGCGGCGCTGCTGTGGCTGGCCCTGATCCTGGCAGTGACGGGCGGCCTGTGGGGCCTGTCGCGCCGACCACCGCACGTGACCGTCACGCGTGAGGTCCCGGGCAGCGGCTTTGAGGGCGGCAGCCTGCCCCTGGCTGTGACCGTCACGGTGCGGTCGCGCCGTCCGCTGCGCGTGACGCTGGTCGATCCCGCGCCGCGCGGCGTGGTGCCCAGTCATGAATTGAGAGCCGCCGCGCTCCACCTCGGGGAGACCACCACCACCTTCAGGACCACCCTGCGCCTGAACCGCCGGGGCCAGTTTGAGTGGCCGGGCCTGGAACTCGCGTGGGCTGATCCACTGGGGCTGTTCTGGCAGCAGACCACCCTGCCCGCCTCCACCGCCGTTACCGTGTACCCCGGCACGCACGGCCTGCTCCTCCCGGACCTGCTGCGCCCCCTCCTCTCGGAGGGGACCCTGTCGCGGCAGCTGGGCCTGGACGATCCCCTCAGCCTACGCAGCGCCCGCGAGTACGTCACGGGGGACGCGCCGGGTCGCATCCACTGGCGCCTCAGCGCCCGCCGGGGCGAACTGGTCGTGCGGGAACCCGAACGCACGGCGGCCAGCAGCCTCACGGTCTTCGTGGACGCCAGTGCCGGGGGCAGCACCTTCGTAGACAGCGCCGCCCGGCTGGCCGCCAGCCTGCTGCGCGATGGGCAGACGCTGGGCCTCCCGGTCGCCGCTGCGGCGGGTGGGGAGGTCACGCCCGCCGGGCGCGGCACGGACGCCCTGCACGCCGCGCTGCACCTGCTGGCCCGGCTGGAACCCGACCCCGAACCGCCCCGGCTGCCGGTCACGCGCGCCGGGGGGAACCTGATCATCCTCACCGCGCGGCCCAGCGCCGACCTGACCACTCAGGCACTGCACGCCCGCGCCACCGCCAGCCGCGTCAGCATCGTCGCGCTGCCCGAGGGGTTCTACCTGGAGCCGGGCGAGCAGCCCCGCCGCCAGTGGGCGGGCCTGCCGGACGCCGTCCGCGACCTGGAACGACGCGCGGCGGTGCTGGCGGAGTCCGGCATCCTGGTGTACGTCCTGCGCGGGAACCAGAGTGTCCTGACCCTGGCGGGCTGAACACACCGGGCGTGGCTCCTGTGCGGGGCCACGCCTGGGTTCACGCCGAGGTCAGCGCCGCGCGGGCTGCACGGTCAGGCTGGTGCTGAGGCTCAGTTTCCCACCCGAGAGCTTCATCACGTACAGTTTCGCGCTCTGCCGGTCGCCCGCCGCGTTGAACTTCACGGTGCCGGACAGCAGGCCCGGGTACGTCCCGGCCCGCACGGCCGACTCCACCTGCGCGCGGTTGGGCGCCTTGCCGCCGTTGGCTTTCGCGGCGTTCAGGACGCCCTGGAGTGCCACGCGGGCCGCGTCGTAGGCGAACGCCGCGAAGCCCTGCGGCGCGCTGCCGAACGCCTTCTGATAGGACGCCGCGAAGGTCTTGGCACCCTTCAGCGCGCTCAGCGGGGCGGACACGGTCGTGTAGTACACGTTCGTGGCGCCTGCGCCCGCCACGCGGCTCAGTTCTGGGCTGTCCAGGCCGTCGCCGCCCACGACGGGCAACGTGACGCCCGCGCCGCGCAGCTGAGCCAGGAACACGCCCACCTGGTTGTACACGCCCCCGAAGTAGATCGCGTCCGGCTTCTGCAGTTTGATCTTGGCGATCACGCTGGAAAAGTCATTCTTCTCCTCGGTGCCCTCATTCGCCAGGACCTTCACACCGCGCGTCCTTAGGGTCTTCTCCACCTCCGTAGCCAGGCCCTCCCCGTACGCGGTCTTGTCGTTCAGCACGTACACCCGTTTGGCCTTCAGGGTGCCGGTCAGGAAGCTCGCTCCGGCGGGTCCCTGCGCGTCATCCCGGGGCACGATGCGGCTTACGTTGCGTAGGCCCCGGTCGGTGACCTGATTGGCGGTGCTGGCCGAGTTCACCACGGCCACGTGACTGGCACTCAGGGCGGCGCTGGCGGGAATGGTCACGCCGCTGTTCAGGGCGCCCACCACGGCCAGCACCTGCCGGTCAGAGGCGATCTTGCGCGCGGCGGCCGTCCCGGTGGCCGGATCAGCCTGATCATCAAAGGCCGTCAGTTCCAGCTTCAGGCCCAGCTTCCGGAACTGCGGCTGGAATTCGTTCACGGCCAGCTGCGCGCCGTTGCGGACCTGCGCGCCCAGGTTGCTGATCGACCCGGACAGCGGGCTGATTGTCGCGAGTTTCACGGTCGCGCCGGACTGCGCGTGGGCGCCGGCACTCAGGGCCAGCAGGGACAGGGTCAGGATGCGCTTCATGGGGAACTCCTTGAGGACACTGGCCGCCCGCTGGGCGCCAGTGGAACAGAATCGGGGGATTGAGGCGGCGCCGATCATCTGGGTGCCGAGGCTGAAGGTTCAAGATAGGCGGCTCCGGGGCGGCCGCCTGCGGATGTCCGGACAAATACGGGCCTGTGTGGCCCTGCGTGTCTACACAGCTCCCTGCGCGCCAGATCAGAATCCGGCCATTCAGCACAGAAAAAACCCCCACCGGCAGGGTGGGGGAGAGGTTCAGCGGACCTGGGTCAGTCGCGGTCCACATTCCGGAGGAACGCGGGGATGTCGTAATCCTTCGGGTCGTAGCTGCTCCCGCCGCGGACGGGCTTGACGATCGTGTCGATCACGCTGGAGCGCAGGCCGCCTGCCACGGTCACCGGCATGTCGTTGAAACCGGTGGCGATCACGGTGACGCGCACCTCGTCCCCGGCCGCCTCGTCGGGCGTGATGCCGAACAGGATGTCGGGTTCCTCGAAGCCGGTCGCCTCGCGGATCTTCTCGACGATCTCGTTCGCGTCCGTCATGCTCAGGTCGTAACTGCCGGTGACGTTCACCAGGATGCGCCGCGCGCCCTCGATGCCGCGCTCGAGCAGCGGGCTGTGAATAGCGCTCATGGCGGCTTCCTCAGCGACCTTCTCGCCGCGTCCGGCGCCGATGCCCATCAGCACCGTGCCGCTGTTCGCCAGCAGGTTGCGCACGTCCGCGAAGTCGAGGTTGATCATGCCCTCGACGTTGATCACGTCGCTGATGCCCTTCACGCCGTAGTACAGCACGCGGTCGGCGATCAGGAACGCCTCGCGGAACGAGACCTTCTTGTCCACCGCGGTCAGCAGCTTCTCGTTGTTCACGACGATCATGCCGTCCACGCGGTCGGCCAGCTTGCTGATGCCCTCTTCCGCCACGCGTAGGCGCTTGGGTCCCTCGAACTTGAAGGGCCGCGTGACGATCGCCACCGTCAGGATGCCCATCTCGCGCGCAATCTCCGCCACGACGGGCGCGCTGCCCGTACCGGTGCCGCCACCCATGCCGGCCGTGATGAACAGCATGTCGGTGCCCTCAAGGTATTCCTTGATGCGCTCGCGGTCCTCCAGCGCGGCCTTCTCCCCGACCTCAGGGTCCGCGCCGGCGCCCAGGCCGCGCGTCAGGCGGTCGCCGAGCTGAATGCGGATCTCCGCGTGACTCTTGGCGAGCACCTGCGCGTCCGTGTTCCCGGCGATGAACTCCACGCCCTCAAGTCCCGATTCAATCATGCGGTTGACGGCGTTGTTGCCCGCCCCGCCCAAGCCGATCACGCGAATTCTGGCCGCTTGCATCATCTCTCCTTACCACGGTGACCCGCCTGAATGTCAGGTGGACACCGCTGACTGCGTTGCAGTTTAGCGCACGATAGCAGGACCGCAGCCCGCTGATGTTCGAAAGGAGGGCAGATGTGAACCTGCCGGTTCCATCACCTGCCCTCCCGCTTCACCTGGGTCGGGTGCCGCCTTACATCCAGTCCTTGAACCAGCTGCGCATGCGGTCCACCAGACTCGGACCGTCCTTCTCTTTGTCCTTCTCACGCGGCGCTGGAGCGGGCCGGGGTTCCGGGCTGGGCTCCGGGGTCACGGGCGCCACATTCACGGGGGGCGCCTGCGGGGGCGGCGCGGCCGGCTGGTCCCCGAAAGTCATGGTCGGCACGCGGCCGTCCTCGGCCATGCCGTACAGGACCAGGCCGACGCTGCCCGCGTGACCGGGGCCACTCACGATGTCTGTCAGGCCGCCGATACCGCGCGGGCGGCCCACCCGCACCGGCAGGCGGAAGCGGTCACGGGCCAGTTCGGGTGTGCCGCGCAGCAGCGCCGCGCCACCCGTGAGGATGACGCCATTCGCCACAAGCTCCACCGGGCCCAGCGTCTGGTCGATCTCATCGCGGATCATGCCGAAGATCTCCGCGAGGCGCGGCTTGATGACCCGAGACAGCTCGAAGGCCGTGATGGCGTGCGTGCTGCCCGACGAGGTCGTGATCTCCAGTGTCAGGTCCTGATCGGCCAGTTCCGGCAGGGCCGCGCCGTAACGCCGCTTGACGTTCTCGGCTTCCTCGACCGGGATCTTCAGGATCTGCGCGAGGTCCGCCGTGACGTGATCCCCGCCGATCGGAATGCACGCCGAGTGCGCTAGGTTGCCGCGCTTGAACACGGCCACGTCGGTCGTGCCGCCGCCCATGTCCACCACGATCACCGTCTGCGCCTGCTCACCGGCCTCCAGGGTGGCCAGGCCGCTGGCCAGGGCGTGCAGCGCGAAGCCCTCGACGCGCAGCCCGGCTTCTTGCACGCAGCGGCGCAGGTTCAGCAGTGGTCCCGCCGTGCCAGCGACGATGTGCACGTCCACTTCCAGGCGCACGCCGTGCATGCCGACCGGGTTCTTGATGCCCTCCTGGCCGTCCACCACGTACTCCTGCGGGAGGGTGTGGATGATTTCCAGGTTGGGGTCGAGCGGCACCGCGCGCGCATTCTCGATGGCGCGGTCCACGTCGCCCTGTCCGATCTCCTGATTGCGGCGGATCGCAGCCAGGCCGTGACTTGTGATGGCCTTGGCATGATTGCCGGCCACGGTGACGTACACCGATTCGACCTTCACGCCACTGACCCGCTCGGCGCTCTGCACCGACTGTCGGATGGCGTGCGTGGCCCGCTCCAGATTCACGACCGAGCCGCGCTTCATGCCCTCGCTGGGGACCGTTCCCTCACCGATGATGTCGACACTGCCGTTCTGGCCGACCTCGCCGATCACGGTGGTGATTTTCGTGGTCCCGATGTCCAGGCCGACGATGATGCTGTTCTCTTTCATTCCTGGACGCTCACCCCCCAGGGGTAGATGTAAATGTCACTGTCTGGATACATGCTGATGCTCCCAGCATACTTCACCAGCGAGCGCAGGTCGCCACTCCAGACCGACGAGGAGCGGAGTTTCACGGTCACACCCGACGGCGTGTACCTGACCGACTGCACATTGTAACGGCCCAGGGTATCCAGCAGTTGCAGCACCTCCGGCACCCGGTCCGGCCCCCACCCACCAATCAGCGGCAGCGAACCAGTCCCCGCGGCGCCCGGCAGCACGGTCCCGTCGCGGGCCAGGGCCACCACTGAGCCGTCCCGGCGCTGCCAGCGGGCACGTGGCCTGCGTTCCGTCACCTGAATGGCCACGCGGTCCGGGAACGTGCGGGTCACGACCGCCGACTGCACCCACGGGCTGTCCAGCAGGCCACGCGCCCGCCAGCGGCCGTAGTACAGCCAACCGAACGGGCCGTTCAGACCTGCCAGCGAACGCACCTGAGCGGGTTGCAGGTGCGCCGCGCCACTGACCGTCACCGTGTTCACTGGCAGCGCGAACCACGCCCCGACCCCCGCCCCCACCAGGAGCGCCGCTGCCACCGCCGCCCACAGCGGACGGCGTGAGCGGCGGCGCCGGGACGCCACCTTGGGCAGTGTCTCCAGTTGCGCGGGCGTCCCAGCTTCCGGGGCGGAGACCGGATCGTCACCGCCCAAATCAGGCCCACTGGTGCCCTCCAGGCGGCGGTTGCGGGCCCCGGCCGGACCGGTCACGTGGGCTCCAGGCCGGGCCACAGTTCGTACTCCAGTTCCATCGGCACCGGGACGCGCTCGCGGATCAGGCCCAGCAGTGCGTGCACATCCGCTGCGGTCGCGCCGCCCAGGTTCACGATGAAGTTCGCGTGTTCCGGCGCGATCAGCGCGTTGCCCACGCGGGAGCCCTTCAGGCCCGCCTCGTCAATCAGCTTCCCGGCACTCACGCCGCCCGGATTTTTGAACGCGCAGCCCGGCGTCTTCATCTTCGGCTGGCCCTTGCGGGCCTGATCCGCGAAGTCCATCTTCGCCAGCACCTCTTCGGGCGCGGCGCGGCGCAGTTTCAGGCGCACCCGGGTCACCACGTGGTTGCGCGGGATCCCGCTGTCGCGGTAGCCCCAGCTCAGGTCGTCCGGCGTGACCTGCCGCGTGCCCTCCGGCGTGACGATCTCCAGGGTGTGCAGGCCGTCGAACATCTCGCCGTAGCGGGTCCCGGCGTTCATCCACACCGCGCCGCCCACCTGCGCGGGAATGCCGACGGTGCCCTCCAGGCCGCTCAGGCCCAGCTTCTGGAGCTGCCGGATCAGGCCGGGCAGGGGCACGCCGCCGCCCACCCAGCCGGTCACGACCCAGGGGTCCTCACTCAGGTGCGGGTCCGGCGTCAGGTCCCGCTCGGCCAGCGGACCGCTCAGGCGGATCACGCGCTCCGGGACGCCCTCATCGGCAATCACGAGGTTGCTGCCGCCCCCCAGGATGCGGTAGGGCTGCTCCATGGCCTCGCGCAGCTGCTCGTGCGTCTCGACGAACCACACCTCGGCCTCACCGCCCACGCCCAGCGTCGTGAAGCGCGACAGGGGCAGCCGCTCCACGCGCGCGCCCGTGCGGCTGAGCGGCGCGGTGGCCGCGCTCCCCCCGGTCACAGGGTCCCCACCAGTTCCCGCGAGAGCTTCCACACGTCCCCCGCGCCCATGGTCACGATCAGGTCGCCGGGCCCCGCCGTCTCACGCAGGACGCGCAGCACCTCGGCCCGGTCGGGCAGGTAACGCACGCCCGCGTGCCCCCCAGCGCTCATGCGGTCGCTGATCAGCGTGGCGTGAATGCCGGGAATGGGGGTCTCGCTGGCAGCCGCGATGTCCAGCAGCAGCACCTCGTCCGCGTCCATCAGGGCGTCCGCGAGGCGCGGCCAGGACTGCTGGGTGCGCAGATACCGGTGAGGCTGGAACACCACCCGCACGCGCCGCCCGGTCTGCCGGGCCGCCTGCACGGCCGCCGCGACCTTCGTGGCGTTGTGCGCGTAATCGTCAATGACCAGCGCGCCGTTCAGTTCCCCGATGCGCTGCCAGCGGCGCCCGGGTCCCTGGAACTCGGCCAGGGCGACAGCGGCTCTGACCACATCCCCGCCGTGGAGGTCCACGACGGCCAGCGCCGCCAGGGCGTTCAGGACGTTATGCACGCCCGGCAGCGCCACACGCGCCTCGGCCAGCGGCTCGCCCCGGCGCGTGACTGTGAAGGTCGTGCCGTCCTCGTCCGGGCGCAGGTTCACCGCGCGGTAGTCCGCGCCCTCGGCCTGCCCGTACGTCAGGCGCTCACGGGCGCCTGCGCACAGGGCGTCCAGGCCGGGCCAGTCGGCGCACAGCAGCACCCGGCCCGACTGCGCCACGAACCGCGCGAAGGCCGCGTGCTGCTCCTCCACGGTCTCCCAGTACGTGGCCTGGTTGCCGCCCACGTGGTCGTCCTCGGCGTTCGTGAACACCGCCGTGCCGGCGCCCAGCGCCGCGAAGCCCTTATCACTCTCGTCCACCTCGGCGACGAAGGGACCACTGCCGGTGCGGGCGTTGCTGCCGAACTCCGGGACGATCCCGCCCACGAACGCCGACGGGTCCAGCCCGGCCCCCGCCAGCGCCACAGCGATCATGCTCGTCGTGGTCGTCTTACCGTGCGTGCCGATCACGCCAATGCTGGTCCCGCCGCGCAGCAGCGCATCCAGCAGCGCCATGCGCGGCCGGATCTCCACGCCCGCCGCGCGCGCCGCCACGAGTTCCGGATGATCTTTCGGAACCGCTTCCGATGCCACGAGGACATCGATCCGGCCGAAGGGCTCGTTGCTCACGTGCGACGCCGAGTGCTCCGGCGCAACCGGAATGCCCTCCTGCGCTAGGCGCGCCGTGAGCTCCGTGACGTGCTCATCGCAGCCGCTCACGCGGTGGCCCTGCGCGGAGAGCAGCCGCGCAAAGGCACTCATGCCAATTCCACCGGCCCCCATCAGGTGATAATGGAGGGCTTCGGCACGGGAAGAATCGATTGAGGACGCCGCGGCCACGCCGGGCGGGAAAACAGCTTCAGGAAAGTCAGTCATGAGAGGGTTGGGGCCCACTAACGCAGGTGCCGTTCGATCAGGTCCGCGAAACGCCCCGCCGCACCCGTCTGGGCCCGCCCGAGCGCCGCCTCTCTCATCGAGGCGCGCGTCCCCGCTGCCGCACACTCTAACACCGCCCGCCCCAGCGCTTCTGAGGCATTCTTCTGCTCCACCACGAGCCCCGCCCCGGCATCCTGCACCGCCTGCGCATTGTGGAACTGGTGATTCTCCGCCGATTCGGGCAGCGGCACCATGATCAGCGGCACGCCGTGGAACGCGGCCTCCGCCAGCGTGCTCGTGCCCGCACGGGTGATCGCCAGGTCCGCCACGGACCACGCCGCCACGGCGTCCACGAATCCGGCTGCCTCGTACCATTCCAGGTCCCGCACGCCCGGCGCGACCTCCGCCAGCCAGCGCGGCCCGGTCGAGTGCAGCACCTGCACCCCACCCCGGCCCGCGCCCTTGAAGTCCAGATCCACCACGCCCGGCGCGGGCGGCGGCAGGAGCCCCTCGGGGCCGAACACGTGCCGCAGCACATCCGGCACCGTCTGGTTCAGGAACAGCGACCCCTGCGACCCGCCCATCACGAAGATCGTCAGCGGACCCTCCTGCAATCCTAGACGCGCCAGGGCCTCCGCGCGGGGCAGGCGCTCCTCGCGCACCGGCATGCCTACCATGGTCGCTAACTGCGCGTCCAGCCCGATCACGCGCTCGTACGCGGTCCCCACCGCCCGGGCCTTTCGGACTGCCAGACGCTGCGTCAGGCCCAGCCGGGCGTTCTGCTCATGCAGCACCGTCGGCACGCCCAGACTCTGCGCGGCCAGCACGCCCGGCAGACTCGCGAACCCCCCGTACCCGACCACCACGCCCGGCTTCAGCCGGTTCAGCAGCGAGCGGGCCTGCAACACGCCCTGACCGGCCCGCAGCAGCTCCCGTGGGTCCGGGCGGCCCTGCCCGCTGCGCGCCAGCTTCCCAGCGTCCACGCCCTCGAACGGCAGGCCCTGTTCGCGCGCCACGCGTTCCTCCATGCCTCCCCGCTGTCCCAGCAGCAGCACCTCATGCCCGCGCCGTGACAGTTCGCGCGCTGTCGCCACCGCCGGATAGATGTGCCCCCCCGTGCCCCCCGTCGCCATCACAACCAGACTCATCGCGGGCGAGTGTAGCCCGCGCGGCCTGCCGTATGTCGGGGGCCACCAGCGGGGTGGGCCGGACTGGGGTAGTCAAGGCAAGGGGCGAGAGCCGCAGCCCCCGCCCTGACCGGCCCGCTCAGGCGGCCTGCGCTTCTTTAGTCGAACAGGTCGCCCAGGCTGCGGCCCACGCTGTGACTGCCGTGGCTGTCGCCGCCCAGCATGCCCGCCTCGAACTCCTCGTAGGGCTGCACGACCACGAAGCCGTCCCCCTGGAAGACCATCTGGTACGTCTCGCCGCCGCCCCGGCCGAAGATGCTGCGCATGCTGGAATCCATCCGCAGCTGCGGCTGCAGGTTGCCACTCCAGGCGATCGTCGCGTTCGGGTCGGTGAAGATCGGCTCGTTGTGTGTCACGCGCAGCGTCAGCGGCTTGCCGTGACTGAGGATCGCGACCATGCCGTGCCCCTGCACGCGCACGCTGAACAGCCCGCCCGCCGCCATGCCCGCAATGCGGCGCTGCATGGTGATGTCGTACTGCACGGTGTCCTCGAAGGCCAGCAGGTCGTTGCCGTTCACGTTCAGCGCGTCGCCCTGAAGCCGCAGGATCTGCACCTCCTTGCCCTGATCGGCGAGGTACGCCACGCCGCGCCCCTCGATCTTGGCCAGGGGGCTCATCTCCTGCGACACGGCACGCTTCAGCGCCTTCATCAGGCCGCCTTCCAGCATGCCTTCACGCGTGAACGAGAGGTTGCCCTTGTAGGCGACCATGGCGCCCAGCTTGCTCCAGATGCGGCCGTTGACCTTGACCTCCAGCATCTTGCTGCTCTCCAGCTCGAACACCTCGCCGGGATTGTCCCGCTCGGCGGTCTGCGCGATGAAGTCACGGAGGCTGTAGGTGCCGTCACTGCCCGGGTGCATATTCGTCATACGAAGCCACAGTACGACGCCCCGCGCGCCCGGGTTCCCGGTGGCCAGCGTCTGGATCAGAGGTAGCGCGCCGTGACCGAGCGCTCCACGCCGCGCAGCCCGGCCGGGGGGCCGCTGTACAGCACCTCGCCGCCTGCGCGTCCGCCTTCCGGGCCCAGGTCGATCAGCCAGTCCGCCTGCCGGATCACGTCCAGCTGATGCTCGATCAGGATCACGGTGTTCCCACCGTCCACCAGCCGGTCAATGATGCCCAGCAGCAGCCCGATATCGCTCAGGTGCAGGCCCGTGGTGGGTTCATCCATGACGTACACGCTGCCCTTCTTGTGCAGTTCAGTCGCGAGTTTCAGGCGCTGCGCCTCGCCGCCCGACACGGTGCTCAGCGGCTGCCCCAGCGTCAGGTAGCCCAGGCCCACGTCCGTCATGGCCTGCAACACGGCCCGCACGGGTTTCTCGGTGAAGAAGGCCAGGGCGTCCCCGGCGGTCATGTTCAGCACGTCACTGATCGACTGGCCGCGCAGCTGATGGCGCAGCACGTCCGGGCGGAACCGCTGGCCCTCGCAGACCTCGCACACCGACGAGATGCCCTCCATGAACGCCAGGTCCGTGTACACGACGCCCAGCCCCGCGCAGTTCGGGCAGCTGCCTTCCGAGTTGAAGCTGAACAGTGACGGACTCTGCCCGCTGGCCTTCGCGAACGCCTTGCGGATCGGGTCCATGATCCCGGTGTAGGTGGCGGGCGCCGAGCGGCTGTTCGTGGTCACGCGCGACTGATCCACGACCACGGCGTCCGGGTGCAGCGGCAGGAACACGTCGTGAATGAGGGTGCTCTTGCCCGACCCGGCCACGCCGGTCACGACGGTCAGCACACCGGTGGGGATGTCCACGGTCACGTCCTTGAGGTTGTGCAGGCGCGCGCCCCTCACCTGCAGCCACCCGGTCGGGGCGCGCACCTGCGCCTTCAGCGGCAGCGGCTGCCCCAGATGCCGCCCGGTCAGGGTGTCGGCCACCAGCAGCGCCGCGACCGGACCCTGGAACATCACCTCGCCGCCCCGCGCGCCTGCCCCGGGGCCCAGGTCCACCACGTGATCGGCTGCCAGGATCACGTCCGGGTCGTGCTCCACGACGAGCACCGTGTTGCCCTTGTCGCGCAGCGCGCCCAGCAGGCCGGTCAGGCGCGACACGTCCCGTGCGTGCAGGCCCACGCTGGGCTCGTCCAGGATGTACAGCATGTCGGTGAGGCTGTTGCCCAGGTGCCGCACCAGCTTCAGGCGCTGGCCCTCGCCGCCGGACAGCGTGGCCGTCTCGCGGCTCAGGCTCAGGTACCCCAGCCCGATCTCCACGAGGTGCGACAGCCGCTGCGCGAGGTGCCCCGCCACCCGCGCCGCCGCCGGGTCGCTCAGGCCGCGCAGGAAGGCCAGCAGCTCGGTGGCCTCCAGATCCGCCAGTTCCGCGATGTTGCGCCCCTCGATCCGCGAGGCCAGCGCCGCCGCGTTCAGGCGGGCCCCATGACAGACCGGACAGGTGCAGCTCGTCACGAACTGCTCGAACACCGCGCGGCCCCGGTCGGACATGGCCGCCGCGTCCTTCTTCAGGTACATCCGCTCGAAGCGGTCCACCAGTCCCTCGTAGGTCATGTTGATCTCACCCAGTGACACCTTCAGGTCCCGCCCATGCAGCAGCAGGTGCAGGTCGTGGTCGCTGTACGCCTGGACGGGCTGGTCCAGGTCGAACAGACCACTCAGGGCGTACGTCTTCCACAGCCACTTCCCAGGTTTGAAATCCGGGTGCTGGATCGCTCCGCCGTTCAGCGAGAGGGTGCGGTCCAGCAGGCGGTCCAGGTCAAGCTGGGTGGTGCGGCCGATACCTGCGCACTCGGGGCACATACCCTGCGGCGTGTTGAACGAGTACGCGAACGCCGGGCCCGCCGACGGCTGCCCCTCGCGGGAGAACAGCACCCGCAGCGGCGCGGCGATGTCCGTGTACGTGCCCACCGTCGAGCGCGCCCCGCCCCCCACCCGCTTCTGGTTGATGACCACCGGGGCGTTCAGGTTCGCGACGCGGTCCACGTCCGGCTGCCCGTAGTGCGGCAGGAAACCCTGCACGAACGCGGTGAAGGTCTCGTTCAGCTGCCGCTGCGCCTCGGCGGCCAGCGTGTCGAACACCAGTGAGGACTTCCCGGAGCCGGACACGCCCGTGAAGACGGTCAGCTGCCGCTTGGGAATGTCCAGCGAGACGTTCCTCAGGTTGTGTTCGCGCGCGCCGCGCACCTCAATGAAAGCCCGGTCGGTCATGGATGTTCCTCCTTGACCTCCAGCGTCTCTGAGCAACATGTGAAGATCCCCCACGGGAGAGCTTCATGGAAGCTTCATCGTGGAGGATCCGCACCCGCACGACTCAGCTGTTCAGCAGCCCACCGATACGGCTCAGGACCTCCTCAATGTTCGCCATGCTCGTCGCGTAACTCAGGCGCACCTGCCTGGGCGCCGCAAAATCCGTGCCCGGCACGACCGCCACCCGCGCGTCATCCAGGATGCGCCGCGCGGCCTCCAGTTCATCGGGGTGGATGGGCGTCGTGTCCGCCATGACGTAGAACGCGCCCTCCGGCGTGGGTGTACGCAGCCCCAGCGCGTTCAGGCCCGCCACAATCCGGTCGCGCCGCTTACGGTACGCCGCGCGGGCCATGTCCACGAACGCCGCCGTGTGCGCGTGATCCGACAGGGCCGCCAGCGTCGCGTACTGCGACACGCTGCTCGCGTTGCTCGTACTCTGCGACTGCAGCGCGTTCATCGCGGCGATTACGC
Organism: Deinococcus radiotolerans; assembly: GCF_014647435.1. NCBI lineage: Bacteria > Thermotogati > Deinococcota > Deinococci > Deinococcales > Deinococcaceae > Deinococcus > Deinococcus radiotolerans. Next base: position 823,544 of record NZ_BMPE01000001.1, on the reverse strand, counting down.
CCTTCGGGCCGCCCGCGTACCCGATGCGCCACCCGGTCATCGCGTACGCCTTGCTCGCCCCGTTGACCGTCAGCGTGTGCTCCGGCGCGAAGGTGCCGATACTGACCTGCTCGGCGTCGTACACCAGATGCTCGTACATCTCGTCTGTCACGATCACGAGGTTGTGTCTCTGCGCCACCGCTGCCACCGCGCGCAGCACCTCCGGCGGAAACACCGCGCCCGTCGGGTTGCCCGGGCTGTTCAGCACGATCATCCGCGTCCGGGGCGTCACGCGCGCCTCCAGTTCCCCCGGATCAAGCACGAAGCCCGACTCCGGCGAGGTCGGCACCGCGACCGGCACCGCGCCCGTCAGCGCCACCATCTCCGGGTAGCTCACCCAGTACGGCGCCGGGATTAGCACCTCATCCCCGGGATTCAGCAGCGCGAAGAACGCGTTGAATAGCGCCTGCTTCCCGCCGCTCGTGACCGTCACCGCGTCCGGCGCGTAGCTCAGGCCGTTCTCCCGGGCGAACTTCGCGCTGATCGCCTCACGCAACTCCGGAATGCCGTTCACGGCCGTGTACTTCGTCTTCCCGGATTCAATGGCCGCGATGGCCGCCGCCTTCACGTGCTCCGGCGTATCGAAGTCCGGCTCGCCCACGCTCATGCTGATCACGTCCACCCCCTGCCGCCGCAACGCCAGCGCGCGGCTGGTCACCGCGACCGTCGCGGAAGGCTTGAGGCTCAGGGCACGTTCGGACAGCAGAAAAGGGCCGCTCATACCCCGCAGGGTACAGGCGGCCCACCCCAGGACACGCGAGAGGTTTAGAAGCGGTACGTCACGCCCAGGTGCAGACCCGGCAGGATCACGGAACTGCCGTCCATGACGTACCCACGCAGTTTCGCCTCAGAGAACCAGCCCAGCTGGCTCTGACGGAACTCGCCCCGCACACCCGCCGTGGCATTGAGCAGCAGCGCCTGGCCACTGACGGTCCCAATGCCCGGGCCCGCGTAGACGTTCACGGGCCCCTGTGGAAAGTTGAGCAGCGCGTCCACACTGGCAAAAACGGGCAGGCTGGTCGGCCCATTCACACCGTCAGCGGCGAACGGGAGGAACATGGTGCCCACGCTGCCGCGCACGTCCACGCTCCCAACCGGGACACTCACGGACAGCCCCAGTGCGGGCAGCAGGATGATCTCCGTGCCGGTGTTCACCCACACGGTCGTCCCACGCGGAAGGTCGGTGGATGGAGTCTGAGTGGCAGTCGACTGGGCGGCGGCCGCACCCGACAGGAACGCGGCCACCAGGAGGGAATTCAGGATCTTCACCCCGCAAGTGTAGGCGCCGCTCAGCCCGCCATCTGCCGCACATGAAGCGCGCCGCCCCGCGCCCCCGGTGGGGGAGGGGCGGCGCGCAGAGGGGGCGGCCTAGTGCAGCAGGCCGATGCTACGGGCGCGGCTGACGGCCTCGGTCCGGTCCCCGGCGTCCAGCTTCGCGTACAGACGCGCCAGGTGATCCTTGACCGTGTCGGGGCTGACGCCCAGGTTCTTCGCAATTTCCTTGTTGCTGTAGCCCTGGGCCAGCAGCGGCAGCACCTCGGATTCGCGGGGCGTCAGGCGCGGCACGTCCACGTGCGGCAGCCGGTCAATCTCGGGGTTCGCGACGATGTCCCGCAGCTGCCGCGCGAGACTCTCCGGGTCGGTTTCCTTGCTGACGTAACCGCGCGCTCCGGCGGCGCGGGCGGCCTGCACGATGGCCGGCTCGGCGAACGTCGTGATCAGGACGCTCACCACGCGCGGGTTGCTCTGCCGCAGGCGCTCGCAGACCTCAATGCCGGTCATGCCGGGCATCTTCACGTCCAGCAGCGCCGCGTCGGGTTGCAGCGCCCGGCAGGCTTCCAGGGCGGCCAGGCCGTCGCTGGCCTCGGCGACCACGTCGAACCCCTGGTGAATCAGGGCGTACTTCAGGCCCATGCGGAAGAGGGGGTGGTCGTCGGCGATGACTAGTCTCATGGTTGAACCTCCGGGAGGGACAGAGTAAAGCGCGTCAGGATGGATGGGTGCAGGTCAGGCGGGTCAGGGGGCTCAGGAGGCGGGGTGGGCACGCGGTCGTATTGCAGGTCCCCGCCGTGCGCCTGCGCAATTCGGCGCACGATGAACAGCCCCAGCCCCGCCGTGCCGGCCGTGTACTGCTTCCCGGCGATGGTGGTGGGCTGCGCGTTGAACGGCTGGGCCAGGTCATCGAGTGGGGCGGGCAGGCCCGGGCCGTCGTCGGTGACGGTCAGGCCGGACGGCGTGACCGCCAGGGTCACCTGGGAGCGGGCGTACCGCAGCGCGTTCACCACCAGATTCAGCACGGCGCGCTCCAGGATTGGCGCGTCGGCGGCGGCCATGCCACGCCCGTGGACGCTGATCTGCACGCCGCGTTCCTGCGCCTGGGCGTCCACGCGGCCTGCCACCTCGTCCAGCAGGGTGCGCAGGTCGGTCGGGGCGACGCGGACCTGCACGTGCTCCTGCTCGAAGCGGTGCGCGTCAGCCATCTGCTGCACCAGCCCCAGCAGCCGCGCCGTTTCCGCCTGGATCTGCTCGCCCATCATGCGGCGCTCGTCCTCCGGGACGGGCAGGGTCGTGATGATCTTCGTGAGGTGCCCCGTGGCAATCAGGGGGGTTTTCAGGTCATGCACCAGCGTCGCCATGAACGCGTTGCGGCGCGCCTGCTCGGTGCTCAGGCGGCCCAGCAGGTCCGTGAAGGCCGCGCGCAGCGACACAATCTCGGTGGGGTCGTCCCGGTGGGCCTCACCGAACTGCCCGCTCATCACCTCGGCCCGCAGGCGACTGACGGACGTGAGCAGCGCCCCGCTGAGCACGAAGCCCACCAGTCCGCACGTCGCGCCGACCAGCACCATCCACGCGAAGATCTGCACGCTGGGCAGGGCCGGCTGAGCCATCAGGGTCATGACGATGTTCGGCAGGAACGCCAGCAGGAAGATCACGGTGGTGAACTGCGCGCGCAGGGTCGTCCGCACCCGCAGGCCCCGGAGGGAGCGGGGCGCGGTCAGAGGTGACCCGGTGCTCATGGCCCCCAGGGTAAGGGCCCCCCTCTGACAGAACCATCACGCGCCTGTCAATCCCCCACCCCCAGCGTAATGGGGGGCGGGGCCCACCCCCTCCCGGGGGCACGGGGCCCGCCGCCCGGTGCCGCCTGACCGGTGACCGGCCGCCAAAAAGGAGGGGAGGGTGGCATCATGGCCACCCTCCCCTGCGCGCCTTCAGCGGCTTACTCCTCGGTGCTGAGCACCGCCAGGAACGCTTCCTGCGGCACCTCGACCGTGCCGAACTGCTTCATGCGGGCGCGGCCCTTCTTCTGCTTTTCCAGCAGCTTCTTCTTACGGCTGATATCCCCGCCGTAGCACTTGGCGAGCACGTCCTTGCGGAAGGCCTTCACGGTGGCGCGCGCGATGATCTTCCCGCCAATCACGGCCTGTACCGGCACGGGGAACATCTGGCGGGGGATCACGTCGGCCATCTTGTCCACGATCTTGCGGCCCAGTCCGTACGTCTTGGTCTCGTGCACGATCACGGCCAGCGCGTCGATGACCTCGTTGTTCACCATGATGTCGACCTTGCGCAGGTCGCCCTCGCGGTACCCGAGCTGCTCGTAGTCCATGCTGGCGTACCCGCGGCTGATGCTCTTGAGGCGGTCGTGGAAGTCGTACAGGATCTCCGCGAACGGCACCTCGTACAGCAGCTCCACGCGCTTGCCGACGTAGTTCATGGTGATCATAGAACCGCGGCGCTCCTGAAGCAGCTGCATGACCGGCCCCACGTAGTCCTCGGGCAGCATGATGCTCAGCTTGATGTACGGTTCCTCGACGGTCGTGATGCGGTCCCGGGTGGGGAACTCGGCCGGGTTCTGCGTCTCGAACACCTCACCGTTCGTGAGGGTCACGCGGTACACCACGGCGGGCGCCGTGGCGATCAGGTCCAGGTCGTACTCGCGCTCCAGGCGCTCCTGGATGATCTCGGCGTGCAGCAGGCCCAGGAAGCCGCAGCGGAACCCGAAGCCAAGCGCCTCGGACGTTTCCGGCTCGAAGGAGAACGCCGCGTCGTTCAGCTTCAGCTTCTCCAGCGCGTCGCGCAGCTTGCGGTAGTCCTCGGTGTCGGTGGGGTACAGGCCCGAGAACACCACGGGCTGCGCGGGCTTGAAGCCGGGGAACGGTTCGGCCGTCTGCCGCTCACGGCCGGTCAGGGTGTCGCCCACCTGCGCGTCCTGAATGTCCTTGATGCCCGCCGCCACCCAGCCGACTGCACCGGCCGGGAGCGAATCGCCCACGACCAGCCCGGGGCTGAACGTGCCGACCTTGTCCACCTCGAAGTTCTTCCCGGCGTTCATCAGACGGATCTGATCCTTGGGGTTCAGGGTGCCTTCCAGCACCCGCACGAACAGGATCACGCCCTGGTACGCGTCGAAGAACGAGTCGAAGATCAGCGCCTTCAGCGGCGCCTCGGGATCACCGCTGGGCGCGGGGATGCGCTCCACGATGGCCTCCAGGATCTCGGGAATGCCGATCCCGGCCTTGCCGGACGCGAACACGGCGTCCGACGCGGGAATCCCAATCACTTCCTCGAGCTCCTGCGCGGCCCCTTCGGGGTCAGCGGCAGGCAGGTCGATCTTGTTGATGACCGGCACGATCTCCAGGTTGCTGTCAATGGCGAGGTACGCGTTCACGATCGTCTGCGCCTCGACGCCCTGCGAGGCGTCCACGAGCAGCAGCACGCCCTCGCACGCCGCCAGCGACCGGGAGACCTCGTAGTTGAAGTCCACGTGGCCGGGCGTGTCGATCAGGTTGAAGGTGTACTCCTCCCCGTTCTCACGCTTGTACGTGAGGCGGACCGGGGTGGACTTAATGGTGATGCCACGCTCGCGTTCCAGTTCCAGCGTGTCGAGCGTCTGGTCGCGCTTGTCCCGTTCGGACATGGCGCCCAGCCGCTCCAGAATGCGGTCCGCGAGGGTGGATTTCCCGTGGTCCACATGGGCGATGATCGAGAAGTTCCTGACGTTCACAACCCGCAGTCTAGCGCGGCGCATGGTAAGCATGCAGTGACCCGCGCCCCGGGCCCACACCTGAGGCAACCCGGCCCGCCCCGGCGGCGTATCAAGAAGGCAGTATGTCCCCCCGCGCCCTGCCCACCCGGCCCGCCGTTCCCGCCTGGAAGCTCATCCTGCCGGCGCTTGGCGTGGCGGCGCTGGCCTGGTGGGGGTACGGCTGGGCCACCCGACCCGTCAATCCACCGGTGCAGCCCGCCGCGCGTCAGGGCACCGTCGCGGGAGACTGGGCGACCTTGAAGGCGTTCGGGCCGCGCACGCCCGGCACCCCCGGGCATGACCGCACCCTGGACTGGGCGCAGGCGCAGCTCACGGCGTTGGGCTACCACGTGACCCGGGACGCCTTCCCGGTGAACGTCTGGGCGGACGGCGGCGCCACCGTGACCGGCCCGGACGGTCTGAACCTGACGGGGCGCACGCTGTACGGCTCGCAGGGGTCCGACCAGCAGGGCGATCTGGTGCGCGTGCCCGGCGACGCCAGCGACGCGCAACTCGAAGGCCTGGACCTCCAGATGAAACTGGTGGTGACCTCCTGCCCCACGCGGCCCTGGGGCCCGTTCACGGCCGCCCTGATCGACCAGGGCGCCTTCGGCGTGGCGATCATCGACGACTGCGCCCGTCCGACCGCCCTGTCCCGCGCGCCGGGCACGCCGCTGCCCCTGCTGGTCCTGACGCGCGAGGCGGGCGCCGCGCTCAGCCGGCAGGTCGGGCAGACCGTCACGTTCACCACCCGCACCCATGAGGAAGCAACGCAGGCGGCCAACCTCGTGGCCCGGCGCGTGGACGGCCAGCCCCAGGTTATCTACGGCGCGCACCTCGACAGTGTGCCCGGCGCGCCCGGCGCGAACGACAACGCCAGCGGCGTCCTGGCCGTCCTCGCCCTGGCCCGCCGCGCCGCGGGCACCCCGGACGCGGAACGCGCCTGGTTCGCGCTCTTCGACGCGGAGGAACTCGGCCTGAACGGCAGCCGCCAGTTCGTGCGGCAGTACGCCTACCCCATGGAGCAGACCCGCGCCATGATCAACCTCGACATGGTCGGCGTGAACGCCCAGCCGCTGGGCGTGGCCGCCACCGAGGACCTGCTGCCCCTGATCCGCGCTGCCCGGCCCGGCCTGCGCGAGTTCAGGGACGACGCCCAGTCCACCCGCGAGACCTTCGGCCGCAGCCTGGGCACCACGGGCCTGAGCGACCACGCGTCATTCAAGGCCGTCCGCATTCCCGCCGCGTTCCTGCACCGCGGTGTGGACCGCCACTACCACACCGCGCAGGACACCACCCTGAACACTGGCCTCGTGCAGGACGCAGCGCACACCGCCTGGATCATCGGGCAGGCGGTGTCCGCCGCGCCGTTCACACCCCGCGCCGAGTGCGGCCTGACCGGACGCGACTGTCACTGACCCGGCCTTGACGCGGCGCTGGCCCGGCGGGGCCGGACACGCCATCTGGCGGAGGTCGGCGCCCCGCGCTGCCCGCTAGCCTGAGCGGCATGTCCCGTTCCCTCGCGTACTTCACGGACGTCGCGCTGCGCCGCCAGGAGGGCAGCGCCGTGCAGCGCGGCCCCACCTGCACGGTCGTCCGGTCGCCCGCCAACCCCACCTTCTGGTGGGGGAACTTTCTGCTGATGCCCGCACTGCCCGCCCCCGGTGACCTTTCAGCCTGGGCGGCGGCCTTCACGCGCGAGCACCCGCACGCCGCGCACCGGGTCTTCGGTGTGGACGTGCCCGGACCCGCCCTGAGCGGCCCGGCCGCTGATGAGTTCAGGGCCGCCGGGTACGACGTGCGGGCCGACACGGTCCTGACCGCCGCGCGGACCCACCCGCCCCGCCGCCTGAACCGCGACGCGACAATGCGCGTGCTGGACACAGACGCTGATTGGGACAGTGCCCTGGCCCTGCGTGAGGCGGTCAATGCCGCCGATCCGCACGGGCACGAGCCGCATGGCTACCGCGAATTCGCCACGCGTAAGCTGGCCGCGTACCGCGCCGCGCAGGCCGCCGGGCACGGGGCAATGCTCGGTGCGTTCGATGACCACGGGCAGATGTTGTCAGGCCTGGGGATCTTCGACGCGGGGGACGGGGTGGCCCGCTACCAGAATGTCGAGACGCACCCGGACGCCCGCTCACGCGGCCTGGCGGGCACCCTGGTCCACCACGCGGGGGAGTGGGCCCGGGAGCGGCTGGGGAGCCGCACGCTGGTCATCGTGGCTGACCCGGACTACCACGCGCAGCGCCTGTACGAGAGCGTGGGGTTCACGCCCACTGAGGTGCAGGTCGCCCTGGAAAGGCGCCCGGCAGAGTGACGGCAGGAGGGGAACCCGGCGCGTCTGCCTGGGTCCCACTCCGGGTTCGGCAGTTACTCGACCGGTTCGCCGCGCTGCAACTTCACGGCCCGCACGAGGTTCTGGTACATCAGCGCGCTCGTCAGCGGGCCCACCCCGCCGGGCACGGGCGTCTGGGCGCGCACGGGCAGGTTCGCCTCGGCGTCGCCCACCACGCCGCTCCCGTCAGCGGGGACGTTGATGCCCGCGTCGATCACCACGTGATGTGGCAGCACGTGCCCGGCGCGCAGCAGGCTCGCGCGGCCCACCGCGACCACCACGGCGTCCTGCGCGGCCAGCACACCTGGCAAGTCCCGGGTGTGCTCGTTGCACAGCGTGACCGTCACGCCGCGGTTGTTCAGCATGAAGGTCAGGGGGCGGCCCACCGTGCGGCCCGGCCCCACCACGGCCACCCGCGCGCCGCGCAGGTCGTCGCCCAGCGCCTCGCGCAGCAGAAACCGGATGGAGCGGGGCGTGGGGGGCAGCAGCGCCTCGCTTTCACGCCCAGCGGCAATCAGGGCGAGGTTCGCGGGGCTCAGGCCCTCGATGTCCTTGCGGGCCGTCAGGTGCAGCAGCGCCGCGTCCGCATCCAGGGGCGCGGCCAGCGGCAATTCCAGCATGATGCCGTGCACGTCCGGGTCGCTGGACAGGGCGTGCAGCGTGGCGTGCAGGTTCTCCTGCGTGGCCTGAGGGCCCAGGTCGCGCACCGTGAAGCGCACGCCCAGCCGCTTGGCCTGCCGGGCCTTGCTGTCCACGTACACGCGGCTGGCCGGGTCACCGGAGGCCAGGACGCTCACGAGGTGAGGCTGGAAGTCCCAGCTGCTCAGGTCGGCGCGGACCTGCCGGGTGACGTGGTCCGCGCGGGGTTTGCCGGGCAGGGAACGCGCGGCGGGAAGAGAAGAGTCAGTCATGATGAAATCCAGGAACGCAGGCGAGTCGGGCCGGAGGGCGAACCGCTTCCACGGGGGAAGGCACCGGCCCAGCATACCCGCCCGGCGGGGTCGGCGCGGCTGTCGGGGGCACTTGGGGGGGATGACATCCCCTGGGGGGGGATAGCGTGAAGTGCTTCACAGCGTCAGAAAATTCACGTGGCTATGGTCTAGCCTGATGCCTTCCGAGACCAACCGACCCGCCCGCGCCCGCAGCGCCGAAGAGAAGAACCAGCGCCGCGACGACATCCTGCGCGCCGCCGAGCGCCTGTGGACCACCACCACCTACGCGGAACTCAGCATGAACCAGGTCGCGCGCGAGGCCAAACTCGCCAAAGGCACCCTGTACCTGTACTTCGACACCAAGGAGGAACTGTTCCTGGCCCTCCTCACTGAACACCTCCAGGCGTGGATCACCCGCACGAGCGACCTGCTGATCGAGCGCCAGCCCCGCACGCCCCAGCAGATCACCGAGGTCCTCCTGGACTCCGCCGACGCCCTGACCCCCCTGCGGCGCCTGCTGGTGCTGCTGGGCACCGTCCTGGAACGCAATGTCCGCCCCGAACTGGGCCTGGAATTCCGCCGGGAACTCGACAGTCAGCTGCACCGCCTCGTGGCGCACATGCCGTTCAGCGCGCCCATCACGCTGCGCCTGCTGCGTCACCTGTACGCGCTGGCCATCGGGTGGCAGCAGTTCCGCGAGTCCCTGCCCGGCCTGGACCCCAAGACCGGCCAGCCCCGCGAGGAAATGCCCGGCGAGTACCGCGCCGAATTCGAACTGGCGCTGCGCGGCATCATTGAGCAGCTTGCCGCGCAGGACGCCCGCGCCGCCGCCGTCTGAACTCCGGCTCCGCTCATCACCCAGAAGCTCCGGGCCTGATCAGGCCCGGAGCTTTCTGTACGGCGGGCAGGGAGACGCGGGCCGCCGCCTGATCCGGGAGGCGCCCGGTAGGCCCAGTGAACTGCCCCGTCCCCGAGGGCTACCAGCGGAACTTACCCACCCCGGCCACCCAGGTCATCCGCAGGGCTCGTAGCGTCGAGGTCAGGTTGACGCCCGCCCCGGCGCAGGCCTGCCGCGCGGCCTCCGGGACGACCGGCAGCACCGTCAGGGCCGTGCCCTGCCGTGACGGGACGTACTGCACGCCCAGCGTCACGCCACGCAGGCACGCGGGCGCGGCACCCACCATGAAATCCTGGTCACGGATCAGCTGAATCACGTCGGCCTCCGGCACGGCGCGCAGACCCTGCGCGTCCAGCCAGCCAAAGGTGGTGCGCTGCTGGCACGCCCCGGCGCGGCACCACTCGCGGTTCAGGACCAGCAGCGCCCGGCGGCCCTGACCGTACGTGGCGGCCCGCACGGTCGTGAACACCCGCCCGCCCGCGTCGCTGCTGCCCCGCCAGTCCAGGAAGTGATTCGTCTCGTCGGTGATCTGCACGGCAAACAGGTTCTGCGTGGCCGACCAGCTGAGCTGCTCACGCCGCGCCAGCGCCAGCAGCGACGCCTCCGCCGCGGGCGGCTGGAAGTCCGTCAGGAACAGCTGCACGCCCCGCACCGGACCCAGGGCCGCCTGCGGACCCGCCTGCGCCGACGCCAGCGCCAGGAGGCTCAGCAGGACGGCAGGGCACGCGCGGCGCAGGAATCGGGGCACGCCCATCAGTGTGCCGCATGCCCACCCACCCGCGCGAGGGGCGGCCCGGCTGCACAGCCCTGCCCGGCGGGGGCCAGGGCGCCCGTATGCTGGGCGCGGTATGCGCGTCGTTCTGAAACTCGGCACCAGCGTTCTCACGGCAGGCACGGACCGCCTGCACCGCCCCCGCCTGGTGGACCTGATCCGCACCCTGGCCGCCGCGCGCGAGGCCGGGCATGAGGTCGTCCTGGTCACCAGCGGCGCCGTCCTGGCCGGCTGGGAGGCGCTGGGCTTCCCGCCCCGCGACCGGACCCTGGCGGAAAAGCAGCTGCTGGCCGCGGTGGGACAGGGGCGGCTGATGCACACGTACGCGCAGCTGGCTGACCTGTACGGCCTGCCGGTCGCGCAGGTGCTGCTCACCGCGGACGATTTCCGGGACCGGACGCGGTACCTGAACGCCCGCACCACCCTGGACGCCTGCCTGACGCGCGGCGTGATGCCCGTCATCAACGAGAACGACGCCGTGGCACTGGAACAGCTGAAGGTGGGGGACAACGACACGCTGTCCGCGTTCGTCGCGAACCTCGTGGAGGCCGACCTGCTGGTCATCCTGACCGACGCGCCCGGCCTGTACACCGCCGACCCGCGCCGCGACCCCGGCGCCACGCTGATTCCCGTCGTGGAGCGCGTGACGCCTGAAGTCTGGGCGCGCGCCGGGGGGGCCGGGTCGCACCGCGGGACCGGCGGCATGCACACCAAGATTCAGGCCGCGGAGATCGCCACCCGCGCGGGCACCCCGGTCGTGATCGCGCCCGGCGACGCCCGGGACGTCCTGACCCGCCTGCTGGACGGCGAGAGCATCGGCACGCGCTTCCTGGCCGCCGGGTCCCGCCTCGAAGCGCGCAAACGCTGGATTCTCGCGGAGATCGCCGCCGGGAGCGTCACCCTGGACGCCGGGGCTGCCCGCGCCGTCTCCGAGCGCGGCGCGAGCCTGCTGCCGGCGGGCATCACGGGCGTGCAGGGCCGCTTCGGGCGGGGGCACACCATCCGCCTGCTGGGCCCGGACGGACAGGAACTCGCGCGCGGCCTGAGCCGCTACGCCTCGGCGGACCTGCTCAAGCTGATCGGGCAGCACTCCAGCGCCACCGAGGCGCTGCTGGGCTACACGTACGGGCCGGAAGCCGTGCACCGCGACGACCTCGTGCGGCTGTGAACGCCGCCTCTATACTGCCGGGCGTGCTGGCCCTGCTCGCCTCCCAGACTCAACTCACCGACCCGTCCGGCGACGCCCGCGGGGACGGCGGGTACGTCCTGCCCACCCGCCCCGCCTTCACCCCGGACATGCTGGACCTGCGCGCGCTGGACGTCCGCGGCACGCCCCAGGGCATGCAGTTCACCGTCACATACGGCCAGATGGGCAACCCCTGGAACGCGCCCGGCGGCTTCAGCGCAGGCGTCACGGACATCTACGTGAAAGGCGCGCTGGGCGGCCAGACGAAACTGGGGGACAGCGGCCTGCGCACCAGCGGCGGCGGCTGGCAGTACCACCTGCGCGTGTCCCCCAGCGGCAGCACCCTGACCGAGGTGAACACGCAGGGCGAGGAGCGGCCCCTGGCCGCCCCGACCGTGACCGTGTCCGGCACGCAACTGGTGGTGGCCACCGCGCTGCCTGACGGCCCGTACGGGTACTGGGTGATGAACAGCGTGTACTCCCCCCTGACCAGCGACGGCGTGCTGCGCCCCACCACCAGTTCAGGTCCGACGGCGCTCCAGGCGGGCCGCGCGGACGCGCCGGTGCCCGTGGACGTCATGGCGGCCAGTGGCGACCAGCAGGCCTACACGCGCGGCACGCTCGCCCCGGTGGGGGAGACCCGTGACCTGCTGGGCCTCGGTCTGCTCACGCTGGGCGTCGTGGGCGCGCTGCTCACCGTGATCGCCACCGTGTTCGTCTGGCGCCGCCTGAGCTCCCGCACAGCGTGAGCACGCGGCCCGCCCTGCCCGCCCCGCTGCTGATCCTGATCGCGGCCGTCCTGTGGGGCCTGCTGGGCATTCTGGGCAAGCAGGCGCAGGCCGCCGGGCTGAACCCGCTGGAGGTCGCGTTCTGGCGCGCCGCGCTGGGCGGGGCCCTGTACGCCGTGCACGCCGCCCTGATCCGCGCCCGGCTCCCGCGCGGCCGGGACCTGCTGATCACGGCCGCGTTCGGCGTGGCGGGCGTCAGCATCTTCTACGGCTCCTACCAGCTGGCCGTGCGGGCCGGGGGGGCCAGCCTGGCCAGCGTGCTGCTGTACACCGCGCCCGCCTTCGTCGCCGTGATGGGCTGGGCGTTCCTGCGCGAGCGCCTGGGGGGGCGCGAACTGCTGGCCGTGGCCGGCACGCTGGGCGGCATTGCCCTGATCAGCCTGGGTGGTGGGCAGGGCGTGACCGTCACGCCCGCCGCGCTCGCCTGGGGCCTGACGGCCGGATTCACGTACAGCCTGTACTATCTGTACGGCAAGGCGTTTTTCACCCGCTTCGAGCCGCCCGCGCTGCTTGCCGTGGCCCTCCCGGTGGGGGCGCTCGTGCTGCTGCCGTTCGTGCCGTTCACCGCCAAGACGCCGGGCGCGTGGGGCAGCCTGAGTGCCATCGCGGTGTTCAGCACGTACCTCGCGTACCTCGCGTACTCCTGGGGTCTCAAGCGCCTGCCCGCCACGCGCGCCAGTGTCATCGCCAGCCTGGAACCCGTCGTGGCCGCCACACTGGCCGCCCTGTTGTTCGGCGAGCGGCTCTCCGCGCTGGCCCTGCTGGGCGCTGTCCTGGTAATCGGCGCGGCCCTGCTCCTGAGCGTGGGGCCCAGCGACACCGAACGCCACCCCGCCGCCGAGTGACGCGCGCCCTCAGGGCTGCTGATCCAGTGTGAAGTCCCACTCGAACGAGCGGCCCCACGGGAGATCCGCGCCGCTCAGGGTGTACGTGTCCCCCACGCGCAGCGGGAAGAACCCGCTGGCCAGCTGCATCAGGGCCTCCTGCGCCTGCGGGGTGTTCAGCTGCGCTTCGGGAATCAGCCTGCGCAGCTGCGCGCGCACCTCGGAGCTGTAGATCACGTCGTTGGCGAACTCGCGGGCCAGCAGGGCGTCCTGCCGCACCGGGTCGGCCCCGCGCGCCAGTTTCGCGTGCGCCAGCGCCGTGCCGAGGTTGTTCCCCGGCGTCCCCCACGCCGCCAGCGCCTGGAGGTTGGCGTGCTGGCGCAACGTGCGCAGGTCCGACCAGAAGCGTGGGTTGCCCAGGTTCACCTGCGCCACGTCCGCCACCGCGACCCGCCCGGCGCGCAGCAGGCTGCTGACCCGCAGGGCCGCGCGGCGCGGGTCGCCGCCGTTGAACACGTACAGCGTCAGGTCGGCCCTGCCCTCCACCACCTGAAAGCCGCTGCCCTGCGCGTGGTTGGCGGCACTCTGCGTCAGGGGAATCCCCTCGTACTTCATGACCTGCTTCGCCGCGTCGGGATCGCTGTACTCCACTCGGACCGTCGCCGCCTCCGGGGCCAGGGCGCGGGCGGTCAGCATGGACAGTACCTCGTCCGCGCCGGGGTACACGCGCACGTTCGCCGGGGCGTCCTGCGCCAGCGCGGCGCCCTCCTGCGGGGCGGGACTGCCGGGCAGCGCGTCGTCCCAGGTGACGTCCAGTTCCTTCAGGCGGCCCTCGCGCGCCCAGCCGATCACGGCGCGCACGACCTCCAGATTGCGCGCGCGGTCGGTGGCGTCTGGCTCGCGCGGCAGCGTGACGAACGCGTACACCGGCTGGCCCGTCCGCTCGGTCCAGGTGCGCAGCGGCTCCAGCCGCGCCAGCGCCTCCTGCGCCGTCAGCGGGCTCGTGCGGGACTGCACCAGCCCCCCGTACGCCAGGGCGTCCAGCGACACGATCAGCGGCCCCGTGCGCGGCTGCGCGTCCAGCCACGCGCCCAGCGCCGCCGGGTCCGCGCCGCGCGCCGCCGTACCCAGCAGCGCCGCGTCCGGCACGCGCAGGACGTCGCCGCGCAGACCCCCTATCAGGGCGGGCAGCACCCGCGTGGCGGGGCGGGAATCCAGGGGCAGCAGCGTCTGCGCGTCCGCCGCGCCCAGCAGCGCGAGGGGCATGAGGGCCTTCAGAAGGGGAGAGGTGCGGCGCATCGTGCCACGACCCTAGCGGCCACCCGTGAGGACCCGCTGGGTGTTTCATGGAGTCCGGCGCGGGCTCTGTACGCGGGCATGCCACCTGTCCCGCCCCCGCGCGGGTAGCCTGAACCTCATGAAAGCCAGTGACCTGTGGCGACTCGCGTGGCGCGGCCTGACCCGCCGCCGGGTGCGCACCTTCCTGACCGCGCTGGGCATCACGGTGGCGGTCGCCAGCATGGTGATCTTCCTGTCCCTGGGCGAGGGCATCCGCAAGGTGTTCACCAGCGAACTGGGCGGCATCGGCCCGGACATCCAGGTGAGCCTCACGCCGCTCTCGCAGGGACTGGCGCTGCACCCGAACCTCCCGCAGGACACCGTGGGGCAGCTCCAGGCGCTCGCGCCGGAACTGGGCCTCCAGACGGTCACGCCGGTCGTGATGGCCGTGCGGGGCGGCCTGGACCCCACCCAGAGCGTCGTGCTGTACGGCCTGCCCGCCAGCGGCGGGATCGGCGCGGTCTTCCCGAATACGGCGCTCGCCCAGGGCCGCCTGCTGCTCCCCGCCGACGAGCAGACCGGCGCGGCCGTCGTCGGCGCCAAGGCCGCGCAGAACCTGCGGCTGGGCCTGGGCAGCACCCTGAACCTCAACCGCCGCGCCAGCGTGAAGGTCGTGGGCGTGCTGGCGCCGCAGTCCGGGCTGGTGGACAACTTCATCTTCATGCCGCTGACGCCTCTGCAGCGCAGCGAGGGCGCCGAGGGCCGCGTGTCGCTGGTCGCCGTGAAACTGAACGACCCCCGGCAGGCCCGCGCGGTCGCCACGAGCATCAGTGACCGCCTGAACCTGGAGGCCGCCACGCAGTCGGACTTCCTGAGCTTCATCGAGCGGGCGCTGCGCATCAGCGACGCCGTGCGCTTCGGCATCTCCCTGATTGCACTCATTGTGGGCGGACTGGCGGTCGCGAACACCGTCATGATGGGCGTGTTTGAACGCACCCGCGAGTTCGCCACGCTGCGCGCCATCGGGGCGCGGCCCGCGTTCGTGCGCGCGCTGGTGCTGGCCGAGTCGCTTCTGCTGTCCTTGGTGGGTGGCGTGGGCGGCGTCCTGCTGGGGCTCGTGGGCATCGTGGTCGTGAATCTGTACACCCAGCAGCTCGCCGGGATCGACGCGGCGGCCCTCACACCCCGCCTGACGCTGCTCGCGCTGGGCATCAGCTTCCTGCTGGGTCTGCTCTCGGGCCTGCTGCCCGCCCGGAACGCCAGTCGCCTGAGCATCACCGACGCCCTCGGGAGGGTCTGACATGACCGCCACCATGACCACGCTGGCCAGCAGCACTGCCACCACGCCCACCCTGAGCGTTCACAACCTGTCGCGCGTGTACCCCAGCGGGGACGGGCAGGTGCAGGCCCTGGCACCCTTCACGCATGCCTTCCCGCCCGGCCTGACCGCCGTCGTGGGCCCCTCGGGCAGCGGCAAGAGCACCCTGCTGAACCTCCTGGCGGGCTTCGACACGCCCACCACCGGCCACGTGCAGGTCGGCGACACCGACCTCACCGCCCTGAGTGAGACCAGCCGCGCCGACCTGCGGCTGCGGCACTACGGCTTCGTGTTCCAGAACCACAACCTCGTGAGCATTCTCAGCGCGCAGGAGAACGTCGAATTCCCCCTGACCCTGGCGGGCCTGCCCCCCCGTGACCGGCAGGCCCGCGCCCGCGAATTGCTGGCCCTGGTCGGCCTGGAGCGCCGCGCCGATCACCTGCCCAGCCAGCTGTCCGGCGGGGAGGCGCAGCGCGTCGCCATCGCCCGCGCGCTGGCCGGGAATCCGGGCGTGCTGCTGGCCGACGAACCCACCGGGAACCTCGATACCCGCACCGGTGAGCGCATCCTGGCGCTGCTGCGCGGCGCGGCCGACGCGGGCCGCACGGTCGTGCTGATCACCCACGACCGCGACATTGCCGCGCAGGCCGACCATCACCTCAGCGTGCGCGACGGGGTGGTCACGCCCGGCTGACCCTACACAGAAGCGCGGCACGGATGAGATGTCCGGGCCGCGCTTACTGGTTTCTGGTCAGGGGGCCGTGCCTACGCGGGTTTCGCCGTCGCGCAGCCACAGGGGGCGGCCCTGCGCGTCCCGCAGGCGCACCACGACCTGCACCGTCTCGCCCGGCTGCACGCTCGCACCGGACCGGCCGAACGCGCTGCCCTGCGCGCCCGATGAGCGCAGCGGGGACTTCCACAGGTCCGTGCCGCTCACCACGAACACCCCGTCCAGCTTCAGCGCGGGCAGCGCGTCCCGGGAGTTCAGGCGCACCTTCACGCCGAAGCCGCCGGCGCCACTGGCGGACGCCGAGTCCAGGGTCACGACTTGGCCGCCCACGTTCAGCGCCGTGGGCGCGCTCAGCAGGTCGCCCACCGTCGGCGGAACCCGAGGTGAGAACCCACAGGCCGCCAGCAGCAGCGGCAGGCACAGCACGAAACGCTTCATGAGAGGAGTGTACCTGAGAAGAAGCCCGGAAGGGTGAACACCTGACTCACGGCCCATTCACCCAGCCGAGCTAGTCCTCAGGGCGCTGTGGTCTACCAGCTGAGGTCGGGTGCGGTGACCACCCGGTCCGCCGGCTGATCGGTGGAGAGCGTATACGTCAGTGTGTACGTGCCGGGAATCACTCGCGTGAGCACGATCGCGTCCCCG
This sequence comes from Deinococcus radiotolerans, assembly GCF_014647435.1. Lineage (NCBI taxonomy): Bacteria > Thermotogati > Deinococcota > Deinococci > Deinococcales > Deinococcaceae > Deinococcus > Deinococcus radiotolerans. Next base: position 806,770 of record NZ_BMPE01000001.1, on the reverse strand, counting down.
TCCAGCTGCGGGTTCAGGTTCGCTAGGCTCGGGCCCTGCACCTGCAGGGGTCCACGCACCGCTGCCGAGCCCGCAGGCAGCGGGTCGATCAGGCGTACGTTCTCCAGGTTGCTGTCCACGGTGAACACCAGCGTCACCACGTACCCCTGCCCCGGTGCGGCGGCCTCGACCGTCTTGGACAGGCTGGCGCGCGCGCCGCCCTGCACGTTCCGGGTCACGTTCGCGCCGCCCGGGTTGCGGACCCGCGCCTGCCCGGTCGTGCGCAGCCCCACCGGGTCGAGCACCGCCTCGGCCGTGTCGCTGCGGCACACCCGGACCGGTACCTTCAGGCGCAGCGGCACGCCCTGACTGAAGTCACCGTTCGCCTCCAGCGGGTAATCGGTCGTCCAGCCGGTGGGCAGGTTCAGGCTGAGTTTCCCGGGCAGGCGGTACGGGAAGTCTGTCTTCGCCAGTGCCGTCAGCTGCGTCACGTCGCACACGTTCAGGATGTCCGGCGAGGTCACGAGCGTCACGTCCGTCAGCACGCGGTACTCGATGGTCACACGTTCGGTGCCGCTGTCCGTCACGCGGCCCGCCGGGGGCGGGGTGACGGTGCTGCCCGGCAGGCTGCTCGGCGTGACCGGGTACTCGCCCGGCGCGAGCGGCACCGTCGCGGGCGTGTTCAGCGTCTGCCCGCCCACCTGGAATGGCAGACCCGGCAGCGGGATGCGCTGCCCGGCGTACACGGCCACGGCCTCCACCTGAAGCTGCCCCTGCGGCGGGCGGGCCACGAACCGGATCTTCGTGAAGCCCGGCTGGTAGCGCACCTCGGTGGGTGAGACGATGTTGCCCGTGCCCTGGATCAGGGTGCTGCTGACCGGCACGTACCCGCCGGGCAGCACCGGCCGCACCACCGCGTCCCCAACCAGCGCGTATGACGCGCCGGGAATCGGGCGGCCCTGCGGGTCCACCACGTCCACCAGCAGCTGGTTGGCGATCTTCGCGCCGCCCGGCACCACGAAGCCCCCCACACTGCCCGTGATGGGCTGGTCGTTCAGGCGGAACGAGAAGCGGATCGCGTTGCTGTACTGCTTCGTGGTCTTCAGCACCCGGATGTACAGCTGCCACTCGCCCACCAGTTCGGGCGTGATGCGGAACGCGTCGGTGGCTGTGCGCCCGTTCTCGCTGGGCGTGAGGTTCACGCGCGCCCCGCCGGGCTGCACCGCCCAGATCTCGGCCTCCTGCGGGCCGTCCACGTCGTAGTTCAGCAGGCCCAGGGTCCTGCCCACCCAGTCGGCGGTGACGTTCACGCGCGCGGCCAACAGCGCGTCCTCGTCGGTCGAGCGGGCGTTCACGCTGAAGTCGCTCGTCTCCAGCCGGAAGGGATCCGCCACGCGCAGCGCGAACGAGTTCTTCCCGTTGCCCTTACTGGTCACCTTCAGGGTGTACGTCCCGGCGCTCAGGCCGCCGCTGAACAGGCTGTCCCAGGTGTGCTCGCGGTTCAGGCTGAAGCGCCGCTCCAGCACCGTCCCGCCAGGGCCGGTCAGGGTGAAGGTCGTCTCGAACGGCTCGTTCTTCGCGTACAGCTCATCCCCGAAGTAGCCCTCCGCGCGGCGGCCATCCACGTAGTCCGCGAGGTTGAAGGTGGGGGAGTAGACCTCCAGCCCCAGGGGTTTCCCGGCGTCCTGCGCGGACACGCGGATCACGTACGTCTCCTGCGCCTGCGGCCACTTGTCCCCCACGGACACGAGCGGCAGGGTCCCGCCGGTCTGCGCGGCGGCGGGCGCGGCGAGCAGCAGCAGGCCACTCAGGACCGCGAGGCGGACGGAAACGGCACGGACAGTCATCGGTAGGCTGGGCATCGCTGAGAAGAGGATACAGGCCCGTCCCGGCTGGACACCTGAGCCCCACCGGACAGCCCCCGGGGGTAGCATCGCGGGCGATGACCCTCGCCGCCCGCGCCCACGCCCACATCTCCGAATCTGCCCTGCACAGCAACCTCACGCACCTGTCCCGCCGCGCCGGCGTGCCGCTGCTGCTGCCCGTGAAAGCCAACGCCTACGGGCACGGCCTGCGCGAGGTGGTCACCCTGGCCGCCCGCCACCCGGACGTGTGGGGCCTCGCGGTCGCCACGCCCCGCGAGGCCGCGCAGGTCGCCGCGCTGGACACCGGGCGGCCCGTGCTGCTCCTCACCCCACCCACCCCCACAGAGGTGCCCGTCCTGGCCGACCTGGGTGTCCGGTTGCCCGTCGCCTCACTGGCCGAGGCTGACGCCCTGCCCGCCCACGCCCGCGCGCACCTGAAGGTGGACACCGGCATGAACCGCCTGGGCGCCCGCCCCGAAGAGGCCATCCGGGTCGGCACCCGCCTCGCGGAACGCGGCCAGCTCGAAGGCGCGTACACCCACTTCGCCACCGCCGACGAACCGGACCTGAGCTTCGCGCACGAACAGCTGCGCCGCTTCCAGACCGTGCTGAACGCCCTGCCCGCCACGCCGCAGCCCCTGCTGGCCCACGCGTCCAACGGCGGCGGCATCCTGTCCTTCGGGGCGCTGCCCGGCATGCGCCTCGCCCGGCCCGGCCTCGCCTCCTACGGCTTCGCCCCCGCGCACCTGCGCGACGTGCTCCCCCTGCGCCCGGTCATGACCCTCACCGCGCAGGTCACGCATCTGCACACCGCCCACGCGGGCGAAACCGTCAGTTACAACGGCCTGTGGCGCGCCCAGCAGGACACCCGGGTCGCGACCGTCGGCATCGGCTACGCCGACGGGTACCCCCGCAATGCCACCGGCCACGCCCAGGTCCTCGTCGCGGGCCAGCGCCGCCCCGTCCTGGGCCGCATCTGCATGGATCAGCTCATGGTGGACGTGACCGGCCTGACCGTGCAGGTGGGCGACCCCGTCATCCTCTGGAACGCCCACGATCTGACCGTCACCGACGTCGCCGCCTGGGGCGATACCATCGAATACGAGGTCCTGACCGGCCTCGGCGACCGCATCGAGCGGCGCGTCGCCCCCTGAAGACTGTCCTCACCCGAGATCTGCGGAAAAGGGGCGACCGGAGGACATCCGGTCGCCCCTTTTCCGGCTGACTCAGAAGAAGCGGCTGACGTCCCGGACGACCACGAAGGCCATCAGGAGCATCACGAACGCGAAGCCCGCGAAGTTGATCGCCTGCTCCTGCTGGAAGGTCAGCGGGCGGCCGCGCAGCGCGCCCACGAACGCCAGCACGATGCGCCCGCCGTCCAGGCCGGGGATGGGGATCAGGTTGAAGAATGCCAGGGACAGGTTCAGCAGGATCGCGACCTGCACCAGGGCCCAGGGGCTGACGGCGGCGGCGCGGGAGACGATCTCGGCGGTGCCGATGGGCCCACTCACGTTCTCGTCGCGGGTGAAGTTCAGGGTGAAGAAGCGCTGAAACAGCCCCGCGAAGGACTTGATGACCTGCGGGACAGCCTCACCGGTCACCTGCCACGCGCGCACGAACGCCGCGCCGACACTGACGGGCTGCACGTCCGGCGCGTAGCGGATGCCCAGCAGCTGTTTCTGGCCGCCGACGGTGGGGGTCCAGTCGAAGCGCACGTCGCGACTCTGCCCATCGCGCACCACCGTGAAGGTATGGGGGCCGGCCTTCGTCAGCACGTCCCGCACGCCCTCCCACCCGGCCACCGTCTGCCCGTTCACCTGCGCGGTCTCCGGGATGTCCTGCCCGTCAATGGCGGTGATGACGTCTCCCACGCGCAGGACCAGCGTCTGCGCGCGGCTGCCGGGCACGACCTCCTCGATGCGGGCGCGGTCGGGCACCGCGACGCCCTGCGAACTGAACGACACGGTCATCAGGCCGATCGCCAGCAGCAGGTTCGTCAGCGGCCCGGCCAGCAGGATCGCCACCTTGCCCCACACCGGCAGCGCCGCAAAGCCGCGCGTGGGCTGGCGGTAGCCGCCCTGGCCGTCCTCCTCGGGGGACATGCCGTCGATCTCCACGTACCCGCCGATGGGCAGCAGGCTCAGGCGCCACTCGGTGCCGCGCCACATGCGCCGCAGCAGCACCGGGCCCATCCCCACGCTGAAGGAGTGCACCGCCACGCCCTGCCGCCGCGCCAGCGCGTAGTGCGCCAGTTCGTGCAGGAACGTCGCCACGCCGATGATCAGCACTGTCCACAGCAGGCCCAGCGGCGTCAGAGCCGCCGCGATGCCCTGCACGACGTTCACGCCTGCACCCCCGCGCCTGCGAGTTCGCGCGCCCGCGCCCGCGCCCAGGCGTCCGTCTCGGCCAGCGTGTCCCAGGTCAGGGTCCCGGCGGGCGTATCGTCCAGCACCCGTTCCAGCAGCTTGGGGATGTTCGTGAAGCCGATCTGCCCGGCCAGGAAGGCGTCCACCGCCACCTCGTCGGCAGCGTTCAGCGCGACCGGCAGCAGCCCCCCGGCCTCCCCGGCGCGGTACGCGAGGCCCAGGCACGGGAAGCGGTCCAGGTCCGGCTCGCGGAACTCCCAGGTGCCGCGCATCGGCCAGCCCAGGTGCGTGCCCACCTCGCGCCCGCGTCGCGCGCCGCGCACGTCCCCGGGGCGCGTCATGCCGGTCGGCGCGGCGTCCACGGCGTACGCGATGGGCAGGCGCATGTCGGTCGGGCCGAACTGCGCCTTCAGGCTCCCGTCGCGGAAGCGCACCGCCGCGTGGATCAGGCTCTGCGGGTGCACCACCACGCCCACCTGCGACAGCGGCAAGCCGTACAGGCTGGCGCACTCCATGACCTCCAACCCCTTGTTCATCAAAGTGGCGCTGTCGATCGTGACCTTCGGGCCCATGCTCCACGACGGGTGCCGCAGGGCCTGCTCGGGCGTCACGCCGCTCAGGTCGGCCGGGCCCTCGCGGAACGGCCCGCCGGACGCCGTGAGGATCACCTCGGCCACGTCCGCCATGTCCTCGCCCGTCAGGCACTGGAACACCCCGGTGTGCTCGGAATCGATCGGCACCACGCGCCCGCCGCCCAGCGAGGCTGCCTCCCACATCAGGTGTGCGGCGGTGACCATCGCCTCCTTGGTGGCCAGCGCCACCGCCTGCCCGGCCTCCAGCGCCGCGCGGGTGGGCGACAGGCCGATCAGGCCGCTCATGGCGTTCACGACCACCCCGGTCGGCACGCCCGCCACCTCGGCCGGGTCGGCGATCACGCGCACGCCCGGCAGCGCCTCCCGCGCCTGCGCCAGCACGCCCGCGTCCACGCTGACCAGTTCGGGCTGGAACTCCCGCACCTGCGCGGCCAGCAGCTCCAGGTTGCGCCCGGCGGCCAGCGCCGTCACCCGCCAGCCGCGCTCCCGCGCCACGTCCAGCGTCTGCGTGCCGATGCTGCCGGTACTGCCCAGCACCACGATCCCGCGCCCCGCACCCTCGGAAAGACTCATCCCCCGCATGCTAGACGACGCGGGGGACGGAAGCGGCAGGACCGCGCACGATTGGTGTTCCAGTTAGCGGGTGAAGACGCTGATGTTCAGGAACAGGTACGTGGCGGGCACCGCGAACAGCAGGCTGTCCACCCGGTCGAGGAATCCCCCGTGGCCGGGCAGGCTGCTGCCGCTGTCCTTGGTCTTCAGCGCCCGCTTGAGCAGGCTTTCGGACAGGTCGCCCAACTGACTGGCGCTGGCGACCAGAATCGAGTACAGCAGCGCCTCGAACGGCGTCCACACGTGCGTGAGGGTCGTCAGGGCCAGCACCACCAGGAAGCTGAACGCCAGCCCGCCCACCGAGCCCTCCACGGTCTTGCCGGGACTGACCTCCGGCGCGAGCTTGCGCCGCCCGAAGAAGTGCCCCACGAAGTACCCGCCGATATCCGCCGCGAAGGTCGCCAGCAGCGGCAGCGCGAAGTACAGCAGGCCGTCCCCAGCGTCCGGGCTGTAGCGCAGCATCAGGAAGTACCCCATCAGCCACGGGATGTACAGCAGGCCGAACATCGAGTACACGATGCGCTCCAGGGGCCGCTCGCCAGGCCGGATGACCTCCACGACCAGCATGTAGCCCAGCGCGACCGTCAGCACCGCCTCGCGCCACGACCCGCCGGGCCACGGCGCGTGCGGCCACAGCGGCAGGCTGGCTACCATGATCGCGACCGTGAACACGCCCAGGCTCACGCGGCGCACGTCGATGTCGTTGCGGTCCAGCATGCGGATGTACTCGAACAGGCACATCAGGGCCACGACGATCAGCGCGGGCAGCAGCGCCACCCAGCCGATCCACACGATCACGCTCAGGAGCGCGAAGCCCACCACGCTCGTCAGGACGCGGCTGCTCAGCGATTCCACGCGGCCTCCGGGCTCAGGCGGACCATAGGAAAGTGCCGCCGGGGAGACCGGCGGTCACGGGCAGGGGAGGCGGGGGGCCTCACCCGAGGATTTCCTGCTCCTTCTTCTGGAAGGTCTGGTCCACGCGCGCGATGAACTCGTCGGTGATTTTCTGCACGTCGGCCTCGCCGCGCTTGATCTCGTCGTCGCCGATGCCCTCGACCTTCTTGACCTCGTCCAGCGCGTGCTTGCGGATGTTGCGCACGGCGATGCGGGCGTCCTCCGAGTAGCTCTTGGCGTTCTTCACGAGGTCACGTCGGCGCTCCTCGGTCAGCATGGGCAGGCTGATGAAGATCGTGTCGCCCTTGTTGTTGGGGTTCAGGCCCAGGTCGCTGTCGCGGATGGCTTTCTCGATCGGGTTCAGCGCCCCGCGGTCCCAGGGCGTGATGACCAGCGTGCGGGCGTCGGGCGTGGTGATACTCGCCACCTGATCGATGGGCATGGTGCTGCCGTAGTAGTCCACGATGATCTTCTTCAGGATGCCGGGGTTGGCGCGGCCCGTGCGCAGCACCGAGAGGTTATTTTCAAGCGATTCGATGGCCTTGCCCATCTTCTCGCGGGTGTCGGCCTGGATGGTTTTCATGTCAGCCATGGGTGAGTCTCCTTACGGGAAAGTGTCGCCAGTCTAAGCGATCGGGGTGGTCTTCGTGCCCGGCCAGGGCTCAGCTCTGAATGAGCGTCCCGACCCGCTCGCCCCGGAACAGGCGCGGCAGGTTGCCGTCCTGGAACAGGTCGAACACCACGATGGGCAGATTCTTGTCCATGCACAGCGTCAGGGCGGTGGCGTCCATGACTTCCAGGCGCTGCTCGACCACCTGGAGGTGCGTGGCCTGCTCGATGAACTTCGCGTCCGGGTTCTTGCGGGGGTCGCTGTCGTACACGCCGTCCACCTTGTTCTTCGCCATCAGCACGACGTCCGCCCCGACTTCCAGGGCGCGCAGGGTGCTGGTCGTGTCGGTCGTGAAGAACGGCGCGCCGTTCCCCCCGCCGAAGATCACGACGCGGCCCTTTTCCAGGTGGCGGATCGCGCGGCGGCGGATGTACGGCTCGGCCACGGCCGCCATCTGGATGGCGCTCATGACCCGGGTGGGCCGCCCGGCGCTCTCCATGGCGTCCTGGAGGGCCATGGCGTTCATCACGGTGCCCAGCATGCCGATGTAGTCGGCGGTGGCCGGGTCCATGCCCTGCCCGTTGCGCGCCCCGCGCCACAGGTTCCCGCCGCCGATCACGATCGACAGTTCGATGTCGGTGCCGTCCAGCGCGTCCGTGATGCGCCGGGCCAGCGCGGCCGTCGTCTCGGGGCTGATCCCGAAGCCCGACTCGCCAGCCAGGAACTCACCAGATAACTTCAACAGGACACGCTTGAACATGCTTCACCTCGGGGGTTGGGGGACGGGATGGGGGCAGGGGCACCCGGCAACCGCGCGGGGCGGCTGCCGGGTGCCCCTGACGGGTACGGCCAGCTGTGACGCGCGGGCCGCCGCGCGAAGGCCCCCGCAGCGGGGGGCCTGTGAGGGACTTTAAGCGCCGATCTCGAAGCGGACGAAGCGCTTCACGGTCGCGCCGCCCAGGTACTTGGCGACGGTCAGGCTGTTGTCCTTCACGAACGCCTGCTCGGGCAGGACCTTCTCAGAGTAGAACTTGCCGATCTGACCCTCGACGATCTTCTCGACGATCTGCTGGGGCTTGCCTTCGTTCAGCGCCTTGTTCGTGAGGATCTCGCGCTCTTTTTCGATGTCGCTGGAGTCCACTTCGTCACGGGTGAGGAACTGGGGGCGCTCGGCAGCGACGTGCAGGGCCACGTCCTTGGCCTGGGCTTCGCTGCCACCCTCGACGTCCACGAGCACGCCGATCTTGCCGTTGCTGTGCACGTAGCCGGCGACGGTGCTGCCCTCGAGGTACGCGACCTTGTTCAGGACGATGTTCTCACCGATCTTGCCGGCGGTCGCGGCGACCAGGTCGGCGACGGTCTCGCCGTCCACGGTGTACGCCTTGAAGGTGTCCAGATCGCTGGTCTTGGCTGCCAGCGCGGCCTGCGCGAGCTTCTCGACGACGGCCTGGAAGTCGCTGTTGCGGGCGACGAAGTCGGTCTCGCTGTTCACTTCGACGATGGCGGCGCGGTTGCCGTCCACGGCGAAGCGCACGATGCCTTCCTTGGCTTCGCGGTCGCCCTTCTTGACGGCCTTGGCGATGCCGCGCTCGCGCAGCAGGGCAATGGCCTTCTCTTCGTTGTTGTCGGCGTCAGCGAGGGCCTTCTTGACGTCCATCATGCCCGCGCCGGTCAGTTCGCGGAGTTTCTTGATCGATTCCAGCATGGTGTTGCCTCCTGTGGGCGTGAAGCCTGCATGTGGGCTTCAGAGTCGGGGTCGAGCGGTTCGGGGAGCCAGAGTGGGAAAAGGGGGCGCGCCCTTGATCGGCCTGCGCCGGGACGCGTCCCCCTCATGTCCCGATCTTAAGCTTCGGCCTGCTCGGTGGCTTCGGTCTGCTCGGCGCCTTCGGCCGCGCCGACGTCCTCGCCGCCGCCACGCGCCTCGACCAGCAGGTCACCGATGCGGTGGGTGATCAGCTGGATGCTGCGGATCGCGTCGTCATTGCCGGGCACGATGTAGTCGATGACATCCGGGTCACTGTCGGTGTCGGCCAGGGCGATCACGGGAATCCCGAGCTTGTTCGCTTCCTGCACGGCAATGACTTCCTTGGTGGGGTCCACCACGAAGATCGCGTCGGGCAGGCGGGTCATCTTGCGGATGCCACCCACGAAACGCTGGAGGCGCTCGCGCTCGGCGGCCAGCTTGATGCGCTCGGCCTTGGTGCGGTCGTTGACGCGCTCGGACTCGAACAGATCGTCGAGTTCGTTCAGGCGGTCAATGCGGGTGCGCATGGTCTTGAAGTTCGTGAGCATGCCGCCCAGCCAGCGGCTGGTGACGAAGGGCATGCCGGTGCGGCGCGCCTCGAGCTCCACGATCTCCTGGGCCTGCTTCTTCGTGCCGACGAACAGGATGACGCCGCCGCGCTCGGAGAGTTCCTTGATGAAGTCGAAGCTGCGGTCGACCTGCTTGAGGGTCTTCTGCAGGTCGATGATGAAGATGCCGTTGCGCTCGGCGAAGATGAAGCGCTTGAACCGGGGGTTCCAGCGCTTGGTTTCGTGACCGAAGTGAACTCCGGCTTCCAGCAGCTGCTTCATGCTGATGTACGACATGGTGACTCCTGAGCGTTGTGTTCGGGAAAAGTTTGCCGTCCTCGTGCCAGCCCCGCGTCAGGAAGAACGTCCTTCCGCATGTGGTGGGGCCAGGCCGCAGCGCGACGCTCGAGCGCGCAGGGCAGGATCACGGGGGCACCCAAACGAAAATTATACGCGATATGGGCCCTCTGCGGGAAGGGGAGCGCGGCAGGAGTGCGGCCTGAGGACAGCGCTGCTGTCAGAGGAGGCTGTGCGCGAGTGCCGAGACCGACAGTGACTGCTGGGCCAGTTCGTCCTGCCCGTCCTCTAGATGCCACGCCGCGGAGAGGGCCGCGTATGCCCCCACCCACGCCAGCAGGCGCGCGCGGTCCAGCCCGGCTTCACGCGCAATCAGCGCCGATTGCTGCTCCAGCCGGCCCAGCGTCAGCGCGTGCTCCAGGGTCGGGTTGCACAGCATGTTCGCAAAATCGAAAGCCCGCTCCCCGATCAGGCCCTTCGGGTCGATGACCAGCCAGCCCCGCTCCGGGCTGTGCAGCACGTTCCCGTGGTGCAGATCCCCGTGCAGCGGGCGCACATCCTGTGGGTCGACCAGCAGAGCCTGAGCGGTGGCCCACCCCTGCGCAAAGGCGCCGCCCTGCCCCTGAGCTTGGCCCAGGGCGCGGAACCAGCGGGTCAGATCCGGCAGGTTCGGCCCCGGCTGCGCCCGTGCTGAATGAATACCTGCGGCCGCACCACACAGCACCCGCGTTGCCCGGTCATCCTGCCCACTCAGCGCCCAGTCGGCCAGTGACGGCGTGACCTCCAACCTTTCCAGCAGCAAAGCCTCCGACCCGTGCCGGAACACCTGCGCTACGCCCTGCCCGTCCAGCCACACCATCAGGTCGTTGCCCCGCTGCTCCTCCACACTGCGGGCGACCTTCAGCATGGCGGGGCGCTCCCGCCATTGCACGGGCATCAGGTCGCTGCTGGGCGTGCGGATCGCCGGGCCGTCCGGCGTCAGCCCCCAGTGGGTCAGGTACGCGTCCAGACTCATGCCGGTCAGTCTGCCCCGGAACGGGGGTGCATCCAAAGGGGGACGCCCCGCCCCGCGTGACAGGGCTTACACTTGGCCCTTATGGACTGGTTCTACGCCATCGTTTACGGGATCGTCGAGGGGATCACCGAGTTCCTGCCGATCAGCTCCACCGGGCACCTGATCCTCACCGGCAACCTGATGGGTGTGCCCTGGACCAAGGAAGTCAAGGACACCTTCGAGGTCGTCATCCAGGGCGGCGCGATCCTCGCCGTGCTCGCCTACTACTGGAAGGACTTTCTACAGATCCGCCACATCGGCCGCGATAAGATCCAGCAGAACCTGTGGCTGGGCGTGGTCGTGGCCTGCATTCCCGCCGTGATCCTGGGCGTGCTGTTCGGCGACACCATCAAGGCGTACCTGTTCCGGCCCAGCGTGGTCGCCTGGGCGCTGATCGTGGGCGGCATCCTGATGTGGCTGATCGAGAGCCGTCGCGTCACGCCCAACGTGGACGCCATCGAGAAGATCGGTGTGCGCCGCTCCCTGCTGATCGGCGCGCTGCAGTGCCTCGCCCTGCTGTGGCCCGGCTTCTCCCGCTCCGCGAGCTCCATCCTGGGCGGCATGGTGCTGGGCCTCGACCGGCCCACCGCCACGAAGTTCAGCTTCTACCTGGGCGTGCCCACCCTGGGCGGCGCGGCCCTGCTGGACTTCATCAAGAGCCGCGACATCCTCGCGGAGATCGGCGTGCTGAACGTGCTGCTGGGCGCCGCCGTGAGCTTCGTCGTGGCGTACCTGTCCATCGGGTGGCTGCTGCGCTTCGTGTCCACCAACAACTTCAAACCCTTCGCGATCTACCGCGTCGTGGTCGGGGTGCTGATCCTCGTGCTGATCGCGGCGGGCGTCCTGAACAACGGCAACCTCGCCTGACACTCGGACAGCGGGGGCGGCCTGATCCAGGTGACCGGCCGCCCCCACTGCTGTCCTGCCAGAATGCGGGGCGTGGCCCCACCCACCCTCTACCGCCCGTTCCTGAACGGGACGTACACCGTGTCCGCCGGACTGTACCGGATGGGCCAGCAGCCCATTCCGTGGCTGGACGACCCCCGCCCCGAGGGGCACACCTTCACGCTGGACGACGCGTACCCCGCATTCATCGCGGGCAAGGTCGCCGCACACGCCCGCGCCCCGCACGAGTACATGGGCGAGGCTGCCCTCACCCCAGACCTGCGCGAGGCAGCCCTGACCCGCATAGCCACTGGCCTGGCCCGCGACAGTGGCGGGGCGATCACCTGGGACGGCACGCGGTTGCGGAACGACCTGCTGGGCTGGCAGGCCACCCTCGACCCACGCTGGAACGCACTGACAGACCTGCGCCGCCACGCCGCTTCGCACTCATCTCTGGTCACCCACGTGCAGCCCCTCCACGCCCTGGATTTCCTGGGCCTGAACGCGCAGGAAGACCTCGCGCTCATCGCCCGCGACCCCCACACGGGCGCGGACTGGCTGGCCGCCACGCACGTCCTGCTGCCGCAGCACTGGGATCCGCGCGACAAGCTGGGCCGCGACTTCCGTACCGTGCATGAACCTGTGGCAGGCAGCGGGCCCATGAACGCCACCGCGCCCCGACTCGTGGAGGCGGCCGTCACACGAGGGCCGTTCATCCGCTTCGCGTGGGGCATCAGCATGACGGATCGCCTGGACCACCACCCGGCCTCGCCGCCCGACGCTGACCGCGCCGAACACACCCGCTTCAACCCTGATCGCGCGTTCCTGCGGGTGGAACGTCAGACGCTGACCGGCTTCCCGGACGCGCACGGCGCGCTGTTCACCATCCGCCCACTGATCCACCCACTGCGGGAGGCCGTGCAGACCCCCGCGCACGCGCAGGCCCTCGAGGCGGCCATCGAGTCCATGACGCCCGAGCAGATCACGTACAAGGGATTAACCCACCTGCAAGGTGATCTGCTGCGGTGGCTCAGGGAGCGCAACCTAGACTGACCGGGTGAAGCCCGCCTGCCCCACCTTCCTTCTGCTCATGACCCTGCTGGGAGCCTGCGCCGCCCCAGGAGACAACGCCACCGTCATCCGCGATCAGAGCACCCAGGTCACCACACGCACCACCGTCACCACCAACAGCGGGGCGGTCGACCCGGGCCAGACCACCCGGCAGTCCACGCAGCGCCCCTCAACCAGCCGGGAAGTGCCCCTAAGTGCCCTGCCCCGGGAGGGACAGCAGGTCCTGCGCCAGATCGCGCAGGGCGGCCCGTTCCGCTACGCCAAGGACGGCAGCACCTTCGGCAACCGCGAACGCCGCCTGCCCCAGCAGCCCAGCGGCTACTACCGCGAGTATACCGTCCCCACACCCGGCGAGACGGACCGCGGCGCGCGGCGCCTCATCTGCGGCGGTCAGCCCGACACGCGCACCGACGACTGCTATTACACCGCCGACCACTACCGCACCTTCCGGAGCGTTCAGCCATGATCCAGATCTTCAACGAGCCGCCCCAGGGCTTGCAGGCCGCCCCCCACGAACCCCGCATCATCGCCGCTGGTTACCAGATCAGCGTGCGTGAAATCAACTTCGGCGGTGTTCACGACAAGGACACCCTGATGCTCGCCTTCCTCAAAGGCCTGGGCCTGCGCGACTCCTTCGGACGCAACTGGGACGCCCTCTACGACGTCCTGACCGACCCCAGCCAGATCAGCGACCGCTTCGCTCTCCTCCTATGCGACTACAGCCACTTCCGCCGCCGCCACCCGCACCTCACCCGCGACCTGGAACGCGTCCTCTTGGACGCCCAACAGGACGCCAGCCAGCAGGACCGAAAACTCTGGCTTCTCACTGAAGAACCCGATCACGACCCCAACGGCTGGTAAATAAAAAGCAGGACCCTGTTTTAGGGCCCTGCTCGTACCTGAACGAATGAATTCAGTTGGTGGGATTCTTCTTCACGCGAACAGTGGCACCCTGGTAATAGCGGGTGACCCCGGTATCCAGATCCTCAATGATGAAGTCGTAGCGGTAAAAACCCTCCTCAATGAAGCTGGCGCTGATGGACAGGTTGTTGATAGAGGTTTCAGGATTGATGCCGACTTCTGCCGGAAGTTCGACCGCCTGTTCACCGCTGTAGAACAGTGTGGCGACGCGCACGTGGTTGGCACTGCCCGGCAGGGTCCAAGTAGCCGAGGTGGGGTTCAGCGCGCCCGGGGTGGCGTCCGGCACGACGGTAGTCACGATTTCCTGATTGGGGTCGAGTTGCCCAATCGTCACGGCTGCCGTGTTGCGAGCCACACGAATCGGGAACTCCTGCACGTTGGCGTTGCTGCCGTCATACGCGATGACCCGCATCGTGTAGTTGCCGTCCTGCACGTAGGGCTGGCCGTCCATCATGGCGCCCAGCGTGAAGACGCGGAAGATCTTCCCGGCCAGGCCGACGGGGAAATTGTACTGGTACGGTGCAGTGGGGCAGGTCTGACCGATGACAGCGGTGGCCGGATCACAGACGAGGTCCACGCGGATGCTGCTGATGCCGTTATCGTCGCTGGCCTGAATCATCAGGGCTGATTTACGTGAGAACGTCACGCGCCCGTCGGCCTTGTAAGGATCAGTAATGTATGCCGGCATGAGGATGCTCAGCGCGGGCGGCTTGTTATCACTCACCTGGGTGGTCACGGTCGTGGTGGCGCTGAGCGTGCGCGTGCTGCTATCGGCCAGAACGGCCTGCGCGGTCGCCTCAATGAAATAGCTGTTGCTGGAGAAGTCTGAGCCGATCAGATCGATCGGGGCGTACGCCTCGTAAATGCCGTCACTGATCTTCACGGCTTTGCCGTAGACCGTTTTGACGATCTTACCGCTGAAGTCGCGCACATCAATGCGTACATCGTTGCCGCTGCTGTCAAGGGGTTTGAGGGTGAACGAACTGGTGGACTGCCGCAGTTGAACGCGAACGGTGGTGGGGCCAGTCAGGGTGGCGCCGCTGTCCGGACTCACGATGCTGATGGCCGGGGAGGAGACGTTCTGAATCTGCACGGTCTGCGAGGTGCTCTCACCACGAAGGCCACTGGCGGTCAAGGCGATCGCCTTCAGGGTCAGGGCGCCGTCCGGGTATTTGGAGGTGTCGATGCTGAATGTCGCGCTGGGATTCGAGCTGACATACGTCGTGTTGTCGACATTGCCCTTGCTGTCGGTCACCTGAAGAACGAGGCTCTTGACAGTACTGGTCACGTCGAAATTACCGGAAACGGTCACGGACAGGTTGCCGCTGTAAGGAGCCGTACCGGAGGTGTTCAGAGTGATGAGTGGCGCGGGCTGCTTCTCATCAGTGGGACCAGGGGTACTCTGCTGGTTTGCGCTGAAGGTGAACGGCAGAACGTTCTGCGTGTTGTTGAACTGAACACTCACAGGCAGATTCGTAGCGCTGGGGTTCTGACTCAACACCTTGCTGAACAGGTCCGACTCGTTGATGGTGGTGCTGAGGCTCCGGTCAGCAAAGGTGGTGCCTGCGTCGTTGAAGTTGCAGCTGGCGGTGGGGTTACTCTGAGCGGCAGCGCAGGTAAGGCCGGCAGGGAGGGTGACGGCTGGAATGGTGACCGTCTCGGTCTTGCTGGTCTTGGTGGTGGGATCCGTCCAGGTGAGCGTGGCGGAGTTGATGGTGACGGCCTTGCTGCCGGCCTTGTTGGTGAAGGTGACGGGGACCGTTCCGCTAAATTTGCCGTCGCTGGCCGTTACATTGGTGACACTGCTGGTGGCCGTCACAGACGAGGAGCTTGGTGTGCCGTTGCTACCACAGGCGGCGAGCAGGAGGGGCAGGGTGAGGAGGGAGAGTTTCTTCATGCGGGGTCCTCCGGGTTGGGGGCGTCTTTGAGGTGGGGATTGAGGATGTAGAAGGCGAGGCGTTTCATCCCGGCGAGGAAGTCGACGTTCTCCACGATCACGCCGCGCCACTCTTCGCTGAGGTCGGTGTGGCCCGGGCGGTCGATGGTGCGGGGCTGAATGACGGTGGGGGCGAAGTTTAGGATACCTTTCACACCTGCATCTGCAAGCGATTGTGCGGCGTCCTGCGCGCGGTCGGGTGGGACGGCCAGGAAGCCCATGTCGACGGGGTGCTGCTGCGTGAAGTCTCGCAGGGTGTCGAGGTGGTGCACGGTCAGGCCGCGGACCTGCGTGCCGATCAGGTCGGGATTCACGTCGAACAGGCCCACGTACTGGAACTGGTAGTCGCTGGCGCCGGGGTAGTTGGCGATGGCCTGTCCGAGGCGGCCCACGCCGACGATGACGACGTTCCAGCTGCGGTTCAGACCCAGGACGCGCACCAGTTCGCGTTTCAGGATGGGCACGGTGTATCCCATGCCGCGCGTGCCGAAGCGGCCGAAGTACGCGAGATCCTTCCGAACCTGGAAGGCGGTCACGCCAGCTCGCTCGGCGAGGTCGGTGCTGCTGGTGCGGCTGACGTCCTGCAACTCCAGCTGTTCAAGGATGCGCAGGTAGGTGACGAGGCGGCTGATGGCGGCGGTGGGAATTTCAGCCACGTTCAGCGGACCCGGAAGCTGTCGAGGCCGTTCTGCTTGAGTCGCGCCTCGGTGCGGGAGAGGGGGTCGCCGGTGTACGGGCCGACGAGCACGGTGACTTTCTTATCGGCGGGGGCGTTTACCGTGGGGTTGTACCCGAGGTCGCGCAGCTGCTGCACGAGGTTTTGTGCGCTTTCAAGGCGGTCGAACGCGCCGACCTGCAGGTAGGTGGGGCTGTCGCTGCTGGGAGCGGGTGTGGCGGCTGGAGTGGATTCAGTAGCTGCCGGAGTGTTAGTCGCGGGCGTAGTCGTGGCCGGCGCGTTAGTACTCAGGCTCCGGTCCTTGGGCGGGTAGAGAACCGCGCTGGGCGCGGCGCGCTGCACGTCCGCGAGGGCTTGACGGGCGGTGGTTTCGTCCGAGAAGGGGCCGATTTGCGCGACGACCTGCGAGCCGAGGTCGATGGGGTACACGGTGTACCCGAGGGTGCTCACGCCCTGCGCGGCTTTCTGTGCCGCCTCGACGCTGCTGAAGGTGCCGAGTGTGATGCGGTAGTCGCTGCGCAGCGGGGTGCGCTGTTCGCTGGTGGGCACGGCGCCGCCGGCACGCGCCGCGGGGCTGGTGGTGGTGTCGTCCGGGGTGGTGTCTGCGCTGTCCGTCGGTGCGGCCGTGTCAGCTGGCGTGTCGGTGGTCTGGCCGGTCAAGGCGGGGTCCGGGGTGCCGATGGGCGCGGCCGCAATGACCGGGGGCGCCTCCGTGGCCGGGGCGGACGTGTCGGTGCCAGTGGTGGTGCCTGCGTCGGTGGGCGTGGTGTCGGCCGCGTCGCCTGCCGCCGTCTGGGTGGTGTCCGGATCGGTCGGCGTGATCGCCGTGGTTTGCGCCGTGGCGGTGCTCCCGGCGCTGTCGGTGCTACCGGGCGCGCCGGGAATGACGGGGGCGGCGTCCGCCTCGTGGTCGGAGGTGGGGGCGCTGACGGGTGCGGTGGACTGGGGGCGCAGCAGCAGCGTTCCGAAGCCGCCCATCAGCAGCACGACGAGTGCGCCGATCATGAGGTCCGGCCAGCGGCGGGGTCCGGCGGCGCGGCTCACTTCAGGGCCTCCTGGGCGCGGGCGTTGCCCAGCGCGGCGGCCGTCTTCAGGGAGGTGCGGGCGTCCGTTTCGCGTGCCTGGGCACGCTGCGTGAGGCCCAGCAGGAACCACGCCTCGGCGTTCTTTGGGTTCTCGCTGACCAGGCCGCGCAGCACGGCTTCCGCCTCGGCGTAGCGGGCATTGGCGAGCAGGGCGCTGCCCAGGTTCAGGCGGGCGGTGGGCGTCGGGTCGAGTTTCACGCTGTCGGCCAGGGCACTGGCTGCGGCGGGGTAGTCCTTGGCGGCGTACGCGGTGAGGCCCAGCCACAGGGCGGTGTCGGCGCTGGGCGCGCGGTTCTGGCTGGAGGTGAGCGCGGCGCGGGCCTGGGCGTACTGGCCCAGGCGGTACGCGGCGACGCCCTGCACGAAGAGGGCGCGGGCCAGGGTGGCGTCGTCGGGGCGCAGGGTCAGGGCGCGCGCGGCGTCGGCCTGCGCCTGGGCGTTCTGGCCCATGGTGAGGCGCACGCCGGCCAGTGCGGCCCGGTAGGGGGCGCTCTGCGGCTCAAGTTTCACGGCATTCAGGTACGCGGTGAGGGCGCCTGGGCGGTCGTTCCGCAGGGTGCGCAGCTCGCCTTCACGGGCGAATGCGGCGGCGTTCTTGGGGTCCTCGCGGGTGGCGGCCTGCGCGGCGAAGACGGCGGCGCGGGTATCGCCCGTCTGCGTGAGGATGGTGGCCTTGCGCAGCAGGAGGGCCGCGCGGTCCTCGCCGGTCTTCACGCGGGGGGTGGCGGCGTCCAGTTCGCGCAGCGCGCGGTCGGGGAGGCCCTGGGCGACGTAGATGTCCGCGAGGAGCAGCGCGGCGTCCGCGCGGGCCGGGTCCGCCTGCAACAGGGCGTACACGCCCGGCAGTGCGGCGGCCCCCTGTCCACTCAGGGTGCGGGCCTGCGCCAGACGGTACTGCACGTCCAGGTCCTGGGGGACCAGGGTGTTCAGGCTGCCCAGGGTGGCGCTGAGTGCCGTGAAGTCCGCCTTGCGGGTCTGCTCGGCGGCCAGCGCTTCGAGCACCTGCCGCTGCTCGTCGGGCGCGGCCTGACCGCTCATGAGCGTCGCGGCCTGCGTGTAGAACTTCAGGGCGTCGTCGTGCTGGCCGCCGCGGCTGGCAATCACGCCCAGGTTGTAGGGGCCCTCGTAGCGGTCCGGGGCGAGCGCCACGAACTGCTGAAGTTCAAAGGCGGCGCCTTTATCGTCCCGCTGCGCGAACAGCGTGAGGGCCAGCCCGAAGTGCGGCGCTGGGTTGGTGTAGTTCTGCGTGACCAGCTGCTCGTACAGGCGGCGCGCTTCGGGCAGCCGGTTGGCCTGGTAGGCCGCGCGGGCCTGCGCCAGCAGCGTGATCTGATCTGCCGTGAGGGGCGTCACGACCGGTGGCGTGACGGTGGTCGTGGCGGCGCTGCCCGTGGTGGGGACGGTCACTTTGGGCAGGGCGGGGCTGGTGGTCTGCAGGGTGTTCTGAACGCCGATGGTCGTGGCGGTTTCAAGCATGGTCTGAGCCACGCCCTGCGAGCCGAGGGCCAGGGTGAGTCCTAGCAGAACGGTACGTGTGTATGTCACCTTAATGGCCTCCTGATGTGCGGAAACGCCTGTAGCGTAGCATTAACGTCTCTCCTAACCCTTACTCATCTTCATGAAGTGGCGCGTGCGCTCAGGCGGCGCCGCTGGTCGCGCCGGGCCGTTTCAGCGCCAGCTGGCCGCAGGCGGCGCCCGCATCGCGTCCGCGTGACCGGCGCACGCTGACATCCACTCCTCTGGCTTCCAGCAGGTCGTAGAAGGCCTGAATCTGCTCCTCTGTGCTGCTCTCGAAGTCCGAGCCGGGCCACGGGTTCATAGGGATCAGGTTCACGTGGCTGACCAGGCCGCGCAGCAGTTCAGCCAGCAGCTCGGCCTGCCACAGGTGGTCGTTGATGCCGCGCAGCATGGTGTACTCCATGGTGATGCGCCGGCCTGTGACGTCCTGGTACTCGCGGGCGGCACTCATGATTTCCTCGATGGAGTTCACCTGCCCGGTCGGAATGATCCGCCGGCGGGTATCCTCATCCGGGGCGTGCAGGCTGATCGCCAGCTTGATGCCCAGGTCATCCTCGGCCGCCAGGCGTTTGATGCCCTTGGCAATCCCGACGGTCGAGAGCGTCACGCGGCGCTTGCTCATGCCCAGCGCGTCCGGGTGCAGCAGGATGCGGGCGGCCAGCATGGTGTGGTCGTAGTTCAGCATGGCCTCGCCCATGCCCATGAACACCAAGTTGCGGATCTCGCGCGGGGTAATATCCTCGCCGCCAGCGACGGCCAGCACCTGCCCGACGATCTCGCCGGGGGTCAGGTTGCGCCCGAAACCCATCGCGCCGGTCGCGCAGAACGCGCAGCGGGCCGGGCAGCCCACCATGGTGGACACACAGATGGTCTTGCGGTCCAGGTACGGCATGTAGACCGCTTCCATCTGCCGGCCGTCGTGCAGCGTGAACAGGTACTTCACGCTGCCGTCGGCGCTGCGGACCGTCTCGATCAGCTTGAAGGGGTTCAGGTGGTACGACTCGGTCAGCTGTTGCCGGGTGGGGGCGGGAAGGTTGGTCATGGCATCGAAGGTGCCGACGCCCTGCCCGAACACCCAGTCGAGCAG
The DNA here is from genome assembly GCF_014647435.1 of Deinococcus radiotolerans. Classification (NCBI taxonomy): domain Bacteria; kingdom Thermotogati; phylum Deinococcota; class Deinococci; order Deinococcales; family Deinococcaceae; genus Deinococcus; species Deinococcus radiotolerans. Next base: position 787,029 of record NZ_BMPE01000001.1, on the reverse strand, counting down.
TTGCCGACGCCGGAAGCCCTCAAGGGGATAGGCGTCGGGGTGAAGGTCGAGTAACAGCTCCATGGGAATAGTCTAAAGGTCAGTCCCGCGCTCCTCCGTGAGGCTCTTCATGCTCTACGCGGGACGCCGGGCGAACCCGCTGGTTCTTCCGGCGTGGCGGTACCGCCCACCCAGACCTCCACACCACCCTGAAGTGACGCGAACTGCGCGCTGAGGCGGGCCGGCTGACCGGGGCGGCGCTGCGCGGCCCGCAGCAGATTCACGTCCGCAGGCAGCTGGACGCGAAGACCCAGCACGCCCACCAAGCAGGCCAGCATGTTGCTGCTCGCGGCGTCCTCCGAGAAGCCCTTGAGTGGCCCGAACGCCCGGAAGCTCACGTCCACCCGGCCCGGCCCGCCCAGGGTGTACAGCACGAGGCCCGTCGTATCGGTCGCGCGGTTCACCATCCTGATGGCCTCATCATCGGGTTCAAAAGCGTCCAGGGCGGCCAGGGTGGGCAGTTCGGCCACCAGGTTCGGGCGACCCGTACTGCCCGTCCACGCGCCCAGCCCGCCCAGACCGATGGGGGAGAGGTCGGCGCTGACCGCCCCCGCCACCGCGAGGCCCTGCCGCAGCACCCACTCGCCGCCGCACAGCTGCGCGCTCTGCACCTCACCGCCCGCCTCCGGATCGCCCTGCGTGACCTCCACCACGTCCAGCAGGCCCACCGGAACGCGCAGGGCGCTTAGCGCAGCGATGGCGGCGCTGTCACTGCTGCCCTTCTCGCGCGTTGGCGTGAACACCCGCAGCTGCACGCCGGTCGGGTCAGCCGACTGCACGAACACACTCAGTGGCGCGCCCACCGCAGCCGCCCGCGCCTGCTCATCCCCGGAACCCGGGAAGACCGCCACGAGCTTGCCGCCCTCACCACGGTCCGGCAGGGCGCGGTACAGGCTGGGAGGGGCAGACGGGGCAGGACGTGCGGACTCAGGCGCGTTCATGCAGTCATTCTGGGCGCCGGACAACCGCACGAGGCCCCGCAGGTCTTGACGAGTGACCTGACGCTGAAGCTACGCCAGAGCCGGACGCAGCAGGCGCTACCCGGGCTGGCGGACCGCCCGCACCATGAACGTTACGCGGTGGTCGGCATGCCAGTCGATCCGGCCGTCCTCCGCGCCCCGCTCCGGGCAGCCGGGCAGCGTGGCGTACGTGAAACCCCAGCGGCGCGGCTCGTCGATCACATCAGTCACGCGGTCGCAGAACGCCAGAGCCAGTGAGCTCAAGATACATGCGCGGCCACCACGAGCTTGACGTGTCCCAGCGGGGCGTGAGCCGCTACCGCCACTGGACCTTCCCATCGCCCCCGCCGACCTCAGGCCGCAGATCGCCGGATGTCACGGCGTTCGTGGGTAGCGGCTGACACCGTGTGCGGCGGCGGCGGTCCTGATTCCGGGCGGTTGGCACGAGCAGCGACAGACCGGTCACGATAGGCCGACCTGCTGAGACACCGCAGGGCAGAAACCCTCAGTCCTCAGGGTCCTGTTACGCGCTGACCCACTCGCGGAGCACCTGTTCGAGGTGGGCGTCGTCCAGTTCGTCCTGCTCGGCCAGGGCCTTGATGTGGTCTGTGACGCGCCGCAGGGCGTCCTCGCCGTAGTGGAGGCCCATTTCGCGGGCCTTGTACGCGATGGCGTGCTTGCCCGTGACCTTGCTGGCCGCCTGGATGCGGCGGCCCACGCCGAACACGCCGGGGGGGATGGCCTCGTACGCGCCGGGGTTCAGGTAGATGGCTTTCAGGTGCATCCCGGCCTTGTGGTTGTAGGCGAATTCGCCGGTCAGGTAGTTGTTCCAGGGGATCGGTAGGTCGACCATGCGGGCTATCATGCGGTCGAGTTCAGGCAGCAGGTCGAGGTTGTATTTGTCGATCAGGCCCTGCGGGTCGAAGGTGAACATGCGGGCCAGGAACCCGCCCAGCGGCGTGATGCCGTTGCGTTCCCCGATGCCGAGGATGGTCGTGTCGATGTGCGTGGCGCCCGCCTCGACGGCCTCGTAGGCGTTGCTGACGGCGCAGCCCGTGTCGTTGTGCCCGTGGAATTCGATGCCGCACTCGGCGTGAATGACCTTGCGGACCTCGCGGACCAGCGTGTACACCTGCCGGGGCGTGGCGACGCCGACCGTGTCGGCCAGTCCGACGCGGTGTACGCCCAGGTCGGAGACGGCCTTGTACACGGCCATCAGGTCGGCTTCCTCACTGCGGAAGGTGTCCTCGGCGCTGAAGCGGATCTGGAGGTCCGGGTGGTGGGTCTTGATCCAGCTGATGACCTGCTGGGCGCTGTCGATGATCTGCCCGATGTTCTTGCCGTGGCTGAACTCCCGCAGGAACGAACTCGTACCGAACAGGAGGTCCAGGCCGTCCACGCCGGTGTCCACGGCGCGCTGCACGTCGTCCATGTGGCAGCGGACGTGCGTGAGGAACTTGGCCTTGAGACCCAGGCTGGTCAGGCGGCGGATGTCCGCGTGCGTCTGGGCGCTGACCATCGGGGTGGTGACCTCGATGAATTCCGCGCCAAAGGCGTCGAGCGCCCGGGCGATCTCGATCTTGTCCTCAGTTTTGAAGTTCCCGCGCGCGAACTGTTCGCCCTCCCGCAGGGTGGAGTCGATGATCGCCCACGAGGTCGCGGGGATCAGGGGGGCGGGGTGGTCGGTGGGTGCGCTGGAGTCCTGGGTCATAGGGGCTGCCTCTTGCACGGCATCATGCCCAGGTGGATTGATATATGTCAAGTAAATTGACGCTATGATTCTCAAATGAAAAGACAGAGGTGGGTCTGGTGGTCTGCGCCACTTGGCGGATGACCTGCTGATGCGCGCCGTGTAGGGTGTGGGGCATGTCCGCCGTCACGGCCCCCACCCCACCCCCATCTGAATCGATCAAGAGTCCGGCGCGTGAGATCGCCAGCATCGCCGTCCCCGTCAGCCTGGAAATGGTCATCCAGCTCGTCCTGAGCTTCATCAACCAGATCATCGTCGGCAGCCTCGGTGCGGTCGCCGTCGCCGCCGTCGGCCTCAGTGGCAGCCTGGGTTTCCTGTTCTTCGTGACCCTGGGCGCCCTGGGCAGCGGCACCAGCATCCTCGTTGCCCGCCGCCACGGGGCCGCCGACCGCCCCGGCGTCAACCAGACCCTCACCTTCAGCGTCCTCACCAGCCTCCTGCTGGCCGGCCTGCTCACCACACCCGTCGTGCTGCTCGCCGGGCCCCTCCTGAGCCTCGCGGGCGGCGAGGACGCCGTCACCCGCACCGCCACCCCCTACATGCAGGTCAGCATGCTCGCCCTGATCCCCGGCAGCCTCGCCTGGATCCTCAGCGGCGCCCTGCGCTCCCTCGGCCACGCCCGCACGCCCCTGGTCGCCACCGTCATCACCGTCATCGTGGAAAGCCTCCTCGCGTACGGCCTCGTGTTCGGCGTCGGTCCTCTCCCGCAACTCGGCGTGGTCGGCGCCGCCTGGGCCCTGGTCTTCGCGAACCTGCTCAAGACGGCGCTGCTCGCCTACCAGATCTACGGCCCCCGCCACCTCGCCGCCCTGACCCTCCCCGCCCGCAGCGCCTGGCGCGCCATCGCCGCGCCCCTCCTGACCATCAGCGCGCCCATCGCCTTCACCGAGTTCGCCTGGAGTCTCGGCGGGTTCCTGTACGCCGCCGTGTACGCCCGCGTCGGCACCGCCGCCCTGGCCGCCAGCCAGATCGTCGGCACGCTGGAAGGCATCTTCATCGTGGGCTCCTTCGGCCTGATGAGCGCCGCCACCGTCTTCATCGGCCGCGCCCTGGGCGCCGGGGACGCCGCCGCCGCGCAGCTGTGGCTGGCCCGCATCAGCCGCGCCGGACTCGTCACTGGACTGGGCTTCGGCGCGCTGTTCGCCCTGAGCGCCCTGATCGTCCCGCCCCTCTTCCCCCGCGTGGGCACCGACGTCCACCAGATTGCCCTGATTGGCATCCTGATCAGCGCCGCCTTCCAGATCGTCAAGGTCCGGAACATGATCATCGGCGGCGGTGTCCTCCCCGGCGCGGCCGACGGCAAGGGCGTCATCATTGGTGACGTGGTCGGCGCGTTCGTCGTTGGCCTCCCGCTGGCCATTGGTCTGGGCTTGTACTCCCCGCTGGGCGTCTGGGGCGTGTTCCTCGCCCGCGGCGCCGAGGAGGTTGTGAAGGTCAGCATCTTCGAGTGGCGCCGCCGCCGCATCAACTGGGAGAAACTCGCCCGCGACCAGCAGGGCCAGGACGTCGCCGCGCACTGAGCGGGTCCCGGCCGCCGCGCCGCCGCGTCTTGCACGCGGCGGCGCGGTTCGTCTGTCCCGTGCGGCCGGGCGTAGCATGGCGCGCATGACCGCCCAGAGCGCCACGGATCCGCACACGCCCCGCCTGCTCACCTGCGACGTGCTGTACACCGGCATGGGCGGCGCACAGAGTCCCGGCGGGGTCGTCGTGGTGGGCGGGACGGTCGCCGCGACCGGGCACCCGGACGCCCTGCGGGCCGCCTACCCCCACGCCCGCGAGGAACGCACCGGGCCCGTGATCGCCCCGCCGCCTGTGAATGCCCACACGCACCTGGACATGAGCGCGTACGAGTTCACGGCCCTGCCGTACTTCCGCTGGATTCCCGAGGTGGTCGTGGCCCAGCGCGAGAAGCGCAGCGTGACTGCTGCCCTGCACGGCGCGGACACCCTGGCGAGGCTGGGCGCGGGAGGCGTGGGCGACATAGTGTACATGCACGCCCCGGACGTCATGGACGCCCTGCTGGCCAGAGAGGACCTCAGCGGCGTCCTGTACTACGAGGTGCTGGGCACCTTCCCGGAGATGGCCGACGAGGTCTTCCGGACCGTGCGCGAAAGGGTCGAGCGCTGGCGTGCGAACGAACGCCCCGGCGGGCCGCGCGTGGGCCTGTCCCCGCACACGCCGCACACGGTCAGCGGGCGCCTGATGCGGCTGCTGTGCGACTACGCCGCCGGGGAGGGCCTGCCCCTCCAGATTCACGTGGCCGAGCACCCCGCCGAGCACGACCTGTACACGCGCGGCGGCGGGCCCATCTGGGACAACCGGCTGGCCGCGCTGTACCCGGACACCTTCGCGGAGGTCATGGGCCGCGCCCCGGAGCCCGACCTGACCCCCGTGCGCTACCTGGACGAACTGGGCGTCCTGAGCGCCAAACCCACCCTGGTTCACATGGTGAACGTCACCCCGGACGACATCGCCCGCGTGGCCCGCGCCGGCAGCGCCGTCGTGACCTGCCCACGCAGCAATCACCACCTGGAGTGCGGCGTGTTTCCCTGGGCGGCCTTCGCGGCAGCCGGGGTGGAGGTCGGGCTTGGGACTGACTCCGTCGCCAGTGGCGGCAGCCTTGATGTGCGCGAGGACGTCACCTTCGCGCAGGCGCTGCACCCGGGCCTGGACCCCCGCGTGATCGTGCGCGCCGCCGTGAAGGGCGGGCACCGCGTGCTGGGCACCCGCGTCCCCTTCATCCGCCGGGGCGAAGCCTGGGACGACCGGTACCGCTGGTAACCCCGGCAGGCCTTCAGGGTGCGGACCAGGCGCTAGGCGGCCAAACGGCTGAGGGTCCAGCCGGTGCGTCCCGGGCCGGACCCTCAGGTGAGCGGCCTGCTCAGCTGCTCGAGGTGGCGGTGCAGGTGCCCGTCGCCTCGTAGCCGCTCTTCTTCAGGGTCAGGCGACCGCTGTACGGCTGCGAGAGCAGCGTGTCGATCTGGCAGGTGTACTGCGCGCCGTCCTCGGCAATCCAGTTGAAGCGCAGCGTCCGGCGGTCCTTGTTGAACGTCGCCACCGAGAACCCGGCCTGATTACTGTCGAACGCCTGTGCCTGATCCAGCCCGCTCACGCTGGCCGTGCCGTCAGCGACGTCCAGCAGGTTGGGAATGTTCACGGATTGCGTCACGGTCCGCCCGTCAATCGGGCCGCTAACCGTCCAGGTCTGCCCGACCGTGAGTGGCCCGGCCGTCCGCGGTCTGGGTCCCTCATTTTCAGAGTTGGCGAGGATAGATGCCAGGGGCGCGCAGGCGCCCAGCAGGGGCAGGGCGAGCAGGGCGGGCAGGACTTTCAGGTTCATGGGCGCAGGATACGGGCCGCGCATGAGGTTCACTTGCCGCGCCTTCACCGCGCGTGGAGCAGACGTTCATGCTCCCTGAGCCAAAACCGCTCAAGTTGCTTATGCGCGCCTCACTGAAATCGCGCCGCGCCGCGCCCGCCCCGCGCGTTATACTCGCTTGTCATGTTCCGTGTCCTGAACAAAATGTTCGATAACAACCAGCGCGACGTTGCGCAGATCATCAAGACGATCGTGCAACCCGTCAACGCGCTGGAAGAAGAGACCCAGAAGGTCGAAGATCTCGCCGCCGCCTTCATGGACCTGCGCCGACGCGTCACGGAAGGCGGCGAGTCCCTCGACGACGTCGTCGTGCCCGCCTTCGCCCTGATCCGCGAGGCCGGACGCCGCTCCATCGGCAAACGCCACTACGACGTGCAGCTCATCGGCGGGTACGCCCTGCACAAGGGCCGCATCGCCGAGATGCGCACCGGTGAAGGGAAAACGCTCGTCGCCACGCTGGCCCTGGCGCTGAACGCCCTCGAGGGGCGCGGCTGCCACCTCGTGACCGTGAACGACTACCTCGCCCGGGTCGGCATGGAGGAGATGAGCCTGCTGTACCGCACGCTCGGTCTCACCGTTGGCCTCGCCAGCCGCGAGATGCAACCCCACCAGAAACAGGCCGCGTACGCCTGCGACATCACCTACGTCACCAACAGCGAACTGGGCTTCGACTACCTGCGCGACAACATGGCCCAGAGCCGCGAGGCCCTCGCCCTGCGCGCCGACCACCCCCTGAACTTCGCCATCGTGGACGAGGTCGACTCGATCCTCATCGACGAGGCCCGCACGCCCCTGATCATCAGCGGCGCCGCCGAGAAAGCCACCGACCTCTACTACGTATACGCCAAACTCATCCGCCGCCTCCAGAAGGGCGAACCAGCCGAGCCCGGCGTGCGCGCCGAACCCACCGGCGACTACACCATCGACGAGAAGGGCAAGCAGGTCCACATCACCGAGGGCGGTATCAGCAAGATCGAGCGCCTGCTGTCCCTGAGCGACCTGTACAGCCCGGACAACATGGACAAAGCGCACATGATCACCCAGGCGATCCGCGCGCGCGAACTGTACCACCGCGAGAAGGACTACATCGTCAACGCCGAGGGCGAAGTCATCATCATCGACGAGTTCACCGGGCGCAGCATGCCCGGCCGCCGCTACGGCGAGGGCCTCCACCAGGCCATCGAGGCGAAAGAAGGCGTCAAGATCGAGAACGAGAACCAGACGCTCGCCACGATCACCTACCAGAACTTCTTCCGCCTGTACAACAAGTTCGCGGGCATGACCGGCACCGCCAAGACTGAGGAGAAGGAATTCCTCGACATCTACGGCAGTGACGTGTTGGTCATCCCCACCAACAAGGGTGTGCAGCGTAAGGACGCCGAGGACCTCGTCTACCGCACCAAGATGGGCAAGTACAACGCCGTGGTGCAGGAAGTCCGCGAGATGCACGCCACCGGCCGCCCCGTCCTGATCGGGACCGCCAGCATCGTCACCAGCGAGCAGCTCAGCGACCTCCTCACCCAGGCCGGCATCCAGCACAGCGTCCTGAACGCCAAATTCGAGGCGCAGGAAGCCAGCATCGTTGCGCAGGCTGGCCGCTCGGGCACCGTCACCATCGCCACCAACATGGCCGGCCGTGGCACCGACATCATGCTCGGCGGGAACGCCGAATTCATCCTCGGCGAAGCCATCGAGCAGCAGCTCGGCCTGAGCCGCTACACGCCCGAAGTCGAGAACTTCATCAAGGCCATCAGCCGCCAGGACCCCAACTCAGTCCAGATCGGCATGCAGATCCCCGGCATGAACGAGGACTTCATCGGTCAGGCCATCCAACTTCAGGCGGACACCCTCACCGACCGCCAGCGCGTCAAGGACCTCGGCGGGCTGCACATCATCGGCACCGAACGCCACGAGAGCCGCCGCATCGACAACCAGCTGCGCGGCCGCGCCGGCCGTCAGGGCGACCCCGGCAGCAGCCGCTTCTACGTGTCATTCGAGGACGACCTGATGCGCCTCTTCGCCAACGACCGCGTCGTCGCCATGATGGACCGCCTCGGCATGGACGACACCCAGCCCATCGAAGCGAAGATGGTGACCGGCGCCATCGAGAAAGCCCAGGCGCGCGTCGAAGACCGCAACTTCAGCACGCGCAAACAACTTCTTGAATTCGACAACGTCATGAGCAAACAGCGCGACACCGTCTACGCCCAGCGCCGCGAGGTCCTCCTCGGGCCAGACGCCGACGTCGAGGAGAGCACCGAAGGCATGATTGCCGACTTCGTCGACCACCAGCTCGCCACGCACCTGCCCATTGAGCAGAGCCACGAGAACTGGGACATCGACGGACTGCGCGCCGCCATCACCGACGCCGTCCCCCAGCTCGAAGAGTTCGACTTCGAAAGCCTGCGCGCCAAGACCCCCGCCGAAGCGCAGGACACCCTCCTCGCCGCCGTCGCCGACGCCTTCGACGCCCGCAAGGAAGAACTCAGCCCCACCATGATGAACAGCCTTAGCCGCTACGTCGTCCTGCAGGTCGTCGACCAGCTCTGGAAAGAACACCTGCACGGCATGGACGTCCTGCGCCAGGGCATCGGCCTGCGCGGCTACGGCCAGCGCGACCCCTTCACTGAATACAAATTCGAAGCCACCACCATGTTTAACGACATGATCGACACCCTCAAAGCCGATGTCACCAAATTCGTCTTCCGAATGCAGTTTTCCAACCCAGGCTAATTTTTAGCCGTCCCGCACGCGCTTAAGCGGTGGGGAGGTTCAGGGCGCGCACTTCTACGTGCGCGCCTTTCTGCGCGGTGAAGTGCACGTCGAGGTCATCGAGCAGGGCCATGTACTCGGTGTCGTCGAGGCTGGGGAGGCCATCGGCCAGGTCGGTCAGTTCCGGCGCGGGGAGGATGGGCGTGCTGATGGGGACGAGGGCCTGGATCTGCGCCTGCAGGTCATCGCGGCGCCGGACGAACTCGGCCCGGTCAATCAGCCCTTCCAGGTGCAGGTCGATCAGGGCCGCGCGGCGTTCCTCGAGGAGGGCCCGTTGGGCTTCGTGAGGATCTGCCTGGGGGCGGCTGATCAGGCGGGTGAGCGTCTCGGTATCTCGTAGGGCGTCCGCCAGGGCAAGGCGCGCGGCGACGTCCACGGTGCTCACGGCGTAGAAGCTGCTGCCCTTCCCGCTGACGGGGCAGGTGGGCGTGCCGCGCCGCTCCGGGCTGCAGCGGTAGTAGAGGATGGTGCTGCCACTGCCGCTCTTGTGGGCGTTCCCGACGAGGGGCGTGCCGCAGCCGCAGGTGAGGCGGCCGGAGAGCGGGAAGCGGGTGGGGTCACGCCGGACGTGGTTGCGGGTGGCAGTGCGCTGCGCGGCGTACCACTCGGCGTCCGTGACGAGGGCAGGGCAGGGGATGGGCAGCCACGCCTGTGGGGTGGCCTCGTGGCTGCGGCGGCGGTACTGGAGTTGCCCGGTGCGGTAGGTGGGTTCCTGCACGATGCCGCGGACTGTCGCCAAGTACCAACGCTTGCCTTTCGCGCCGGGAATGCCGTCCCGGTTGAGGCTGTCCGCCACAGCATTGAAGGGAACGCCACCGGCAGCGCGGCGGAAGACCTCGCGCACGGTGGGCGCGAAGGCACTTTCGACGATCCGCCCGTCTGGGCCGCGTTCGTAGCCGGCGGGGAGCACGGCGCCACTCTGTGGGTAGATGCCCTGACTGGCGGCCTGGATGCGCCCGGCAGCGGTGCGTTCCCGGGTGGTCTCCACTTCCAGTTCCGCCAGGGCGGCGAGGATGGTCAGCATGAGGCGCCCAGCTGGCGTCTCCGTGTCGATGTTCTCGGTGAGGCTGACCAGCCGCGCGCCGGCGTCCTTGATGCGGCCCACGATGCTGAGCATCTGCACGGCGCCGCCGCGCCCCAGGCGGCTGAGGCTGTACACGATGACCGTGTCCCCCGGCTGGATCTCGCCGAGGAGGGCGGCCAGTTGGGGGCGGTCGTCGAGTTTGCCGGATACGCCGCGTTCCTCGTAGAACTGGACCGGCCCGAGGTCCTGGTACGCGGCCCAGGCCAGGGCCTTGTCCCGCTGGAACGCGAGGCTGAACTTCTCCACCTGCGTAGCAGAGGAGACGCGGAGGTACGCGCGGGCAGTCACCTTCTACCAGCGGAAGGGTTGCCAATGGTAATGGGATTGCGGGTTGGGGCCACCTGTGCTGCGCAGGTGTGCGTACCTTTGCGGTGGGAGAGGATGCCGCTGCCGTTCGTGCGCTTAGTCATAGCGTGAAAGGGCGCAATAGAGGCGACGTCGGCTCTATTGCTGTAAGAATCAGGAATTTTGATCCGGTCGATGAGGTTCAATTTCTATCACTCGTCTCGGTGGCAGAGCTTCCGTTGGTTCAATAGGAGCCGCAAAATTCGGAAATTCCTCGGCCTCTACGGCATGTTTCTCTTCCGGGGTCAGAGGGGTGCTGACTATCGCATGGAGAACTGTAATGATGATGACAGCAGCCATTGCCGTGGCTCCCAAAAGAATCATCTGTCCGGCACGCAGAATATCTCCCAGCAGCGTCTTAGCTATCACGATTTCTTTGTATGCGAACAAGCCAAAGAGCCCTAGACCTAAGAATATGATGTTGCCCCTCGTAAAAATGGCGATGAGATTGGCCCAAAGTGTGCTGTGCCGAAGCCTGACGATTGCGGGCGTGGCGATCACGGAGGCGAGGATGGCGAGGGAGGCGATGCCGAAGCCGAGCATCGTGAAGGCAATGCCTGCAAGCATAGGCACGCTATTGGAATAAAACTCCATAGGTAGAACTCTTGATAAAAGGCCGAACAGGGCAGCCGACACAACTACCCATTGGACCGGATGGTCGATTAGTGTAGCCAGCACCATATTTCGTTGGACTGGTTGTGCTTCAGCGCTCATAGGTATATCCTATTATGCTTTTAGCTAAACTTGGTGAGTGCCTATCTGCTCGGAACGTACCTTGCCGTATACTGTGCACGGAGCTCTTTGTACATTTCCTCTGAATCTACTCGATTCAGATCGGTCATTTTGGCATCGATTCTCGCTTTAATTTTGTCTTTGAGAAAATCAAAATTCGCGATGCCCTCCATTTCAACGATAAAATTATGGAAATCTATTCCCTCATTTCGAAATAAATCAACAATGTTTTGCTTCTGATTACTACCCGTTGCCTGCTCAAAATTCAAAACCAAGTCGAATTCGCTCACTTGGCTCTCCCGAGCATTCCTCATGGTGTCGAAAATCATCCTGCTAAGTTGTGTTTCGGTGCGAGGCGTGTACGCATGAACACCAATTCGAAGCCGCAGGCCATTAACTGGATGCCCATCTTTGATGAATCGGGGAAGGGTATCTCGACCGATATCATAAGTAATGGTCACGTTATTCGGCTCCAAGCCGTACTTCTTGGAGAGCTTTTCTATATACACTGCGAAACCCGCGTGATGTGGGGCGTAGTGATTATATTCCATCACCAAAATTTTTGAGTCAGTAAAGTACACAAAATGGGAAGGCTCAAAAAGATTTGTACCTTTAAAATCTAACTCTACGAGTTCTCCATCTTTCAACCCTTGAGGAAAAGAAGCGTCCCGGATGGTCGCTATTTGGCCCTCATAGTAATTATTTCCGACACGATCAATCCGCATTGCCATCTTTGCGCCACGAAACTCGAAAATAGCGGTCGTAGTTTCGTCATCGCCTAGATCAAGCTCTCTTACCTTCTCTAATGCCGAATCAATCTTCGTCTTTCGTGCCTCCCACTCGTTTCCCGCCTTCCTGAATTTGTGGATGGCGGAGACATTATAAAAATAAATTGTCTTTGGAGCTGTACGAACCTCTTTTGTCATTTCGTCACCTTGATTGAAAGATCCCTCTACACGAAGAAGAGGCTCATGGAGACCGGGTATATATGCCTAATCACTTCGGTTCAAACGAGGCCTATGCCTATCCGATTCACGCCGCCTCCCACTGCCCCACGCTCACTCTTCCACCTGGGTTCGCCACTCGTCTGCAGTCATGCCCAGTGCCTGCCTCAGGGCGTCCAATCGCTTTGGCCCGAGCGCGGAGAGGCGGGATCGGCCGAGCTCCACGTGGGAGAGCAGTGTCTTGGAGATGGCGTGCTCCGGGCCGAGCTGGGAGGTGTACGTGGCGACGTCCTCTTGCCGGATCTTCCGGGCTTCTCGGGCGTGTTTGAGGCGGAGGCGTGGGGGGATGGGTTGGGTGGGGTCAGGGGGCGGGTGTTTCTTCTGCCGTGCGGTGCGCCAGGTCACGCCGCCTCCCACTGCCCCACGGTCAGCCCCAGCACACGCCGATCACTTGAGGCCGGTTCGGTATCCGGACGGCGGTGGCATTGGCCTCTACAGGGAAACACGTGGTGGGCTCTGGTACGCGCTCAAATGCCCAGAAGGGGAGCGGCAGGTTGCAGTACGAGACGTGCTGGATGTAGTTCCCCGTCGTGATGTACCCCGCTCGGCGAGCATCAGGGTTGTCCTGAATGAGGCGGTGCAGAGCACGGTCCGACTTCGCGCCACTGACGCGCATCATCTGCCGCACGGCCTTCGCGGACACGCCGTGCTTCTTCACGGCCTGGTCGACCATCGGTTGCGTGATCTGGAGGAACGCCAGGGCCTGATTGCACAGCGACTCAATAAAGGGCAGGGCAGCTTCACGGCTGCCCAAGGTGTCAATCAGATGCGCTTCCACTCGTGACCAGGCGAGGATCAGGTGCGCCAGCTCGTGCCGCACCACGTCGTTATTCCACCCGTAGTACCAGGGCTGAAGTTCCACGATGGGGGGTTCGAGGTCGGTGATGACGTAGTTGTCCTTGCCAACTCGGCGCCGCACGCCTGCGCGTTCCAGCACCCGCCACGCGTTCGGATCATGCCCAGTGGCCGCCTGGTATTCCTTGAGGTACCAGATGAACTCGGCGGGTAGGTGGTCAATTTCGGTCATCAGCCCTCACGAGCCAGCGACGGTTGGCCATGAACACCTCGAACCACTCTTTCGAGCTGAGATCGTTGGCGCCACCGTACCGGTGCAGGCTGGTGAGTGCGCGCTGATTGGCTTCCAGGTGGAGTTCCGGGTAGTCGTCGCCGTACTTTTCGATGGCCTCTTGCAGTCCAATGGGGACTTCCAGGCGGACTTCGACCTCTGGGAGGCGAGGCTTGACGAGAGGGCCAGGGCGACTCATCGAACCCGATGTCGTAGCGGTAGGTGTATAGAGACCAGTCTCTTGTTCCCAGATCGCATCAGGGATGCGGAGAACGTTCCTGAGCGCTTCCCGTACATCGAGAGAGACTTTCGCAAGGGGTGCAGCACCTCGCTTGACCTTACTGAGGTAGTCCGCAGTGACGCTGATGCCGTGCAGGCGTTCCATATCCCGGGCAACTTCGGACCACTTCAGGCCTAAGTCCTGACGCCGCTCGTCAAGGAATTTGCCGTGCTGTTTGGCTGTTTCTGCGTCATGGGTCATAGATGTTCCTGACAACAGTGGCCGCTGAATTGTTCCGGGATACGCCAACATGCGGACTGTTACGCGAATGGTACGGTATCAGTTCCGACACGCGGCAAAATTGACATTATTCTCGGAATAGTCCCGTATCAGGATTGACACAAGAATAAAACCGGACTAGACTCAGCTCACCATGACGACGGCAGAGAAATTGAAGGCGATTCAGGCGAAGGTGCAGGCCGATCGCGTTTCGCTGCGGAGCATCGCGCGTGGCACTGCACTGAGCATGAACACTGTCCGCGCCGCAGTTTCCGGCTCCGCATCTACCCAGAAGAGCACAGTGAATTTTCTATTCCTGTACCTCGGATTGAAACCGGAATGAATGCGGATGGGACAAAGAAAAGGGACGCCCCTCGTCCGAGCGCCCCGCCCACCGACCCCAGGAGGTCAATGGCATGACTCAGATTCTACCCTACGTTCTCGAAGTCGGAACCCAGGAGGTCGTGCTGACCCCTGACCCGACCCACGAGTTCACCGCCACTACCGAGCAGGTGGCCCTGGGCTACGGCGTGAGCCCTTCCACTATCCGCGAGCAGAAGCGCAGTAACGGGGAAGAGTTTGTCGAGGGCAAGCATTTTCTGAGCGTCAGGAATCCTGACGCCCGGCCCGGACAGGGTGCTCAGCAGGTCACCCTCTGGACGAAACGCGGGATCGTACGCCTGGGCTTCTTCATCCGCAGTGCCCGCGCCCGGCTGTTCCGCGACATGGCTGAAGACCTCGTGATCGGCGTCATGACTGCGCCCCAGGCTGGTACCCCCGCCCTGATCAGCGCGCGCGGCGTGAGTGCCGCAGTCGGCATCCCCCCGCGTCACGCCAGCGCGACCCTGCGTCGTCAGGGCATTGAAGCCACGCACCACTTCCTGGAATCGCGCTGTGGCGCGCCCGCCTACCTGTACCCCCTGCCTGACGTGCAGGCCATCTGGCCGGACGTCACGTTCACGCCCTACCAGGGCGAGGCGCGCCCCGGCGTGGCCGCCGTTGTCCGCGTGGTGGGCGCTGCGGCCCGCACCAAGGCCGCGAACCGTCACCAACCCCGCCTGCTGCCCACTGACACGAGCACCGAGCAACTCGCGCGCCGCCTCCTGAGCCTCGAAGCGCAGAAGAAGGCCGTGCTGCGCGAACTGGCAGCCCTGGCATGACCCCTAAGAAGCCCGTCATCACCACCCGCCACGACCCGGCGGCAGCGCAGAGGGTGCTGGTCATCCTGCACCGCGCCGCTGAACTGGGCCGCCAGAAACGGGAAGCCGCCACCAACACCAAGCCCGCTTGAAAACACACACCCCCCGCGTCACAGCCGGTGCAACGGCTCAGCGGGGGGAGGAGGTACATACATGGTACAGCACACGGTCACCCTCACTGAGAACGAGCGCCAGGCGCTCCTGAACCTGCTGGAACGCGAGCAGTGGCAGAACGGCCTGAGCGCCGCGCAGTCGAACGCACTCAAGGCCCTGCGCAGCAGCGAATCCGCCCCCGTGACTGCCCCGGTCAGCGTGCCCCTGTTCCCCGGCGGCGCGGCGTGAACCGCGTCCGTTTCGGCGTGCACGCCACGCAGGCCCTGTACAGCCGCTGGCTGGGCGGCGGTCTGATCGTCGCCGCCGCGCTGACCATCGCCCTGGCGGTCCGCTGATGGCCCGCTACAACGAACCCGCCCCGAAGCCCGCCCCGCGCCCCGTGGAGGCCAAACCATGCTGACCCTGCTGATCGCCGTCGTGTTCATTGGCCTGATCCTCATCACGGCCACCGTGCTCCTGGGCGCACCCCGCATGTGCGACTGCCGCATCTGCGGGGAATCCAGTCACCTCGACGTCTGCGCCGCGTGCGACGCCTCCAACATCACGCCCCAGACCACGCGGCAGCGCCGGGCCGTGGCGAAACGGGTGTACCGGAACGCGGACCAGCTCACCCGCGCCCTGGCCGCCCGGAACGCCATCCGCGGAGACGACGGGCTCGTCACCGTCCGGGGGCGCGCGTGATCACCGCCGAGCAGATCAATGCCGCGTACGACCGCGTGAACCGCGCCATCTACAACCTCGCTGACGCCACCGCACTGGAAGCTCACCAGCGGGGCGTGCTCGAAGGCGAGAAGGCCGACCTGCTGGCCAGAGGGCTCATCGATGGGAAGAACGCCGAGACGCGCGAGGGGCAGCTGCGCGAGCGGCTTGCCAGTGAGTACAAGGTGCTGGCCGAAGTGCAGGCGCAGGTAGCCCTGGCCCGCACGAATCTGACCGCCTGCCAGAGCGAGATCGACCGCTGCAAGACGCTCCTGAAGTTGCTGGAAGTCACGGTGCCCGAAGTCGGCATCAGTGACGAGCCGCCCTTCATGTACGGCGCGAAGCCCTAACCCCTCTGGCAGGGGTGCGGCTGCCCAACGCACAGCGGCCCAGCGGCACGGACACCAAGACCCCCACCCATCGACCACCGGACACACACCCGACCACCGATGGACCCACCCAGGAGCACCCACATGGCCATCAGCATGCAGAGCAGCAAAGGACAGAGCAGCGGCGACACCAACCGGTTCGAAGGCGACCCCGGCACCTACGTCTTCACCCTCAAGGAAATCATCATCGACGAAGGCAGCGACTTCGACGACAAGACCAAAACCTTCCCCCAGGCCCGCCTCGTCTGGGAAGACCAGGACGGCGACACGTTCAGCGACAGCTTCGTCCGCATCCCCCTCGGCTTCCGCCTGAACGACAAGGCCAAGTGGACCAACCGCCTCAGCGCCCTGGTGGGCCGTCCCCTGACCGACGACGACGCGGCCCGCGTGAGCATCGACCTCGGGCCCGACATCCAGAGCTACGACGACCTGGCCGCCGCCGTGGGTGAAGTGACCGACAGCGGCCGCAAGGCGTTCCTGAAGGTGCTGGCCCTGGACTTCGACGGGGAGACCCTGTTCGGCCGCGCGGCGCAGCTGACCCTGGGCGTGAACGCCAAGGGCTACAACACCTGCGCTGCGGCCGGGGCGAGTCCCATGCCCACCAGCGGCGGCAAGAAGAAGAAGGCCCCCGCCGCGACGGGGGAGACCGAGCCGCTCATGACGGCCCCCAGCGCGCCACCCGCGCGGCGCAACCCCAGCGGCGACGCTGACTACGGCTACTGACTCCAAACCGAAGCCCCGCCACTTGCTTGCCGGCGGGGCGGGGCTTCGTTCACCCGGAGGTGACACCACATGATCTCACACACGACCACTGCCAAGAAATACGCGGGTCTCCCGCAGATGGTTCCCGCTGACCTGAGGCCCGAGCTGTACCACGCCCTGACCCAGCACGAACCGCACCAACCCCTCGCGCTGGCCGCGTACCTGAACGGCACCCCCAGCCTCACCGACCTGGAAGACCTCACGGACGGTGAGGCCACCGCCATGCTCGAGCGCCTCATCGGGAACCCCACGTACACCCTCGCCGGGTGGATTCAGCACCTGCAGGGCGCGCAGCAGGATCGGGACGGTGTGGCGTGGCTGCGGTGAAACACGACACCGGGTACGCTCCGCTGTTCCCCTACCTGGGGCTGGCCGCCGGCGCGGTCGTGGCCGAGGGTGAACTGATCGTCGATAACTTCGCGGGCGGTGGCGGCGCCAGCACCGGCCTCGAGCAGGCCCTGGGCCGCCCCGTGGACATTGCGGTCAACCACGACCCTGAAGCGGTGGCCATGCACGAGGTCAACCACCCGCACACGCAGCACTTCTGCGAGAGCGTCTGGGAAGTCGACCCGCGTCAGGTCACCGCCGGGCGGCCCGTCGCCCTGGCGTGGTTCAGCCCCGATTGCAAGCACTTCAGCAAGGCCAAGGGCGGCAAGCCCGTCAGCAAAGAGATCAGGGGTCTCGCCTGGGTGGCGCTGCGCTGGGCCGCCACGGTCCGCCCCCGCGTGATCGTGGTGGAAAACGTTGAAGAGTTCAGGACGTGGGGGCCCCTCGGAGAAAACGGCCGTCCCTGCCCGAAACAGCAGGGCCGCACCTTCCGCAGCTGGGTGAACGCCCTGCAGCGCCACGGGTACCAGGTGCAGTGGCGGGAACTGGTCGCGTACGAGTTCGGCGCGCCCACCAGCCGCAAGCGGCTGTTCATCGTGGCCCGCCGTGACGGCCAACCCATCGTCTGGCCCATCCCCACGCACGGCAAGCCCACTGATCCCCGCGTGCAGTCCGGCGAGTTGGAAGTCTGGAAGACCGCGGCGGACTGCATCGACTGGGACATCCCTGCCCCCTCGATCTTCGGGCGGAAGAAGGTCCTGGTGCCGGCCACGCACCACCGGATCGCGCAGGGCATCCTGCGGTTCACGCTCCGCGCCGCCCGTCCGTTCGTGGTGACCTGTAACCACCAGGGCGACTCGTTCCGGGGTCAGGGCGCAGACGAGCCCATGCGGACCCTGACCGCTGCGCACGACGCGCACGGGGCCGTCGTGGCTCAGATGGCCCCGCAGACCTACCAGAACGCTCCCCGCGCCGCCAATGCGCCACTCGGCACCGCCACGACGCAGAGCAACGCACAGACCCTCGTGACAGCAGCACTGGCACCCCGCTACGGCGAGCGACCGGGACAGGCACCCCGTACTCAGCCCGTTACTGCGCCCTTGCCCACGGTGGTGACGAGTGAAAACGGGTCGCGCCTCACGGTGGCCAGCCTGACCAAGATCCGTACCGGCAGTGTCGGCACGCCCGCTACCGAACCTCTGCACACGGTGACGGCCGGTGGGGAACCGGCCCGGCCCAGCACGGGGAACGTCCACGCCCTGACCAGCGCCACGGTCGTGAAGATCGACAACCAGCGCAGCCGAAGCCTGGGTGCTTACCCCGTGGACGTGCCCGGCACCACCGAGGTCACCAAGGCCAGCAAGGCCGTAGCCACGGTGCAGCTCGTCCGGCAGAACGGCGGGCACTGCGCTCCGGAGACCGCCCCGTACCCCGCCGACGTGCCCGTGAAGACCGTGACCAGCCAGGGCAAGCCGCATGACGTCCTGACCGCCCAGCTCGTCCAGTACAACCGCAACTCACCGCCCAAGTCGGCGGGTCGGCCGATCAACACGCAGTCCACCCGGGAACGCTTCGGGCTGGCCACCGCGCAGGTCGTGCGGCAGTTCGGGACCAGCGTCGGGCACGCCGCCAGCGAACCCGCCCGGACCATCACCACGCAGGGCGGTGGAAAGAGCCTGTTGCTTACCGCCGAATGCGGTACGGGGCTGACGACTGAGCAGCAGGCCGGGGCGCGGAAGGTGTACGCCTTCCTGCGCGAGCACCTGGGCGCACAACTGGACCCGCACGCCGATCATGACCGCGGCCTGGTGCTCGTGCACCTGAACGGCGAGGCGTACGTGATCACCGATATCGGCATGCGGATGCTCGAACCCCGGGAGCTGTACCGCGCGCAGGGCTTTCCTGAGACCTACCAGATCGAGTTCATGACGCGGAACAAGAAGGGCAAGGCCGTGCCGCTGTCGAAGCGCGCGCAGGTGCGGATGTGTGGGAACGCCGTGCCCCCACCCTTCAGCCGCGCCATCGCGTACGCCAACCTCGCCATCCACATGCAAGAGGCGGCGGACTGACATGACCAAGAGAAACGAGGATGTCCGCATCCAGCACATCCGCCAGCGGCTCAGCGAAGCCACCGGCAACGGGCGGTACGAGCACTGCATCGACGGCGAGACTGGCGTCTACGAGATCGGGGAATCAGGCGGGTATATCGCTGACTGCACCCGCCCGGAGATCGCCGAGTTCTTCGCGCATGCCGAATCGGACGTCCGCTACCTGCTTGACGTCATCGACCGCCTGACTGCGAAGCGTGATCCTATCCCGAAGAAGCTCCGGTACACCCTGCTGCGCCGCGCCGGGTTCCGCTGCGAGACGTGCGGGGCCGGTGCGAAAGAGGACGGCGTGCGGCTCCAAATTGACCACATCCGTCCTGTCAGCCGGGGCGGCACGAATGATCCTCAGAACCTGCGCGTTCTCTGCCGAGACTGCAACGCCGGGAAGGGAGCCGGTCCGGCATGACACACCCGGACACGCGTGCCTTCCTAGCCCTGTTCCCCGGCCAGCAGACGTTCCAGACGTTCGCTGACCGGAAGGACGACCCCACCCTGGCCCGCATCGAGTACGACCTGGGTGCCCTGCAAGCCCTCAATGACCGCGGGGCCGGGATCTTCCTGATGATCAACGAAGGTGACGGCCAGGGCCGCAGCAACGAGAACGTCACCCGGATTCGGGCGTACTTCGCAGACTTCGACGGGGCTGAACTGCCCGACACCTGGAAGCTCCGACCCAGTGCGCTCGTCGAGAGCAGCCCCGGCAAGTACCACGCGTACTGGCTCCTCAGTGATGAACCCGAGCTGAACAACGCGGAGTTCAACCGCCAGCAGGAAGCGCTGGCCATCGCCGTGGGCAGCCGCCCGAACGACTGCAAGGGCCTCAGCCGTGTCATGCGCCTCCCAGGCTTCACCCACCACAAGCAGGGCGCTGTGCCCAGCCGTCTGCTCGAAGCGCCTGGTCACACCTACACGGCCGCGCAGATCCACAAGGCCTACCCCATCCCCAAGGCGGAGCGGGCTGCCAGCGTCCGCTACAGCGCCCCCACGTCAGCCGGTGACGTGCCCAGCCCGCAGAAGATCATGGAAGTCGTCCTGTCCCGCGCCGACCTGCAGGAAGGGCGGAACAACACAGCCTTCAAGCTCGCCTGCCAGATCCGCGACAACGGCCACCCCCTGCACGAGGCCGAGCACGTCATGCGGGAGTTCCAGGGCATCGTCAGCGGCCTCGGCGAGCCCTTCACGCTCAGCGAGGCACTCCACGCCGCGCGCAGCGCCTACCGGCAACCCGCCCGCACCCCCTGGGCGCCCCGCACCGGCACCAACCGGCCCGGCATCACCGTCGGGAAGAGCGCCGTCACCCTGGACGAAGAAGGAAAGCCCATCGCCCCGGCCAAACGGAAGGACGGGGCCCCCACGCTCGTCGAGATGCGCGACCACTTCCTGAACTGGTGCATGGAACAGGGCCACATCTACCGGTACCACCAGACGTGGCGCAGCTGGTGGCAGTACCGCAGCGGCGTGTACGAGGAAGTGATCGATGAGGTCATGCTTCAGCGCGTCGACCTGGTGCTCCAGGGCAAGGGCCTGGGCGACATCGGCACGGCCCGCCTGCGCGACGTCCTCGACAAGGTGGCGCGCGAGGAAAGCGTCGCCGCGCGCGACGTGGACCTGGGGCCGTTCCACCTGAACGTCACGAACGGCATCCTGGACCTGACCAGCGGCACGCTGCACGAGCACAGCCCGGAGTTCTTCAGCACCATCCAGTCCGCCGCCAGCTACCGCCCCGGCGTGGTCCCGTACGAGTGGCTGGAGTTCCTGCACGAAGCCATCCCGGACGCCGGGGACCGCAAGCGCCTCCAGCAGTTCGCCGGGCTCTGCCTGACGGGCGACACCTCCCCCCAGCGCGCCCTGCTGCTGGTGGGGGAGGGTGGCACGGGGAAATCGACCTTCACCCGGATCCTCTCCGCGGTCCTCGGTTCCCTGGCCACCGGCAGCGCCCTCGAGAACATCAAAGACGGGTCATTCCTCGTCGGGACGCTCGTCGGTAAGCGGATGTGCATCGTCTCGGAGCTGCAGCGGAACGTGGACTGGCTGCCGTTCAAACGCATCACCGGTGAGGACAAGATCGCCGTGGACGTCAAGAACAAGACGCCGTACACGGTCAAGCTCGACACCAAACTGGTCATCCTCTCCAACGTCGTGCCGCTTCTCGGGGATGACGCCACGAACAGCAGCCTCATGCGCCGCTTCCTGCCCGTGGCCTTCAACGTGAAGCCCGCGCACCCCGACCCCTACCTGGAAGCCCGCCTGACCGCACCGGACGAACTGGCCGGCGTCCTGAACTGGATGATCGACGGGCTACGCAGCCTCCAGGCGAACAACATGCAGTTCCCCGGCGACGGCCTCAGCGAACTCACCCGCGAGATCGTCGAAGAGTCCAACAAGGTCATCGAGTTCCTGCGCGAACGCTGCGAGCCCGGCGGCGAGGTCAAGAGCGGTGAGCTGTATGCCGCTTACGAAGACTGGTGCTTCAAGACCCGGCACAAGCCCGTGAGCAGCACTCGGTTCCCTCGGGACCTCACAGCCGCTGCGCGCCACTTTGGGCAGGCCGTCGAGAAGAAACGCGACATGCGCGGCAAATTCTTCACCGGCCTCAGTCTCAGCAGCAGTCCCAAAGGGTGGGACGCATGAACGCCTACGTGCAGCCATGCCGGGTTATGCCGGGTCTGCTTTCAACCCGGCATAGCAGCGGGCTCGTCCAGTACGGCGGATTCTCCAACGCATGCCGGGTATGCCGGGTATGCCGACTTGTTTTTAAAGCACACGTACACACACGCGCACAGAGAGGGAATTTCCGGAAAGAACCCGGCATACCCGGCATGGTCGGCATGACTGCGATCAGCACGGCGTTCAGACATGCCGGGTTCACTCTCAACCCGGCATGCAACCCGGCATGTGGAGGGCTCTGACCATGGCGATCACCCCCGCAACCAAACCCGCCCCGAAGACCAAACGCATCAACCTGCAGCTGATCCTCGACCAACTCGACGCCGAATGGGCCGCCCAGGACACCCCCTTCGCAGACGACGACACCCGCGCCCTCCTCGCCTACTACCAGACCGCCGCCCGCGTCGCCCTCCACTGGATCAGCGGCGACCCCTACACCCACCAGTTCCCCACGGACTACCAGGACGAACGCCTCGCGAAAGTCTGCGCCTACCTGCGCGGCCTCGACGGCGCCACCCAGGGCGAACTCCTCACCGCGCGAGACCGGCAAGTGGCCCTCCTGTGTGACCGCACCTGGCCCGCCTACCGCGACACGTGCACCGACACCATGAACTACACCGGCACCGGCGGCCTCCCTGCGGAGTTCACGTTCACCTGGGCAGGCATCGACAGCCTCTGGACGCCCGACACGTACCAGCCGCCCATGGACGCCCCCGCGCCGTACCTCCCGCGCTTCCACAGCCCCGAATCCGAGGCGTTCCACTGCAACGTCCTGGCCGTCCTGTTCCTCAACCGGGCAATCAAGACCGGCCTGTGTGACCTCGACGTGACTCCCTTCTGAGGTGACCCACATGACACCAAATGACAGCAAGAGCACCCCGAAGAAAGCCGAAGACGCGCTGCAGACCGGGGCGGGCAGCGAGTTCGCCCTGAGTGGCAGCGAGCAGAACCCGGCGTTACGTGACGGGACCGCGCACCGCGTCCCAGCCGAGCAGGACGCCTCCCGTCACGATGAACATCACCGCGAACCGCTGCCAGGGCTTCACGCGCAGGCGATCCAGACCGAAGCTGACCGCGACGAGAATCACGAGCAGCAGCAGACTTCTCAACCAGAAATCGGACACACGGCAGTATCTCAGGCCCTGGCGCTCGGAGGTACCCCGTGATCACCCGCGCGACGGACATGCAGAACCTGCTCGCCCTGGTCCGCAAGGACCCCGGCAGGCCCGCGAATCACTACGCCGTGCGGCTGAACCTCCCGCACAACTACGCCCGGAAGCTCCTGGCTGAACTCGAGCAGCTGGGTGAGCTGGACAGCAAGCGCGTGCGCGTCTACCGCGTGGCGCTACAGCGATCGGGGGAACGTGAACAGTGCCACGGCCACCCACACGACGACCAGACTCACGTGCACCCACCGGCGCGGCCACATCAGGGCCACCAAGGCGAAGATCGCCGCCATCTTGACCTGATCCACCCCAAAGTTCACCCAGCGCCACTCGTACCCATTCGGGATCAACGTGACGTCCACGATCACCGCAATCGCATAAAGGACGGCCAGCGCGAAATACCACTTGGACTGCTGGGGCGTGAGACTCATACCCCCCGTCCTATCACTGATGACCAGGGCGCGCACGCAGAAACGCCCGAGGAGTCCCAGTGACGCGCTTCATCATCCCCGCGCTGCCCTGCGCCCGCACGACCGCCGGGAAGATCGACCGCACGAAGCCGCTGCGGCCCAAGCTGGTGGGGTACTACACGAAGGGCGCGCGGCCCAACTGGACGCGCATGAACGAGTACCACGCCTGGAAGGACCACGTCCGCGAGCACGCGCCCGCCGGACTGCCGCAGCCGGCGCAGGGGCAGCCGGTGCGGGTGGACATCTGGTGTTGGTTCGCGGACGGCACGCACAACGATCCCGAGAACGTCAGGAAAGGGATCGTGGACGCCTTGTACCCGAAGGGCGACAAGTTCGTGTTCGGGTACCACCACTTCCCCCAGTACGACCCGCAGAACCCCCGCGTGGAAGTCGAGGTGAACCTGTGAGCAACCACATCATTGTTCGACCCGATCCAGTCACGTTCACCGGCGAGTGGGGCAGCAGCATCACGGTCTGCCCTCTGCCTGATGGTGGCGCTGAGGTGCTCATGTCCGCCAACCGGCAGACCATGCTGGAGGTCCTCGCGCCGCACCAGCTGGCGAACCTGCGGGACATGCTCACGGAGCTGTGCGGCCCCAGCAGCCGCCCGGAGCACCCTTGACCGCCTCCCGCCGTCGCGCCAGCCCTGCGGCCCGCCAGGAGGTCACGGAGGCCCTGGGCAGCATCCGCCAGCAGCAGCGGGACGCCCGGGCGTACGCGGAGGTCTGGTACCAGGCGCTCAGGGCGTGGGAGACCAGCGAGACCGACAAGGTCAAGGTGTACTGGGGGCCCTCAAAGGCCAGCACCATGCGCGTGGTCGGGATCGGCAGTTACAGCACCAGCGGTACCAGTCAGGGTGGCAGCGCCTGGGTCGGGGTGGAGATGGTGCACCTCCCCAACGGGCAGCACCGCAGCAACCTCGTGGGCGTCATGTGCAGCGCCGACCCGCTCCTGGCTGAGATCCACCGTGGTGCTGGCATTGCCAGCCTGCTGCATCACACGGGGCGGGGCTGGGCGTACCCGAGTGACCGGGCTCAGGCGTACGCTCGGTCCGTGCTGGGACTGGCGCAGGCGCTGGGGGATGAGCGGGCACGGGTCCATGCACAAGCTCTTGCATTTGCGCAAGTCGCGCGTACAATATCTGTAGAGTCACAGGATTGACCCAAGACCGTACCTAACGCCGCCCTCCGGGGCGGTTTTTCGTCACGCCTGGGCCTGCCTCACCCGTGCCGCTGGCCGCTCGAGGGTCACCGGGCGGGGACCACCTCAAACCCTGTCGTCACGCCTGATTGTGCGGGGCGTGGCGGCCGGGACGCGTAGGTTCCGTTCCGGCGAACAGCGAGGTCTCCAAAACCACGCCCGCCCCGGTCGGCACGGGGGGAACCTGCCAGCTGCTGTACAAGTGACACGCCCGTGACAGTCCAAGCCGTACGCTCAGTCCACCCAACAACACAGGACCGCCCGAGTGAAGGCGGAGGGACGCCCCACCTCAGCTGTGGGGCTTTTTTATGCCCACAGGAGCCCCGCATGGTCAAGGTGAAGGTCAAGAAGGCGCACTGGCGTACCATCCACGGCTCGCGCTGCAACGGGGGCCGCACGGGCAGGCGCTACAGCCACCTCAGGCGCCGGGCGTGACATGGACCCCCGACACCTCACCAAACGCCAGCCGCGGGCGAGTGCCTACGACTGGCGCGGCCACCTGAAGCCCTGGGCCAGAGCGGTCACTGAGGAGCTGACTCGTCTGTGGCAGTCAGGGGTTGCCCCTTGTGCTGCGGTCCGGAGCAGAAAAGATTTAAGACCTATAACGACTTCTCTCGATCTCCGCCAGCTCTCTTCTGACATTCTTGGGGGCATGACATCGCGAGACCTAACCGATGCTGTCGCGGCCTATAAGTCAGGACAGACCCCTGTGTGCCCTACGTGTGGCAAGCCATTACAAGTAATGCCCTTCACCGAGGACAGCATTACTCCTTGGGGTACGGCAGATGGTAAAAGCATCCCCGGCGCAGTCTTCAAGTGCACTGTCTGTAAGTACGAATCCGCTCAGATCACCGCTTAAAAATCGTACTCTGGTTATCCTATTTTTTCTTCCAATCTTTGATGAAAGTCCCGCTCTGGCGGGGCTTTTCATTTCACCTCAGGAGGTGATCCGCACCCATGACCGACGCACCCAAACAACCCACCGCCGAGGAGCTGGGCGCGGCCCTCTCGGACAAGCACCGCGAGTTCGCGGACACGTACCTCACCAACGGTCTGAACGCGCGCGCCGCCGGTCGGGCCTGCAAGTACAAGAACCCCAGCGAAGGCCCCCGTCTGATCACGCGGCCGGACATCAGCGCGTACGTCCGCGCCCGGCTCGACGAGGCTCAGCTGAGCAGCGCCGTGATCCTGGGCCGCCTCCGGTACTTCGCGCACGCGGACATGGCGGACTTCCTGCGCGTTGCGCCCAGCGAGCGCACGTACTGGATCCGCGCGGACCAGCATGACGAGGTGCGCGAGGCTGCCAAGCGGCGCGGCACCACGGCGGACGCGCTGCACAACTACGACCTAGCGGGCATCGTCGGTGGCGAGAACGTCGCCCAGACCGAGGATGGCGTCCTGATGGTCTGCGTGCGCCGCCTCGATGCGGAAGTCACGGTGGACTGGCGGGAAGCGGAACGCGCCCAGGCGGTGGGCCGCGTCAAGAAGATCAAGATCGGCAAGGACGGCGCGGTGGAGTTCGAACTGCATGACCCGACCCGTGCACTGGAACTGCTGGGCAAGAACCAGAAGCTCTGGGTTGAGAAGCACGAGCACAGTGGCGCTGATGGCGGCCCAGTGCAGGTGCAGATCACCCGCACGATCGTCGGGGGTAACTCGTGACGACCGTGACGCTGAACCTCAGCTACAGCCCCGCGCAGGCGCACGCGTTCTTCGACAGCCAGGCGCTGGGCCGCTACCGCATCTTCCCCAAGGGCCGCCGCGTCGGCTTCACGCGCGGCGCCGCGCACGCCTGCATCGAATGGGGCCTCGAGGGGCTCGCGGTGCTGTGGGGTGACACGATCGCCGGGAACATCCGCCGGTACGTGGAACGCTACTTCCTGCCCGTCCTGCGCGGCCAGGGCGTCCCACACGAGTGGAACGTCGTCGAGAAGACCGTGAAGTTCCCCGCCACCGGCGGGCACGTGGACTTCCGCAGCGCGGACAACCCTGAGAACTGGGAGGGCTTCGGGTACGACCGGATCGTGCTGAACGAGGCCGGCATCATCCTGCAGGGCGAGAACGGCCGGTACCTGTACCAGAACGCCGTGCTGCCCATGATGCTCGACAACCCCCGCAGCGAACTGATCGCCGTGGGCGTCCCCAAGGGTCGCGCCGGGCTGTACTTCGAGCTGTACCAGAAGGCCATCGCCGGAGCACCCGGCTACCACTCGCGGACGTTCAGCAGCTACGACAACCCCTTTCTGGACCGCGCGGCCATCGAGCAGCTGGAACGCGACATGCTCACGGTGGGCGGCCAGCCGCTCGTCGATCAGGAGATCTACGGCCGGTTCGTGGACGCCCAGGTGGACGGCATGCGCGTCATCCCCCGGGAGTGGCTGGACGCTGCCGTGCAGCGCTGGCGGGAGCGGACGCCCCCCACTGGTCCGCCGGAACGGGCAGCGCTGGACGTCGCGCGTGGCGGCCCAGACCGCACGGCCCTCGCGCGGTACTGGCCGGACTACGTGGCCGAGGTGCTCACTGCGCCCGGCACGCAGACCGCCACGGGTGGGCAGGCCGCCGCGTTCGCTCTCCCGCACCTGGGGAGCGGCACGGCGACGTGCGTGGACGTGATCGGTGTGGGTGCCGCGGCGTTCGACTACCTGCGCGACACGCGCGGCGAGGACACTACGGCCGCGTTCAACGGCGCGGAGAGCACGGACGAGCGGGACCGGACGGGCACCCTGGGCTTCGCGAACGTCCGCGCGCTCGCCTACTGGCGACTGCGGGAAGCGCTGGACCCCAGCAACGACCCGAAGCTGGCCCTGCCGCCGGACGAGCAGCTCGCGCAGGAACTCACGGTACAGACGTTCGAGGTGACTCGCACCGGCATCAAGATCACCAGCAAGGACCAGATCAGCGCGGCACTGGGCCGCAGCCCGGACAAGGCCGACGCCGTGTCGATGCTCTTCCGGGGCGAGAAGAAACGCGCCCGGTTCTTCGGGCTGTCCGTGTAAGGGGAGGTGAAGCATGGGATGGAAGGAAACGCTGGGCGCCTGGCTGGGCCTGGAAGTCAAGAAGACCGCGCCCGCCAAGGGCGCGTTGCCGTTCGTGGGGGCCAGCGGGGACGGCCGCGCCGTCAGCAGTGAGTGGAGCACCGAGAAGGCCATCAGTGAAGGCCTGAAGGCCAGCACGTGGGTGTACACCGCCTGCCGCCGCATCAGCACCGCGCTCGCCAGCGTGCCGCTCGTCGTGCAGAAGCGCACCGGGGACGAGTGGCAGCCTGACCCGCAGCACCCGCTGCAGGCGCTGCTGGACCGGCCGAATCCGTTCATGTCCCGGCAGGACATGCTGGAACGCTGGGCGCTGCACCTGGAACTCGGCGGGAACGCCCTGTGGCACAAGGTCATCGTGCAGGGCCGCCCGGTGGAACTGTGGCCGTTGAAGCCGGACGAGGTGAAGCCCATCCCCAGCCGCCTCGCGTTCATCGCCGGGTACGAATGGAAGCAGGGCAGTGACCGGCGGAACCTGGGCGCGGACGAGGTGCTGCACTGGCAGTTCGTGGATCCGAGCACGCCCTACTGGGGCCTCAGTCCACTGAAGGCCGCGGCCTCGGCTGTGGACACTGACACGGCCGCTGTCCGCTGGAACCGCGCGGTGCTCGCCAACGATGGGCGGCCCAGCCTCGCGGTGTTCCTCAGCGACAGCCTCGATGCCAAAGAGCAGGAGACGGCGGCGCGCTTCATCCAGGGGCAGATCGACGGGAACAGCGTCCGCAAGGCCCTGGTGCTGGGCGGCGCGAGCAAGGCCCAGCCGCTCAGCCTGAACGCCGCCGAGATGGACTGGCTGGAAGGCCGCCGCATGAGCCGCGAGGAGATCGGCGCGGTGTTCGGCGTGCCGCCGGTGTTGATGGTGGCCGGCGAGGCCGTGACGTTCGCGAACCTCGACGCCGCGAAGCGGATCCTCTGGGAGGACACCGTTGTGCCGCTCCTCGATGACCTCTGCCAGGGCCTCGGCATGGGCCTGCTGCCACACTACGGCGCCGAGCAGACGCACCGGATCGTGGCAGACCTCAGCGGGGTCACCGCGCTCCAGGACAACATGAAGGAACGGGCGCAGGCGGCTGTGCTGCTCGTGAATGCGGGCTTCCCGATCAACGCCGTGAACCAGCGGCTGGCACTGGGCTTCAGTCCGGTGGACGGTGGCGACGTGCCCCGGCAGCCAGTCGTGCCCAGCGCGCCGGGCAACCCCGCCACGAAAGCGAGGGCCGCCCCGCCCCGCATGGAGCGGAAGGACAAGGGTGACCCGATCACGGAGCGCCTGGCGCGCATGGACGCCTGGATCGCCGAGCTGAAGGGCCGCGTGGCGGACGTCCTGCTCGCGCAGGGCAACGCGGCGGCCAGTGCATACGCGCAGGGTGATCCCTGGGAGCCGGAGCTGAGCTTGGACGACTGGCAGGCCCTGCTGGAGGCCATCCACACGGCCGTGATCGAGTCGGAGGGCGTGGTGGCTTACACGACGCTGCTGGGCAGCATCACGGCGGCCGGCGGCGGGGGTACGTTCGACGTGCTGGCCGACGGCGTCACCGCGTGGATTGACCGGCACGTCGGGGACAACATCAAGTTGATCACCGACACCAGCAAGGCCGCACTCCGGGCCGAGATCCGGGCAGGCGTCGAGGCGGGCGAAAGCACGCGCGACATTGCCAAGCGCATTCGCGCCCTGTCCGAGGACTGGGCCGGGTACCGGGCGGACCGCATCGCCCGGACCGAGGTGGGCAGCGCGTTCGGCGCCGCGCACCAGCTCAGCGCCGAGCAGATCGCGGCTGAGGAAGGCGTGCAGCTGGTCAAAGTCTGGGCCGCGACTGGTGACAGCCGCACCCGGGACGCGCACGCGGCTATGGACGGCGAACGGGTCGCACTCGACGAGTCATTCAGCAACGGAGCCCAGTCGGCACCGGCGGGCGTGAACTGCCGCTGCGTGACGCTCTACGAACCCGCATAGGGGAGGTGAACAGCATGACCAAGACGAACCAGAAGCCCAGCAGCGTGCCTGAGACCAAGAACTTCACCGTGGAGGTGAAGGCCGAAGCTGAGGGTATCGTCACCGCGTACGCCGCCGCGTTCGGCAACACCGACAGTTACGGCGACGTCATCCAGAAGGGTGCGTTCATCAAGACCGTCAGCGAACGCAAGGACAAGGTCAAGGTGCTCTACAACCACGACACGTGGCAGCACCTACCCGTCGGCAAGCCCGTCAGCATGACCGAAGACGGGTACGGCCTGCTGACCAGCACGAAGATGAGCCAGACCCAGATGGGGCAGGACATCTACACGCTGGCGCAGGAAGGCGCGCTGGACAGCATGAGCATCGGCTACACCGCCATCAAGGCCGAGTACCCCGAGGACTACCGCACCACCGGCATCTACCGCGTCATCACCGAACTGAAACTCTACGAGTACAGCTTCGTGCCTTTCCCAGCGAACGAGGGCGCCATCATCACCGGCATCAAGAGCGGCGACGACCTGGCGCGCGAGATCAAACGCTGGAAGGCAATCACCGAAGTGAACCTCTCCACGAAGGCCGGGCGCGTCCTCTCCGCGGTGAACGCGAAGAAGATCCTCACGGCCCTCTCTGAACTCCAAGACCTTGTTTCCGCAGCCGGACTGGACGAAGCCGCCGACGATGTCGGCACTTCCGACACGACCACTGCGGATGCCAAGAGCAGCCCGGAGCCGCGCGAGCACTCCAGCCTGCTGTCCGCCCTGAATCAGAAAGCCAGCCAGCTCGATGCCGAAGTGAAGAAGGGCAGCCTCCTGGCTGATCTGCGCGCGTTCGGTGCTTCCCTCGGAGGGAACTGACATGACCCACAACAAAGACACCCTGACCCTTGGCCTCGCCATCAGCGAGGCTTTTTCCGGTCCTGCCCGCAGCGGCAAGATGTTCGGCGGCCCCGCCACCCTGTACAAGGACGATGACCCCAGCGCCGTCATGGACGCCATCGGCAAGATCGAAACCAAGCTCAGCGCCAAGATCGACGCCCGCCTGGACAAGATCAAGGCCGACGGCCTGGGCAGCGTCCCCGACGTGGACAAGGAAATCAAGCGCCTGGAAGGCGAGCACACCACCCTCAGCCAGGAGCTGAAGGGCGCCATGAAGGAACTGGAGACCAAGATGGGTCGCCTCGACCTGTCTGGTGGCCGCCAGGGAGAGCACAAGAGCAGTGGCGAGCTGTTCACCAGCGCTGAGGAGTTCAAGAACTTCCGGCACACCAGCGGCAACCGCTTCAGCCTGAGTGTGGAGCAGAAGGCCCTGACCGGCGCTGTGGGCAGCGTGGGCAGCGTGCTGGAAACGCAGCGCCTGTCCATGCAGGACACGCCCACTGAGCCGCACATCCGTGACCTGCTGCCCAGCGGCGAGACCAGCGCCCGCAGCCTGAAATTCCCCCAGCGCAAGCTCAGCGCTGACGCGAAGAACGCCGGGATGGTCGCTGAAGGTGCCGCGAAGCCTCAGAGCGACTTCGCTTTCGAGATGGTCACCACCGAAGTCAAGAAGATCGCGCACTACATCAAGGCCAGTGACGAGATCCTCGAAGACGAGCCCGCCCTGCGCAGCTACATCGACGCGCAGCTGATCGACGGCCTGCGCGACGTGGAAGACGCCCAGATTCTCAAGGGGGACGGCACCGGCCAGAACCTGCTGGGCCTGTACACCGTCGCGACCGCGTACAACCGCGCCGCCACCGGCACCATGCTGGACGTCCTGATCCGCGCGCAGACGCAGCTGCGCCTCGTGAACCGCACCCTGACCGGGTACGTCCTGAACCCCGAGGACTGGGAAACGATCATGCTGCTCAAGGGCACGGACAACAACTACATCTGGCTGAACGTGCTGGACGGTAACGGCAACCCCCGAATCATGGCCAAGCCCGTGCGTGACAGCACCAAGCTGGCCAAAGGTGAGTGGCTCGCCGGTGACTTCCGCCGCGGCGCGCAGCTGTTCGACCGCCGGCAGGCGAACATCACCGTGGCGAACCAGAACGAGGACGACTTCGTGAAGAACATGGTGACGATCCTCGCTGAGGAGCGCCTGGCACTGGTGATCTACGACCGCCTGAGCTTCATCAAGAACGCCCCGGCCTGAGCCTTCTGAACTGATGGGCGCATCTTCGGGTGCGCCCTGGCCCATTGGGCGAGGTGAGCATGAAGAACTACCGAGTGAAGTACCGCGCGCTGGGCCTCCTGAGCGACAAGGAACCCGGCGACACCGTGAAGCTGGACGACGCGGACGCTGGGCACCTTCTGGGCCTGGGCGTCATCGAGTCCGAAGAGGATTACCGGGCGCGGCAGGCAGCCAAGGCCGAGGCCGAAGCTGAAGCCGAGCCTGACGAGCAGACCCAGGACGACGGTCAGGTGCAGGCGCTGACCACCGAGAACGGCAAGCTCGTCGAGGCCAACACCAAGCTGAAGACCGACCTGGAGCGTGTCACGGGGCAGCTGACCCAGCTGAAGGCCGACGCCAAGAAGCACGCTGACGAGGTGAAGGGCCTCAAGGCGGACGTGAAGGCGGCCCAGGCTGAGCGGGACGCCGCGCTGGCGAAGATCCCCAAGGAGGGCAGCACCGATGCCGCTGGTCAACCCGCCGGAGGGGAGTAACCTCACCCCCGCGCAGCTCGCCCTGGCTGAGGCCCTCGTGGCCGCCGAGCTGGGCCTGCCGGACCTTACCGAGCAGACCGGGGTGGGGGAGAGTGGGGAGATCGGCAGCAGCGGCCTGATCGCACTGGGCCGCCCGGCGGTGAGCATCCAGTCCCTCGTGGTGGCTGGGGCGCCGGTCATCGGTGTGCTGACCAGCCCGCGCGTCATCGACGTGAGTGCAACCATCCGGCCTTCCCTGACGGGCGGCCTGCTGGGGACGAACTACGTGCCGCTGCCGTACCTCGTGAGCTACACCGCGGGCTGGTCGGCTGGGACGCTCCCTGAGGGCATCCGGCAAGCGGTGCTGCTCACGGCTCAGGCAGGCGCGGCCGCAGCCTCACGGGTGGGCATCAAGAGCGAGAGCATGGGCCCGGTCAGCCGCTCCTACACGGACGCGGCCAGCACTGGCACCCTGCCCGCCGACGCCCGCGCACTGCTGCGGCCCTGGCTGCCCACGAGGTTCTGATGCAGCTGCCCGCGTCATTCCTGACAACCAGCGCGCAGGTGCTCACGCACGTCGAGAGCCCCCCGGACGCCCTCGGGCAGACCACCAAAGCCTGGACCGCAGGGCAGACCCTGCCGTGCGCACACTTCCCTGCCGGGGAGCGTGTCACGCGACAGGCGCAGCTGGCCGGGGTCAGCGTGGCGCGCGAGGTGTACCTGCCCCGCATCAACCTCAACCCCCAGACGAACCGTCTGGTCATCGACGGGACCATGTACGCCCTGACCCTCGTGAACGAGTGGGATGGGTTCACGGTGGCCGGTGTGGTCAGCCGGTAGGGAGGACTCATGGACAAGTACAAGGTCAAGCGGTACTTCGCGGACGCGGAGACCGGCAAGACGTACAAGAAGGGCGACACCTTCAGTGGCAGTCCTGAGCGGGTGCGTGAGCTGCAAAGCTCCGGCCTGCTGAACCGTACCGCTGAAGCTGAGTCTGCCCCGAAAGCCACAACGGGCAAGAAGTAAGCTGTGGCGTTCCAGCTGAAGAAGGGCCGGGAGAAGGCTCTGGCGGCTGGGCAGCGTCGCGCGGGTACCGCTGCCCTCGAACTGCGGAACGAGATCGTGCGACGTACGCCCGTGGGGAAGTCCCGGCCGGGCTACACCGGTGGACGACTGAAGCAGAGCATCGGCCTGACCAAGATTGGCGAGGGTCACTACCGCGTGGGGACCAACGTGCCCTACGCGCCCTTCGTTGAGTTCGGGACCCGCAAGCAGAAGGCGCAGCCCTACTTCCGCCCGGCCATCGAGGCCATGAGGAAACGCCGTGGCTGACCTGACCATTCTGTTGCCCGCCGCGTATGCCGCGCTCGGCGCCATCGGCCCGCCCGTCCGCATGGACGGCGACCCCGACCCGGGCGGGGACGAGGTGATCGTGCTGGCCCTGGTCAGCGACACCGCCCGCCCCGCGTACGGCGGCACGCCCACCGACACGCTCATTCAGGTCACGTGCTACGCCGCCACGGACCTCCGCGCGCTCCAGCTCGACCGGTTGGGGCGCGCTGCGCTGGACGGCCTTGATCTCACGCACCGGCAGACGCGCCGGGCGCCTGACCCCGACAGCATCGGGTACCTCAGCGAATTCACCGACTAGGAGGTGCCACATGGCACTGAGCAAGAAGAAGGGACGCGGCAGCGTCGTCCGCTGGAAGATCATGACCGACCTCACCCTGGACGCCGAGGGGCACTACAAGCGCCCGGCTGGCATGGACGCCACCGCGCTCACCCTGCCCGAGGTGAACACCAGCGACGTGAACATCAGCCACGCCGCCCAGACCGACGACACCGTCGTCATGTACGGCAGCCCCGCCCCCGGTGCGGGTGAGGAGTGGACGGACGCCGAGCCCGGCGCGGGCAGCTGGACCCTGCCCATCAGCGGCGTGTGGCAGCCCGTCGAGGCGGACCGCGCGAACAGCGAGGCCCTGCGCGCCGCCCAGATCGGCCGCAAGCCCATCTGGGCGGAACGCCAGATCATCGGGGACGACAAGTGGGAGGGCGGCGCGGGCTTCATCAGCACCGGCGCGTTCCCCGTGCCCGCCGACGGGAACGTCACCTGGAGCGCCACGGTGACCGGCAAGGGCAAGTTCTGGCAGGACACCAGCGCAGCCACCAGCGCCACCTGATGGAACTCCGCGCCGCTGGCAGCGACCCGGCGGTGATCGCGTACGGCGCCTACCTTCACGGTGGGCGCCTGCGCTGCCCGGTGCTGTTCGTGCGGCACGGGCACACCGACCCCGTCGTCACCCTCACAAGCCCCACCACAACACAAGAATTTCGCGTCAGGTTGCCCGCCGAAGCCACAGGCCACAGCGGGCACCTGCGTTTTGACCGAGAAGAACTGGAGATCGTATGACTCAGCCCGTCACCACCTGGGACCTCCCCGTCACCCCCGAGGCGCACGAAGCGCTGACTGCGCAGGGCCTGACCGACCTGCCCAGCAGCGTCACCCTGCACCTGCGGGAGGCGACGCTGCGCGAACTGAACGCCCTCGACGCGGCCCTGAAGCGCAGCAAGACCGACCCGCTCGCGCCGTACGTCCTGGCGATCCAGAAACGCGCCGCACAGCCCGTGCCGGAGGCCGTGGCGCGCGAGGTGGCGCAGGACCTGCTCACCACCGATGCCGCTGAGCTGCTGTGGGCGTTCAAGGAAGGGCGGCGGGACACCGAGGGAAAGTTCAGGGAGGCGGTGAAGTCGACCATGAATGGGATCTCGGATCAGCTGCTGGCCTCGCTCGGGGCCGCACAACCGCACTTCTCTGCCACCTCTATGGACTGAAGCCCTGGGAGGTGCCGCTGCTCACGCCCACGCAACTGCGGGACCTGACGGAGCAGGTGGGGTTCGTGCGGTACCTGCGCGACTTACCGGCGCTGAAGGCGCAGTTCGCGAAGATCGGCCCGCAGGGCTGGGCCGCCATGGTGCAGGGCAGCGCGCCGCCCGATCCGTATCACGACGAGGCGTGGGCGATCTTCCTGCGGCCGTACGACCTGCCGGAGTTCCGCGCGCCCCAGCTGCACAGCGCGGCAGCGCGGGATCTCGCCGCGGCTGACCTGGTGGGCCGCGCGCCGCGCTGGGTGCTCAGCCTGCTGGAACCCGAAGAACTCAAGCACATCGAGGAGGTGAAGAAGTAATGACGACAGGTGGAGGATTCGGAGGGGACGGCGGCGATCTGCTGTACACGGACGTCGTGGCGCGACTGGACCAGAAGTCGTTCCGGCAGATTGAGTCTGAGGTGGAACAGGCGGGCCAGTCCGCCGGTAAGAAGGGCGGCGGGGCGCTGTCCGGCGCGTTCGGTGGGGTGCTCGCTGGCCTGCCCGGGCTGGCGGCCACCGCTGCCGCTGCCGTGGGCGCCGCCCTGATCGGCGGCGTGAAGGCGAGTCTGGACATCGCGTCCCAGGCGCGTGACGGCCTGCGCGAGATGCAGGCGCAGCTGGGCGTCACAGCCGAAGAGGCTGCCGTGCTGGGCGCCCAGGCCAAGCAGGTGTTCGCGAACAATTTCGGGGACTCCCTCGCTGACGCGAACGCCATGGTCATTGAGGTGCGCAAGCAGATGCGCGGCCTCGCGGACGAGGACCTTGGTGCGGCCACCAGCGCCGCTGCCGCCCTGGCTGACACGTTCGGTGGCGAGGTGGGCGAGCAGGCCCAGGCCGCCGACACCCTGATGAAGAACTTCGGCCTGACCAGCCAGCAGGCGTTCGACTTCCTGGCGAAGGGCTACCAGAACGGCCTGGACCGCAGTGGGGACTTCCTCGACACCATCGGGGAGTATTCGACCCAGTTCAAGAACGGTGGGGCCTCCGCTGAGGAGTTCTTCAGCATCCTCCAGACCGGCCAGCAGGGCGGCGTACTCGGCACTGACAAGGCCGCCGACGCGTTCAAAGAGTTCGTCGTGCGGATTCAGGACGGGTCCAAGACCACCGCCCAGGGCCTCAAGGACCTCGGCATCAACGCTGACAAGCTCGGCAAGGACCTCGCCAGTGGGCAGGTCACGGCTGCTGATGCGTTCGGTCTGGTGCTGGGCCGCCTGCGCGAGACCAAGGACAGCACGACCCAGATGCAGGCCGGGGTAGCGCTACTGGGCACGCAGTTCGAGGACCTCGGCAAGAGCGGCGTGCTGGCGATCAACACGGCCGCCGTGAAGATGGGCGACCTGAACGGCGCCACCGCGCAAGTCAGCGAGCGGTACAACACCCTCGGGCAGTTCTTCCAAGGCGCGTGGCGCCAGGTGCTGCTGCAACTGGAACCCGTGGGGAACCTGCTGCTGGATCTGGCGAACGACGCCATGCCGGCCGTGAAGGCGGCTGTGGCGCAGGTGGGGCCGGTCGTGACGGCCGTGGTGAAGTTCCTGGTGGACGGCTTCCGCCAGGGCAAACAGGTGGCGGGCCAGTTCGCGAGTGAGTTCGGCCCGCAGATTCAGCGTGCCGTGGCGACGTTCCAGCCGGTCGTGCAGGCCATCGGCCCGCTGTTCGCCAGCGTGTTCGGCCTGATCCGGACGCTGTGGGAGACGGTGCTGCGCCCCGTGTTCACGGCCATCGCGCCCCTGATCACGGGTGTCGTGGCGAGCGTCGGGAACACCCTGACCCTGCTGGTCCGCATCGTGACGGGCGTGGCGAACGCCGTCAGTGCCCTGCTACGCGGGGACGTGGGTGGCGCCGTAAACGCCCTGCGCGGGATCTTCGAGGACGGCGTGACCTTCGTGGTCCGGCAGGTCCGGAACATGGGCAGCACCATCCTGGGCCTGATCAAGAACCTCGCGCCCGGCATGGCTGACGCCGCGGCAAACGTTATCCGGGGCCTGATCAGCGGCATTGAGGGCGGCGCGGCTAAGGCCGTCGAGGCAGCCCGGAAGCTCGCCGGGAACGTGATCACTGGTGTGAAGGATGCCCTGTTGATTAAGTCCCCCTCCCGCGTCATGGCGGAGATGGGCGGGTACGTCAGTGAGGGTCTCGCCAACGGAATCGACAAGAGTAGCCCGAAGGCGCAGAAGGCCGCAGCGAAACTCGCCAAAGACACAACCGCCGCCGCCAAGAAGGAGCTGGAGAAGTCCATCGCGTTCGACGCGTGGCAGGACGGACTGGAACGCCTCACGGTGGCCCAGCTCAAGGCGGCCCAGGCCACAGCCCGCGCCGCTGGTGAAGCGGATCGATACAACGCGATCAAGGCCGAACTGGAACGCCGCGAGAACGCCGCGACGGCCGCCACGAAACGCGCGACAGACGAAGCGAAAGCCCACGCGGACCAGCTGGCCGCGAATCGCAAGGCAATCACGGACGGCCTGAAGTTCGACGCGTACGTGGCGGGCTTGAGCAAGTACAGCGACGCCCAGTTGGTCGCCGCGAAAGCGAACGCCCTGGCCGCCGGGGATGGTCAGCGTTTCAATGCCGTGATGGCCGAGCAGCGTGCCCGCCTTGAGGCCGCGAAAGTCGCAGCTGATGCGACAGCTCAGGCCCTGTCCGACCTGAACGACGCGCAGATTGCCGCGGCGAACAGTGCGGCCCAGCGTGACCCGCAAGGCTTCACGGACGCCGCGTACCGCCAGAGCTTCGGGGCGGGTGACCTGGGGTTGGTGCGCAGCCTCGCGGCCGTCACGGGCAAGAGCGTGGCCGACATCCGCGCGGATGTGTTCGCGGCACTGGAGGACGCCAAGCGATTCGCGCCCGAGGCCGCGGGGATCATCGAACGGGTGTACGCCGACGCCCTCACCCATCGACGCGAGGCGGCGGCCGAGGATGCCCGCCTGACCGCGCAGGCCATTGAACTCGCCAACGATGCCCGCGCCCAGATTGTCCAGAACTACCAGGACGAGCAGGCCGCGGCAGATGACGCGCGGATCACCACTGGGTATCTCGCTGGGCAGCTGGATGAACTGGCGGCCCAGGGGCTGAACGCGAAGTCCAACGGGTTCATCGACTACCTGACTGACCTCTCCAAGGGGACGGGGAAGGCGGCGGCCGCTGCCCAGGCGCTCCTCGACAATTTCGATGCGTTCTGGACGCGTGCGCGGTTCCGGGCGGGCACCGTGGACGTCTCTGAAACGGTGAGCGATCTGCGCCGCGCTCTCCCGGACGTCGGGCCCAGCAGCCGCAGCCGGCCCACCGCGCCCCCGCCGAACACGACCGACTTGAAACCCATCGCAGAACTGGAGAAGGAAGCGATGGCATGGCGGACGAAGATCGAGGCGCAGATCGAGGCCACGAGACGGCAGGACGAGTACCGTGTCACGCTGAAGGGTCTCACCATCGAGCAGCTCAAAGCCGCGCAGTCCCTGGCCCTTCAGAACGGGCAGGCGGAACGATACGCGGTCCTCACGGCAGAGATCACCCGCCTCCAGACTGAGCAGGCTGCTTCTGAGAAGGCGGCAGCCGACGCGCACGCTGAGTGGGTTGATAACCTCAACAAGATCGGGTTCACCGCGTGGGTGGACGGTCTGCGGGACATGAGCGACGCCCAGCTTCAGCTTGCGCTGGACACGGCCCGCCTGAACGAGAACACGGCCGAGTTCAACGCCCTGCTGGCCGAGCAGACCCGCCGGCTGAAGGAACGCTCTGATGCTGCCGCGAAGTCCGCTGACCTTGAACTGAACGGGTCGAACATCTCGGACCGCTTCCAGAAGGGCCGGACTGATGCGACCGAGAAGGCGGCGGGCACGATCATGAACACGGTCGAGGCCATCGGCTCCCTGACCAATCCGGCTACCTTCCTGGCGTTCGTGCTGGAGAAGCTCAACATCGTCGGTACGATCTTCGAGGGGCTGCTGAGTGTCATCGCTGCCCCACTGGCCGCGCTGCAAGAGCCGCTGCGGCTGATCGGGGAGCTGTTCGGTGCCCTGATCGCTCCGAACCTGAAGCTGCTGGCCGCCGTCCTGACCCCCGTCGTGAACGTGCTCGTCGCGGTCTACGACGCCCTCGCGGCGCTACTGAAGACGGTGACATTCGGGCTCGTGGACGTCACGCGCGACAGCTATAAGGCCAGCAGCAAGGCCGTCGCGGGCGCCTCCGGCAGTGTGCCGAGTGTCGGCAGCGCGCACACCAGCGTCAGCAGCACGCCCACCGTGACGCTCCGCCTGGAAGTGACCAACAATTTCCACATCACCGAGGGCCTGAACTCGCCCGGCACGCGCCAGCAGCTGATCGGCATCAGCCGCGACACCACCCTGGCCGTCCTGCAAGAGGTCGGTCTGGTCAAACTTCCCGCCACGCTGCCCGCCCGATAGGAGGTGAGCCATGTCGTACACCGAGACCGTCAGTAAGTTGCTGGCGAGCAACTTTCACCTCTTGGTTCAGCCCCTCGAGCGGGACGGGGATGGGGATCTCACCCGGGGGCCCATCCTGCTCCCCGAGGCGCAGAAGATCGACCGTGACGCCAGCACGGGCAACCTCACCTGGGCGTTCGAGTACACCGACCTGCTCACCCCCCTCACAGGGCTCCTGGCCCGCAACCCGCAGCAGCACCGCACGCGGGGCGGCACGCACGTCGTCATCGCGGACCCCGGCGTGGGCCTCGTGACCGTCACGTACCGCGTGGGCATCTACAGCGACGTCAGCAGCGTCGGCACGGCCACCGGCGTCCTGTACCTCAGCGAGACCGGGTACGACCCCGGCCGGTACCGGCAGACGCTGACCCTGATGCGCTGTGACCGCCTGCACGTGCGGGACGGCACCGTGGTGACCCCGTGACCGTCACGTACCTGTTCGCCACCTGGGCGCGCGTGCCCACGCCCAGCCCCAGCTACCCCGAAGACACGGGCATCAGCTGGACCACGGTCACCGGCTCCAGTGGCCTCACCGCTTACCTCAACGATGATCTCGAGGGACCCATCGCCCTGAACGAGGCGCTGAACGCGTGGTGCCAGGACGTGGGCATCTCATCCGCTCAGACGGGCGCCAGCAGCGGCCCGAATGATCACGCCTGGTACGTTCAGCTCCCGGCGCCACTGCCCAACTACCCCTACGACCCCATGACCGGGGAGCCGATCCCCGACCCGAACCAACCGGGGCCGGGCGTGGGTGGCCCCTGGGCCGGGGGGCTGGGCGCGGCGGGGGTGGATGGCAGCCCGGCGCCCCCACCGCCGCCACCCAGGCCGTACGGGGACTGCACCGGGCAGACGTACCTGATGCTCAGCGGGCTGCCGATCACAACGGCCACGCGCGCTCCACAGCGTGCGAGCGACGGGCATCTGATCCCCGGCAGCAATGGCATGGAGGCACCGGCCAAACTCTGGAGCTTGATCTACGCGGAGGGTGCAGGCGGCCTGCTGGACTTCACGCAGCCGCCCACCCGATTCATGCAGCAGCAGTGGGTGCCCGCTGCCGACGGCCAGGTGCTGTGGTCGGGGGTCGGCATCACCGGCCCGAACCTCGAACTGGAACCCTTACCGGTCGTGCTGGACGGCGTCACGTACACCCCGGCCCAGCGGTACTACCGCGTCCCGACCGGCTGCGGGGACGCTGGCGTGCCAGTCACGTACCTGCCGCAACCCGGCCCCGGCCTGCTCGAGGATCCAGTGCGGGTGCAGCTGGGTGAGGATCAGTCCGGTCTCTTCCGGGACAACCGGGTGAGCCTGACCTACCCGGACCGCGCGCCCGTCAGCCTCAGCACGCCCTACCGGATCGGCCTGGAAGTCGAACCCACACAGGGCGTGATGAGCTTTGAGCTGTCCAGCCGCCGCCTCGACACCGATTCCGGACTCGTGGAGTGGACGGGGGAGACCATCCTGGGCCGCCTGAGCCGCATCTACCCCTTCCCGGAGGGCTTCTTCCGGACCGGCCCCTTCACAGCGAGGGGCGCGCTGGAGGTGCTCCTGGGGGAGATGCGCGCGACATACGACTGGCTCGGCTGGGAGGACCTGCCCGAGTTCTACCTGCGCGGGGATGGGGAGCTGTTCCCCGTCTGGTTGCAGGCGCTGGTCATCGAGGCGCCCCAGGACGGGCCCGGCCCGAGCGCGCAGGACGTCCTCAAGATGTTCTTCGAGCCATTCGGCGGGTATGGGTTCAGGGTGTCCCGCTGGGGCCGTCTGGAGGTCATCGCCCCACCCTGGGCATCTGGAGGCGTGCCAGAGCCTGCGCTGACCCTGACGAATCTGGACCTCACCGAGGGCGGGACGAGCACCCTGGATGACTCGCAGGTGGTCAACGTCTGCACCGTGACCAGCCAGGGGTATGTGTTCCAGGAGGGCGAGGTGCTCCCGCCGGCCAGTGTCCGGATTGGGACGCATTACGACGCTACCGGTGTGGATGTGGGCAGCGCCCTGTGGCAGCCCGCGGACGGCGTGCACCCCGGTGGTGGTCCCCTGAGCATCCAGGTGCACGCCACGGTCTGGGCCGACACCGGGTTCATCGGGCCGGACCGGGAGTTGGACGGGGGCACGCAGACCGTCAGCCTTCCCATGACGCCCGGCGCGACGGTGACGGCCACGTTCAACGTCAGCTACAGCGCGTTCAGCTCCTCGCAGGCCAGCGTGACGTTCACGGTCACGAACGACCTGGCCGTGCGGGTCACGCCCCGCCTGATCCGCAGCACCAACCCCACCCGCTACGACTACCTGTTCGAGTTCACGGCCACCGGGCAGACGTTCGGACGCAGCGCCACCAAGATCGTCGCTACATACGGCGAGACGGAGACGGGCGTGGACCTCGCCGCCAGCCTCGCGGAGTACGGACGGCGGGAACTCACCCTCGACACCGGCGTGTACCAGATCGACGCGGCCACCGCCCTCAGCATGGCCCGCGCCGTGGTCACCGATCGCATGAACCCCCGCGAAGTTCTGACCCTCTCCCAGGCGCCCCCGTACCCGGTGCGGCCCGAGCACGTGGGCCGCCTGATCGACGTCCCCGGCGCGCGCGGCCTCGTGACCGGCTGGTCGTACAGCGAGGCGCACACCCCGCAGCAGTCCCAGAGCAGCAGTCAATTCACGCTCAGTGTCGAGCAGCGGCTCGTTCTGAATCCCGTCCCCCTGCCCGGTGGCGACACGTTGAATCGTGCCACCGAACGCCGCTATCACCGCGCCCGCTGGGGCGCGGTTCGCTTGAAGGAGTGACCATGCGTTACACGAAACCCATTACCGAGCTCGCCGTGAACAGCCTCAATGAACGCCAACTGGAGGCACACCACCTCGACGACAACTTCGCGGCCCAGGATGACGCCATCGCCACGATCACGCGGGCCCTGTTTAGTGCCGGTGGCGTGGCCGTGCCCGGGAGCGTGACCCTGACTGGCACGAACCTGCGCGTGCAGGGCCGCGTGGGCATCACGCTGGACGCCACCGCCGTGGTCCGGATCGCGGACGAGACCCTGGCCCTGGCGACCCTGGCCGCCGGGAAGGGGCTTGTGATCATCGTGCCCACCCCGACCACCATCAACCGCAGCTACACCGACGTCGTGACGGGTGAGACCCTGACCGACACCATGAACGTCAGCCTGGGCCGCCTCGCCGTGCTGGGCGCGAGTGAGGCGGGCGTGACCCTGGACGGGAGCGGGTACCCCGTCTGCCCGGCGAACGCGGTGCCCGTGGCGCAGGTCACGCGGACCAGTAGCAGCGTCACGCTGGATACGGTACTGGCGCCCGTCCCCACGGTGAACACGGTGGCGGGTCCGGCAGGGGCTCCGGGCACCCCAGGGACCAATGGCACCAACGGCGTGAGTGTCACCGGCGCGACCATCAACGGCAGCAACCACCTCATCCTGACCCTGAGCGACAACAGCACCATCGACGCGGGCGCTGTGGGCAGCACGACGGGCAACAGCTCGGGTGGCGTGATCCGGGGCAACTGGGCGGCCAACACGGCCTACAACGCCAATGACGTGGTCCTGCAGGGTGGAGTGGTGTACTACGCGAAGACCACCTTCACGTCGGGCAATTCGTTTAGCGCGGCCAACTGGAACGCGTGGCCTGACCTGACGGGGACAAGCGGCCTGACGATTCGTGAGCAGGACGGCAGCCCCAGCGCCGTGTTCACCACCCTCGAACTGCCCAACGGCACGGTGACCGATCAGGGTGGCGGGGTGGCACGC
Source organism: Deinococcus radiotolerans (assembly GCF_014647435.1). Classification (NCBI taxonomy): domain Bacteria; kingdom Thermotogati; phylum Deinococcota; class Deinococci; order Deinococcales; family Deinococcaceae; genus Deinococcus; species Deinococcus radiotolerans. The sequence continues at coordinate 743,622 of NZ_BMPE01000001.1, read as the reverse complement.
TACACCCCCACGGTCAGCACCGTGAGCGGCGTGAACCGTGGGGCGTGGACGGCCAGCACCAACTACGCGGCGAATGACATCGTGTCCTATAACGGCGCGATGTACTACGCGAAGGCCGCGTTCACGAGCGGGAGTTCGTTCAGTGCAGCGAACTGGACGGCGTGGCCGGATCAGGTGGGCAGCGGGGGCAGCACGCTCCGTGCCACCGTGAATGCCTCGCCCCCAGCGAATCCCTCTGTGGGGGACCTCTGGAAAATCCCTGGGAGCTACCTGTGTACCTGCGTGAGCGTCAGCCCCACGAAATGGGAGGACGCGACCGGCGTGGACCGCACGCCCGCCCCCACCACGTCCTACCGGTACTACCGCCTGAACGTCACGGCGAACAACGGTGCAGACCGGCAGGGTACAGCCGAGCTGATCCTGCGGACCACATCGGGCGGAGCGAACATCGCACTGAACAAACCCGTGCTGACGAACGGGGACACCAGTTACGACGCGTACCTCACGGACGGCATCACGAACGGTGGCAGCAGCTTCAACGGGACATTCTCCACCTCGTTGCCGAACACGCTCCGCGTGGACCTCGGCACGGCGCAGATCGTCGCGGAGTACGTGGTGTATAGCTACGGGTTTAACGCCGGTGCGGACATCCGCAGCTTCAAGGACTGGACGTTTGAGGGCAGCAACGACGGCAGCAGCTGGACGGTGCTGCACACGGTTACCGACCAGACCGGCTGGACGTTCGGGCAGGCCAGGACGTTCACGCTCTAACCCACTCCGCCCCAGCCTCCCGGCCCTGGGGCGGTTCCCATTCCCTGGCCGGATCAGGAGCCGCATGCCTCAACTTCTCACCCCGACAGGAGCGACATGAAAGACCCCCTCGTCATCCTCACCTGGATCGTCGGTCTTGGCCTGCTGCTGGTCCTCGGTCGGTACGCCGTGACCGGGCAGCTCGACGACAAGATCCTCGCTGGCATGGGCACCATTCTCGGCGGCCTGATCACAGCGCTCGCCACTCGCAAAAAGGACGGTGACAGCAATGGCCGTAACACCCCTTGATCTGATGGCCGCCGTGGCCCTCCTCGCGTTCGTCTCCGGCATGGGGGGCGTCACGTACCGCGCCGTCATGCTCCTCGTGCAGCTCATCGCGCCCAAGCCCCACTGGCGCGAGCGGGGGGCCCTGCTGGTCATCCTGGCGCTGGGGTACCTCGCGCTGCTGGCGCTGGACGTGCCGAGTGTGCTGGCGAGCCTGCGGAACGACACCAGTCACGCCACGCCGGACAGCGTGATCCGCACAGCTGTGTTCGCGTTCTGGCTGTGGGTCCTGAACACCATCCTGCTGATGCTGGCCCGCGGCACGCTGGGCCCACAGCCCCGGTGGCGCCGGTGAACGCTGGGGTGATCGGCCTGCTGCTGATCGGGCTGGCGCTGGGCGTGGCGAGCGTGGCCTGCTGGCGCTTCATGCTCAGCCCACTCAGCCGCTGGGCACCGGGGTTGCTGAGCGCGGCGTACTACGCGGCCATGTGGATCTGGCCGCACGAGGCCATCATGGCCGCCCGCGTGGGTGCCACGTATCCGGTGGGGCCGGGGTTGCGCCTGACGCTGGCGGGCCTCGCCCTGGTACTGGCGGTGATCGAACTCTCGGTGCGGCTGACGCGATCCGTGCGGCAGAACGCGGCCCTCAGGGCTCGTCTGGCAGAGCTGGAAAGGGGAGACCATGACGACTGAATTTGAACGGGCACACCAGTTCACCGCGAAGTGGGAAGGCGGGTACGTGAACCACCCCAGCGACCCGGGCGGTGAGACGAACCTGGGCGTGACCCGCAAAGTCTGGGAGGCGTGGGCGAAAGAGCGCGGCCTGCCCGTGAAGCCCATGAAGGCGCTGACCATGCAGGACGTGCTGCCGCTGTATCAGGCGCGGTACTGGCCCGCCGCGTCCGGCCTGCCCTGGCCGCTGAACGCCGTGGCGTACGACATCGCCGTGAATCACGGGCCGGGCAACCTGCGCCTGATGCTGGCGCAGGTGCCGGACGGGGTGCCCGTGGCCCGCGCGTCCCGCCTGATCGATGCGCGCGAGCAGTTCTACCGCGGCATCGTGCAGCGCACCCCGTCCCAGGACGTCTTCCTGAAGGGCTGGCTGCGGCGCGTCACGGCGCAGCGGGAATGGCTGGCCGAGCAGGTGCAGGCACCGCCCATCCCGCGCATCTTCCTGCGGGACATGCGGGGCGAGAACGTGCAGTGGGACGGGAAGCCCACCATCTACAACGGCACGCGCCTGAGCCTGTACCCGGACGGTGCGCTGCAACTGGAACGGACCGAGTAAATCGGTAGGCCGCGTCCGCTGGGACGCTGACAATCCACCCTCTCCCGGCCCCCTCACTGGGGGCCGCGCCCATTGAGGTCCCCCATGAACCAGTTCACGATCCTGTCCGCCATCGTTGCCCTCGGCACCGCCACCCGCGCGGGCGCACCCCTGAACACGACCATCGTCCAGCCGTGGCTCGACAAGCACCTGCCCAATCTCGTGACCAAGGCCCAGGCCCTGCGCGACGGTGCCACCTGGACCGAGGTGGGCGCCCTGATCGAAGCCGCGGTGCAGGCCGCCCAGGAGCTCAAGCCCGTTCTGGCGGGCACGGCCCGCGCCGCGTTCGTACTGGCGGTCGTGCAGTCCCTGGTGCGGGAGTTCGCCCCGCCCAGTGCGCAGTGGCTGCTGATGCTCCTGAACAGCCCCTTCGCGGCCATGCTGATCGAGATGGCCTTCAAGAGGCTATTCCCGGGCGGCTGACCCACCCTCTAAGAATTCTTCGATAGTGCCCTAAAACTGCCCCCACCCTGGCCTGAGCGCTGGGGTGGGGGCAGTTTCCTTGCGTGCCACTATGACTCATGCCCGTAGGTCCAACCATCACCATCACACTCACTCGCGAAGACCATCGCCGCGCCGAAAAAGCTGCCAAACGCCTCGCCATCCCACTGGAAGTCCTGGCCCGGAACGCGGTCATCACGGCTATTGAAGGTGTGAAACTGAAGCCGGAATACACCCCTCAGCAACTCACCTGGATTCACCGGAAGGGTCGAGCGGAAGGCAAAGTCTGGACGGAAGAGGAGCTGCGTGAGCGGAACCTACCCCTCTTCTGGAGTAAAGCGTGGGTTGAGGATCAACTCGCGCAGGGGAACAGTTACGCACAGATTGCCCTCAACGCGGGCGGGTGGCAGGTCGTAGCGGTCAGCACGCACCTGCGCCGCGTGCACGGGATCCAGAAAGTTCATCGCAAGACAGAGGCACAGAAGGAAGCCATCCGCGCCCGAATTCAGCAGGGCGCCACGCGCGAAGAAATCATGCGTGAGTTCGAGTTGAGCGACTTCGGTGCCGGGCAGTACTTCAAGCTGGAGGGCGCCCGCACGGAACTCCAGCTGCGCTTCCTCCAGGAGGCGGAGAAGGTGCCCTGGCCCGCGACGCGCGAGCAGATCGCGGACATATTGTTCGGTGGGGTGAAACACAAGGCGAACAACTGGGTCAGCGTGCGTCTGGAGCGGGGCTGGTTGGTGAAGGTCGCGTACGGTCAATACGAGTTGGCTCCGGAGTTCCGGGAATCGTGACCTTTTACCCCTTCCCATGTAAGGACAATGTGAGAGAAAACAGCTACGCTGATATTCGTAGCCACGGGACACGTGACTGCACAAGCCATACGCAGACCCGCCGGACCCATCCATCCCTTACCCGGCGTGGTCGCACCAGGAGTCGACATGAAGAACAGCACCCAAGGCTTCACCCTGATTGAGTTGCTCATCGTCATCGCCATTATCGGGATCCTCGCGGCCGTTCTGATCCCCAACCTGCTCGGCGCCCGCGCCCGCGCCAAGGACCAGGCGGCCCTGTCCTGCGGTAAGGCCATCCAGACCGCCCAGGCACTGCGTGAAACCGACGGCAAAGCCGTCATCACCGCTGCCACCAAGGCTGTGGATGCTACTTCCCCCACCGTCACCGCACCCAACGGCGAGACCTGGGACGCCACCACCATCTCCGCCTGCGGTACTGGCGTCGTGATTGCTGCGATGACCGGCGCCCCCACCGGCGACGGCGCCTACGGCTTCGACGTGTCCGTCCCCACCGCCAGCGGCGGCACCGGCACTGCCTACCACGTCACCAACAGCAGCCTCAAGAAGTAAGTCCAAATAGGGGGGTCATCTTAGGATGACCCTTTTTCGGCTATAACGAGGATTGTATGAAAAACAACACTCAAGGTTTCACGCTGATCGAGTTGCTGATTGTGATCGCCATCATTGGGATTCTGGCCGCTGTCCTGATCCCCAACCTGCTGGGCGCCCGCGCCCGTGCGAAAGATCAGGGCGCTCTGTCTTGCGGTAAGGCCATTCAGACCGCTCAAGCGCTGCTTGAAACGGATGGCAAACCCCTTATCACCACCGCTACCAAGGCCGCTGCTGACACCTCAGTTACGACCACCGTTCCTACTGGCGGGACTGATTGGGATTCCGCTACCATCACGCCCTGTAACGCAACGGGCGTCGTGATTGGTGCTATGACCGGCGCTCCTACCGGGGCGGGCGCTTATGGCTTTGACGTGAGCGTAGATACCGCCAACGGTGGTACGGGCACCGCCTACCACGTCACCAACAGCAGCCTCAAGAAGTAAACCGTAAGGGCCGAAAGCCGCCCTTCGGGGCGGCTTTTGCCATACCTGGAGCGTTATGAACAACAGCACCCAAGGCTTCACCCTGATTGAGTTGCTGATCGTCATTGCCATTATTGGCATTCTCGCGGCCGTGCTGGTGCCGAACCTGCTCAGTGCCCGCGCGCGGGCCAAGGACCAAGCCGCGATCGCGTGCGGCAAGTCCATCCAGACCGCGCAGGCCATGCTGGATACCGACGGACTCCCCGTCATCGCGGCGGCCACCAAGGCAGCCACCGCCACCACGATCACCACGACCGTCCCGACCGGCGGCACCGACTGGGATTCAAGGGTGCTCGGGCCATGCAATGCCGTGGGGCTCGTGGTGAACGCCGGAACTGCACCGGTCAGCGGTGAAAGCTCGTACACCTTTGACGTGTCCGTCGCCACCACGCATGGCGGTACCGGTGTGGCGTACCACGTCACGAACAGCACCATCAAGAAATAAGTCTGTCAGAGCGCGCCCTGAACCAGACGATTGCACCCCCAACTGCTTCACGCAGTTGGGGCTTCTTCATCCTGCTTCCAGCTCTGCGTCAAACCACCTCAGGTCTACAAATGCCTCAGCTAACCGGGGCGTCACGTCCCGCCGCGCGTACCACTGTGCCTTCGGCTCCCAGTAGCCCGCGTACAGGGGCAGGGGAGACGAGAGGGGCGCCGTGGCCTGCCGCAGCATCAGGGACGCGCCGTACTCGTCCGCGAGGCACCGCCGCAACTCCGCCACGCCCTCTGGCACGGCGTCCCAGTCTGCGGGGACGATCACCAGCAGCACCGGGCGCAGCAGGTCAGGCGTCATACCCCTGAGCGTAAGCTGGGGCGAACGGTGGGACTGTGGTCAGAGGAACGCCCGCATCTCAGCGCCGGCCAAGATGGCGGCGTTTTCTACTGCCTTAAAAACTCGCATGTCCGAATGCAGTTCGGACAGGCTGGCTGATTCTGAAGCGTCCCACACGTGTTTGAGCGATGGGGAAGTTCGGGGCGCGCACGTGGAAGTGCGCGCCTTTCTGCGCGGTGAAGTGCACGTCGAGGTCATCGAGGAGGGCCATGTACTCAGCGTCTTCGAGACTGGGCAGCCCATCGGCAAGGTCGGTGAGTTTCGGTGCGGGCAGGATGGGCGTGCTGATTGGGACGAGAGCTTGGATCTGACCTTGCAGGTCATCGCGGCGCCGCACGAACTCCGCCCGGTCAATCAGGCCTTCCAGGTGCAGGTCGATCAGGGCCGCTCGGCGTACCTCGAGGAGGGCCCACTGGGCTTCGTGGGGGTCTGCCTGTCGTCGGCTGACCAGGCAGGCCAGCGTCTCGGCGTCGCGCAGGGCGATCCGCCAGGGCAAGGCGCGCGGCGCCGTCCACGGTGCTCACGGTGTAGAAGCTGTTGCTGCCCTTCCCGCTCACGGGGCAGGTAGGCGTGCCGCGCCGCTCTGGGCTGCACCCCAAGACGCAGTTCACCACCCGCATGTCGCAGGAGGCACTAGGCCAGGCGGGGCTGACCTCCGCTGGCCTGTTTGAAGCGAGCTGCAGCCTAGAATGCACGGTCAGCAACATGCCCAACTTGGAAGAGTAGACCGAAGCTCAGATCTAGGAAGAGCTGGCCAACAACCGGGCGCTGAACGGGCAGGAATCCCTGTTCCTGGATGACATCCCCCACCTGCCCGACATGGATCTGGACCCCACCGTGCCGGTGTATGAACCCTAGGACGTCGACATCACACCCGCCTTCGACGAGCCGGTGTACGTGGATGTGGGACCCGTGTCGCCCCGCATGACCCTGGACACCAAACAGCCGAACGAGGACCTACCGTTTCCAATCAACCGTCCGGGCATCGCGGGCTGATGTCAGCCACCCCTGATGTACTCGTTTCCCCATTAGCGGTAAAGGCCTACGACCACGTACCGCCCAGCCACGACGGTGGGCTGCATGTTCATCGGCGACAGGTAATACCACACGGCGTCAATCTCAGCGCCCAGTGTCTTCTGATGTCGGGTCGTGGCCTCCATCACGTCAATCAGCCAGTCCATGTCCACCGCGATCAGTCCCTGGGTGGTCCACGCCTCGCCACGTTCACCCGTGGCCAGCTCAAAGTCATGTTCGGTCAAGGTGGTGAAGTCGAAGTCCACCCATGTCCCTTCAGAGGAAAGCAAGGCGGTTCTCCCATTGAACGATTGCACCTGATAGCAGGGCACGTCAACGACACCCGCACGTGGAACCGTCGAACTGGACAGCGGATAAATAACGGGGGTCATGCTCCCGAGGGTAGTTCACTCCCGTTCCCGAGGACCCAAGCATGAACCAACGCTTACGCTGCTGTTCCAGCCGCTGCTCCGTGAGGAAAGCCGGATGACCACCGTTCAACCCCTCGCCACCCAGGAGCTGACCCCTCTCGCTCGTTTGGAAGGCACCATCCAGCAGGAACTGGCCGCAAATCGCCAGCTGGAACAGGATCACGCGCAGCTGATGGCCGACATGGGCGCGCAGCCTCTGCTGACCGGCACGGGGGAAAGCGAGGCGCTACCCGAAATCGGCGATCAGGACCCTGTGACCGAAGTGCAGGACGTGCCTGGAACGGATGATCCCCTATACGTTGACGCCGGGCCCGTCCCGCCTTGCATGACGCTGGACCCCGAACAGCCGGGCGAGGACCTGCCCTCCAACCTGCCCGACACCGACGGCGCCGCTGACTGACCAGGGAACGGGGGCGTTCCGCGCCGGTCCCGGGGACGAGCCAAACAGCATCAAGAGCAAACGAAAGGAAGTGGCTCTTCACCACTCCCCCCGTGCCAAGTAAGGTCCCATCTCGTCCCTTATTCACCAGACGCAAAGGTCTGGCGCCGTGTTGTCCGAAGACGCTACTCCCGTCCATCCGCCAGCTGGGCCTACCTCTTTTCGGCTCTTTTAACATACAACAGCCACCGCGTTTCGCGGGTGGCAGAATTGGCGGCACTGAAACAGTATGAAGGGGACGCGCTGTGACCCTGCCCGCCCTGACCGTCACGCAGCGCCAGGTGCTCAGCGCGGCAGCCCCCAGTCCAGACCTGAACACGCCTAGGACCATGAAAAATGCCCACCCGGATCTTCGGGTGGGCAGGAACACGCCGGTCAGGCGCGCGCGGCTTTCAAGTTGATCGTGTTCGCCGCGGACGTCAACGTCAGGTCCGTGTCCTTCTCCTCCTGCTCTGTCATGCGCAACTGCATCATGTGATCTGGCAAGCCCAGCACCTCCGCGTACCGCACCACCGTGCCGTACCCCGCGATTTCGTAGTGCTCCACCCGCTGCGCCGCCGCGATCAACCCGGCGTCTTTCACGTCAGGCGCAGCGTTCTCCTTGATCATCTCCTCGCCCTCCGCGATCAGGCCCTGCATCGCCTTGCAGGTGTGCCCACCCGGGTCCTTGTTCAGGGATTTGAACAGCCCCTCAAGGCGCTGCACATGCACCTTCGTCTGATCCAGGTGCCGCTCGAAGCCTTGCTTGAGCTGGGCGTCACTGGCGGCCGCTGCCATCTTCGGCAGCGCCTGAACAAGCTGCGTCTCAGCAGAGTACAAGTCCTTGAGTTGTTCAACGTACAGGTCCTGCAGGTTCTTCAAGGTCGTCATGGTGCCTCCTTGTGGAGTCTTCACTGTGACCCGACACGTTCCGACCATCCCTCGAACCGCGTGAAGCATCCCTTGCGGCGATTGAACAAGGCACCTCATCTGGACGAGCAGCAGCACTTCGCTCAGCTCGAACGTGTGACCCAAAACGGCCTGCACGAGTTCCAACGGACCGGCAGTGCCCTCGCGGAGATCCGGGATGGTCGCCTGTACCGTGCCGCCCACACCACCTTTGACGTCTACTTACAGGAACGCTGGAATTTCAGCCGGCAGCACGCCGGGCGCCTGATCGCCGCTGCCGAAGTGGCCTAGGTGCTGGAACCAATTGGCTACACACGCGAGAACGAGCACCAGGCCCGCTGGCCCGAGGGAAAAGCGGCGGCGAAAGTCGTTCAGGAACTGGCGCCTGAGCAGGTCGCCACTGTTGCGAAGTTCATCCAGACCACGACGGGCAGCGCGAAGCCTACCACCAGCCAGATCAGGGCCGTGGCGGAAGTCGTGCAGGCCATCGATGATCACGGCACCGTGGCGCCCCCCGTGAATGGCGAGCCCCTACCGTTCACAGACCTGCCCGAACCCGCCCGCATGGCCATGATCCACGAGAACGTCAGCATCGGCACCCACGAGCGCCTGCAGCGCCAGAAGACTCACGTGCAGGGAAGCACCATTCAGGCCAAGAGCAACGGTGGTGCCTGAGCCCCGCGCAGCAGGGCCTGACCGCCACCCAGGAGCTCCGCATCGTCATTAAGCGCGATCTCAGTGGGAACCCCAAGGAGGAGGCCCTGATCATCGACACCGCCATCCACGCGACCATCGCCTTCGGTGAACCCGCCGAGTGGCTGAAGAAGGCCGTCCTGAACCTTGTCGAGGAGGTGAAGGCCTGATGCATAAGCGCCCCAGCCCGATGAAGCTCTGGCAGGAATCGAACGGTGACGAGGTCCAGTACGTGCAGCTGATGCGCCAGTACGGCCACATCGTCGAGCGCAACCGGGACGCTGAAGGGAGCCTCGTTACAGCGCAAAGGAGATGGCGGAACTGGTTCTGCTGACCACCGCCCGCTTCCGCAGCTACCACCGCGCAGCCCACGGGCACCTTCCTGAAGACGTACTGGTCACGGAGAAGATTGCCAAGGTGCTGAAAGGCGAGGTGATCGCGGAGTGAAGGCGCCCTACTTCACGTACTGCCGCCTGTGTGGCGCTCGCTGGGTCGCCATCCCGGAGTGATCAAGTGGCACAAGCCCGGCTACAAGCTGGTCAACCCCAAGACGGGCTCCACGCTGCCTGAGACGCCCTGGCAGGTGAGCCGATGACGCAGCTCAGTCACCGCACCAGGCGCACCCGGACCTAACCGAGTGCCACCGCGCGCACCCAGAAGGCGTTCGCTGAACTGAATCCCAAAGGACTCGCCGGGCAGCATGACAAGACCCTGGAGTGGCTCCCCGTGGAGCAGCCGTGAGGGCTTCAAGCCAGCAGGAGCTCCGTCTCGCCCTGCTGAATGTCCTGCACAGCTTCCAGGACCACCTGTGCATCCTGCGCTGGGTCTACACCCGTCCAGTGCCGGCGGATGACGCCCCGAGGATCCACCAGGAACGTCTCGCGCTTCGGTCGGCCCACCGCCTCGCCCGGCCACGGGTTATCCAGCAGGTCAAACGCGCGGCTGATCTCTTGATCCCCATCGTTCACGAGCGGGTAGCCCAGCTTGCACGTCGAGCGGAAGTGCAGCTGATCCTGCCGAGGATCCCCGTTGATGCCCACCACATCAACATTCAAGTCCTCAAAGCCCGCAAGGCGCGCCTGATACTGCCGGGCCTGCAATTGACAGTGCGTGGTGACCGTCTTAGGAAAGAAGAACAGCACGCGCCAGCGGCCGGGCGTCGGCTCATACGGGCGGCCATTGTCCTGAACTGCCACGAACTCTGGAAGGATGTCACCAGTGGAAAGCGCCATGTTTTCATCCTAGGTAACGCGTCTTACATTCCCATTGATGGGAGCACAGCGTGAATCCCTTCCCGAACCGGCACGCGGCGGAAGCCTACCTCAGCCGGATCAGTGATCCAGTCGTACGCGACGCGACTCGTACTCGACTGGGCCTGGATCTTGGTAATCCACCTCCACGGACCTTGCCTGCACAATCTGCTGAATCAACCCGTGAATCCACGTCAGTTCTGCCAGTGGTCTTACAAGCGGACTCACCCGAACAGTGGGGGTGCCCTTCCGCCCTCGCGTTCACGCTGCCCCAGGTCAACAGCCTGATAGACCTCTCCACCAGGAGGAGGGCGAGCGCCCAAGGCCGTCAGTTACGAAGGACAACCGTAGGCTCGCTTCAGGCGAGCGACCGGAGTCATTCTGGGTTCCTCATCGCCTGACTAGGGGTAGACCGCAGTGCGTCATGGGTGTTTCTGTTCGCACCGCACGTGTCTGGGTGACCCGTCAGTCCACAGTCGCCCCTCCGTCAGATCTGCGGCCGCAAGAGGATCAGGGCCTTATGGACGGTTGGATCACCGGCGGCGAGGCGTGCAGTGAGATGTCGGTACAGGTGCTCATGGACCTCAGGTCGCAGGTCCTCGGCCCATGGTCCTGTGGCGTCGGCCAGGAATACTCCACGAATATCCAGTTGCCCGGTCTGTAGCAGATCAGGCGCGGCGAACAGCTGATCGGGCAGCCATGACACGGTGACGGTGAACAGTGGATTGAGGCGGTACCGGCCGTTCTGCACGATGACCGGATCGCTACCTTCTGGCAGGTGAGCGCTGAGGGCGGTGCGGAGGCTGCGCAGCGTCTTCTTGAACCGGTCGATGACTTTGGGACCCATGGCTTCCTCCCACAGGGCGGCCATGATCTGTTTGCGGGTGCTCGGTCCAGTCAGGGCCAGATAGGCGAGGAGTTCGGTCGAGCGGCGCAGCGGAAAACTTAGGAGCTGCGTCTGTCGGTAAGCCTCGACGTCCCCGTACAGCTCTAGGCGGAGGACAATTGAGCCGGCGCTGCCCAGTGTAAACACCTGCTGTATCCGAGCCGTCCAGCCGGGCTGCTGGGCCAGCCAGGTCAGCGTGGGGGTGAGGAGCGCAGTGTCTGTCTGGAGGGGAGCGTCGTGACCCAAGCTGGCGAGCGCGCGTTCAAGATGGGTGAGTTCCGGCTGACCGGAGGTGTTGAAGGCAATGGCAATCAGATACAGATGGGCCCTGACCTGATTCCAGTTATCCAGACTTCCGTCCAGGGCTGCGTGAAACTGGGTGGCGGCATCCGACCAGTTCTGCCGTGCGTAAGCGATGACCCCGGTGCTGAATGCCACGTGCGCTTCGCCGTCTGGGTCATGCCCGAGCATGTTGCGAGCCCGGCGCAGCGTCTCGTCTGCTTCCTCAAACTGAGCGTCGAAGGCGAGCCGCTCGGCTGTCATCAGGTGTACCGTCGCCTCATCGGCAGACATCTGGAGGTCCTGCAGGAGAAGGGTGGCTTGCCGAACCGCGCTCCGGGTTTCGGCCGGCTGGCTGTAGCGGTGGTGGAGCGTGGCCTTTGACATGGCGATCCAGGCGCGGTGCCGGTCGGACAGGTGAGGGAGCTGTTCGGCGTCGTTCAGGTACTGCCGGGCCTCGACGAGGTGACCCTGGTCGCCCAACGCTCCGGCGTAGTTGTTGAGCAACACGGCCAGGAAACGCCACTGTGAGGTTCGTCGGTATAGGTCGGCAGCCTGCTGGAAGTGATACTCGGCCCGTGGCCAGTGCTGGAGGTTCTCGTGGGCGTAGGCCAGGGTGGCGTGGGCCAGTCCCATGTAAGACAAATTGACCTGAGTGGTCGCCTCACTCAGCATCGCCTCCGCGGCGGTCAGATGCTCCTCGTCAAGGTTAAGGCAGTCCAGGCACATGTTGATCTGATGCATGAGCCGGAGCCGGTCAAGGCCCTGCGGCTGTAGCGCCGTACCCTGGCGGGCCACGCGGAGCGCGAGGAGGTATTGACCATCGGCATGCAGCGAGTAGCTCAGTGCCTGCAGAAGGCGCGGGTTCCGATCTCCGCGGTCATAGGCGCGCTGCAGGTTCTGCCGGGCGGCCCCTGAATCCTCCCGACTGGCAACCACCTGATTGAGCCAGTAAGCTGCCTCCGCCCGCGGTCCCAGCCAGTCTGCCGGGATGGACCGAACTACGTCCTGGATGGCGTCATGTTCGCCCAGATGATGCCGGTCGCTGATCCACTCCTCCAGGCGACGGTCCAGGAGATCCTGGGCCCCGGCCCTGGCCAGCAGGGCTGCCGAGTGCACGATGTTTCCCTCCTGCGCGAGGGCCGCACTGACTTGACTGATGTGATCGCGGTAGCGGGCAGGCTGGGCCTGTTGATAGCGGCGTTCCAGCACTTCGAGTATATGGCGCGGCACGTGGATGCCGCCGTCGGCCTGCACCGGGAGGTTCAGCAGGTCGGTGATGATTGTCCACCAGTTCTCTGGGAGGTCGGGCGCTGTTCCGAGCGACCGTACAGGGTGCCAGTCCGGACTCAGGGCTAGGGGCAGAAGGGCCTGCAAGAGCGAATTGGTCAGCGTGGCGAAGGGGTCGTCGCCTTGCGCGGGGGAGGACGTCATGGCGTCATCCTAGAAGGATTTCCCCTGTTTTTCCCCTCCCAGTCCTTATCCTGATTTCGGTGATGTCAGTGTCCTGCACATCTGCAACGGGCGCTGAATGCCCGCTGAACAGGAGTCGTTAACATGACCGTAAGAGATCATCTTCCCCCTCCTTCCTTCGCTGCCATGCTGGTCGTGCATCAGGTGCAGCACCTCACCGAACGGATTACGTCCCGAGATCGCCGCTGCCGGTCGCTCGCCCAGGGCCTCGTCCTAGCCGGGGTCATTGACACAGTGATGGCAGGTCGGTACACCACAGGCCCGCATGAGGCTGGCGCCGCTTCAGCAGCGTTCATCACGGAACTCCGGTCCATGCTTAACCACCCTGACCATTCTGATCCAGCTTGCCCGGTTGCACCGGTCATCACAGAACTGGCGGACCTGATGACCCAGCCTGAGACACCGCCTGTTGCAGTGGGCCTGACGGTGTGGAAAGACGCCCTGCAACGTCTGCACCGGCGCCGGCTGGAGGTTGAATTCCTGCACGAGACGCGACAACTGCTCGCGTTGCGCCGCCAGCTGTTCATGCTGTGGCAGCCAGCGCTGAGGTACATGGACCTGCTATAGATGGCGTCTGCCACCTGCCGAGGCACTACGCCGCAGAGCGGTCGCCGCTAGACGGCATGAGACTCGACCATCTGAGTGCGGCCAGTGACCCGGGACTCGGTCACTGGTCGCTTCTATTGATGCCTGCTCAGCGGCGGCGTTTGGGGCGTTGGGGGCCGACGCGGCCGGCGCCGGTGCCAGGGGTGTCCTGGCGCTGCTGAGCACGCGCATCGTTGCGCTGGGGGCGTCCCTCACTGCGGCTGCCCTGCTGGCCCTGGCGGGGGGCACTCTGGCGCTGACCCTGACTCCCGCCCTGGCTGCTGCGGGGTTGCTGGCCGCCGCGGCCCTGGTTCTGGCTCTGGCCGCGTCCCTGGCCGCGTTTTTCCTGTACTTCAGGGTCGATCTGGCGTTCTTCGGGCGTGGCGGGGGGTTGCAGTGCGGCGGGGAGTTTACGGCGGATGCCCTGCCACAGGGCGCGCTGTTCGGGCGCTAGGAGGATCAGGTTGGTGCCGTCGCGTCCTGCGCGGGCGGTGCGGCCTGAGCGGTGGACGTGGTCCTCGGCGGTGGCGGCGACGTCCAAGTGAATCACGAGGCGCACCTCGGGCAGGTCGATGCCGCGTCCGGCGATGTCGGTGGCGACCAGGATGCGGGACTGTCCGTCGCGGAGCGCCTGCATGGTGCGTTCGCGTTTCTTCTGGTCCATGTTGCCCTCGAGGGGGCTGACCTGCTCGCCGGGCAGGAGGTCGCCGAGGTGCTGGGCGCGGCGCTTGACGAGGTGCTTGGTGCGGCTGAACAGCACGACGCAGCCGCCGGGTTCTTTCAGGGCGGCGCGGGTGTGGCGGGCCGCGTCGGTCAGGAGGGCGTCCTTGGTGGTGTGCTGGAGGAGGTGCGTGGCGGTGCTGACGCCGCCCAGGATGTCGCCGGTGGCGTCCGCGCCGGGGGTGGGGGCCACGTCGATGCGCGCGAGGTTGTGCATGAAGCGCTGCGCGACGTCGCGGATCTCGGCGGGGAACGTCGCGGAGGCCATGGCGATCTGGAGGGTGCGGCCCTGCGGCTGTTGGTCGCGGGCGTGACGCAGGATGTCACCCACATCCCGCAGGAAGCCCAGCGAGAGCAGTTCGTCCGCTTCGTCCAGCACGACGTAGCGCAGGTTGTTCAGGCGCAGTTCGCCGCGTCCGATCAGGTCCTTCAGGCGGCCGGGCGTGCCGGTGATCAGGCCCTTGCCGCTGGCCTCGCGGGTGGTCTGGCCGGGGGTGATGCCGCCCGTGATGCGTCCGGCGGTCATGCCGAGTTCGGTGGCGACGTCGCGGATCTGCACGGCCAGTTCGCGGGTGGGCGTGATGACCAGCGCTTCAGGCTGCATGCCGCGCGTCTGGCGCATGCCGATGCCGCGCGCAGCGGCGGGGATCAGGAAGGCCAGGGTCTTGCCGCTGCCGGTGCGGGCCGTGGTGATGACGTCCCGGCCGTCCAGCAGGGCGGGGATCGCCTGGGCCTGCACGGGGGTGGGCGTGCGGTCGCCCAGGAGGGTCTGCCAGTCGCGCACGGTGGGGGCGGGGGCAGTGCTGGCGGCGGAGGGGGCGGTGCTGGCGCGGCGGGGCGCGCGGGTGTGCTGGGTCATGGGTGATCCTGTCGGCCTGCACGCCGCATAGGTGGGGGCGGGGGCCGTGTCTTGAGGTGAGGCTGAGGCGGGGCGTGCCGGGTGGGCCGACCTGGCCCGGTCGCGCTGAGCGCGTGACCCGTCATCCTGCCACGGGCAGGGGACGTGACGCAAATGCCTGCGTGACGATTCGGGCGCGCGTGGCCGGGGCGTTTCAGTTCAGGACGCGGGTTTCTGCGTGCGCGGTGGGGGTCCAGTCGGCGCGGAACAGGTGGGTGGTGTCACCGCGTGCGGGGGCGTACCAGACGCGCACGCCGTGGTCGTGCCCGTGGACGGGCAGCAGCGCTTCCTGCCCGGCGGCGAGTTCGCGCACAGCCTCACCGGCGGGGGTGCGGACGGGGTACCAGGCGTTCAGGCCGGCGGGGGACCACCCGGCGAGGCGCAGGGCGCGTCCGGACACGTTGCGCAGGTGTGCGCCCCGCTCGCTGAGCGTGACGGTCAGTTCCGGCCAGTCGGGCGTGGTGGTGGTCTTCCAGCGGGCCGCGAAGGTCAGGGGCTGCGTGGCTGGCCAGGGGCGGTACGCGGCCGCCGCGAGGAGGCCCGCGGCACCAGTCAGCAGCAGGGTCACGCTGGCCCCGGTGATCCAGGGCGCGCCGCTGCGCAGCGCGTTGACGCTCAGGCCCGCGCCGAGCAGGGCGATCACGAACGGCCAGGCGGGACTGGGGCGGGTGCGGGTGGGCTGGAACGCGGCGGGCCAGTACTCGGCGAGGAGCAGCAGGGCGGCACCCACGCCGAACAGGGCGGGCACGTCCAGCAGCGGCGCGAGGAGCAGCGCGCCCAGGCCCGGCGCGGCCCAGTACGTCACGTGCGGCGCGTGGCGGTCGCGGGCGGCCCGCACGACCCGGCCCAGCCAGTACAGGGCCAGCAGCGCCAGGGACAGCGCCATCGGCAGGCTGAGGTCGCTCATGGCCGCACGCTCATTCGCTGCCCTTCTGGTGGCGGCCCAGCCCGGCGGCCACCCCGCCGCCTGCACCCGGTTGCGGCGGCATGCGGGCCGGGTCCACGGCTGCAGGGGCCGTGAAGACGCCGGGCTGCCCGTGCCGTTCCACCTCGAAGGCCAGGTGCCCGATCTCGCCCTTCAGGATGCCCTCCCAGGCCGTCTGCACGGCGTTCAGGCTGCCCGGCATGGCGAACACCACCGCGCCGCGCACCAGGCCCGCCACGGCGCGCGACAGCATGGCCGCACCCCCCACCTGCTGGTAGCTGAGCATCCGGAACAGCTCACCGAAGCCGGGAATGGGTTTGGTGATCAGGCTCTCCAGGACGGGCACGGTCACGTCCCGCCCTGTGATGCCGGTTCCGCCGCTGGTAAGGACGATGGTCGCCTCACGCGTGAAGGCCACGAGGGCGCTGCGGATCTGCACGGCGTCGTCCTTCACGACGCGGTAGGCGACCACCTCGTGCCCCTGCGCCTCCAGCTGCGCCCGCAGGTACTGGCCGCTGGTGTCCGTGTCGGGCGTGCGCGTGTCACTGATGGTCAGGAGCGCCACGCGCACCAGCCGTGGGGCGGCGTCCCGGTGCGATCCGGCGGACCCGCCCGGCGCGGCCTGAAGGGAAGAGGTGGTCAAGGTGCCGTCCGGGGCGTCCGTCATGCCCATCAGGATAGATCGCCCCGCGCAGGCTGCACAGGCACATGAGGCAACATTCCCCCGCCGGGCCGGGTCAGCCGGTGGCGTTCAGGACGTGACGCACCCGCTCTGGGAGGTGCGCGCGGTCACTGCGTTTCAGGGCCTGGCGTGGGCGGCCCAGCAGCAGCGTCAGGTACAGCGCCGCCTGCTCGGTCAGGAACCCCTGGTACCCGCCGTCCTCGCCGCTGCGCACGCATTCCAGGGCCAGCAGGTCCAGTTGTTCTTCCAGCTGCCGCAGCGCCAGGAACCGCGCGGCCTGCACGCCACTGTTCCCGAGGACCTCGCGCAGCGCCTCCAGCTGGTGCGGGCGGCGCATCAGCGTGCGGGCCGCGCGGCGGACGTTCGGGTCGTCCAGGGTCAGCGTGCAGGCGCGGCAGGGCTGCTCGCGGCTCGCCTCGCCGCACACCGGGCAGGGCCGCCACCCCTGCTCCTCCCGCCACTTGCGTGCGCGCGTGATCGCCTCAGCGGCCCGCAGCGCGGCGCTTTTCAGGTCGTCCGGTACGTCCTGCACCAGCTGGCGTGCCCGCGCGCGGTCCGGGGCGGGCAGCGGCGCCACGGCGACCGGCGCGGTCGGTTCACGCACGGTGCCCACACTGAAGCGCAGGTCCGTCAGCGGCGCGTCCGGCAGCAGGGCGTTCAGGGCCTTCAGGAAGTGATGCCGCTGCATGCTGAGGTGATGCGCCGCCGCGCTGTCGCGCACCTCGATGAACAGCGTGCTGCCCTGCTGCGTGCGGGGCCGCGTGATCCGCGCGATTTCCGGGCCGACCGCCTGCGGCCACAGCAGGATCGCCCGCGCCCGCTGAATACCCCGCGTGAGTTTCGCGCTGCCCAGCGTGGCGCCCATCAGGTCGCCCAGCCGCAGCGGGCCGCTCATGCGCCGCCCCCGCCGGGTCACGCGCGCACCTCACCGTCAGCGGCGGCCACCGGTTCAGGTGTCACCTCGGGCGTGAAGCGGCCCCCGTGGGCGCGCAGCGTCAGGGCCGCGCCGGGCGCGCGCTCGGTGCCCGTCACGATCGCCTGCGGCACGCTGGACGCCAGATCCAGCAGGAACGCCCGCCGCCCCGGATCAAGTTCCGCGGAGAAATCATCGATGAGCAGCACAGGCCGCTCGCCGAAGCGTTCCGCGAGCAGTTCCAGCTCCGCGCGGCGCAGCGCCAGCGCCACCGTGCGGCCCTCGCCGCGGCTGGCGTACTCGCTGGCCGGGAAGTCCCCCAGCGTCAGCACCAGATCGTCCCGGTGCGGGCCAGTCGCGGTGCTGCCCCGCGCGAGTTCCTCCGCTCGGCGCGACGCGAGATCCTGCGCGTAGGCTTCAGGCGTGGTGGACTCCGCGAGGCTCAACGTCAGGCTCTTGCGGCTGCCCAGCGCCGCGTTCGCCTCGGCCGCCAGTTCGTTCAGGCGCACCAGCGCCCGGCGGCGCACCGTCATGATCTCCGTGCCCAGGCGCACCAGGGACTCGTCCCAGACGTGCATCGCCCACTCCTCACCGCCCCGCAGAGCCGCGTTGCGCTGCGACACCGTCCGCTCGTACCGCGACAGCACCTCCGCGTAACGCGCACTCAGGCGCGACAGCAGCGAATCCAGAAACGCCCGCCGCCCCGACGGCGACCCGAACACCAGCTCGCTGTCCTCAGGGCGGATCCACACGGCACTCCCACGCGGCAGGTCCCCGGTGCGCACCCGCACGCCGTCCACCTTCAGTTGCCGCCGCCCGCGCCCCAGCCCGACCTCCTGCACACTCAGGCTCCCGCTGCTCTCCAGATCCGCCCGCACGTACGCTTCCGTCTCGCCCTGCTGCACCAGTTGCTCCAGGCGCGTCACGTCCGTCAGGCCGGTCAGCGCCAGGAACGCCGCCTCCAGCAGGTTCGTCTTGCCCGCGCCGTTCTCCCCGAACACACCGGTCACGCCCGCCGGGAACAGCAAGGTACACGGGGCGAGATTCCGGTAATTCAGGGTGGACAGCGAATCCAGACGCACCCTCCCATTCTAGGCGACCCGGGATAACCCGCGCGGAAGCCTCCCCCCAATTCATCAGCCCCGGCCGGAGAGAGCAGCGGGCAGGGTACGCTGGGCCGCATGACCACCCCCCGACCCGTGCCCAGCCCGGACGACCTGACCGCGTTCGGCGCGGGCCACCTGCCCGGACTCATCGGCATCCGCTTCACGCACGCCGAGCGCGGGCTGCTGCGCAGCGAACTGAGCATCCGGCCCGACCTGCTCGCCCCGAACGGCTTCCTGCACGCCGCGAGCGTCATCGCGCTGGCCGACACCACCTGCGGCTACGGCACCCGCCTGCTCCTGCCCGACGGCGCACAGTCCTTCACCACCATCGAACTCAAGAGCAACCACCTCGGCACCGCCCGCGACGGCACCATCACCTGCGAGGCCCAGAACGTCCACGCCGGGCGCACCACCCAGGTCTGGGACGCCGAGGTCCGCGCGCCCGACGGCAAACTCATGGCCCTGTTCCGCTGCACGCAGGCCGTGCTGTACCCCCGCTGAACGTGCGTGGCGCCCAGCCCTGGCTGACCCACCCCGACCCCCTGACCCGGCAGGTCGCCCGCGCCTACGCCCAGGGCGCGTTCCTGATGGACAACGGCGACGGCGTGCAGTTCTACAGCGTCGAGGACCGCGCCATCGTCCCCCTGACCGAAGCCGACGGACTGCACGTCGCCCGCCGCCTGAAACGCGACCTGCGGCACTTCACATACCAAGTCGATACCAACTTCGATGCCGTCCTCGCCGGGTGCCGCGGCCTGCTGCCCGGCAGCCCCCCCCGCGACGGCGAATGGATCAGCGACGAACTTACCGCCATCTACAGCCACCTCCACGCCACCGGCCTCGCGCACTCCTTCGAAGCGTACAAAGGCGGGAAACTCGCAGGGGGCGTCCTCGGCCTCGCGCTGGGCGGCGCCTTCATCGCCGAGAGCAAATTCCACCGCATCACGAACGGCAGCAAGGCCGCCCTGATCGGCCTCGCCACGCACCTGCACGCGCGCGGCTTCACGCTTCTGGACGCGCAGCTCCAGAACCCGCACCTCGCCACCCTCGGCGTGTACGAGATCAGCGCCGACGAGTACGCCCGACGACTCCAGACGGCCTTGAGCACCGACGCCACGCCGTAGGGGAGACGCCATGACCACGCCACCTGTCACCGCGACGAGTAAAGACGAGATCATGTCGTACAGCTCTGCCCTGTCCGCACAGCTTGCGGTGGGCAGGCTCGTACCCATGCTGGCGGCACTGTGGGCGCTGCGCTGGCCCTTCCTGCGCAGCGTCCCGCTGATCAATGACTGTGTGGCCTGGCAGGCTCCAAGGCACCGAGGCCCACGCGACCTTGGGGCATACGTTCACCAGTCCGCCTCTGCTGTGGTTCATGCGCGTGATCGTGCGGGCCGCGCTGCGTGTCCAAGCCGTCCTGCAGGGCATGCGGTGAGCGGCCTCCCCAGAAGCCGACCGGTGCCGGTGGTGATCGTAAATGCTGACCGGGGCGCACCATGAGAGGCCTTCGCCCTGGCATGCGCGCTGGCCATGATCGTGGCGGGCGTACTGTGGGCGGTCCTGTCGTGACCGGCAAAGGGAAAGACGGGGCGCGGCTTCTCTGGCTGGCCAAGCCGGGCCGCTTGCTGGGCTGCGCGACGCTACTGTGGCTTGCTTCTTTGCCTCTGCTGTTCGTGCCGCTCGTGCCGCGCGGCGGCTTGGGTTTCGCACTGCTTACCGTCGTTCAGATCGCCTTGATGGTGTGGGTCGTGCGGCTGCGGTCGCGGCTCTGGCCCCTTCACGTGCCGCTGCTGATCCTGACGGCCCTGCCGCCTCTCTATCTGATCTCCCCGTTCTTTCGACCGCCGGACGGCATGTGAGGGGCTGGGGCGGAGCGAAGGGAAATGATGTGTGGCGGAAGGATCGGAGAGTAGAGATGAAGCGGAGTCAACTCAGTCGCGCCCTTTACCGTTTAGGCCAAGTGCTCTTCGTGGCTTCAATGGTGGGTTTTTTCTTGCTGCCAGGTGATGCCCCATCGTCACGGGCCAAGAAAGACAGGCGGCACAGTCCCATGCCAGTCATCTTCTGGATTGCCAGCATTCCAGCCATCACGGCTGCGTTTTATTTTTCAGAACGTTTGAATGAGTGAGACACAGAGTAGGAGTACGGGCTTAGGACCTGGAAGACCCGTGAAGGGGAAGCGTGGGTGCGTGGCCTGGGCTTCCCCTTCGCCGGTCTTGTTCCTGCCGCCGGGAAGATGACCCCGCCACGGTCTAAGCCGGGCTGAGTCCATGCCCCTCGCCCCAGTGGCGGGGGGTGGTTTCTGTGTGAGGCTGGGCCGTTTCCTCGCGCTGGGCCGCGTGCCGTCCGGCGCACTCATGGCCGAGGCGTGAGTAGCGGGGTAGGTTTCCGGAGTAGGCGTGAAGGTTTCCGGCTTTACCTAACCTCTACTGTTTTTTGCCGTGCTGGCGCGGTGATGGAGTAGCGGTGAGGTTTCAGGAGTTTCTGCGGCCCTTATGAGTCCACTCAATCGGGCCGCGCTGTGGGGCGTCCTGGGGAATGCCGTATAGGACGTTGAATATATAGAATCTAGACAACTATTATTATTTATAAGTGCCTACCCCCTGAAGCCTACTCGCCTACTCCTCCCCCCAGCGCTGCCCCGCCTGGGCGGTGTGCTGCAGGGCGTGCGGCGCGGCTGGGATACGGTGAGGCATGGCAGAGAACGGGGACAAACGGGCAAAGCGGGGGCAGGGTGAGGGCAGCTTTACCACGTTGCCGGACGGGCGCGTGAGGTGGCGCGTGATGGTCACCACAAACGAGGGTGATCGGCGGCACTTCAGTAGCACTGCCCGGAACCTCACGGCGGCCCGCGCAGAGGTACGCGAGGCCCGGAAGTTCAAGGAATACGGTGACCTACCCCCGCGCGAGCTGCTGACCGGCGAGCAGCTCATTTCCGAGTATGTGGACGCCCGCGAGCGTGCCGGGGGAATCAAGCAGCGCACCGCGTTTGACTACCGGTACTCACTGCGGCATTACCTGGCGCCCACCCTGGGCAAACTCAAGGCCCAAAAAGTGAACGCCCAGCGGCTCAGGGACTTCTACGCGGGGCTGGGCGAGGGACCCACTGGTGAGCGTACGCGCGGCAAGGTGCACGCTCTTCTACGGGCCGCGTACCGCTGGGGCATCTGTGAGGGACTTGTAGAGGCTGACCCCACGGTGAGGGGCCGCCCTGAGCGTATGACCACGCGCGGCCCAGCTCGCCCTAAGGCGTTCACACCGGATGAGGCGGTGAAGTTCTATGAAGCGGCCCGCGTTGACCGGTGGGGGTGGCCCCTGGCGTTCATGCCGGCAACCGGCATGCGACCCGGTGAGGCCCTCGCACTCCCCTGGGATGACGTGACGTTCAGGCCGGACGGTTCAGCGGTGGTGAGTGCGGAACACACGCGCGGCGCCATGGCAGGGCAGGTGTATGAAACCCCCAAGACGGCAGCGGGGGCGCGCACGGTGACGGGCAGCGCTGTGCAGGTGCTTAGGGACTCTTAGGCTCAGCAGGAACGCGAGTGGGGCGCGCGGATCAGGGACAGGGGGCGGCCCTACACCGTCACGCCGTATGTGTTCACGTCAAGGGCGGGCATGCCCTGGCACCTGGACAACCTCAGGCACCCTATGGGCAAGCTGTGCGCGGCTGCAGGGGTCCCGGCCCTCTCGCCGCATAAGCTCCGGCACTCCTACGCCTTGGCCTTGCTCATGGCCGCGCGGGGTGTTCCCGTCGAGGTGCTCAGCTCGCAACTGGGGCACAACAGCGCGAGCGTTACGCGGGACGTGTACCGGCATGTGTATAACGTCGAGCGCGAGGGCCTCACGTTTGACCCGGTCACCCCAGCCCCCCGAGAGCCGCAACGGGTGACGGTGAAGGCTCGACGGCTCAAGGCGCGGGCCGGTCAAGTCGAGCCGACCCCGGACCCCCCCAGCGCGGTCCAGGAAGTGCGGGCGGTGAAGCAACGTGGGAAAGCGTGAGCAGCGGGGCCGGTTTGCAAGACGTTTGCAAATGGCCTCCCATGGCAAACGTCAGCATATATGAGACAAAGCAAGAACCCCCGTCTAAAACGGGGGTTTTCCTGGTGGGTCGTGTAGGACTTGAACCTACAACCCGCTGATTAAAAGTTACCTTTTTGACTTATTACAGAATAGTGCTGACCAGTATTGTGCGTTTTAGAAGGCGAAATGGGAAGATTGGCAACTGCCGATTGTTGCCTGTTGTTGCCCTGATTGTGGCGCGGTTGTGGCGTCATCTAGAGTGTATATTTGTATGGCATAACATACAGGCATACTGACATACCTTTTGCTGGACGATAAATCTTCGTATCCGAATCGTGCATAAATAGTTGACGACGGATGAGTAGCCATATACCGTGGTGAATGTGAGCGGCGCTCAATAAGAGTCCGCACGAAGCTGCCCGTCGAAAGTCGGCTTCGTGCGGAGTGTCCGTCTCGCAAGGAGACTTGATATGGATAGTAACCTCTCGAAACCGGCTTACTCCATCGCGGAGCTGCCCGACCTGCTGGGCATCGGCCACACGTCCGCCTATGCCCTAGTGCGCAGTGGGCAGATTCCCAGCGTTCGCGTCGGGCGTCGGCACGTCATCCCAGCGGCGTCCATCCGGGCATTTCTGAGCCGCGCGAGCGGGCAGAACGGATGAGCGCCGCCCCGCATGTCGCGGGGCGGGCGGCTGAAGGCGGGAGGCGTGTTCGCCCCCACGTCAAGGACCGTCTGCGCCTGCTGTATGCCCTTGCCGCTGATTGGGTGCGGTCCCCCGACCCGGTGCGACGTTCTGCCGGTGAGCATGTTCTGCTGGAATTGCAGGATCAAGGCTTCACCGGTCCTGGTGAGCGGGCCTGATGCGTGTGGCACGGTCCTTACCTTCCAGATGGTCTGGTGGACACCACCCGAAAGAGGCGGCGGGTCGCTGTGCAGCGTGAGGCGGGCGTGCTGGCGCGGCTGCTCGCGGTGTCCCCTGGTGCGCTGGCGCTCGTGACGCTGCCCCTGTATCACGGGCCGCACGCGGACGTGTACCGCGTCGAGGTGGGGGAGATGGCGCGGGGGCGGGTGCAGGCGGTGCTGGGCGGGCATCCTGTCTGGGCGAAGTTGGAAGTGGGGCGGCACGGGCTGCTGCACGTCCACGTTCTGACCAGCGCCGCTGCCCGCGCTGACCTGCCCCAGCATGCCCGCTGCACAGCCGTGACCGACCCGGTGGGCCTGCTGGCGTACCTTGCCAAACCTGCCGACGCCCGCGCGTGCTCCTGGCGTGATCAAGGGGGACGCTGGCACCGGCCCAACGCCGCGACGCTCCACGCGGCGGCCACCGATCACGCCGCTGCCCGCCTGCAGGGTCGACTGCCCCGCCTGACCTGGACGGCCTACCTGCCCCGCCTGCCCAGGGGAGTGTCGGGTGCCGCGTAGTTCCCTACGTGTTTCAAATGCCCCAGTCCGCTTGCGTACTGTTGTCTGTTGGCCTCTGATCTTTCCCCCCCCCACTGCCCGACCCGGCGGCGCGTTGTGTCGGTCGTGGCGTCCCCGGAGGCCCCTCTTGAACGAGTCATCTTGCCCTGCCCGCCTGAATGTCGCTGAAGGCCTCTTCCTGCCCCCCTTGCCGGATGCCCTGCAGGACGGTGCATCTGCGGCTGTCGCCCACGCGGTTCAAATCGTGCGAGCCGAACTGTCCGCCCACCTGCCCCCGTCACTCGTCGACGAGGTGGTGACGGTCGCCCTGTTGGACGCCCTGCCGACGTCCGGCGCGGTGGTCTGACCGAAAGATCCTTCGGCCCCTGCCCCTTACACCGGGGGTAGGGGGGGAAGGTGGGCGGCGGCGAGTGTGAATCGTCGTCGCGTTATTTTTCCAACGGCTCAATGTGGCCTGCCAGTCTGACCGCGTGCAGGATGCGGGAGGCGCTGCCGTTTATGACCTGCAGGGCGCGGCGCCGGGTGGTAGGGGAGTGGTTCTGAGGGTGTTCGAGCACCTGTGCGGCCCAGTCGGGGCACTTGTGGCGCTGGCGGGCCGGGTGCGTGAGGCCCAGGCAGGCGCGACACCCCACCTGTTCGTCCGGCTGGCCCTGCGGCCCGTAGGGTGACGCGTAGACGCTGCGGCAGGGGCGGGTGCAGTGGGGGCAGATCAACCGGCGCGGTGCAGTCCTGCGGGCCGTCAGCGGTGCAAAGGCCACCCACACTGACTCCGGCAGGACGTCCAGGCTGATCGCGCCGCTGCCCGGCACCCAGGCCAGTCCGGGCAACGTCCTGGCCCAAGTGGTCGGGATTGTCCCGGCTGAAAGTGCCCGGCACTCGTCCACGTTGACCCGGCGGGCGTAGTGGCGGCCGGTACGGGCGTGCGTGCAGGCGACGGCTGTGCGCGGCCCCTGGCCTGCGTGAACCGCGTGGCTGAACGCATCGCCCTGCGCTTTATATTTGCGACCACCTTTCATATGTAAAGTATATTATGGTCGGAGTTTCCGAGAAATGTAGCCGATCGCTGTGTGGTGCAGGAACCCACTTCGCGCACGCATGCGCTTCAAATTTGCGTGTCAATCGTGAGGTTGGGAATATGATGTGCATCAAATGGCTACAGCATTCCAAACGCGAGTGACATGCGGTTTATGTGGCGATGAAGTCAAGTTGGTTGACAGCCACATCATTGCCGACAGTGTTATTAACTGGATTAAGAGAACGTCGGCTACTGGATTCTTGAGGAGCGCTGGCGATCCTAATAGGAGAGTTCAGGATGGCATTACTGCGAAAATGCTTTGCGAGGACTGTGACGGCAGTTTGATTAGTGGGTATGAAAAGTACTTCATTGAAAACTTTTTTAAACCCCGTTTAGAAGCGGACTCGTTTGATTTTGAATACGACGACCGCCTTCTGAAGTTCGCTTACTCGTTAGCTTTAAGAATTCTTCTTCTTGAAGAGCTGCGTCCTGAACGCAGAAAAGATCTCAATTATAGACACTTCGCTACCGCAAAAGAATATTTGCGGAGATATCTAATGGGAAAAACTAATAACGGTAATGGTATCGAAAGCTATGTGATATTTACGGACTCTGGAGAGAATGTGATGAGTGTAGAGGAGTCCGACCATTCATTTTCAATAAGACGTGGTCATCCCGAAAGAATGGGATTTCACATGATGCGATCGGTGGACTCTCAGGCGTTTTATTTGAATAATGTTTTAATAACATTCGCAATGATGCCGGGATTCATGTTCACATCTGTCATTCGACCAAGAAAGATAAATGGAAAGCTGGGTCACCGTATAGACCCGCAGGGAGGATCTTTGAGGGCCTCCAATGGGGAGATCATGGGGACCAGTTTGTATGAATTTGTTAGGGAAAGAAGCCAATTAACCGATGAACAGAAGATATCTGATAGGCAGAAGGCAAAAATCGAAGCTTCCATAAAGGGCAAGATCGAGAGGTGGGATAACTCGCGAACAAAAATGCTGGCAGAGCTGTCGGGAATGTCAGTATTAGATGAGTAACAAAATATGTTACAATAGTTCATGAACGAAAGCGTGTTGAATGCCGTCAGGATCGAGGTGGAGCGCCGGGGATTGACTCACCAGCAGCTTGCCGACCAGCTGGACATGCCCCGTTCACAGGTGAGCCGGATGCTCACCGGGAAGTCGGGGCGGATTCCTGACGGGTGGGTGGCGCTCCTGCAGGCGCTCGGGCTGGAACTCGTGGCGAAGAAGGCGGGGCGGCGCAATGGGTAAGCGAGCCAACGGGGAAGGCACCATCAGTGCCCGGCGCAAGGACGGCAAGGTGGTGGGCTGGAAGGGCAGTGTCGTGATCGGATACGACGGCGACCGCATGGAGCGCCGCTGGGTCAGCGGCAAGACGAAAGCGGACGTGCAGCAGAAGATGGCGCAACTGCGTACCGAACTCCACACCGGCATGCTGGCCGACTCGGAAGGGGCAACGGTGGCCCAGTTCATCGACCGATGGCTGGACGCGAAGGAACGTGACGGGGTGAAGCCGAACACCCTGCGGTCCTATCGGGACACCGACCGCCTGTACATCCGCCCCCATATCGGGCGCATGAAGCTGGACAAGTTGCGCCCCCTGGACGTCGAGCGGGTACTGAACGCCCTGCGCAAAGAAGGGAAGTCGGCGCAGGTGCTTGCGTACACCCTGCGCGTGCTCAAGATGGCCCTACGGCAGGCGGTGCGCTGGCAGATGCTCCCGCGCAACGTCGCGGACGCGATCACCCCGCCGAAGGCCACACGGCAGGAAATGCAGGTGTGGACCCCGGAACAGGTCGCCAAGTTCCTCGATGCCGCCCAGGGGCACCGCATGCACGCCGCGTTCTACCTGGGGCTGATGACGGGCATGCGGCGCGGCGAACTGTTGGGCCTGCAGTGGGATGACGTCGACTGGGAACGCTCGCGCCTCACCGTCCGCCACAACCTCGTCGAGATCCGCACCGAAGCGCAGGGGCGCGTCATCCCGGCCCACAAGAGCCGCAAGACCGGCGAGCAGGTGCAGGAACGCCGCACGATCAGCCGGGTCACGGCTCAGCTGGACACGCCCAAGACGGCCGGATCACGCCGCACCATCATCCTGTCTGCGGGCACCCTGGCCGTCCTGCAGGCGCACCGGGAACGTCAGCAGGCAGAGCAGGAGCGGGCGCAGGACGCATGGGCGGGCAGTGAACGCGGGGGCTTCGTGTTCGCGTCGGAGATCGGAACGCACATTGACCCGCGCAACCTGAACCGGTACCACCGGGAACTTATCGCCGCGTCGGGGGTGCCCACCATCCGCTTCCACGACATGAGGCACACCGCCGCGTCCCTGATGATCCGGCGCGGCATCCCACCCAAGACCGTCAGTGAACGGCTGGGGCATGCGGACGTGGGCTTCACCCTGCGCACCTACACCCACCTGTACGACGAGCAGCGCGAAGAGGCGGCCTTCGACTTGTCCGACTTCTTTCCTCGATTCAACGCGTCTACTAACTAGGGCTTAGAGATTGAGTAGAGCCCGTCCAGGTCGATCTGTGCTGGATCTTCCTCAACGTCAAGCTCATTGAACAAGTTCCACAGGTCACCCACAATCTCTCCCAGAACATCGGCAGCGTACTGAATAGCTTCGCCTTTCGGAGTCGCAGCTAGCCCGCCGCCAGAATCTCCCATGTTCATAGCCTTGTACTCTTCGATTTCCTGAAGTTTCGACAAGGCATCGTGAGCTTCCTCTACTAGAGCAAGTGTTCTCGCCCTTTCAAGTCTGTACCGCTCAAGGGCTTCCTTGAGCCGTCCATGGTATTCCCGTGCTGTGAGGCGACCTAGCTGATCCATAGGGAAATCGTAGTCCTCAGGTGATGGAATGGAAGCGCAAATCTTTCTGGATGTGGCACGGTTGTGGCAGTCCGGTAGATGTAGCAGTGCCACAATGCACGACGAAAGCAAAAACCCCCGTCTGTACGGGGGTTTTCCTGGTGGGTCGTGTAGGACTTGAACCTACAACCCGCTGATTAAAAGTCAGCTGCTCTACCGATTGAGCTAACGACCCAGGTGGTCTTGTCTCGCTGCGGGCCGTGTGGGCGCGTTCTCAGCGGGAGTGAGTATATGGGCCGGGTGCTGGAGTGTCAACACCCGCCCTGGCTGAAGCGCAGGAGCGGGCGTTGATGGTTGGGGTTCAGCGCTTGAGGCTGGGGGGGACGTTGGGCATGCGGGGTGGCTTCATGCCCTTGGCACCGGGGCCGCTCATGCGCTGGAGCATCTTCATCATGTCCTTCATCTGCTCGTGCATCTTCAGGAGCTTGTTGATGTCCTGCACGCTGTGGCCGCTACCCGCCGCAATGCGTTTGCGGCGGCGCCCGTCGATGATCTTCGGGTTGCGGCGTTCCTTGACGGTCATGGAGCTGATCATCGCGTCGATCCGCTGAAGCTGGGCCTCGTCGATGTTGAAGCCCTCGGGCAGCGCGCGGCTCATGCCGGGAATGAGCTTCAGCAGGTCGCCCAGCGGGCCCATCTTGCGGATCTGCCGCAGTTGAAGCAGCAGGTCTTCCAAGTCGAAATCGCCGGGCTTCTTGACCTCCATGGCTTTCAGGTCGGCCTGCTGCGCACGTTCGATCAGGCCGAGCACGTCGCCCATGCCGAGGATGCGTCCCGCGACCCGGTCTGGGTGGAAGGCGTCCAGTCCGGCGATCTTCTCGCTGGTGCCCGCGAAGTAGATGGGTTTGCCGGTCACGCTGCGCGCGCTGAGGGCCGCGCCGCCGCGCGCGTCGCCGTCCATCTTCGTGATGATCAGGCCCGTGACGTTCACGCGCTGGTCGAAGGTCTGCGCGACGTTCAGCGCCTCCTGCCCGGTCATGGCGTCCACGACGAGCAGGCTCTCGGTGGGCTGCATGACGCGCTGGAGGTCGGCCAGCTGGTCCATCAGCGCCTCGTCGATCTGGAGGCGGCCGGCGGTGTCCACGATCACGAGGTCACGGAAGTCGGTCTTCAGATGCTCGTCCACGCGGCGTTTCGTCTCGGCGGGACTCTCGCCATCCGCGACCTTCAGGACCGGCACACCCACCTGCTTCGCGAGGACTTCCAGCTGGTCGCGCGCGGCGGGGCGCTGCGTGTCAGCCGCGACGAGCAGCACGCGGCGGCCCTTGCTCTTGTAATGCGCGGCGAGCTTGCCGGTGCTGGTCGTCTTCCCGGCCCCCTGGAGGCCCACCATGAACCAGACGTTGCCCTCGGTCTTCAGTTCCGGCTGGATGGTCTTGCCGCCCAGCGTCTCGATCAGCTCGTCATGCACGAGTTTCACGACGGTCTGCCCGGCGGTCAGGCTGCCCTCGACCGACTGCCCGACAGCTTTCTCGCTGACCTTCGCCACGAAGTCCTTCGCGACGCCGAAGTTCACGTCGGCTTCCAGCAGCGCCATGCGGATCTCGCGCATCGCGGCCTTGACCTGCGCCTCGGTCAGCTGGCGTTCCTTACCCACTCGGTCCAGGATGTCCTGCAACTTGTTGCCCAGGGACTCAAACATGCTGTCACGCTACCACGCAGCCTCAGGCGCGTCTGTGCCGCACGCACCGGCACAGGGCAGGTCAGAATGTTGGTGATGTCGGTCCTCCTGGAAGAACCCGGAACTTGAAGCGGCTCTGACCGCCCTGCTCCATTCGGGATCCACGCCACGTGAGGCCATCGGACACCTGTGGACTACAGCAGGCCACGGCCTCCTGGAGCTGTCACATGCTGTCCAGGGTGTGATGGAAGGCCGTGAAGCTCGCCGGCTGGTCATCAAAGCAACCTTCGAGCGGCAGCGGTTTTCACCGCAGTCGGGAGTCTAGGATCTGTAGATGACTGGCAAACTCGTCCGTGACCGCATCCCGGAACTGTTTGGCGGGCAGATCCGCACGCTGACGGAGGGGGAGTACCGCGCCGCGCTGCGTGCCAAGCTGGAGGAGGAGGTCGCGGAGTACCTCAACGCCGGCGAGGCCGAGGAACTGGCAGACGTGCTGGAAGTCCTGCGGGCCCTGGCGGCCCTGCATGGCCTGAGCCCGGAGGAGCTGGAGGCGCTGCGCCGCGCTAAGGCGGACGCGCGGGGCGGCTTCGCGGGCCGGGTGTGGTGGACGCCAACCTAACGCCCGTTAGGCAACGCGCGCTATGCTGCGCGCATGCAAAGAGCAGTGATCGTCGCGGCCAGCCGCACGCCCACCGGGAAGTTCCTCGGCAGCCTCGAGAGCGTCAGCGCCGTCGACCTGGGCGCCACCACCCTGCGTGAAACCCTGCGCCGCAGCGGCCTGGACGCCGCCCTGATCGAGGAAGTCGTCATGGGGCAGGTCGTGCAGGCGGGCAGCGGGCAGAACCCCGCCCGGCAGGCCGCCCTAAAAGCCGGACTGACCCACGAGGTCGGCGCGCTGACCATCAACAAGGTGTGCGGCAGCGGCCTGAAAGCCGTGATCCTCGCCGCGCAGAGCATCCGCGCCAGGGACCAGCACGCCGTCCTCGCCGGGGGCATGGAAAGCATGAGCAACGCCCCGCACCTCCTGCCCGGCGCGCGCAAGGGCTACCGCCTGGGCCGCGCGCAGGTCCTTGACGCGAACACCCACGACGGCCTTTGGTGCTCCATCAACGACGAGGGCATGGGCCTGACCGGCGAGCGCGTCGCCGAGAAGTACGCCATTGGCCGCGAGGAACAGGACGCCTACGCCACCCAGAGCCACCGCCGCGCCATCGCCGCGCAGCAGGACGGCCGCTTCACCGACGAGATCGTCCCCGTGACCGTCAAGGGCCGCAAGGGCGACACCGTTGTGGACACCGACGAGGGCCCCCGCGCCGACACCAGCGAGGAGACCCTGGGCCGCCTGAAACCCGCCTTCAAGAAGGACGGCTCAGTCACCGCCGGGAACGCCCCCGGCCTCAACGACGGCGCGGCCAGCCTGATGGTCGTCAGCGCCGACTTCGCCCAGGCGCACGGCCTCACCCCCCTGGCCCAGATCATCGACTACGCCACGGGCGGCCTCGCCCCCGAGTGGGTCATGATGACGCCCGTCCCCGCCACGCAGAAACTCCTGAGCAAGCTCGGCTGGCGGGCGGGTGACGTGGACCTGTGGGAACTGAACGAGGCATTCAGCGTCCAGAGTCTCGCCGTCGCCCGCGAACTCGGCCTCGACCCCGCCCGCGTGAACGTGAACGGCGGCGCCGTCGCCCTCGGCCACCCCATCGGCGCCAGCGGCGCGCGCATCCTCGTCACCCTCCTGCACGCCCTGAAGCAGCAGAACAAGGAAACCGGCATCGCCACCCTCTGCATGGGCGGCGGCAACGGCCTCGCCCTCGCGGTCAAGCGGGTAGGCTGAGCACCATGACGACTCTGTGGATCATCGAGAGCACCTACCTCAAACCCGCCGACGAGATCGCCCAGGTCACGCCCGCCCACCGCGAATGGCTCGACCAGCACTACAAAAGCGGCGTGTTCCTCATCAGCGGCCGCAAGGTCGACCACACCGGCGGCGTGATCGTCGCGCAGGCCGACACGTTGCAGGACCTCATGGACCTGTTCGACCACGACCCCTTCGTCCAGTCGGGCTGCTCCCGCTACAAGTACACCGCCTTCAACCCCGTCAAACGCGGCAAAGCCGTGCAGATTGAGGGCGTCCCACTGGTCGAATGAGTCTGGAGGGACTGACTTTTCAGGTCGGAGCCCTCAAGGTGACCGTCCATCAGGGCCCTTTGATTGAAGGGGAGGACTTCTGGGACGCCAACTGGCTGGATGTCGCCGCGGAGGTTGACCTGCCCGGACAGGCCTGGGTGCACGTCACGGGACCATTCCTGATGACAAGTGAGCTCGGCGGGTTCCTGACGGAACTGCGGCGCATGAACGAGACACTGACTGGAACAGCAGACCTTCATCCCCTGGAGCCGAACCTGGGAATGCACCTCGAATGCGGCTCCACGGGGGAGATCCTCACAAGGATTGAATTGACTCCGGACCCCCTGACGCAGACTCACACATTCGAGCTGCAACTCGACCAGACCTACCTGCCCGGAATCATCCGGCAGTTGGAAACCATTCTCGAACGTTTTCCCGTCCGGGGCAGACCGGACTGAACAGGAGTTCCTATGAAATTCGGAGTGATCGGAGCTGGACAGATGGGCGGCGGCATCGCGCAGGTCGCCGCGCAGAGTGGATTCGAGGTGGTCGTGCAGGACGTGAAGCAGGAGTTCCTCGACCGGGGCCGCGCCGTGATCGAGAAATCACTGGCGAAACTGCACGAGAAGGGCCGCCTGACGGACACGCCGGACGTGATCCTGGGCCGCATGGAGTTCACGACGGACCTGAACGCGTTCGCGGACTGCGATCTGGTCGTGGAGGCCATCGTGGAGAACGAGGGGGTGAAGGCCGACCTGTTCCGGCAGCTGGGGCAGATCGTGAAGCCGGACGGCATCCTGGCGAGCAACACGAGCAGCATTCCGATCACGGCGCTCGCCAGCGCGTCGGGCCGCCCGGAGAAGTTCATCGGGATGCACTTCATGAACCCCGTACCGCTGATGCAACTGGTCGAGGTCATCCGGGGCTACAGCACTAGCGACGAGACCGCGCAGTTCGTCACGCAGACCGCCGAGCGGATGGGTAAGACCCCCCTGGCCTGCAACGACTTCCCCGGCTTCGTCAGCAACCGCATCCTGATGCCCATGCTGAACGAGGCCATTCAGTGCGTCATGGAAGGCGTCGCGGAGCCCGAAGCGATCGACGGGATCATGAAGCTCGGCATGAACCACCCCATGGGCCCGCTGACCCTGGCGGACTTCATCGGGCTGGACACCTGCCTCGCCATCATGGAAGTTCTGCACAAAGGCCTGGGCGACGACAAGTACCGCCCCAGCCCGCTGCTGCGCAAGATGGTGCAGGCGGGCCTGCTGGGCCGCAAGAGCGGGCAGGGTTTCTACACGTACTGAACCCGACCGGTAGGAATGGCAGCGGAACGTCATGTTCCTGTGTTAGAACTCGGCATGCTCAAACGCCATTGGCTCGCATCGTTCGCTCTGCTCTCTGCTGTCACCCTGTCCGGGAACGCTCATGCGGCGGACCTGCGCCTGAGTGCCACCAGCAGCCTGGGCCTGTCCTGCCAAGTTGCCGGTGCGCGCGCCGGCTTGCAGGAGGGACGCGTGGGCGGTTTCGTCCAGGGCGCGTACTGCCGTACGGGGGTGCAGGGCCAGGGAGGCGCCACCGCATTTGATGCGGGTGTAACCTTTGATGTGTTCGACGCCGGTCTGGTGCACGGGTACGTGCTGGGCGGCGGTGGCGTGCAGGCCGGTTCCGGCGTGCTGTTCGCCGGTGTGGGGGCGCGCGTGGGCCTGGACCTCGTACCCGTCGAGGGGTTCTTGGAGGCTGGCGTGCAGCGCGTCAGCACAGTACTGGCGCCCATCTACGGTCCACGTCTGGCGCTGGGGGTCACGTACCGCGTGAATGTTGGTGACCTGAGTCGTTTCGCTGGAACCGGCATAGGGGCGGCTGTGGACTCAGCGCCTGGCGCAAGCAGTGCACCTGAATCCTGCAACCTGACCTCTGAGCAGGATCGGGCAGCCGTGCGGTCCGCCACGATTTCGGCTGCAAATCAGGTGCTGACGGCAGCGGCAAGTTCCTATTCGGCTGGGTTCAGTAGCTTCTCTTATCAGGTGAATGTCGGTGGCGTCAGTATCAGTGGCAACACCGCGACTGTGAATGGCAGTGTCACGATTACCCTCGTGCCCCGCGGGTCGAGCACTGCAACTTCCGAGACGTACCCTGGAACGGTGACGCTGGTCCGCTCAGGGTGTGGCTGGCGCGCCACAGGGTACTCACGCGATTGATAGTTGGCGGGGAGGGGCGGCTGATCAGGGTTGAGGCCGCCCTTTCCCGTGGTATTCGGCGTTGGGGGTGAAGCTCAGGGCGCTGCTGACGCGGTTGGTCATGTTGAACATGCCGATGACCTGCGTGGCTTCCAGGATGGTGGGGTCGC
The DNA here is from genome assembly GCF_014647435.1 of Deinococcus radiotolerans. Taxonomy (NCBI): domain Bacteria; kingdom Thermotogati; phylum Deinococcota; class Deinococci; order Deinococcales; family Deinococcaceae; genus Deinococcus; species Deinococcus radiotolerans. Next base: position 709,458 of record NZ_BMPE01000001.1, on the reverse strand, counting down.
TGAGGCCTGCTGCGCGGAGGTCGTGCAGGTCTGTTTCGGTCATGTGGGCGGGCGTGAGGGTGAGTTTTTCGGCGTAGGCGCACAGCGCGGTCTGCTGGGCCGTGAGGGTGGCGTGGCGCCAGTTCACGGCGACCGTGTCGGCCAGGGTGGGGTCGCCGGTGTATTCGCGCAGGGCGGCGCCGTGGGAGACGGCGCAGTACACGCAGCGGTTCAGGCCGCTGACGACCACGGCCAAGAGTTCGCGGTCGGCGTTGCTCAGGTGGCCTTCGCGGTTGACGAGGGTGTTGAAGTCGTTCCACCACGCGAGGAACGTGTCAGGGTTCAGCGCCTGCGCGCGGAACACGTTGGGTATGAATCCCAGGTTCGCCTGGGCTTTCGCCCAGAGTTTCTGCACGCCTTCGGGTGCGGTCGCTTCGTCGGGGACGGCCAGCCAGGAGATCCGGTTCATGGGACTTCCAGGGTACGCCGCGTGGCATGATCGGGCGCGTGAATCTGGTGGTCCGTCCCCTGTACGCGAACGTGTATTTGCTCAGCACCCCGCAGGGTCGCGTGCTGGTCGATAGCGGCGCGCTGTCTCACGCTCCTGTTTTCGCGCGCCTGCTGGGTCAGTTTCAGCCGGACGTGGTGGTGCTGACGCACGCGCACGTGGATCACGCGGGGAACGCGTTCCTGGCGGCGCGGGCGGGCGTGTCGGTGCTGGCGCACCCGCTGGAGCATCCGGCTCTGCTGGGTCAGTCGCACGACCTGCCCTACCCGGCGGGGTTCCCGGCGCTGGGGCGCGTGATCTCGCGCGCGCATCCGAAACTCCGCTCCGTGCAGGCGGCGGGGCCGGGTGAGACGGTGCTGGGGTGGCAGGTGGTGCACCTGCCGGGGCACACGCTGGGTCAGATCGGGCTGCTGAGGGACGGCGTGCTGATTGCCGGGGACGCGGTGGTCGGGGGGGCGGGTGGCGCACATCTGCCCCGCGCGGCGTACAACCACGATCACGCGCAGGCCCTCAGTACCCTGAAGGCAATGGTGGACCTCGATCTGCGCGAGATCTGGCCCGGGCACGGCGGTCGACTCACGCCGGGGCAGATCCGTATGCGTGCCGAACGAGTCGATGGTTGACGGAGGGGATTGCGACCCTCCATCAACCATCAACGGTCAACCTTCTACAGTTTTACTTCTTGGGTTCGTCGGCGACCTGGCCGGTGACGCCAGGGGCGACCCAGGCCATGTTGTTCAGGTCGGCGATGCTGGCGACTTTCCCGGCGGGGACGCGCAGGATGCCGTTGCGGTCTTTGAGGGGGCCGGTGTACGGGTCGAACTTGCCGCCTTTTTCCATGTCGGCCTTGAGGGCCATGACGCGGTCGTACACGGTGGTTTTCTTGCCGGCGACGGTGATGGTCTTGGCTTTCAGGGCGGGGACCCATTTGGGGTTGATGGCCATGCCGTCCTGCGCGCCGAGTTCGACGCTGCCGCCGCGCAGCAGGTTCCAGTAGTCGACGTTCTGGAGGTTCTTGTTGGTGTAGGTGCCGGTGCGGACCTTGGTCAGGAAGTCGATGTAGATCTTCTCCCAGTGGACCAGCTGGCCGCTGACGACGTAGTCGGGCGCGAACTTGTACATGGGGGAGTAGTGCGCGAAGGACGGGATCTTGCGGGCGGCGGCGGTCTGCACGACGGTCGCGGTGTCCTCGGTGAAGGCCAGGGCGCCGGCGCCTTCGCTGATCAGGGCCTCGGCGGCCTCGCGGGCCTTGTTGGGGTCGAACCACGCGTTGATCCACTTGACGCTGACGGTCGCCTTGGGATTCACGGCGCGGGCGCCCATCGCGAAGGCGCTGATGTGCCGCTTGAGTTCCGGGACGGGGAACGCGCCCACGTAGCCGAGCTTGTCCGTCTTGCTGACGGCGGCGGCCATCATGCCGTTCAGGTAATACAGCTGGTAGAAGTCCGCCATGTAGGTGGCCATGTTCGGCAGGCGTTTGAAGCCGCTGGCGTGCGCGAAGATCACGTTCGGGTACTTCTTGGCGGCGTCGTAAGTCTGGTCCATGAAGCCGAAGGACGTCGTGAAGATGACCTTGCAGTTGTCCTTGACCAGCCGGTCGATGACGGGCATGGCCTGTCCCTCGGGCACGCTTTCCACGTATTTGGTTTCGAGCCAGGGGAGGGCCTTCTCGGTCTTCTTGCGGGCTTCGTCGTGGGCGTAGCTCCAGCCGATGTCGCCGACCGGGCCGACGTAGATGAAGCAGGCCTTGAGTTTGCCGGTCTGCTGGGCCTGCGCGGCGGGGCTGGCGGCGGTGCTCAGGAGTGCCAGGGACAGGGGCAGGGCAGCGAGAAGTGCTTTCTTCATGGTGAACCTCCGGGGAAGGGGTAACGCGTGCCTTTATTGTGCCTTCATTCTGTCGCGAAGGATAGAGACAACATGACCGAATTCACCCCTGCACGCCCAGCCGCACTCCGCCTGCCGTGCAGCTTGTGAAGCATCGGCGTACCGTGCGCGGCGTGACAGTGGCGTAAACCGAATCGGCGCACCCTGCATACACCTGTTCAGGAGGTCCACCCATGAGCGAACACCCCACCTCGCCCGACCGTACCGACCCCGATCCGGGCGAACGACGCATCCTGACACCCGGCAGTCCCAATCCACGCCGGGAGTTCCTGCGCAGCGCCGCCCTGTTCACCGCCACGGCCGGCGCCCTGGGCGGGGGGCTGGAACTGCTCACGCGCCGCCCGGGCGGTCCCGGCGCGGCCGAGGCGCAGGGCGCGGCCTTCACCCGCCCAGCCCGCCCGCTGGGTCCGTACGACACCAGCGAGGCCGTCACGCCGTACGCGCAGGCCACGTCATACAACAACTTCTACGAGTTCGGCCTCGACAAGGGCGACCCCGCCCGCCTGGCCGGGAGTCTCAAGACGCGCCCCTGGACCGTCCGCATTGACGGCGAGGTCCGCAAGCCCATGACGGTGGACATCGACACCCTGCAGGGCTGGTTCCCACTGGAGGACCGCGTGTACCGCATGCGCTGCGTGGAAGGCTGGAGCATGGTCATGCCCTGGCTGGGTTTCCCGCTGGCCGCCCTGATCCGCCGCCTGGAACCCACGAGTAAGGCGAAATACGTGCAGTTCACGGCCCTGCTGGACCCCAAGCAGTTTCCCGGGCAGCGTCAGGCCGTGCTGAAATGGCCGTACGTGGAGGGCCTGCGCCTGGACGAGGCGCTGCACCCCCTGGCCTTCATGGCGGTCGGCCTGGACGGCCGGGTCCTGCCGGGGCAGAACGGAGCGCCCCTGCGGCTGGCCGTCCCGTGGAAGTACGGCTTCAAGAGCATCAAGAGCGTCGTGCGGATCACCCTGACCGAGAAGCAACCCCAGACCACCTGGGCACTGGCGGCCCCGCAGGAGTACGGGTTCTACGCGAACGTGAACCCGGCCGTGCCTCACCCCCGCTGGAGTCAGGCGACCGAGCGCCGCATCGGGGAACTGGGACGGCGCAAGACCCTGCCGTTCAACGGGTACGCCGAGCAGGTCGCGGGGCTCTACAACGGCATGGACCTGCGGCGGTACTTCTGACCAGCCCAGCCCCGCCCCGCCCGTCTGCGCCCCGCCGCGCGTCCCTGAGCTGGCTGCCGCCCGCCGTGACCGTGGGCGGATTGCTGCCGGTCGCGGTGCTGCTGCTGGACGCCGCGACCGGGCAGCTGGGCGCGAACCCCATCCAGCGGGCCACCTTACAGACCGGCCTGCTGACGCTGGCGCTGCTGGTGCTGTCCCTGGCCTGCACGCCCCTGCGCCTCCTGACCGGCTGGACGTGGCCCGCCCGCATCCGCAAGACGCTGGGCCTGCTGGCCTTCGGGTACGCCGCGCTGCACTTTCTGATCTACCTGTTCGACCACGGCTTCGACCTGTCCCTGATGACCGAGGACGTCCTCGAGCGCCCGTTCATCACGGCCGGTTTCACGGCGCTGCTGCTGCTCGTGCCGCTCGCGCTGACCAGCACGCCCCGCGCCGTGAAACGCTTGGGCTTTCAGCGCTGGACGCGCCTGCACCAGCTGGCGTACGTCGCCGTCAGTCTCGGCGCGCTGCACTACTACTGGGGCGTGAAAAAAGACCACACGCAACCGCTGATCTACGCCGCCGTGATTGCCGGGCTGTTCCTGATCCGGCTGGCGCGCCGCGCGCCCAACCGGCGCCCAGGGCGAACGCGCCCCCGGACGGCCGCACCCGACTGAGCAGGTCCTCCACCGCCCAGGAGGGCCAGGGCAGGCCGCCATGACACGAGCCCCGCGCGCCGCTATGCTGTCGGAGCCGGAGCGCCGCTCCGAACCGATCCCGTCATGAGGCTGCTCCAAGGACCCAAACGAACCTGGCTGGCCGGACTGACCGCGCTGGCCCTCCTGGCCCTGTGGGCATGGATCAACCTGCCGGTCAGCGAGGTCCTGCGCGGCAGCACCCGCGTGGCCGCCCTGCCCGCCCTGCCCGCCTTCACGGCCGGGCAGCGGGTGCTGCTGCTCTCGCCCCACCCGGATGACGAGACGCTGTGCTGCGCCGGCCTGATCCAGCAGGCCACGCAGGCCGGCACGGCCGTGTACATCGCGTGGATGACCGCCGGGGACGGCTTCGAATTCGACGCTGCACTCACCCAGAAGGTTCTGCTGCCGCGCGCGCAGAACATGCGCCGCCTGGGCAACACCCGCGCCGCCGAAGCGCGCGCCGCCGCCACCGTCCTAGGCGTCCCGGCCGCGCACACGTTCATGCTGGGCTACCCGGACGGCGGCCTGTTCCGCCTGTTCACCACCAACTACGACCAGCCGTACACGGCGCCGCACACCCGCGCGAACCGCGTGTACGCGCAGGGGGCCCTCTCGCCCGGCCGGCCCTTCACGGGCCGCAACCTGGAAGCGGACATCAGCCGGGTGCTGGACGACGTCCGGCCGGACCTGGTGCTGGCCCCAGCACCGCAGGACTTCCACCCGGACCACCACACCCTCTCGTACATCGCGCTGCGCCTGATGAGCCAGCGCGCCCAGCAGGGCCGCCTGCGGTACTGGGTGGTGCACGGCGGCCTGGAATGGCCGCTGCCCAAGGCCCTGCACGAGAGTCTCCCCCTGACGCTGCCGCCCCTGGCGCGCCAGTTGCCCTGGCTGCGCGCGGACCTGACGCCCGAACAGGAGCGCGTCAAGTTGCAGGCCGTGAACACGTACCGCACGCAGACCGAGGTGATGGGCCGCTTCATGCGGGCCTTCGTGCGGCGCAACGAACTCCTCAGCCCGGACCCCCTGCCCCCCACGGGCAGCCCCCGGCAGCCCTAGACCACGCCCCCAGGCCGCGGGGACCGGTCAGGCGGGACCGGACGGGTCCTCCAGCCAGCCGCGCAGGTCAAGGCCCAGCACGAGCTGCGTGGTCTCCCGCCCCAGCCAGGGCCGCCACATTCGCGTGGCGCGGGCGTGGATGACCTGAAAACCCAGCTTGCGGTACAGGCCCAGCGCGGCCTCGTTCTCCGAGGTGGTGGAGAGCTGCACGCCGGGCACGCCCGCGCCCGCCAGGGTGTCCAGGTGCGCCCGCAGGAGCCGCTCTCCCAGGCGGTACCCCCGGGCATCTGGCAGGAGATTCAGGTGCAGGTGCGCCGGGAAGCGCGCCGGGTCCGCGTGCGGTGCGTGCCACACCGCCGCGCGCCCCAGGTACGGCAGGCACGCCAGCACCCCGCGCGCCGGAAGTGCGGCCAGCACGTCCGGCACGGCGCGGCGCAGCCCAGCGCGGTACAGCCCCCCGTCCGGGGCGCCCAGGATGTACCCGACCACCTGCGCGTCCACCTCGGCCACGAACCCGGCGAAACCCGCGCCGCGGAAGTACGCCGCCACCCACAGCGCCCGGAACAGCGCCGGAGCCGGAAAGAAGATCCGGGCACTGTCCCCGAAGAGCCCAGTCGCGTAGGCGATGTCACCCACGGCCCGCTGATCGGACGGCAGGACGGGACGCACGAGGGCGGTCATGCCCTCACTGTACGTGGCACGGAGAGGGGCCCGGTCGATGCGTGACCGGGCCTCTCTCTGTGCGCCTGGGCGTCTAGCGTTCGCCGCGCACGTACGCGCGGCCCAGCGCGGCGGGGGCGTCCCCGGCCTGCCCGCGCACGCCGGCCAGCGCCAGCACGACGAGCACGAGGATGAACGGCATGGCGCTGAACACCTCGGTGGGGACGTTGCTGTTGCCCTGCAGGCGGAACTGCAGGTAGTACAGGAACCCGAAGAACAGCGCCCCGGCAATGGCGCGCAGGGGACGCCACCCGACGAAGATCACCAGCGCCACGGCGATCCAGCCCAGGCCGTTGGTCATGTTGTCCGCCCATGAGGACCGGTAGGACAGGGACAGGAACGCGCCCGCCAGTCCGGCCAGGGCGCCGCCGCCCAGCACGGCCAGCACGCGGGTCAGGCCGACGTTCACGCCCAGCACGTCCGCCGCCGCTGGGTTCTCCCCGACCGAGCGCAGGGTCAGGCCGCTGCGGGTGGCGGTCAGCCAGAAGGCCAGCAGCGCCGCCAGGATCAGCGCGGCGACCGTGAATGGACTGATCGTGAAGTTCCCCAGCGTCCAGTCCTGCACCTTGTTGAACAGCGGCAGACCCTCGAACTTCTTGCCGAGCAGGCCCGCCGCGCCCGTTCCGATCAGGGCCAGGGCGAGGCCGCTGACGAACTGGTTGGCGCGCAGCGTGACGGTGGCCACGGCGTGCAGCCCCGACAGCGCCGCGCCTGCCAGCATGGCCGCGCCGACCGCCGCCCACAGGCTCGCGTCCGGGCTTTTCGAGGCCACCGCGAACGCGGCGAGCGCGCCGACGGCCATCATGCCCTCCACGCCCAGGTTCACGACCCCGGCGCGTTCGTTCAGGATGGCGCCCAGGCACGCGAGCAGCAGCGGCGTCCCGACCGCCAGGGCGCGCACGAGCGCCTCGATGACAATGCTATCCATGCAGGACCTCGGTGGAGGAGAGGGGTCGGCTCACGCGCGGCCCCACTTGACGCGGTGGCGGATGAATACCTCGGAGGCGATCAGGCACAGCAGGATCACGCCGCTGAAGATGTCCACCACGCGGAACGGGAGGTTCAGGTCGATCTTCAGCAGGTCCCCGCCCGCCAGGATCACACCCATCAGCGGCGCGGTGATCAGGCACAGCGCCGGGTTCCCGCGCGCCAGCCACGCGACGATCACGGCGGTGAAGCCGTACCCGAGGCTGATCTGACTGGCTTCCAGGAGGCGGTGGTGGATGCCCGCCACCTCGCCCGCGCCCGCGAGGCCCGCCAGACCCCCGGTGAGGAGGGCGACCAGCGTGGCGACCCGCGTGCTGCTGAGGCCCGCGTAGTGCGCCGCGCCGGGGTTCTCGCCCACGACACGCAGCGCGTACCCGAACGTCGAGCGGGTCAGGAGCCACTGGAGGCCCAGCGCCAGCGCAACACCCAGCAGCAGCGTGGGCCAGTGCACCTGCGTGCCGCTGAACGTCGGCAGCCACGCGCCCTGCGGGAAGGTGTCGGTGTAGATGTACCCGCGCACGTCCTTGCCCTTCCACGGCCCGGCAATCAGGTACGTGACGAGCGCCACCGCGATGTAGTTCAGCATCAGGGTGGAGAGGATCTCGTTCACGTTCACGCGCCGCAGCGCCGCCGCCACGAGCGCCCACAGGCCCCCGCCGACGAAGCCCGCCGCGAACACCGCCGGGACGAGCAACGCGCCCGGAATGGGCAGGAACAGCGCCGTGCCCGCCGCGAACACCGCGCCGAGCAGCAACTGCCCCTCCGCGCCAATGTTGAAGAACTGCGCGCGGAACGCCAGCGCCAGCCCCGCCCCGATCAGAAGCAGCGGAATGGTGCGCCGCCCCACCTCGGCCAGACCGGTCGGGTCGCCCAGCGTACCGCGCAGCATCGTGCCGTACACCTCCGCCGGGGACTGCCCCGCCAGCACAAACACCAGCGCGCAGATCAGCAGGGCCACCACCACCGACGCCACCGTGACCAGCGCCGTGCGGGCCGCCGAGGGAGCCGTCATTGCGACGAACCTCACGCGACCACCCCCTGGTCCGCACCCGGAATGGAGTGCGGGTGCGCGCCGCCCATCAGCAGGCCCAGCGACTCGCGCGTCACCTCGGCCACCGGGAACGGCCCCAGCAGCGCGCCGCCCACCATGACCGCCACGCGGTCCGACAGGCTCAGCAGCTCGTCCAGATCCTCGCTGACCAGCAGCACGCCCGCGCCGTCGCCCGTGCGGTCCAGCAGCACCCGGTGCACCTGATCGGTCGCGCCGATATCCAGCCCGTACGTGGGATGCACCGCCAGGATCAGCTTCGGCTGCCCGGCCAGTTCCCGCGCCAGGATCAGCTTCTGGATGTTCCCGCCCGACAGCAGCCGCGTGGGCGTGTGAATGCCCGGCGTGGCGACCGCGTAGGCTTCCACCTCGCGCCGCGCCCGCTCGTCCGTGGCGGTCAGGTCACGCGCCAGTCCGCGCGCCAGCGGCGGCCGCTCAAAATCCCGCAGGGCGAGGTTCTCCGCGACCGTCATGCTCGGCACCGTGCCGCTGTGAATGCGGTCCTCGGGAATGTGCGCCACGCCGGAGCGGAAGCGCGCCGCCGCGTCCCCGGTCAGCGCCTGCCCGTCCAGCGTGACCGACCCGGTCGCCGCGTGCAGGCCCGCCAGGACCTCCACCAGTTCGCTCTGGCCGTTCCCGGCGATCCCGGCCACGCCGAGTACCTCGCCGCGGCGCAGCTCGAAGCTCACGCCGCGCAGCGCGGGCAGGCCCCGCGCGCCCTGCGCACTCAGGTCCCGCACGCTCAGCAGCGCGCCCGCGTCGGCGGCCGGGCCACCCGCGCGCTTGCGGGTGAAGTCCACGCTGCGGCCCACCATCAGTTCCGCGAGGCTCTCACGGGTCGCGCCCTGCGTGGATACGCCGCCCACGACCCTGCCGCGGCGCAGCACCGTCACGCGGTCCGCCACCGAGAGCACCTCGTCCAGCTTGTGCGAGATGAAGATCAGGCTGCGTCCGTCCGCCTTCAGTTCGCGCATCACGCGGAACAGGCCCTCGGCCTCCTGCGGGGTCAGCACGCTGGTGGGCTCGTCGAGGATCAGCACCCGCGCGCCGCCCAGCAGGGCCCGCACGATCTCCACGCGCTGCTTCTCGCCGGGCGACAGGTCCGACACGCGCGCGTCCGGGTTCACCTCCAGCCCGTACCGGGCGGACAGTTCACGGACCTGCCCCGCCACGCGCCGCGCCGGGAACAGCCCGCCCACGCGGCCCAGCGCCAGATTCTCCGCCACGGTGTGCCGCGACACCAGCAGCGGATGCTGCGGCACCAGCCCGATCCCCAGCCGCTGCGCCTGCGCCGGACTCCCGATCCGCACCGCCTGGCCCGCCAGTTCCACCGCGCCATCGTCCGGCTGGTACAGGCCGTACAGGATCGAGATCAGTGTGCTTTTCCCCGCGCCGTTCTCGCCCAGCAGGGCCAGCACCTCACCCGCGTGAACCGTCAGGTCCACCGCGTCATTCGCGACCACACCCGGAAATCGTTTCGTGATGCCACTCAGCCGCAACGCGGGCGGCCCGGCAGAAGCTTCGGTTCGGTCCACAGTCCATCCTTCCACCGGGGCGGGCACCCGCCCAGCCGGTCCCTTCACGGAACCTTAAACCAGTGTGCCGCCAGCCTACCCAACAACCGGCCCCCCAGCAGCCCACCCCCCCAAACAGGCCCACGTTCAGGCCAGTCCGCCCCGACACCGGACAGGAGGCAACGGCCGCCGGGTGGGGTGAGGCACTGCCGCGTCAGTACACCGGGCCGCCGTGCGGGAACGCCACGACCTCGGCAATACCGCCCGGATTCAGCCGCGCCATGAATCCCGCGTCCTCCCGGTACGCCATGCCGCTGTCCACCGCGAGGCACAACCGGCCCGCGTAGGGGACCGGCGCGCCCGCCCCCAGCGTCCGGCCGTGCAGCGCCTCATCCATCAGCACGTACACCGGCGTGTGCCCATGCACAATCCGGTCCCCGCCAAACACCGACAGGGTCCGCCGGGCCTTGACCTCACCCTCGCCCAGCGCGAACGCCATGCGCTCCGTGAACCAGTTCAGGAACAGCCCCCACTCGTCCGCGTCCGGGTTCGCCAGAATGCGCGCCACCTCCGCATTCACCTCGTCGATGGTGGTGCCCATCCGCAGGTACATCAGGCTGTCCGCGTGCACCAGCAGCCACCCGTCGGCCTCCGCCATCGCCGGACGGCTCGACAGCCAGCCCAGGTCACCGGGCTCCAGCAGGTCCGCGTCCCGCGTCTGCCCGCCGTTCTCCAGCCAGTACGCCCGGAACCCCATCCGGTCCCCCGGGTCCTTCTGCCGGAACACCAGCGCCGCCAGAAACATCACCTCATGGTTGCCCAGCAGCGCCGTCACGCGTCCCCCGGCCGCCTGCGCCTGCACCTCCAGGTTGCGGACCAGCCGGATCACCTCCAGGCCCTGCGGCCCCCGGTCCACGTAATCCCCCAGGAACGCCAGGTGCGCGTCCCCGCCCGTCCAGGCGCCGTCAAAGTCAATCAGGCCCGCGCGCAGCAGCAGGGCGCGCAGTTTGTCGTACGCGCCGTGAATGTCGCCCACCACCCACAGGGGCCTCATGAGCACACCGGACCGAGAGCAGAGCCAACAAGCACGCCCAGCAGCATACGGTCCCGGACGCGGCCCTGCACAGGCTGATGGCCGACCTCAGCCCTGATCGTCACCGGCCTCCTGCGCCTCACCTTCCGGCAGGGTGCGCCACTTCGTCATGCGCTCCGTGATGTCCTCCTGAATGCGCCGCACGTTGCTCTCCAGGCCAGAGCGCGTCGCGTCCAGCTGGTGGCGCAGCCGCATGATCTCCTCAACGCCCGCCAGGTTCACGCCGAGTTCCTGCGTCAGGCGGCGAATCTCACGCAGGTGCTCGATGTCCCGCTCGCTGTACAGCCGGGTCTTGCCGCTGCTGCGCCCCGGGCGGATCAGCTGCTTGCGCTCGTACAGGCGCAGCGTCTGCGGGTGCATGTCCACCAGTTCCGCCGCGATACTGATCACGTACACCGGCCGGTCCCGCGGGTCCAGCCGCCCATCCGGGGCGGGCAGTGCCTCGGGCCGCTGCGCCTGCTCGCGCAGCTCGCCCTCAATGCGTTCGATCTCCGCCTCGAACTCACCCTGCATGTCATCCAGCTCGTGCTGGAGCCGCATGACCTCCTCGACGCCCGCGAGGTTCACGCCGAGCTCCTGCGTCAGGCGGCGAATCTCGCGCAGGTGCTCAATGTCGCGTTCGCTGTACAGCCGGGTCTTGCCGCTGCTGCGCCCCGGGCGGATCAGGCCCTTGCGTTCATACAGGCGCAGCGTCTGGGGGTGCATGTCCACCAGTTCCGCCGCCACGGAGATCACGTACACAGGCCGGTTTTTCGCGTCACTGGGCATACCTTCCCTTGAGTATACCCGCCGCAGTGTTTCTGAGACCGTGCCGCGTAGAGGTTCTGGGCGGCAGCAGGCAGGCCCGGCACCCTCCTACCTCACCCTTCCATTCTGGACGCCCCGCGCCCGGCAGCCCGTATCATCCCCCCATGACCACGCCTGATCTGAGTGCCCTGCTCGACCGTGACCGCGCCAACGCGGAGCTGTTCGACCTGCTGCGCATCCCCTCCGTCAGCGCCGACCCCACCCGCACGGCCGACATGGCCGCCACCGCCGAGTTCCTGCGCGCCAAACTGACGGGCCTGGGCTTCACGGCCCGCATCGACCCGACCGCCGGGCATCCCGTCGTGTACGCCGAGCGCCTGAACGCCCCCGGTCAGCCCACGGTGCTGATCTACGGCCACTACGACGTGCAGCCCGAGGCGCCCCTGGAGGAATGGGTCACGCCGCCCTTCGAGCCCACCATCCGGGACGGGCGCATCTACGCGCGCGGCAGCACCGACGACAAGGGCCAGGCGTACGCACACGTCAAGGGCGTGGAACTGCTGCTCACGCAGGGCGAACTGCCCGTGAACGTGAAATTCCTGCTCGAAGGCGAGGAGGAGATCGGCAGCCCCAACCTTGAACCGTACCTGCGCGACCACGCCGGGGCACTGAAAGCCGACGTGATCGTCATCAGTGACGGGAGCCGCTTCGCGCCCGACGTGCCCACCATCACCTACGGCGTGCGCGGCCTCAGCTACGTCGAGATTCACGTCCAGGGCGCCAACCGCGACCTGCACAGCGGCAGCTACGGCGGCGCCGCCCCCAACCCCATCAATGCGTTGGCGGAGATCATCACGCGCCTCAAGGACGACCAGGGCCGCGTGACCATCCCCGGCTTCTACGACGGCATTGACGACCTGACCGACACCGAACGTCAGATGTGGGCCGACCTGCCCCACGACGACGCCGCGTTCGCCGCCAGCATCGGCGTGCCCGCCCTGCCCGGCGAAGCCGGCTACACCACCCTGGAACGCCTGTGGGGCCGCCCCACTCTCGACGTGAACGGCATCTGGGGCGGCTACCAGGGCGAAGGCAGCAAGACCGTCATCGCCGCCAAGGCCGGCGCGAAGGTCAGCATGCGCCTCGTCCCCGGACAGGACCCCGAACGCATCACGCAGCTCATCACCGAGTACGTGCCCACCCTCGCGCCCGCAGGCACCACCGCCGCCGTCCACCCGCACCACGGCGGCCGCCCCTTCAAGTTCGACCTGAACAGCCCCTACAACCTCGCCGCGAACCGCGCCCTGAAGCGCGTCTTCGGCCGCGAAGCCGTGTTCGCCCGCACCGGCGGGAGCATCCCGATCGTCGCCGCGTTCAACGACCTCCTGCACGCCCCGGTCCTGTTCGTGGACCTCGGCCTGAACGAGGACGCCCCCCACAGCCCCAACGAGAGCTTCGCCGTCAGCGATTACCACAACGGCATCCTCACCAGCGCCTACCTCCTCCAGGAACTCGGCGCGCAGACCAGCACCGAATGAACCTCGGCTTTCTCGCCTCGCACGGCGGCAGCGCCGCGCGGCACCTCGTCGAGGCCTGCCGCGCGGGCGACCTGAACGCCACACCGGTCGCGCTGGTCAGCAACAACAGCCGCTCCCCGGCCCTCGCCTGGGCGCGCGAGGCGGGTCTGACCGTCGCGCACCTCAGCAGCGCCAAACACCCCGACCCGGACGACCTCGACGCCGCCCTCCTGGACGTTCTGGTCGGGGCAGGCGCGGACACGCTGGTCCTCAGCGGCTACATGCGTGAACTCGGGCCGCGCGTCCTGACGCACTTCGCGGGCCGCCTCGTGAACATCCACCCCAGCCTCCTGCCCCGCCACGGCGGACGCGGCATGTACGGCGACCGCGTCCACGAGAGCGTCCTCGCCAGCGGCGACGCGGAGAGTGGTGCCACCGTCCACCTCGTCACTGCCGGCATCGACGAAGGCCCTATCCTCGCGCAGGCCCGCGTGCCCGTCCTGCCCGGCGACGACCTCGCCAGCCTCAAGGCCCGCGTGCAGGCCACCGAAGGCGACCTCATGCTGCGCGCCGTCCGCAGCCTCGCGTAGGACAGGGGAGGGGCATGAAACGGAAAGTCTTCGACCTGCGCGAGTGGCCGCGCGTCACCCGGCACACCCAGACTGTCCTGCACGTCCCCGGGCACGTCATCGTGGATTTTGTGGCGCACGACGTCATACGGCCCCTCGACGTCCCCATCCCCGGACGGGACGGACTGCGGCGCGTGCTCGACAGCGGTTACCGCTGGGTGCGCGCCCACCCCACCACCGGGGACGGCATACCCGGCAGCGCACTGACCATGCAGCTCGACGCCGCCGGGCGACCCGTGCAGTACTACATTGACCTGCACGGCGGCGAAGGCTGGCACGACAGTGGGTACCCCTGGCATGACGACCTGTACCTTGACGTGATCGGTCACCCTGCCGAACACGACGCGTGGATAGTGGACGCAACGGCCATCATTGACAGCGACGAACTCGATGACGCCGTCACCCAGGGCCTCGTCACGCCCGCCCAGGCCGACGCTACGTGGACGCACGCCCGGCAGGTGGAAGCGCAACTCCTGACAGGCACCTACTCACCTGTGGACGTCCTCAAGCGCTACCTGGAAGACCCGTACACCTGACCGCACTCACCTGAACCGACGCAGTCCCCAATTTTGCGGGCGCGTCGGTTCGCTGCTGCCCTACGCTGCGGCCGTGAAGCGTAAGGATGGCCGGTACCTCCAGTTCTTTCCCGGTGTGCAGGGTACGCAGCGCGTCTTGACGCTGCCCGAGGGCTGGCTGGTGGACGTGACGTTCACGCACGTTCCAGAGCCGCACGCGGTGACCGTTCATGGGGTCACGGTGCCTACCCTGGTCGTCGGGGCGCGCTGGCTGACGCTGGTGCCCACACAGAGGTACGCGGCGTTGCTCGTCATCCTGTACGGCGAGGCGCCCGTGTTCGCCTACGCGGACGTGTGCGCTGCCACCGGGCTGGACGAGGACGGCCTGCCCGGGCTGGACGACCTGTACCTCGACGTGCGCGCCACACTTGACCCTGAATGGAGGCCCGGCGTGCCGGAAATCATCGACACAGACGAACTTGACGCCGCCCTACACAGTGGCGAGATCACCCCAGATCAGCACGCACTGGCTTGGGCCACGGCACGTGAAGTGGAACATGAGCTGGTCCACAACACGTTCCCTCTGCTTCAGGCCATCCAGGCCTTTGTGTCGCCAGTGTCGTGACACTCATGCAGGCTGGACACGCTCCTGATGGGGCGCGCTAGGCTGGGTGCATGAGTGATTTGGTGCAGGTTCCAGAGGTCGGGTCAGACTTCCCGGCGTTCACCCTGAAGGACGCGTCGGGGCAGGCGCATTCGATGGCGGAGTATGCGGGGCGGTACGTGGTGCTGTACGTGTACCCGAAGGACGACACGCCCGGCTGCACGCGTGAGGCGTGTGATTTCCGGGATAACGCGCTGTTGCGGGAGCATGGCGCGGCGATTCTGGGCGTGAGCGCGGATGACGCGGACAGTCACGCGAGGTTCGCGGAGAAGTTCAGCCTGCCGTTCCCGCTGCTGAGTGATCCGGGCGCATCGTTCCTGCGGTCCATCGGGTCGTATGGGACGAAGAACATGTACGGGAAGGTCACGGAGGGGATCAAGCGGCAGACGTTCCTGATCGGCCCGGATGGGCGGCTGGTGAAGTCGTGGCTGGCGGTGAAGGTGGACGGGCACGCGGATCACGTGGCGGCGGCCATCGAGAAGGACCGCGCCGCGAAGGGCGGGAACTGATGGATCTGGAGGTCTTGAAGCGCGAGGCGGCCCTGCGTGCCGTGGCCCTCGTGAAGAGTGGGGACCGGGTGGGCCTGGGGACGGGCAGCACTGCGAAGTACGCCATTGAGGAGATTGGCCGGAAACTCGCGGCGGGTGAACTGACGGGCGTGGTGGGCGTGGCGACCAGCGAGGCCAGTGACGTGCTGGCCCGGCAGGTGGGCATTCCCGTGGAGCCGCTCGATCCGCGCCCGCTAGACATCGCGATTGACGGTGCGGATGAGATCGCGCCGAACCTCGACCTGATCAAGGGTCTGGGCGGGGCGCTGCTGCGCGAGAAGCTGACCGAGGTGCAGGCGCGGCGGTTCGTCGTGATCGCCGACCACACGAAGGTCGTGGGGCAGATTGGCGAGAAGTCCGCGCTGCCCATCGAGATCGCCCGCTTCGGGTTCCTGAGCACCATCGAGCGCCTACGCGCCATCCTCCCGTCGGGGCGGCTGCGGCAGCCCGGCGCGCAGCCGTACGTGACGGACAACGGCAACTACATCTTCGACGCGCAGATTCCCGCCGGGACGGACATCGCCTCGCTGGAACGCCAGCTGAAGGGCACGCTGGGCGTCGTGGACACGGGCCTGTTCCTGGGCATGGCCGAGCGGGCGTTCGTGGCCGCCCCGGACGGCGTGACCGAACTGACGCCCCGCTGAGCGGCCTGAGCGGCACTCCGCCTTCCTACGCTCCTCCCCTTGATGGGGGAGGCTGGAAGGGGCCGACTCCTTGACCACCCGTTACGCGTTCTGGCGTAGCGGGTGGCGGCGTTTTGGGTGCTGGCGTACCCTGGGGCATCATGACGGGCACTCAGGCGGGTGGGGTGGGGGACGCGGCGGTGCGGGTGCGTGACCTCCGCAAGGGGTACGTGGTGCACGAGAAGGAGCCGGGGTTCCTGGGCAGCCTGCGGTCGTTCGTGAGCCGCAAGTCGCGGGTGGTGGAGGCGGTGCGGGGCGTGTCGTTCGATCTCGCGCCGGGCGAGGTGGTGGGGTTCCTGGGGCCGAACGGGGCAGGGAAGACCACAACCCTGAAGATGCTGTCGGGGCTGCTGCACCCGTCGGGCGGGGAGGTGCGCGTGGCGGGTTTTGAGCCAGGGCGGCGCGAGAACGCGTTCCTGCGGCAGATCACGCTGGTGATGGGGCAGAAGCAGCAGCTCATCTGGGACCTGCCGGCGCTGGATTCGTTCCTGGTGAACCAGGCGATCTACGAGATTCCAGACGCTGAGTTCCGGGCGACGATGGCCGAGTTCACGGAGGTGCTGGGCCTAGACGGCATTCTTAAGAAGCAGGTGCGCAAGCTGTCGCTGGGCGAGCGCATGAAGTGCGAGCTGGCGGCGGCGCTGCTGCACCGCCCGAAGGTGCTGTTCCTGGACGAGCCGACGATCGGGCTGGACGTGAACATGCAGGAGTCGGTGCGGGCCTTCGTGCAGGACTACAACGTGCGGTATGGGGCGACGGTGATGCTCACGAGTCATTACATGGCGGACGTGACCGCCCTGGCGCGGCGCATCCTGGTGATCGACCGGGGTGAGGTGGTGTTCGACGGGGACCTGGCGCGGCTGGCCGAGCAGGGTGGCGGTGGGAAGACTGTGCGCCTGCAACTGCGCCGCCCCGCGACGGCAGAGGAGCTGGGCCGCTTCGGATCGGAGGTGCGCGTGGATGGCCTGAGCGCCGAACTGACCGTGCCGCGCGCGCTGGTCAGTGAGCGGGCGGCGGCGCTGCTGGCGGGGCTGGACGTGGCGGACCTGACGGTGGAGGATCCGAGTATCGAGAGCGTGATGGCGTCCCTGTTCGGCGCGCGGGCCGGTCAGCCGGAACGCACCCCGGAGCCCGCGTGAGGGCGCTGGCGTTCAAGGCGCGGGTACTGTTCGCCACGCGCTTCGCGGAGATGGCCGAGTACCGCGCCGAGGTCGTCATCTGGATGCTGTCGGGCACGCTGTCCCTGGTCATGATGCTCGTGTGGATGGCGCAGGCCGCCGCCGCGCCCGGCGGGCAGATCCGCGGGTACAGCGCGCCGGAGTTCGCCACGTACTTCCTGTCCACGTGGTTGGTGTCGCAGCTGCTGGTCGTGTGGGTGTCGCACGAACTGGACTTCCAGATCCGGCAGGGGACTCTGTCGCCGCAGCTGCTGCGCCCGGTAGATCCCATGTGGCTGCACGTGGCGTCTCACGTCGCCGAGCGGCTGGTGCGCATCGTGCCGCTGCTGGTCATGGTGGGCGTGTTCACGTGGCTGTCGGGGGCGTCGTTCACGCGCGAGTGGTGGGCGTACCCGGCGGCGCTGGGGCTGGCGGCGCTGGGCTTCAGCGTGCGCTTCCTGTACGAGTACGCCATTGGCCTGCTGGCCTTCTGGACCGAGAGCAGCGCGTCCTTCCAGGAGGTCGTGTGGCTGGTGTACGCCGCGCTGGGCGGCATGTTCGCGCCGCTGGCCTTCTACCCCGAGTGGGTGCAGCGCGTGGCCGTCTGGACGCCCTTCCCGTACATGTTGGGCCTCCCCGCGCAGCTCCTGGCGGGCAAGGCCACGCTGGCGCAGGCGGGGCGCGGCGCGCTGGTGCTCCTCGTGTGGGTGGCGGTGTTCTGGGTGGTCCGCCTGATCGTCTGGCGCGTTGGCCTGCGCAAATACGGCGCGGTGGGCGCATGAGGGGGGCCGTTGATGGTCAACAGTTGATGGTTGATAGAGAAGGTCTGAAGTTTGTCCATCAACTATCAACCATCATCCGTCAGCCCGCCCGGAGGGCCGAGTGAAGCGGTACCTGCGCCTCGTGCGCATCTTCTTGGGGGCGACGCTGTCGGCGCAGCTGGAGTACCGCGCGAATTTCCTGGGCGCGGTGCTGGCCAGCCTGGGTGAGGTGGGCGTGGCGCTGCTGGGGATCAGCATTCTGTTCGGTCAGCCGGGCGTGACGCAGGTGGGCGGCTGGTCGTTCCGGGAGGCGCTGCTCGTGACGGGCTTCTTCATGCTGACCGAGGGCGTGATCAGCGTGTTCATCCAGCCGAACATGTCGAAGATCGCGGAGGCCGTGCGGACGGGGAACATGGATTTCACATTACTCAAGCCCATTGATGCGCAGTTCAACGTGAGTACCCGGAACCTGAACGTGCTGCGTTTCCCGGACCTGCTGATCGGCCTGGGCCTGATCGGGTACGCGGCGTCCGGGCTGGAGGTCAGCGTGGGCGGGGCGCTGGCGGCGGCGGTGCTGTACGGGTCGGCGGTGGTGATCGTGTACTGCATCTACCTGGGCCTGAGCACGACGGCGTTCTGGTTCGTGAAGACGCAGAACGTCACGGAACTGTTCAGCGGGGTGTTCGGCGCGGCGCGCTTCCCGGTGGCGGCGTTCCCGGTGCCGGTGCGGTTCGTGCTGACGTTCGTGCTGCCTGTGGCGTTCATCACGACGGTGCCCGCGCAGGCGCTGACGGGCGCGCTGGGTGGAGGGCTGGCGTCCCCGCTGATCGCGGCGGCGCTGCTCCTGGCAACGCGGTGGTTCTGGCGGTACGCGGTGGCTAGTTACACCAGCGCGAGCAGCTGATGGCGGACCTGTCGGCCCGCTGGGCGGCGCTGGGCCTGCCGCGCCCGCGCTCGCAGCCCCTGACGGAGGGGGCGCGGGCGCGGCAGGCGCATCTGGCGGAACTGCGCGACGTTAGTGGCCCCAGCGAGGCCGTGCGGGCCGGGGCGGAATTCTCGGGCGAACGCTGGCTGCGCTCTGACCTGCTGGGCGTGCGCCCCTGGCTGGCGCCCGACACCCCCGCGCGGGAGGTCGTGCCGGCGGTGCTGCGCGCCGAGTGGACGGGCTTCCTGGCCCTGCTGGGCGACCACGGCCCCTGGGTATACGTGCCGGACGTCCGGGCCCTACAGGAGCTGTCCGGAGCGTACGCGGCGCTCGTGACCGCCGCTCGCACCGCGCCGGAGTCCGAGGTGCTCCTCGCGGCCGAGCAGGGGCACGCGCTGGGCGCGGACCAGAATCTGCTCGTGCGGCTGGAGGCGACGCCCTACCGCCAGCCTACCCGCCCTGGTGCGGACGCCGCACGGTTACGCCATCTGGAACTGGCCTTCTGGACGCTCGCGGGGGCGCAGGCGCAGCAGGCGCGCGCCCGCTGGCAGGCGCGCCGCTGACATTCTGGACGCTGACGCGCGCCCACTCTCAGGGACGCGTGAACGGGGCGGGACTGGCGCGGACCGCGCACGCGGGCCTAGATTCGACGCATGACTGACGGCCCCCTCCTGTTCCAGCCGCTGAAACTCCGCGGCGTCACGCTGCCCAACCGCGTGGTCGTGTCTCCCATGTGCATGTACTCCGCGCAGGGCGGGCTGGCCAACGACTTCCACCTCGTGCACCTGGGGCAGTACGCGCTGGCCGGGACGGGCCTGATCTTCACGGAAGCCACCGCCGTCAGCCCGGAAGGCCGCATCAGCCCCGAGGACCTGGGCCTGTGGGAGGACCGGCAGATCACCCCGCTGGGCCGCGTGACGGACTTCGTGCATGCCCAGGGCGGACTGATCGGCGTGCAGCTGGCGCACGCCGGCCGCAAGGCCAGCACCTACGCCCCATGGCGCGGACGCGGCGCCGTGCCGCCCGAACGTGGCGGCTGGGACGTGATCGGCCCCGACAGTACCGCGTACAACGACGTGTTCCCCCAGCCGCACGCCATGACCGCGGAGGACCTCGCGCGGCTGGTCGCGGACTTCCGGCAGGCCACCCGCCGCGCCGAGATCGCGGGCTTCGACGTGGTCGAAATTCACGCCGCGCACGGCTATCTGCTGCACCAGTTCCTCTCCCCGCTGGCGAACAGCCGCACGGACGAGTACGGCGGCAGTTTCGAGAACCGCATTCGCCTCCTGCTGGAGGTCACGCGCGCCGTGCGCGAGGTCTGGCCGCACCACAAGCCGCTGTTCGTGCGTCTGAGCGCCACTGACTGGGCGCCTGGCGGCTGGGACGAATCACAGACCGTGGTCCTGGCGGGCCTGCTGGAACGCGAGGGCGTGGACGCGCTGGACCTCAGCAGCGGGGGCCTGACGCCGGACCAGCAGATCACGCCCGGTCCCGCCTACCAGACGCCGTTCGCCGCGCAGGTGAAGGTCGCTGTGCCCGACCTGACGGTCATGACCGTCGGCATGATCGACACGCCAGAACGCGCCGAGGGCATCCTGCGCAACGGGGACGCTGACCTGATCGCCCTGGCCCGCCCCATGCTGGGCGACCCCCACTGGGTTCAGGCTGCCGCCCGCGACCTGGGTGCCGAACCGGCCCTGGCCGCCCCGTACCATCGGGCGCAGCGGACCACCTGACCCACGCCCCGAACGGGGAGCCGGGTGAGTCAGGTCCCCCGGCCGCCTTCCAGGTTCTCCCCTTGAACCGCGTAAATCCGGGGTGTCCAGAACGCCGCGTCAGGACAGGCGGTACCTGCTTCATCTGAGGCAGTTCGCCCGGGCGCCCCCGGTCCAGCCGGGACTCACGTCAGGCGAGGCCGGGCAGGCGCCGCTCGAACACCAGGCCCTGCGGCGTGCCCGCCAGCACGACCGGACTGATGACCGGCACGTTCAGCAGGGACAGCCGCACGTGCCCCGACTCATCGGTGCGCTGCACGGCAGCGGCAATGGCCGCCACCTGCCACGACTGGTGATCCGCGAGGATCAGCGCGGCCAGTTCAGGCAGGCCGTCCTCGAGTTCCAGGCTGATCACGGCCGCCTGCACCTGCTGCCGCAGGGGCCGGATCTGCCCGGGTTTCTCCAGCGGTCCGCCGACCAGCAGCCACCGCCCGCCTACCCGGGCCAGGGACACGCTGGGCACGCCCCGCAGGCGGCTCAGTTCGTGCGTCAGGCTCTCCGCGCCCGGCGTGGTGATCAGCACGTCCACCTCGGGCAGCGCGGAACTGAAGTACCCCGCCACGTTCACCCGGTCCCGGTACGGCAGGATGCTCAGGCGGGAATGAACCGCCTCGGCGCTGGGCAGCACCTCGGCGATGGCCGTGCGGAACGAGTCGAGCATGAACGGGCCCTCCAGCGGAATCAGACAACGACGGAACGAACAGTGCGGACAACCACCCCTCATCTTCCACTGCCAGCGGTGAAAGCGGTCTTCACCCCAGGTTCAGGCAGTGGGTGCCCCCACGGCGCATGGGCGGAGAAGGCCCGGGAACCCCGCCGGGGACACCCGCGATCCTGGCGCCGCGCGGGGCGTAGGGTGACGGGGTATGCAGGCCACTCTGAGCACCACCACCCGCCACGCCGCCGCGATCGCGGTGGCCGTGACCGCCGGGCACTTCATCAACGACGCGTACAGCGCCATGCTCACGCCCCTCACGCCCGCCCTGCAGGCCAAGTACGGCGTCAGCATCGCTGCCGTGACCTTCCTGGGCAGCGTGTACTCCCTGACCAGCAGCGTCCTCCAGCCCGTGCTGGGCATCATCGGCGAACGCCTCGACCGCCGCTACGCCGCCGCGCTCGGCCCACTGATGACTGGCATCGGCCTGACCCTGATGGGCTTCGTGCCGTGGTTCGGGGCGCTCGTGCTGCTCGTCGCGGTGGCGGGCTTCGGCAGCGGCTTCTTCCACCCCGCCGGGGCCGCGTACGTCGCGCAGCACAGCCCGCCCGACAAACGCGGCCTGTGGGCCAGTCTGTTCAGCGCGGGCGGCACCGCCGGCATGGCCCTCGGCCCCGTCTTCGCGGGCGTGGGCCTGACGCACCTGCCATGGTTCGCGCTGATTGGGGTCGTGATCGCCGCGATCACCTTCGCCGTCACGCCCAGCGGCGTGCAGAAGGCCAAACGGATTCCCCTGCGCGACTACGCGGGCATCTTCCGTGGGCCCCTGGTGTGGCTGTGGGCCATGGCCGTTCTGCGCTCGCTGGCCAGCATGGGGTACAACGCCATGCTGCCCTTCATGCTCCTCGCCCGGGGTTTCGGCGCGCGCGAGGTCGCCATCACGCTCGCCGTGTACTCCGTCGCCAGCGCCATCGGCGGCATTGTCGGTGGCCGCCTCAGCGACCGCGTGGGCCGCGTGACCGTCCTGCGCGGCGCGATCCTCACCACCATCCCCTTCTTCGCGCTGCTGATCCTCTCCAGCCCCGCCCACTGGTGGTTCTACCCCCTGACCTTCATTGTGGGCGCCGCCGTGAACGCCAGCATCCCCGTGGGCGTCGTCACCGCGCAGGAGTACGCCCCTGGCCACGTCGCGGTCGCCAGTTCGATCATGATGGGCTTCTCGTGGGGTTTCGCGGGCCTCCTCGTGTTCCTCGTGGGCGCGCTGGCGGACGCGACCAGCCCCACCACCGCCGCGCTGGCCGCCCTGAGCCTCCTGATTCCCAGCGCGATCATCGCCGCGCGCCTGCCCGAACCGCAGAAGGTGCAGTTCAGCTGAAAGATGGACGGCAGGAGGTCGGACCGATGAGCACCATGACGGCGTGTCCGACCTTCAACTGCTCCTTCATCCCCTTCTGCTGTACCTTGGCGTTCCGCTCCTGACCTGCCCGCTGACCGTTCGGCGACGACGCCTCTGGCTTCGCGGGCGGCCCCGGTGGTGGGGGCACGTCGTCGTCCCGGTTCATTACGCCGCCTGCCTGCTCCTGCTGCCGATGCTGATCATGTGGGTTGAAACCTGGTGGGATGTCCACTACGGGAGTTGCGCTGCACTCACGGCGCCGAACTTCCCTGGGCTCTGCTGGGGCGATCTGCAGCTGAGTCTGTGGTTCTGGTGCTGGATCGGCGGGTTGCTCACTGTGGCGGGTCTCATCGGCCGGGCGGCTTTCCGTTCCCTACAGCCTCGGGTCGATGAGCCTTCAGTCACGCGAGACTGAGGGTCTGCGCTTCCTGCGCGCGGACGGCGTCCATGACGAGCTTCAGGGCCTCGCGGCGCTGGGCGGGGTCGGGGATGTTCAGGCTGACGATCAGTTCGTCGGCGGCCGTGTCGTGGGCCAGGGCGTGCAGGCGCGCGGCGACCGCGCCGGGATCACCGATGATGGCGCGGCGGCGCATGCTGTCAGCCAGGGCGCGCTCCTGCGGGGTGTACGGGTACGCTTTCGCCTCGGCGACGGTGGGGTAGGGGGCGCTCTCGCCCCTTGTGAGGCGCAGGAACATCAGGCCGAGTGGCAGGCTGAGTTCCTCGGCTTCCTCGGCGGTGGGGGCGGTGACGACGCTCGCGGCCACGAGGACGCGCGCCTGCGGGAACGCGTCGGACGGCTCGAAGGCGCGGCGGTACGCGTCGGCGGCGGCGCGGGCCTGCGCGGTGTCCGGGTTGATGTGCCACGCGAACGCCAGACCCGCCCCGGCCTTGGCGGCGACGTGCGCGCCGTAGCCGCTGCTGCTCAGAATCCACAGCGGCGGGAACAGCCCCTCGCCGGCCGGGGCCGCCACGGTCCCCGCGAAGGGGTGCCCGGCGGGGTACCGCCCGGTGCCGAAGGCCATCAGGTCCGAGAGTTGCCGCTCGAAGGACTCCTCCATCAACCCCTGCGCGCCCCTTAGCGCGCGGGCCGTGCGGCCGTCCGTGCCCGGGGCGCGGCCCAGGCCCAGGTCCACGCGGTCCGGCGCGAGGGCCGACAGCAGCCGGTAGCCTTCCGCCACACTGAGGGGCGCGTGGTTGGGGAGCATCACGCCGCCCGAGCCCAGGCGGATGCGACTGGTACGCTGCGACGCGGCCGAGAGCACCGCCAGCGGCACGCTGGACGCCAGCGCGCCCATGTTGTGATGCTCGGCCACCCAGTACCGCTCGTATCCGGCGTCCTCGGCGGCTTTCGCGTACGCCAGGGCGGCCTCCACTGACTCGGCGGCGCTGGACCCCAGCGGTACGGGCACGAGATCAAGCACGGACAGGGGCAGGGGAGAGGGAACGCTCATGCCCGGCAGTGTGCGCCCCCCCGCGCGGGGAGAAGCTGTGCGTGGTCACGGTAGGTCAGGTGACGGATGCCTGCCGGGCCTGGGCCTGTCAGAGTCAGCGCATGCTGATCGTGCTGGCCGGAGCGTCCGGCGTTGGAAAGACCAAGCTGCTGCTGCACCTGAAAGGCGCCTGCCCGGAGATCGACTGGCACGACTTCGACGAGCGGTGGCGGGGTGGTGGGACAGCCGAGCGGCAGCAGCTGACCGATGAGTGGATCCGGGCCTCTCTGGGCACGGGGCGGACTCTCGGGCTGCTCGGACCGTGTCCGCTGGGTGAGGTACTGGCCGCCCCCTCGATGCCCGCCGCGGCGCTGGTGCGTCACGCCCTGCTGGACGTCGGCGATGTCGAGCGCATCACTCGCCTGCGGACGCGCGGCGACGGGCAGGACACGCAGGATGTCCTGAACTGGTCGGCGTGGCTGCGCCTGCACCACCACGACCCGCTGTGGCGCCCGGACGTGATCACGCAGGGAGGATGGCCGGACATGAAGTGGGACCGCTGGCTGACTGGACACCGCAGCGGATGGCCTGCACCCACACTGGACGTGTCAGGGCTGAGCCCGGCGCGCAGTGCGGCGTTGATCCGGCGCTGGCTGACTGGGTGACGCGGGGGTGCGGGGCACACCCCTAGCCCTCTGCACCCCCGCGTCCGGTTGATCCTGCCCACCCGCCTCTATCCTGGGCCCCATGAGGGCAGGTCAATGAACAACGAGATTCCCGTGCAGACCCTGGGCGGTCAGGGCGAGGTGATGGCGCACGCCGTGGACGCCTGCGTGCACTGCGGCTTCTGCCTGCCCGCCTGCCCCACGTACGCGCTGCTGGGTGACGAGATGGACAGCCCGCGCGGCCGGATCGTGCTGATGAAGGAGGTGCTCGAAGGTGGCCTGCCGCTGGCGGACGCCGCGCCGCACCTTGACCGCTGCCTGGGCTGTCAGGCGTGCGTGACCGCCTGCCCCAGTGGCGTCCCGTACGGCGAACTGATCACGGCGTTCCGGGGCTGGAGTGAACCGCAGCGTCAGCGCAGTGCGTTCGACCGCTCGAAACGCTGGGCGATCCTCAAGGCCCTCCCCGCCCCGAAGCTGTTCAGTGTGGCGGCGCGCGTGGGGCAGTTCGCCAAGCCGCTCGCGCCGGTGCTGCCCGCCGCGCTACGCGGTCCGCTGGACCTGCTGCCGGAAACCGTGCCCGCCATGCAGCCCAGCCCGAAGGTCACGCCCGCGCGCGGCGTGCAGCGGGGCCGGGTGGCGTTCCTGGTGGGCTGCGCGCAGCAGGCGCTCGCGCCGAACTTCAACGCGGCGACCCTGCGGGTGCTCGCCCGCAACGGCATCGAGGTCGTCATTCCCGACGGGCAGGGCTGCTGCGGCGCCGCCGCGCTGCACACCGGCGCGCGGGACGAGGCGCTGAAACTGGTGCGCGCCAACTTGGACGCCTTCCACCCCGACGATTTCGACGCGATCCTCTCGAACGCCGCCGGGTGCGGCGCGGGCCTCAAGGAGTACCCGATGGTCCTGCACGGCGAGCCCGACGAGGCGCGCGCAAAGGCCTTCGCGGCGAAGGTCATGGACATCAGCGAGTACCTGAATACGCTCCTCCAGCACGGCGAACTGGAACCCCCGGTGCCCGCCAGTCGCCCGCTGACGGTCGCGTACCACGACGCCTGCCACCTCGCCCACGCGCAGGGCGTCCGCGCCGCGCCCCGCGCCCTGCTGCGCGCCATCCCCGGCGTCACCGTGCTGGAGGTCCCGGAAGGCGACCTCTGCTGCGGCTCGGCGGGCACGTACAACCTCGAACAGCCCGAACTGGCCGGGCAGCTCGGCGCGCGCAAGGCGAAGAACATCCTCTCCACCACGCCCGACCTGATCGCCAGCGGGAACATCGGCTGCCACACCCAGATCCAGAGTCACGTGCGCCGCCAGGGCAGCCCCACGCCCGTCCTGCACACCATCGAAATCCTCGACCGGGCGTACCGGGGGGAGCTGTGAAGGTCGATGGGAGATGGGTGATGGGTGATGGAAGGGGGGAGTCGTGAGCACCGAGAAATTGGCGTTGACCACGAATTCGGGGGCACGGAAACCGGCGTCGGCAGGCGGAGCCTCCACTGCGCTGGCGGCTGACCTGACCCGCGCGCTGGGGCCGCGCAAGGTGCTGTCGAACCTCTCCGAGCGGCTGAACTACCGCTACGACGCCATTCAGTTCGGGGCGACGCCGCTGGCGGTCGTGCTGCCCGAAAGCACGGAGGACGTCGTGGCAGCCGTGCGGGCGGCGCGCGCGGCGGGCGTGCCCATCGTGGGGCGCGGCGCGGCGAGTGGCCTGTCGGGCGGCGCGGCCCCGCTGGAGCCGGGTCTGGTGATCTCATTCACGCGCATGACCCGCCTGAGCATTCACCCTGAGCGGCGCGAGGCGACGGCGCAGGCGGGGGTGGTCACGCTGGCCGTGACCGAGGCCGCGAAGCCCCACGGCCTGATCTACCCGCCGGACCCGGCGAGTTTCCGCACGAGCACTATCGGTGGGAACCTCGCGGAGAACGCGGGCGGCCCGATGTGCTTCAAGTACGGCGTGAGCGGCGATTACGTGCGCGCCCTGGAGTTCGTGGACGTGGACGGCGAGTTGCACCGCCTGACGCGCGACGTGTTCGATCTGGCGGGCCTGCTGATCGGGTCGGAGGGCACGCTGGGGCTGATCACCGAGGCGACGCTGCGCCTGATTCCCCCGCCGAAATTTACGCGGACGCTGATGGCGCATTTCCCGGAGGTCGGCGCGTGTGCCGAGGCGGTCAGTCGCGCCATCGCGGCGGGCGCGGTGCCCAGCAAACTGGAATTCATGGACCGCGCCTGCACGAACGCCGTCGAGGACTACCTGCACCTGGGGTTGCCGAGGGACGCGGAGGCGGTGCTGCTGGTGGACACCGACGGGGAGGACCTGGACACCGTGCAGGACGAACTGCGGCTGGTCGAGGAGGCCTGCGTCGCCTCGGGCGGCACGGTGCGCCGCGCCGCGACGGACGAGGAGGGCGCGCTGCTGTGGCGTGCGCGGCGCTCCGTATCCCCGGCGCTGGGCCGCATCCGCCCGCAGCGCATGAACGAGGACATCGTCGTGCCCAGATCGGCGCTGCCGGACGTGGTGCGCGAGATCCGCGCGCTGGGCGACGCCAGTCCCTTTCCGGTCGTGCAGTTCGGGCACATCGGGGACGGGAACCTGCACCCGAACATCCTGTTCGACCCCCGCCGGGAGGACGCGCACGCCGTGCATGACCTCGCGCACCGCATCGCGCTGGTCGCCATCCGCCACGGCGGGGTCCTCAGCGGCGAGCACGGGATCGGCAGCATGAAACGCGACTTCATGCGTGACGCCGTGGACCCCGAGACGCTCGCCGCCCTGCGAGGCGTGAAACGCGCCCTTGACTCGAGTGGCGCGCTGAACCCCGGCAAGATTCTTCCTGCGGAGGAGGTGATGGTTGATGGGTGACCGTGGATGGAGAACCTTCGCCTTTCTATCAACCATCGACTCTCTCCCATGTTCTGCGCCGGAGGCGCCCCATGCCCATCCTTGACCTGTCTCCCGACGACCAGACGATCACCCTGACCGGTGAGGTCACGCTGCCCGAGGTGTACGCGGCGCTGCCCGCCGGGTTGTTCCCGCCGTTCCCGCACGTGAACCTGCCGGGCGGCGTGGGCGGCCTGATCGGGCGCGGGGGTTTCGGGCAGACCTTCCCGTTCGCGTCGGACGTGCTGGGCGTCACCTTCCGCGCCGCGAGTGGCCGGGTGGTGCGCGCGGGGGGCCGCACGGTGAAGAACGTGCAGGGCTACGACCTGACCCGCCCGTTCGTGGGCAGTTTCGGCCTGCTGGGTGAGCTGCTGGAGGTCACGCTGCGCCTACGCCCCGGCCTGAGCGTCGGGCATGTGGTACACCCCGGTCCGCTGGTGCCCACCACGGCGCGCTTCACCTGGGCCGCGCCGGACGGCACGCACGTCATGCACTTTGGCCATGAGCGCGAGGTCCGCGCGGCGCTGGACCTGCCTGGCGCGCAGACCGTGACCGTCCCGCCGGATTACGCCCCGCTGTTCCCGGCCGGGATGGGTGTGGGCGAGGCGGGCGCGCTGCGGGACCTGCGCCTGGGCTGGCAGGACGGCGCGCCCACGCCGGAACCCCCCGGGCTGTTCCGGACGCTGGCCGCCAGCCTCTAGCACTGGTCAGGACCACACGTAGCCTGGCCACCCCAGAAATGAGGGGGCGGGCCGATATCCCCATGACGCTTTTCGCTATGCTATGGGGCGTGCTGAAACACATTCCCCTGATGACCGCGCTGCTGCTCGGCGCAGCTGGCGCGCAGACCGTGAACCTGCGCATCCTCGAGACGACCGACCTGCACACCAGCGCGCTCGGCTACGACTACTACCAGGACAAGCCCACCGGCGAGTTCGGCCTGGAGTACACCGCCACGCTGATCCAGAACGCCCGCAAGGAAGCCCGCAACAGCCTGCTGTTCGACAACGGCGACCTGATCCAGGGCAACCCCCTGGGTGACTTCGTGGCCCGCGTGAACCCCCTGGCCGAGGGGCAGCGTCACCCCATGCACGCCGCCATGGCCGTGCTGGGCTACGACGCTGGGAACCTCGGCAACCACGAGTTCAACTACGGCCTGCCCTTCCTGAACAAGGTGCTGTCCGCCGCCCCGATGCCCTACATCAGCGCGAACGTGTACGTCGATGACGGCGACGGCAACCCCGACAACGACAAGAACGCCTTCACGCCCTACATGATCGAGCGCAAGCTGGTGTTCGACACCGACGGCCGCCCCTACTACATCAACGTGGGCGTGATCGGCCTGCTGCCCCCGCAGATCATGCAGTGGGACAAGACGAACCTGGAAGGCAAGGTCACCACGCGTGACATGGTCGACACCGCCCGCAAGTTCATCCCCGAGATGAAAGCCAAGGGCGCGGACATCGTCGTGGCCATCGCGCACAGCGGCATCAACGCCGACTACGTGCCCGGCGCCGAGAACGCCGTGACCGAACTGACCAAGATTCCCGGCCTGGACGTCGTGCTGTCCGGCCACAGTCACCAGGAGTTCCCCGGGCCGGTGTACAAGAGCATCCCCGGCGCGGACATCACCAAGGGCACCATCAACGGCAAGGCCGTCGTCATGGCCGGCTTCTGGGGCAACGACCTGGGCATCATCGACCTGAAACTGAACTTCGACCGCAAGACCCAGAAGTGGACCATCCAGGACACCATGTCCGCCGTGCGCCCCATCTGGGACAAGACGGCCAAGAAGAACCTCGTCACGCCCGACCCCCGCATCGCCGCGGCCGTCAAGCAGGCGCATGAGGGCACTCTGGCGTACGTGCGCGGCAAGGTCGCCGACCTGACCACCCCCATCAACTCCTACTGGGCGCTGACGCAGGACGACCCCAGCGTGCAGCTGGTCAGCAACGCGCAGATCGCGTACGTGAAGGCCGCCCTGAGCAGCACGCAGTACAAGGACCTGCCCGTCCTGTCCGCCGCCGCGCCCTTCAAGGCCGGGGGCCGCGCGGGCGCGAGCTACTACACCGACATTCCCGCCGGGACGCTGGCCATCAAGAACGTCGCCGACCTGTACGTGTACCCGAACACCGTGCAGGCCGTGCTCGTGACCGGCGCGCAGGTGCAGGAGTGGCTGGAGCGCAGCGCCGGGCAGTTCAAACAGATCGACCCCAGCAAGGCCGAACCCCAGGCGCTGGTGGACGAGAGCTTCCCCACGTACAACTTCGACGTGATCGACGGCGTCACCTACGAGATTGACGTGACCCAGCCCAACCGCTACAACAGCAAGGGCGAAGTGGCAGACGCCAGCGCGCACCGCATCAAGAACCTGATGTACATGGGCAAACCCATCGACCCCAACCAGCAGTTCGTGGTCGCCACGAACAACTACCGCGCGTCCGGCGGTGGGGCGTTCCCCGGCCTGAACGGCAAGAACATCATCCTCCAGGCCCCCGACGAGACCCGTCAGGCCCTGATCGCGTACTTCAACGATCAGAAGACCGTGAACCCCACGGCGGACGGCAACTGGAAACTGACGCCCATCCCCGGCGCGACCCTGCTGTACACCAGCAGCCCCACCGCGCAGAAGTACATGCCCACGAACGCCACGCTGGTCAAGACCCGCGACGACGGCTTCGCCGAGTACTACATCAAGTACTGATTCCGGCCCACAGAGCAGCCCCCAGTTTCGGCTGGGGGCTGCTCTGTGGTCGGTGGGTCCGCAGCGCCGGGTGAAGTGCGGTCAGTGGGGCGGCCGGTCGGCGGTCCGGCCTGGGAAGGTCACGGTGAAGCAGGTGCCCGTACTGGACGTGCGCACCTGAATGTCCCCGCCGAAATGCCCGCTGATGATGTCGTGAATGATCGACAGGCCCAGCCCGGTGCCCTGCCCGACGGGTTTGGTGGTGAACATCGGTTCAAAGATGCGCGGCAGCACGTCATCGGGAATACCCGTGCCGGTGTCCTGCACCTGCATGACGGCGCTGCCGTCGTCCTGCGTGTCGAACCTGACGGTGACGGTGGCGCCCGGGGGGCAGGCGTGAATGGCGTTGATGACCAGGTTCGTGACGATCTGCGTCAGGCGGCCGGGTTCGCCGTGCAGGCGGACCGGCCCGCGCGGCTGTTCCAGCAGCAGGTCCACCTTGGCGGCGCGGGCCTCGTGGGCCAGCATGGACAGGGTGTTCTCGGCGTGCTTCACGGCGTCGAACGCCACGCGGTCCGTGATGGTGTCCCGCGTGTGCCCGCGGATCTTCCGGATGAAATCCCCGATCCGGGTGAGGTTGCGCTGGGCGGCGTCCACGGCGCGGCTCAGCTCGCCGGCAATCTCGTGGTGATCGGCGTCCGTGACCTGCGCGTGCCCGATCGAGTCGCGGTACTCCTGCACCAGCCGCGTCGCCTCGTGCAGTTCTGTCAGGGTGGCGGCCAGCGGCGTGTTGATCTCATGCGCGAGCCCGGCGGTCAGGCGGCCCAGCCCGGCCAGTTTCTCGCTGGCGACCAGCCGCGCCTGACTGGCTTCCAGAGCGGCGGCCGCGGCGCGCCGCTCACTGATGTCGCGTTCGATGCAGAGCATCATCTCCCGCCCGCGGATGGTCACCAGCGCCAGGTTGACCTCCACGGGGTACACGTGCCCGTCGCGATGTAGGTGTTCGGACTCGAACTGAAGGCGCCGGGCCTGCCGCACGCGGTCGCGGAAGGCGTCGTTGGCCGTGACGTCGTTCAGGAGTTCCGCGCCGTTGGGCATGGACTGGTACGTGCTCTGCCCAATCAGTTCGTCGCGGCGGTACCCGCGCATGGCGGCGGCCACCTCGTTGCAGTCCACGATGGTCATGGTGTCCGCGAAGTCCACCAGCAGGGTCGCCTCCGGGGACGCGGAGAAGAGCGTCTCGAAGGTCTGCTGCGTTTCCCGCCGCTCCTGATCGGCCCGCACGCGCTCGGTGACGTCCCGGGAGTTCATGACGATGCCCTGGATGGACGGGTCGTTCAGCTGATTCGTGGCGACCCATTCCATGTGGCGGTACTCGCCGGTGCTGCGAATGAAGCGGCTGGTCAGGCGCGCGCAGGCGCCCGGGCCGCCCAGAACCGCGCGGGCGAACTCGGCGCGGATGGCGTCATGTTCGTCGGGATGCATGTGATCCAGGGCGTTGAGGCCCAGGGCTTCGTCGCTGCTGTAGCCCAGCGCGGCCTGCACGGCCGGACTGGCGTACAGGATGGTCCCGCCGGGGCTCAGGACGGTGATCAGGTCCGAGCTGTGCTGGACCATCGCCCGGAAGCGGCGCTCCTTGGCCTCGGCGTCCCGGCGCGCCTGCACCTGCGTGGTCACGTCCCGCATCATGATGAACGCCGTGTCGCCCTCGTCGTTCAGCCGGTCGGCGGAGAGGATGACCTCCCGCACCTGTCGGCCGCGGTCCAGCCACTGCGCGGACCACTCCTGCACGGCTCCCGCCTGGAGCGCCGTCCAGAAGTCGTGCGCGGCGCCCGGATCGGCCCACAGGGTATCGGTGCCGGGGCTGCCCGGGCGAAGCGAGGTGCGCAGTCCAGCCACGGCGCGGAACGCGGCATTGGCCCGCTGGACCTTGCCGGTCGCGGCGGTCAGCACGGCCAGGCCCACCGGGCTGCTGTTGAACAGCCGGGCGAACTGATCGAGCGCGGTGCGCAGCGCCGTCTCATTCTCCCGTTCGGAGGTGATGTCGAGGATCATGCCGCCCAGGGCACTCAGCCGCCCGTCCTCGTACAGGGGTGTGATCAGGTCGCGGACCCACACCACCTGCTGCCGGGCGTTCAGCAGGCGGTACTCCAGCGTGAACGGCTCGCCACTGTGGATGCCGGCGCGCAGGGCGCCCTGCACCCACTCCTGATCGCCCGCGTGCAGCCTGGATTCCCAGAAGCCCGGCTCGCCCGTCCACTGCGCCGGGGTGAAGCCCAGCATGTCGGTCAGGCGGTCCGAGATGAACGTCGTGCGGTGCGTGGCAGGATCGGCGTGCCACACGGCGCCCGGCAGCAGCGTGGCGAGCCGGGCGAGGGCCGGGTCCTCCGCCGCGGTCACGAGGTCAGCCCGACCGGCAGGTCCACCACCCGGTTGCGGCCCTGTGATTTGGCGCGGTACAGCGCCTTGTCGGCCGAGGCGAGCATGTCGTACGGGCTGGGTGTCGCGTCCTGCCCGGGCGCGGTGGTGACGCCCATGCTGGCCGTCACGGTGATCGGGTCGGTGCCCCAGGGCACGCGGAGGTCCATCAGGGCCTGCCGCAGGCGGTCGGCGAGGCGGTAGGCACCGGCCGCGTCGGTGTGCGGCAGCAGGATGGCCAGCTCCTCGCCGCCGTACCGCGCGGCGACGTCCGTCAGGCGAATCTGGTCTTTCAGCAGGGCCCCCAGTTCCCGCAGCACGGCGTCCCCGGCCAGGTGGCCGTGGGTGTCATTCACGCGCTTGAAGTGGTCCACGTCGATCAGGACGACGCTGGTGGGGTGCCCGTGCCGGGTGCCCAGGTGCAGCACCTCATCCAGCCTCGCCAGCCACGCGCGGCGGTTCATGAGGCCCGTCAGTTCGTCCGTGGTGGCCAGCTCGAACAGCTGCACGTTCTGAATGGCGACCGCCGCCTGCGCCGCAAACACCTCCAGCAGGGTCAGGTCAAGTTCCTGGTCTTTCGGGGCGCTGTCCACGAGGACCACGCCAACGTTCCGGTCCCCGATGGTCAGGGGCAGCGCGATGTACGGCGTGCGGCATGCCTGACCACTGCTGGCGGCGTGCAGGACCGCGCCCTGTTCGTGGCCGCCCAGCTGATGCCACGCCTGGCCCTCGAACCGGCCGGTCGAGACCCGCAGGTCGAACGGCTGAGCCTGCGGGTGCGGGACGGCCACGAAGCCGTTGGTGTCCTGTGCCAGGGCGTCCTCGCTGACGGCCACGCAGGCGCCGGAGAAGCCCAGGATGCCCTGAAGTTGCAGCAGGATGCCGCGCAGCAGGCTGTCCAGCGATTGAAGGCGGTGCAGCTGCGGCGCCGCCTGAAGGATGTATTTCAGGCCGTCGCGGGAGGCGCTGATGGCCCGCACGTGCCGGTGGGCTTTCAGGGCGGCGTCCACCCACACGAGCAGCTTGTCGGGACCCTCGGACTTGTCGTGGTAGCCCTGGATGTCCAGGTCGCGCAGCAGAGTTCTGGGAGGCCGTTCGGAGGCGTACCCGGTCTGGAGGACCACCTGGGTGGTGTGCCCGCGGGCGCGCAGTTCGCGCACGACGTCCTCGCCGTTCATGCCGGGCATGAAGTAGTCCAGCAGGACCAGGTGCACGTCGTGCTGCTGCATCAGGTGCAGGGCCTGCTCGCCGCCCTCGGCGGCCAGGGTGGTGTGCCCGCAGTTCTGGAGGAGGCGGCACACGGTGGTTCTCAAATCGGCGTCGTCGTCCACCACGAGCACGGTGTGCCCGGTGGGCGCCGTCTGCTGGCTCAGGCGGGCCATGACCGGCCCCTGCGGGAGACTCTTTCGGGAAACATGGCCTACTGTACCGGGCGGTTTCTTCCGCGACTCTTGCAGCGCGTAGCCTTTACGGGCGCGGCGCCCGGCTGTTTCAGAGGGATGCGCGTATACCGTGTTCATGCGTCAGGGGCGGGTTTGGCCGGTCCGGTGGGCGTCGGCGGCGCGGCGCGGAACCGGCTGGTCTTCCCGTGACGCGCCGCCGACGTTCCATACTGTTTTCTGTCAGGGATGCTTTGGTACCGGTCTTCAGGAACGGGCCCAGGTGGCCCCGGTGCTGGTCAGCTCGTGAAGGCGCCCCACAGCAGGTACACGTTCAGGCCGATGATGATGCTGGCAAACAGCCAGCCCAGCGTGGTGACTAGGCGTGTGCTGGTCAGGACGCCCATCACGTCCCGGCGCGCGGTGAAGAGCAGCAGCGGCACCAGTGCGAACGGCACCCCGAAGGACAGGATCACCTGCGACAGCACGAGCACGTCCGTGGGATTCAGGCCCAGGATGATCACGATGAAGGCGGGCAGCATGGTGATCGTGCGGCGCAGCCACAGCGGGATACTGAAGTTCACGAAGCCCTGCATGATGACCTGCCCGGCCATGGTGCCCACCGCGCTGCTGCTCAGGCCGCTGGCGAGCAGCGCGATGGCGAACGCGGTCGCGGCGGCCGGGCCGAGCAGCGGCGTCAGGGTGCGGTAGGCGGTTTCCAGGTCCCCGGCGTCCTCGACGCCCTTGCCGTAGAAGGTGGCGGCGGCGACGGCCAGCATGCTCATGTTGATCAGGCCCGCCAGGCCCATCGACACGATCACGTCGATGCGGTTCAGGCGGCTCAGGCGCACCTTCTCGTCGTCGTTGCGGGTGGGCACGCGGCCCTGCGTGAGTGCCGAGTGCAGGTAGATCACGTGTGGCATGACGGTCGCCCCGATGATGCCCACCGCGAGGTACACGCTGTCCACGCCCTGGAAACTGGGAATGAACCCGCGGCCCAGCTCGGCCAGCGCGGGGCGGGCCAGCACGAACTGCGTCAGGTACGCCACGCCGATGATGGCCACGAAGCCGCCGATCACGAGTTCCAGCGGGCGGAACCCGCGGCGCTGGATGGTCAGGAGCCAGAAGGTCAGGACGGCCGTGATACTCGCGCCCCAGATGAGCGGCAGGCCGGTGAGCAGCTGAATGGCCACGGCGGCGCCCAGGAATTCCGCGAGGTCGGTGGCCATGGCGACCACCTCGGCCTGAAGCCAGTACAGCCACACGACCGGGCGCGGCCAGCGTTCGCGGATGGTTTCGGGCAGGTTCTTCCCGGTGGCGATCCCCAGTTTCGCGCTGAGGTTCTGGATGAGCATGGCCATGAGGTTCGCCGCGAGGATCACCCACAGCAGCGCGTACCCGAACTGCGCGCCGCCCTGGATGTTCGTGGCGAAGTTGCCCGGGTCCATGTATGCGATGGACGCGATCACGGCGGGGCCCAGGAAGGGCAGGATGCGGGCCAGGCCGCGTTTCTGGGACTGCCGGGCCAGGACGGCCTCGGCGCGGGCGGTCATGCGGTCGTCCAGGCTGCGGCCGGTGGTGGGCGGCGCGGCCTCGGTGGTGGGGGGTAAACCGGACATGCCCTCATATTAGGCATGCCTAAAAAATATTGTCCAGTCTCCCACCCCCCACCCTCCCCCTAGCCAAATCAGCGACCCCGGCCCGGACGGCGCGTACCCTCGGGGCATGACCGCCACCGCGCCCACCCCCGCCGACCAGTTGAACGCCGCCCCGCTGCGCGTCCTGATCTGCGACGAGATGAACCCCGGCGACCTGAACCACGCCGGATTCCAGATCGACTACCAGGGCAACATGGACCGCGCCGAGACCCTGCGCCGCCTGCCCGAGTACGACGCGCTGATCACCCGCAGCCGCACCAAGGTCGACCGCGAACTGATCGACGCCGCCGGCCCCCGCCTCAAGGTCATCGGACGCGGCGGCGTCGGCGTGGACAACATCGACCTCGACTACGCCAGCCTGCGCGGCCTGCTCGTCCTGAACGCCCCGGAAAGCAACAACGTCTCCGCCGCGGAACTGGCCGTCATGCACCTCATGGCCGCCGCGCGCGGCCTGACCCGCAGTGACAGCAAGACCCGCGCCGGACAGTGGGACCGCAAGTACCTGGGCCTGGAACTCAAGGACAAGACCCTGGGCATCGTGGGCCTGGGCCGCATCGGCAGTATCGTCGCCGACCGCGCGCAGGGCCTGCGCATGACCGTCGTCGCCTTCGATCCCTACGTGCCGGACAGCAAGTTCGAGCGCCTGGGCGTCACGCGCGCCGCGACCCTGGACGACCTGCTCGCGCAGGTGGACGCCATCACCGTCCACACGCCCCTGACCGACGAGACGCGCGGCATGATCGGCGCCGAGCAGCTCGCCCGCCTGAAGAAGGGCGCCATCGCCGTGAACGCCGCGCGCGGCGGCATCATCGACGAGCAGGCCCTGGTGGACGCCCTGCACAGCGGCCACCTGTTCGCCGCCGGGGTGGACGTGTTCGTGGATGAACCCCCCGCCCCGGACCACATCTTCCTGGGCGCCCCGAACCTGGGCATCACCGCGCACCTGGGCGCGAACACCTTCGAGGCGCAGGAACGCGTCGGTGCGGAGATCGTCTCCCGCGTCCTGGACGCCCTGCACGGCGACGTCAGCAAGGGCGCCGTGAACGCCCCCGCCCTGGACGCCAAGACCCTCGAAGCGCTGGGCGGCTACCTGAAACTCGGGGAGAAGCTGGGCCGCATCCTCGCGCAGCTGCTGCCCGGCGCGCACGACGTCGAGGTGACCTTCCGCGGCGAGTTCCCCGCCGACCCCGCCCCGGTCGTCACGAGTGTCCTCGTGGGCTACCTGAGCGGCCGCACCGACGAGACGCCCAACATGATCAACGCCCGCGCGCTGGCCAGGGAACGCGGCGTGAACATCGCCATCCGCGAGGAACAGGACAGCCCCGACTACCAGACGGAAGTGATCGTGAAGGTCACGGCCGGCGGGCGCGGCGAGAAGGAACGCACCCGCACCGTGGGCGGCACCGTCTTCGGCCGCAACCCCCGCCTGACCCGCCTGCGCGACTACCGCGTGGAACTGGAACCCGAGGGTGTCATCCTGATCGCCAGCAACCAGGACAAACCCGGCGCCGTGGCGCAGCTGAGCACCCTGCTGGGCAGCTGGGGCGTGAACATCGCCGGGATGGCCCTGGGCCGCGCTGAGAAGGGCGGACAGGCGCTGTTCACCCTGACCCTCGACGACACCCTGACCGCCGAGCAGCTTGAACAGGTGCGGGCGCTGGACGTCATTGACAGCGCCTACCTCGTCCGGGCGTAAGCGCCTGACCCGGCGCGGCCCGCTGGTTGCTACGCCAGCGGGCCGCGCCCCTACACCTGCCGGTGGAGCCGGTCGGCGGCCACCAGCAGCACGTCCCACACGCCACTGAACGGCGGGGCGTACGCGAGGTCCGCGTCGAAGAGGTCCTGCGCGGTCGCCCGCTCTCCCAGCAGGGCCGCCACGACATCCACCCGCTTCACGCTGAGGTGGTTCTCGCCGACCAGCTGCGCGCCCAGCAGCCGCCCCGTGCCCTTCTCGGCGGTCAGGCGGACGTGAATGGGGCGGCTCGTGCGGTGGTACCCGGCGTGATCGGTGCTGCTGACGTCCACACTCACTGCGTTCAGGCCCAGCGCGTCGGCGTCGGTCTGCGTCAGGCCGGTGCGGGCCACGCCCAGATCGAAGGTCTTGAAGATTCCGGTGCCCACCACGCCGGGAAAGCGCGCCTCGCCGCCCGCCATGTTCACCCCGGCAATGCGGCCCATGCGGTTGGCGGTCAGGCCCAGCGGGATGTGCACCCGCCGGCGCGTGACGCGGTGCACACTCTCGGTGTTGTCCCCGGCGCTGAACACGCCGGGCACGCTGGTCTCCTGCCGGGCGTTCACCGCGACCGCGCCGGTGCGGCCCAGCCGGGCGCCCGCCGCCTTGGCCAGCGCCACGTTCGGTTTCACGCCCACCGCCACGACCACCAGATCGGCGCGGACCAGGCCGCGGTCGGTCTGCACGCCACTCACGCGCTCCTTCCCGGTCAGGCCCTGCACGGTCACGCCGCAGCGGACGTCCACGCCGTGGCGTTCCAGTTCGGCGCGCACGCGGCGCTGGTAGCCCAGATCCAGCGTGCGGCCCGCCACCTCCGGACCCTTTTCCAGCATGACGACGCTCAGGCCGCGCGCGCTCATGGCCTCGGCCAGTTCCAGCCCGATGTACCCGCCGCCCACGATGCAGGCCCGTTTCGCGCCCCGCACGCTGGCGTCCAGCGCCTCACCGTCGGGAATGTCGCGCAGGACATGCACGCCCCCCAGCGGCGTGACCGCCCAGTCGGGCCGGACGGGGGAGACCCCGGTCGCCAGGAGGAGCCGGTCGTACGGTTCCGTGCAGGACTGCCCGGTGGCGCGGTCGGTCACGGTGATCGTCGCGGCCGCCGCGTCCACGCCGGTCACGTCGTGTCGCAGGCGCACGCCGATGCCGCGCGCGCGCATCTGCTCGGGCGTGCGCGCGATCAACCGGTCGAAATCCTCGACCTCACCGCCGATCACGTACGGCAGCCCGCACGCGCCGTAACTGATCTGTTCTCCCCGCTCGAACACCACGATCTGGGCGTCCGGATTGAAACGACGGGCCCGGCTCGCGGCACTCATGCCGGCCGCCACGCCCCCCACGATCACGATTCGCATGCCGCAGCCTAGAGCGGGCGCCCGGCCGCGTGACTTCCGCGCACCTTCATGCACCGGGGTACCCAGGCCCGGGGGCGGCCGGCGCCCCCCGCACGTCAGCGGCCGAAGTCCTGCACCCAGTACGTGGAGAACACCGTCTCGGGGGTGCCGTTGCCCATTGCAGCGCCAAAGTCCCGCCAGTCGGGATTCATCAGGATGCGGCAGTGACCGGGACTGTCCAGCAGGCTCTGCAGGGCGTCCTCGGGCGTGGTGGAGTCGTACGCGGCGTTCTCCCCGACGGTCCCGCTCGGGTACCCGGCCGCGCGGGCCCGGTCGGGCGGGGTGCTGCCCGTCTCGGGATTCACGTGCCCGCGGAAGTTCAGGCGGATCAGGTCATTCAGGTGCGTCTGCGCGGACGCGGCCAGCTGCTCGTTCCAGCGCAGCGGCGGGGCGCTGCGGAACAGGTCATCCCCGCAGCGCTGACCCTGACGGCGGGCCTCGTTGGTCAGGTCCAGGAAGTGCAGCATCCACGCGCGGGGATCGTCCGCCTCGATCTGGGCGGGCTTCACGCTGACCAGCGCGGCGCGGCCGTCCTGCACGGCCACTCCGTAGCGGGTGAAGCCCACGCGCAGCGCGCACTGGTTGGCCAGGGCCTGCACGACGGCGGGCGCCCGGCCGAGTTTCGGCAGGACGAACTGGTTGGCCTTCTGGGCCCGCACCCGGGCGCTGAGCAGTTCGGTCTTCAGGGAGAAGCCCCGCGCCACGCGGGCGGCCACGGCGTCCAGGACGGGATCGCGGTACGCGGTCTGCCCGCAGGATCTGAAGTCGGCCTGCACCAGCAGGTCAAAGAGATCGGCGCGGTCCACCAGGGCGTCTACGGCGACCGGCTGCCCGCCGGGCAGGGTGAGGGGGGCGGGCGTGCCGTACGGAACGCTGGGGGTCTGCGCGGCACTGGCGCCGCTCAGCCCGAGGCTCAGGGTCAGCAGGGTCAGATGCAAGGCGGAACGCATGCCCTCATCTCATCATGAAACCCCTACATTTTTCTCACAGTCAGCTGGGCTCAAGGGGTGCAGGAGCGGCAGGGTTGAACAGGGGCGCCACGGGCGGCCGGGCAGGCAGCCTAAGATGCTGGGCATGACCGATGCCGCCCGCCCGGACTTCACGCCCCTGAACCGCGAACGCCTGATCGCGCCCGGCCCGGTCGAGGTCGCGCCGAACGTGCTGGCCGAACTGGCGCAGCCGCAGATGCACCACCGCGCGCAGGCCGGGATCGCCAAACTGATGGAAGCCCGCGAGAAACTCACCCGGCTGCTGGGCGACCCCTACGACGCGGTCATCACCACCAGCAGCGGCACCGGCGCGTTCGAGGGCGCGCTGGTCAGCACCACGCCCGGCGGCGCGAAAGTCGTCAACGCGCAGGCCGGGAAGTTCAGCGAACGCTGGGGCGAGATGGCCCGCCGCTTCGGGTACGACGCCAGTCTCGTGTCAAAACCCTGGGGTGAGGTCCTCGACCCGCAGGAGGTCGCGGACGCCGCGCGAGGCGCGCACACCCTGCTCATCACGCACAGCGAGACCAGCACCGGCGCCCTGCACGACCTGGAAGCCATCGCGCGGGCCGCGAAGGCGCAGAACCCGGACCTGATCATCATCGCGGACGGCATCACGTCCTACGGCGTGGCGGAGCTGCGCCCCGCCGCGTGGGGTGTGGACGTCATCGTGTCCGGCAGTCAGAAGGGCACCGCCACGCCCCCCGGCCTGGGTTTCGTGCTGTTCAGCCCCGAGGTGCAGGCCCGCATGATTCAGAACCCGGAGCGCGGCTTCTACCTGGACATGACCCGCGAACTGGCCGGGCAGAAGGCCGGGAACACCCCGCAGACTCCGGCCATCAACCTGATCTACGCGCTGAGCACCGCGCTGGACCGGCTGCTCAGCGTGCCGCTGGAGGTGCTGTGGGCCGAGCAGCGCCGCAAGACCGACGCCCTGATCGCCGCCGGGACTGCCCTGGGCGCCCCCGCCTGGGCGCCGCGCACCAGCCCGGCCGTGGCGGTGCTCACGCCGCCCTCGGGCGTCACGGGACGGCAGGTGGCGGCGCAGCTGGCCGCCATGGGCCAGCGCGCCCTGCCCGGTCAGGCCCCGCACGAGGACACGGTGTTCCGCGTGAGCACCATGGGCTACGCGGACCGCTACGACGCGCTGGCCATCGCCGGGATTCTGGAGGACGCCTTCAGCGCCCTGGGCGTGCGCTTTGAACGCGGCGTGGCCGTGCAGGCCGCCTGGAACGCCCTGCGCTGAGCAGCGCAGTGAGCGCCTGAGCAGACCCCACGTGCCGGTTGCTGTGTAGAGCGACTGGCACGTGGGGTCTGTACTGCCCTGGGGGCGTGTGGGTTCCCGAACCGCTTCCCTGAGAAGGACCATCTGGTCGAGTCCAGGGACTAGGCCGATCCATCTATGCATGAAATGGTGCGAGGTGTCATACTTTCTTGGCTATGAGACTGTTGCAAGATTGGAAGTATGACTCCTCCTGACCCGCCCCCCCCGGAAACTGCCAGCCCGGAACTGACCCAGGCGGCCGAGCAGTTCGGCAAGACTATGAAACGCCTGCACCGACTGATCAGCAGCCGAGTGATGCGCGGCATGCAGGACGAACTGCTCGAGCGCGACCTGAGCTTCTCGCAGATCACCGCCCTGCACCAGCTGCGCGCCCGCGCGCCTATCACGGTCACGCAGCTCAGCGAACTGACCCGCCTGAGCGTTCCCGCCGCCAGCCACCTCGTGGAACGCCTCGTGAAACGCGGCCTGGCGCAGCGTACCGAGAACCCCGACAACCGCCGCGAGAAACTC
The DNA here is from genome assembly GCF_014647435.1 of Deinococcus radiotolerans. Taxonomy (NCBI): domain Bacteria; kingdom Thermotogati; phylum Deinococcota; class Deinococci; order Deinococcales; family Deinococcaceae; genus Deinococcus; species Deinococcus radiotolerans. The sequence continues at coordinate 667,827 of NZ_BMPE01000001.1, read as the reverse complement.
GTGGACATCACCGATGACGGCCGGGCCATCGTGGGCCGCATGGACAGCGAATTCGTCGGCGCGTACATCACCACCTTCCAGAACCTGCAACTGAGCACCATCCAGGCTGCCACCCACCACCTCCAGCACGTGCTGGACGAACTGGAACCCCTCTACTCCTGCCAGGAGCACCCATGAGCGCACACACCGCCGAACCCGAAGGGCGTATCGACTACGCCAAGACCCTCGACCTGCCCACCAAACGCCTGATCCTGCTGGGCGTGCTGCTGGGCCTGTTCCTCAGCGCGCTGGACCAGACCATCGTGTCCACCGCCATGCCGCGCATCACGCAGGAACTCAACGGCCTGAGCCTGTACTCCTGGGTCACCACCGCCTACCTGCTCACCAACACCGCCCTGGTGCCCATCTACGGGAAGCTCTCGGACCTGTACGGCCGCAAACCCATCCTGATGATCGGCATCGTGATCTTCCTGCTCGGCAGCGCCCTGTGCGGCCTCGCGGGTGAACCCTTCCTGGGGAACCTCTTCGGCGGCGGCATGATGCAGCTCGTCGTGTTCCGCGGCCTTCAGGGCGTCGGCGCCGCCGCGCTCGGCTCAGTGGCCTTCGCGATCATCGCCGACCTGTTCGAACCCGTGGACCGCCCCCGCTACCAGGGCCTGTTCGGCGCCGTGTTCGGCCTGAGCAGCGTCATCGGCCCGCTGCTGGGCGGCTTCCTGACCGACCAGGTGTCCTGGCGCTGGGTGTTCTACGTGAACCTGCCCATCGGCGTGATCGCCCTGGCGTTCATTGCCAGCAAGATGCCCCGACTCGCCAGCGGCCTGAAAGCGAAGGTGGACTGGCTGGGTGCCATGTTGATCATGGTGTTCGCCGTGCCGCTGCTGCTGGCCCTCACCTGGGGCGCCGACGGGAACTACGCCTGGACCAGCCCCGAGATCATGGGCCTGTTCGGCCTGAGCGCCGTGAGCCTGATCGCGTTCCTGTTCGTCGAGAGCCGCCACGAGAGCCCCATCCTGCCCCTAACGCTGTTCAAGAACCCCACCTTCGCCTGGGGCGCCCTGGCGCGCTTCATGATCGGCGCCGGCTTCCTGGGCGCGATCCTGTTCCTCAGCCTGTACCTCGTGCAGGTGCAGGGCGTCAGCGCCACCAAGGCCGGCACGGCCACCATTCCCCTCACGGTCGGCCTGATCATCGGCGCGATCGGCAGCGGCCAGATCGCCAGCCGCATGGGCCGCTACAAACCTCTGATGCTGGTCGGCCTGATCACCGCCGGACTGGGCTTCTTCACCCTGAGCACCCTGAACGCCGACAGCAGCTACGGCAGCGTCGTGATCCGCATGGTCCTGCTGGGCCTGGGCCTGGGCCCCGCCCTGCCGCTGTACACCACCGCCCTGCAACTGTCCGTGAAACCCTGGGAAATCGGCGTGGCCACCAGCGCCGGGCAGTTCTTCCAGCAGATGGGCAGCACCATCGGCACCGCCATCTTCGGCGCGATCCTGACCGCCGGGGTGAGCAGCAACCTCGCCACGCAGTTCGCCGCGCAGGCCGCCAGCAACCAGGGCACCGTCGCCACGCAACTGCAGAAGATCAGCGACGACATCAAGAGCGGCAACGCCCCCAAGGGGGACCGCAACGCCACCCCCGAGAAGCCCGAGGACGTCAAGGCGCGCTTCGCCACGCTGCGCGAGAACCTCACCAGGGCCATTCAGACCGGCGACCAGCAGGCCCTGGCGGCCGTGAAGAACGACAAGTTCATCAAGGCCCTGCCCGAGGCCGCCCGCACGCAGCTGACCGGCATCCCCGAGGGCGGCGTGCCCGCCCAGGTGAAGGCCAGCTTCGCGCAGACCTACGCGACCATCGAGCAGGCCGTGAACAGTGGCGACGCCGCGCAGGTGCAGGCCCTGGCGGGCAACACCCAGCTGCCGCAGGCGCTGCGTGACAACCTCGCGAAGATCCCCGCGCCTGCCCTGGCCAGCCCGCAGGCCCGCACGCAGATCCTGAGCGGCATCAAGCAGGGCCTCGACCAGGGTGAAGCCCAGGCTGAGCAGCAGGCCACCCAGCAGGCCCTGAGCGGCGCCCTCAGCGGCGTGAACGACGGCGAGAAGATCACGCTCGCCAGCGCCCGCGCGTCCAAGGTCGCGTTCGCGGACACCATCAGCTCGATCTACCGCTACTCGATCCTGGTCGCCGCGCTCGCCTTCCTGGCGACCCTGATGATGCCGAACCTGGAAATTCCCCGCCGCGCCAAGGGTGAACGCGCCCAGCCCGCCCACGTGGAAATCTGAAGCGGTCCGGGGAGGCGGCACCGCCCTCCCCAGGCACAACCCCCAGGCACAACGCAGCGCCCCAGCCAGTCAGGCGGGGGCGCTGCGCTGTAGACGGTCAGCGTCCGGGCGGACGCGCAGATGTCTCAGTGGGCGCCTGCTCGGCGCGCCGCCGCCACGTCACGGCCAGCGTCACCCCCAGCAGGAGCAGGGCCACCGCCCCGCCCAGCACAGGCGGTGTGGGCCACTCCAGGGCGCCCCCCAGCGCGAACAGCGCGGCAATGGCCGCCACCGTCCCCAGCATCAACACTCCAGACCGCGACATGACTCCTCCCATTGCCGGACGCCCGTGGGCCTCCGGCTGGACCGCCCAGTGTAGGGGGCGGGCCCGCCGTACGGGTAAGCGCGTCGTGAATCGGCCCTCACGGCGGGCGGCCCGCGCTGGTGGCGCTACCCTGGGCGGCATGACCCGCCCTCTGTACTACGACAGCACCCTGTTCACGTTCACCGGCACCGTCACGCACGCGCAGGGCCAGGAGGTCGCGCTGGACGCCACCGCCCTGTACCCCGATGCGGGCGGTCAGGCGGCCGACACGGGCACGCTGCGCTGGGACGGCGGTGAGGCGCGCGTGACTGGCAGCCGCCGCGACAAGACCAGCGGCCTGATCTGGCACACGCTGGACGGCGCCGCGCCCCCCGTGGGCGACACCGTGCGCGGCGAGGTGGACGCCGACCGCCGCTGGCGGCACATGCAGCGCCACAGCGCCGAGCACCTGCTGGCCCAGGCGTTCGTGCAGGTGAACCCGGTGTTCGAGGTGGTGGCCGTGAACATGAACGCGCCCGAATGCACCATCGACCTGAACGGCGACCCGGCCGAGTCGCACGTGCGCGCGGCCGAGCAGCTCCTGCGCGAAATGCTCGGCCGAGGCGACCTGACCCTGGACACCCCCGTCGTCCCCGAACAGGACCTGCCCCGGCACCCCCTGCGGCGCCAATCGAAGGTGCGCGGCGACACTCGACTGGTCATCTACCGCCAGGCGGACGGCACGCCCTTTGACGTGAGCGCCTGCGGCGGCACGCACGTCCCGCGCGCCAGCATGGCCGCCCCGGTCGTGATCCTGCGTACCGAGCGCATCAAGGGCGGCGTGACTCGCGTGACCTTCATGGCCGGCGAGGAAGCCGGTACCTACCTGAGCGGCGTATACGCGGACGCCCGCCGCCTCGCGCAGGGCTTCAGCGTGCCGGTCGAGCGCCTGCCCGAACGGGTCGAGGCCCTGACTGCCGAGCGCGCCGCGCTGGCCGCGCAGCTGGACGCCCTGCACGCCACCCTGGCCCGCACGCAGCGGGACTCGACCCCCGCCGAAACGCACGGCACGGTCCGTCTGCGCGTCGTGACCCTGACCGACCCGGCCGGACTCCAGGCGGCCCTGACTGACCTTCAGCCCGGTGAGGTGGTCACGGCCGTCACGGAGACCGGCCGCGTGGGCATTGGCAGCGCGCACCCGGACGTGAACGCCGGCACCCTGCTGCGCGCCGCGCTGACCGAGAGTGGCGGCAAGGGCGGCGGACGCCCCGAACTCGCGCAGGGCAGCACCCCAGACGTGCCCGCCTTCACCCGGGCTGTCCGCGCCAGCCTCATGCCGGCCTGACCGCACCCGCTCGTTCACACCCGCGCCGGAACTTGATAGGCTCAGGGGTCATGAGTATCCACCTGAACGCACAACCCGGCCAGATCGCCGAAACCGTCCTGCTGCCCGGCGACCCCCTGCGCGCCAAGCACATCGCCGAGACCTTCCTGACCGACCCCGTGCTGCACAACACCGTGCGCGGCATGCACGGCTACACCGGCACGTACAAAGGCCAGAAGGTCAGCGTGCAGGGCACCGGCATGGGCATCGCCAGCTCCATGATCTACGTCAGTGAACTCATCACCGAGTACGGCTGCAAGAACCTCATCCGCGTCGGCACCGCCGGCAGCTACCAGGCGGACGTGCACGTCCGCGACATCGTCCTCGCTCAGGCCGCCTGCACCGACAGCAACATCAACAACATCCGCTTCGGCGCGAAGAACTACGCCCCGATTGCCGACTTCGACCTGCTGATGCGCGCCTACCAGATCGCGCGTGAACGCGGCCACGCCACGCACGTCGGCAACATCATGAGCAGCGACACCTTCTACCACGACGATTTCGACCAGTACAAAATCTGGGCGGACTACGGCGTGCTCGCCGTCGAGATGGAAGCCGCTGGGCTGTACACCCTGGCCGCCAAGCACGGCGTGAAGGCCCTGACCGTCCTGACCATCAGCGACCACCTCGTCACCCGCGAGGAAACCACCGCCGAGGAACGCCAGCTGACCTTCAACGCCATGATCGAGATTGCCCTCGACGCCGCGCTCAGCCAGTAACCCCCACACCCAGTGCCCGGGCCGCCTTGCGCGGCCCGGACACTGTCATTCTCATACCCCCGTCTGGGCTGGAAACTGCCGGCCTCCGACCGCCGCGCCCCTCCGTCTCAGGTGAGCCCATGATCCGCCTGCAATCCGCACGTTCAGTGGCCGTGTTGGGCCCCTGGACCCACCCGCTGCGGCTGTGTCCGGCTTAATAGTCGCCGTCGGCAGGAAACAGGGTGGTGTTCAGCAGGGTGTAGCCCAGCACGGTGGCCGCGTCGCCCCGGCTGCCCAGTGTCCCCATGACCGCGCGGCCCAGCGCCTCGTAGCGGTTCACCAGGGTTTTCCATTCGGCCGCGCTGTACAGCGTGTAGGTCTCGTCCGGCGCGGGCTTGTATGCCCTCAGCGTCGCCACGTAAGCTGCGTGTTCCCTGCGCGCCTGCGCGATCAGCGTCACGTACCCCTGTCCAGTCTGCGCGCCCAGGCTGGTGCTGGCCAGCGCCGCGAGGCTCGCCAGTTGCTCTTCCAGGTACGGAAAGGCGCGGGGAATGGCGTGCGAGTACAGCGTGCCACCCCCCGCGCGGATGCCCGCGAACTGACCTTCCAGAGCCCGCATCTGCTGCACCTGTCGGCGCAGGCCGTCCATGCGTGCGCTGAGGTTCGGCTGGCCGGTCAGGGTGCGGCGCAGCGCCGAGGCGCGGCAGTCGGCCCAGTTTGCAGCGGCGTTGTCCTCGTCCGCTTCCGACCATACCGTGATCGTCAGGGTGGCGTAGCTGCCGCTGTCCACGGCGTTGGCCAGGGCGCAGTTCGGGGGTGTCTGCGCCGATGCAAGCGGCAGGTTGGCAAGCAGCGCGGTCAGGGTCAGGGCAGGGAAGAGGCGCATGCGCGCAGCCTACCCTGACCGTTCAGGCGCGGCGTTGGAGGCGCGCGATGAAGAACCCGTCCACGCCGTCCACCGGTACGGTCAGGACGCCCGGCCCGGCGGGCACGTGCGGCACCTCCAGATTCGGGACCGGCTGCGCGCTGAACTCCGGGTGCGCGTCCAGGAACGCCTGCACGACTTCCGGCCCTTCCTGCGGCGTGACGGAACACACCGAGTACACCAGCGTCCCGCCGGGCCGCACCAGCGCGGCGGCGTTCGGCAGCATCCGCGCCTGAAGAGCCGCCATGCCCTGCACGGCGTCCGGCGTGAGGCGCAGCTTGATCTCCGGGTGGCTGCGCAGGGTGCCGCTGCCGGTGCAGGGGGCGTCCAGCAGCACGGCGCGCGCGGGCTCTGCGGCCAGCGGCTGGGTCAGGTCGTGCGTGATGAACTGCGCGTTCAGGCCCAGGCGCTTCAGGTTTGCGCGGGCGAGGTCGTGCTTGCGGGCCACAACGTCCACGCTGGTCACCTGCGCGCCGCGCGTGGCGAGCATCGCGGCCTTCACGCCCGCGCCGCCCGCCAAGTCCAGCACGCGCTCGCCCGTCACGTCGCCCAGGGCGTCCACGCAGGCGAGGCTGGCCGGGTTGATCGGCTGCGCCTGCCCCTGCTGGAACGCGGCGGTCTGCCTCAGCGGGCGGTCCAGGGCTACGCGGTCCACGCCCTGCACGCCCCCGTCCAGGACGCTCCCCTCGTCTTCCAGGGCGCGGACGCCCGCGTCGCTGAGGCTCAGCCACAGGGGTTGCGGCTCCAGCAGGTTCGCCAGCACCGCCTGCGCCTGCTCGCCGTACGCGCGGCGGTACACGTCCGCCAGCCACGCGGGCATCTCATCGGGGATCTCCTCCGCAGGGCTCAGGCTCTCCAGGCGGCGCAGCACGGCGTTCACCAGACCGGGGGGCGCCAGGCGCGCGCCGCGCGCGAGGTTCACGTACTCGCTGACCACCGCGTGCGGCGGGGTGCCCAGGAACAGCCGCTCGAATGCCCCGGCCAGCAGGACCGCGCGGGTCTTTGGGTGCGTGTCGCCGGTCAGGCGCGCGTCGAGCGCGCGGGTCAGGCTGGGCGCGTGCCGCAGCGCGCCGTACACGACGTGCGTGGCCAGTCCCGCGTCACGCGCGGGCAATCGGGCCTCCTGCAGCGCGGCGTCCAGGGCGGGCGCTGCGAAGGCGTCGGCGTCGATCACGCGCAGCAGCACCCGCACGGCGACCTCGCGGGCCGGGTTGAATGGGTCGGGTCGGTCGCGGGCGGTGCGGGGGCGGCGTGCATCAGTCATCCGGGCAGTGTACGCGCGGCCCGGCAGGACGTCCAAGGCTACACGCCCGGCACGCTGGCCTGGGTGCAGCGGCGGGCTGACCCCCACAGGATCAGCCCGCCCTTCACAGCGCCGCGTTACGCGGCGGCGGGCTGCACCTTCGGGCGGATCAGCAGCACGACTGCCAGCAGGGCCAGCAGGACGCTGCCGCTCAGGACGTAGGGCGCGGCGTGACTGACCGTCTGGTACAACCCGGTGCTGAGCAGCGGGCCGGTCATGCGGCCCAGGGCCAGGGCGCTGCTGTTCAGGCCGGCCATGGTGCCCTGGAGGTCCTCTCCGGCCGAGAGGCTCAGGCCCGCGCTGAGGCTGGGGCTCAGGATGGCGCTGCCCACGCCCACGACCGCCAGGGCCAGCGTGATGGGCCAGAAGGCGTGCGCGGTGGGCACCAGCAGCATGCCGGCGCCCATGATCAGCAGGCCAGCGGTGACCAGGGGCGTGGTGGGCAGCTTCTTCGCCAGTGGCCGGATGGCGCCGCCCTGCACGAGCGCGGCCACGAAGCCGAACAGCGTCAGCATGATGCCCACGGTGCGCGCGGCCCCCTCGGGCGTGAGGCGCAGGGTGTCCTGCACGTAGAAGCCGATGGTCTGTTCCATGCCCACGCTGGCCAGGGTGGACAGGGCGCTGATGGCCAGCAGCAGCAGCACGGTGGGCTGTGCGAGCAGCGCGCGCCGGCTGCCTTTCGCGGCGGGTTTCGCGCCGCTCTGGCGGGTTTCGGGCAGGGTGCGCCACGCGACGAGCGCGGTGATCAGGCCCAGCGCGGCGCTGAAGAACACCGGGGCGGTCAGGCTGATGCCGCTCAGGGCGGCGCCGATGGCCGGGCCGAACACGACGCCCAGTCCGAACGCCGCGCCGATCAGGCCGAGGCTGGCGGCGCGGTCCTTGGCGCTGCTGAGGTCGGCCATCATGGCCTGCGCGGTGGGCAGCGTGGCGCTGGACAGCATGCCGCCCAGCACGCGCGAGGCGACGAGCAGGCCGAACAGCAGGGTGCCGCCCAGGGCGCCGTTCAGGCCCGCCTGGGCGAGTACGCCGAACAGACCGAAACTGAGGGAGAAGCCCACGAGGCCCATCAGCAGGATGGGTTTGCGGCCCACGCGTTCGCTGCGGCCCCCCCAGATGGGCGAGAAAATGAACTGCATCAGGGAGTACCCGGTGGAGAACCAGCCGGTCTGCGTTTCGGTCAGGCCCAGTTCCCGGCCCAGTGGGGCGATGATGGGGAAGAGGACACTCAGGCCCAGCATGGCGATGAAGATCGTCAGGAAGAGGATCAGTTTGGTGCGCCCGGGCGCGGCCGGAGCGGGCGAGGGGGCGGCGGACGACATGCCGCGCAGTATACGCCTGCACCCTGACCGCTCGGTCAGGACAGAACGGCAAGTGGTGCAGTGGTGGAGACCGCGCGCATTGGGTGTGGCGGCGAACAAATGCGCCGAGCGACGAGGGGCGATTCATAAGCCGATCCCGGAAGCCCGCTTCCGCCAACCTTGCGGGCGCGGTCTGTCTAACCCGCTTCCATGGATTCCAGTCGGGATGGACTCATCGGGGGATGTTCAAAGGCTCAGTGCGAAGGTTAGGATTCTGTGAACCGCTTCCAGTTTCCATTTTGTTCATCCAGCCGACAGAATGCTGCCCCGGGCCGTCATGCCCGGGGAAGAACTGATTTCTTCCTGACTGGGACGGGGAAATTGTCGTTGTCACCCCATTGTCAAGGCACCACTTTCGCCTTATACTGTTGGGCGAGCAACCAGAAGAATCACGAGGCGCGGACGCTCAGCTGCGCACACCCCGGGAGCCTCCCTGCCGTGGAAGGCCGATGGAACCAGAACCGATCCCTCGAAATGGAAGCGATTCACAGTCGCGCCCATCAAGGAGACATATGAAAAAAGCTCTGACTGTTCTCTCCCTTGCCCTGCTCGGCCAGGCCAGCGCCGCCACCATCACCGTGTGGACCCACTTCGGCGACAGCGAACTCGCGTGGCTGCGCAGCCAGGCCGCCGACTTCAAGGCGAAGACCGGCAACACCGTGAACGTCGTCAGCGTGCCCTTCGGCGAGATGACCGACAAGTTCATCCAGAGCGCCCCCAAGGGCCAGGGCCCCGACCTGATGACCACCCAGCCGCACGACCGCCTCGGCCAGCTGGCCGCCGCCGGCGTGATCGAGCCCATGGACAAGTACGTCACCAGCCGCACCGACCTGGACAAGACCGCCCTGAACGCCATGACCTACCAGGGCAAGCTGTTTGGCATCCCCATGTTCGCCGAAGCAGTCGCCGTCGTGTACAACAAGGCCCTGGTCCCCAGCGCCCCCACCACCTGGAGTGCGTTCCTGGCCGCCGCGCAGAAGAACACCGGCAGTGGCAAGTTCGGCTACCTCGCTGACCTGAGCAACGCCTACATGCAGTACGGCATCATCAGCGCCTACGGCGGCTACGTCTTCAAGAACAACGGCGGTACCCTGAACGTCAAGGACGTGGGCCTCGCCAACGCCGGCGCCGACAAGGCCAGCGCGTTCCTGAACGACCTGCGCTACAAGTACAACCTCGTGCCCGAAGGCGTGAACGGCGACGCTGCCAAGAGCGCGTTCGTGCAGGGCCGCCTGGCGATGTTCCTCACCGGCCCCTGGGACATGGGCGACATCAAGAAGGCCGGCATCAACTACGGCATCACCGCCTTCCCCACCCCTCCCGGCGCGACCGGCAAGTGGAGCCCCTTCGTGGGCGTGCAGGGCACCATGCTCAACGCCTACAGCAAGAACAAGACGGTCGCTGCGCAGTTCGCCAAGCAGATCAGCTCCTCTGACGCGCAGGTTGCGTTCAACAAGGCCGGCGGCCGCATCCCCGCCAGCCTCAGCGCCCGCACCAAGCTGAAGGCCGACCCCGTCGTGCAGGGCTTCGGCAAGACCATCAGCATGGGCACCCCCATGCCCAACGTGCCCCAGATGGGCGCCGTGTGGGGCCCCTGGAGCAACGCCATCGCGCAGAGCGTCCAGAAGGCCAACCAGAACTACGGCCAGATCCTCGACAAGGCCGTCCAGGAAATCAACAGCGGCATCAAGTAAACCAACCGGAGGTGGGGCGAGCATGACCACAACCTCGCCCCAACCGGGCCAGACTCGACGCGGAGGGACCCGCCCATCAGGGCGGCCGTCCCCCGCGTCTCTGCCTGTGTACCCCGCGCGGTCCAGCCCGGAAGCTGACCCGAACCTGATGATCCCCGCTGCCCGCCGCGCCCAGCGGCCCGCACCCCACCTGACTGGAGGCCACGGACCCCAATGACAGCCCTCGCCTCACCCCGCACCCGCGCCGTGCCCCCACAGGGCACCCGCGGCATCCTCACGGCCATCCTGATTCTCGCGGCCCTGCTGGGCGCCTCCGTCCTGATCGGCTGGCTTCTGGCCTCCGTAACCGCGCAGGTCATTCCCGGCGCGCCCGCCTACCTGCTGCTCGTCTGGACCCTGCTGGCCCTGGTGATCCTCGCGCCACTCACCCTGCGCACCTTCCCGTGGCTCACAAACTGGTTCTACCTGCTGCCCGCCCTGGTGTTCATCCTGGCCTTCACGGTGCTGCCCGTCGTGCTCACCGTGAACTACGCCTTCACCAACTACAGCGGCCAGAACAGCGGCAACCCCGACAGCGCCGCCCGGCAGGACGCGACCCTCAACGCCGACCGCACGCAGGTCACGCTGCCCGGCCTGGACAGCACCGCGCAGGCCTACCTGAACTGCAGCGCCACGAACTGCGCCGGGGCCACCATGGTCCTGTACGACGAGGACGCCAGCGTGCCCTACCGCGTGAAGGTCGCCTCCGCGCAGGACAGGACCTTCACGCTGGCCGCCCCCGCGCCGGCCGCCGTGAAGGTCACGCAGGCCACCCGCATCAACCGCATCAGCTACGTGGGCCTAGCGAACTTCCAGGAGATCTTCAGCAAGGCCAGCCGCGCCCTGTGGCCCGTGTTCCTCTGGACGGTCACGTTCGCCTTCAGCACCATCGTCCTGAACGCCCTGGCGGGCCTGATCCTGGGCATCCTGCTGTACAACAAACGCCTCAAGGGCCGCAACGTCTACCGCACGCTGCTGTTCCTGCCGTGGGCGATTCCCACCGTCATCAGCGTGCAGATGTGGGTCGCGCTGTTCAACCAGCAGTTCGGAATCGTCAACAAGACCCTGGGCCTGCTGGGCATCGTGGCGATTCCCTGGCTGAATGACCCGCTGTGGGCGAAGGTCAGCATCCTCATGGTGAACCTGTGGCTGGGCTTCCCGTACATGATGACCGCCACCATCAGCGCCCTGAGCACCATCAACGACGACCTGTACGAGGCGGCCGAGATTGACGGCGCCAGCCGCTGGCAGCAGATCACCGGGATCACCCTGCCGCTGCTGCGCAACTCGTTCACGCCGATCCTGCTGTCAGGCTTCGCGTTCAACTTCAACAACTTCGGGATCATCTACCTGCTCACGGCCGGGGGTCCCGCCCAGGAAGGACGCGAGAGCACCGCGCAGAGCACGGACATCCTGCTCTCGTGGGGGTACAACACCGCGTTCGTGTCGGCCGGCGGGCAGAACTTCGCGCTGGCCAGCGCCATCGCGCTGATCATCTTCTTCCTGACCCTGGCCATCAGCATCGTGAACTTCAAAGCTGCCGGCGTGTTCGAGGAGGCCCGCAAATGACCACCGCCCCCCGCGACCTCCCGCCCGGCGGGTACGTGCACCGCGAACCCTCCGCCATTCAGAAGGCGCTGCCCTGGATTATCGGCGTGGCCATCCTGGCGCTGCTCGGCTGGCTGGGCTACGCGCTGGTGGACAGCCTCAAGGACAAGCAGAAGAGCTTCTCGATCTTCTACGTGGACCGCGGCTGGGTGCGCTTCCTGCTGTTCCTGGTGGCCGCCAGCGGCGTGCTGGCCCTGACCAGCCTGCTGGGGCAGCGGATCGGCATGGCCCGCACGGGCCGCCGCATCAGCTACGCCGCCGTGCTGGGTGACCAGCTGACCCACCTGTTCCTGATGCTGGTCGTGCTGATCGCCATCTACCCGCTGTTCTACGTGCTGATCGCCGCGTTCGACCCGCGCAACAGCCTCTTTGCCTTCCCGGACTTCGGGAACCCGAACATCTTCTACAAGACCGGCCTGCTGCCCGACCTGAAGCAGCTGAACCTGGAGAACTTCGCCAAGCTGTTCGAGGGCGTCACCGTGCCCGCGTGGCAGCTGCTGCTCGCTGTGATCGGCGGCGCGGCGTTGGCTGGCGTGCTGATCTCGCTGATCATCAGCAAGGTCGGGCGCGACACTGACGCGCTGGCGAACGTTCGCGCCTGGGGCCTGCGGATCCTCGTGGCGGCGCTGGCCGTGCTGGTCATCTTCATGGGGCCGGCGCAGTTCACGGGCGGCAGCAACGAGAGCAAGTTCCTGCTCTCCGTGCGTAACACCCTGCTCGTCTCCGGCTTGACCGGCGTGCTGGCCATCCTGCTGTCCACCACCGCCGGGTACGCCATGGCGCGCCTGCGCTTCCCCGGCCGCTTCCAGATGCTGCTGTTCTTCATCTTCATCCAGATGTTCCCGGTGTTCCTGGCCCTGGTCGCCGTGTTCAAACTCCTGACCGACCTGGGCCTGGGCAACACCTTCGCCGGGCTGATCCTGGCGTACTCCGGCGGCGCGATCGCCTTCAACACCTGGATCTTCAAGGGCTACGTGGAAAGCCTCCCCGAGTCCCTGGAGGAAGCGGCGATGGTGGACGGCGCGACCCGCTGGCAGACCTTCACGCGCGTCGTGCTGCCCCTGTCGCGCGGGATGCTGGTGTTCATCTTCCTGAACCAGTTCATCGGCACGTACGCCGAGTTCATCCTGGCCAGCATCCTGATGACCGGCGTGGAGCACTGGACGGTCGGCGTGATGCTGCGCTCGTTCACCAGCGGCCAGTTCAGCACCAAGTGGGGCGTGTTCGCCGCCGCCGCCACGCTGGGAGCCCTGCCCATTGTGGGCCTGTTCTACGGCTTCCAGAACTTCTTCGTGGGCGGCGCCGTCGCCGGGGGCGTCAAGGAGTAACGCCCTTCACGCCGCAGGCGCGGGAGGAGTACGGTGCACGTATGCGCCGACTCCTCCCGCTTCTGATGGCCCTGGGTGGCCTGAGCCTGACCGGTCTGGCCGGAGCGAACGAACGCCTGCCCGTCACGCAGGTGCGTTTCAGCGCGGACGGCGCGCAGGTGATGACCGTCGTGACCGGCGAACGCGACGGCAGCGGCTTCGGGCATGCGCAGGTGACCGTGCTGGACACCCGCACCGGGCGCGTCACGTACCAGGCGGCCCGCACCGCCGACGCCCATCCGATGGGGGTGCTAAACGCCCTGCTGACCACGCCCGCCACGCGCGCCGCGGTCGCGCCGTTCACCACGCGCCCGCTGTCCACACCGCGTTACCAGCGGGCGGACCCGGCGCCCTACCCCCGCTGGCAGGACGGCATGCGGGCCGGGCAGCGTCAGGTGACCGCCGTGCCCCTGTGGTCGCGCCGCGTCCCGGTGCAGCTGGACGTGGTGCGTCTGCCCGGACGCTGCCCGTACCCGGAGATGCTCCCTCCCGGCGAGAGCCCGGCTGGAGTCCGGCTGACCGTGAATGGTCAGGAGGTCTGGCGTGACCGCACCCTGCCCGCTGCGCGCGCCTGCGCCACCCGCTACACGCTAGAGCGGGTAGACGTCCAGGGCAACCGCGCCCTCTTCACCCTGCGCGCCCTGACCCCCGGCTTCGAGGGCCCGGACGCCATGCCAGTGTTCGTCGCTACGCGCCTCAGGTAGAAAGTTAATAGGTGCTGGTTGATAGAGAAGGGATGTTTTCCATCAACCAGCACCTATTAACCATCAACTCAACGCGCCAGCGATCCCCTGCATGACGGCCCGCGCGGCGTCCAGTTCGTCCGCGTTGATGGTGTGGCCCAGGCCGGGGATGACCCGGGCGTCCACTGTCGCACCCCGTTCGCGCAGCTGCGCGGCGGTCTCCTCGAAGCGGGCGAGGGGGATGTGGCCGTCGCGCGGATCAACACCCATGAACACGGGCGTGCCCGGGAACGCGCTGTCCTGGTCCAGGGTGATCAGGCCGCCGCTGAAGGCGACCACCGCGCCGGGTTTACGCTGCGCGCGGCTGGCGTATTCCAGCGCGAGGCACGCGCCCTGGCTGAAGCCGCCCAGCACGACCCGCTCGGCGGGGATGCCGCGCGCGGCCAGTTCGCCCATCATGGCGTCCACGGTGCCCAGCGCGCGGTCCAGGTGCGGCTGGTTCTGCTCGACCGGCGCCAGGAACGACAGGGGATACCAGGTGTTCCCCTCGGCCTGCGGGGCGAGGTACGTGAAGGCGCTCAGGTTGAAGTCGCGTTCCAGCGAGAGGATGTCGCGCGCCGTGCCGCCCCGCCCGTGCAGCAGGACCATCGCCACGCGGGCGTCGTCCAGGGCGCGGCCCGCCGTGAAGACCTGCACGCCCGTGCCTTCGTCCTCGGGGGTGGCATCGGGTGCGGCGGCCCCGAGGTCGCGCTGGCCGATGGTCACGCCGTACTCGCGGCTGACGATGCGCGGCACGTGCGCCTCGATCTGCGCCCGCTGGCCCTCGAACCACGCGGGGAGTTTCAGGTGCCGGCCCAGTTCCGCCACGGGCTCGTCGTCGGGGAAGCCGGGCGCGTCGGTGGCGATCTCGAACAGCACGCCGTTCGGTTCACGGAAGTAGATCGAGTGGAAGTACTGCCGGTCCTGCACGGGCGTGGGGCGGTACCCGGCGCCGGTCAGGCTAGTCATGTACGCCTCCTGCTCGGCGTCGTCGCGGGTGCGCAGCGCCACGTGGTGGATGCTGCCCGCCCCGAAGTGCCCGCGCGGTTTGCCGGGGCGTTCCACGGCGTCCACGAACAGGCCCACGCCGTCGCCACTGCCCCGGAAGCGGGTGCGCATCCCCTCGGCGTCGGGTTCGCTGCCGACTTCCGTGAAGCCCAGCTGGCCCACCAGCAACTGCCTCACGGCGTCGGTGTCGCGCACCCAGGCGGTCACCGAGTGGAAGCCCCGCAGTTCATGCGCGGCGTCCACCGGGGAAGCGGGCCAGGGCTGCACGGCCTGTCCGTCCTCGAACACCAGTTCCACCCAGGTGCCGTCCGGGTCCTCGAAGGTCAGCGCGGGCTGCCCGAAGCGGGTGCTCTCGGTGACCGTCAGCGCGTGCGCGGCCAGCCGCTCCCGCCAGTAGCCCAGCGAGCCGGTGGGGGCGCTGTACGCGGTGGCGACGACCTCGCCGTTGCCGCGTTCGCCGCGTTTCGCGCCGGGCCAGGGGAAGTGGGTCATGACCGTGCCGGGCTGCCCGGTCTGGTCGCCGTAGTAGAAGTGGTACGTGCCGGGGTCGTCGAAGTTCACGGTGACCTTCACCAGCCGCTGGCCCAGCACCTGGGTGTAGAAGTCGAGGTTGCGCTGCGGGTCGCTGGCCATGACGGTGACGTGGTGCAGACCCTGGACGGGGCTGGTGCCGGGAGCGGGGGAGAAGGTCGTCATGTCCTCCATATTACTTAACATTGAACTATTAATTGAGACTCTAGTCACAAAAAGAGGAGAGGTGGGATTCGCCCCCAACCTCTCCCTGCTGCCCGCTGCCGTTCAGCCCAGCAGACCCCGCCACCCGGCCCGGCGCTGCGGAAAGCGCGCCGCCTGCACCTGCGCCGCGAACTCCTCCAGCGTCTCGTGCAGCGCCCGCGCCTCACGCACCAGCGCGCCCGTCACCGCCTGCACCTGACCGTCCCGCTCGGACTCCCAGTGACTCAGCACCCGCTCGTTCAGACGCGCGTGATCCGGACTCGTCACGTCACGCGGCGGGGCCAGCCGGTCGCGCGCCGCCTCCAGGTACGTGACCAGATCGGTCGCGCGGGCCACCTCGTGCCACGTGCCACCTGCCTTCAGCGCCGAAACGCGCGCCGTGAGCCGCTCGCGCTCCAGCACCCCACGCGCCCGCTCGCGGCCCTGAATCAGCGCGGCGCCCGCCGCCATGCCCACCAGCGCCAACGTGAACACCAGCAGCGACCAGTGCTCCGGCGTGACCGGCCCGTCCGGCGCGGCACTCAGGTCCGTCAGCTGGCCCTGCTGCGCGGCGTTCGCGGCGATCTCCTGCGTGGTCCGCAGGATGCCGTCCCAGTTCAGGAACCCCTCCACCCCCAGGTACAGCAGCGTCACCGCCACGATGCCCAGCACGTAGTTCACGGGGCGGCTCATGCCCGGCGTGCTGGCGGCCAGCTTCGCGCGGTACGACAGTTCATCCACCAGCCACAGCAGCAACACGCTGAACATCACCCCCGCCGTCAGCGCGATCAGCGTCAGGTACAGCCGCGACTCCGGGTTGAACAGCAGATTGATGCTCACGCCGCTGATCAGCCCCACGAAGAACTTACTGAACACCGCGAAGGCATTGAACACCCGCTTGCTGCCGCTCTTCTGCTCGGGCGGCCGCACCGCGTGCCCCTCGGCCGCCAGCTGGGCCAGCGCCTGCTGCGTGTAGAAATCCTCGGCGGTGACCGTGTCGGGCCGCACGCCCGCCTGCGCCAGCGCCTCGAAGCGCGCCGCGCGGGCCTGCTCGATCGCCTCGGTCGCCTGCTCGTAGGCGCGTTCCACGCCGCTGCTCGCGGCGTTCATGAAGTTCAGGTGCTCCTGCTGCCGCGCCCAGGACGTCCGCACGCCCACGCCCGTCTCGGCCAGCACACGGTTCAGGGTCGTGCGGGCCAGCTCGAAGTTCACGCGGTACTGCTCCACGTTCAGCCGCAACAGCCGCGAGCGCGACGTCAGCGCCGCCCGGGCCGCCTCGTCCCGCACGAGTTGCAACTCACCGCTCAGGTCGCCCAGCAGCTCGCCGAAGTGCGCGGGCGTCAGCACCGCCATGAACGCCTCGGCGGCCAGCGGATCAGGGACGGGCAGCGCGGCCTCGTAGCGCGCCGGATCGAACGGCTCGTCGGCGAGGGAGGTGAAGGGCGCTACCTCCGCCTCGACCTGCGGCTCCTCGGGGAAGGGCGGCACGATCACCTGCTGCGTGTCCCCACGCCGTTCATGCGCGCCGTCCTCGAATTCGAGGTTCACGGTACTCAGGTCCGGTCCGCTGAGCGTCACGCGCGAGAGGGGACGAATCTCCCCGTCGTTCGGCAGATCAGGCGTGCGGTCGGTCATCGGCGGGCCGCCTTCACCTGCGCCGCGAACGTCGGGTACACGTTCGACAGGTCGTACGCGCCCGCCAGCAGCACCCGCTTGTCGGCGGAACTGCCGCCCAGCGCCTTCACGAACGAGTCCCGGACGGACACGCCGCCCGCGCCCGCCTCGGGGCTCAGGCCCGCCACGAACAGCAGCCGGGTGTCCTTCGCGCCCAGGAAACCCTTCACCGCCGCGCCCAGCGAGGCGCGCTTCGGGTCGTCCAGCAGCGCGCCGTCGGTGAACAGCACCGTCACGTCCCCGACACCTTTCGTCTGCGCGCCCCGCTTCACGGCCTGCTGCACGCCCGCCGTGATCGCGCTGCCCTTCCCGGTGCAGGGTTTCGTGAGGGCTGCCGTGTAGCGCAGGATGTCGGCCTTGCCCAGCCGCGCGCCGTTCTTCGACTGGAAGGTGAAGTCCGCGACGGTCTGCACGCCGTCGCAGATGCGCAGCAGCGTGACCGTGTCCCCGGAGCGCAGCTGGTTCAGCAGGACGCTCTGCGAGAGCAGCCGCGCCTGATCCGCGTACTTGAACGCCGGGTTCTTGCTGCTGCCGGTCATGTCCACCGCGACCGTCAGGTGCAGTGGCGGCGTGGACAGCCCCAGCAGGGTCGAGGCGCTCATCGGCGCAGGCAGCAGGGTGGACAGGAAGGCAGGAACGATCATTGGGAAGGGCATGGTCACCTCGGAAGTCTGGAAAGGGGAAATGAGGGGGGCTCAGGGTGCGGGCGGCGCGGGGTTGCGGGGGTTCAGGCCCGGCAGCGGCACCGCCACCCCACCCACGGTCGTGATGCCCGGCGGCACCGGGACGCTCGTGCGTTCGTGCGGCAGGTCGCGCAGCAGCCCGACCTCACGGCAGGCCGCCTGATCGCGGTACAGGTTCACGGGGACACTCTGCCGTCCGTCCGGGTCGCCGATCCACACTGCCATGGCGTACTGCGGCGTCACGGCGGCGCACCACGTGTCGTTCACGTCGTCGGTCGTGCCGGACTTCGCGCCCAGCGGCATGGCCTTCCCGGACAGCCGCTGCCATGCGGTGGGCCGCAGGAACTTCACGTGCCCCGCGTTCGACGTCACCGCGCCGGTCAGCAGGTCGAAGGTCTCGTAGGCGACCACCTCGTCCCACAGGGGCGCGCAGTCCAGGCGCGGCAGGGACAGGGGCCGCCCGGCGCGGTCGTACACCTCGGCCAGCAGGTGAGGCTCGCAGCGCGTCCCGCCGTTCGCGAACGACGCGTACGCGGCGGCCACGTCCAGCGGCGCGGCGCGGTACGTGCCCAGCGACACGCTCGACGTGTTCTGCGGGTCCTGCCGGTATCCCAGCGCCTCCAGCGTGCGCCGCAGCGCCTTCTCGCGGGGTGTGCCCACCTGCACCGCCACGGTGTTCAGACTGCGGGCGTTCGCCTCGCGCACCGTCACCGCGCGGTTCAGGAAACCGCCCGAGTTGTTCCGGATGGCCTGCCCGGCGTACCCCGTCGCGCCGTCGCGGAAGGCCGTCAGCTGCGTCACGCCGTCCCCGAAGGCCAGCGCGTACAGCAGGGGCTTCACGGTGCTCGCCACCGGACGCAGCGCCGACGCCGCCCACTGCCGCCCCGGATCGCTGCTCAGGCTGCCGCCCGTGCTGCTCGCCAGCGCCACGATCCCGCCCCCGCGCACGTCCACGACCGCCGCGCCCTCGGCGACACCCGCCGCGCGCGGGCCGGTCGCGCCCTCACCCTGCACCCGCTGCGTCAACGCGGCCTGCGCCTGCGCGTCGATGGTCAGCACCACCCGCCCCACCCGCTTGGGATCCACCCCTGCCCGCCGCAACTCGCGCCGCACGAGCTCCTGCATGGCCCACACCGGCTCCGGTTCGTTCGCGTACTCCGGATTGCGGGCCGCCGCCACCACCCTCAGGTCCGCACCCGAGCCCGCGTACTCCACCCGCCACAACCTCGGCTGCACCGGCGTGGCCACCGCCTGCGCGTACGCCCCGTCCGAGATCAGCCCGTGCGAACGCAGGATGTTCAGCGTCACCAGCTGCTGCGTGCGCATCCAGCGGAAGCGCGCCGTGGCCGTCTCCGGCGGCGTGTCCTCCTGCACCAGATACCGCCCCGGCGCGGGCAGCAGCCCCACCAGGAACGCACTCTGCGCCAGCGTCAGGTCCGCCGGTTCCACCCCGAACACCGCTCTGGACGCGTCGTACACGCCCTTTCGCTGCCCGATCCCGATCCACGGGAGGCTGTTCACGCTCATCGCTAGCACCTCGCGCCGCCCGTAGCGCCACGTCACCAGCGGCGCCAGCACGAACTCCGTCGCCTTGCGCGTTACGGTCAGCAGCAGCCCACGCCGGTCCGTGTCGTAATCGAAGTGACCGGCCAGCACGCTGTTCTTCAGCAGCTGCATCGTGATCGTGCTGCCGCCCGCACCACTGAGCATGGCGCGCGGCAGGCGCCCCAGATCCACGCCCGAATGCGAGAAGAAGCGCACGTCCTCCTTCGCCACGTACGCCAGCAGGAACGCCTCACTGACGCCCGTCAGCGGCACGCTCAGCGACTCCCGGCACGGCACCGCATTCACCGCGTTCCCCTCGCGGCAGTGGTCAATCACGCCCAGCGGCGCACCGCGCCGGTCCTGCACCTCGATGGGCAGCAGTTCCGAGCGCAGGTTCCATACCCGCCCCAGCGCCCCGGTACTCAGCGCGCCCGCCACGCCCAGCCCCAGCATGCCCAGCGTCAGCAGGCCCACCCCCGCTCCCGCCGCCCGCAGCGACCGCCTCAGCGTCCACGGCTCGGGCCGCCGCACGAACGGCGAACGCGGCCAGCGGTTCCACCAGCCCAGCACCGATTTTCTGAACTGCCGCGTCATCTCAACTCCGATTGAACGGTGTTGTACAACCGTTCAATCCGAGCGGATGCGAGTAGGAGCAGCTCGGATTCCGGGCGTGGAGTTGGCCGCTCGGTGCAGTTCCGGGTGGTCAACGAAACAGACGGAATTCGAATCACTCAGCGCACCACGTCCAGCACGCCCGCCGCTGCCGAACGGAACTGCCAGTCGCGCGCCACGGCGTTCCACAGGCCCGACAGGCCCACGACCAGCACCAGCAGCGCCCCCAGGCCCGCCAGGGCCGTCACTGCGCCCGCCCACGACGAACGCGGCCCACGCGGACGGGCCGGACGCGGCGCCTTCTCCTTCGGGACCCACGGCGCACGCGGAGCGGATACCGGCGCGGACGGCAGACCCGACGAGTACGGCCGGGGCTTACGCACGAAACTCATTCCAGCAGGATAGGCGAGACCCATGAGGCGTGCATCCCACCAAAGAACGATCAAACGGGCGTGAATGGCGGCAGGATGAACCGCCAGAGCTGGTCGATCTCAGGAGTCGGGAGGAGTGGGAACGGGCGGGCGCGGGCAGGACGGCGTGCCGGCGGCGGCGAGCGAACCGACCGGCGGTTGTCCAGCCACCCGGAACTCCGCTCGCCGCTTGCGCCTACACTCGGCGCATGACCACCGCTGCCGTGCCGTCGCAGGCTGACCTGCGTGCCCAGTTTCCGCAACTCCAGTCGGGCCGCTCGTACCTCGACAACGCCGCCGGGGGCCTGATTCCCACCCGCGCGATTCAGGCGGTCACGGAGCATCTGACGCGTTACGGCGCGACGAATGCCATGCCGGGGCACCGGCCGGGGGCGGAGATTCTGGCCCTGAAGGTCCGGGCGCGCGAGGCGACGGCGCTGTTCATGAACGCGCAGCCGGAGGACGTGGCCCTGGCCCAGAGCGCCACCGCGCTGACCTTCCGGCTCGCGGCGGCGTTCGCTCGCCTGTGGGGTGAGGGGGACGAGGTGATCCTGAGCGGGCTGGAGCACGAGAGCAACGCCAGCCCCTGGCGGGAACTGGAGCGGCAGGGCGTGACCGTGAAAGTCTGGCACGCCCTGCAGCCGGACATGACGCTTCACCCGGATGATCTGGCGACGCTGCTGTCTCCCCGGACGCGGCTGGTGGCGGTCACGGCGGCCAGCAACGCGTTGGGCGTCACGCCGGACATTCCCGCGATCACGGCGCAGGTGCGCGCGGCGGGCGCTTGGAGCATCGTGGACGCCGTGCACGCCGCGCCGCATGCCTTCCCGGACGTGCAGACCTGGGGCGCGGACTTCGTGACGTTCAGCCCGTACAAGGTCTGGGCGCCGCACCTGGGCGCCATGTGGCTGCGCCCCGAGCTGCGCGCCACGCTGCCCTGGCCGAAACTGGAATTCGTGCCGCAGGGTGACATCACCGGTATGGAGCACGGCACGCCGCAGTTCGAGCTGCTCGCCGGGTGGCTGGGCACCCTGGACTACCTGCGTGAGCTGGGCGGGCATCCCGAGCTGACCCGCGCGGCGCTGGAGGCCGCCTCCCAGCGCATCCACGAGCTGGAGGCGCCGGTCATGGCCCGGCTGGTCGAGGGTCTGCTCACGCATGACCTCGTGACGGTATACGGCCCTCAGGGCACGCAGGGTCGCGTGGGCACCGTCGCGTTCCGCGTGGCGGGGGAGAGCCCCGAGCAGACCGCCCTGCGCCTCACCGCGGCCGGGGTGGACGTGGCCGCCGGACACTTCTATGCCGTGCAGCCCCTCAGGGACCTGGGCCTGTACCCGCAGGGCGTCGTGCGGACCAGCATCGCGCACTACACGACGCTGGACGACATCGAACGGATGCTCGCTGCGCTGGGTTGATGGTTGACAGGTGACGGTTGATAGAGGGGGTTATCAACCTTCTCCTATCAACTGAGCACGCTGTTGAGTTCGTTGCGGAAGTCCCGCGCGGCGTCCACGCTGGCGCGAATGTCCAGCCCGCTGGCGTACTGCAGGCCCCGGCTGGCGCTGGCGAGCGCGCCGGTGCCGCCCGGGTCGAAGGCCGGGGCGAGTTGCGCGGCGGTCGCGCCCTGCGCGCCCAGGCCCGGCAGTAGCAACAGCGCGCGCGGCATGCGGGCGCGGAATGCGGCCAGATCGCCGGGGTGCGTGGCGCCCACGACCGCGCCGATGCTGGCGTACTCGGCGTCTTCCTGGGCGTTCAGGCGCGTGATCTCGTCCGCCACGCGCTCACTGACGCCGCCGCCCTGAAGGTCCGCCTGCCCGGGGTTGCTAGTCTTCACCAGGACGAACACCGCGCCACCGTTCGCCCGGGCAGTCTCCACAAATGGCGTCAGCGTCTCGAAGCCCAGGAACGGGTTCACGGTCAGCGCGGCGCCCGCGTGCCGTCCCGTCAGCCAGCCCTGTGCGTACGCCTGCGCGGTCGTGCCGATATCGCCGCGCTTGGCGTCCAGCAGAACCGGCAGGCCGAATGTGCGGGCCGCCGCGCAGATCTCCTCCAGGACGCGCAGGCCGTCCAGGCCCAGCGCCTCGTAGAACGCCAGCTGCGGCTTCACGCACGCCGCGTACGGGGCGGTGGCCTCCAGCACGTCCAGAGTGTGTTCGCGCAGGTGCGCCACATCCCGGTAGGCGTCCAGGCGGGGGTCCAGGCCCACGCACAGGCGGGTCTGGAGGGCTCGGGTGCGGTCGGTCACGGCCTGCGCAAACGTCATCGGGCGCAAGGGTAACACGCCCCCCGCTTGCCCGGCGGGCCCCTGTCCGGGTGGCCTGACCCACGGGTGACCTTCACACATCAACACCTGCCTACCCGGCGCGCACACCGGCCTCACACGTGCCCCCTACGCTTGAGCTACCCACAATTCAGACCCGACCGGGTGAAGTCGGGACGGGCCGCCCCGCCACGAGCGGGGCTTTACTCTGCGGTGCAGGCATGATCGCCCGGGTACACCAATGCCCTATCTAAAGCCCGTATTCACAGATGGATTTCCCCTCAAGGGCAGCTTCAGGGTGCTTGAGGCGCGCGTCATGGAGCTCCGGAGTCCTGCGCGCACACTGACGCTATGAACCTCCTCCTGATCATGGCGGCCCTGACCCTCTTGATCATGCTCGTGGCCTTCGTCGCCATGACGCATGAGGACCGCGCCGTCCTGCGCGAGCAGGAGGAGCGCCCCTTCCGCAACCTCCAGGCCGGCGACTAAACAGCGCCCATTCCCACACGAGTCCAGCCACGAGCCGCTGCCGGTGCCCTGATCACCGCAGCGGCGTCCCCATGTGTGGCGGGGCCTGACGACATTACGTCCCCAGTAGAATGGCGGGTATGACCTCCGCCGCCCCCGACACCCTGGTGCTGATCGACGGCCACGCCCTGGCGTTCCGCTCGTACTTCGCCCTGCCCCCCCTCACGAACAAACAGGGCGAGGCCACCAACGCCATCCTGGGGTTCCTGCGCCTCACGCTGCGCCTCGCCCGGCAGCGAAGCAATCAGGTCATCGTGGTGTTCGACCCGCCCGTGAAGACCTTCCGCCACGAGCAGTTCGACGGGTACAAGTCCGGCCGCGCCGAGACGCCCGCCGACCTGCCCGGCCAGATCAACCGCATCCGCGAGATCGTGGACGCCATCGGCTTCCCCCGCCTGGAAGAACCCGGCTACGAGGCAGACGACGTGATCGCCAGCCTCACCCGCAAGGCCGAGGGCACCGGCATGCAGGTCCGGATCGTCACCAGCGACCGCGACGCGTA
The DNA here is from genome assembly GCF_014647435.1 of Deinococcus radiotolerans. Taxonomy (NCBI): domain Bacteria; kingdom Thermotogati; phylum Deinococcota; class Deinococci; order Deinococcales; family Deinococcaceae; genus Deinococcus; species Deinococcus radiotolerans. The sequence continues at coordinate 644,228 of NZ_BMPE01000001.1, read as the reverse complement.
CCAGCTGCTCGACGACCACGTGCGCGTCATCACGAACGACTTCCGCCTGATCGGCCCAGCCGAGGTGCTCGAAAAGTACGGCGTGACCGTGGGGCAGTGGGTGGACTACCGCGCGCTGACCGGCGACGCCAGCGACAACATCCCCGGCGCGAGAGGTATCGGCCCGAAAACCGCCGCCAAGCTGCTGCAGGAGTACGGCACGCTGGAGGGCATCTACGCCGCCGCGAAGGCCGGCACCCTGAAACCCGACGGGACGCGCCAGAAACTCCTCGATTCCGAGGAGGCCGTGGAGTTCAGCCACCGGCTGTCCTGCATGGTCACGGACCTGCCGCTGGACGTGCAACTCGGCGCGGGCCGCCTGCCGGGCAACCCGGACCGCCTGCACGAACTGCTGACCGAACTGGACCTGCACAGCGTCAAGCGGGACGTGGCGGCCCTGGACGGCATCGAGAGTGTCCTGAGCGTCCCCGACGCGGTGAACGACAGCACCCACCGGGACGCGCCGCACGACGCCCCCGAGAGCGCCGACGTGCCCGCCGTCCCGGCCCTGACCATCCAGGAGGCCGAGTGGCGCACCCCCGCGCAGGGCGTCATCTGGGGCTACCGCCTGTCCCGTGAGGACGACCTGACCGCCGCCCTCGTGGACGCTGCCACCCTGGACCTCGACGGCACGACCGGCACTGTCCGCACCGCGCCCACCACCGAACCCGCCGAGTGGCGCAAGGCCGAAGTCTACGCCCAGCCCGGCGGCCTGTTCGACGCCCCCGACGAACCCGCCGCGCCCCTCACCAAGACCCAGCAGAAAGCCGCCGAGAAGGCCCGCAAGGAGCAGGAGAAGGCGGCCGCGAAACTCCGCGAGCAGTTCCCGGCCACGGTGGACGACGCGCAGTTCGTCGCGCAGCGCAGCGTCACCGCCGCCGCCGCCAAGGCCCTCGCCACGCACCTCAGCGTGCGCGGCACGAGCGTGGAACCCGGCGACGACCCCCTGCTGATGGCGTACCTGCTCGACCCGGCCAACACCACCATGAGCGCCGTCGCGGGGCGGTATCTGAACGTCCCCTGGCCCGACGACGCCGCCGGCCGCGCCGCGATTACCGCGCAGCTCCTCGACCTCCTGCCGCCCCTGCTGGACGACGCCCGCCGCACCCTCTACGACGACATGGAAAAACCCCTGTCCGCCGTCCTGGCCCGCATGGAAGTGCGCGGCGTGCGGCTCGACAGCGAGTACCTGCGCGGCCTGTCCGCCGCCACCGGCGCTCGCCTGAGTACCCTGGAAGCCCAGATCCACTCGCTGGCCGGCCGGGAATTCCAGATCCGCAGCCGCGATCAGCTTGAAGCTGTCCTGTACGACGAACTGGGCCTCGCCAGCGGCAAGAAGACCAAACTGACGGGCAAGCGCAGCACCGCCGTCGCCGCCCTCGAACCCCTGCGCGACGAGCACCCCATCATCCCCGCCCTGCTCGAATACCGCGAACTGGAAAAACTGCGCGGCACGTACCTCGACCCCCTTCCCAACCTCGTCAACCCCCGCACGGGCCGCCTGCACACCACCTTCGCTCAGGCCGCCGTCGCCACCGGCCGCCTGAGCAGCCTCAACCCCAACCTCCAGAACATCCCCATCCGCAGCGAGACCGGCCGCGAGATCCGCAAGGGCTTCATCGCTGACCCCGGCTTCTGCCTGATCAGCGCCGACTACTCGCAGATCGAACTGCGCCTCCTGGCTCACATCGCCGACGATCCACTCATGCAGCAGGCGTTCCAGGACGGCGCGGACATTCACCGCCGCACCGCCGCGCAGGTCCTCGGCCTGAACGAGGGCACCATCACGCCCGATCAGCGCCGCGCCGCCAAGACCGTGAACTTCGGCGTGCTGTACGGCATGAGCGCCCACCGACTCAGCAACGATCTCGGCATTCCCTACGCCGATGCTGCTGGCTTCATCGAGACGTACTTCGCCACGTACCCCGGCATCCGCGCGTACATCGACCGCACCCTGGAATTCGGCCGCCAGCACGGCTACGTCGAGACCCTCTACGGCCGCCGCCGCTACGTCCCCGAACTCGTCGCTACCAACCGCACCCTGCGCGAGGCCGGGGAACGCCTCGCGTACAACATGCCCATCCAGGGCACCGCCGCCGACATCATCAAACTCGCCATGATCACCCTGGAACGCGAACTCCAGGGCACCGGCGCCCGCCTCCTGCTGCAGGTGCACGACGAACTGCTCCTCGAAGCCCCCGAGGACCGGGCCGAGGAGATCAGCGGGACCGTGCGCCGCATCATGGAAGGCGCCGCCAGCCTCACGGTGCCCCTCGCTGTCGAGATCGGCGTCGGCCCGAACTGGTACGACACGAAGTAAGGGCGTGCGCTGACCTCCCGTACGGCGCCGGCTGCCCCGCCGGACGCGAGGTCAGCGCTGCACCAGGGCCGGAGCAAACCGGGCCAGGGCCGCCTCCACGATCACCGGCCAGTGGTCCGGCCCGGGCTCGTGGCCCATATCCGGCACTTCCAGCAGCCCCCCACGCACGGCTGCCGCGAAGCTCTGCCCCTCCCACGGCGGGCAGATGGTGTCGCGCAGGCCCACCACATTCAGCGTCGGTACGCGCCAGCCCCGCGTGAAACGCGCCGGGGAACAGCTAACCCACTGCTCCGGCGTGAGCACCGCGTCGTAGTAGCGGCGCAGCCTCCGGTACCCGGTCGTCTCATACACGCGCCGCAGATCGGTGGGCGCACTGACGGCCACCACCCCGTCCAGCGGGACGCCCTGCCGAGCGGCCAGCAGGGCCATCAGGCCACCCATCGAGAAGCCCAGCAGCACTACCGACGAAGCGGGCACGCGCGCCCGGACGTCTCCCAGGGCTGCCCGGAGATCAGCCGGATGACTGCGCCCGTAGTCGTCGCACCCCCCGGAACCGCGCCAGCCGCGCATCGAGAGGCTCACGACCGCCGCCCCCCGCGCCTGCAAGGCCTCAGCCGGCCGGACCATCGCGGCGGCGTCCTGCCCGTACCCGTGCAGCAGCACGAACAGCGGCGCGGCCTGAGGTTGCGGCCACACGTACCCACCGAGCCGGACCCCGTGCCCGCTCACCTCCAGCCGTTCCGCCCCGGCCAGGGGCGGGAGGGTCAGGCCAGGCACCAGGACGGAACGCATGCTCCATCCTCCCTCATCGGGAGGACGGCGCGGGCGCGGCACCTCACCCTTCCTTGGCGATCAGGCGGCCCCGGTCTGTCACGGGCGTACCCTGCGGGCATGACCATCCGCGCCCTCTTCTTCGACATCGGCGGCGTCCTGCTCAGCAACGGCTGGGACCGTGAGCAGCGCGCCGTCGTCGCCGCGCAGTTCGGCCTGGACGCCACGGACTTCGGTGAGCGGCACAAGCTGGCCGTGCCCGAACTGGAACTGGGCCGCATGACCCTGGACGAGTACCTGGAGCAGACCGTGTTCTGCCACCCGCAGACCTTCACGCCGGGCGAGTTCCGCGCCGCGATGGAAGCGCAGAGCACCCCGCACGAGGGCGCCCTGGCCCTCGCCCGTGATCTCGCCACGTGCCACCGCCTGTACGCCCTGAACAACGAGGGCCGCGACCTGAACGACCACCGCGTCCGCACCTTCGGCCTCAGCGAGTTCCTGCTGGCGTTCTTCACGTCCTCCACGCTGGAACTCATGAAACCCAACCCCGCCATCTACCGCGCCGCCCTCACGCTGGCCGCCGTCGCCCCGCACGAGGCCGTCATGATCGACGACCGCGCCCAGAACACCGAAGCCGCCCGCCGGGTCGGCATGCACGCCATCCGCTACGAGAACGCCGCGCAGCTCCGGGAGGAACTAGCGGCGCTGGGCGTGGAGTGAGAGAAGGGTGTGGCGGTTCTTGTCAGCCGCGCAGATAGCGTGGTGATCGGGTGAACTAGGCCGGATGGGAGCAGCCCCCTCGCGGGAAGACCGTCCCTAGTTCTGGATTGTGCGCGTCGTGCGGTAGGTGCGCCCCTCAATCGTCAGGGTTTTGGCGGTCCATTGTCCCTGAGCGTTATATTCCCAGGTCGTGACGCTCGTTTCCTTTCCAAACTGGGTGGCGGTGGAGGTCTCATTCACGACTCGGCCCTGCTCGTCCAGAAGGAGCGTGCCGTTCTCCGTCACGAAGCCGTCCAGCCGGGCTGTGGTGTACACGATGCGACGCTGGGCGTCTGGCGCGCCGAAAACGGTGACGGAGCCTGTCGATCCGCCTTTCCTAGTCAGTCTACTGAGTTGACCGCGTTCGTTCAGTTCGGCGGTGGTGGTTATGGTCTGGCCGTAGAGCGTCTCGGTCATGATCACCTGTTGTGGGCTGGGGTATTGGCAGGCAATCTCGATGTCTTTGGCGTTGTAGAGCTCTGGAACGTTCATTTTTAGGTAAAGGGGGCGACCGGTCCCGTCATAGTTCAGCGTGATGTCAGTTGGCCCGAAGCGGCCCGCGTTGAGGTTGACCTGCCCGAGTGTCTTGACCCGGTCTTCGCGTGAGGACGGCAGGTCGATGTCGTCTCCCGGCACGAACCATTTCCGGGCCCGCTGAAAGACGCCCTGGTTGACCTGTGCGGTGACCGTCGTCCTGCTGGCGAAGGCATCCACGACGTAGATGTTGCGCGTCAATGTCCGGCCGTCGAACGTGGTTTCTGTCCAGCGTTCAAGCTTGCCATTGTCATCGAAGAACTTCTCGATGGTGTTGCTGGGGAGCATCATGCTGGTGAACACGCTCCACGCATTCTCTTCCTGCGGGACGTACTGCGGGAAGCACAGCTCGGCAGATGCGGCAGATGTGAAGAGGAACAGTCCAAGAACAGTCGTGCGGAGACTCACCCGGTCAGTCTACTGTAAGCAGAATTCAGCTGAAAAACGCTGTGACAGGCGTGCCTGGGGTCACATTCCTACTGCGTCAGGAACGCCTTGACCGCGCCGAGGCTGCCGGTGTCGAGCAGCAGCTTCCCGCTGGGGCGGTGCAGCAGGGCGGGGGTGCGGGCCAGGGCGTGCGCGTCGGCCAGGGCGGTGAAGGCGTCGGGGTTCTGCTGGCGGTGCAGCACTTCGATCTGGTCGTCGAACGCGCCGCGCAGGGGGAGGGTCAGCATGCGTTTGAGGGTCTCGCACTGCGGGCACTGGTCCTGCGTGAACAGCACGAAGGGTTTCGGGTCAGTCATGGGCGACCTCCTGAGCGGGCCAGAGTTCGCTGAAGTCCTCATCCGTCAGGGCTTCAACCCGCAGCTTGGCATAGCTGCTGCCCTTGGCGCTGAAAAAGTCATGCGTGGTGCCGCGTGAGCGGATGCCGTTCAGCACGACGGGATTCACGTCCTCGTCGGGGAAGCGGCGGTCCAGGCCCAGATTGTCCGCCAGTACGTTGAAGTTGAAACGGATGAACGTGGCGACGTCCTGGGCAAGGTTCACGCCGCCGTACAGCACCTCGGTGTACGCCAGTTCGTTGCGGTACAGCGTGTCGAGGCTCTGCTCGTACCACGCGAGGGCCTGCGCCTGCTCCTCTTCGGTCATCGCGGCGAACTTCTCCTGCGCCAGCAGCGCCACGTACACGCCGTGCACGGCCTCGTCGAGGATGATCAGGTTGAAGATCTCCCCGGCCGACACCATGCGGCCCTGACCGGCCAGCAGCAGCGGGTAGTAGAAGCCGCTGTAGAAGAGCGCGGTTTCCAGCATGCACGACACGACCATCTTCCGCCACAGGCCGAAGTCGCTGACGTCCGGGTCGCGGAACACGTCCTCGATGAACTGAATCTTGAACTGAAGCTGCGGCTGCGCCTCCACCCACGCGAACACGGCGCGTTCCTCGGTGGTCGTCAGGAACGTCTTGTTCATCAGGCTGTAGCTGCGCGCGTGGATGTCCTCCATCATCCCCTGGAATTGCAAGGTCGCCTTGCGGATGTGCCCGTCCACCAGGCCGCGCAGGGCCGGCATGCCCACCTCGCCCTGGAGCGTGTCCAGCGCGTTCAGGCCCGCCGAGGCGTGCATGTACGTCCAGCGTTCCTGCTCGGTCAGGCTCTTCCAGTGAATCGCGTCGTTCGTCAGCGGAATCTCGTCCGGGAACCACAGCTGGGACGTGTACTTCTCGTAGAACGTCACCGAGAAGCTGTCCTCGGGGTCGCTCCAGTTCGTGGCAGTAAAGGGGGCTCGGGTCATATCAGGTCTCACAGGGAATGGGGAGGGGAGAGGGGGTCTATCAGGTGGCGATTTGGGGGAAGGGGCTGAGAGTCTAAATGTCTGAGGGTCCAAGAATGGCGTGGTAGAGGGCCTTTTCTTGGCCTCTTCGACCTTTGGACGGTCAGACCCCGCAGGTTCGTGCAAACCGATATCAACCCCCTCACCCCTACCGCCGTCAGATGGCGCAGTTCAGGCACTCGTCGATGCTGACCTTGCGCAGTCGCGTGTAGTACAGCGTTTTCAGGCCTCTGGCGTAGGCGTACAGGTAGTAGCGTTGCAGGGTGCGGGTGCTGGCGTTGCTGGGCACGAACAGCGTGCAGGAGATGCCCTGGTCCACGTGGCGTTGCGCGGCGGCGACGGTGTCGATGACGCGCTTCTGGTCCATGTCGTACGCTTCCTCGTAGAACCATTCGGTCAGTTCGTTCAGGTGCGGCATGGGGTAGATGGTGCGGGCCTTGTTGCTCGTGCGGGTCTCGACGCGTTCGGTGATGGGCATGATGCTGGCCGAGGCGTTGCTGACGTAGCTGATGCTGCCGGTGGGCGCGATGGCCATGACGAAGGAGTGCGCCAGTCCGTGCGTCTGGATGTCCTGCACGAGCGCATGCCAGTCGGCGCGGGTGGGGAGGTCGTGTCCGTCGAACAGCGCGGCGACCTCGGGCGTGGTCGGCAGGAAGTCCTCCTGCACGTACTGCGCGAAGTGCTCGCCGGTCTGGTAGCGGCTGCCGTGGAAGCCCTGGAACACGAAGCCGGTATCCCGCGCGATCTGCATGCTGGTGCGCCGGGCGTGGTAGTGCACGGCGGCGAAGTACACGTTCACGAACTCCAGCGCCTCGGGGCTGCCGTACACGAGTTCGTTCTTCGCCAGGAACGAGTGCAGGCCCATGGCGCCCAGGCCGATGCTGCGCATCTCCTCGTTGGCGCGTTTCACGGCGGGCACCTCGTGGATGCTGGTCGAGCGGGCCACGTTGTCCAGCAGTTTCACCGCCGAGCGCACCACGCGCCCCAGGTCGCCGCTGGCGAGGCTCTGCTCGATGACCAGCGACGCGAGGTTGCAGCTGACGTCCAGACCCACCTGATCCCTGTCCTCCTGCCCGTAGGCGTGGAAGGTGCTGGGGAGGGTGGGTTGTAGGATCTCGCTGCACAGGTTGCTCATCTTGATCGTCCCGACGTTCGGGATGGGGTTCGCGCGGTTCGCGTTGCCCTCGAACAGCAGGTACGGGTAGCCGCTCTCGCCCTGCGTGACGGCAATGTCCTCCAGGATGCGGCGGGGCGACACGAGTTTCTTGCGCAGGCGCGGGTTCGCGGCCAGGGTGTCGTACTCGCGCGTCCAGTCGATGCTGGTGAACTCGCGCTTGGTCTCCTGGAACAGCGAGTGCGGGTAGAACTGGTAGATGTCCTGCCCGGCGCGGGCCTTCTCCAGGAAGATGTCCGGGATGGTCGCGCCCATGGACAGGGTCTTCAGGCGGGCATCCTCGTCCGAGGCGATCTTCTTCGCGCTCAGGGTGTCCAGGAAATCCGGGTGCATGACGCTCAGGTAGATCGCGCCCGCACCGGGCCGCTGCCCCGCCTGATCCGCGTAGCGCAGCATGTTGTCCAGCATCTTCGCCACGCCCATGACGCCCTTCGTGACGTTCTGAATGCCGCGCAGGCTCTCGCCGCGCGCGCGCAGGTTGCTGACCTCCACGCCGATCCCGCCGCCGCCCTTGCTGAGTTCCGCCACGAACGACAGCGTCTTCGTGATCGAATCCAGGTTGTCCGTGCAGTCCTGCAGCAGGAAGCAGCTGACCAGCCGCCCCGTGTTCGCCTTCCCGGAGTTCATCAGGGTGGGCGTGGCGGGCGTGAACGTCTGGTTCACCAGATGCTCGACGAGTTCCAGCGCTTCCGGCAGGGACTCGCTGCGGGCCAGCGCCGTGACGCTCAGGCGGTCCTCGTACCGCTCCAGCCACTGCTTGCGGTCCGGGGTCATGGTCGCGTACTCGCTGTAGAACTTGAACGCGCCCATGAACGACCGGAAGCGGAAGTTGAGCCCGTACGCCCGCTCGAACACCGCGCGGACCTCCTGCGGCGTGAAGCGCACGAACACGGCGGTGTCCCACACGCCCCGCTCGGTCAGCGTGGCGATCTTCTCCTCCAGGCTGGGGAAGGTCACGGTGTTCGGGTTGACCTTCTCGCGGAAGTACACCCGCAGCGCCTCCTGATCATGCGACGTGTCCACCACGCCACCCGCCAGCACCTTGTTGTTCAGTTCAATCCAGGGATCCATTCGTTCGTCCTTTCCGCCACCACGGGCGACACCCACGCTGCACTCGATTCCTTACCCTGCCCCGCCAGCCACGCCAGCACCGCCGCGCGGTCCGCTGCCGTCCCGCCCTTGTTCAGCCGGGCGACCAGCGGCACCCCGAACTGCGCGGCGATCCGGTCGCCCGCCCGCCCGAAGTTCTCCCCCCAGTGGTAACTGCCGCTCGACACCACGCCCCGCAGGCCCGCCCCGTGCTCGCGCAGGAACGCGGCGGTGCTGTCCGGCACCTGCCCCGACCCGAACGTGTACGTCAGCAGCAGGAACCCCTCACCCGGCGCGGGCGGCGCGTCCCGCACCGACCCGACCGGCAGGCCCCCCGCCTCGCGCGCCAGGGCCGTCGCGAACCGCCGCACGTTCCCCGTCAGGGAATCGAACACCAACCTCACTCCTCTGCCGCCAGTGGGGGCACGGGCGCCGGCTGCCCATCCTCACCCAGCGCCACAAGCGCGAACGTTCCCGCGCACGCCAGTTCCCGCGTCTCGCTGTACATGTCCTCACGGAACACGTCCACCTGCACCGTCATGCTCGTCCGCCCAGTCCGCACCACGCGCGCCACGAGTTCCACCAGCGACCCCTGCGGAATCGGATGCCGGAACTCCATAGCGTCCAAGTGCCGCGTCACCACCTTCTTCCGGCAGTGCCGGGTCGCCGCGATGAACGCCGCCGAATCCATCAACGACAGCGCCTCACCACCGAACAGCGTGCCGTGATGGTTCGTCAGGCCGGGAAAGACGACGTGCGTCACGCGCGTCTCACGCGGTGGTACGGGTGAAAGGCCGCCCAGCGGACGGGACAGGGGCAGGGTCATGGAACACCTCTGAGGGGCTTCCGGTGAGTCGTCAGACGAACCCGAGCGGAGCGAGAGGAAGTCGGGGAGGCCCGGCGGCGACGGAGGGGCAGGTTCGGCGGTGTTCCGAACGTGCGCCGCAGTCAGAGCGGGGCCGGGTCAGGGGCAGCGGGGCAGTGGTTGTCAGGTGATCAAGGGAAAACCGCCTTGTGCCCCTTGCGCGGGGGCCGTGAAGTGGGCGTCTCTTTGCTGGGCGAGCGTTCGGACTGTGAACCGTGGCGCGACCGTGCCGGACTGAACCCCCCTGTGGGGCGTGACCGGACTTCCCTCTGTTCCCGCAAAGTGCTGCGTGTGCAGCGACTGCAGAAGTCTACATCTTGTACTGATCGCGGTCAAACGCCTGATCGATATACATCATGTTGTATAGGATCTAGCCCCCTGGCGTGTTCTTGATGTACAGTTCCGCCAGGAAAAACAGTTTAGTAATCACTAAAGCGATCAACGCGCTTCGTCCAACATTCTGGAGAAAATCATAGAAGGGGGTCAGATCGGATAACGCCGTTTTCTTTGATCTCAGTTGCAACAACGTCAATGACGCGGCCGAAATGACGATCAGTATATCTAGAAGCATTGCACTCCTCAGGATCTGACACGAGCTATTCGTGTCATGGGAGAGAAATGGTGTCGTTTCTACTGTCGACAATCCAAGCTATTGAGCCATAGAAGATCCGCCTTGAGCCCCGTGCGCGGGGACAACGATATGGGCGTCTCTTCGCGAGGCGAGCGTTCGGACTGGAGACCGTGGCGCGACCGTGCCGGACTGAAATCCCATATTCGGGATGTGACCGGACTTCCCTCTGTTCCTGCGAAGTGTTGCACTTGCAACGACAGCCGGAGTCTACATGCGGTGTCAGGAACGGTCAAATGCAGGTGCGGTATACATCATCTGGTATGACAGGAAAACGCACCGCCTCCGGGGTGGAAGCGGTGCGTGGTGGGCTTCAGTCTACGCGGTGACGGGGGTCAGGATGGCGCGGGCGGCGGTGCGTCCGGCGTTCACGCAGTCGGGGACGCCGACGCCGGTGTAGCTGGCTCCGGCGATCTGCTGGTGCGCGGGCAGCGCGGCGCGGATGCGGGCGATGTGGTCGAGGTGTCCGACGACGTACGCGGGGTTCTTGCCGCGCCAGTCGCCGAACGCGTGCCAGAGCGGGTCGCCCTGCGCGCCGAAGAGCCGCTCGGCGGTTTCCTGCGCCATGACTCGGGCTTTTGCGGGTTCGATGTCCTTGAAGAAGACGCGCATCAGCACGTGCCCGTCGGGGGCGCGGCCGTGCATCTTCGCGGAGTGCACCGTGATGGCTTTCAGGAGGGTGTCCTCGCTGGCGTCCACCTGCAGGCCGTGCAGGAGCATGTCGCCGGGGAACTGCTCGGCGCGGTACGCGAGGACCACGGCGACGCTGCTGTTCGCCTTGAGCTGCCCGATCAGGCTGGCGGCTTCCGGGTAGTCCCGCTGGTACATGGCGCCCGCGTACCAGGCGGGGGTGGTGTTGATGACGGCCCGGCCGCGCAGTTCCTCGCCGCCCGCGAGGGTCACGCCGTGCTCGTGCACGCGCAGGACGGGGCTGTTCAGGCGGATCTCGCCGCCGGTCAGGCGTTCGTGCAGCGCGCGGATCAGGGTGCTGGTCCCTTCCTGGAAGGACATGAAGACGGGGCCGGCCGCGCGGGGCGTGGCGCGGCTGCCCCGGATGACGCTGCCGTACTCCTGTTCCATTTTCAGGAACTGCGGGAACGCCGCTTTCATGCTCAGTTCCAGCGGGTTCGCCACGTAGATCCCGGCGGCGAGCGGCACGATGAAGTTCAGGCTTTCCGGCCCGAAGCGCCGCGTGAGGAACGACGCAAGGGACTCGTCCTCGTCGGTCGGGGGCTTGGGCGGCACGTGCTGCTCGTCCAGGTAGCGGCGCAGACCCTCGGGGGACAGCACGCCACTCTGCAGGAACGAGTCGTCGTCCAGCGGCACGAACATCTTCATGTTCGGCGGGAACGGCAGGAGCTGCCCGCCGCGCAGGAAGTAGATCTTCTTCGTGTCCTCGCGCGGGTGGATCACCTGAGCCTCCAGGCCCACCTCGCGCGTCAGCTGCGCCGCATAGGGTTTACCTAGGATGAACGCGTCGGCGGCCCGCTCGACGAGGAAGCCGTCCTCGGTGCGTTCGGAGTGCAGTTTCCCGCCCAGGTAATCCCCGGCTTCGAGCAGCACGAACGGCACGCCGCGCGTCTGGAGTTCCCAGGCGGCGCTCAGGCCGGTGATGCCGCCCCCCACGATGATCACGGGCAGCTCACCGCCCGCCCCTGTACCACTCAGGGCTGCGCCGTCCTTCACTGCGGCGTCGGTCATGACAGCGCGGCCACCTTGCGTTCCAGCACGCTGGCGAGCGTCCCGATGAACAGCGGGTCGGTGTTCAGGGCCGGGGGGCGCACCAGGGTCATGCCGAGTTCGGCGGCCGTCTCCTGCGCGGCGATGTCGATGTCGAAAAGGATCTCCACGTGGTCGGACACGAAGCCCACCGGCACGCTGACCACTTTCTTGATGCCCTTGCCGGACAGGTCGTGCATGTGCTCGTCGAGTTGCGGCCCCAGCCAGGGCTCGGGGCTGCGCCCGGCCGACTGGTAGCTCCAGGACCACTGGTCGTCGCGCAGTCCGGCGGCGGCGGCGATCAGGCGCGCGGACTCGTGCAGCTGGTCGGCGTAGGGGTCACCCTCGCGCAGGATCCGCACGGGCAGGCTGTGCGCGCTGAGGATCACGTGCACGTCGTCCCGCTCGCCTTCCGGGAACGCCTCGATGCCCTCGCGGACGCGGTTGGCCAGGGCCGTCACGTACCCGCTTTCGGTGTGGTACTCGTTCACGAACTCGAAGTCGATGTGGCCGTGATTCATGCTCAGGCCCGCCTTGATCTTCTTCTGGTACTTCGCGACGCTCATGCTCGAGTAGTGCGGGGCCAGCACGATCGCCACGGCCTGCGTGATGCCGTCGTCGAGCATCTCGCGCACGGCGTCCTCGATCCAGGGGTTCCAGTGGCGCATGCCGATGTACGCCTTCAGGGGCCGCTGCACGCGCGCCTGGAGTTCCTGCATGGTCGCCTCGACCTGCGCGCGGGTGAACTCCGGCAGGGGGCTCTTCCCGCCGATCTGGCGGTAATTGTTTGTGATCTCGTCCAGCACGGCCTGCGTCGTCACGCGCCCGGCGCGGATGTCCGCGAGGTACCCGGGCATGTCCTCCAGGCTCTCGGGGCCGCCGTAGGCCATGAACAGCACGCCCAGCGGCGCTCCTTGGTGGGTGGAATCGGTCATGTCGCTCCTTTCAGGTCACAGGGGGGAATCGGGGTGGGGTCCGGTGCGGTCGCTGCTATCCCTGCTCGGGGGTTACTTCGCGGTCTGCTCGTGCACGTAGTCCACGAGGCGGCGGACCATGTCCACGGGCGTCTCGGGCAGCAGGCCGTGCCCCACGTTGAAGATGTGCCCGGGGCGGCCGTCCACCTCGGCCAGGATGCGGTCGGTCTGGTGCTTCAGTTCACGCCAGGGGCCCTGCAGCAGCAGCGGGTCGAGGTTCCCCTGCACGCCCTGGCCGGGCTGGATGAGCTTCCAGGCGTCGTTCAGGGGCGTGCGCCAGTCGATGCCCATGACGTCGCTGCCCAGCGAGGACATCTGGGGCAGGAGGTGGTGGGTGCTGGTCCCGAAGTAGATGACGGGCACGCCCAGTTTCTTGGTGCGTTCGATCAGGCGGCCCGTGGCGGGCTTCACGAACGTCACGTAGTCGTAGATGCTCAGCGCGCCCACCCACGAGTCGAAGATCTGCACGGCCTGCGCGCCCGCCTTGACCTGCTCGGCCAGGTAGTCCGCGAGGATCGTCTCGAACTTGTCCATCAGGCGGTGCCACGCGGCGGGCTCGCCGTACATGAAGCGCTTGGTGCGCTCATAGTTGCGGCTGCCCTTGCCCTCGATCGCGTAGCTGGCCAGCGTGAACGGCGCGCCCACGAAACCGATCAGCGGCACGCCGCGCGGGTCGAGTTCCTGCCGCACGAGCTTGATCGACTCGGCGGTGTACGGCATGACCTCCGCGGCGGCGGGCACGCCCAGGCGGTCCACGTCGAAGGGCGTCTCGATGCGGTTGCTGATCTGCGGGCCCACGCCCCCCACGAAGTCCAGGTCCAGGCCCATGACGGGCAGCGGCGTCAGGATGTCGTTGAAGAGGATCGCGGCGTCCATCGGCATGGCCTTGATGGGTTGCAGGGTGATCTCTGCGGCCAGTTCCGGCGTGCGGATGCACTCCAGCATGCTGCGCCCGGCGCGCAGCGCGCGGTACTCGGGCATGTAGCGCCCGGCCTGCCGCATGAACCACACCGGGGTGTGCGGGGCGGCCTCGCCGCGCATGGTCTTCAGGAACGCGGAGTCGCGGTTGGTGGGGTCAGGGGTCAGGACGGGTGCGCTGGGTCGGGTCACGGTGGTGGGGCTCCTTGCAGAGGTGGGGGCGCGCCTGGCCTGGCGCGCGGATCGAATGGGGAGAAAGCCGCACCTGTCGCGGCGTCAGGTGGGGCAGCGCCCGGTACTCTAGCGGAGAGCCTTCCAGTCAATCATCCCGAACCAACCGGTCGGTAAGCCCGTGCTGGAGGGCGCAGCACACCCATTGTCCGGGGTGGACGCCGGGTCAACCGTATGGAGGCCGCTAGTGTGTTCAGCGAACGCACAGCCCCATGCCGTTGGCGCAGCAGAAAGCCGGAGGTCAGGCGGGAACCCGCCCCCTCCGGCTTTCTGCTGCGCTCAGACCTTGACGAATTCCTGCACGCCCATCACGAACATGACGGCGCCGCCCACGGGCACCTCGACCGGGTCGTTCACGAGGCCCTCGTTCTGCTCGCCCATCGGGACGCTGGGGGCGACCAGGCGGGTGCGGGTGCGGCAGGTGCGCTGCACGTGCCGTTTCAGTTCGTCCAGGCGTTCATCCTGCACGCCGATCATCAGGGTGGTGTTGCCTTCACGCAGGAAGCCGCCGGTGCTGGCGAGCTTCGTGACCTCGAAGGCGTTCTGGGACAGCACGCGGACCAGGGCGGTCGCGTCGGCGTCCTGAATCACAGCCAGCACAAGCTTCATGCTCGGCAGGATACCAGAGACTCCATGAAGGCTCCGTCAGGTTGCTCAGCCGTGCGGGCGGCAGGCACCAAAAAACCCCCGCCGGGGCGGGGGCAGAGCGGGCCTGGATCAGGCGACGGCTTTCTTGCGGCCGGTCTTCTCGGGCGCGGCGCCGTCCTGGCCGAGCGCCTGGGTTTCTTTCAGGCGGAAGATCACGAGGCTGCCCACGAAGGTGCAGGTGATCATGCCGTGCGCGTTCAGGAGGCTCAGGGCGGCCATGACGTCCTCGCGGGTCATGCGAAGCTGGTCACTCATGTACAGGGCGCTGTCGGCGCGGCCTTCCAGGTAGTCACGCACTTTCTTCGCGTCACTGGTCAGGGGTGTGGCGGGCACGTCCGCCAGGCCGGGGTCAGCCAGGCCGTACACGGCGCGGGTGCCCGTACCGGGGAGGCGGCGCACGCGGCCCTGGTCGAGCAGGCTGGCCAGCGCGGCGCGCAGGTGGCTCAGGGCGAGGCTGGTGGTCTTGGCCAGTTCAGTTTCGACCCATTCGGGCTTGCTTTCCAGCGCCTTGAGCACCAGCTTCTCGTTGGCGCGGCGGGTTTCCTGCAGGTCTTCAAGGGTAGGGGGATTGAACATTCGGGCCTCCGGGGCGCCGCTGGCCTGTGCGGGCACGGCGCGGAACTGTGGCGGTTCGGGGGCGGGCCCGGCCCTGGGTGGGCGGGTCCGGTGGGCGTAGTGGAGCGAGATCTGAGCGGGTGAACGACTGAACTCGACTTGGACGCAGTGCAACTTTGAGGCCGCAGTCGGCCTTGAGCGCAACTTTCCTATTGTTACAGATTTTCTCTCATCTTGCATGAGCAATCGGGGGCTTGTTTTTCATGCACGTCCTGTGACCCCGAACGCAAAATGCCGTGCCGGTGAGGTTTCTTGCGCCCATCACACGTCTCTCACCAGTCCAGCTGGATCGTTTCAGGCTTCCGGGACATGCACACTGCGGAACGCCACGCTTCCGGACCACGTATGCACGGACATGCCCCCAGATGGGGGCCCCAGGAGACCCATGCTCAGCATCCAGCACCTCACCAAGACCTACGGCTCCTTCCAGGCTCTGCACAGCGTCACCATGACCGCCCACGACGGCGAGGTCTTCGGCCTGCTCGGCCCGAACGGCGCCGGGAAGACCACCCTCCTGCGCATCCTGGCCACGCTGCTGCGCCCCACGGGCGGCACCGCCACCCTGAACGGCCATGACATCCTGCGCGACCCAGAAGCCGTCCGCCGCTCCGTCGGTGTCGTGAACGGCGGCATGGGCCTCCCCGCCCGCTTGACCGGCCGTGAAGTCCTGCGCTCCTTCGCCACGCTGTACGGCCTGAGCCGCGCGCAGGCCGACGCGCGCATCAGCGAACTGGACGACCGCCTCGAACTTGGCCGTACCCTGGACGTCCGCGCCGGCGAGTACTCCACCGGCATGAAACAGAAGGTCGTGATCGCCCGCGCCGTCATCCACGACCCACCCGTCCTGATCCTCGACGAGGCCGCCAGCGGCCTGGACATCTTCGCCCGGCGCACCCTGCTGGACTTCGTGCACGCCACCCGCGCGCCCGGCCGCCTTACCCTGTACTCCACGCACGTCATGAGCGAGGTCGAAGAAGTCTGCGACCGCGTCGCCATCCTGCACCAGGGTGAACTCCTGAATGTCAGCACCATCCCGGACGTGCTGGAACGCACCGGCACGGGCAGCCTTGAACGCGCCTTCTTCGCCCTGGTCCGCCCGGAGGCCCCCCATGCCCGCTGAACCCACCGCCGACCGCCGATCCGGCCTGCGCCCCGCGCTGGTCTGGCAGATTGCTGCCCGCGACCTCCTGGCCACCCTCCGTGACCGCCGGACCCTGCGCGCCACCATCCTCATGCCCCTGATCCTCATTCCCCTGTTCACCCTGGGCCTGCCCCTCCTGATGGGCAACCTGATCGGCGGTCAGCAGCAGACCCGGCAGCAGCTCGGCGTGGTCGGCCCGCTGCCCGAACCGCTACGCGCCGCCCTGAGCACCGACGAGACACTCCCCAACGGAACCGTCACGCGCGCCGGCGTGGACCTCGTGCCCGTCACCGACCCCATGAACGCCGTGCAGGACGGCACCGTGGACGCCGCCATCCAGGCCACCGGGCCCCTGCCCACCCAGGCTGGCAACGGCACCGGTACCCTGAAGCTGTACGCCAAACTGAGCAGCCTGCGCGCCCAGACGGGCGCCTACAGCAAGGTGCAGGACGTCATCCAGGCGTACAACCGCCAGCTGACCGTGCAGCGCCTCGGTACCCTGGGCCTGAACGCCGACACCCTCGAACCCGTCCGCATTGAACCCGTGGACGCCAGCAGCGCGCAGGAACAACGCAGCGGTCAGCTGGCCTTCCTGATCCCCATGCTGATGATGCAGTTCATCCTGGCCGGCGCCCTGGCCACCGCGCTGGACGCCACCGCCGGAGAGAAGGAACGCGGCACTCTCGAAAGCCTGCTCGTCGCGCCCGTCCGCCGCGCCGAGATCGTCGCTGGCAAACTGCTCGCCACCGCCACGACCGCCCTGACCAGCGCCGCCTTCAGCGTCGTCGGTTTCCTCCTCAGCGGCGCCGTCATGCGCGCCTACCAGCGCAGCAACCCCGGCGACACCGCCAGCATCACCCAGGCCATGGGCGGCCAGCTGACGCTGAGCCCTGCGGGCATCCTGACCCTGCTGGGCATTGCCGTCACCACCGCCCTGCTCATCAGCAGCCTCATGATCCTGATCGGCATCTACGCCCGCACGTTCAAGGAAGCGCAGACCTATGTCGCCCCGATCAACCTCGTGGTGGTCCTGCCCGCCGTGATGCTGCAATTCGCGGACTTCCTCACGGTCGGCCCGGCCCTGCACGCCACGCCCCTGATCGGCGGGATGCTCGCCATCCTGGAGACCGTTAAAGGCAGCGGCGAACCCGCGACCGCCGCGCTGGCCATGCTGGGCAACCTCGCCGCCACCACCGTCTTCAGCCTGCTGGCCCTGCGCTCCTTCAACCGGGAAGAGGTCATCTTCCGCAACTGACCGGCCACAGCACAGTCACCAGCGCGCCCGATCCTCCCAGTCAGGCGCGCTTTACCGTGCGTCAAACCCTGAATGGTGCGCAGCCGACCCGATGAGGCTCGGTCCGCCAGAGAAGGCGAGTCGACCTCCACGCGGACAAAGAGGCGTTCAGCTGTCCCGGGTGCGTCCGCCCCACGGCTCGTCCGGCGTCCTCGCCGCTCGCGCCAGCTGTCAGGCCACCGCTGGCGCTGAACTGGGCGGCGGATTCCGGTCACGCGGCCCGGCTCGACCTAGAATGCCGCCCGATGAGAATAGCGGTCCTCGCCGACATTCACGGAAACGCTGACGCCCTCAGCGCCGCGCTGCACGACGCGGCCACGCAGGGCGCCGAGCAGCTGATCGTCAATGGCGACGTCGTGAACCGGGGCCCTGACTCCGTGCAGGTCATGCACACCCTGCTGGAACGAAGTGACGTCACCTTCACACTCGGCAATCACGACGACCTGCTGCGCCTGTGGCACGCCCGCAGCAGCACGCTCCCCGCCACCTGGTACGACGATCCGTTCTGGGGCGCCACGGACTGGAGCGCCACCCAACTCCACCAGGCCGACCTGCTCGACATTCCCGGGCAGTGGCCCATGACCCTTGAGCTCACCCAGCCGGGCCTGCCCCGGGTGCAACTCGCCCACGGCACCCGCGACCACTACCGGGAAAGTCTCAGTGACCGCACCGACCCGGCGCGCCTTGAGCAGCTGCGCCACGCGCCGGACGGCAACCCGTACGGCGTCCTGATCGGATCCCATATCCACCGGCCCGTCCAGCACGAGCACGCGGGGACGCTCATCCTGAATACCGGAGCGGTTGGCTCACCCGCCACAGGGGATCCCCGCGCCCAGTACCTGCTGCTGGATGCGCGCCCAGACGGCTGGCACGCCACGCTCCGGTCTGTGGCGTACGACCGTGCGGGTGTTCTGCGCCGCTTCAACACCAGCGGTCTGCTCCGCACGGGTCTGAGCGCCCACATCTTCCGGGACGAACTGATCACCGCCCGCAGCCTCTACACGCCCTACTGGACTTGGACAGAGGAACACGCGTACCCCAGAACACACGCCACCTGGACTGAATTCCTGAACCTAAATCCCGACCTGCAACCCGTGTAGCCCAGAACGAACGTGACACGTTCAGGAGGATGGCTGCCTTGCCCTGCCCTCTGCCGGCGGGAGGCCAGCGATAGGGGCTAAGGACCGGATCTGGACGCTGGCCATTGTCTCTGTCGTGGCCTAAATTTTTTAAGGCCTGACCGGTGACTCCGGACAGCCGAAAGGGCCCCGCTGTCACCAGGGGACCCCAATGGGATGCGAAGCTTATTTCAGGGTGGGGGGAATCAGGACCGTGTCGATCGGGTAGATGACACTGTTACCCGCGTCGGCGCGGCTGCTGACGACGCCGCCAGTGATCATGTCACCGCTGCGCACGCCAACCTTGTACCCGGTGCTGGCAGAATCGGACATCAGGTCGATGCTGCTGCCTTCCATGGAGCGCAGCTGCGCCACATTCAGGCCGTCATCCACGACGCGGCCGGTGACCACGTGGAACAGCAGAACCTGCTTGAGCTTGTCGTTGTCCGCCATCAGCATGTCCAGCGTGGCCTGGGGCACCTTGGCGAACGCGTCATTCGTGGGGGCGAAGATGGTGACGTCACCGGCCATCAGGGCGTCCACCAGACCGGCCTTCTGCACGAGGCTCAGGAGCGTGCTGAACTGGGGCTGCGCCAGCACCTCGGTGATGTTGGCTCCGGCCTGCGCGCTGGTCAGCGTCACGACCGTGACGGTGGCGGGTGTAGTAGGGGCGGCCGCATCCTCAACGGGGGGGGTGGGCAGCACCAGATCGGCGGGGATGAGCACCTGGTTGATCGCGTAGATGTAGCCGTTGCTGGCTTCGAGCGGCGCGCCGTCCACCATCGCCTCGTTCACCATCTGGGTGGTGCCGTCGAGTTTCAGGTTGAGGCTGGCGCCCTGCTCGCTGCGCAGCTGCGTGGCGGCGGCCACCTGATCGGCGGTGACCTTGCCCTGGACCACATGGTAGGTCAGGACGGCCTTGAGCGTATCGGGGTCGCTGGCGATGAGGGCCAGGGTGTCCGGGTCAACGGCGGCGAAGGCGTCGTTGGTGGGCGCGAAGACGGTGAAGTCATTGTTGATCAGCAGGTCGGTCAGGCCGGCGTCGCTGAGCAGGTCGCGCAGGGTGCTGAAGCGCTCATCGCTGACGAGAACGTCATACACGGTGTTGCTGGCCACGGCCGTTTCGGTCGTGGTGGCCGTCGTGTCCGTGGTGTCGGTCGTCGCCGTGGTGGTTGTATCGGTGGTGGCCGTAGTGGTCGTGGTGGTGGTGGTCGTCGTCGTCATGCCGACGGGCATGGCGGGGATGGACATGATGTCCGTCGCGGCGGGCGCGGTGCTCATGGGAGCCGGAGCGGGCGCGGGGGCCGGCGCAGGTGCGGGGGTGGTCACGGTCACGGCAGCCGGGGTGGGCGCGGCGGCCATGGCGGGCATCAGCACCGTGTCGATCACGTGAATGATGCCGTTGCAGGCCATGACGTCGGCCTTCGTGACGGTCGCGTTGTCCACCATGACCTTGTTGCCCATTTTATTGATCAGGACGCTGTCGCCCTGCGCGGTCTTCGCGGAGGACATCATCATGACCTGCTTGGCGGTGACCTTGCCGGGCACGACGTGGTACAGCAGGATGGCGCGCAGCATGGCGGGATCGTTCAGCGCGGCGGCCAGTGCGTCACTGGGGAGTTTGGCGAACGCGGCGTTCGTGGGGGCGAAGACCGTGTACTGCCCGCTCATGAGCGTCTGGGTCAGGCCAGCGGCTTCCACGGCAGTGGCCAGCGTGCTGAAGTTGGGGTCCGTGGTGACGATCTGCGCGATGGACTTGCAGGCGCCGGCGGGCATGGGGGCAGCGGGCGCACCCGCGCCTCCGGCGAGAGCGGGCGTGGCGAGCATCAGGCTCAGGGTGAGCAGACCAGTGTGCTTCTTCATGAGATCACCTCGGAAAACGGAATATTGAACTGCGGGTTTCCGTCAAACAATCTTCACCACGAGGCCAGGAAAAGCAACTTTTGGAAGCAATCTTGCAGGTCAAATAAATGAAATTGCCCTCATCTTTAGGGGCATTCTCATGCTTTATTCAGAACGTTTAGACTCTGTTTATAGTCCGGGTGACAAGACGTCGTGCTTGCATGACCGGATTTCTCTTGGGAAGAGAGTCCAGAGGCGGCGCAGGAAGGCGCGTCCACCACCCTCTGAACGGAGTCCAGGCTGACCGGGACAGGTCAATTCAGGGTATCGGTGAGGTCCACGCAGTGCCCGAAATTCACGTCACTGCACCCAGGCACTGTGCCCGAATGGAACCCCAGACGCCAGGAAGACCGAAGCAACCCCCGGTCCTGATCATGGCCGCAGACCTCCAGAATTACCGGCCGAAATACTCGCCCAGATCGGCTTCCGTGATCAGCACCTCGCGCGGCTTGCTGCCCTGATGCTTACTCACGATGCCCATCGCCTCAAGCATGTCCATGAGCTTCCCGGCGCGGGCGTGCCCGACCGACAGGCGCCGTTGCAGGCGCGACACGCTCCCCTGACCCTCCTCGATGGCGATCTGCGCCGCCTGCCGCAGCAGCGGATCACTGAAATCCATGTTCGACTTGTCGCCGCTGGGCCCGCTGGCCTCCACGCCCCCCTCGAAGTCCGTGCCGTACGCCTCCACGAACGCGTCCTCGAACACCTGACGGCGCAGCTCGTCGGCGATGCGGGCGGACTCCACCTCGCTGATGTACGGCCCCTGCAACCGGATCGGCTTCACGAGGCCCGGCTGGTAGAACAGCATGTCGCCCATGCCGGTCAGGCGCTCGGCGCCCAGCGCGTCCAGGATCGTGCGGCTGTCGTGACTGCTGCTCACCGCGAACGCGATGCGGGCCGGAACGTTCACCTTGATCAGGCTGGTCAGGATGTCCACGCTGGGCCGCTGCGTCGCCAGCACCAGGTGCATTCCGGTCGCGCGGGCCATCTGCGCCAGGCGCATGATCGCCGACTCGACCTCCTTGGGGCTGGTGATCATCAGGTCCGCCAGCTCGTCGATGATGATCACGAGGTGCGGCAGTTCCGGCTCCCCGACCTGACGCATCTTCGCGTTGAACTGCTCGAGGTTCTTCGCGCCCACCTGCGACATCATCTTGTAGCGCCGCTCCATGTGCGCCACCGCGCCCAGCAGCACGCCCGCCGCGTCCACCGGGTTCGTCACGACCGCCCGCACCAGATGCGGAATCCCGTCGTACGGCGTGAGTTCCACCATCTTCGGGTCGATCATCAGGAAGCGCAGTTCGGTCGGCAGGTACTTGAACAGCAGGCTGGTGATCAGCGTGTTCACGCACACCGACTTCCCGCTGCCGGTACTGCCCGCCACGAGCAGGTGCGGCATCTTCGCGAGGTCCCCGACCATCATCTCGCCGTCGATGCTCTTGCCCAGGATGATCGGCAGTTTTGCCCTTGAGCCCTTGAAGCTCGGCGCGGCCGCCGCCTGATGGAACGTGATCGGCTCGCGCTCCGCGTTCGGGACTTCCAGACCGATCACGCTCTTGCCCGGCACGGGCGCCTCAATGCGGACCCCGCCCACCGCCAGGGCACGTGCCAGGTCGTTGGCCAGGCCTGCGATGCGGCTGATCTTCTCGCCGGGTGCCGGCTCGATCTCGTAGCGGGTGACGGTGGGACCGCGCGCGTAATCCACCACCCGGGCCTGCAGGTTGAAGTGCCGCAGCGTCTCGTCGATCAGGCCGGCCCGCTGACGCGCTGAGATGTCCAGCGCCTCGGTGTTCTGCGCCGCCGCGGGAATGGGATCAAGCAGCGCCTCATCCGGACGGGCCAGCGGCAGCGCGCCCTGCACCGGGCGTGCATTGACCTCGCCCGTGAACAGCGGTAGCGGTGCCGCTGGGGGCGGCGTGGGCGCGCGGCGTTCGGGCTGCGGCGTCTCCCAGGGCGCGGCGACCACCGGTCCAGTGGGCAAGACCGCTGGCGTGGGTGCCGTGGAGGCCGGGCCGAACGGCAGGTCGTCATCGTCCCAGCCGCTGAACGGATCCACGCCCTGCGGTAGGTCCTCCAGTCCAGGTACGACCGGGTCGGGCCGGACCTCCGGCGTGTAGGTTGCTGCGGGCCGCTGGGGCGTGGGCGGCAGCGGCGAGGTCGGCGCCACCCGCAACGTGGAAGCGGGTGCGGTGGTCAGCGGCGTGTCGTCCCAGTCCAGCACCTCCTCCGGGGCAGAAAGAGGGGAGAGGTCTGAAGGGGTGCTGTGACCCGCCGTGGAGGCCGGTCCGGCAGCGACCGCCACACTTGGCGCCGCCTGAAGCTGGGCCGTGGTCCGGGCGGGCGGCGTCCACAGGGGCGTGGGGTCCGCGGCCAGCGCGGCGGCGGGCGCACCGAAATCGAAGTTCAGGGTGGGCAGCGTCGGCGCCTCCGGGATGGGCTGCGCGGCCAGGGTTTCAGCGCGGCGGCGGGCGTCCTCCTGCGCGCGGGCCAGCTGCGAGCGCCAGGCGCCGGGTTCTACCATCACGGCGTCCGGATCGGCACCCAGGGCCTCTGCCAGCGCCTCGGCCAGATCGGTGGGTGCCCGGTCGAACGCGGCGGCCAGGTCAGGCCAGCCCACGTAAGCCGCCGCGCGGGCCCGCCACGCGGTGAACTCCTCGGTCAGTTCCGCCCACTCCCGCGCGCGGGCCGTGTGGGCCGGCAGTTCACGCGCCAGCAGCGCCGCGTCCGGTTTCCCCAGGCCCTTCTCGGCCGCCTTCCGTTCCCGCTCCAAGCGGCCGGCCCGCTGCGCCAGCCGCTGCACTTCCAGCACCAGAGCCCGGCGCAGCCGCTCCAGCGCGGCGCTCGCCAGGGTGCTGGGCAGCTCGGCACTCAGGTCATGCCGCCCGGCGCGGATCTCGTTCGCGACGGCCTCCACCTGCGCGCCCGCCTCCGGCGCCTCGGCCCCGACCTCGGCACGCAGGTCCCGCGCGGCATTGCCGACGAACGTCCGCGCCACCTCCCGCCACGCCACGAGCTCCTTATCCAGGTTCTTCAGGCCCGCCTCGTCCAGCGCGCGCACCTCCCGGCTCGCGCCGCGCAGCTCATCATGCAGTCCAGCCAGTTCCGGCGCCTGCGGGTACAGGCGGCGCAGGCCCTCCACCTCCCGCAGCAGGTTCGCCAGCCCCTGCCGCGCCCCCACCCGCGCCCGCGCGGCGTCGCGGCCCTCCTGGCGGGATTCGATCACGCCCTGCACCTGCGCCGCGCCCCCCCCCAGCAGCACACTCAGGCCGCGGAAGAAGCCCTTGAGCAGCGACAGGGGCGCCAGACGCAACATCACCTCCACCCCCAGCGTGAGCGTCAGCAGCGGCAGCAGCGCCGCCGCGTAACTCAGGGCGCCCACCAGCGGCGCCATCGTCAGCGCCGCCAACTGCCCCGCCTGACCCGGCTGCGCCACCTCGTGCAGCGCCAGCAGGGACAGCACCACCACCGCCCCACCCAGCACCCGGCGACTCAGGTTCCCCACGTCCCGGTTCAGGAACACCAGCGTCCCGTACGCCACGGGCACCACCGGCAGCAGCGTCGCCGCCCAGCCCAGCCAGCCCACCAGCAGCGCCCGGGCCTGACCCATGATCGACTCCGAGCCCGGCTGCGCCGGCTCCATGAACACCGTCACGCCCAGGAAGATCCCGAGCGCGAACAGCACCAGGCCCAGGGCCTCTCCGTCGAACCGGCTGACCGGAGCTGCACCCCTCGAACGCGCCTTCGCCATGCCGGGCAGTGTACCCCAAAGTGCCACGCAATTCCGCACCAGCACGGCATTTCACCCTTCGCACCCCCGGCGTGGGTCATGCCAGAATGCCCGGCGTGCCCCTGCACCTCCCCGCCGCGCTGCACGCGGCCCTCTGGCAGCACGCCCGCACCCACTCTCACCAGGAGGTCGTGGGCGCCCTGGGCGGCGTGCAGCGCGGCGAAACCTGGTGCGTGCACACCCTGTACCCCCTGCCGAACATCGCGCCCGACCCAGCCCGCGAGTACCTCGCTGACCCCACGTACCTGCTGCGCGCCTTGAAGGCCATGCGCGCCGAGGCCCTGGACCTCGTGGGCCTGTACCACAGCCACCCGCGCGGCCCGGACCGGCCCAGCCGTACCGACACCCGGCTGGCCGCGTACGACGTGCCGTACCTGATCGCTGACCTGAGCGGCGGCACGCTGCGCGCCTACCTGCTCCCCGAAGTGCACGAGGTTGCGCTGCACGTCACGGACGGACCGGAGTGAGTGCCATTCACGCCCTGCACGGCTTCATCGGCAGCGGCAAGACCACGCTGGCGCGCACGTTGGAACGCGACCTGGGCGCGTTGCGCTTCACGCCGGACGAGTGGATGACCACCCTGTACGGCACCGACCCGCCCGCCGCCGAGTACCCGGCCCTGCTGGCACGCGTGCGGACCCTCATGCTCGCGCAGTGGACGCGGGCCGTCACGCTGGGCGTCCCGGTCATCCTCGACGAGGGCCTGTGGACCCGCGCCAGCCGCGACGAGCTACGCGCGCAGGCCGCCGCGCTCGGCGTGCCCCTCACCCTGCACGTCCTGCCCTTCGACCCGGTCACCGCGCGGGAACGGATCGCCGCCCGCAACAGAGAGGCGGGCGCACATTTCGTCGCGCCCGCCACCTTCGAGCTGTTCCTGCCGCGCTTCGAACCCCTGACGCCCGACGAGGAACCCCTCCAGCACGTCATCCGGTCCTGATCAGGGCAGGCGACCCACCCGCTCCAGCAGCAGGTCGAAGAACTCGGCGTCCCGGACGCCCACCGCCACCTGCGCATTCGGGGCCTGCCCGGTCACGCCGTACAGGTCGCAGACGGTGCGGCCCACGTTCAGCCCCTCGGTGGTCTCCACGCTGACGGGCATGGCCTGCCAGTCCAGCAGGTCCGGGCGGATCGCGGCGGCCACCGCCAGCGGGTCGTGCAGCGCCCCACCGTCCAGGCCGTAGCGGCGGCGGTACACGTCCGCGTAGAAGGTGAGCAGCTCGGCGCAGGCGGCCCCCGCGCGGGTCCCCAGGGCGCGCAGCGCCGCGATGCGGTCCGGCCCCGCGACCGCCTGCATGGTCACGTTCAGGCCCACCATGCGCAGCGGCACCCCGCTGGTGAACACCACGTGCGCGGCGTGCGGGTCGGCCAGCGCGTTGAACTCGGCGGCGGGCGTGCGGTTGCCCTGCGCGGTGCTACCGCCCATCCACACGACCTCCCGGATTAGCGGCGCAATGTCCGGCGCCAGCCGCAGCGCCAGCGCCACGTTCGTCAGCGGGCCGGTGGGGATCAGGGTCACCTCGCCCGGCATGGCGCGCACCGTGCGGATAATGAAGTCGACGGCGTGCTCGGCCTCCGGCGCGCGGGTGGGGTCGGGCAGACCGTCGGCGGGCAGGCCCGACTCACCGTGCACGGCCGCCGCGGTCAGCGCCGGGCGCACGAGCGGGCAGTCCGCGCCCACGTACACACCCACCCCGTCCGCCGCCGCGCCCGCCAGGGCCAGCGTCACCCCGGCGTTGCGGGTCGTGCGGTCCAGCGAGACGTTTCCGTGCACGGTCGTCACGCCCAGCACCCGCAGGTCCTCCGGGCTGCCCAGCGCGAGCAGCCACGCCACGGCGTCGTCCAGACCAGGGTCACCATCGAGAATCACGGGCAGCGGGAGTCTAGTCACGCGCGGCAGCATACCGCCCACAGAAAGGGGCGGCCCCACTGCAGGAGGCCGCCCGCCTGAACGTCAGTGTCAGGCCTGCGCAGTACCGGGCTGCTGGGGTTCCTCGCCACGGATGGTGGCGATGGTCGCCTCCACGAGCTCCGCGAAGCCACCCTTGTGCATCGCGGCGAGCAGTTCAATGGTCTTCGCGGCGTTCCCCTCGAAGGCAAAGCCGGTGTTGTCCAGCTGGCAGCCGTTCATGGCGGTGCCGTCCGTGCCCTTGTACACGAGGAGGCACTCGGTAAACGTGCAGTTCTGGAACTGGGTGCCGTCCAGTTCGATGCGCTTTTTGGTGAAGGTCTGGTTCTCGATGGTCTGCATGAGTGGACGTCCAGTGTACGCGAGGGGATGAACGGGAGGGAGCCGCCCGGTCGCCCGGCGGCCCCCTGTCCGGTGCGGGTTTACTTCCCGACGAAGACGGCGGTGGTCAGCGCGGGCACCGTCACGCTGTTCCCGCTCGCGCGGCTGGTCTTCACGGTCGCGTCGGTGCTGACGGCCAGCGCGGGGTGCAAGCTGAGGTTCAGGCCCGCGAGGGCCGCGTCGCTGAGGGTCACGCTCTGGCCGGTGGCGTTGAACACCACCACGACGTTCCGGTAGGGGTTGGTGGCACTCACGGCGCCGCTGAGTTTCATGGCGATCACGCCGGGCTGCTGCGCCGGGCCCACGTTCAGGAACGTCAGGCCCTGCTGCACCTGCGCGGCGGTGTCCATGCGGAACAGGGTGCTGGAGTACCGGACGCGGAGCATCTCGCGGTAGTGGTCAAAGGCGCGCTGGATGTCCGCCGCTGACGGTTTCAGGGCCGGGTTGCCCAGCAGGCTGCGGTACAGGTTCCAGTTCGCCTCGTTCTTCTCGGCGGGCGGCAGGCCCTTGCCGAAGCCGTTGCCCTTGCCGGTGAAGTCCAGGGTGTTGAACCAGTCGCCGCTGTTGTAGCTGTCGGTGTCGAAGCTCTTGGAGCGCAGGATCTCGTCCCCGGCGTAGCTGAACGGCAGGCCCTGCCCGAGCAGCACGACGCTGTTGGCGAGGTTCTGCATGCGGGTGCGCTGCGCGGAAGTGGCGCTGGCGGGCGCTTTCAGGAGGACCGCGTCGAACAGCGTCTGGTTGTCGTGCGCGCTGACGTACGTGATCGCCTCGCGGGGGCTGGCCGCGTACCCGGTGGGCGCGCCGTTGTAGTTCACCTCGGCGCCCTTCACGGCCTTGCCGGTCGCATCGGTGAAGCGGTAGTCGCGCAGGTTCCCGGTCAGGCCGATCCGCACCTGATCGGCGAGGCTCAGGGCCTTGGCCTTGTTCGTGTTCGCAGGTTGCCCATTGGGCAGCACGAACATCCCGGTCGCGAAGCCCTGCTCCTGCAGGCCGCCGAAGGGGCTGCCGCCACGCACCGCGTCACGCAGGCGGTCGTTGAAGGTCCCGATGCCCTGCCCGAACAGGTTCAGCTGCGTGGCGTTCGTGCCGCGCTTGTTGCCCTGCACCTCGCCGAAGTCCCAACCCTCGCCGTAGAGGTAGATGCTCTTGCCGTCCACGCCGTCTTTTTGCACGGTCAGGGCGTCGAGCGCCTTGCGGGCGGCCTGCATGTCGGCGACCATGTGGTGCCCCATCAGGTCGAAGCGGAAGCCGTCCACCTTGTAGGCCTTCGCCATCAGAACCAGCGTGTCGACCATCAGCTTGCGCATCATGACGTGCTCGGTGGCGGTATTTGAGCAGCAGGTGCTGTTCTCCACGCCGCCATTGGCGTTCAGGCGGTGGTAGTAACCGGGCACGATGCGGTCCAGGACGCTGCGGTCCGCCTGCCCGCTGGCGGCGGTGTGGTTGAACACCACGTCCTGCACGACGCGCAGCCCCATGCCGTTCAGCGCGGCGACCATGCGGCGGTACTCCAGGGTCCGCTGGTCGGGGTTCACGGCGTAGCTGCCCTCGGGCACCATGTAGTGGTACGGGTCGTAGCCCCAGTTGTACGCGTCCTGATCCTTCACGGCGCCGATGGCCTTCTGCTGCTCGTCGCTGTTCGGCGCGAACTTCGTGAGGTCGCCGGGGGACTTCCACGCGCCCTTATCCTCGCTGATGGTGGCGATGTCGAAGGTGGGGAGCAGGTGCACGGCCTTCAGGCCCGCGTCGGCCAGGGCTTTCAGGTGCTTGACGCCGTCACTGCCGGGCAGCGTGAACGCGAGGTACGTGCCGCGCTGCGCCGCCGGGACGGTGCTGTCGGCGGCGCTGAAGTCGCGCAGGTGCAGTTCGTAGAAGCTCAGGTCGCCCGCCGAACGCAGCGCCGGTTTCTTCAGGGCGTCCCAGGCCTGCGGTTTGGTGGCCGGGTCGTTCAGGTCCAGCAGCACCGAGCGGGTGCTGTTGCGCGTCAGGGCCACCGAGTACGGATCGGTCACGAGGTTCGTCTCGACCTTGCCGGTGCTGGGCGCGTACACCTTCACCTCGTACTGGTAGGCGGCGCCGCGCCAGGTCTGCGCGCCCTTGACCGTCCAGACGCCCTTCGCGTCGCGGGTCATAGGCACGACCATTTCCTGGCCGCCGGGCACGGTCAGGCGTAATTTGACGTCCTGCGCGGTCGGGGCCCATAGGCGCAGCGTGGGAATGTTCCCCTGCCACTGCGCGCCCAGCGCGCCGTCGTACGCGTAGAGGTCGTCCAGGGCCCAGGCGGTCTGCACGCCGGTCGCGTCCAGTACCGTGCCGTCCGGCATCACGCTGCTCACCGCCACCTGCCCCTGAAGAACAGACCCGACGCGCGCGGCGTCCTCGGCGCGCACGCGCAGCAGCGCGTAGCTGCTCAGGTACGGCGCCTTCGCCTTCAGGGCGGCGCTCAGGCCCCCCTCGACCTCCTCCAGCGTCAGGGTGTCTCCGCCGTCCACGCCCGCCGCCGTCAGCTTCAGGCCGCCTGCGCGCGCGGCGTGCAGGGTCAGCAGCGCGCCCGGCTGCACGAACTCCGGCTTCACGGCGATCAGGTCGCGTGACAGCATGACCGCCTGCTGGCGCGTCAGGTCGCCCACCGTGCGCACGCTCGTATCGGGGCGGGTGGTGTTCACGGCCGCGTTCCCGCTCACGATCCACGCCTGATTGCCCATCTCACTCGTCAGCACCTGATCCGCACCCGGATCCTTGTTGTCGCCGTTATGCACAATGAACCCCAGTTTCTTCCAGTCCGTCTTCATGGGAACGTCCCAGTACACGCCGAACGAATTCGTGCCCGTGGGCGTCAGGGGCTTGTCCCAGGCGACCTGGGCGGTCGTGTCCTCCCAGGCGTGCAGGCCCCAGCCGTCGTACTTGCCGTCCGGGCGGTAGTAGTTGATGCGCGCCACACCCGCCGGAACGGGCGGGTCGCTGAGCACGGCGGGCGCGCCATACGCGAAGTCGGCCTTGCCGCTAGTGACGGTCACCTCGTTCCCCTTGGTCAGGTCGGCGAACATGTCCGCGCCCGGGTCCTTCTCGTCGCCCTTGTGCACGAGGAAGCCGATCTTCGCCGCGCCGTCTTTCAGCGGCACGTCCCAGTACGCGCCGCCCGCGTCCACCCCCGTGGGCGTCAGGGGCTTGTCCCAGGCGACCTGGGCGGTGGTGTCCTCCCAGGCGTGCAGGCCCCACCCGTCGTACTTGCCGTCCGGGCGGACGTAGCGCACGCGCAGGACGTTTTTCGGGATGGGCTGCGCGCTGCTGCTGGCCGCCGGAGTCGCGGCGGGAGCGGTGGTCGCGGGTGCCGCGGCCTGCGCGACCGGTGCCTGGCTGGCGTCCACTGTGAACGGCCCGGCCTTCGCGTAGGCCACATTCAGGCTGCCGGATTTCAGGAACAGTTCACGGCCGCGGCTCAGGTCGAACCACAGGTCCTTGTCGGCGTCCTTGGTGTCGCCCTTGTGCATGATGAAGCCCAGCTTCTGCGCGCCGGGCTTCAGGGGAATGTCGAAGTACGTGCCGAAGTCGTCCTTCCCGCTCTGGGCGAGGGGCTTGTCCCAGGCGACCTGGGCGGTGGTGTCTTCCCACACGTGCAGGCCCCAGCCCGCGTAGGCGCCGTCCGCGCGCTGGTAGTGCACCCGCGCGGTGTCGGCAGGCAGGGTTGTTTGCGCCGCTGCCGAAGCAGACAGCGCGACCGTCAGGAGGGTCGCCAGTCTTTTCATTGGTATGGAAATTGTAGCGCTTCCAAACGGGAACGGGGGTGAGGTCGAGGTCATGACCTCTGGCCGGACTGGGCTGAAAACATCGGGCAGAACGCTCAATTTCTCGCCATTGGCCGGCACGGTCCGTCCCACTCCTTCTGGAAGCGTTCCACGCCGCATCAAGCTGCCTTGACCCATCCCACACGCAGCCCGACCTGCACGTCCCTACGCTGAGCCCCATGACCGGCACCGGACACACCAGCGACGAAACCCGCGACGAACCTCAGCACGACCACAGTGACGCCGAGAGCCTGCGCCATATTCCTAGCGACTACGACGACCGTGGCGTGGTGCAGGACAGCCCCGGCAACCCCGACATCGGCGTGGAGCACGGCGAACCCAACCGCCAGATGGACCCCGAGAACGACAACACCAACGACGGATAACCATACAGGAGGAGGCGGCGCGCCATCTGCACTGGCGCGCCGCGCTCTGTGCTGGGATTCGTCAGAAGCGCAGTTCCAGACCCAGTCCGGCCCCGAAGGTCCCGGCACTCGTGCCCCGCACGAAGGCACGCCAGCCCGCCGGGCCGAACACCGGGCCCCGCAGGCCCGCCTCGCCGTACAGGGCGTAGGTGGTGGCGCCACCGCTGGAGGGCAGCAGGGCCTGCCCGCCCAGCGTAGCGAACGCGTCCACCTTCGACAGGGGAATGTTCAGGTCCCGCAGCGTCAGGCCCAGCGCCACCCGGTTCGCCGAGGTGCCCGTGACGCGCCAGGACCGCTCGGCGCTGCCCTCAAGGCCCACCGTGCCGACAAACGGGATGGGCAGCAGCGCCGCGCCCGCGTGCACGCCGAAGCCACTGGTCGTGGCGTCCGCCCCGGCCCACGCCACGGCGGCAGAGGCGGGCGCACAGAGCGTTAGGGCGGCCAGCAGGGGAAGGAACCGGATCATGCGCGCAGGGTACCAACCAGGCCGGTGAGAACGTGGCGGAACGTTCAGTGCGGGCTGCGCAGTCACTTCGGCAGCCACGTCTGCCCGCCCCACGGTGCGCCGCCGCGCCCGGCCCACAGGACCGCGCCGCCCAGCACCAACGAGGCCGCGCCGAGCAGCCACAGCGGCCAGGACAGGCCTAGGCCCACATGCATCACGCTCCGGGACGGCTGCTGGGGGTCGTAATGCACGGGGACCGATTGCCCCACCGGGTACTGCGCCAGCACCCGCCGCGCGCCCCGCAGAGACGTGGTGTTCAACCGGAAAAAGTTCAGTCGCTCGCCGCTGTACATCTGGTCTGCTACTCGGTAGGTGTAGTTCACCTCTGGCCGCCAGCCGCGCCGGTCTGCGAAACGGCCCCCCGGTACGGCCTGCGCCCGCGTGACCGTGCCGGTCGCCACCGGCCAGCGCGCCGCCCGCAGGGATTGCCCCGACTGCCACACCCCGGAGCCCAGGAGCAGCGCCCCGACGAGCAGCAGGAGCAGGGGCACGGCCGGGTAGCCAGGGCGGGGACGGCGCGGGGGACGGGACATGTCCCGCAGTGTCGCTGCCGCTCCTGCGGGCACGGTCCGGGTTGGGTCGGGACGCCTTCATGAACGCGCTGCGGGCGTCAGCCGTCCAGCCGGACCTCGGCCACCTTGGCGAGCATGCGGAACGTCTGGAACAGGTGGTACGCGTCCGGGCTGTGCCAGCCGACCGTGACGGCGTCCACGCGGGTCACGCCGGGCACGCGCTCACCGGCGTCCGCGCGGGCCTGATGGTTGAAACTCACCTGCGCGTGCGCGGGCCAGCGGGTCACGTAGGGCGCCGCGTCGCCTGCCGCCTCCACCGCCCGGCGCGCGCCGTCCCGGATGCGGCGCTGCGCCTCGCGCGGGTGCAGGTGCGCCGCCGCGAAGGCACTCAGGCCCTCCTTCACGGGCACCGTGACCACCCCGGCGCCCAGTTCCGCCGTGATCTCGCCCATGGCCACGTCGTCCCCGGACGCGAACAGCACCGGCACGCCGTAATGCCCGGCCAGCAGGGCGTTCAGGCCGTACTCGCCGGTACTCACGCCGTTCACGACCACGTCCCGCACGAAACCGTTCCAGGTGTGCGCCAGCGGCCCGCGCACGCTTCCGGCCCGCGCGTGGTACCCCACGAACAGCAGGCCCACCACCCCGGGCTCCTGCACGCCCTGCACCATGCTCAGCGGCTTGTCGTTACCGCTCGTGAAGCGCACCCCGTCCGGCAGCAGCTCCGGGATCAGGTTGCGCATGGTGTCGTGACTGTCGTTCACGAGCACGTCGGTCGCCCCGGCGTCCAGCGCGCCCTGCGCGGCAGCCGCCGCCTCTAGCGTCATGCGCTCACGGGCGCGTTCGTACTCCGCGCTGCTCACCAGACCGCCGAATTCCGGGGGGCTGACCTGCACCCAGCTCGAGACTCCGGTCACGCCCTCCATGTCCACACTGATCACCACTCGCCGCTCGGTCATGGCTGGCAGCCTACCAGCGGGCCGGGGAGGGCGTGCGGAGCGTGACCTGCGGCGGCCCCGGCGCGGTGCGGGCGTGTTAGCCTCATTCGTTATGAGCCGCGTGCCCCTGAAATCCGCCCGTGAAATCGAGATCATGCGCCGCGCGGGCGCGCTCGTCGCCGACACCTTCCGTGTCCTCGCGCCGTACGTGAAACCCGGCGTGACCCTCAAGGAACTTGACCAGCTGGCCGAGGAGCACATCCGCAAGGCCGGAGCGATTCCCGCGTACCTGGGGTACGGCCCGAAGAACAACCCCTTCCCCGGCACGATCTGCGCCAGCGTGAACGAGGTCATCTGCCACGGCATCCCCGACGCCCGCGAACTGAAGGACGGCGACATCATCGGCGTGGATATTGGCGTGCTGCTCGACGGCTACTACGGGGACGCCTGCACCACCTACACGGTCGGGCAGGTCAGCGCGGAGGTGCAGGGCCTCGTCGACACCACCCGCGAGTCCCTGAAGGACGCGCTGGACCTCGTGAAACCCGGCGCGCGCCTGGGCGACATCGGCCACGCCATCCAGAGCCTCGCCGAGGGCCGTGGGTACGGCGTGGTGCGCGAGTACACCGGGCACGGCATCGGCAAGCGCCTGCACGAGGAACCCACCGTCCTGCACTACGGCGCGCGCTACACCGGCCTGAAACTCCAGCCGGGCATGGTCTTCACCATCGAACCCATGGTCAACCTGGGCCGCCCCGAGACGCGCCTGCTGGCCGACGGCTGGACGGTCGTCACCGCCGACAGCAGCCCCAGCGCGCAGTTCGAGCACACTGTCGTCGTCACCGCGAAGGGCCATGAGATCCTGACGGTGTGAGAAGGCCCACCGCGCCGAACCCCCCGAAATTCCCGCGTGGCGGCGTCCGCGCGCCCAGCCCCGACCAGATCGAAGACGAGGCGACCCTGCGCGGCGCGCTATTCGAGGGGGACTGGCCCGCCCTGGCCGCGCTGCACAGCGTCACCTTCGCCGGGTGCGTGTTCCGGCGCGTGAACCTGACTGGCAGCGTCTGGGAGCGCGTGCGTCTGCTGGACGTCCGCTTCGAGGACTGCGACCTCAGTGGCGCGCGCTGGACGGACGTGAGCCTGGAGCGCGTGGAGGTCACGGGCTCGCGCCTGCTGGGCCTCCAGGCCGCCGGCGTGCGGCTGCGGCACGTGCGCCTGACCCGCGTCCACGCGCCCCTGAGCGTCTGGCAGCGTGCCGACGCTGCGCATCTACACCTGAACGGCTGCGACCTCAGCGAGGCCAGTTTCATGGAAGCGAACTTGCCCGGCGCGGTCCTGCGCGACTGCCGCCTGCACCGCACCGACCTGCGCGGCGCCCGGCTGGACGGCGCGGACCTGCGCGGCAGCGCCCTGGGTGGCCTGCGCGCCGGGGCCGCCGACCTCCAGGGCGTCACGGTGGAAGCCGCGCAGGTGCTCGACCTCGCTCAGCTGCTGGGCGTGCAGGTCGAGGAACTGCCCGGCGAGGCGTAGGCCGCCGGTTACACACAGCGGTGTCCAGTTCCACCCTGGGGCCAACGGCACGCCCTTCAACTCCACTTCCACCCGCTGGGGTCAGCGGCTTCTCGCGCTGCTCGGTTCAGGAAGACTGAGAAAATCCCTCAGGCTCCCTGAACACCGTTGTCTCGCCTGCCCCTCAGCTTTCCAGCGCCAGCCAGGTGTTCGGCCCGACGATCCCGTCTGCCGTTAGGTTTCTGCTGGCCTGGAAGGATTTCACGGCGCTCTCAGTGGCGGGCCCGAACGCGCCGTCCACTGTGACCGCGTATCCGCGCGCCGCGAGCTGTCCCTGCGCCGCCTGCACCGCCGGGCCGCTGTCACCCTGGCGAACCGTGCGGATCAGGCGTTCCCAGGTGGCCGACCCGATCAGGCCGTCCGGTGTGAGGCCCGCCCCCGACTGGAAGGCGCTGACGGCGCTGGCTGTACCGCTGCCGTAGCTGCCGTCTGCCGTCAGGGTCTGCCCGGCGGCGATCAGCAGGCGCTGCGCGCTGCGGACCCGCTCGCCGGTCATGCCGGTCTTCGTGGTCGGCCAGATGCGCACCTGCACGCCCAGGCGCGCCGCCACGTCCGCGCGCAGCTGCGGCAGTTTCGCGTACAGCACGTCGCCGGGGCAGTCGGTGCTGTTGAAGTCCCGGTGCCCGTACAGTTCCGTGGCGGGAATGCCGTACTGCTGGCACAGCCACGCGCACAGGCCCACCAGCGCGCCGTACTGCCCGGCGGGCGGCGAGACCGTCATGTACGTGCCCTCGTTCTCGATGCCGACCGCCACGTCGTTCTGCCCGTCGCAGTGGGCGCCCTGCACGTGCTGCGTGCCGCCCTGCGCGGCTTCCAGGCTGCGGTGCCGGCCCTCCAGGACGTACCCGCCCCGGCTGACCGTGAACTGCTGCCCGGTGTCGATCCACCCGCGTGAGAAGTGACTCTGCTGGATGCTCCGCGCCAGGCTGAACGCCTGCGCCTGCGACAGGTCGGTGGTGTTCGCGCTGGCGGTGTGGTGCACCAGGATGCGGGTGGGGCGCGCCGCGAGCAGCACGATGGGGGACTTCGCCGGTTGCGCCAGCCACGTCGCGCAGCCCGAAATGCCCGGCGCGGCCACCGCCAGCGCGTTCAGCCGTTCAGGCACGCGCGTCAGGGGCACACCGCAGCCCGCCAGGACGGCACTGGCACTCGCCAGCAGCCCCAGCCGCAGGACATCGCGCCGGTGCAAGGTATTCATCGTTTCCTCCGGGGGGCGAAGGTGGCGTACGGGGCGCGCGGCCGGGGCTGAGCGGACGCCGTACAGAGCGCGGGGCCGGGTGTGCTAGAAGCCGCGCTGCCCACCCGGGACCAGGTGATATCCCCGGACACAGTCGCCGGCGCGGGGCGTGGAGGCGTCAGGGGGACCGGGCCCATGGCCTGACCGGGGATCAGCCGTGTCGTCATGGTCAGTTCCACGCGCAGTGCACGTGGTTGCTGTGCCCGCCGGTCGGATCGTGGTACGCGTCGAAGGTCTGCCCCGGGTCGCTGCCCGCCGCAATGCAGGCGTTACGTGCCGCCGTGTGCGAGCTGTTCGGGCTGCTGAGGCTCACGCCGTTCCAGATGCCGATATCGAACGCCAGCCCCGCGTAGTGATCCGAGTACGTGGAATGCACGCCGCCCGCAATGGAGGTCACGTAGAAGCTGTTGCTGCGCGACAGGTCGGACATGCCCTGCAACATGCTCTTTTTCAGGTACACGGTCAGGCCGCAGTTGGCGTTACTGGCGCAGCCGCGCGTGGCGGCCTTCCCGGCGGCCGTGTCCAGCAGGTTCTGCCGGGGGCTGCCATTCGTGGTGCTGCTGCTGGTGCCCAGTGTCACGCGGCTGGTGTTCAGGATGCTCTGCGCGAGGCTGGCGGCCGTGCTCGACCCGCCGGTGCTGGCCCCGGTCACCAGGGCGTTCCAGGTGTTCAGGCCCACCACGCCGTCCGCGCTCAGGCCGCGCTTGCCCTGGAAGTCCCGCACGGCGCTGTCAGTTGCCGGACCGAACGCTCCATCCACGGTCACGCCCGTGTAGCCGTACCCGCTGCGCAGTTGATCCTGCACGGCGCGCACCGCATTGTTGTTGTCGCCCTGGCGGACAGTCACGATCAGCTTCTCCCAGGTGTTACCGCCCACGATGCCGTCCACCGTCAGGCCGTTTGAATTCTGGAAGGACCGCACGGCGCTGTCCGTGCCGCTGCCGAACGCGCCGTCCACGCTCAGGGTGTAGCCACGGTGGCGCAGCAGGTACTGCAGGGTGACCACGTCGCGGCCACTGTCCCCCTGCCGCAGCGCCTGCCACGTCAGGACGGACTGCGCGCCCAGGGTGGGGGATGGCGAGAGGGTGGCGGTGGGCGCCGTGGGGGCGGCGCAGCTGGCCAGGAGCACGGTGAGAAGCAGGGGAAGACGGACGCTCATGGGGACCTCCGGGCACGCGCGAAAGGAAGAGGGACCGTTCGGGTGAACGATCAGGAACCCGTGAATTGACGCGTGACCCTGAATGTAGCGCTTCCATGCCCCCGGCAGACCGGGTGGTGGTGCACACCAGTTCCCAGTAGGGTCACCCCCGGCCAAACAGCACCGGGGGAGTCCGGGAACGCACCCGGCGGGTCAGCGCGCCTTGAGCAGCTCCCCATGCGGCGCCCCGAAGCGGTCCCGCAGGAAGTGCCCCTGCGTGAGCAGCCGGTCGGCGGCGGCGTGGTCGTGGCGCAGCAGGTCATCCAGGCCCTCGTTCAGGCGCTGAAGCTGTTCACGCAGCAGGCCCTCGGGGTCACGGCCCTGGGCGCGCAACTGCTCACGCCCGGCGGGCGTCAGGTGCAGGTACGCGCGCAGGGTCTCCGGGAGGTATTCCAGCCGGATCTGCGAGAGCAGCGTCCGCGAGCGTTCCTCGGCAGGTGGGGGGGTGTCCTCCAGGCGGCACAGCAGCGCCAGCGCGAACAGCCGGTGCGGTTCCGGCAGGCGCAGCGCCAGGGTGGGCGCGTCGTCCCCGGCACTGCCGCTGTACGGGGCGGGTGCGGGCAGGGCGGGGTGCTCCTGCGTCACGCGGGTGGGCAGCAGGCCCCGGCGCAGCGCCTCGCGTTCGAGTTCGTGACGGTGGATCATCTGGCGGCGCAGCAGCGGAAAACCGAACACGCTGCCGAAGAACAGGACAGGTACAACGATTGCTTCAAGGTCCATGGGGGTCACCTCCGGCAGGGCAGATGCGGGCACTGTACCCGCCGCGCATGAGGGCCTCGTCCCCCGAAAGGCGGACGGGCGCGGCTGGCCCGTACAATCGGCAGATGACCGAAGTTGTGGACGGGGTGACGTCATCAGCGGCGTGACCTTCAAGGGGAAACGGCCCCGTGAACTGGCGCAGGACGCCGCCGTGAGCGTGCGTGGCGTGCGCAAGAGCTTCCGCTCGCCGGGCGGCGCAGAGACGCGCGTGCTGGACGACATCGACCTCGACATCCGCCGCGGCGAGTTCTTCAGCCTGCTGGGCCCGTCGGGCTGCGGAAAGACGACGCTGCTGCGCATCCTGGCGGGCTTCGAGAGTCCGGACGCGGGCGCGGTGCTGATCGGCGGGCAGGACATGACCGGCGTGCCGCCCCACCGGCGGGACGTGAACACGGTGTTCCAGAGTTACGCGCTGTTCCCGCACATGACCGTGCAGGATAACGTGGCCTTCGGGCTGCGCATGAAGGGCGTACCCGCCGCGCAGATCCGCACGCGGGTCATGACGGCCCTGGAGCGGGTGCGCATCGCGGACTTCGCCGCGCGCCGCCCAGATCAGCTGTCCGGCGGTCAGCGGCAGCGGGTGGCGCTGGCCCGCGCCATCGTGAACGAACCGCAGGTGCTGCTGCTGGACGAACCGCTCTCCGCGCTGGACCTGAAGCTGCGCAAGGAGTTGCAGGTGGAACTCGCCAACCTGCAGGAGAGCTTAGGCATGACCTTCGTGTTCGTCACCCACGACCAGGAGGAGGCGCTGGTCATGAGTGACCGCATCGCCGTGATGAACCGCGGGCGCGTCGAGCAGCTGGGCCGCGCCGAGGAACTGTACGAGCGCCCAAGGACGGCGTTCGTGGCGAACTTCCTGGGCAGTAGCAACCTCATCCCCGGCACGGTCCTGACTGTGGACGGCCACGAGGCGACCGTGCAGACCGAGCACGGCCCGCTGCGCACCACGCACGGCGCGGGCCTGCGCCCCGGCCAGAGTGTCACGCTGTCCGTCCGCCCCGAGAAACTGCGGATGGAACGCGACGACCTGGCCGTGGGCAACGAGATCCGCGCCCGCGTGGACGACATCGTGTACACCGGCGCTGAGAACCAGTACCTCCTCCAGGCCGGCGGGCAGCAACTGGTCGCCTTCCAGTTGAACGCGGACATCGGCGCGGACGAGGACTTCGACTACGACGAACAGGTCGCCCTGTACCTCCCACCCGACAACCTCGTCGTGCTGGAAGAAGCGTGAGGGGGGTTGAAAGTAGGGGGTTGATGGTTGATGGAACGCTCCTCTATCAACCATCAACCTTCACCCATCACCGCACCGAAGGTGCACTGTGCTGACGGTTCGTCGCTTCTTCGCCACGCTGGGGCCGGGCGTGCTGTGGCTGACCGTGTTCCTGATCGTGCCTGCGCTGGTGATGCTGGGCTACTCGTTCCTGACGCGCACCGATCTGGCGCAGGTGGGCGCCCCGTGGACGCTGGAGTCCTGGCAGCGGGTGTTCGGCTACGACGCGCTGTTCCAGGAGTGGACGGGGGACAACGTGCGGGTGCTGTGGCGCAGCGTGTGGGTTGCCACGCTCAGCACGGCGCTGTGCATGCTGATGGGGTACCCGCTGGCGTTCTACATCGCCCGGCAGGACGCGCGGCGCAAGAACCTGCTCCTGCTGCTGCTGATCATCCCGTTCTGGACGAACTTCCTGATCCGCGTGTACGCCTGGATCCTGATCCTGCGCCCGTTCGATCTGGTGCCCAGCCTGACCGCCACGCTGCTGGGCATGGTGTACGCGTTCGTGCCGTTCTTCGTGCTGCCCGTGTACTCCAGCGTCGAGAAGATCGACTGGCGCTTGCTGGAAGCCGCCGATGACCTCGGCGCGCCGCCGGTGCGGGCGTTCCTGAGCGCCGTGTTCCCGCAGACCCTGCCGGGCCTCGTGGCGGGCATCCTCCTGACGTTCATTCCTGCGCTGGGCACTTTCGTCGTCAGCGACATCCTGGGCGGCGCGAAAACGGCCCTGGTGGGGAACCTCATCCAGAACCAGTTCGGGCAGGCGGGCGACTGGCCGTACGGCAGCGCCCTGAGCTTCCTGCTGATGGGCGCCGTGTTGCTGGGCCTGTGGGCCTACGCCCGCGTGGCCGGTCAAAAAGGCCTGGAGGAACTCGTATGAGGCTGCGCCAGTTGAAAGTTGATAGTCGATGGTCGATGGATTACCTATCAACCATCAACTATCACCTGTTGGCGGCCCGGAGGGCCTCATGATGCGGCGGACGCATCCGGCGCTGAGTGCGTGGGCGTGGCTGGTGTACGCGTTCCTGTACCTGCCGATCATTGTGCTGGTGGTGTTCTCGTTCAACGATTCGCGCTTCGGGGCGACGTGGGCGGGCTTCACGACGAAGTGGTACGGGGTGCTGTTCGCCCGCGCGGACGTGCGCGAGGCGCTGGCGCACACGCTGGAGATCGCCCTGATCAGCACGCTGGTCAGCAC
This sequence comes from Deinococcus radiotolerans, assembly GCF_014647435.1. Classification (NCBI taxonomy): domain Bacteria; kingdom Thermotogati; phylum Deinococcota; class Deinococci; order Deinococcales; family Deinococcaceae; genus Deinococcus; species Deinococcus radiotolerans. Next base: position 604,249 of record NZ_BMPE01000001.1, on the reverse strand, counting down.
GGTGCTGGGCACGCTGGTGGGCCTGGGTCTGTGGCGGTACACGCTGCGCTTCCGCACGGCGCTGACGGGCCTGCTCGTCCTGCCCATCGTGGTGCCGGACGTGGTGATGGGCGTCAGTCTGCTGATGTTCTACTCGTTCGTCCGGCAGGGCCTGGAACGCGCCGGGTGGACCTTCGACAATGGCTTCTGGACGGTGCTGCTGGCGCACGTGACCTTCCAGATCAGTTACGTGGCCCTGACGGTGCGCTCGCGGCTCGCCGGGTACGGCCCGGAACTGGAGGAGGCCGCCCGCGACCTGGGCGCCAGCGGCTGGGAGTCGTTCCGGCGGGTGGTGCTGCCGCTGGCGATGCCGGGCGTGCTGGCGGGGGCGCTGCTGGCGTTCACGCTGTCCCTGGATGATTTCGTGGTCACGTACTTCACGAGCGGGTCGGGCTTCAGCACGCTGCCCGTGCTGATCTACACGAACGTGAAGCGCGGCGTGACGCCGGACATCAACGCGCTGAGTGCGCTGCTGGTGCTCGTGACAGTCGTGGCGATCGTCGCGGCGAACGCGCTGCTGCGTCCCCGGAGGGACGCGTGAAGCGGGCCGCGCTGCTGGCCGGTGCGGGGCTGCTCCTCCTGAGCGGCTGTTACCGCGTGCAGAAACCCGCGCAGGCCCAGCCGGGCGCGGCGGCTCCCGTCACGCGCGGGGACGGCAAGACGCTGCGCGTGTTCATCTGGTCGGAGTACATCGACCCCGATCTGGTGAAAGTCTTCGAGAAGGCGAACGGCGTGCGGGTCGTGCTCGACACCTTCGAGAGCAACGAGGCGATGCTCGCCAAGCTCCAGGGGGGCGGGGCGCAGTACGACCTCGCGGTGCCCAGCAACTACGTCGTGCAGACCATGGTGCGCGCCGGACTGCTCCAGCCGCTGGACAAATCCCGGTTGCCGAACCTGAAGAACATCGCGCCCGGCTTCCTGAACGCCGACTACGACCCGGGCAACGTCTACTCCGTGCCGTACCAGTACGCCGCGACCGGACTGGCCTACAACCGCGAGCGGTACGTGCCGCAGGACACCTGGGCGGAGATCTTCGGCGCGGACGACCGCCGCTCGTTCGTGCTGCTCGACGATCCGCGCGAGGTGATCGGCGCGGCCCTGAAGTACCTGGGCTTCAGCGCGAACACCACCCGCGTCGAGGAGCTCCGCGCCGCGCGCGACCTGCTGCGCCGCGTGGTGGCGAAGAAGGGCTTCCAGGGCTTCGACGGCGGCCCCGGCACCCGCAATAAGCTGCTGGCAAAGACCGTGGACCTGGGTCAGATCTACGTGGGTGACCTGCTGATCGCCACCGAGGAGGACGAGAACGTGCAGGTGCTGTTGCCCCGGCAGGGTACCACCATCAGCATGGACACCCTGGTCGTCCTGAAACGCAGCCCCAACCCCGCGCTGGCCCACCGCTTCATCGATTTCATCCTGGACGCGGAGAACGGCGCGCAACTGAGTAACTACACCTACTACGCCACGCCGAACGCCGCCGCCCGCCCGTACCTGGACGACTTCCTGAAGGACATCCCCGCGCTGAACCCGCCCGCCGCGTGGCTCGCCGACGGCCGCCTGGACTTCATCGGTGAACTGCCAGCGGGGCGCCCGCAGCGGTTGTACGACCGCATCTGGACGGAACTCAAGAGCCGCTGAGGCGCAGGGAGCGTGGCGTTGGCCTTGCGTGGCACGTGGCGCTCGCCTACGGTGGCGCCATGACTGACGCGTCTGCTGTAACCGTCCGGGCCGCGACCCGCGCGGACATTCCGGCCATCACGGACATCTACAACCACGCGGTTCTCCACACGACCGCCTCGTACGACCTGGAACCTGTCACGCTGGTCTCCCGGCAGGACTGGTTCGACGAGAAGACCGCGCACGGCTGGCCCGTCTGGGTCGCCGTGACCGCTGAGGAGGTGGTGGGCTGGGCGACCTTCGGGCCGTTCCGCGCCAAGCCCGGGTACCGCTTCACGGCCGAGCACAGCGTGTACGTCCGGGACGGCCTGCGGGGGCGCGGCGTGGGGCGCGCCCTGATGCTCCCCCTGATCGCGGAGGCCCGCGCGCGTGGCCTGCACTCGCTGGTCGGCGGAGTGGACGCCGAGAACGCTGGGAGCCTCGCTTTCCATGAGCAGTTGGGCTTCGAGCGGGTCGCGCACTTCCGGGAGGTGGGGCACAAGTTCGGCCGCTGGCTGGACCTCGTGTTTCTTCAGCTGCAGCTGGGCGCGTAGGCGTTCTGGCGGGCGCAGCGGCCTGGGCTCGGGTGTACGCTGGGGGCATGATTGACCTGGGGCCGCTGGCCTGGATGGTGCATGTCGCGGCGGCGTTCGCCATCGCGTTCTTCGCGCAGTCGGTGTTCGGTCCGAAGGGCCGCGAGGCGCGGGTGGTGATCCGTGCGCTCATTCCCGTGGTGGTTCTGACGCTGCTGGGCGCCGAGTGGTTGCCTCACCCGGTTGCGGGCATCCTGATCGGGTACTTCGGGTCGCGGGCCTTTGGCCGCTGGGGCTCGTCGCGCGGTGGTCTGCTGGCGGCGCTGGCGGGAGCCGCTGTGCTGATCGGGCTGGGCGCGTCATGGCTGATGTTCCCGCTGTTCTTCATGGCGCTGGGCTGGCTGGCGTCGGGCGGCCCGGCGCGCGGGGGGCGTCGGGAGCGGCGCGCGGCGCGTGAGGAGCGTCCCGCCGAGCTGCCCGCCCAGGTGAGTGGCACGCCGGTCCCGGTGGCCCAGACGGCCGTGGTGGGGGAGGGGCCGCTGGCGGCCTATCTGGCGGACGCGCGACTGCCGGCCCAGGCGCGCGCGCAGCTGGTGGCGCTGAACCTGCGCACGCAGGAGGCGCTGGCGCTGCTGAAGGATCAGGGTCTGGAGGGCACCGAGGGGTTCTTCGTGGCCCGCGCGATCCGCGAGGAGTACGCGCCGGAGGCGGTGCAGGCGTACCTGAAGCTGCCGCGGTCGCTGGCGGATACCGGCGTGATTCAGGATGGCAAGACCGGTGCGGCGCTGCTGACCGAGCAGCTGGAACTGCTGCTGGACGGCGTGCAGGACATTATCGCGGGGTCGTTGCAGTCGGGTGGGCAGGCGCTGCTGACGCATGGGCGGTTCCTGCGCGAGCGCTTCGCGAAGGCCGAGCAGGAGTTGCGGGTGCCGGTGATGATCCCGGTGGCAGACAAGGTGAAGTGACGCCCGGCTGCATTACGCGCTGGGCGTAACGCGCTATGCTGTGGGCGATGTCTGTGCGCGCCCCGACCACCACGACTGCCGCTCTTGACCTGCTGAAACTCGTCTGGGGGTACGACGCGTTCCGCGGCGTGCAGGCGCAGATCGTGCAGACCGTCGCCGGGGGCGGCAACGCCCTGGTCCTGATGCCCACCGGCGGCGGCAAGAGCCTGTGCTATCAGGTGCCCAGCCTGCTGCGGTCCGGCGTGGGGATCGTGGTTTCGCCGCTGATCGCGCTGATGAAAGATCAGGTGGACACCCTGCGCGGCCTGGGCGTGCGCGCCGCGTACCTGAACTCCACCCTGTCGCTGGACGGCGTGCGCGAGGTCGAAGCGGCCCTGCTGAACGGGGAGCTGGACCTGCTGTACGTCGCCCCGGAACGCCTGCTGCTGCCCCGCACCCTGGACCTGCTGGAGCGCGCCCCGCTGGCCCTGTTCGCGGTGGATGAGGCGCACTGCGTCTCGCAGTGGGGTCATGACTTCCGGCCCGAGTACCAGGGCCTGAGCGTCCTGCCCGAGCGCTTCCCGCAGGTGCCGCGCCTGGCCCTGACCGCCACCGCCGATGACCGCACCCGCGCGGACATCCTGCGCGTGCTCGATCTGGGGACTGCCCCGCAGTTCGTGTCGTCCTTTGACCGCCCGAACATTCAGTACCGGGTGGGGCAGAAGGACAGTCCCAAGACCCAGCTGCTGGATTTCATCCGCGCGGAGCACGCCGGGGACGCCGGGATCGTGTACTGCCTGTCGCGCAAGTCCGTCGAGGAAACCGCGAAGTGGCTTCAGGCGCAGGGCGTGGACGCCGTCGCGTACCACGCGGGCCTCCCGCCGCGCGAACGGACCCTCGCGCAGGACCGCTTCCTGAACGAGGAGGGCCTGATCGTGGTCGCCACCGTCGCGTTCGGCATGGGCATCGACAAGCCCAACGTGCGCTTCGTGGCCCACCTGGACCTTCCCAAGAGCATGGAGGGCTACTACCAGGAGACGGGCCGCGCCGGCCGCGACGGGCTGCCCAGCACCGCCTGGATGGTTTACGGCCTGAGTGACGTGGTGAACGTGCGCCGCATGCTGGCAAGCAGCGACGCGCCCGAGGAGGTCAAGCGCGTGGAGGCCGGGAAACTCGATGCCCTGCTGACCTTCTGCGAGACCGCCGCCTGCCGCCGCGAGGTGCTCCTGGCGTACTTCGGCGAGGACTACCACGGCCCCTGCGGGAACTGTGACACCTGTCTGAACCCGCCGCAGGTGCGTGACATGACCCGCGAGGCGCAGATGGCGCTGTCCGCCGCGATCCGCACCGGCAACCGCTTTGGCGCGGCGCACCTGACGGACGTGCTGCTGGGCCGCGCCACCGAGAGGGTCGTCAGCATGAACCACCACACCCTCCCCACCTTCGGGGTGGGCACCGCGCATGACGAGAAGACGTGGCGGGGCGTGCTGCGCCAGCTGGTCAGCTTGGGCTTCCTGGCCGCCGGAGAACACCACGGCCTGAGCGCCACCGGCAAGGCCCGCACTCTCCTGAAGGGCGAGACCACGCTGACCCTGCGCGCTGACACCCTGATACCCCGCGCGGCGGGCCGCAGGGCCGAGAAGCAGCCCCGCGCGGGCCGCGCCCCCGTCACCCCCGAGGACCAGCCGCTGTTCGAGGCGCTGCGCGCGTGGCGACTGGAACGCGCCCGCAGCCTGGGCGTGCCGCCGTACGTGATCTTCACCGACGCGACCCTCAAGGGCGTCACGGAACTCAAGCCGACCAGCCACGCCAGCCTGGGCACCGTCAGTGGGGTCGGGCAGCGCAAACTCGCAGACTTCGGGGATGAGGTCGTGCAGATCGTCCGCGACAGCCTGGATGGGCGGCCCGCCCCGGTTCGTCCGGCGACGCCTCAGGAACGCGGCGCGCGTGAGAACTCGGCGGTGCTGGGGGCCCTGCGCGGACGTCCGCTGCTGGAGTCCCCGGCGCCGCCCGCGCTGCTGGGCGACGTGGCCCCCGACCCGGCCCGCACCGAGCAGGTGGCCGCGGCGCTGCGGGAGACGCGGCGGGCCATCACTCAGGAGACGGGCCTGAGCGCCTTCCTGATCTTCCCGAACGCCGCGCTGGACGCCCTGGCGCAGCGGCAACCCCGCACCGAGACGGACCTGCACGGCATTCCGGGCTTTGGCCCGAAGCGCATCGAGACGTACGGCGCGCAGGTCCTCGCCGCCGTCCGCGCGGCTCTGACCGACTGAACAGCGCAGGCCCAGTTGAAGAAAAGGGAAATTTGTTACGTCGGGCTGAATGGCGTCACAGAACTGTAATACGTTAAAGCATAGATAAAGAGAATGATTGCGGTTCTCGCCGACTCCACCTGTGATCTGCACCCAGACAATGCCAAGCAACTGGGCATTCACATCATTCCCCTGCACGTCACCATGCAGCAGCGCACGCTCCTGGACTGGCAGGACATTGATCCGGACGCCGTGTACGATCACATGCGCGCCGGCGGCAGCGCCACCACGTCACCCGTCACCGTCGCCGCCTTCGAGCAGCGGTACCTCGAGCTGCTCAGCACGCACGACGCGGTCGTCAGCCTGCACATCTCCGGGAAACTCTCGGACACCGTGAAGCACGCCCAGCAGGCCGCGCAGCAGCTGGGCGAAACGGCCCGCATTCAGGTTATCGACACCGAGGTCGCCTGCGGTCCCCTCGCGGAGCTGGCCCTGGTCGCCCGCGAGCAGGTCAGTGCGGGGCTGGAACTGCATCAGGTGGCGCGCGCCGTGCAGGAGGCCCGCAACAGCATGTACGCCGAACTGTCCGTCGCGACCCTGGACTACCTGCGCCGCAGCGGCCGCATCGGGCGCGCCCAGGCCCTGCTGGGCGGCGTGCTGGGCGTGCGGCCCGTCCTGACCTTCGAACGCGGTGAACTGAAAGCCAACCGCCGCGTCAAGGTGGATCAGGCCGCGGCGGACATGCTCGGCAGCCTCAAGCAGCGTTTCGGGAACACGCCACTGAGCGTCACGATCATGCACGCCGGGCGCGACGCGGAACGCATCAACGCGCTGCGCAGCGCGATGGTCGCCAGCGGCCTGAACGTGCAGCGCGGCCGCGTGCAGCTGATGGGGCCTGTCATCGGCGCGCACGTCGGCCCCGGCACCTTCGGCTTCAACGCCCTGCCCATCGGCTGAGGCGGCACAGTGGAGGCGGCCACCCGCACCTGGGGTGGCCGCCTCTCATGTCAGGGTTTCCGTCCTGCCTGCCCGCCTGCCGGGTATGGCCGCGGCTCAGGCGGGGTGCAGGCCCGCGAAGTCCAGACCGGTCGTCTCGGGCCAGTCATGTGCGATGTTCAGGCTCTGGATGGCGTGCCCGGCGGTGCCCTTGACCAGGTTGTCGATGGCGGACATGAGCACCACGCGCCCGGTGTCTTGGTCCATCTCGAAGCCGATGTCGCAGTAGTTCGTGCCGTCCAGCAGCATGGGGTCCGGGTAGCGGTGAATGCCCTTGGCGACCTTCACGATGCGGATGAACGGTTCGGCGCCGTACACCTCGCGGTAGGCACTCCAGACGTCGCGGTCGCTGTACCCGTCGGGAATCCAGGCCTGCGCGGTGGTCAGGATGCCGCGCACGCGCGGGGTGCTGATCGCGGTCAGGTGCAGCGGGAAGTGCCCCGGGAGTTCCTGCTGCGCCTCGGCGGTGTGGCGGTGCCCGACGGGTTTGTACACCCGCAGGCTCCCGGCCCGCTCGGGGTGGTGGCTGCTGTCACTGGCGCTGGCCCCGGCGGCGCTGCTGCCGACCAATCCGGTCGCGATGATGTCCTTGGGCAGCAGCACGCCCAGTTTCAGCAGCGGGTACAGGGCCAGAATGACACTGGTGGCAAAGCACCCGGCGCAGGCGATGCGGGTCGCGCCGCGCAGCTCCTCACGGTGCAGTTCCGGGTTGCCGTACACCCACTCGCCCAGTTTCTCGGGGGTGGGGTGGTCCTCGCCGTACGTGGCGCGGTAGACCTCGGGGTCCTTCAGGCGGAAGTCGGCGGACAGGTCCACGATGACCTTGCCCTTGGCCTCATACTCGCTGATCTTCTTCGCGGCGCTGCCGTGCGGGAGGGCCAGCACGATGATATCGGCCTCGTCCAGCTCGGCGGCCCGGCGGAACTTGAGGGTGGTGCGGCCGCGCAGGTTGGGGTGCACCATGCTGACGGGGGTGCCCGCGTTGCGTTCGCTGGTGACCTGCGTGACGTTCAGGTGGGGGTGGTTCAGGGCGAGGCGCAGGAATTCTCCGCCCGCGTAGCCGCTGCCGCCCACAATGGCGACGGTTTTCTGGTCGTGCATGCTCATCGCCGGGCAGCATACCCCGCCCCATCATGGCCTGTCGAGTGATACGTGTAGATTCCTGTAAGGTCTCAAATGAAAAGCGGTGGTGGGGGCGCACCCCACCACCAACTCCGAGGACAGCCTCAGGCCTTCGCGGCCTGCCCCCCGGTCTTGCGGCGGTCCCGCCACTCCTCGAAGTACACCACCAGCGGCGCCACGATGTAGATACTGGAGTACGTCCCGATCAGGATGCCCACCAGCAGCACCAGGCTGAAGTCCCGCAGCACGGGGCCGCCGAAGATCAGCAGGCTCAGCAGCGGCAGCATCGTGCTGATCGACGTCATGACCGTGCGTGACAGCGTCTGGTTGATCGCCAGGTTCACGATCTCGCGGTACGACTTGCCGCGCATCTCCTTGATGTTCTCGCGGATGCGGTCGGACACAATGATCGAATCGTTCAGCGAGTAGCCGATCAGTGTCAGCAGCGCCGCCACGGTCGCCACCGTGAACTCCAGGTTCAGCAGCGCGAACAGGCCCATGGCGATCATAACGTCGTGCACGGCCGCCAGGATCGAGCCGAGGCCCATGATGAAGTCAAAGCGGAAGCCCACGTACACCAGGATCAGGCCCAGGCCCAGCAGCACCGCGTAGATGGTCTTCTGCGTCAGTTCCTTCCCGACCGCCGGGCCGACCGTCTCGGTGGCCTGCACGCTGCCCTGCGGCAGCTTCTGCACGGCGGCCTGCACGGTACGGATCTCCTCGGTGCTCAGCTCCGGCACCTTGATGGTGTACGACGCGCCCGACTGACCCGCCACGGTGTTGCGCAGGATTACGGTGCTCTGCCCGTTCGCCTTCGCCACCCCGGCGCCCGTCACGGCCGAGCGCACCTGCTCGGTGGTCGTCTCCGCGCTGGTCTTCGCGGTGATCGTCGTGCCCGAGGAGAAGTCCACGCCGTAATTCAGGCCCTTGGTCAGCACGGTCACGCCGCCCGCAATCGCCAGCAGCACGCTGAGCGTCGTGATGATCGTCGCGGGCTTGATGAAGTCGATGTGGGTTTCCTTGATCCACTGCGGCGCGCTCATGTTCGGCTTTCGCTGCGACAGCCACTGAATGAACCACTTCGCGAACACCAGGTTCGAGAAGGTCGAGGCGATCACGCCGATGATCAGCGTCACCGCGAAGCCCTTCACCGCCCCCGTCGAGTACGTATACAGCGCCAGCGCCGACAGCAGGTGAGACGCGTTCACGTCCAGAATCGCCGCCGTCGAGTGGTCATACCCGGCGCGGATGGCGTTCTTGATGCCCTTACCCTTGACCAGCTCTTCCTTGATGCGCTCGAACGAGATCACGTTCCCGTCCACGGCCGCTCCGATCGTCAGGACCAGACCCGCTATGCCCGGCAGGGTCAGCGTCGCGCCGAACCCCGCCAGCATCCCCAGAATCACGATGCTGGAGAACAGCAGGCCCAGCGCACCCACCAGACCGAACCAGAAGCCGTAGTACCCGAACAGCATCACGAATACCAGCCCGATCCCCACGAGCGAGGCGACCGCGCCGCTGCGGATCGCGTCCGCGCCCAGGCTCGGCCCGATGGACTGCTCGGCTTCCGTCCGGATCTTGATGGGCAGCGCGCCGGACTTCAGCACCAGCGCCAGCTGCTGCGCCTCAGCCGCGCTGAAATTCCCGGTGATCTGCACGTCCCGGTTCAGGCGCTGCTGAATCGTCGCCACGCTCTGAATCTGGTCGTCCAGCACCACCGCCATCAGCTTCCCGACGTTCTTGCCGGTGAACTCACCGAATTTCGCGGACCCGGCGTCCGTGTTCTGGAAGGTCACGATCCAGCGCCCGCTGCGCTGATCGGTCGCCGCCTGCGCGTTCTGAATGACCTCACCCGTCGCCTCGACCGGCCCCAGCTGCGCCAGCGTGTACCCGCCCGACCGGGGGTTCTCCTGCGCCAGCTTCTGATCCGGCTGCGCGTTCGCCTGCACGATCCGGAACTCCAGACGCGCGGTCTGCTTGATGATCTCGCGCGCGCGGTCCTGCACGGCGGGCGTCGCGCCCGGAATCTCCACGACCACGCGCTTGCCACCCGCGACCGTCACGGTCGGCTCGGCCACGCCCAGCGCATTGATGCGGTTCTCGATGACCGTCTTCACGCGGTCCAGCTCATCCTTCGTGGCGGTCCCCGTCTCCGGCGTCAGCTCGATCCGCAGGCCGCCCTTGAGGTCCAGGCCCAGCGTCATGAACTGGAACTTGTCATTCCACAGGCTCCAGACGTTGTCCTTGTGTTCCCAGGGGCGCCAGATGTACGCCACCGACGCCAGCAGCGTCAGCAGCAGCAGCAGGCCCGTCCACAGGTTCGGTTTACTTGCGCTTGGCGCGCTGCGCGGGGCAGGGCGACCGGATTTCTTGCCTTTCTTTCCGTACGTCACGATTCACAACTCCATTCAGTTCAGGGGCTTCAGGTCAGGGTTCACCGTCACCCCACACTCAGCCGCCATCGGACTGCCGCCGCCCCAGCACGCTCAGGCGGGGCGGCCCGCCCGGCTCCGACCACACCGGCAGCGGCACGGACCCGCGGGGCGGGGCTGGCGGCACCACCAGCGGCCGCGGCGCGTCCCCGGCCACGAACGGCACCGGCGCGCCGGGCGGCGGCGCGGGCCGCAACTCCGGGAGGGCCGGCGCGATATTCCCCGCCGCCCAGCGTCCGGCATCAGGGACGTTCCACGGCTGACCCAGCACTACTGCCAGCAGCGGCAGCAGCGGGAACAGGCCCGGCAGCGTCAGCAGCGTCCGCTGCCACGCCCGTCGGAGGGAACGCGGGAATCTCAAAGCGACCCAGGATAGCAGACCGCACCCACCCGAATTAGCGGCCTCTTAACACCAGCCCCGCACACTGCCCGCGTGGTCGGCGTCCGGACGTCCCCACCCACCGTCCCATCAGCCTTTCGTTCCAGGAGTGTGCCCCCATGAAAACCCGCCTTCCCCTGATCGCCTTCGCCGCGCTGCCCCTGACCGTCGGTGCGGTGCTGGCCCAGCAGAGCGCCAGCACGACCGCCGCGGCCGGCGCCAGCGTCACCGCGCAGGTGCCGCAGCGCGTGCAGCCCGCCCAGCCCGGCCAGCGGAGCCAGCAGGGCCAGACCCAACCCGGCCAGACCCAACCCGGCCAGACCAAACCCGGGCAAATGCAGGGCCAGCCCGGCGCCCGCCCGGCCCCGAGCGGCACCAACTACGCCGACACGTTCCTCACCAACCTCGCCCAGCAGCTGGGCACCACGCCCGAGAAACTCAAGGCCGCCGCCGTGAAGGCAGGCACCGCCACCATCGACGCCGCCGTGAAAGCCGGGGACATCCCCGCGGACCGCGCCGCCGACATGAAACAGCACCTCACGGACAACCCCTTCGCCTTCGGCGGTCGCGGCCCCGGCGGCCCCGGACGCGGCGGTCACGGACCCCACGACGGCCCCCTGGGCCCCGGTGGCCCGCGCGGTCAGGGTCAGGACACTCAGGGCTCGCAGGGTCAGGACGGTCCCGACCAGGGCGGCGCTGCCGGCACCACCAGCGGCACCTGAAGCCAGATTCACCCCCCGTTCCCGTGGCGGGGGGTGGGTGCTGCGCCCGCCGCCATGAAACAGCAGGAACCCCACGTGGAGGTTCCTGCTGTTCGGGCGAGGTTTAGTTCTGCTCGACTTCGACCATCTCGCTGGCTTCGATGATGTCGCCTTCCATCACGTCGTTCCAGTCCACGTTGATGCCGCACTCGTAACCGGTCTGCACTTCGCGGACGTCGTCCTTGAAGCGCTTGAGGCCCACGATGGTGCCCTCGTACACGACCTGCTTGCCGCGCGTGACTTTCGCCTTCGCGTTGCGTTTCAGGCTGCCGTCGGTGACGTACGACCCGGCGATGTTGCCGCTCTTGGGGTGGCGGATGACCATGCGGACCTCGGCGCGGCCCAGGTACTTCTCCTCGAACACGGGTTCGAGGTTCCCCTTGATCAGGCGGTCCACCTCGTCGATGAGTTCGTAGATGATCCGGAAGGACTTGATGTCCACGCCCTTGGTCTCGGCGACCTTCTTCACGCCGCCGGACGCGGTGACGCTGAAGCACAGGATGGTCGCCTCGGCCGTGGAGGCCAGCAGCACGTCACCCTCGGTGGGCGCGCCGATCCCGGCGAGCATCACGTTGATCTTGACGTCATCCTTTTCCTTGCGGGCCAGGATGCCCTGGATGGCTTCCACGCTGCCCTGCGTGTCGGCGCGCAGGATCAGGTTCACGGTGCGGATGGTGCCCAGCGGCCCCAGGAGGTCTTCCAGGCTGCGCTGGCCCTTGCGGCGGTCACGGGCGTCTTCCTCGTCGCGGCGCACGTCGGCGCGGCCGGCGACGACTTCACGGGCGGCGTGCTCGTTCTTGGCGCTCTGAACCTTCTCGCCGCTGCTGGGCACCTCACTGAAGCCCAGGACCTGCACTGGGGTGCTGGGGCCTGCTTCCTTGATGCGCGCGCCGTTGCTGTCGGTCATGGCCTTGATCTTGCCGTAGTTCTCGCCCACGACCAGGAAGTCGCTGACGTGCAGCGTGCCCTCCTGCACCATGACGGTCGCCAGGACGCCCGCCTGCTTGTCCACCTTGCCCTCGATGACCACGCCACTGAAGGCCCCTTTCGGGTCGGCGCGCAGGTCCTCGAGTTCGGCGGTCAGGCTGATGTACTCCAGCAGGTCCTCGACGCCCTCGCCGGTCTTGGCGGATACGGGCACGACGATCAGGTCACCGCCGTACTCTTCGGGCACGAGGTTCAGCTGGGTCAGGTCGGTCTTGACGCGTTCGGGGTCGGCCTGGGGCAGGTCCACCTTGTTGATCGCAATGATCATGGGGACCTTGGCGGCCTGCGCGTGCGCGATGGCCTCGCGGGTCTGCGGCATCAGGCTGTCGTCGGCGGCAATCACGATGATCGCGATGTCCGCGACGTTCGCGCCGCGTGCGCGGATGGTCGTGAAGGCCTCGTGGCCGGGCGTGTCGATGAACACGATCTTGCCCTTGCTGGTCTTCGCCTCGAACGCCCCGACGTGCTGGGTGATGCCCCCGGCTTCCTTGGCGGCGACTTTCGTCTTGCGGATGTAGTCCAGCAGGCTGGTCTTGCCGTGGTCGACGTGACCCATGATCGTCACGACCGGCGCGCGGTGCGGAATTTCCTTCTCGCTGCTCACGGGCGCCTCGGCCTTCTCGGCGACTGGGGCAGCTTCAGGCTGCGCCGCCTCGGTCGCCTGGGGGGCGGCCTGAGCGGGCGCTTCGGTGGTGGCCTCAGCGTCCGCCTGGGCGGGGGCGCTGCCGCCATCGGCCTCGGCGGCCAGGATTTCCTTGATCAGTTCGACGGTGTCTTCCTCAATGGTGCTGCTGACGCTCTTGTAGGACACGCCGAGCCCATCGAGGATTTCCAGCATCTTCGCGTTTTCGACGCCAAGGTCCTTGGCGAGGGTGTAAATACGAACTTTCGACATGCTCACCTCCGGTGAGATCCGCGCCGCTGCTCAGGCGCGGGGTAAATCAGTGGATCGGTTCAGGAGCAGCTGCAAGACGACCGGGGCCTGCGCCCCGAACGCGCGGCGCAGCCGCTTATCCGCCCAGCACGCGGGACTGTCGGCACACACGTAGGCGCCGCGGCCCGTGCGCGGTCCCTCCTGCACCTGCCAGCGGCCCTCCGCGTCCCGGTTCAGGCGAAGAAAATCGCCCTGCGCGCGGCGGCGGCGGCATGCCACGCACGTCCGCTCCGGTACGTGCCTGGTGGTGGGGGAGGGGGCGGCCGTCAAGGCTTACTCCTGCTCGTCGTCCGGGCTGGCGGTCGCGACGGACTTGCTGTCCTTGAACAGCGCGTCGAATGCCGACTGGGCGCTGCCCGAGTCGCGGCCGTCCTGCTCGTCCTGCATGGCCTGCTGCATGGCGGCGTCCAGGTCGCTGATCGCGGCCGTTTCACGCAGGTCAATCTTGAAACCGGTCAGTTTCGCGGCCAGGCGCACGTTCTGCCCGCCCTTACCGATCGCCAGGGACAGCTGATCGGGCGTGACGGTCACGGTCGCCTCGCGGCGGTCGGCCAGCACCTCGATCAGCCCCACCTTGGCGGGCGAGAGGGCGTTGCGGATGAAGTCACGGGTGTTCCCGTCCCAGAGGATCACGTCCACGCGCTCGCGGCCCAGTTCGCCCGTCACGGCCTGAATGCGGTTCCCGCGGTGCCCGATGCACGCGCCGATCGGGTCGACGTTGCTGTTGTGGCTGAACACCGCCACCTTGCTGCGCTGGCCCGCCTCACGGGCGATTGCCTTGACCTCTACGATGCCGTTGGCCACCTCGGGAATCTCCTGCTTGAGCAGGTAGTCCAGAAGGCGCTCATCGGCGCGGCTGGCGAGGATCGTGGGGCCCTTGGGCGTCTTGCGGACTTCCTTCAGGTAGATCTTCACGCGGTTCCCCGGCGTGAGCTTCTCGCCGGGAATCTGCTCGCGGGGCGGCAGGATCGCCTCGCCCGCGCCGAGTTCCACGAACCAGTTGCCCTTGTTGTCACTGCGCACAACCTGCGCGGTGAGCACCTGACCCTCGCGGTCCTTGTACTCGTTGAAGACCACGTTCCGCTCGGTTTCCCGCATCTTCTGCGTCAGCGTCTGCTTCGCCGCCTGCAGGGCAATGCGGGAGAACTTCTCGCGGTCCACGGGGAACTCCATCTCCATACCGACTTCCACGCCGGGATCGAGTTCCAGCGCGTCCGCCAGCGAGATCTGCAGGTGCTCGTCCTCGACCTTCTCGACGACCTCGCGCACGACCAGCACCTCCAGATCACCACTCTGGGGGTCGAGGTGCACCTCGATGCGCTTGTCGGGCTCGACGTTGCGGGTGTACGCCTGAGCGAGGGACTGCTCGAACGCCTCGATCAGCTGCATTTCATTGATGTTGCGGGCCTGCGCCACTTCACGCAGCGCGTCAGCGAAGTTAAATTCCGGCTGGGTCATCTCACGCTTCCTTCTGGGTGCGCGTCAGGCACCCACGAATGATTCTCAGGGGGGTTCAGCGGTGTCGGTCGGGGAACTCGGCGAGGTTCGCCTGGAACGTCCCGGCCGTCAACGTGACCGGCTCGCCATTCACGTCGAACGTCACGCGGTCGCCATCCACGCCCGTCAGGGGCGCCGTGAACGAGTGCCCCTCAGCACGCACGCGGACCTTCAGGCCCAGCATCCGCTCAAAGTGCCGCGCGCGCAGCAGAGGCCGCTTCGCGCCCGGGGACTCGAACTCCAGACGGTACTCCCCCGCCACCGGGTCAACCCGGTCAAATTCCTCTTCCGCCGCGCGACTCGCACGCGCCAGATCATCCACCGTGACCGGCTGCTCGTCCAGACGGTCAATGCGAACCAGCACGATCGGCTGCCCGCCCATGTTCTGCATCTGCACTTCCAGCACCTCGAACCCCAGGGGCTCCAGGGCGCCACTCGCAAGCTGCATCAAATTGTTGTCGTTGTTATTCATATTGTACCGGCTGACCAGCAGCCTGAAACCACCCCCTCCACGAAAAAAGGTGAGCGAACCGCCCACCCCCTTCGAGGAATTACCCCCCCAGTATACCCCACATGCGCGAATTCGCACGCCAGCCGTCACAAACCGCGTGCCCAGGCGGCCCCCCACTTGCGCCCGGACCCCCCCATCCCCTACAGTGTCAGGCCGCGCGGGCGGTTAGCTCAGCGGTAGAGCTCTCGCCTTACAAGCGATAGGTCGGGGGTTCAAATCCCTCACCGCCCACCACGCACAGGACCCCGCCAGGAGCGGGGTTTTTTCATGCTGTTGTCGCGTCGTCAGTCGCCGCTCACTCGGTCCAGTTGCGCCACGATCTTCTCGCTCCAGTGGCGGCCCTCGTCTCCGCCCCAGAGCAGCCACGCGATGTATCCGCGCGAGGGTTTCTCCCCGTCCGCGCCGGTCTCCTCCAGGTTGTCGTGGGCGTGCCGGGGGAAGTACTGCGCGACGTGCCGGACCTCCTTCTCGGTCAGGGTGCCGCCCGCGGCGAGTTGCTCGGCCATGTGCTCCCCGACCTCGGTACCGCCAAAGCCATGCTCGTCGCGCAGTTTCAGGCCGCGCTCGGCGTTGTGCTGCACCTGTCTCGGAATATTGAGGTCCACTGCTTTCGTCGTCATATTCCCACCGTGGCAGGCGCGCGGCAGGGCAAGCGTAGGCGGGCATGCAGAGGTGCGGGGGATGACGGATTGCCTCAGGCTTGATGAGACGGTTCCGGGATGGTGAGGCGCTTCAGCGGCCGCCGTCCGGATGGGCGGTGAGGGTCTTGCCGGCGACGGCGGCTCGGGTGGTCATGCCGGTCAGGCGACCGATCCACCCTGCGACGGTCCGGGTGACGGCGCCTGGTGTGCGGCCGGATTCGGCGTCCCGCACGGCGCGGCGCATGGCGTCCTGTGGGTCCCGGACGGCGGGTCCGTGTCCGGTGGCGAGCGCGCGGGCTGGGACGTCCAGCAGGGTGCGGGCGCTGCGGGTGGTGGCGGCCGGGTCGTGCGTGCCGAAGGTCGGCAGCGGGAAGATCGCGTTCAGGACGCTGGCGACCCGCAGACCCGGCACGTTCACGAAGGTGTCGCCGCTGTACAGCGTGCCGTCGCGTTCGTCGAGGTACGCGACGTGGCCGGGCGAGTGGCCGGGCGTGTCGATGACGGTCAGGGAGCCCACGCGGTCCCCGCCGCGCAACAGCCGGGTGGGCGGGGTCGTCATGCCCTGTTCGGCCAGAAGCGGCAGGTCGCCCGCACCGACCAGGAGTTCCAGCCCGGGCCATTGGGTCATCAGGGTGTCGATGGCACCGACATGGTCGCTGTGCGCGTGCGTGAGTGCCACGCGGCGCAGGGGCAGGCCCAGCTGGGCGGCAGCCCGGTTCACGCGACGGTCCATGCCGCTGAGTCCGGCGTCAATCAGGGTCAGGCCATCGGTTTCCGGCACGAGGTACGTGTTGATCAGGCTGAACTGCGCGAGGCGGATGGGTGGGCGGGTCATGGGCAACCTCCGGGGTGGGTGAGAGGGGGTGGCGCTGGGGTCCACTTCATAGTGAACACCGTTCGCCTTGATGGTGAACACCGTACACCTTCGGCTTTCAGGCGTCAAGACGTACACTGTTCGCTATGCCGTACCCTACCAAGCTCACGCGTGAGGGCATCATCCAGGCGGCCCACACCCTCCTGGACCAGGGCGGTCCCGACGCGCTCGCCATGCGGCCCCTCGCCGACGCCCTCGGGGTGCGCCCCGGCAGTCTGTACCGACACTTCGACAGCCGCGACGCCCTGCTGGGCCAGCTGGCGGAACACGCCGCCGACGATCTACGACTCGAACTGACCGCCGCTGCCGGAACACTCGACCCCCGTGACGCCCTGAATGCCGTCGCCCAGGCCTACCTGACCTTTGCCCGCACCCGCCCCCACACCTACGACCTCCTGATGACGCCACGCCCCGAACAGCCCCCAGGCATCAAGACCAGCGCCGGAAAACACCTCTGGAACGCCCTCCTGGCCCACGTGGGCGCGCTGACCGGCAACCCCGACGACACCGGGCACGCCGTCGCCTACTGGACGTTCCTGCACGGCGCGGCCAGTTTGGAACGCAGCGGCCTATACGGCGTCAGCGGCCCACAGGACGGCCTGGACATCGGCCTGAACGCGATCCTGGACCGCATGGCACGCGCCGCCCAGGCGTAATCCTGCTTCCAGCCGGTCCCGCACGCCGCCGCGTACACTGGGCGGCATGAAGCGTCGCCAGACCGTCAGCGTCAACGTCGGGGGGGTCATGGTGGGCAGCGCCCATCCGGTCGTCGTGCAGTCCATGACGAACACCGACACCGCCAACGCCGAAGCCACCGCCATCCAGATCGCGCAACTCGCCCGGGCGGGCAGTGAGATCGTGCGCGTCACCGTCAACACCCGTGAGGCCGCCGCCGCCATCCCCGACATCATCGCCCGCCTGAAAGAGGTCGGGATCGAGGTGCCCATCGTCGGGGACTTCCACTACAACGGCCATATCCTCCTGCGCGAATTCCCCGAAACCGCCCGCCTGCTCGCCAAGTACCGCATCAATCCCGGCAACGTCGGCGCCGGGCAGCACCACGACGCGAACTTCGCGACCATGATCGAGGTGGCCAAGGAGTTCGACAAGCCCGTGCGCATCGGCGTGAACTGGGGCAGCCTCGACCAGCAGGTCCTCGCCCGCCTGATGGACGAGAACACCGCCGCCGGTTCCCCCAAGACCGGCACGGACGTCATGATCGACGCGATGGTCGTCTCCGCCCTGGAAAGCGCCGCGTACGCCGAGGAACTCGGCCTCGCGCACGACAAGATCCTGATCAGCGTGAAGGTCAGCAGCGCCCCGGAACTCTGGCAGGTGTACCGCCAGCTCGCCCCGCTGTGCGACTACCCCCTGCACCTCGGCCTGACCGAGGCCGGCATGGGCATGAAAGGCATCGTCGCCAGCAGCGCCGCCCTCGCGCCCCTACTGATCGAGGGCATCGGGGACACCATCCGCGTGAGCCTCACCCCGGAACCCGGCGCGAGCCGCAAACTGGAAGTCGAGGTCGCCCAGCAGATCCTCCAGAGCCTCGGCATCCGCCAGTTCCTCCCCCAGGTCACCTCCTGCCCCGGCTGCGGCCGCACCACCAGCACCTTCTTCCAGGAACTCGCGCAGAAAATCCAGGACTACATCCGCGACACCATGCCCGACTGGAAAGCCAGATACCCCGGCGTGGAGGACATGCAGGTCGCCGTGATGGGCTGCATCGTGAACGGCCCCGGCGAGAGCAAACACGCCAACATCGGCATTTCACTGCCCGGCACCGGCGAGGACCCCCGCGCGCCCGTCTACCAGGACGGCAAACTCCTGACCACCCTGAAAGGCCCCCGCATCGCCGAGGACTTCCAGGACCTGATGGAGAAATACGTCCAGCAGCGCTACGGACGCACCGAGGCCCCCGCATGATCGCCTGGGGCGTCGGCCCCTTCCAGAACGAAGCCGCTGCCGAGTACGCCGCCGAGATCGTGCAGGACGGCGCGTACGCCCTGGCGGAAGCCTTCGACGTCGCGCTAGACCCCGACAACGACTACCTGGAAGCCGAGGAAGGCCACCGCGCCGTCGCCGCCGCCGAGACCCTCGCCGCTGTCCTCACGGGCGACACCAGCGCCCTAACCGACGCCGCCCTGCGCGCCTGGGTGCAGGACGCCGACCCCGCCGAACTGACCCATTTGCGCGGGCATGCCATGGAAGCCCTGGAACGCGTCCTCGGGCCCGGCAGCGAACTCCCGGACCTGTGGGAGGACAGCGAGGACGCCGACGCGTGGCGCGAGGACCTCCAGCGCCTCCGCGCCGCCCTCAGCTGAGCGTGCAGGGCTGAGCATGGACCCGGGCGCGCTGCCCTGGCTGCGGGTCGACCTGACCCGCGCGGACGCGCACGCCCCGGCCCGCCTGACTGCGGACCTGCACCGCTGTGCCCGCGAACTCGGCTGGACGCTGACTGGCGGGCTTCACCTCGATCCCCTGACGGGCGTGCGGGGGCAGACCCTGCGGTCTGCGGTGGGTGGGGCAGAGGTGAGGTTGCTCGCGCACACCGACTGGCCACTGCTGGTATTCACGGACGCCACGCATCCGGCGGCGACCTTCCCGCCCTACCGGAACCCGCCCGGCCTGACTGCGTGGTGGCACGCGCGCGGCTGGGTCGTGCCGGACGCCGCGTGGCTGAACGGCACACCGGACCGCGCCGACCTGGACCGCCTGCCACCCGGTGCGGCCAAGGGGGCGCGGCACCTGGGCTGGACACGCGGCGATCTGCTGTTCCGGTACTGGTGAGGGTCACTCCGGCTGTGACCCGTTCTGCCGCGCGTAGGTGCGGGTGACCATCAGGTTGCCGCGCCTCATCCCCAGCCGCTCGTAGAACGGGACGAGGTCATCGTCGCAGCCGAGGTCCACGGCGTACAGGTGACCCAGCTCGTCCCGCATGCGGGTCATCAGGGCGCGGCCCACGCCCCGGCCCTGCCACTCGGGCAGGACTTCCAGCAGCGGGATGTACGCGGTCAGCATGCCGTCACTGACCGCCTGCACGAAGCCGATGACCTGACCACCATGGGTGGCGAGGACGACCCGGTACGATCCGGTCAGCAGGCGCAGGAACGTCTCGGGCGTGGGCGGGTTCGGCCAGCTCACGAAGAAGCCCTGCACCTGCCCGGGTGTGAGGCCGTCCAGGGACGTCGTGAGGGAATAGCTGGGTTGAGTCACAACTGCCAGTGTGCCGTCTATCCGCGTGCGGGGCATCGGCACACTGGCATACGGGTGGCCTAGGGGACGACCTGGGAGCCCCGCTCGCTGTATTCCGCGAGAACGGCCTGCGCGGCGGCGGTGGCGTGTCCCTGGCGGACCAGGGCAACAACGGCGCCGCCGAAGCCCGCGCCGGTCATGCGGGCGCCGTACACGTCCGGGTGCGCTTGGAGGAGCGCGACGAGTTCGTCCACGCGTTCGTGGCTGACGGCGTAGTCATCCCGGAGGCTGGCATGGCTGCCGTTCATGAGCTGCCCGAAGCGGGCGGCGTCCACGCCGGGTTCCAGCGCGGCCAGCACGCGGGCATTCTCGGTGACGACGTGCCGGGCGCGCTCCCGCAGGACGGGCGGCAGCGTCTCGACGGCGGCAGGGTCGGTCACGTCGCGCAGCTGCGGCACGCCGAGCAGGCGGGCGGCTTCCTCGACCTGCGCGCGGCGCTCGTTGTACCCGCTCTCGGCGAGGCGGCGCGGCACGCCGGAGTCGAGCACCAGTACCTCCGCCCCGGCCGGGAAGGGAATGGCGTGGCGTTCCAGGCTGCGGGTGTCGATCAGGAGCATGGTTCGCGTGTTCGCCAGGGAGCTCGCCATCTGGTCCATCACGCCGCACATGACGCCCACGAACTCGTGCTCGACCTGCACGCCGCGCAGCGCCAGGGCCACGTCATCTAGGTCCAGGGGCAGCAGGTCCCGTAGGGCGCGCAGCGTGGCGACTTCCAGCGCGGCGCTGCTGCTCAGGCCGCCGCTGGGCACGTTACTGGTCACGAAGGCGTTCAGGCCCTCCTGCACGCCACTCAGGGCGAAGCAGCCGGTCAGGTACGGCGCGAAACCGGGGCCGACCTCACCGACTGGCACACGGATGGTCTGATCCAGGTTCGCGGAGTACAGGACGTGCTCCTGCGTGCCGTTGCGGCCCAGCGAGACGGCCGCCTGCTGCGGGATGGCGGTGGGTAGCACGAAGCCCCCCTGGTAGTCGGTGTGTTCACCCAGGAGGTTCACGCGGCCCGGGGCCAGGGCCGTCGCCTGTGGCGCGGCGCCGAAGACCTGTTCGTAACTCGTGGGGGTCACAGTCCATCTCCTGCGGTGTCCGGCACGGCGCGCAACTCGGCGGCGGCGACCTCCGGGAACTTGTCGTTCGCGAATTCCCCGGCGCCCTGCTCGGTGCCCGCCAGGAACTTCAGGCGGCCCGGGGCGCGCAGGTACGGGTAGATCTCGATATGCAGCGGGAACGCCGGGCGGGGCGTGTCCAGCGGCGCCTGATGCACGGTCAGCAAGTACGGCATCCGCACGCCGAACAGGCCGTCCAGGCGGCGCAGCGCGTCCCGCAGCACCCGCGCCATGCTGTGCCGCTCGGCGTCACTCAGGTCACTCAGGAGGCTGACGGGCCGGGTGGGCAGCACCCACGTCTCGTAGGTGTAGCGCGCAAACGGCGGCACGACGCTCAGGGCCGCGCCGTCATCGCGGATGATGCGGTCTTCAGCGGCGCGTTCCTCCTGGATGAAGTCCTCCAGCCAGGGGCGGCCGTGCTCGGCGACGTAGGCGTCCATCTGCGCGGCGGCCCGCGCGGCGACCGGCGGCACGTGATCGTAGGCGTAGATCTGTCCGTGCGGGTGGTGCAGGGTCACGCCGACCTCCACGCCCCTGTTCTCGAAGGGCAGCACCGCGTTGATCTGCCCGGTCTCCGCGAGGCGCGTGGTGCGGTCCGCCCACACGGCCAGCAGCAGGCTGATCTGCTCGTCTGTCAGGTCGCACAGTCGGCCCTGGGCACTCTGGCTGAACACCACGACCTCGCACTTGCCCACGCCGGCGCGCGTCCCGGCGGGGCCGGGCTCCGGATCGGGGGCCGTGAGGGTCAGGCTGGGGAAGCGGTTGTCGAACACGGCGATGTCGTACTCGCCGCGCGGCAGTTCGGTGGGGTGCGCGGGGTCGCGGGTGGGGGCCAGGGGGTTGTACTCCGGCGGGGGCAGGAACGTGCGGCCCATGCGGTGCGCGGCGTACATGACCCACTCGCCCCGCACCGGATGCCAGCGCATGAGGGGCCGGGCGTCCACGGGGTCCGGGCTGGGGCTGGGAATCTCGCTGTCCACCCGCACGGGCTGGAGGCCGTACAGGGTGAGGCTGCGCCCGTCGGGTTTCGTGAAATCAGCGGTGTGGTACCCGCCGGGCAGGGCTTCGGTGGTGGGTTCGGTCGTCATACCTGCTCCTTTCCGGTGCTGGGCCGGTACCCGTGCGCGGGAATGCCGTCCGTAGCGTGGTCGGTGAGGTTGAACGTGCCGCGCGTGAAGTGCGTCACTGCGTCCCCGAAGGGCGCCGCGAGCGTCACTGGGCGGTCCGGGGTGCTGACCGTCAGGCACTGCCGGAGCAGTGCGCGGCCTTCCTCGTCCAGCAGGCTGACCGGGTCACTGCTGGCCCGCAGGCCCCCGATGATGTCCAGCATCCCGGCAATGGCGTCCCGCTCGGTGGCGCTGAGGAGGCTCAGTTCGCGGCGGCAGATCGCCACGTCCGGGTCCGGCTGGTACCACGCGTGCTGATACCAGCGGCTCAGTGCCGTGTGCAGCGCGTTGCGGGCGCTGGGGCCGGTCGCGTCGCCCAGCCACACGCGGCGGGACTCCTCATCCCACATCGGGGCCACGTCGGGTCCGGTGCGCATGGCGTCCACCAGCCCGATGCTCTGCGCCAGCGGCGCCCCGCACGCCAGGATGAAGGCGTCCTCGCCCACGCCGTCCCGGAACGCCTGCAGGCCCATGCGGTACGCCTCAGCCCGCCCGACACTGGGATCGTGGCGCACGCCGGGCTGCGTCGCGCCGTACAAAAAGTCGATCTTCAGGTACGTGTACCCCCAGCCGCGCACCGTGCGCCCCAGCTCGCGGATCCAGTCCAGCGCGCCGGGGTGGGTGGTGTCCAGCGCGTGGTACGGGCCGCCCCAGTTGTTCCCGAACGCCAGCGGCGCGCCGTCCTCGCCACGCAGCAGCCACTCGGGGTGGTCGCGAAACAGGCGGCTCTGGGGCTGCACCAGGAACGGCGCCAGCCACAGGCCCGCCGTGAAGCCCAGCTCCGCGAGGCGGGCGGGCAGCTCGCGGGCGTGCCCGCCGAAGTGGGCGCTGGGGTCCTCCCAGTCGCCCAGGAACGTCTGGAAGCCGTCGTCAAGCTGGAACACGTCGAAGTCCAGGCCGTGCTCGCGGGCCAGCCGGGCGTTGTCCAGCATGGCCTCTAGTGTCACCTCGCGGTAGTACGAGTACCACGAGCACCACACCCGCAGCGGCGCGGGCGTCCGCGCGCCCATCGCCGCGCCCAACTCGGCGGCGCGGGCCTCCAGCGTGGCGATCACGTCCCCGCTCTCCTCCCAGGTGACGGGAACGTCGGGGCCTTCCAGGGTGCAGGTCACGGTCACGTCAGCGGCTCCGGCGCGGGCCTCCCACTGCGCGAAGGTGCGCGTGGCGTCCCCCACACTGCCCACCCAGCCGCTGCCGTCCGCGCGGACCAGCGCCAGCACGGTATGGCTGCGCCACACCCCGGCCTCGCCGCTGGGCGGGAAGCCCGGATCGTGCCCCTGCTCCACCCGCCAGCCCTGCCCCGGGCAGGGTTGCACGTCCGTCAGCGGGCGCAGTTCCGCCTCGCTCCACGACTGGAATCCACTGATCAACACCCGCAGGTCCTGCGGGGCCTCGTTCACCGTCCACCTACTCACCGTCGACTCCTTCACCCTGCGCTCCTTTCCCTTCCGTGGGCATCCAGTCGCCGCCCAGCACCACCGAACTCACCGGCCCCAGCTCCAGGCCGCCCCACGTCACCGCGTGCGGATGCCAGTTCTGCACCAGCGTCCGTTCCGCGCGGCGTGACACGCGCACCCCCTCCGGCAGATCAAGCAGCGGCACGCCGGCGCCGCCCAGCACCTCGCTCAGCACCGCCCGGATCAGGTCGAGGCTGTGCGCGCCGATCACGGTCGCCTTCCCGTGGCGGATCACGGCGCTCTGCCCGTCCAGCGGCCCACCGGCGTACGTGGCGAGCGTCTGCGCGCCGGTCACGCGGTAACTCTCGGCCCAGAGGCTCGCGTCCACGTTCCCGAACGCGCCGGTCACGCCCTGCGTCACGCCGGGGCGCAGGCTGTCGTACTGCAAGAGGCGCGCCCCGGTCATGCTGGACAGTGGCCCGAACTGCCCATCCGACCACGTCGCGCCGCCCGGCGTGCGGAACGCCGTGCGCGGCCCGAACACGAACGGCGTTCCGCCCTGCGCCGCCCCCTCCCAGCGCGCCGCCCGCTCCTCGGGCACCAGCGTGATCGCCGGGGCGACCACCGCCGCGTAGCCGCTCAGGTCGGCGTCCGGGTGGGTGATCTGCACGTCCACGCCCAGCGAGCGCAGCGCCATGTAGTACGTGACCGTCTGCGCCCAGTAGCTCAGGCCCGCCGCGTGCCGCTGCTGATCAAAAATCCACAGGCTCTCGTAGTCGTGCAGCAGCGCCACGCGCGCCGGGACCGGGCCCACCGGGAACTGCGTGAGGTCCAGGCCCGCGACCTCCGCGAAGCCCCGGTCGGGCGTCTCGTCGTGCCGCAGCAGCCCGGAGTGCATGACCTCCTGTGCCATCGTCGCGGCCCGCCAGCGGAAGTAACTCACGACGTCCGCGCCGTGCGCCCACGCCTGCGCCGTCCACAGCGCCACCGCGCCGCCAGCGGGCAGCGGGTTGTACGGCGCCCAGTTCACCTGCCCGCACTGCTGCTCCATGACCCAGAAGCCGTTCGGGGTGCCCGCCCCGTCGCGGCCCAGCCCGTCTTTTCCGAGCATCAGGCTGCGGTACACGTCGTGGTTGAACGCCACGAGGTCCGGGTGCCCGGTGCGGGCGTAGTGGGTTTTCAGGTTCTCGCCCACGCCGGGCGGCGCGAAGAATTCCAGCATGCCGGTCGGGTAGTTGTCCCAGGTGGCGAAGTCCAGGCCGCGCGCCACGTCGTAGTGGTCGAAGCCCGACTCGAAGATCATGAAGTTGTGCGTCACGAACCGCCCCGGCGACAGCTCCCGCAGGATCTCTACCTGCTCGGCTTGGAACGATGTGATCAGGTCCGACGCGAAGCGGTGGTAGTCCAGCACGTGCGACGGGTTCGGTTCGGTCACAGTCAGCGCCGGGGCCTTCACCTGCGCCCAGTTGGTGTACTCCATGCTCCAGAACACGTTGCCCCACGCCTCGTTCAGCGCGTCCAGCGTGCCGTAACGGGCCTGGAGCCACCCGGGGAACGCCGCCTCGCTCGCGCCGCCGTAACTGCGGCTGGTGCCGTGACAGCCGAACTCGTTGTCGGTCTGCCAGCCCACCACCGCCGGGTGCGCCCCGTACCGCTCGGCGACCGCGCGCGTGATGCGGCGCGAGTGCTTGCGGAACACGGGGGACGCGAAATCGTAGTGGCGGCGCGACCCGAACTCCCGCACGCGGCCCTGATCGTCGAACGCCAGGATCTCCGGGTGCGCGCGGATCAGCCACGCGGGCGGCGTGGGCGTTGGCGTGCACATCACCACCCGCAGGCCCTCGGCCGCATACGCGGCGATCGCGTCGTCCAGCCACGCCCAGTCGAATTCACCGGGGCCGGGTTCCAGGCGACTCCAGGCGAACTCCGCGACCCGCACGAAGCGAAGGCCCAGCTCCGCCTGCTGCCGCGCGTACGGCGCCCAGCGGTCGGAGGGCACATGCTCGGGGTAATCGCAGGTGCCCAGCATCAGGAAGTCGGCGGTGGTGGGTTCGGGGTGGGTCATGGGGGGCCTCGGGTGGGGGAGAGGGTCGGTAACCGGTTTCTGTACAGGCAGGGCAGGCAGCGGGTCAGACCACGCGGACGTCCTTCACGGCGTCCAGTACGTCCGGCGGGGGAGAGGTCGCGGCGCGGTCGGTGATCAGGGTCGTCACGCGGTCCAGCGGCGTGATGAACGCCCGGCTGACCACACCCAGCTTGCGGTGATCGGCCACGACCACCACCTCGCGCGCCTGCCCGGCCATCAGGCGCTTGACCTCGGCCTCCTCGTGGTTCGCGTTCGTCACGCCCGACGTGGCGTGCACGCCGTTGCAGCCCAGGAACAGCCGGTCGGCGTGAATGTGGCGCAGCACGTCCAGCGCGTACGGACTGACCAGCGAGTGCTGGAGGGGCCGCAGCGTCCCGCCGGTCACGATGACCCGCACGCCCGGCAGGCGCTCAAGCAGCAGGGCGATGTTCAGGCCGTTCGTCACGACCGTCACGTCCTGCAGGGACGGGGACAGCGCCCGCGCGACCTCGGAGGTGGTGCTGCCCACGTCCAGGAACACGGTGTCGCCACTGCGGACCAGGGCGGCCGCCGCCTGCCCGATGCGCCGCTTGGCAGATGCGAACTCGCGCATGCTGGTCTCCAGCGGCGCCTCGCGCCGCAGGTCCAGGGGCAGGCTGACCCGCCCGCGCGTGCGCCGCACGTGCCCGGCCTGCGCCAGCGCGTTCAGGTCACTGCGGACCGTAACCTCCGAGACGCCCAGCAGGCCCGAGAGTTCCGTCACGCTCAGCTCGCCGTGCTGGCGGACCAGCGCGACGATCTCGCTGCGTCGGCCCTCAATCATGCACGTCCTGAAACTTTCATGTCTTTCGAATATTACGAAAGTTATGAAGCAGCAGCAAGCGGGCGCCGCTGGACAGGCACACAGCGGCACAAAAAACCCCGACCGTGCAGGTCGGGGCTTCACATGGGCTTCCGCTCAGCGGACGTCCATCAGTTCCACGTCGAAGATCAGGGTCGCGCCGCCGGGAATCACGCCGGGCACACCCGCCGCGCCGTAGCCCAGGTGGGAAGGGATGGTCAATTTGGCCTTATCGCCCACGCGCAGCTGCGCGATGCCCTGATCCCAGCCCTGGATGACGTACCCGACGCCCAGCGGGAACTCGATCGGCTCGCCACGGTCGCGGCTGCTGTCGAACTTTTGGCCGTTCTCCAGCGTGCCGGTGTAGTGCACGCGCACCATTTTGCCCGCCTGCGCCTGTTCACCCGTGCCCTCGTGGTACTTGTCGATCTTCAGTCCTTCCGTCTTCCCTTCAGCAGTCATGCGCGACAGGGTAACGGTTCTGGACACCTGTCCGCCACTTCACCTGAAGTGACCCTAAAGACAGTTAAGTGGCCACCCCGCCGGATGGGCAGATGCTCAAGGGGTGCTTCAGGAGCCGGAATGCACCGCCCTTCGCGTCAGAGAGGAAATCCACCGCACTCCTCCCCAGGCCCAATGAGTTCGAGTGAGAAGACCATGCAGGCGGCCGTGCAGTACCCTGACCAGCTGTGACCGCCCCGCCCGACCCGACCCGGCCCGCACCGGACGCACCCCAGACCGAGCAGTGGCGGCCCTGGCTGCTCAGCGCCCTCGGCGTGTATCTCCTGACCACCTTCGCCTTCACGCTGGCCCGCGTGGACGGCGACTCCATGAACCCCACCCTGACGTCCGGGGACGTTCTGCTGCTCCTCAAATACCCGCGCTGGCTGCGCGCCTGGGGACTCGGCGGCCCCTATCCCCGCCGGGGTGACCTGCTGATCTTTAAAGCGCCTGCCGACAGCCCGTACGCCTACGAAACCGTATATGGCGTGCGGCACCGCCAGTACAACGTCAAACGCGTGCTGGCCCTGCCCGGCGATACCGTCGCCATCCAGAACGGCCGGGTGACCGTGAATGGCCGCCCCATCAGCGAAAGTTACGCCAGCCAGGGTTTCGTGGACGACCAGACGCCCCTGCGCGTCCCGCCGGGCAAGGTGTGGGTCATGGGGGACAACCGCCGCATCGGGGAGAGCCTGGACAGCCGGACGTACGGGCCAGTGGACCTGCGCGACGCGGCAGGACCAGCCGACCTGCGCCTGTGGCCCAGACCCGGCCTGATCCCCCGCTGACCGTCGGCCAGCGTCCATTCACCCGGCGAGGGGAGGGCGCTCACAATCGCGCAGTACGGTGCCCTTCATGAAGTTTGCCCGACCCGCCCTACTCCTCACCGCCCTGAGTCTCACCGGCATTGCCGCTGCCCAGACCCTCGTCACCTACAGCGATCCGAAACTGCCATTCACCGTCAAGCTGCCCCAGGGGTGGCTGGGCGTGGACTTCAAGGACGGCACCAGCGGCGTATCCATCGTGTCCGCCAAGGCGCCGCCCGCCACCCTGATGCGCCTGCTGTTCGTGGACAAGGCCGGTGGGAAGCCCACCCCGGAAGGTGAATTCAAGAAGTTCGAGGCGGGCATCAAGGGCACCGGCGCCACCGTGAAGCAGACCGCCAGCCGCACCATGAAGATCGGCGCGCTGAGCGGCGTCGAGCGCAGCTACACCCTCACGCACCCCAAGGGGCAGCTGAAGATGCGCGTCTGGTACGGCGTGGGCGCCAAGAACCTCTACTCCTTCCAGCTGACCGACACGCCCGCGCGGTTCGCGCAGGCCAGCGCAACCTTTGACAAGGTCCTGGCGAGCGTCAAGTTCAAGTAAAGCCGGGCACCTGAGGCACGCTGGCCGCCTTCGCACTGAGCTGGCCAGCGTAGTTCAGCGTACGCAGGGCAGCTGGTATGCCCGGACACTGCCGCCAGAGACGGTAGGTCTGCCGTCGCGCAGGTCCCGCCCATCACGTCGCCCATGAGGTTCGACTTGCGTGGGGTACAAAAGAAGCGCGTCCGCCTGAGCGGACGCGCTTCTCCCATCTGGGCGGTTTAGCCCTGCTGAGCGGCTTTGGCCTTGTTGATGGCCTTGGCCAGGCGGCTCTTCTTGCGGGCCGCGGTGTTCTTGTGCATGGTGCTGCCCTTGGCGGCCTTGTCGATCAGGCTCTCGGCGCGGGACTGCACGGCAGCGGCGTCCTCGGCGCCCGTCTGGGCGGCCACGACGGCCTTCTTGCTGAAGGTCTTGATGGTGCTCTTGCGGCTGCGGTTGATCAGGCGGCGCTTGAGGCTCTGGCGGTGACGTTTCTGGGCGGATTTGTGACGAAGGGCCATGGTGGTTCTCCTTGTTCTCCCGCCGCCTGTCTGGCGGATCGGGGCGGTTCCCATGGCGGGAACGCGAGCGTCCGGGCGCAGCTGTGCCTCGGCGCGCCGGCCTGTCCTGTGAAGGTCTGGCCGGGTCGCTCACTGTGGGTGGGCAACCTGAGCACTATAGCGGCATGGCCCGGGGTCCGGCAAGGGCGTCCGGGGTGGCCGCCACCTTCCGCGCCGGACGGGCGCGCCATACTGGTCGGGTGAGAGCCCGCCGCCCCAGATCGGCCCCCGCCCCGGATGCCCAGCCGGACCCGGCGCGCCTCGCGAGGGTCCGGGACCCGCAGGAGGAGCGCGACGCGCTGCTGGCGTACGCTTTTCGCGCGCTCGGTCAGCGCGCCCTAAGTGCCGCTGAGCTCAGAACCCGGTTGGAGCGCCGCACGGAGAATGCGGAGCTGGTCAGCGAGGTGCTGGGCCGCGTGCAGGAACTCGGGTACCAGAACGACGAGCAGGTGGCCCGCAGTGAGGGCGCCCGCCGGGGGGTGGGGACCATGCGCGTCCGGCAGACCCTGAAGCGGCGGGGCGTCAGTGACGGCCTGATTCAGGAGGTCGTGAGCGCCCGCGATCCGGACCGTGAGCACGAGGAGGTGCTGGCCCTGCTGGAGCGGCGCTGGTCCTCCCTGGCCCGCAAGCGGGACCCGCAGGCCAGTGCGTTCGCGTTCCTGGCGCGGCGCGGTTATACCGGCAACGTCATCTGGCCTGCCCTGCGGGAGTTCATGGCGGACCGCCCCGCCCCGGAGCCCGGGGAGGAGCCCGACTGGTCCGGAGATGACGGCACCGACGGGGACTGATCCGGTCAGGCGTTCAGGAGGCGCACCGCGCCGGGCAGCACGGTCACGTCCACCCGGGTGACCGGCGTGCCGAGGTCGCCGTCCAGGTGAATACGGACTGGCCGGTTCCAGCGGACTGAGACCTGCCGCGCTGCGGCGTGATGCGCAAGGGGGTGCGAGAGGTGCGTGCCGCGCAGCACGCGGGCCAGGAGCCCGGCCAGCTGGCGCCAGTTCATCGGACCGCCCACGATGACGTTCAGGCGCCCGTCCCGCACGTCCGAGCGGGGGCTGATGAGGAACCCGCCGCCGTACCGGGTGCCGTTCATGACGGCCACGATGGCGCTGGGACCCGCGTAGAGCGGCGCGCCGTCGGCCTCGACCGTCACGTCGGCCAGCGCCAGGGCGCGCAGGGTTGCCACGGCGGCCCAGGCGTAGCGGGCGAAGCCCTGTACGCGGGCGGGCACGCGGTCCATGTTTGCGGTGACGTCCGCGTCGAAGCCCATGCCCAGGCCGTTCAGCAGCGTCCGTTCCGTCACGCGGCCGTCCGCGTGGCAGGCGCGGACCGCCAGGGCGTCCACGGCGCGCGGCGTGAATGCCAGGCGGTCCAGCGCCTCCGCGAAGGCACCGGGTTTCAGGCCCAGCAGGCCCGCGAAATC
Source organism: Deinococcus radiotolerans (assembly GCF_014647435.1). Taxonomy (NCBI): domain Bacteria; kingdom Thermotogati; phylum Deinococcota; class Deinococci; order Deinococcales; family Deinococcaceae; genus Deinococcus; species Deinococcus radiotolerans. The sequence goes on along the minus strand of NZ_BMPE01000001.1, from coordinate 574,039 downwards.
GTTGCCGGTGCCCAGCGGCATGACAGCCAGTGGCCGCCCGGTCTGCACCACTGCGGGCAGCAGGGCGCCCACGGTGCCGTCGCCTCCCACGGCCATCAGCGCGGTGCTGTCTGGCAGGGCCTGCACCCGCTGGAGGGCCAGCGCGGCGTTCTCCTCCTGAATGAGGCTGTACGTTAGGCCGCGCCGGTCCAGTTCGGCGCGCAGGTCCGGCCAGGCCCGCACGGCCAGTCCACCGCCCGCGTGCGGGTTGAGCACGACGGCCAGTTCAGGCAGGTTCGCTGGGCGGGGGGGTGAAGCGTCACTCACAGTCCCCTCAGCATACGGCGTGCCATGTCCCGCCCCCCGGTGCATCAACCGAGTTCAGCCCCCGCACCGGCAGGCACGGGGGGCCGTGGCGCGGGCCTGCCCTCACTTCATGTTGGGGTCGCCCTGCAACTTGCGGGCTTCCATCAGGCCCACGAGGCGCAGCCACTCCTCCTCGCTCAGAGCGTCAGGGGACTGTCCGGCGGCGTGCTCCTGGAGCAGGTCGCGCATCAGCTGCACTTCACGGTCGGAACTGGCCTGTTCGCCCAGGCGGGCGCGGATCGCGTCATCGGAGATCATGCCGCACCCTAACGCGGGGCGGCGCGCGCGGCCCTTCACGTGCCCACGAGCGTCCCTTCACGAAGACAGGAGGGGGCGGGGACACCTGCTGATGCCCCCGCCCCTGCCGGTGCCGCTCAGACGATCGCGGGTTCCACGTACTCGCCGTACACGGTCTTCAGGATGTCCATCTGTTCGCCCAGCGTGCAGTACGCGTGCGCGCACTCCAGGAAGGCCGGCATGGAATTCGCGCCCGTGACGGCCGTGTGCCGCAGGGCGTCCAGCGCCGCCTGGGCGCGCTGCGGGTCGCGTTCGCGCCGCACCTGCGCCAGCCGCGAGGCCTGCAGCGCCTCCACCTGCGGGTCGATGATCTGGATGGGGACTTCCACGGCGTCCTGCACGAACTCGTTCACGCCGACCACGATGCGGTCCTTCGTCTCAACTTCGCGCTGGTAGCGGTACGCGGCCTCGGCCATCTCCAGCTGGAAGAAGCCGCTGTCAATCCCGGCCTCCACGCCGCCCATCAGGCGGATCTGCTCGATGTACCCCATCGCGGCGGCCTCGATGTCGTTCGTGAGCTTTTCGACGTAGTAACTGCCCGCCAGGGGGTCCACGACGCCCGCCACGCCGGTCTCGTACGCGATGATCTGCTGGGTGCGCAGGGCGATGGCGGCGCTCTCCTCGGTGGGGAGGGCCAGGGCCTCGTCGAACGCGTCGGTGTGGAGGCTCTGCGTGCCGCCCAGCACCGCTGCGAGCGCCTGGATGGCCACGCGGGCGATGTTGTTCAGCGGCTGCTGGGCGGGCAGGGACACCCCGGCCGTCTGCGAGTGTGTGCGCAGCATCCAGGACCGCGGGTTCTTCGCGCCGTAGTGGTCACGCATCTGCCGCGCCCAGATGCGCCGCGCGGCGCGGAGCTTGGCGATCTCCTCGAAGAAGTCGTTGTGGATGTCCCAGAAGAAGCTGATGCGCGGCGCGAACTCGTCGATGTTCAGCCCGCGCTCCAGGGCCTTCTCGACGTAGTGGAAGCCGTCCGCGAGTGTGAAGGCCAGTTCCTGCACGCCGGTCGCCCCGGCCTCGCGGATGTGGTAGCCGGACACGCTGATGAAGTTCCACTTCGGCAGGACCTTCGGACCCCATTCAAAGGTGTCGATGACCAGTTTCACGCTGGGCGCGGGCGGGTAGATGAACTCCTTCTGCGCGATGAATTCCTTCAGGATGTCGTTCTGAATGGTGCCGCCCACCTGCCCGAGGTCCTTGCCCTGCTTCTGCGCGTTGGCGATGTACATCGCCCAGATGGCGTTCGCGGGGCTGTTGATGGTCATGGACGTCGTGACCTGCGTGGGGTCGATCCCGCGGAACAGGATCTCCATGTCCGCGAGGCTGCTGACGGCCACGCCGCACTTGCCGACCTCGCCCTTGCTGAAGGGGTGGTCACTGTCGTACCCCATCAGGGTGGGCAGGTCGAACGCGGTACTCAGCCCCGTCTGCCCGGCTTTCAGCAGCGCGTGGAAGCGCTCGTTGGTCTGCTCGGCGCTGCCGAAGCCCGCGAACATCCGCATCGTCCAGAGCTTCCCGCGGTACACGCTGGGCTGCACGCCACGCGTGTACGGGAACTCGCCGGGGTAGCCCAGGTCCCGCTCGGCGTCCCAGTCTGTCAGGTCGTCGGCGGTGTAGATGGGTTCGGGCTCCATGTCGGAGAGGTTCTTGAAGTTGTACTTGCGCTCGGGGAACTTCTGCGCGGCGGGGCTGTAGACGCTCTGCATCCACTCGTTCTTGCTTTTCATTGGGGACCTCCGGGGCGGGGGAGAGGCTGGAACAAACGCTCGTTAGGCTGCTCCTCAGAATAGCAGGGCGCCCGCCTCTCAGCCTCAGCTGCGGCAACCGGGCCGATGACCGGACGCTAGCGTGTCCGGCAGTGACGACCCCCAACGACCTGCCCAGCGCCGCCGATTTGGCCGCCTTCACCCTCGAAGCCCAGCACCCCGCCACGCACGACTGGCTGGACCGCGCCGTCCGCCTCCAGAACCTGACAGGAGAGCACGAGTTCGATCTTCAGCTCGCCACTGACCTTGACCTCGCCGCGCAGCGTGCCGAATTCCTGAACGCCGGACCCGACGCCCCCGCGTACCTGAACCGCTGGGCGCCAGTGACCAGCGACCTGCACGCCATGCTCAGCATCCGCTTCAAGGGCCTGGACGTCACGAAACCCTTCGTGGACGTCAGCGTCACCAGCCGCCCCGTCACCCGAGCCGACCTCCCGGCCCTGGCCGAAGCGGCCCGCGCGTACGCCGACTTTCAACCGCCTCGCCTGCGGTTCTGGAGCGCCGCGCCCATGACCGACTGGCCTGACCTGGACCCGGACCGGCGCGTCCTCGCGGCGCCCGTAGTCGACCTGAGTAGCCATCCTGTCCCGGACGGGCTGAGCCTGACCCCCACCTCCAACACCACCCGGTACGCCGACGCGCAGGTCGCGTATGCCGAGGTGGACGCCGCCCATCCTCATCACACGAACGAGGCCCGCCTGCTGAGCAGCGACGATCTTCAGGAGTGCATCGACGCCGGCACCATGTTCGACGTTCACTGGCGCGGCGAATGGGCCGGGTACGCCGGCACCCTCGCGTATCCGCAGCTGGGATTGGACGCGCAGGTCGTACAGGAGCTCCTCCTGACCCCACACGCCCGCGGACAGGGGCTGGGCGCGGCGCTGAGCACCCTGCTCACCCGGCACCTCCCGGACGCCGGACAGGTCCTCAGTGGCACCATCCACGGCCGCAACCGGGGTGCGCTCGGCGCCGCCACCCGCGCCGGACGGCACGACGTGGGCGGCTGGTGGTGGGTGCCCCTGACCTGATCAGCTGTCTCGGCCAGGATCGTCGGTGGCGGCCTCGTCCTTGCGGCTCATGAGGGCCTCCTGCACGGCGCGTTCCACCGCCTGGCCGCGCACGGTCCGGGCGGCCCGCACGGTGAACAGCATCACCACGCCCGCGAACAGCATCGTGAAGTACAGGTACGCGCTGGGCACGCCCACCTCGAAGGCCTCCGCGACGAGGTTCGTGCCGACCAGCAGCAGGAACGCCGCGGCCAGCAGCTTCAGCGGCGGGTGCGTGTCCAGGTAGCGGCTGATCGGGCCGCTGGCGGCCACCATGATGATCATGGCGATCACGACGGCCGTGATCATGACCGGCACGTCGCCGCTCACACCGATGGCGGTGATCACGCTGTCCAGGCTGAACACAATGTCAATCAGCGGAATCTGGAGGATCACGCTCAGCAGCGACACCTGCCCCACCTGCGCCTCACTGCTGCCCAGCGGATCAGCGGCCATCCGGGACAGCTCCCGCACGCTCTTGATCATCAGGAAGAGGCCCCCACAGATCAGGATCAGGTCCCGGACGCTGACCTCCTGCCCGAGCACGCTGAACAGTGGCGCCTGAAGCCGCGTGAGCCACGCGATACCAGCCAGCAGGGCCACGCGGGTCACGACGGCCAGACCCAGCCCGACCGTGCGGGCCAGCGCCTGCTGCGCCTGGGGCAGGCGTGAGGCGAGCAGCGTGATGAACACGATGTTGTCGATGCCCAGCACGAGTTCCAGCAGCGTGAGGCTCAGAACGCCCACCCAGCCCTGCGGGGTGCTCAGGACGTGAAGGAACTCGGTCACACCAGCCACCCTACGCAGCGCCGCAGGCCGCCGCTCAGAGCGTGAAGGGACGCTCAAGTGCGCGCTCTGCCGGGCGCTTTCAGGTGGGGTCCCGCGGCTTCTACACTGCGTTTCTCATGCGACGCTCAGCAGCCCGCCGGGACGGCCCGTGACCGCCCCCGACTCCCGCCCGCCGGCCAGTATCTTCGTGGTCAACCTCCTGCCGGTCGCCACGGCCGTCATCGCGCTGCTGCTCCTGCTGTCCTTCTTCGGGCAGGTCGCCCCCAGCCTGCTGGCCATCACCCTGGCCGTCATCCTGGCCACCGCCCTCAACCCGCTCGCCCGGCGCCTCGAACGCTGGATGCCGCGCGCCGCGGCCGGTACCCTCACGGTGCTGCTGGTCGTGGCCGTGCTGGGCGTGACCGCTTACCTGACCATCCCCCCGATCCTGGCGCAGCTCAGCAGCATCGGGAGCAGCACCTTCGACCTGAGCCGCATCGAACCGAAACTGAACGCCTGGCTCCGCTCTCACCCGCAGATGGACGCCATGCTCCCCGACGACGCCTTCGCCCGCGCGCAGGCGCAACTCACGAAACTCAGCGCCCGCGTCACCGAGATGCTCCCCAGCCTCGCCGGACTGATCATCGGCGGGATCTTCACAGCCCTGGTCACGCTGGTCATGGTCGTGTACGTGCTCGGCAACCCCGTCCCACTCGTGAACGGCGTGCTGGGCGCCGTGCCCCCCACCCACCGCCTGAAAGCCACCTACGCCCTGGCACAGATCCTCAAGCAGACCGGCGCGTGGGGCCGCGCCACGCTGCTCGTCATGCTGGTCACCGGCAGCTGCACCGCGCTGGGCTTCTACCTGCTGGGCGTGCAGAACTGGCTGGTGTTCGGCATCCTGGCCGGCCTGGGGGAACTCGTTCCGAACATCGGACCGGTTATCGCCACCATCCCGCCCATCCTGTTCACGCTAGCCGAAGACCCCCAGCGGGCCCTGTGGGTCGCGCTGTTCGTGCTGGTCTTCCAGCAGGTGAGCGGCTTCACCCTCAGCACCTTCCTCGTCGGCGGCGCCGGGAACCTCCACCCCCTGTCCGTCCTGACCGGCGTGATTCTGTTCGGCGGGGTGTTCGGCCTGGTGGGTGCCTTCCTGACCGTTCCGTTCCTGATCGTCATCAAGGCCATCTACCAGCACTTCTACCTGCGGGAAGCTCCGGACATCCCCGACGCGGTTGCCATGGCCCTGATCAGCGGCGTCGTCGAGGAACAACTGGAACGCGAAGACGAGGCTCGCGAGGCCGTGCGCAAGGCTCGCGCGGAAGTTCAGGAAGCTGAACTGGAACGCCAGCTAGAACAGGGCGAACTGGACCTGGAAGCCGCACTGTCCACCGAAGTCACCCCGGACGAACCGCAGGCTGAACCGGACCCGGAAGGGCGGTCCGGCAGCGCCGACCCCCGAACCGGTCCCTGATCTGCTAGAATCTACGTTTGGGTGTCCCGCCCACGCGATGTGCGGCGGGCTTTTTCATGCCTACGAGAGCAGAAGGCCGCCGGCGCGCGAGCAGCGCAGAGGGCCAACCGCTCCGGCAACAAGGGAGCTGAACCACATGGAATATCGCAACATCGCCATTATCGCCCACGTCGACCACGGCAAGACCACACTCGTCGACGGCCTGCTCAAGCAGACCCTGAAACTCGGCCACGGTGAGGAAATCGCCGAGCGCGCCATGGACAGCAACGACCTCGAACGCGAGCGCGGCATCACCATCCTCGCGAAGAACACCGCCGTCGAGTACAACGGCGTGAAGATCAACATCGTCGACACCCCCGGCCACGCCGACTTCGGCGGCGAGGTCGAGCGCGTCCTCGGCATGGTCGACGGCTGCCTGGTGCTCGTGGACGCCGCCGAAGGCCCCATGCCCCAGACCCGCTTCGTGCTGCGCAAGGCCATCGAACTGGGCCTCAAACCCATCGTGGTCATCAACAAGATCGACCGCAACGACGCCCGCCCCGAAGAAGTCGTGAACCTCACCTTCGACCTGATGGCCGAACTCGGCGCGAACGACGACCAGTTGGACTTCCCGATCCTGTACGCCATCGCCCGTGAAGGCAAGGCGTTCAAGGACCTGAACGAGCCCAAAGAGGACATGCACGAACTGTTCGACATGGTCCTCGAGCACATCCCCGCGCCCAAGGTCGACTTGGACGCCCCCTTCCAGATGCTCGTCACGAACCTCGACTACAACGAGTACTTGGGCCGCATCGTGCTGGGCCGCGTCAACCGCGGCACCGTCAAGAAGGGCGAATTCGTCCAGCTGATGCACAAAGACGGCACCATGACCAAGGCCCGCGTCGTGCAGCCCTTCACCCACATGGGCCTGCGCCGCATCGAGATCGACCAGGTGGGCGCCGGTGACATCGTCGCCCTGGCCGGCATCGAGGACGCGCAGATCGGCGAGACCGTCGCCGACCTCGCCGATCCCGAGGCGCTGCCCATCATCACCGTGGACGAACCCACCGTGAGCATGATCTTCCAGCCGAACACCAGCCCGTTTGCCGGCAAGGAAGGCAAGTACGTCACCAGCCGCCACATCAACGATCGCCTCAAGCGCGAAGTGATGACCAACGTGTCCCTGAAGGTCGAGGAAATCCGCCCCGACGAGTTCAAGGTCAGCGGCCGCGGCGAACTGCACCTCTCGATCCTGCTCGAAACCATGCGCCGCGAAGGCTACGAAGTGCAGGTCGGCGCGCCCCAGGTCATCATCCGCGAGATCGACGGCGAGAAGCACGAGCCCATCGAGCACCTCGTGATCGACGTGCCCGAGCAGCACTCCAGCACCGTCATCGGCGTCCTCGGCGCCCGCAAGGGCCAGATGGTCAACATGGAACCCCAGGGCACCCGCACCCGCGTGGAATTCAAAATCCCCAGCCGCGCGCTGTTCGGCTTCCGCACCCAGTTCCTGAGCATGACGCAGGGCGAAGGCATCATGAGCCACATCTTCGACGGGTACGCCCCGTGGGCCGGTGAACTCAAGACCCGCCAGAACGGCTCGCTGGTCAGCATGGAAGACGGCGTCGCGTTCGCGTACTCCATCTGGAAACTCCAGGACCGCGGCAGCTTCTTCATCGACGCTGGTCAGGACGTGTACGTCGGCATGATCGTCGGCGAGAACGCCCGCGAGCAGGACATGAACGTGAACGTCTGCAAGAACAAGAAGCTCACGAACGTCCGCTCCAGCGGCGCCGACGAGGCCCTGACCCTGATCCCCCCCAAGCGCATGAGCCTGGAAGACGCCCTGGAGTACATCAGCGAGGACGAACTCGTCGAACTGACCCCCCAGAGCATCCGCCTGCGCAAGAAGATCCTCAACCCCAGCTTCCGCAAGTAAAGTCCGGAACGCACCGCGCCCCCTCCCTTCCCGGAGGGGGTGTTGCCTTTGGCCTTGTCCCGGCGCTCACCGCCCTCACGACCTGCACGCCATACACTCGACTCATCCCGTGTGCCCAGGAGGTGCTCCCCGTGAACTTCACCACCGTCCCCCGATTCCGCCCGTTCCCCCTGGCTGCCCTGACGCTCGCCGCCCTGACCCTCGCCACGCTGCTGAGCGCCTGCTCGCTGGGCCGCGACGACCGCTCCGCCGAGGCCACCCAGGCGGCGGCCGACGCGACGCTCCGCGACGCCATGACCGCCAGCGCCCGCGCCGTTCAGGGCACTGAACTAAAAGCCGACGCCCGCTGGTTCACCTGCCCGGGCGGGATCGGGTCGCGCTACAGCGGCGGCGGCATCATGAAAACCCCACAAGGTGACCGGGCGGACCAGCTGGCCGCCATCCGCAGCGCCGTCCTGGCCGCCGGATTCCAGGACGCCACGCAGGTTGATGGTCACGTCACTGCCCAGCGGGACGACGTGAGCGTGGATGTCCGATTCCGTCTGCCAGACCAGTCCTGGACGTTCAGTGTTCTGACCCGCTGCCACACCTACGGCGGGAAGGACCGGGCGCGCGTGCAGTCCGGTGACCGCCACATCATCCTGCCCTGACGCCGCCCGCCCTGACCGAGTGCGGCGCCCGCGATCACGGCCCGTGAGGCCGGTGGTCGCGGGCGTCACGGGTGAGTGTCAGTCGCCCAGCACCGTCAGGCCTAGCAGGGCAGGGTTGGCATTGCCGCCCGCGCTGACCAGGGTCACCGAGCGGATGACCTGATCAGGCTTGGGATTCACCCATTCGAGGACAGGCACGGCGACGCTCAGGCCCTCGCCGGTCACGCCGTTCCAGCCGGGGGCGGGGATCATGCTGGTGGGCGCGGTGTCCGTCCAGGCGCGGATGTGCCGCCCGTACTCCAGCGGCTGCGTGACCTTTGACCCGTCGGCGTACTCGATCTCGTACTGGCCGACCTTCTCGCGGTTGGTGGCGGCGGGCCAGCCGGTGACGTGCAGGAACGCCAGGGCGCGGGCCTTGCGGTTCAGGTCCACCGTGGCGCGCTCGGGCAGGGCCTTGACGCTCGCGCGACTGCCGCGCAGCATCACGGCGCCCCGGACGTCGAACAGGTACGCGCCGAGCCGCTGCACGCCCGGCTTCAGGTTGCGCAGGTCAATGTCCCTGCCCTTCCCGATCCAGCCGCTGCCGTCCTCGTCGGCCAGGGCGCGCGTGACGACAGGGGAGAGGTCCACCGTGGCGCCCGCCTCGGCGCGGTAGGGAGTGGGTTGGTAGAGGTCGCGGTAGCGGAGTTCCGCGTCCTTCACGGGCGGCGCAGCTGGGTTCCAGAAGGCGCCCGCCGCGCGCACGAACGGCGTGCCCTGGTCGGCGTTCCCGTCCCAGATGCTGGGGTTCCCGAAGTACCCGGTCCAGCGGGTCTGGATCATGCCCTGCGCGCCGGTACCCGCGGCGGCCTGCGCGTGGCCTTCCGCGTTGCCCGGGTCGGACCAGCTGGCCCCGAAGGTCGGGAAGCCCAGCTTCTGGATGGTACCCAGCAGGCCGAAACTGTTCCCCGGCGCGTAGTTCCAGTACGCCACCTGCAGGTCCTTCGGCAGGCGGGCGGGCAGCGTGCCGATTACGGCGTCCGCGAAGGCGGTGTCGTGCCAGATCATGCTGTCCACGCCCAGTCCCTTGAGGTAATCGTGGAGTTTCACCACATCGTTCACGAACAGCGTCTCGAACCCCAGGGCCTTGCCGTTCTCGCGGGCGGGGAAGCGGTCGCGGTTGCGCACCTCGTCGTGCCCCAGGTGAATGACCTTCGGCCCAAAGACTTCCACGGCCTCCTTCAGGATCGGGATGATCACGCGGTCGTACGTGGCGGGGTTCAGGGTGTCGTACGCCCACGGGTTCTGACTGTCCGGGTCCTGCCGCAGGTCGAGGTTCTTCCCGCCGTAGAACATCCAGCCTGCGTGCGACAGCGTCTCGATCAGCGGGATGACCTCCAGGCCGTAGCTTCGGGCGAGGTCCGCCACGCGCCGCGCCTCGGCCTTGCTGGCCCCGCCGGGGTGCGCGAAACCCCCGGCCTTCGCCGTGTCCCACTGCACGTAGTTGCTCATGACGAGCACCGCGTTGTACTTCAGGGCGGCCAGCATGGGAATCAGGGTGTCGTTCACGCCCTTGCTGTACTGGTCGAGGTAGATCATCGCCACGCGCTGGCGCAGGGCGGGCGCGTCCGTGATCCGAGCGTAGCGCACGCCGGCGGGCGTCAGGAGCTGCCGCAGGGTCTGCGCGCCCAGGTACGCGCCGCGCGCGTCCGCGCCCACCACGAACGCGCCCCCGTCGTCCACCCACAGCGCGTAGGCTTCCGGTCCACTGGGCGTCAGGCCCGCCGCCTTCGCGCGGGCGGCCAGATCGGCGTCGGCCAGCGTGCCGATCACGATGCTTTTCGCCCCGGCTGCGGCGTCGCCCAGTGTCAGGCCCAGTCTTGTCTTCCACTCGGCCCGCAGGTCCCGCGCGGCCCAGCCCAGTTCCGGCGCCGTCCCCACCACGCGCACACCCAGCCCGCTCAGGGGCAGCGTGCCGTTCGGGAAGGTCGCCGCCTTCGGCTGCGGGACGAGCGCCGCGAAGGGCGTCTGCACACGCGCCTCCACTGTCGGGGTGAGGGTCACGGGCGTCGCCGCCGCGCCCAGGCTCAGGCTGATCAATAGAGGCCCCAGGCCCCAGATTCGCTGTTTCATGTGTCCTCCGAAAGGGGAAGGAGGCGAGTGCAGGATGACCCGCACCGCCTCCCGCTTCCCACGACCCATTTACAGGCTGGCGTTCCAGGCTTTCACGATGTCATCCAGCGCCTGCTTGGCGCTCTTCTGCCCGGCCATCGCAGCCTCGATGTTGTCCTTGAAGACCTTGTTCAACTTGCTGGCGTCCGGGTACACCAGCGTCAGGTCCTTGGCGCGCTTGAGTTCCGTGGACGCCACGAGGCGGCCCTGGCTGACGGCGTCCGCACCGCCCTGCTTGAAGAACTTGTCGGTGCTGGCCTTCACGGTGCTGGGGAAGGTCGTCTTCGTGACCTTGCTGAACTGCAGCTGGTTCACGTCGTTCGTCAGGAACAGCGCGAGCTTCTGCGCCAGCGCCTTGTCGCGCACGCCCTTGGGCACCATGAAGCCCATCAGGCCGGTGTGGATGACGTTCCCGGCGATGTTGATCGGGTACGGCGCCACGCGCGTCTGATCGAAGATCGCCTTGTTGTCGTTCTGCACGCGCAGGATGAACTGCGGGCCCGTGATCAGCATGCCCAGCTTCCCGGCCGAGTACAGCTCGGTCGCGGCCGTGAACCCGCGGCGCATGGTGTCCTCGGGGATGTAGCCCTTCTTGTACAGGTCCACGTACGTCTGGAGCAGCTTGACGTGCTCGGCGCTGTTGAACACGGCCTTGCTGCCGCTCTTGTCGAGGATGGGCAGGCCCGCCTCCTGGAACACGTACAGCATGCTGATCCCGTTGATGTTCGGCATGAAGCCGTACATGCCGGTCTTGTCCTTGATCTGCTTGGCGGCGGCGATCAGCGTCTGGATGGTGCGGGGTGGGTTGGCGGGGTCCAGGCCGGCCTTGCGGAAGATCTCGGTGTTGTACGCCACGACCTTCGGCGCCCAGTACCACGGCACGCCCATGACCTTCCCGTCGTACGTGAAGGTGTCCAGGGGGCTGGCGAAGTACAGCTTCTTCTGCGCGGCGCTCAGGTCCAGGGGCTCCAGCGCGCCCTGCTGCACCAGCTTGACCGTCATGTCGCTGCTGAGGTTCACGGCAGCGGGGGGCCGGCCGGCGGCCACGGACGCCAGCAGTTTCTGCTCCATGGCGGTGGCGGGCACGTCCACCCACTTGAGTTCCACGTTCGGGTTTTCCTTCTCGAACTGCGTGACCAGGCGGTTCATCTCGTCGTTGAACAGAGGTGCGAGGCTGATCGTCCAGAATTCCAGCTGGGTCTTCTGCGCGTGGGCGGCCCCGCCGAGCATCGCGGCGGTGATCAGGGTGGTGAGGACGCGGTGTTTCATGCTTGAACTCCTGGGGTGAGACACGCCGGTGCGCGCGGGAACGGCTCCGGCAGGGGAACTTGAGAAGGATGTGCGCCGAATGTAGCGGTTTTCAGGCCAGCGCGTCTGAGAACCTGAGGGCCTCACTCTCACCACCCCGTCAGCTGGAGCGTTTCGAGCCCACCCCTAGGGCCTGGGCGAACCAGCGGGTCACGTGATCCGGCCGGGTGATCGCGCTGCCCACCACTACCGCGTGCGCGCCGGTCGCCAGGGCCTGCGCCGCCAGTTCCGGCGTGTTCAGACGGCCCTCCGCGATGAACGGCAGCCCCGCCCTGTTCAGGGCGCGCATCAGCTCGAAATCCGGCCCCGCTTGCTGCGGGCTGTGCGGTGTATACCCGCTCATGGTCGTGCCCACGATGTCCGCGCCCGCCGCGTAGGCCGCGTGGGCCTCGGCCAGCGTGCTCACGTCCGCCATGGCCAGCGCTCCGCAGGCGTGCGCCTCGGCAATCAGGTCCGCCACCGCGTACGGGCGGGGCAGGTCCGTGCCGTCGAACGCCACGACGTCCGCCCCAGCCTGGGCCACTGCGCGCACCTCTGCCGGTGTGGTCGTGATGTACACCGGCGAGCCCGGCTGCGCCTGCTTCGTCAGCCCGATCAGCGGCACGTCCGTCAGCGCCCGCACCGCGCGGATGTCCTCCGGGCTGCGCAGCCGCAGGCCACCCGCGCCGCCCAGCAGCGCCGCGCGGCTCATCGCCGCGATGATCCCCGTGTCCCGCATCGGGCTGCCGTCATCCGCCTGCACGCTCACGATCAGGACGCCCCGCAGGCGCATCAGCACGTCATTCACGCCCGACAGCCTACCGGACACCCGGCCGGACTGGTGCACGCCACCGCCAGCGGTGGCCCGGCGCGCGGTGGCGTACCCTGAGCGGCGTGAGCCCAACCCTGCACAGCACCCTGTCCAGCGGCGCGCTGGTGATGGTGGACATCCCCGGCCCCATCCTGGACGACGACACGGCCGAGCACCTGCGGCGGCGCGGCATCCGCAGCGTGTGCCTGTTCCGCAAGAACGTGGAATCTGAATCTCAGCTGCGGACCCTGTGCGCGGACCTGCGCGCCGTGATGGGTGAGCACGCCCTGATCGCCCTGGATCACGAGGGCGGCGCGATCCTGCGCCCGCTGTTCTGGCCGTTCGCGCCCAGCGCCATGAACCAGGGCGCAGCGCGGGACGAGGGACTCACGGAGGACGTGAACGCGGCGCTGGCGCGGCAGCTGCGCAGCGTGGGCATCAACTGGAATTTCGCGCCTGTCCTGGACGTGAACGTGAATCCCGCCAATCCCGTGATCGGCGAGCGGGCCTACGGCGCCGACGTGGACGTGGTGACCCGCATGGGTGGTGCGGCGCTTGCCGGGCACGACCGCGCGGGCGTGGCGGCGTGCGTGAAGCACTTCCCGGGGCATGGGGACACCAGCCTCGACAGTCACCTGGCTCTGCCGCGCGTGGACAAGCCGCGAGAGGCGCTGGACGCCGCGGAGTTCGCGCCGTTCCAAGCGCTGCTGCCGCGCTCGCCCGCCATGATGACCGCGCACATCATCTACCCGGCCCTGGATCCGGAGCGGCCCGCCACGCTGTCCCGCCGGGTGCTGACCGGCCTGCTGCGCGACGAGTGGGGCTTCGACGGCGTGGTCGTCACGGACTCCATGGGCATGAAGGCCATCGACGACCACTACGGCCGGGGCGAGGCGGGCGTGCTGGCCCTGCAGGCTGGCGCGGACCTGGTGATGGCCCTGGGCCGCCGTGAGGCGCAGGACGCCACCCTGGACGCCATTCAGGCCGCGCTGGACCGGGGCGCGCTGGACGCCGCGCAGATGCAGGCCAGCGTGCGCCGGCTGGAGGCCCTGGCTGAGCGTTACCCGGCGCAGGCCGACCCGACCCTGAACCCGATGGATGACGCGCCGCTGCTGGCGGACGCCTGGGCGCGCGGCCTGAGCGCGTACCGGAACCCGGTGGCGCCGGCGCCCGGATCGCGGGTGCTGCTGGTCGCGCAGGCGAAGGTGCCCCGTGAGAATGTCAGCGAGGCCAGCGTGGACGCCCAGACCCTCGCGGATGAACTGCGCGGCGTGTACGACGTGCACCTGCACGCCTTCGAGGACCCCGCCGAGCTGGACTGGGCGGCGCTGCGCGGGCAGGAACGGCCGGTGATCCTGGCGACCACGTCCCGGCACCGGCACGCCGCGCTGCGCGGCGCCCAGCCCGACCTGCACCTGGCGCTGTACAACCCTTACGCGGCGCTGGACGTGGACGCCCCGGCCCTGATCACCTACGGATTCCAGCCAGAGGCGCGCCAGTCGATCCTGTCGTGGCTGCGCGCGGAGCGCCGCGCGACGGGTACGCTGCCCTTCCCCGCGTAAACCGCAAGAGTAACCCCGCCCCTGCATGCTCTGGGGCGGGGCTGCTCTTGTGTGTCAGAAGGCTTCGAACTGGACGGAATCCACGAGCATGTACACGGTGCCCGTCGTGGCCTGTCCGCCCCACCCGGCGCTGTTGGTGGGCCACACGTTCAGCATGATGTGCGCGGGCTGCTGCGGGACGTTCTTGGTGGTCTCCCAGACTTTCGAGCCGTTCAGGTAGTACGTGATGCGGTCGGGGCGCCACTCGTAGGTCATCGTCTGGAAGTTCTGCCCGAAGCTCACGCCGGTGGGCATGACGCTGTAGTCCTTGCTGTTGACGGTGTTCCACACGGCGGCGTTCAGCGTCTTGGGACGGTTTCCCTCGATTTCCAAGTCAATTTCGGTGGCGCTGTTGTCGACGTAGCTGAAGGCGCCGCTGATGTTGCCGCTGAGGACCTTGCCGCTCTTGGTGGGGCTGGCGCTGGTGCTGGCCGCGCGGAAGCGGTAGGTGTACCGGCCGAAGCCGAAGGTCTGGGCGCTCTGCACCTCGGCGGCGCGGGCACACAGGCCGGTCGCGCAGTTCTGCACGTTCAGCGTGAGCAGCAGGTGGCCGTTCTTGACGCTGGCCAGCGACGAGTCGAACGCGCCGGTCAGGCCGGGCTGCTGCCAGAAGCCCGCCCAGCTGGATTTGATCCACTTGCCCGCGTCGAGGGTATCGAAGTTTTCTGACCAGGTGACGCTCGCGGGGCGCAGCGTGGCGGTGGATTCGGGTTTGGTGACGCCGCTGCAGGCGACGAGGCTCAGGCTGAGCAGGGCAGTGAACAGGGTACGGCGAATGAGCATGCTGAATCTCCCTCTGGCGGCCCGGCCAACCCTGTGGGTTCCGTGGCTTTGCGTCACCGTCTTGCAACGGTTTTGCCTTGAGCATTGGGATGCTCTGACTGTCCGGCGAGTTTCGCGAAAACAGTCCTTCAAGGTTCTTACATGAACGCCTCACGTGTCACCCCCATCTGGGGGTGCGCGGCTTTAATAAAAGGGGGTGAGAGGGGGGACGTGGCCTGCACCTCGGCACGCGCCTCAACAGCCCTGGGGCGCCGGTGCAGACGCCGTCAAGGGATTCCGGCGGTTCACTTCACGCAGCGGCGGAAGGCCCCCAGTGCGGCCTCGCTGGTCGTCAATCGCCAGTCCACCCGACCGTCTTTCAGGTGAAACCAGAACGCCCGGCGGATCTTGCCGAAGCCCGGCAGGTCCGCGCACATGTACCGGATCCACGCGGCCTTGCTGCCCCCCTGCTCCACGCTGGACAGTTCGCCCAGCTGCACGGGTTTGCCCACCGCCACGCGCTTGAGCTCCGCGTAGGACGGCCCGAAGGTGTCCCGGAAACTCAGCCAGCGGTTCCAGGGGTTCGTGGTGCCCCAGTTGTAGCCGTCCAGGCCCACTTCATTCACCCACGCTCCGCCGGGGTACAGCGCCTTGTAGGAACTCAGGGCGCCGGGGAAGAGGATATTCGGTGTCCACACCCAGCGGACCGGGGCTTTCTCCGCGCGGAAGACGTTGACCATGTGCCGCCACGCGCGGATGAAGTCGGCGGGCGTGTTGGTGCGGGTCAGCTGGTACGTGCCCCAGTTGCCGTTCATCTCCGGGGCGAACGTGATCTTGACCGTGGCGCCGCCACTGCGGATGTCCCGCGCGAACTTCTTCAGGTAGGCGTCGTGGCGGCCAGAGGCGATGTCACGGTAGGGCACGCCCACGGCAGTCCCATCCGGTTTGCGGATGCGGGGCTGCCAGGAGAGTTCCAGTTCACGCTTCTGTCCCGTGAGTGCCCTGGCGTACTCCCGCTGGAAGGGCACGTTCCAGTCCTGGAACCAGCGGACGGACGTGAAGGTGCAGTTCACCTTGCGTTCCACCGCAGTCAGGACCTCAAGGCTGTTGACCGTCAGGCCGAAAATGCCGCAGCTGGGCAGGCGGGAGCTGGGTGCAGCCTGACTGCTCAGGAGGATCAGCGGTGTCAGGGGCAGCAGGATGGACAGGTAGCGTCTCACGTGTGCCTCATTCTGGCGGCGTGCCCAGTTCCGGCGGGATTCATCCGGATGAACGCACAGTGGCCCCGTATTAATGAAAAGGCCGTACTGGTCGGGCTGAATTGCAATTTCGGCACACCCCCAACGCCCCCCATTGACCGAAATTTTCAGAGGCTTCCCGTTCATCGACGCGCAATCACATCGGCCTACCTTGAATCGCAGAGGGACAGCCGAGCCGCGTGCCGGACTGTCCCCGCAACTGCCGGGAGGCGTCGATCCTCGTCTTTGAATCGGTCACCTGTACGAGACGAGAGGAGCCAGTGGTGAGACCGCCCCGAGGGAGGACTCACCATGACTGTTATTCCAGCGCTGCCATCTACCCTGCTCGGTCAGGTCATGCTGATCATCGGCAGCCTGCTGCTGCTCAAAGCCGTCCTGACGATCACCCTGTCCCTGGTTCACCGTGCCCGTCAACGTCAGCGGCTGCTCAGCGTGGCCGGCCAGCGCCTGCCCGGTGTGAGCGCCATGATCGCCGCGTACAACGAGGAAGTCGGCATTGCCGACACCATCCGTTCTGTCCTTGCGCAGGACATCCCCGAGTTGCAGGTCATCGTGGTGGATGACGGCTCCACGGACGACACCGCCCGCATCGCCGAGGAGTTCGCCCAGGCCGACCCGCGCGTGCTGGTCCTGCGCAAACCCAACGGTGGCAAGGCCAGCGCCCTGAACCTCGCCTCCCAGCACCTGCGCTACCCGGTCGCGGTGAGCGTGGACGCCGACTCCGCCCTGGCCCCGGGCACCCTGGCTACCCTGGCCCAGCACTTTAATGATCCCCGGGTGGGCGCCGTGGCCGGCGACGTGCGCGTCGCTGGGCCCGTCACGTCACTCACGCAGATGCAGAGCCTCGAGTACACCATCGGTCAGCACATGGAGCGGCGCTCCCAGGACATGCTGGGTGCCCTGAGCGTCGTGCCGGGCGCTGCCGGCGCGTTCCGCAGCGACCTTCTGCGCCGCCTGCAGTACAGCAGCGACACCCTCACCGAGGATATGGACCTCACCATTGCCATTGCCCAGGCCGGCTACCAAGTGCGGTTCGAACCCAATGCCGTGAGCTACACCGAGCCGCCCATCGCCATGAAGAGCCTGTGGCGTCAGCGGATGCGCTGGATGTACGGCACCTTCCAGGTCATGGCCAAGTACCGCCACCTGATCATGAACGCCCGTGGCGGCCGCCTGGGCTGGCTGACCCTGCCCTACGTGCTCGTGTACGGCCTGGTGCTGGGTGGCGCTGGCCCCGCCTTCGATCTCGCGGCCCTGGCCCTGATCCTCGGGAATTCCAGCAACGTCCTGCTGCCCCTCATCCTGAACGTCTCTGCTGACCTCCTTGTGGCGGGCGTGGCGCTGATCCTGGGCCGTCAGTCCCTGCGGCCCCTGTTGCTCACGCCCACTCAGCGGCTCTTTCAGCGGCCCTTTGCCATGCTGGTGATCGCTATGACCTGCGCCGCGTTTCTCTCGCGCCGCCGCATCCACTGGAACAAGCTGCCCCGCGTGGGCATTCAGATGCCCAACTCTTCGCCCACCCACAGTGTCAGCGTGCAGGCCGGGGACTGATGCCCGCCGTGATCAACGCCGTGCTCGGCACGCTCCTGCTGGGCTCCTTGATGCTCACCGCCCCCGCGCCGGAACCGACCGTCCTGGTCTCGCGCGTTGCCACGCAGGACGCCCAGACGCCCGCCGGGGAGGTCGTGGGCCATTACACGGTGCAGGTGGAACTCATCCGGACTGGCAGCAGCGTGCAGGCCCGTTCCAGATTCACCAGCACGCTGAAGGGGCCCGCCGTGGCAAACGGCGTGCTGCTGGTTACCGGGCCGGACCGCAAGGAGCTGGCCCGCAGCAACCCCCGTCAGCTCGCGACCCTGACCCCTGGCGGCCAGGCCACCCTCGTGTCGCCCCTCACCCAGGCAGAGGCCACCTGCGCCGAGGCGCTCGTCAACGTCTGGAGCGGTCCCCAGGCTCCAGGCCAGGACCCCGCAGGGCGGCGTGGACCTGACCTGCAACCTGCCGCGTTCAATGTGAAAGTCTGCCGCGCCTGAAGAAACCGGGCGGACTCGTGGCAAGAAAGCGACACCCCCCGCGGCGCACACGGACGTGCACCAGCGGGGGTGTTCAGCTCAGGGGCAGCAGGGTCGGTTGACGGGTCTAAGTGGCCCCAGGTTGGTAGCGCCACCTTCTTACTGAATGACCGTTTCGTTCATCGCCTCGATGAATTTCAGGGCGGCTGTGTGGTCCTCCTGCGCGCCCACGACACGCTGCGCGGCGCGCAGCAGGGCGGCCACCTGCGCCAGCACCGGCGCGCTGCCCTGCACGGACTGCGTGAGGTCCGTGGCGATGCCAGCGTCCTTGGCCAGCAGGCCCAGCGCGAATGTGGCGGGGAATTCACGGGTCAGGACGCGCTGCGGGATCAGGTTCTCGCTGGAGTTGCTGCGTCCGCTGCTGGCATTGATGACCTCCAGCGCCGCGCTCAGGTTCACGCCTGCGCGGCCCAGCACGGCCAGGCCCTCACCGGTGGCCCAGAGGGTCACGCCCAGCAGCGCGTTGTTCACGGCCTTCACTGCGAAGCCCGTGCCTGTGTCGCCCACATGCACGACCTTGCCCGCGAATGCGAGGTGAGGCCGGACAGCGTCCAGTGCTGCGGCGTTGCCGCCCACCATGACGGTCAGCCGGCCCTGCTGCGCGCCGACGGTACCGCCGCTCACCGGCGCGTCCAGGAAGGTCACCTGCTGGGCGGCCAGCTCGGCGGCCTGCCGCGTGGCCGCCTCAGGGTGGCCGCTGGTGCAGTCCACCCAGGTGGCGCCGGGGCGCAGATGGGGGCGCATCTGGTCCAGCACCTCGTCCACCTCGGCGCTGGTGGGCAGGCAGGTGAAGATCACGTCGGCGGCGGCCACCTGCGCCAGCGTGGCCGCCTGTGTGCCGTGGGCCTGGGCGTGCGCTTCAGCTTTCCCGGCGGTGCGGTTCCACACGAGGACGCGGGCCTGCTGGTCGCGGGCGTGGGTGGCGAGGTGCGCGGCCATCGGGGCGCCCATGGCGCCCAGGCCGAGGAAGGCGAGGGTGGTCATCGCCGTTCAGGGTAGTGGGTTTTCCGGCCCGGTGCGCTTCCCACGTTCAACTGGCGCGGCGTCAGGACAGGTGCGCGTTGACGGCAGCTTCGCTGAGCGTCCACAGGCGGTACGCGGTCCCATCATCCTGCGCCTGCGGGGCGGGCGTGGTTTCACGGGAGTTGCTGAAGTACCGGCCACTGACACTGACCGGGTCGGCAGCGAGGTGAAGGGTGGTCTGCGCGCCCTGCTCGGGCGTGATGGCGAAGCGGTCCACGAGCTGGTAGGCGCGGCTGACCCAGCCGCCGTTGTTGTGGGCGAAGCCCGTGGCGACCATGCCGGGGTGCAGGCTGTTGCTCTGAATGCTGCTCTCACGCCGCGCGAGTTCCCGCGCGAACAGGATGTTCGCCAGTTTGCTCTGCGCGTACGCGGCCCACCCGCCGTACCCGCGGCGGAATTCCGGGTCGTCCAGGCGGATGCGGCCCATGGCGTGCGCGGCGGACGCGACCGTCACGACGCGTGGCGCGTGCCCGGCGCGCAGGAGGGGCAGCAGTTCGCGGGTCAGCAGGAACGGCGAGAGGTGGTTCAGCGCCCAGGTCTGCTCGGTGCCCTCGCGGGTTTCCTGACGGGTGGTGAAGAACGCCCCGGCGTTGTTGATCAGCACGTCCAGGCCCTCCCCGCGCGCCGTGAATTCCTGCGCGGCGCGCTGGACCTGCGCCAGTTCACTCAGGTCGGCCAGCAGGGTGGCCTGGGCGCCGATCTCGCGGGCGACCTTCGCGGTCTTGTCGGGGTTGCGGCCCACGATGGTTACGTGCGCGCCCCTCGTGACGAGGTCACGGGCGGTGATCAGGCCGATTCCGCCGGTCGCTCCGGTGATCAGGACGCGGCGGCCGTGCATGCTGTTCGTCATGCGCTCAGGATAGTGGCCGCGCGCGTCCCGGAAGGGCGTGCCGGGCAACAGTGGAGCCGCAGGAAAGAGAGGCCTAACTCTGGGAGTCCGGCCTCTCGCGCTGCGGACTTCACCCGGCCCGCGTATTCACTTGTGCGCTGGTTCCTCCAGAGTACGCCACGCGGGTCACAGGAGTGTCACACCTGAGTGAAGTCGTTCTTCACGCTTGACCTTCATGTGTCGCGCGGCGCGGCGCCCTGTATGCCAGCCTGCACGAAGCGGTCCAGGGTCTCGGCCAGTGCGCCGGTCTGCTCGGCGGTCAGGTTCGCGGTGATGGCGTGCGTGGCGGTGGCCTGGAGCAGCAGCGTCAGGCAGGTCAGCAGGTACGGCACGCGGGCGCGGCCTGCGGGGGGGCTCACGTGCTGGTGCAGGCGCGTTTCCAGGTCCCGGAAGACCGCCAGTCGGCGTTCGGTGAAGGCGGGGCCGCTGCCGCTCTGAAGCAGGGTCAGCAGGGGCCGTTCCTGGATGAGCTGGCCCAGGATGGTGGCGAAGGGGCGGGGCTGCTCGTGCAGGTCGCGCAGCAAAGGCGCCAGTCGCTCCTCGAATTCGGAGAGGCGCTGGTCGAGCAGTTCGGCGAGGATGTCGGCGGTGGACGTGAAGTAGGCGTACACGGTGGGCCGGGAGATGCCGAGGTGCGCGGCGATGTCGCCCATGCTGATGGCCTCGAAGCCCTGGTGGGTGAAGAGGTCCTCGCTGCCGTCCAGGATCTGCTGGCGGCGGTCGGCCGAGGGAAGTCGGCGTCGCTGGGTGGGGGAGACGGGACCGGACATGCCCGCAGTATACCTCACTGATGACATTATGTCACTTGACATAGTGTCGGTAAAGTTCCAGACTGTGCACAGTTGACGAACCGTCAGAAACCCGCTCCCCCGAGGTACCCATGACCCAACCCCGCCCCCCCCAACTCAGCCTCAAAGACAGCTACCGCGCCCTGACCCCCGCCGAACGCAGCCTGTGGCGCTACCCCATCATGTGGGCCGCCGCGCTGGCCTTCCTGTTCATTCCCATCACCTACGTCGGCGTGTACCTCATGAGCGTCTGGGACCCTGCCGGGAACCTCGACCAGCTGCCCGCCGCGCTCGTGAACCTCGACCAGGGCACCGTGTCACGCGGCAAGACCGTGAATGTGGGCCGCGACCTTGTCAAGGAACTCCGGGACGATCCCCCGGTGAACTTCCGCACCTACCCCAGCGTGGCCGCCGCCCAGCAGGCCGTCCGCGACGGCGACGTGTACTTCGCCCTGACCATCCCCGCCGACTTCAGCCAGAAAGCCGTGGCGGGCAGCAGCAGCCAGCACGGCCTGCTCCAGCTGTACCGCGCGCCGGGCCTGAACTACTACGCCAGCACCGTCGCCGACCGCGTGGCAGGCACCATCGCCACCAACCTGAACGCCACACTCGGCGAGAACCGCTGGGACGTCGTGCAGACCAGCCTGAAAGACGTACAGGACGGCTTTGCGGACATCCGCGACGCCACCGGCAAGCTCGCTGACGGCGCCCAGAGCCTCACCGACGGCACCCGCAAGCTGAACACCGGCGCGGGCGACCTCCAGACCGGCGCGGGCAAACTCGCCGGTGGCGCGGACAAACTGGCCGACGGCGCCGGAACCCTCAGCGGCGGCGTCACGCGCCTGACCGGCGGCGTCACCCAGCTCAGCAGTGGCCTGCGGCAGCTCGAACAGGCCGCCCCAGGCAAGCAGCAACTGCAACCCCTGCGCGACGGCGCCGCGAAACTCACCGCCGGCGCGACCAGTCTGAGCGGCGGCCTGAACAAACTCGCCGCCGGGGGCGACCAGCTCGCCGCAGGCGCCGGGAAACTGAACGCCGGAGCTGCCCAGGTCGCGGGCGGGAACGCCCAGCTGGCCACGCAACTCCCGCAGCTCGCGGGCGGCCTGGGAGAACTGAACAAGGGCGCCCAGCAGCTCAGCGGCGGCGCCGCGCAACTGCGCAGTGGCGTCGCCAGCGGCCTGAAACCCGCCGTGGACGGCGCCGCGCAGCTCCAGGCGGGCGCGCAGAAACTGAGTGGCGGCCTGGGGCAGGCCCGCGCGGGGGCGCAGAAGGCCGCCGACGGCGCCGGTCAGCTCGCCGCTGGCCTGCCGAAACTGGGGGCGAGCCTCGGGCAGCTCCAGACCGGCGCGCAGACCCTCGCCAGCGGCGCCGGGCAGCTGAGCACCGCCGTGAAAGGCACGCCCGCCGCCCCCGGCGCGGCCAACCTCCAGACCGGCGCCACGCAGCTCGCAGGCGGACTGGGTCAGGCGCAGGCGGCCGCGCAGACCGCGGGCAGCGGCGCCCAGGCCCTTGCCACGCAGCTTCCCGGACTCGTGAGCGGCTTGGGGGACCTCCAGACCGGCGCGAACCAGCTTCAGGCGGGTGCCGACAAGTTGCAGGCGGGCCTGACCAGCGGCAGCAAGAGTCTTCAGGATGGCGCCGCGCAGGTGCAGAGTGGCGCCCAGAAACTCGTGCAGGGCGCCGCCAGCGCTCAGGCCGGGGCGCAGAAGGCCGTGACCGGCGCGCAGCAGCTCGCGCAGGGCAGCAAGCAGGTGCAGACCGGCGCCCAGAGTCTCCAGAGTGGCGCAAAGTCCCTCGCGGACAACACCCGCAAGGCCGCGCAGGGCGCCCAGAGCCTCGCGGGCGGCGCGAAAGACCTCCAGGCGGGCGTGAACACCCTCGCCGACGGCAACGAGAAGATCAAGGGCGCGCTGGGCCAGATCACCTCGAACCTCCCCGCCCAGAAGGACCTGAACAGCCTCAACAGCGGCGGCAAGACCCTCGCCAGCAGCGCCCGTCAGCTCGCGGACGGCGCCGCCAGCCTCCAGGACGGCACCCGCACCCTAAAAAACGGCACCGGTGACCTGCTGAGCGGCGCGCAGAAACTCACCGACGGCCTGAACGAACTGCACGACAAGATCCCTGCTGACATCGAGCAGCTGGGCGGCGATCCCACCGGCCTCGCCGAGAGCGTGCAGGTGCGCACCACCAACTTCGCGGACGTCCCCAACAACGGCAACGCCTTCGCGCCGTACTTCATCGCGCTGGCCCTGTGGGTGGGCGCCACCATGACCACCTTCATCTTCCCGTATCTGCTGCTGCCCGAGAGTGGCCGCCAGTCCCGGCAGGCCGCCCGCGTGGCCCGCAAGCTCACGCAGCCGCTGCTGCTCGTGCTGGGGCAGGCGCTGATCGTCGTGCTCGGCGTGCGCCTGATGGGCGTGCAGTTCGGCAACCCCGCCCAGGTCGTCCTGACCACCGTGGCGGGCAGCGTGACCTTCCTGCTCGTGATCCTGGCCCTGAACCTCCTGATCGGGCCGGCCGGGCGCATCCTGGCGCTCGTGCTGCTCATCGTGCAGCTCGCCGCGAGCGGCGGCAGCTACCCCGTGGAGCTCAGCTCGCCGTTCTTCCAGGCGCTGCACACATTCATTCCCGTCACCGACGTGATCAACGCGCTGCGGCACGCCATGTTCGGCGCGTTCGAGGGCCAGTACTGGACCTTCATGGGCCGCATGGGCGCCGTGGCGCTGGTCAGCCTGACTGTGGCGCTGCTCAGCCGCCGCCGCTGGGTGTACACCGAGGACACCAACTTCCGCTCGCCGATCATCACTGACGTCGGCTGACCCGCCACACGAACCGGCCCCCACCTCTGGTTTGAGGATGGGGGCCGATGTTCGTCCGGGTTCAGGTCGCGGCGGCGCGGCGGGTGTCCGGCACATTCCGGATCAGGATCACGCCCAGGATGAAGCACACGGCAGCAATACCGAACACCAGCGTGTACCCCAGGTTCCCGCCCTGCGCGTTCCCCCAGTCCAGCAGCGCACCCTGCGGGGCACTGCTCATCTGCGGCGCGACGAACGCCACGTGCCAGATGCCCATGTCCCGCGCGTAGCTGCTCTGGCTGGGCATCGCGTCACTGCCCAGCGCCCAGTCCACACTGGTGAACGCCCCGAAGCCCAGCCCGAACGCCCCGGCCAGCGCCAGCGCCGCCCCGAACGACGGCGCGACCAGCAGCAGCAGCGCCGCCGCGGCCATCAGCGTGCCCGCCACGTAGATGACGGGTTTGCGACCCACCCGGTCACTGATCCGCCCGCCCAGACTGGCCGACGCGATGCTGCCCACGATGATGCACAGCAGCATGACGCTGGTGCTCGTGCCCGCGTCCGACTGGCGCAGCACGTCCTTGTTGTAGTACTGCAAGAAGGGCTGCACGCTGTACTGCCCCAGCGAGAACAGCACGCGGGTCACGAACACCCACAGGAACGGCTGGTGCGCGAACAGCTGCCGCCACGACATCGTGGGCCCGCCCGCCGGGCGAGTGACCACTGTGTCCGGCTCCGGCACGCCGCGCAGCGTCACCAGCGCCGGGCCGATCAGCAGCAGGGCGATCAGCACGAACGACACCAGCACCGGCAGCTTCAGCAGGCCGACCACCACGGCCGAGACCGCGCCCAGCAGCTGCCCCAGCGCCTGCAGCATCGCCATGACGCCGCTGTAGCGACCCCGCTCGCCCGGCGCGACCAGTTCCGGAATGAGCGCCGAATAGGGCGCCGTGGCGAAGTTGTTCCCGAACTGCACCAGCAGGAAGCCCAGCAGGTACACCCAGAAGCCCGCCATGCCGCCCAGCGCAGACGCCGCCAGCGCCATCACCGCCAGCCCCATAAGGTTCACGATCAGGCCCATCCTTAGGTACGGGAGCCGCTTGCCGGTCCGGTCGCTGTGCGCGCCCACCAGCGGCGGCAGCACCAGGGCCATCACCGCGCCGATGCCCGCCAGCAGGCCCAGGAACGTGCCCTTGCGGTCCTCGCCCACGAACGTCACGACGTTCTCGGGCATCAGGATCAGCAGCAGCAGCAGCCAGTGGAACGCCGAACCGAACCAGAAGGCGGACAGCACCCAGGGACTCACCCGGGGGCGCGAAGACGAGGCAGGGGTCATGTGCGGCGAGTATACGTGCGCCCGCCGCGCCCCGCCGCCTAAACGCCCTCCGGCAGCGCGTCCCAGTACGCCTGAAGATCCGGGGCCAGGGGCACCTCGGCGACCACCTGCGCCCCCGCCCACGGGAACGCCACGCGCGCCGCGTGCAGCGCCTGCCGCGCCAGCCCCAGCCGCGCCGTCAGTTCCGGCGTCTGCCCCTCTTCCATGAAGCGCAGGAACACGCCCGGGTCCCGCCCGTAGATCTTGTCCCCCACCATCGGCAGGCCCAGGTGCGAGAGGTGCGCCCGGATCTGATGCAGCCGCCCCGAGCGGGGATACGCCTCGATCAGGGCGTGTCCGGCGCGGCGCGCCACCACCCGGAAGTCCGTCACGGCGGGCCGCCCGTCCGGCACAACCCCCTGCCGGATCGCGATGCGGTTCGCGCCGCCCAGCCCCAGATCCCCCAGCGGGGCGTCCAGCGTGCGCCGCTCCCAGTCCGGCGAGCCGTGAACGAGCGCGAGGTACGTCTTACCGACCAGATGCGTCTTGAACAGCGTAAAGAACCGCTGCGCCGCCTCCCGGTCCCGCGACAGAACCTGCGCGCCGCTCGTCTCGCGGTCCAGCCGGTGCGGAGGCGCCAGGTCCGCCTCGCCCGTCTCGCGCTGCATGAACGTCAGCAGGTCCGGCACGTCCACCCGCGCCCGCACCGGATGCGTCAGCCACAGCGCGGGCTTGTGCACCACGAAGAAATCCGGGTGCTCCAGGATGATGCGGGGCTTCTCGGTGGGCGGCAGCAGGGGCGCGCGGGCGGTCACAGTTCCCACACGCTGGCGTAATCCCGGCCCCGGAGGCGCGCCGAGAGGTCCACCCCGCGGTCCACCGTCCGGTTCAATCGCTCGCGCAGCCAGTCGCCCGGCACGCCCGGCGCGGCCCAGTGCGCGGACGTCGCGTACACAAAGTGCGGGTTCACCATGCAGCGGAAATCTACCATCAGCCCGAACGCGAACGCCCCATGACTCAGGTACCCATGATCCAGTCCGCCGGACACCAGGAACGTCACGGGCCGGTCGAACCACGCGCCGTGCAGGCCGCGCGCCGCGTCGCTGCTGCCGGTCAGTTCCACCAGCGCCTTCACGCCCGAGCCCAGCCCCCAGTTGTACACGGGCACACCCAGGAACACGCCGTCCGCCTCACGGATGGCGCGGTGGTACACCTCCGCGTGCGGGTGCGCGTAGCAGCCCTGCGGGCCCTGGTCGTTGTCGAAGGGCGGCAGGGGCGTGGCGCGCAGGTCGACGTGCGTCACCTCGTGCCCCTGCCCGCGCAGCTGCGCGGCAGTCAGGTCGCACAGCCACGCGCTGCGGCTGTCCGGATCAAGGCTGGTGGAAAGGACGGCGAACTTCACCCGGACAGGGTAGCGCGCCGCCCCAGGTGACCTACTGGGCGGTGGTGTGAACCGCGCCGCCCTCGCTCACGACCACCCGGGTGGGCAGGTCATGCAGGTCGTCCAGGGCCACCTCGGCGCCACTGACCTGCACTGTTGCCTGCTGTCCATCCACCGGGACCCGCCACGACTGGTGCGGCCACAGCCGCGCCCGCTCCACGCACCCGGCCGGGCCGCACACCCGCAGGCCCGACAGCACCTCGCCACTGCGGTTGACGACCTCCACGCCGCCCGCCACGCCGAACAGCAGCCACGCCCACGCCACCAGTGTCCCCAGGCCCAGCAGGCCGCCCGCCACCGACCAGGCAGGGGAGGGGGCGGCAGGCCGGGTGCGGGCGGTGGGCGCGGGCGCGTTCATACCTTCAGTGTGCCCCGGAAGTGTCCTGGAGGCATCAGCCGTTTGGTGCAGGTGTCACGATCCGCTGGACGGTTCGGCGTCCGTGACCGTCAGCGGCACTACCCCGGTGAACAGGCGCGGCCACGCCAGGTGCGGTGTTCCCAGCTCCAGTCGCAGGCCACGCCCCACGAAGTGCGCGTCCCACACGGTCTGCACGCGCGGCGGCATCAGCTCTTGCAGGGCCGACTCGGCCTCTGCGCGCTGCGCACCCAGGTCAAAGGGGCTGGGACTGCCCAGCCGCTCGCGGATCAGCGTGCGCACCTCCGCCTGGTACAGCACGTCGTCCGCAATCCGGGACAGCAGCGCGCCCGCCTGCGCCGCCCGGTCGGTCACGAGGGGCGCGAGCTTCCCGAACGCCACCGCTGAGCCCAACGTGTTCCCCGCCGTGTTCCAGGCGCTGAAGCCCGCCAGGTCCGCCAATGGGAGCGTCTGCATCAGCGTCCACAGCCGCCGCTCGGCGCCGTTCGGGTACGCGATGTCCGCCACGCTCACGACCCGCCCGGCCCGCAGGTCCGCGCGCAGGGCGTCCACGAACGCCGGGAGGTGCCGGTGCGGCGTGTCCACCGCCGCGAAGTCCGGCTGCCGGTGCGCCTGCCGCGTGCCGGGCGTGTTCACCGCCAGCACGAACGCCGCCTCCTGCGGGCTGTCCGCCAGCCGGCATCCGGCCGCGCGCAGGTGCGCCCGCACGAGTTCCCCCGCCGGGCGGTCCTCGTACAGCAGCTCGGCGCCCGCGCCGCCCAGCCCGCTGAACCGCACCCACACCGGCACCTCCTCCGGGCGCAGCGCGCGGGCCAGCAGCGCGCACGGCACCTCGTCTGCGCCCGGGTACACGTCCAGGCGGTCCCACACGCCCAGTTCGTCCGCGCGGGCTTCCAGCAGGCGGCGGTCGAAGGCTGCCAGTCCGTACGGCGTGGTGTCGTCCAGGGTGAGGCACAGGTGACTCAGCACGCCCTCTGCGAGCAGGTCCAGCGCCGCCAGATGCAGGGTCCGGTTGCGCTCGCGGGTGCCCACCCAGTCCGCCAGGATGTCCGACGGGACCGCCGCGCGGGCTGCGTCCAGCCCTGCGCGTTCCGCCTCGCCGTGGCGCGCGTGGCGGTCGAACGCCGTCGAGTACGCCCGCAGCTCGCGGCCCCACTCGCCGTAGTACGCCTTCTCCTCGTGCGGGTCGTTGTCATGCGCGACCCGCACGATCACCCCGAACGCAGAGATGCGCAGCGCCGGGTTCGTCGCCTTCAGCTCGCGCAGCAGTGCCAGCCGTTCCAGCGCGCCCGCCAGCGGGTCGGACACCCGCCGCGCCGGAATCATCCCGCCCAGGCACAGCGTTTCCAGGCAGACCACCAGCACGTCCGCGTCCCCCGCCCCGGACCGCAGCCACGCCGCGAGCGTCCCGGTGTCGCCCGGCGTGAAGAAGTCCGGCAGCGCCTCGGGTGGCGGCACGCGGACCCGCGCGCCGGTCATGCGGCCCAGCCCCACCGGCAGGTCCAGGGTGGGCGGGCGGGTATCAGGAGGAACGAGCAGCACGCGGGGACCCGGGAGCGGCTGCGACTCCCGGACGTCCGGACCAGCACCGGACCCCCATCCAGCTCCGCCGGATTCCGGCCCGGCGCTGCACGCTCCGGTCAGGTTGGGCTGCGGTTCACGGTCAGGCTCAGTCATCCGCCCGAGGCTAGCAGGGCAGACCCGACCGGAGGAACGCCAGCGTGTCATCCCGCATCCTCACGCTGGTGTAGTGGCCGACGCCAGGGTAGATGGCCTCGCGGAAGGCCATCGGCTGGCCCGCCCCTGCGCGGGCCGCGCGGTAGGCAGCGGCCGTGGGCGCGTGATGCTCCGCAACCGGGAAGACCGGATCAGCCCCGCCACTGCCGAGGAACAGGGGGACCGGTGAGGCGTCGGCCGCGTGTTCCAGTGGCCGGTGCGCGTCCAGGAAGGCGTCCAGGTCAGGGCGGCGCACCTCCGGCTCTCGCCACACGCCGGAGGTGATCAGGGCCGCTGCGCGCGCCACCCTCGCCTCCGTGCGCGCCAGGGTCTGACTCACGTACCCGCCCATGCTGGAGCCCACCACCCACACCGGCACCGGCCCGAACAGCTCCTGCGCGGCGTCAAGGAGCGCCGGGGCCTCCGCGACCGTGCGGCGCACGCTCTCCCACACGTACTCTCGCGCGTTCAGGCCCGGCGGAGTGTCGGCCAGCCGCTCGCCGTGCAGCGCGCCGTCCGGCAGGACCACCGCCACTCCCTGCGGGGCGAGCGCAGCGTACACGCCCAGCTTTCCCTCTTTCGTCGCCCACGCGCCGTGGTACACGACGCAGATGGCCTGCACCGCCCGCTCCGGCGCGGGGCGCTCGATCAGGCAGGGCACGCCCGCCAGCACGCGCCGCTCCACGCTGTACGGCTCGCCCCCCACCAGCGGCGTGGCGTGCGGGTCGTCCGGGTGGACCGCGCGGGTCACGACGGGACGTCCAGGCGGGTCGGCGTGCCGTCCGGGGACCAGACCCACACGTCCGGGTTGCGCAGCGCCGCCCAGGCCCCGAAATCCAGGCCCAGCAGCAGCGCCAGGAGGTTGCCGTGAGTGACGATCACCGTCACGCCCGCAGGATCGCGGTGAGCGTCCAGAGCCGCCCGGCCCCGCGCGCGGGCGGCCAGGCCGGACTCGCCGCCCGGCAGGGTCAGCGTGTCATCCGCGAAACTGTCCCGCAGGCGATCCGGCCAGTCAGCGCGGGGCTCACCACTCAGCACCCGTTCAGTCAGGCGGTCATCGGGCGTGACCGGCAGGCCCAGCGCTGCCGCCAGTGGGGCCGCCGTATCCACGGCCCGGCGCCACGGGCTGCTGACGATCCGCGTCACACCCAGCCCGCGCAGCGCAGGCACCAGCGCGGCCGCGCCCGCATGCCCCTCCACGGTCAGGTCCGCCCCGGGTTCCTGCCCGGCCGCGCGGGCGTGCCGCACCAGCAGCAGCGTGCCCGGCGGCAGGCGCGTGATGGTCACGCGAATTCCAGCAGCATGCGGTGCGCCAGGCCCCGCCCGGACGCCCGCTGCCACGCCACGCGCGTATCCCCGGCCGTGATGGCCGCCATGAACCGCTCGTCGCGCGCCAGGGTCGTCAGCACCCAGTAGTCCCCCCAGACCTCCACGCCCCAGGCGTCCACCATCGCCCGCGACGCCGTCTCCCAGACCGGCTCGCTCAGGTGCTCCAGCGGCGCGATGAAATGCAGCTCACCGTCCGTGCCGGGCGTCCGGGCCACCTCGCGGCGGTACTCGGCCCGCTCGCGGCCACTCATGCGCTCCCACACCCCCGCCTCGCAGAAATGCGCCGGGAACGCACTGAACGTGTCGCGGCAGCGGGTGGGCCGCGCCTCGTACCGGCTGCACCCGCCGGTCTCCCGGTCCAGGATCGGGCAGAACCCCACCTCCAGCCGGTGGCGCTGCACGTACTCGTCGTCACTGCGGGCCGTGCGGGCGTTCGCAATCGCGGCGCGGGCGTGCGCCTCCACAGCCGCTGCCAGCGCGTCATCCAGCTCGGCGGCCATGACCAGCGCCTCGGCCAGACTCACGCGGATCGGCATGTTGCAGCACGCCACGCACCCTGCCGCGCAGTACACCCGCCCGCCCTTGCGCGCGTACCGGTCCATCCACTCGCCCGCCCGCTGACCGTAACGCTCATAGGCGCGCTGCACGGCCCGCATCACGGCTGGCGTCCCACCCTGCCCCTCGTCCCTCATGCCGCGCAGGGTAAAGCATCCGCTCCTGACGCGCCGCAACCGCGCTCACCGCCCGCCGTGCGTATACTGACCGCAACGTGTTCAGGCGTCCCCGCACTCCACAGACCCCGACCGGCACTCCAGACCCGCGCAAGACCGGGATTCACCAGGAGCCGCTCGACCCGACACGCGTGCTGGCGGACCTCGTGGCCCGCCCCACGCAGGAAGGCGTGCTGGAAGGCGCGCTGTCGTACGCCGCGCACCTGATGGGAGGCGCCGTGCAGGGCTACGCCGTGATCCGGCGCGGGCAGGACCGTGTGGCCGCCGTGTTCGGCGCGTACCCCAAGAGCCTCCTGGGCCTCGCCCTGACCGGCCCGTGGGCGCAGATGCGCTCCCGCGTGGTGCCCGACGGCAGCCGCGAACTGTTCGAAACGAACGGCCCGGACATCACCGCGCAGCTCGAAGAGGCGGGCCTGCGGGGCGCGCAGATCAGCCTGGTCGTCCCCCTGAGCGTGCGGGGCCGCCACCTGGGCGCCCTGATCCTCGACCGCGCCTCGCCCGAGGGGATCACGCCCGCCACGCAGGAGGCCGTCACCAAGTGGGCCGCCGCGGTCGCCCCCGTCCTGAGCATCCTGGAGGGCCGCGAGGAGTGGAAGCAGGCGTCCCGGCAGCTGACCGGCGCGCTGGTCGAAGCGGTGGAAAGTCAGGATTTCGACTCGCTGGGCCATGCACAGGCCGTCACGGACGTCAGCCTGAAACTGGGCCGCGCCGTGGGCCTCACCGAGCGAGAACTGGAGGAGCTGTGGTTCGCGTCCATGCTGCACGACATCGGCAAGATCCACGGCGAGCAGGGTCACGCGCAGGTCGGCGCGAACTTCCTGCACGGCGTGCCCCACCTGAGTGAGGCGCAGAAGGCCATCCGGCACCACCACGAACGCGTGGACGGGCAGGGCGAACCCGAGCGGCTGAGCGGCGACGACATTCCCCTGTACGCCCGCATCCTGGCCGTCTCGAACGCCTTCGTGAGGCTGGGCGGCATGGACCGCCTGAGACCCCAGGCGGGCAAGGGCCTCGACGCGCGCCTGGTCGGCATGCTGGAGAAACTTCAGCAGTGAGCGGCGCTGCGAAGGTCGCATGACCCTGCGCCCACCTCACCCCGGCGAGCCGCCCACCCCGCGCTTCCCGGTGCTCGAAGCCCGCTTCGGCCCGCTGACGCCCGTGGACGCCGGAATGCAGAGCCGCGTGTACGCCACCGAGGACCGCCAGACCGTCATCAAGGTGTACCGCAACCACCAGGGTGAGCACTGCGTGGAGGCCGAGAACATGCGCCGCGCGGGCATGGGCGACCGCGTAATTGACGCGCTGGAGGTGGACGGCATCGAGGCGCTGATCATGCGCCGCTTCGACGGGCACCCCCTGCGCGCGCCGGACGTGCCCCGCGCCCTGCCGCAACTGCGCGACCGCCTGCGCGCCCTGCACCTCACCACCGACCGGCGCGTGAACCTGCGGCGCGTGCAGGACCGCCTGCGCCGCTTCCGCAGCGCCCTGGCCGCCTACCCCCTGGACGACCTGTTCGACGCGGTCGAGATTCCCCTGGACCGCGGCCTGCTGGACCAGCCTGCCGCGTTCTGCCACCTAGACCTGTGGCACGACAACATCCTGATCAGCGAACCCCACGGCGAGGTGCTGATCATCGACTGGACGAAAGCCGACTGGGACGACCCGCTGCGCGACCTCGCGCTGCTCAAGACCGGCACCCTTGACCTCCTCGCACCCGACGAGAGCCTTCAGGCGGCCCTGAGCTTCCTGCCTGACCGGGCGCCCGCGACCCTGACCCGCTACCGCGCGTACCTCGCCATGACCACCCTGCACGACCTGTACTGGTTCCTGATGAACGAACCGTACGAGTTCGAGGGTCAGCGCGACCAGAAAGTGCCGCGCGCCCGCCACGCCCTGGCCCGCCTGCCCGGCTGAGCCGCGCCCGCAGGGCCGGACGCCCCTCGGGGGGCAGGGTATGGTGGACGCATGGTTACTGTCGTTACCCATCCCCTCGTTCAGCACAAACTCTCGGTCATGCGTGACGTGCGCACCGGCGTCAAGGAATTCCGCGAACTGGCCAGCGAGGTCAGCCTGCTCCTGGCCTACGAGGCCATGCGTGACCTTGAAGTCACCCAGGAGGAGCTCACCACGCCCATCACCACCGCCGAGTTCCCCATGCTCAGCGGGAAGAAGCTGGCGCTGGTGGCCATCCTGCGCGCCGGGCTGATCATGACCGACTCCATCGTGCAGCTCGTGCCCGCCGCGAAAGTCGGGCACATCGGGCTGTACCGCGACCCGCAGACCCTGGAACCCGTCGCGTACTACAACAAGCTCCCCACCGACATCGCCGAGCGCCGCGTGTTCCTCACCGATCCCATGCTCGCCACCGGCGGCAGTGCCAGCGCCGCCATTGCCAGCCTGAAGGAGGCCGGCGCCACCACCATCAAGCTCATGTGCATCCTCGCCGCGCCCGAGGGGGTCGCCGTGATCGAACGCGACCACCCGGACGTGGAGATCGTCGTGGCCGCGCTGGACTCGCACCTGAACGACCACGGGTACATCGTCCCCGGCCTGGGTGACGCCGGCGACCGCATCTACGGCACCAAGTAAAGCGCAGGGCAGAACGCTCGTTTTTAGACAACCTGCCCGCCCCGCCTGCACGGCCCCGTACGCTGAGCCCATGACCGCGTTCAGCCTTCTTCTTACCCGTCCTCCGGTGGAGTGAACGGCGCAGAAGATGCATGCCTGAACCCCCGGAGGAATCACCCTCCGGGGTTTTTTATGGCCCTCACATCCCCACCCCGTGATTCAGGAGCTCCCATGACCACCGACACCAACCGCATCCGCATCTTCGACACCACCCTGCGCGACGGCGAGCAGAGCCCCGGCGTGGCCCTGAACCACACGCAGAAACTGGAGATCGCCCACCAGCTCGCCCGCATGGGCGTGGACGTCATCGAGGCCGGGTTCCCCATCGCCAGCCCCGGTGACCTGGAAGGTGTGAGCCGCATCGCCCGCGAGGTCCGCGGCCCGATCATCACCGGTCTGGCCCGCGCCGCCCGCCCCGACATCGAGGCCGCCGCGAAAGCCGTCGAGGCCGCCGAGAAACCCCGCATCCACACCTTCATTGCCACCAGCCCCATCCACATGGCGAAGAAACTTCAGCTGGAACCCGACGCGGTCGTCGAGCGCGCCATCCAGGCCGTCACCTACGCCCGCTCCTTCGTGGACGACGTGGAATTCAGCGCCGAGGACGCCACCCGCAGCGACACCGCCTTCCTGATCCGCATCTTCCAGGCAGCTGTGGAGGCCGGGGCGACCACCATTAACATCCCCGACACCGTCGGCTACACCACGCCCGAGGAGATCCGCGCGCTGTTCGCCGAGATCCGCGCCGCGCTGCCCGCCCACGTCATCCTCAGCGCCCACTGCCACGACGACCTGGGCATGGCGGTCGCGAACTCCATCGCCGCCGCGCAGGGCGGCGCGCGGCAGATCGAGTGCACCATCAACGGCATCGGCGAGCGCGCCGGGAACGCCAGCCTGGAAGAACTCGTCATGGCCTTCCACACCCGCCGCGACCACTACGGCTTCGAGACCGGCATCCGCACCCGCGAGCTGTACCGCGCCAGCCGCATGGTCAGCCGTCTGAGCGGCATGCCCGTCCAGCCCAACAAGGCCATCGTCGGGGACAACGCCTTCGCGCACGAGAGCGGCATCCACCAGGACGGCGTCATCAAGGCCCGCGAGACGTACGAGATCATGAACGCCGAACTCGTCGGCCGCGAAGCCGCCGTGCTCGTCATGGGCAAACACAGTGGCCGCGCCGCGTTCCGCAAGGCCCTGAACGACCTGGGCTACACCGACCTGACCGACGACAAGGTCCAGCACCTGTTCGGCCGCTTCAAGGACCTCGCCGACCGCAAGGGCCAGATCTACGCCGACGACCTGCGCGCCCTCGTCGAGGCCCGCAGCGACGTCCCGCAGACCTTCACGCTGGAAGGGTTCCAGATCACCAGCGGCATGAACATGACCCCCGTGGCGTTCGTGCGGCTCCAGACGCCAGACGGCGCCGTCGAGGCCACCGCGCACGGCGACGGGCCCGTCGAGGCCGCGTTCCAGGCCATCAACCGCATCACCGGCCTGAACCCCGAACTGGAAAGCTACCGCATCCAGGCCGTCACCAAGGGCGGCGACGCGCTGGGCGAGGTGAACATCGGCGCCCGCCACGGCGAGACCACCCTGCACGGCAGCGGCGTCGCCACCGACGTCGTCGAGGCCAGCGCCCGCGCCTGGGTCCGCATTCACAACATGGTCGTTGCGGGCCTGGGGACCGAGCGCCGCCAGGGTGAATTCGCCCCCGGCCGCATCTGAACAGCCCGGCGGCTGCCGACGCGCGGCTGATGAACGGGGAGGTCGGGCGTACCGGCCTCCCCAGGCCCACTGGAGGACACATGATTCTGGAAATCGCCCTGCTTCAGATCCGCCCCGGCCAGACCGGCGCGTTCGAGGTGGCCTTCACGCAGGCTCAGCACCTCATCTCGGGGATGCGCGGGTACGTCCGGCACGAGCTCCAGCGCTGTCTGGAGGACGACCACCGCTACGCCCTGCTGGTCTGGTGGGAGACGCTGGAGGCTCACACCGTGGGCTTCCGGGGCAGCGCGGAGTACCAGGACTGGCGCGGGCTCCTGCATCATTTCTACGACCCGTTCCCGACCGTGGAGCACTTCACGCGGGTCGAGCTGCCCTGACGCCCTAGAGCAGGGTGGCCAGTTCCGCCTGCTCGTAGTGCCGCTGCATGGCCTGCTGGGCGTGCGTGGGGTCACGCTGCTGGATGGACCGCGCGATCTCAAGGTGCGCCTCGGCGTAGGCGGTCCGGTGGAAGGGATCGGTGTAATGATGCTGGCCCTGCCGGATGGACCGCTCGGTGAGCACGCGGAAGGTCTGGGCGATCACGCTGAACAGCGGATTGCCGGAACTGTCGGCCAGCAGCTCATGGAAGGCCAGGTCCTGCGGCAGGAGGTCCGGCGTGTCCTGCATGGCTGCCGCGGCCGCCAGGAGGGCAGCGGCCTGCGCGTCGCTGCGGCGCAGTGCGGCCAGTGGCGCAGCCTGCAGTTCGGTGGCGCGGCGGAATTCCAGCACGTCCGGAGCGCTCACCTGCCGCGTGTCGAGGACGTGCCGGAACATCGCGGCGATCGGATCGGCATTCAGGGCGGCAACGCGGGGCGCGCGGCCGTTGCGGAGGGTCACGGCGCCCGTGGCAGCCAGCATGCGGTAGCCCTCGCGGACCATGCCGCGGCTGATGCCCAGCGTGGCACTCAGCTGCCCCTCGGAGGGAAGGGGCGCGCCCGGCGGCAGCGCGCCCACCTGAATGAGGCGCTGCACGTGCTGCACGACAGTGGCGGCTCGGTTGTCCGTGGCGGGGGCGGGCACCTGCCCAGCATAGGACCAGCCCGACCTCTTGAACAGGTCTGCCAAACCCTGTTCAATAGGTCATGTCGACACCTCAGGCGGACGTGATTGTCGTGGGCGCCGGACTGGCCGGACTGGTCGCCGCAGCTGAACTGGCCGACGCGGGCCGGTCCGTACTGCTGCTGGATCAGGAAGGGGAGCGGAACCTCGGCGGGCAGGCGTACTGGTCCTTCGGCGGACTGTTCTTCGTGGACAGCCCCGAGCAGCGCCGCCTGGGCATCCGGGACTCGCTGGAACTCGCCCGGCGCGACTGGGAGGTCACCGCCGCCTTCGACCGCCCCGAGGATCACTGGCCCCGGCAGTGGGCGCAGGCTTACCTGCACTTCGCTGCGGGTGAGAAACGCGAGTGGCTGCACCGCCAGGGCATGCGCTGGTTCCCGGCCGTCGGCTGGGCCGAACGCGGCGGAGCCGGGGCCGGGCAGCCCGGCAACAGCGTCCCCCGCTTCCACGTCACCTGGGGCACCGGCCCCGGCGTGCTGGAACCCTTCGAGCGGCGCGTCCGTGAGCACCAGCAGGCCGGGCGGATCACCTTCCACTTCCGGCACCGCGTGCGCACCCTGAACGTCACGGCCGGCACCGTGCACGGCGTGAGCGGGGACGTGCTGGAACCCTCGGACGCCGCGCGGGGCCAGCCCAGCTCCCGCGTGGTGGTCGGGGACTTCACCCTGAACGCCGGGGCGGTCCTCATCACGTCCGGCGGGATCGGCGGGAACCACGAGCTCGTGCGGCGCTTCTGGCCCACCGAGCGGCTCGGGCCCGCACCCGCCGCGCTGCTGTCCGGCGTGCCGCAGCACGTGGACGGCCTACTGCAACAGCAGGTCGCGGCGCAGGGCGCGAACCTCATCAACCCCGACCGCATGTGGCACTACACCGAGGGCCTGCGCAACTGGAATCCCATCTGGCCCGCGCACGCCATCCGCATCCTGCCCGGCCCCAGCAGCCTCTGGCTCGACCCGACCGGCCGCCGCCTGCCGTTCCCGCACATTCCGGGCGCCAGCACCTACGACACGCTGCGGCACATCACCACGCGCGGCTACCCCCACACCTGGTTCCTGCTCAACCGCGCCATCATCAAACGGGAATTCGCCCTGAGCGGCAGTGAGCAGAACCCGGATCTCACCAACCGCGACCTGAAGGCCGTCGCGGGACGCCTGGGGAAGAACGTCGCCCCGGCCCTCCAGGCCTTCCTGGATCACGGCGCGGACTTCGTCGTCCGGGAGACCCTGCCGGACCTCGTGCGCGGCATGAACGACCTGACCGGGCAGCCGCTGGTGGACTACGCCACCGTGGAGCGCGAGGTCCTGGACCGCGACCTTCAGGTCCTGAATCCCGCCGGGAAGGACCCGCAGCTGGCCGTCGTGCGCGGCGCGCGCGCCATCCTCAGCGAGAAACTGATCCGCGTGGCGAAACCCGCCCCGATCCTGGACCCGGGCAGCGGCCCGCTGATCGCCGTGAAACTGAACGTCCTGACCCGCAAGTCCCTGGGCGGCCTGGAAACGAACCTCCAGGGGCAGGTGCTCCGGCCGGGCGGCGAGGTCATTCCTGGCCTGTACGCCGCGGGCGAGGTCGCCGGTTTCGGCGGGGGCGGCTACCACGGCTACCGCGCGCTGGAAGGCACCTTCCTGGGCGGCTGCCTGTTCAGTGGCCGCGCGGCGGGCCGCGCTCTGGCCGGACGATGACCGGGACTGAGGGCCGGGCCGGACGCCCGGGTTGAAGGGGACGTCAACACCGGGCAGCGCAATGGTGCGCTGTGCGCATCAGGGTCAGATCGGCGCCGCCGTTGAGTGAGTTACACCGTGATCAGGCCCAGCGCGATGCCGCGCGCGACCGCCCCGGCACGGCTCTGCACGCCCAACTTGGAGTACAGCGCCTGCACGTGGAATTTCACGGTGCTCTCACTGACGCCCAGATCCCGCGCGGCGCGCTTGTTGCTCAGGCCCTCTGCCAGCAGCGCCAGCACGTCCCGTTCACGCGGCGTGAGGCTCACGTCCCCGGCGTCCAGACCGTCGTCCCCCTCAGGAGCGACCAGCCACGCGGGCGGCAGGGTGACCAGACCGGCCGCCGCGCCATGCACCGCCGCGATCAGCTCGGCGGGCGTGGCGTCGGCAGGCAGGCACGCCCAGCCGTGCGGGCAGAGGTCGGGCAGGACCTCCGCCCACGCGCGGGACCCCAGGGACACGACCGCCGCGCCGTCCAGGGGTGCCGGGTCATCCAGCCAGCTGTCATCCACGAGCAGCACGTCCGGGTCGGCGCCCTCCGGCGCGCCCGCGAGGCCCGCGCCGCCCAGCACGGTCCGCACGCCCGCCGCCAGCACCGCCGAACCCAGCGTGACGAGCACGGTGGGCGGGGCAGAGTCGGCCGTCATGCCTGATCGTACCTGGGTCGGCGCGCGGTCCGGCATGGTCAGCGTTCACCCACGCTGACCGCCAGGTCCTGCTCCTCACCGCCGCGCAGGACGCGCAGGGTCACGCGCTCACCCGCGCGGGTGCGGACGCGGGCCAGCAGCTCCGCCGGGTGCGTGAAGCCCTCACCGTCCAGGGCCAGCAGCACGTCCCCCACCCGGAACCCCGCCTCCTGACCGGGACTGCCCGCCTCGACCTGCACGACCGTCAGGCCCACCCGTCCGCCCGCGAAGCGCTCACGGAAGCGGCGGAGTTTCTCCAGGCGGGCCTCATCCATGCTGCCTGGCCCGGGGCGACCGTCCCGCGCCCAGGGCGCGCGCGGCCGACCGTGCCCACCATGATCCGGCCCGTGACCAGGGCCGCGCCGACCACCCCAGGGGCCACCCTCACCCCGGAAGCGACCCGGCCCGAAGCGGCCACCGAATGGTCCGTCAGGGAACTCTGCCTCGTCCTCCAGGCTGTCGGGCGTCGCGGTGGCCGGGAAGTGCACGGGCTGCGTTGCCAGCCCCAGGTACCCGCGCGGCACGCGGCCCTCGCGGGACAGCAGGTCCGCCACCCGCGCCGCGCGGGCAGCCGGGACGGCCAGCAGCTGCCCGCGCCGCACACCCGCATTCAGGACACCCACGAGTTCGCCGCTTGCGTTCACGAGCGCGCCACCGCTCACGCCGGGAAAGGGCTGGGCGCCGGCGTGCAGCCAGCCGTCCCGCGCCCGGCCCGGATTCAGGCCCAGGCTGGCCTGCACGCCTACCGGCGGGCGGCCCACCGCGAGCAGGAGTTCACCCGCGCGGCCCGCCTCGCCCACCGTCAGCGCCGGAACGTTCAGGCCGTCCACGCGCAGCAGGGCCAGGTCGCTGCCCGGATCGCGGCCCACGACCACGCCCGTCAGGGTCTGCCCATCCGGCGTGACCACCGGGATCTCGTCCAGGTGCAGCAGGTGCGCGGGCGTCAGCACCAGATCCTCGCCCACCACCGTGCCGCTCACCGGGCGTGCCGCGCGCACCGTCACCACACTCCGCGCGGCCTGCTCGACCGCGTCCGCCATTGCCGTTGAAAGATCAGAAAGATTCGTCATGCCGTCATGATGCGCCCCGCGCCACGAAAACACGCCCCCCAGCCGCACAGGCCGTCGCCCCCTCCGAACGGCCAGGGGGACGTATCCTGCCCGCATGTCCCTGACGCTGACCGTCCTGCCCGGCGAGTACGCCGTCGCCCAGCTCCCCGGCGGGCGTGCCGTGCCCGCCTGGGCCACCCGCGGCGACCTGTGGTGCGTGCTGGGCGCCCCCGACGAACTGAGTGTCGTCTGCCCCGCCGGGCAGGTGCCTGGGGACGTCCGCGCCCAGCTCGGCTGGCGGGCCCTGATGCTGACCGGGCCGTTCGAGTTCACGCTGACCGGCATCCTCGCCAGCGTGCTGAATCCCCTGCGGGACGCGGGCGTGGGCATCTTCGCGCTGTCCACCTTCAACACCGACTACGTGCTCGTCGCGGCCACCGACCTCGACCGCAGCGTGGCGGCGCTGAGGGAGGCCGGGCACACCGTCCGCGAGTGACTGGTCAGCGGGCCTTGAGGTCGGACGCGATGCTCCGTTCGTAGCGGACGACCGGCACCACCTCACCCACGTAGGGTTCCGGGTCGGCGTGCCCGGACTCCACGAACCCCAGGCGGCGCATCAGCGCGTGCGACCGCGCGTTCGGGGCGTGCACCAGCGCCGTCAGCCGCGAGAGACCCAGCCCCGCCGCGTACGCGACCAGCGCCTCGCCCGCCCGCCGCGCCACGCCCTGCCCCCACAGCGCCCGCTCCCCGATGACAATCCCGAACTCCGCCGACGTGCCGTCCAGGCCCGCCAGATCCACGAAGCCCACCAGCCGCCCTTCCAGCTCGGCGCCCAGCCGCAGGAACGCCGGGTCGCCCCCCGCGATGATCGCCGCCCAGTGCCGCCGCACCACGCGCGGCGCGAGGCCCGGCGTCCAGTCCGCCGCGCGGCAGAACACCAGATCGGCCGCCCAGCGCACCGCCGCCTCCTCATCCCCTGGGCGCAGGGGCCGCAGCGTGACGGTCACGGCGTCAGGTCTGCGACGATCTGCGCCGCGCCGGTCGCCTGGGCCTGCCGGTAGCCGGTGCCGGCCCAGAGGCTCAGGACGTCCGCCTGCCCGGTCTGAGCGCCTGCCGTGCGCAGGGGGCGGGTCAGGGCGTTCTGATGCGAGAAGGGGAGGGGGTGCGTCACGGCGTCGGTGAGGGTGGTGCGCAGGCCCCGCGCCGCGCGCCCCGAGTACGCGCGCGTCAGGACCGTGTCGCGCGTGCCCTCCTGAACGGCCTGCCGGTAGGGGGGGGAGATGCCCGCCTCGTGGGCGAGGAGGAACGCTGTCCCGCACTGGGCCAGCGTCGCCCCGGCCGCCAGCGCCGCGCGGACGTCCCCGGCGGTCATCAGGCCGCCCGCCGCGATCACCGGGAGGGGCGTGGCCCGCGTGACCTCCTGCACGAGGGTCACAGTTTCGGCCAGGGCGTCCTCCTGCCAGCCGCCCCGGTGGCCGCCCGCTGCGCCGCCCTGCACGGTGATCGCGTCCACGCCGCTGTCGTGCAGGGCCAGGGCCTCCGCGAGGCTGGTGGCGGTGCCGACCGTCAGGACGCCCCGCGCCCGCAGCGCCGCCAGGGCGTCCGGTGGGATGAGGCCGAACGCGACGCTGAACACCTCGGGCCGTTCCTCCAGCACGGCGTCCAGCTGCGCGGTGAAGTCCTCCTGCACCCGCTCCGGCAGGGTGGGCGGGGAGAGGTTCAGAGCCGCGTGGAAGGGGGCAAGTTCGGCAGTGGCCAGGGCGACCGCTTCGCGCGTGACCGTCGGTATGGGCTGCGGCGCGAACAGGTTCACGAGCAGGGGCCCGTTCGTCAGCGCCCGCACCTCGCGGATCGCGTCTCTCAGGGCGTGCGGGGTCAGGTACGCGCCGCCCAGGCTGCCCAGCCCGCCCGCGCGGGTCACGGCGGCGGCCAGCGCGGGGGTGCCCACGCCGCCCGCCATGGGGGCCAGGACCACCGGAACGCGGAGTGAAGCCAGCAATTCCGGCCAGGATCGCGGTCGGGTCATGTCACCCAGCGTACGCTGCGGGCGTGACGTTCCCGCACCCGTTCCGCGCGTTCACCGCGTTCCGGCGCGCCGCGTACCAGGCGCAGGCCGCGCCGAGACGGCAGTTCATGCCGCGCGAGTCCGTGCAGGCCCTGCTGGACGGCACGCAGGCGCGGCTGCCGCTGCTGGACGCACCCAGCCTCGACTGGCCCCTGGCCGAGGCCGTGCACGACCCTGCCTACCTGACCCGCTGGCGGGATGGGGAGGTCACCCGCGCCGAGGAGCGCGCCCTGGGATTCCCATGGAGCCCGGCGGTGGTCGAGCGGGGCCTGGGGAGCAGCGGCGCGACGCTGGCCGCCACCCACGACGCCCTGACGCGGGGTCTGGGCGTGAACCTGGGCGGCGGCACCCACCACGCGTACGCCGATCACGCCGAGGGGTTCTCATTCCTGAACGACGTGGCGATCAGCGCCCGCTGGCTGCTGGACGCGGCCCAGGCGCGGCGCATCCTAATCCTCGACCTGGACGTCCACCAGGGGAACGGTACCGCCGCGATCTTCGCGCACGAGCCGCGCGTGCTGACCGTCAGCCTGCACGCCGAGCACAACTATCCCTTCCGCAAGGAGACCAGTGACCTGGACGTCCCGCTGCCCGACGGCACCGGTGACGCCGCGTACCTGCACGCGCTGGACTCTCACGTCACGCCGCTCGTGACGGCCTTCCAGCCGGACTTCGCGTTCTACCTCGCGGGCGCGGACGTGCTCGCTGGGGATCAGCTGGGGCGACTGGCCCTCACGCTGAACGGCGCGCAGGCGCGGGACCGCCGCGTGTTCCGCTGGGCGGCCCGCACCCGCACGCCCCTTGTGATCGTCATGGCGGGCGGGTACCACCGGGACCCGGCGCAGCTGATCCAGGCCCGACTGAACACCCTGGACGCCGCGCTGGAGGCCTTCAGTCCTGCCGGCACCGGCGTGTTCACCTGACGGCCGGGCGGGGGCTGCGGGCGGTCATGAAGGGCCAGGGTGTCCACCGTTCCCGGCTCACCTCACGACGAAGTCGATCTCCACGACGGCCGTGACGTCCTTCTCGAGGCTGCTGGTGTCGTAACTGCCGCTGTCCTCCACGCTGGTCTCGAAGCGGGGCGTGATCTGGAAGACGCCCATGCGGGCGTT
The DNA here is from genome assembly GCF_014647435.1 of Deinococcus radiotolerans. Classification (NCBI taxonomy): domain Bacteria; kingdom Thermotogati; phylum Deinococcota; class Deinococci; order Deinococcales; family Deinococcaceae; genus Deinococcus; species Deinococcus radiotolerans. The sequence continues at coordinate 531,351 of NZ_BMPE01000001.1, read as the reverse complement.
CTTGACGGCGCCCACCGAGTTCCCGGCGCTCTGCGCGATGGCCTGCGCGCGGCGCTGCGCGTCCTGGCTGGCCTCCTTGAGCAGCGCCAGGCGTACGTCGGCGAGTCTGGTGTACAGGTACTCGATGTCGCTGCTCTCGATGGTCACGCCGCCCGTGCTGGCGTCCACGAACGCGGAGGTGGCCGCGGACACCGCGCCCTGGATCTTCTGGATGTCGTTCGACTGGAGGCGGTACGTCTCGCTGACCACGTAGCGGGTGCGGGCCACCTCCCGGTTCTCGCCGTTCAGCGTCTCGATCACGGTGTACTGCTCTGGCCCGGCGGTCACGGGTTCGCGGCGCAGCTCGCTGCCGGACAGCGCCTGCGCCTTCAGGAAGTCCTCCACGGCGGGCTGCGTGGCGCGGAAGGACCGGTACGCCGCCTGGAGGCTCTGGTCGTTCACGCTGCGCACCGTGAAGTGCCACACCGCCTGATCGGACGTGATGCTGCGCCGGGCGCTGCCGGTTACGTTGATGACGTCACTGGCGTTCTTCACGTCCGCCAGGCCGCGCACGACGGTCAGGCCCGTCAGGAAGAAGGCGGCGGACGCGATGGCGGTCGCCAGGACGGTCGTGAGTCCCACGCGGTTGGGGCTGGTCATGCGGTCAGCGTACGGCAGGGCGCGCCTGTCCCGGAGGGCATGTGACGCCCGGGGGCCGCTGCCGTTATCATGGGGGAATGACGGTTCTCCTTTCGCCCCCGTAGCGCAGAGTCGAGACCCGCGTTTCCAATCCCCAGCCAAGTCCGGGCCGCGACCGTTTCAGGCCCGCAGGAGTTCCCATGACCAGCCCCGAGATCAACCCCGCCGCGCTCGCCAGCGAGATCGCCCGGCGCCGCACCTTCGCCATCATCAGCCACCCGGACGCCGGGAAGACCACCATCACGGAAAAACTCCTGCTGTACGGAGGCGCCATCCAGGAGGCGGGCAGCGTGACCGCCAAGGAGGGCCGCAGCCACACCAAGAGCGACTGGATGAGCATCGAGCAGCAGCGTGGCATCTCCATCAGCTCAAGCGCGCTGACCTTCGAGTACCGCGGGCGGCACATCAACCTGCTCGACACCCCGGGCCACCAGGACTTCAGTGAGGACACCTACCGCACCCTGACCGCCGCCGACAGCGCCCTGATGGTGCTGGACGCCGCGCGTGGCGTGCAGGCGCAGACCGAGAAGCTGTTCGCGGTGTGCCGCAACCGCGGCATTCCGATCCTCACGTTCGTGAACAAGATGGACCGCCCCGCGCAGGACCCCTTCGAACTGCTGGAGCAGCTGGAGGGCATCCTGAAGATCACGGCGGTGCCGCTGACGTGGCCGATCGGGGACGGCCCGGACTTCAAGGGCGTGTACGACCTCCAGACCCATCAGGTGCTGGCCTTCGAGCGCACGTCCGGCGGCAAACACCGCGCGCCCATGCAGACCAGCGGCCTGGACGACCCGAAACTGGACGCCCTGGTCGGCGCGGACCTCGCCGCGAAACTGCGTGAGGACGTGGAACTCATTCAGGGCGCCATGCCGGAATTCGATGCGGCGGCGTTCCTGAGCGGCGAGCTGACCCCGGTGTTCTTCGGCTCCGCCATGAACAACTTCGGCGTGGAGCACTTCCTGAGCAACTTCGTGGACCTCGCGCCGCCCCCCGGGCCGGTCGAGACGAACCTGGGCGAACGCAGCCCCGAGGCGGGTTTTGCGGGCTTCATCTTCAAATTGCAGGCGAACATGAGCAAGCAGCACCGCGACCGCACGGCCTTCATGCGCGTCATGAGCGGCCACTTCGAGCGCGGCATGGACGTCACGCACACCCGCACGGGCCGCAAGCTGCGCCTGTCGCAGGCGCACACGCTGTTCGCGCAGGACCGCGAGAAGGTCGAGGAAGCGTACCCCGGCGATATCGTCGGCCTCGTGAACCCCGGCGTATTCCAGATCGGGGACGTGATCAGCGTGGACGCCAAGGTGATCCTGCCCGGCTTCCCGCGCTTCACGCCCGAAACGTTCGCCACCATCGGCCTGCGCGACGTGGGCAAGCGCAAGGCGTTCATGAAGGGCCTCACGCAGCTGGCGGAAGAAGGCGTCGTGCAGGTGTTCTACCCGACCGACGGCGCGCGCGACCCCTACCTGGGCGCGGTCGGTCCCCTCCAGTTCGAGGTCTTCCAGGCCCGACTCCAGGAGGAATACGGCGTGGAGGTCGAGATGCACGTCACCAGCTACCAGCTCGTGCGCTGGCTGGCCGGTGACCCCACGAAGGTTGCCCGGTTCGCCCGGCACGTCGAGGACGACCAGGGCCGCCCGGTCATGCTGTTCCGCAGCCGCTACGACCTGGAATACACCGCCGAGCAGCACCCGGAGATCGAGTTCCTGCCCCTCCCGAAAGACCTCACGCGGGTGTAAGCCCACTGGACAGCGGAGAGGTCACGTGGCCTCTCCCTTCTTCATGCGGTCTTGAGACATTCCGGTCAGGTGAGGCGTGGCATGCTGCGCGGGTGCCCCTCGCCCGCCTGCTGTTCCTCGCCTGCGCCCTGAGCCTGCCCGCGCAGGCCGCCGCGCCCACCAAGGCGGCCCCCACCCCGCCCGGCTACGTCCTGAGCGGCATGCCGCTGATCCGGCAGTCATACAACGCCTGCGGTCCGGCCAGCATCACGCAGGTGCTGGGGTACTTCGGGTTGCGCGTGAACATGACCGACGTGAGCCACTTGACCCGCCCCACCGAGCGGTCTTACATGACCGCGCAGGCCATTGTGGACTTCGCACCGCGCGTCGGGATGCAGGCGCGCCTGTTCTCGGGCGGCAGCGTGAACACCGCCCGGGCCGCCATCCGGAGTGGCCTGCCCATCATTGCCCTCCAGAGTCACATCACCGCGCAGGGTCAGGTCATCCCGCACTGGCGGGTCCTGATGGGCTACAACGACCAGACCCGGCAGGTGTTCATCATGGACCCCCTGCTGGGCTACGTGGCCATGGGCTACGACGACATGAACCGCGTGTGGGCCGACCAGCGCGGGCAGTTCGCGGTGCTGTACCCTCCGAACATGGCCGCGAAGGTCAGAAGCGTCATCGGCTGAGCGTAAGCGTCCGTCGTGCCGGGGGCTGAACAGCGCCGCGCGGAACGGCTGCGCCGCCGGGAGGCCGTCCAGGGCGGCTTCCACCTCCCGCTGCTGCACGGGAGTCAATTCAGGTGCGCGGGCGTACACATCCAGTCCCGCGGGCGTGAAGGGCGTGCGTTCGAACACCGTGACCGCCCAGCCGTCCCCGGCGGCCAGCACCCGCCAGCGGCTGACCGTGAACCGGGTCAGGAGGCTCACGCCGCGCCACGCCCAGCCGCCACCGGCCTGTGGGGTGTCCAGGCCGATGATCAGCTCCGGTCGTCCCCGGCGCGTGAAGCGCACGGTGTCCACCACCCGGCCGTCCGGGAGCGGCGCGTAGGTGACGCTGGGATTGTCCCGTGTGCGCCACAGCGGCAGGCTGGTGCGGACCACGAACCACGTGCCGGTCACGACCGACTCCGTCACGCGGGCCACTTCAGGCGCAGCAGGGCGTCCACCGTGGCTTCCAGGGTCAGGGTGCTGCTGTCCACGACCGCCCAACCGGCCTCCCGGTAGATCCCGGGGGGCATCTGCGGGTACAGCCCTTCGATCAGCGGGATCAGCGTGGCCGTGTCGTACGTCTTGTTCGTGCGGGTCCGGTTGCGTTCGTGCGCGATCTCCAGCGTGGTGTACAGCCGCACCGGGCGCACGTCCAGGCCCTCCCAGTGCCGCGCCATGAACGTCAGATCGGCGGGCCACAGCACGTCATCGATGGCCACCGCGAAGCCCTCCTGCGCGTACAGGCGGGCCGTCTGCGCCGCCGCCGTTCGGGCCAGCGCGAACTGCCGCACGGCCTCCGGCGGGTGATCCAGCGTCGGGTGCGCGATGCCCGACACGACCATCTCGCGCAGATCGTCGATGGGCAGGTGCAGCCCGAACGGGAAGCGGGCCAGCAGTGCCCGTGCCACGCTGGATTTGCCCGCGCCGGGGCTGCCGCTCAGCACCCAGATCACGCCCCGCCCGCCCTGCCCAGTCCCCTCAGTCATGTCACGGAGCCTACAGTGCCGCCCTGCCGGGGAGGCGCTAGCCTGCACGCATGACCTTTTCCATCGTGGGCCGCGACGCCCGCACGGGCGACCTGGGTGTGGCGGTCGCCAGCAAGTTCCTCGCCGTGGGCGCGCTGGTGCCCTTCGTGCGCGGCGGCGTGGGCGCCGTCGCCACGCAGAGTTACGTGAATCCCACCTTGGGCCCCGAGGGCCTGCGTCTGCTGGACACCGGGCTGGACGCCGCCGCCGTGGGCGCGCACTTCCAGGCGACCGACTCCGGCATCGCGCAGCGTCAGTTCGGGCTGGTCGGCGCGGACGGAAGCAGCGTCACCTTCACGGGCCCGGACTGCCACGCCTGGGCGGGCGGGTACGCGGCCGCCGACGTCGCCATCCAGGGCAACATCCTGGCCGGGCCGGGCGTCGTGGAGGCCATGCGCGCCGCCTGGGAGGCCGGATCGGCCCTGCCGCTGCCCCGGCGCCTGCTGGCCGCCCTGAACGCCGGGGACGCAGCGGGCGGGGACCGGCGCGGGCGGCAGTCGGCGGCCCTGCTGTGCGCCGGTCCGGGGCGCGGCTACGGTGGCCTGACGGACGACTGGGTGAACCTCCGCGCGGACGATCACGCCGACCCCTGCCGGGAACTCGCGCGGCTGCTGGACCTGCACGACCTGCTGTTCACCCGCCCCGAGAGCACCCGACCCCTGACCGAGGAGGAACTCGCGTGGCTGCGGGCGCTGCTCTTGACGCAGGGGCACACCACCGCGCTGCCCGGCGGTCCCTGGGACGCCGACACAGAGGCAGCCGCCTGGGCGCTGTTCGGCACCGAGAATTTGGAGGAACGCTGGGTGAGTGGCGGGCAGGTCGATCCGGTCGCGTTGGCGTACCTGCGCGCCCAGTACCCCACCCGGGTAGGCTAACGGCGCGGTACACTGCGCCCCATGCGGCTTTCCGCCACCGACGTGTACGCCTTCCAGGCCCTGGGATTCCTGGGGTCGCAGGCCCTGGACCGCTGGGTCTCCAGCGAGGAGATCAGCGAGGCGACCGGCGTGCACCGCCCGTACCTCGTGCGCATTCTGGCCGCCCTGACCGCCAAGGGCGTCGTGAAGAGCAAGAAGGGCATCGGCGGCGGCTACGCCCTGGCCCGCAAGCCGCACCTCATCAGCCTGTGCGAGGTGGTGCGCGCCATCGACGGACCGGTCGCGCCGCTGTCATGCATCAGCCTGAACTGGCACGAGCCCTGCGTGGAGGAGGCCCGCTGTCACGCCCGCAACACCATCTACACCCGCATGCGCGACGCGATGCTGGGCGTCCTACAGGAATTCAGCGTGCAGGACCTCGTGCTGGACGCGCAGCAGGGCGTCAGTTACGGCCACTGCCTTGGGCACCTGCTGAAACCGAACGCCTGACCGACCCGGCGGGGTGACCACCCCCAGCGCCCGCCTGTGTGAGACGCCCGGCACGCCGTTCCCATCCGGGAAACGCGCGCCGGGCGGTACACTTCCCGGCAGTGAACAGCCCCGCGAAGGACCGCATGATCAGGACCGTGAGAACCCTCCTGCTGGGAGGCCTGCTGCTGGGCAGCGCCCACGCCGCGCCCCGCGTGGGGCAGCATGACGGCTACACGCGGCTGGTGTTCGACCTGCCGGGCGTGACCACGGCGTCCAGCAAGGTCGCGGCGCAGAGTGTCACCGTGACCCTCGGCACGGCCCTGAAGGCCGAACAAGGCCCCCTGAGCGCGTCGGGCGTCACGGCCTACGCCGTGGCGGGCCGCACCGTGACCGTCACGCTGGCCAAGGGACACGCCAGCGCGAAGGTCAGCGTCCTGCCCGCTGGCAGTGGTCAGCCCGCCCGGCTGGTCATCGACGTGCCCAGCAGCGTGGCCGCCGCGGCCGTGCCCGCCCGCCCGGTCGCGGCGGCGCGCCCAGCCCCGGCCGCGGTGACGCGCCCGGCGTCCACGGCGGCGGCGAACCGGCCGCGCATTGTGCTGGACGCCGGGCACGGCGGGATTGATCCGGGCGCCGTGAGCCGCTGGGTCAAGGAGGAGGACGTGACGCTGGACGTCGCGCTGCGGACCCGGTCGGAACTCGCGCGGCACGGGGTGGACGTCGTCATGACGCGCACCGCGGACCAGCACCTCAGCGCGGACAAGAAACGCGACCTGGCCGCGCGGTCCAGCCTCGCGAACAACGGCGCGGTGAGTGCGTTCGTGAGCATTCACGTGAACTCGGCGGGCGCTGGCGCGCAGGGCATCGAGACGTACTACTTCGGGCAGCCGCTCGCAGGCGGCAACCGCAGCCTTGCCGTGCAGGAAAACGGTGGCGGCAGCGTCGGTGAGGAACTCACGCGGCAGGCGGCCGGCACGGCACAGAAGGAACTGGGGGACATCCTGGCGCAGGCGAAGATCGCGTTCAGCCGTCAGCTGGCGCAGAAGGTGCAGGCGCGCCTGATCAGCGCGACGGGCGCCGTGAACCGTGGCGTGCAGACCGACGCGTTCTACGTGATCCGTTCACCCACCACGCCCGCCATCCTGATCGAGGTGGGCTTCGGGTCCAGCCCGGTGGAGGGGCCGAAACTGGCGACCCCCGCCTACCGCGAGGTGCTGGCCCAGGCGATTGCGCGCGCCATCCTGGATTTCCTGAACACGAAGTGACCCGCCGCAGAACGGCGCCCCGGCTGTGGCTGGGGCGCCGTCCTGTACGCGTGGGGTCAGTCGGGCTGGTTGACCGGGCGGGCCTGATCCAGCCAGCCCCAGTCGCGCAGGTACGCGCGGAAGTCGGTCAGCAGCTCGGCGGCCTCGGGGCGCTCGGCTTCGGGCAGGCTGCGCAGCCATGCCTCGCCCGTCAGGCGCGTGTAGGCCAGCAGCGGGGCGGGTTCGCCCAGGTGGGCCTCCAGGCGCTCCAGCAGCTCCTCGGCGCGCGCGCGGGTCCAGGGGCGCTGGCGGGCCAGTTCGTTCAGGTAGTCGGCGGCGGCGTGTTCCAGCAGCGCGGGGCGGCCCACGATCCACGGGGCTTTCACGGGGGGCAGGCCGGTCGTCACGCGCGCCACCCGGGGAAGCCCTCAATGGCGACCAGCGTGGGGCGCGGCACGTTACTGCCGGCCTTCGCGCCGAAGTTCGAGCGGAGTTTGTCTAGGCTCTCGCTGTCCTCACCGGGGTGCTGGATGGACACGAACAGCGTCCTGCCGTCTGGGGACCAGACGGGGCCGGTCATCTCGGCGTCCACCGGGCCGATCGCGAAGCGGTACGCTTTGCCCGCGTTGGGGCCCTCGGTGGGGAAGAAGAACATGGCGTTGTTTCCGTGGAACCCCTTGATAGGGTTGGTGCTCAGGTCGCTGTTGTCCGTGACCATCCAGAGGTTCCCGTACGGGTCGAACACGAGGTTGTCGGGGCTGGCGAAGCCGCTCTGCGGGCCGCCCACGGCGAACACCTCCCACAGGAACGTCTGCGCGGTCCAGTCGTCCTTGTCTTCGCGGAACTTGATGATCTGCCCGAAGTAGTTGCCGTGCTTGCTGTTGTTCGTCAGCGAGATGTACACCTCGCCGGTGCGGGGGTGAATCTCGATGTCCTCTGGGCGGTCGACCGGGGTGCCGCCCACCGCCAGGGCACTGGCGCGCGCGTCGGCCAGTACGTCTGCCTGACTGGCGAACAGGGCCTTGCCGTCGGCGCCCTTGGCCTCTTGGAGTTTCTTGTTGCGGTCGTAGTCCAGGAGCACCCAGCTGCCGTTGCCGAAGTTCGCGACGTACAGGTCACCCTCTTCCAGCAGCGTCAGGTTCGCGGCGCGGTCTTTCGGGTTGTACTTGCCGCGCGACACGAACTTGTACACGCAGGCGTCCTGCATGTCGTCCCCCATGTAGCCCACCACGCGGCCGTCCGCGGCGACGGTCACGGCGACGTTCTCGTGCCGGAATCGGCCCATCGCGGTGCGTTTCTTGGGCGTGGACTTCGGGTCGAAGGGGTCAATCTCGGTCACCCAGCCCTGGTGCATTGCCTCATACCCGCTGCCCGCCCAGGACTTCGTGTAGCCGTCCACGTTCTCCTCGCAGGTCAGCAGGGTCCCCCAGGGCGTCTGCCCGCCGGAGCAGTTCCCGACCGTGCCCTTGACCATGGTGGCGCCCTTCACGGCGGCCGAACCACGTGCCGGGCCAGTCAGTTCGATGTCGGTCAGCGCGTCGATGCGGCGGTTGCGGGGGTCGGGCACGATGGCCCACTTGCCGCCTTCCTTGCGCACGCGCACCACGCTGACGCCCATGGCTTCCATCTCGGCCCTGATCTGCGCGGGTGTGCGGTTCTTCGTGTCACCACCGACGAACAGGGCGTTCACGTACTCGTGGTTGATGGTCAGCAGCGCGTCCGTGCTGCTCTGGCTACCCTCCAGCAGGTCGATGGGGAAGAAACCCACGTAATCGTGGTTGAAGCCGATCTCGCGCCCGGCGTCCGTGAAGACCTCACCCCAGGGGGCCAGCAGCTGGTAACGGTACCCAGCGGGGAGGGTCAGGGCGTCGGCGTTCCCGCTGGGAATGGTGCGGAACGGCGGCACGGTCTGCGGTTTGACCGTCTTGGGATCAACGGTGCTGGGGCCGCCGTTGTTCACGGCTTCGGCCTCGCTGATGGTCAGGGGAAGCGTGACGGCGGCGGCAGTGGCGGCGGCGCTGCCCAGTGCGCTGCGGCGGGTGAGTCTGGTGTCCAGAAGTCGGTGCCAGAAGCTGGCGGTGCCCGTGTCCTGTGAGGTCATGCGCAGAGAATGTCGCGCTGTTGTGACGTAAGGGTCAATTCAGTGTCAGGCGCCTGTCAGGTTCAGGTGGGTATGGTCCACTCGGCAGTGAACCGGGCTCACGGCACTGCCCCCATACGGGGGCTGCCATTGGGGGACACATTTCAGGTGTCGCGCGGGGACTGCCACGCTTAATATGAAACTGTTTCAACCTCCGCTTCTGGCGGCAGGTCGGAAAGGAGCATGATTTTGGAAACCCTGCGCGTGTCCGGCACGTCCCGTCCCAACGCCATCGCCGGTGCCATTGCCGCTCTACTGCGTTCGCAGGGGCAGGTGGAGATTCAGGCGATCGGCCCGACGGCCGTGAACCAGGCGGTCAAGGCCCTCGCCATCGCCCGCGGTTATCTGGTGGGCGACCACCTCGACCTGTACACCCAGCCGGAATTCGTGAAGCTTGACGTTCACGAGGAGGAACGCACCGCCGTGCGGTTCTTCGTGCAGGGCATCCCGGCCCCTGCGGCGTCCAGCAGCTGAACCGGACGTCCGGGCGGCGCGTGCCAGCACCCGCTGGGGCGCGCCGCCCGACTTTCGCAGCTGTTCAACCAGTGCTGCGGCGCCGCAAGAGGCGAACCTCCTCGTGGGAGGCTGGGGTCTGACCTGCGGGGTGGCAGCCGTAGAGGGGCAGTCGGCGTCAGGTCAGAGACCCTGGGGCAGCACGGTGTGTGCTTCAAAAAGACCTCAATCCTGTCCTACGGATTTTCATAAAACTTGAGTGTGCTTCGCTAAGATATAGGGAGGAGGCACTCTGACATGGAATTCTTCGGCCCCTACACCCCGCTGATCCTGATCCTGCTGGTCGCGTCCTTCCTGATCCAGGGCGCCCTGACCCGCACCTACCGCCGCTGGAGCGGCGTCCGCAACCCCCGCAACCTCACGGGCGCGCAGATCGCCCGCCAGATGCTCGACGCCAACGGCCTGTCCCACGTGCCCGTGAACGCCGTGCCCGGCAGCCTCAGCGACCACTACGACCCCATGCGCAGGACCGTAAACCTCAGCGAGGGCGTGTACGGCGTCCCCAGTGTCGCCGCGATGGCCGTCGCCGCGCACGAGGTCGGCCACGCCATCCAGGACCGCGTGCGCATGCCCGCCCTGGTCGCCCGCGGCCGCCTGGCCGTGCCCCTCAGCCTCGGCATGAACCTCGCGCCCCTGCTGTTCATGGCTGGCGTCTTCCTGCACTTCACCGGCCTGATCTGGCTGGGCGTGATCCTCTTCGGCGCCGCCCTGCTGTTCCACCTGATCACCCTGCCCGTCGAGTTCGACGCCAGCCGCCGCGCCCTGGCCTACCTGAACCAGACCGGCCTGAGCGGCAGCCCCGAGGCCACCAGCGGCGCCCGCAGCGTCCTGACCGCCGCTGCCCTGACCTACGTCGCGGGCTTCGCCATGGCCCTGGCGCAGTTCCTGAACGTGCTGAGCATCGCCCGCAACGACGACTGACCCAACAGACAAACCGCCCCGGCCAAATGCTGGGGCGGTTTATTAGTTCGTGGGGTTCAGACGTTGAAGCCGAACATGCGCATCTGCCGCTTGCCGTCCTCGGTCATCTTGTCCGGACCCCAGGGCGGCGTCCACACGAACTCCACGTTCACTTCACTCACGCCGTCCAAGCGGCCCACCGCGAGTTCCGCGTCACTGCGGATCAGATCCTGCACCGGGCAGCCCACGCTCGTCAGGGTCATGGTGATGTCCACAAGACCCGACTCCTGAATCTCCACGCCGTAGATCAGACCCAGATCGACCACGTTCACCGGGATTTCCGGGTCCTTCACGACCTTCAGCGCCTCTAGCACCTGCGCCTCGCTGGGCAGACCGGCCGCCGGGGCGGGTGCGTTCTCAGGAGCCGTCATCAGTTCTGCCCCTGCACGCTGGGCAGGCCGTCCTGCACCCAGGCCATCGTGCCGCCCGCGAGGTTCACGACCTGACCGTAGCCCTGCGCCTTCAGGAACTCGCCCGCGCGGGCGCTGCGCGCGCCACTGCGGCAGATCATGACCAGTTCACGGTCCTTCGGGAGTTCCGCGTAGCGGGCCTCGAACTCGCTCAGGGGGATCAGCTGGGCGCCCTCAGCGTGCACCTCGTCGAATTCGTTCTGCTCGCGGACGTCCACGAGCAGCGCGCCCTGCTGCACGCGGCGCAGTCCTTCCTGTGGGGTGACATCTTCCATGCGGCCCAGCATACCCGAGCGCACGGGTCGGAATGTGCCCCAGCCGCGTATCCTACGCGCATGACCCTGCCTGACGGCGTAACCGTGATCGACCTGCGGACCGACGATCTGCGCGCCGCCGAACCCCTGAGTGACCTGACCGCGCTGCCCGTGCGGCCCGTGAGTCTCCAGGCCATTGAGGACGGCGCGCACGGCCTGACCCCGGACCTGGGGCCGCTACTCGTGATCTGCGAGCGCGGCGTGCGCTCCGGTCTGGCCACCCGCTACCTGAGCGCCGACGGGCTGGACGCCCGGGCGTACCCCGGCGGCGTGCCTGCCCTGCGCGCGGCCCTGAAGGGGGATGAGGCGGGCGGCAAATGACCGGGCGGGGACGCCTCTCACGCCGGGGGGCTCTAGACTGACCGCCATGAGTGCCCTGCCCCCCGGTTTCATCTCGACCCGTGACGTGCTCGACGAGCGCCTCAGCGGCGCGGACGTCCGCCGCCTGGAGCTGAAGTACGGCAACGAGGAACTCCTGTACGGTCTGGACGTGCTGGGTCTCGCCGGGCCGTTCTCCCGCGTCACCCCATGGGAGCTGGAGGACGAACGCGGCGTGCGCCGCATCAACGCCAGCGGGTACGCCGCCATGCCCTTCGGGGAGATGCCGCCCGCCATCACGGAGTTCATGCACGAGTTCCTTCGGAAGAACCGCGCCATGGGCCTCCCGCAGCAGTCCACCGGACCGTGGCGCGCGGCCCTCCAGGCCAACCTCGTGCACCTGCTCGCGCGGGAACTGCCCAGCCACGCGGACAGTCAGGTGTTCTTCTGCTCCAGCGGCACCGAGGCCATCGAGGGCGCCCTGAAGTTCGCCAAGGCGTGGCGACCCAAGGCGAAGTACCAGATCTCGTTCGCCAGCGGGTACCACGGCAAGACGCTCGGCAGCCTGAGCCTCACGCCGAACCCCGAGTACCAGGACATCTTCCGCCCCCTGGTGCCCGGCGCGCTGACCAGCCCCTACGGTGACCTGGACGCCCTGACCCGCCTGATCCGCCGGGTCGGCGCGGACAACGTGACCTGCGTGGTCGTGGAACCCATCCAGGGCGAGGGCGGCGTGAACATTCCTCCCGCCGGGTTCCTGCGCGGCGTGGGCGAACTGTGCCGCAGGCACGGCATTCCCGTCATCGCGGACGAGATCCAGACCGGCCTGGGCCGCACCGGCCACTGGTTCGAGTCCGCCGCGCAGGGCCTCGACGCGGACATCATCACGCTGGCCAAGCCGCTGGGCGGCGGCATGACCGCCGTGGGCGCCACCATCGTCCGCGCGCCCATCTACAAGAAGATGCTGGGCGGCCTGAGCAGCAAACGCCACAGCAACACCTTCGGCGGCGGCGCGCTCGCCATGGCTGTCGGCCTGAAAAGCCTGGAGTACCTGATCGAGAACGACCTGCCCGCCCGCAGCGCGCAGATGGGCCAGGAGGGCCTCGCGCGACTCAAGCGCGTACAGGGCCGATTCCCGAACCTGCTGGAGGCCGTGCGCGGCCAGGGCATGCTGTTCGCAATGCAGTTCCGCCCCATGGTGGGCGTGCCGCTGCCCGGCGCGCTGAAGGAACTGGTATTCGAGGCGACCGCCATTCTGGCGCTGCGCGAACTGCACCAGGGGGGCGTCATGGCCAACCTCTCGCTGAGCAGCAAACGCACCGTGCGCCTGACCCCCGCGCTCGACATGCCGCAGGATGTGTTCACCACGATGTTCGACCGGGTGGAGGCCTTCGCGCAGACGCACCCCAGCGCCCGCCACCTGCTGACCAGCACGCCCCCGCAGGTTACCGCGCGCCTCGCGGCGTTCGCGGCCAGCAAACCCAAGAAACGCACCCCCAGCGACGGCTGACCCGACTATCTGAATGCGGCCCCGGGATCATGCCCTGGGGCCGCCTGACCTCATGTGGACTCAGGCCAGGCCGCAGGCCCGCTGCACCAGCAGGTGCAGTTCGTCACGGCCCAGGCGGCGCACCTCCAGCGGCAGGTCACCGGGCAGGTCGCTCAGGCCCGCCACGATCGGTACGAAGCGCAGCTCGGGGCGGCAGATCAGGTCCCGCGAGGCCGTCAGGGCCAGCGTGAAATCCACCCGCAGCTCAAAGTGCGCGTTCAGTTCGGCGCGCAGCGGGTCCGGGTCTCCCGCGAGCAGCGCCACGAGGGCCGGGTGCGGCGCGAAGCCGTCCTCCAGATGCCGCGCGGTGCGGTGGGCGTCCAGGAAGATGCCCGCGCCGGGCAGCACGTACCCGCTCACGCGGCGGCGGCACAGGTCGGGGCTGTCGCCGCGCACCAGCGTCACCTGCCGCCCCGCGCGGGCCGCGCCGCCCAGCAGCGCCCACAGGCGACCCAGGCTGGAGTAGCGGGCCAGCTCGACGTGCCCCGCCGGCTTCTGCGGGAGGGGCCGGGTGGGGCGTTCACTGGCGGGGCTGGGCACGCGTGCATCGTACGCGCGCCGGGGGTGCGTGAAGGTGACGTGAAGCGGAACCGCGCGCGTCCTCGCAGTCCGGGCGTCCTTGAACGCGGTACAAGGACAGCATGACGAGCACGCCTGACCCGAGCGCCCTCCTGGCCGGCCTGGATCCACAGGCCCTCGCCGCGCTGAGCGAGCGCGTGGACCTGCCCGCGCTGCTGGGCGCCGCCTCCCGCCTGAACGACCGGCAGCTGGGCCAGCTGACCCGCATGCTCAGCGGTCCGCAGGATGACCCGGAGGACCTGCCCGCGCCGGACGGTGATTTTCTGGGACAGCTGAACACGCTACAACCGGACGAGCGGCAGACTGCCGTGGACGTGCGCGACTTCATGCAGGCGCACGTCGCGCCGATCATGAACGAGTACTGGAACCGCGACGAGTTCCCCCGCCAGCTCATCCCGGAGCTGCGCCGCCTGGACCTGCTGCGCCGCATCTGGAACGAGGACGGCACCCGCACACCCAACGCGACCGTGCTGGAGGGCCTGATCACGATGGAGGCGTGCCGGGTGGACGTCAGCACCGCCGTGTTCTTCGGCGTGCACGCGGGACTGGCGTTCGCGTCCGTGGCACTGGGTGGCAGTGACGAGCAGAAGGCCGAGTGGCTGCCGAAGATGCTGGACCTGGAGGTGATCGGCGCGTTCGGCCTGACCGAACCCGAGGGCGGCAGTCAGGTCAGCCAGGGCATGCGCACCACCTGCCGCCGCGACGGGGACCGCTGGATCCTGCGCGGGCAGAAGAAATGGATCGGGAACAGCACCTTCAGCGACTTCACGGTGATCTGGGCGCGGGACGAGGACAGCAGCGAGGTGCGCGGCTTCATCGTCCGCGCCGGCACCCCCGGGTACAGCGTCGAGAAGATCCAGGGCAAGACCGCGCTGCGCATCGTCGAGAACGGCCTGATCACCCTGGACGACTGCGCCGTGCCCGACAGCGACCGCCTCCAGAACGTGCAGGGCTGGCGGACCACCGCCGAGGTCCTGAAACTCACCCGTGCGGGCGTCGCGTGGCAGGGCGTAGGCTGCGCCATGGGCGCCTACGAACTGGCCCTCGCGTACGCGCAGACCCGCGAGCAGTTCGGCAAGCGCATCGGGGAATTCCAGCTCATCCAGAATCACCTTGTGCACATGCTGGGCAACGTGACGGGCATGCTCGCCCTGTGCCTGCGCCTGAGCCACCTCGCCGACGCGGGCGACATGCGCGACGAACACGCCGCCCTGGCGAAGGTCGTCACGGCCGCCCGCTGCCGCGAGACGGTCGCGCTGGCCCGCGAGACCTTCGGCGGGAACGGCATCCTCCTCGAGTACGGGGTCGCGAAGCACTTCGCGGACACCGAGGCCATCTACTCCTACGAGGGCACCAACGAGATCAACACCCTGGTCGTGGGCCGCGCCATCACCGGCCTGAGCGCCTTCGTGTAACCCCACCTCCGGGTGAGGTTGTGGGATCGGCTGCCCTCGCGCCGCACCCCGCCCTCCTATGCTGACCGGCGTGACCTCCGAGCCGCCCGTTCGCGCCCGCCGACCCGCCCGCCTCTCGCCGCGCGTCCGCACGTGGTTGGTGGCGGGCCTTTCACTACTCGGCGGGTACGTGATCGCAACGGCGCGGCAGGTGGCGGTGCGGCCCCCGCTGGTGCTGGGGCAGGACGCGGTCAGTTCCCCGCAGAGCCGGGAGGCCCGCGTGACGCTGGAACAGGCGGGCGGCCCGGTCATCCGCATCCGACCGCAGAATGGCGAGGCGCGGACGCTGCTGGTGTTCTACCCCGGCGGGCTGGTGCGCCCGCAGGCGTACGAGTGGCTGGGCCGCGCCCTGGCCGATCAGGGCGTCGAGACGGTCATCCCGGCCTTCCCACTCGATCTGGCCGTCACGGCCGCCAACCGCGCCGACGCGCTGATCGGCGCGTACGGGGGCGGGAAGCGCGTGGTGATCGCCGGGCACTCGCTGGGAGGCGCGATGGCCGCGCAGTACGCCGCCCGGCACCCCGGCAAGGTCGCGGGCCTGATCCTGATGGCCGCGTACCCCGCCGGGAACATGACGCTGAAGGACCAGGCGCTGCCCGTCCTGTCCCTGCTGGCCGAGCGCGACGGCGTGGCCGCCCCCGAGGCGGTGCGCGGCGGCCTGAACCGCCTGCCGCCCGGCACCACCCTGACCGTCATTCCCGGCGCGGTGCACGCCTTCTTCGGCCGCTACGGCCCGCAGCAGGGCGACGGACAGCCGGACGTGAACCGCGCGCAGGCGGAAGGCGACATCCTGAACGCCGTCCAGACCTACCTGACCGGACTGCGCTGACCCGGTACCCTGCGGCATGACGCGCCGCCTGCTGCCGCTGGCCCTGACGCTCCCGCTGCTGGCCGGGTGCGACCCGCAGGGCCTGGACCTGTACTCTCCGACGGACGCGCGGGACTACGTGCGCTCCTGCGCCCGCGCCCGCAGTGACATCATGTGCCGCGCCATGCAGCCCACCCTGGCCGCCGTCAGCGGCCCCGTGAGCGTCCTGCTGCCCAACAACGGGGACACTGAGCGCGAGGAGGCCCTCACGCGCTTCCTGGCCGGGCGGGGGACCACCCTGGCCGCCTTCCGGAGTGACGCGGCCCTGCAGGCGGCGTTCGCCCGCGCGAACATCTTCCCGGTCGCGCAGCTGCGCACGGGGACCTTCCGCACGCTGGACGGCACCCCGCACGAGGTGACGTGCACGGATGAGACCTCTGGTCTGGCCCCCGAGTGCCAGATCGGGCCGCTGGGCGGCGTGGACCACCTGCACTACCGCAAGCCCCAGGCCGACAGCCTGTACGCGACCTCTCCGAAGACCGCCGGACAGCTGATCTTCTTCCCGTTCTGACCCACGTGGGCCGCAGGGGAGTGGCGCTGGTGTGGCGCCAGAGCATGGGCAAGCGCTGAAGGTGGCCCGCACCCATCCCGGTGGGCGGGCGGTGATCATGCCGGGATGAGCCGGTCTGCCCCCACCCCCCGTGACGGTTTCGTGCAGGTGCGCGGCGCGCGGGAACACAACCTGAAGAACGTGGACGTGGACCTGCCCCGGGACGCGCTGGTGGTGTTCACCGGGGTGTCGGGCTCCGGGAAGTCGTCCCTGGCGTTCGGGACGCTGTACGCGGAGGCGCAGCGCCGCTACTTGGATTCCGTGTCGCCGTACGCGCGGCGGCTGTTCAATCAACTGGGCACCCCGGATGTGGACCGTATCGAGGGCCTGCCGCCTGCCGTGGCGCTCCAGCAGGGGCGGGGCGTGACGTCGGCGCGCAGCACGGTCGGCAGCCTGACCACCCTGAACAACGTGCTGCGGCTGCTGTACTCCCGCGCGGGCGACTACCCCGAGGGGCAGGGCATCATCTACGCGGAGGGCTTCTCGCCGAACACGCCCGAGGGCGCCTGCCCGGAATGCCACGGGCTGGGGCGGGTCTTCGACGTGACCGAGGCAAGCATGGTGCCCGACCCGTCCCTGACGATCCGCGAGCGGGCCATCGCCGCGTGGCCGACCGCGTGGGGCGGGCAGAACCAGCGGGACATCCTCGTGACGCTGGGCTACGACGTGGATACGCCCTGGCGGGATCTGCCGCAGCGCGACCGCGACTGGATCCTGTTCACCGAGGAGCAGCCGCAGGTGCCCGTCTACCCCGGCTTCACGCCCGAGGAGACCCGCCGGGCCCTGAAGCGCCGCGCCGAACCGTCGTACATGGGGACGTTCACGTCCGCGCGGCGGCACGTGCTGCACACCTTCGCGACCAGCGGCAGCGAGAGCATGAAGCGCCGCGCGGCGTCCTTCATGGTGATCCGCGAGTGCCCCGTCTGCCACGGCAAACGCCTGACCCGTGAGGCGCTGGGCGTGACCTTCGCCGGGCTGGACATCGCGGACTTCTCACGCCTGCCGCTGAGCCGCGCCGCCGAGCTGCTGGCCCCCGCCGCCCGGGGGGACACGGACCGCCCCGGTGGCCCGCCCCGCCCGCAGGAGGAGGCGCTGGCCCTGACCCGCCTCGCGGGCGACCTGTGCGCGCGGATCGAGGTGCTCGGGCGCCTGGGTCTGGGGTACCTGACCCTGGAGCGCAGCACGCCCACCCTGTCGCCCGGGGAGCTCCAGCGGCTGCGGCTGGCGACCCAGCTGTATTCGAACCTGTTCGGGGTGGTGTACGTCCTCGACGAACCGTCCGCCGGGCTGCACCCCGCCGACACCGAGGCGCTGCTGGGCGCCCTGGATGATCTGAAGGCCGGGGGGAACTCGCTGTTCGTGGTCGAGCACGACCTCGCCGTGATCCGCCACGCCGACTGGATCGTGGACGTCGGCCCGGCCGCCGGTAAGGGCGGGGGCGAGGTGCTGTACAGCGGCCCACCCGCGGGGCTGCGCGACGTGACGGCCTCGCAGACCGCGCGCCACCTCTTCGCGCCGCCCACCCCACCCCGCCCGGCGCCGCGCGAGCCGCAGGGCTGGCTGGAGGTGCAGGGCGTGACCCGCAACAACCTGCGAGGTCTGAACGTGCGGCTGCCCCTGGGCGTCCTGACCGCCGTGACCGGCGTGAGCGGCTCGGGGAAATCCAGCCTGATCACCCAGGCCCTCGCGGACCTGCTGGGCGCGCACCTGGGCGTCACGCCGCCCGCACCGGAGGGCAGCACCGACCCCGCCGACCTGCTGAGCGCCGACGACGCGCCCGCGCCCACCGGCGGCACGCTGGGCGGCGACGTGGCCAGCGTGAAGCGGCTGGTGCAGGTCACGCAGAGTCCCATCGGGCGCACGCCACGCAGCAACCTCGCCACGTACACCGGCCTGTTCGACCACGTCCGCACCCTGTTCGCCGCCACGCCCCTGGCCCGGCGGCGGCACTACCGGCCAGGCCGCTTCTCCTTCAACGTGAAGGGCGGCCGCTGCGAGCACTGCCAGGGTGAGGGCTGGGTCATGGTGGAACTGCTGTTCCTGCCGTCCGTATACGCGCCCTGCCCCGTCTGCCACGGCGCGCGCTTTAACGACAGCACGCTGGAAGTGACGTGGGCGAACCTGAACATCGCGCAGGTCCTGAACCTGACCGTGGACGCTGCCGCCGACGTGTTCGCGGACGAGCCCCCCGTGGCACGCGCCCTGAGCACGTTGCAGGAGGTCGGCCTGGGGTACCTGCGGCTGGGTCAGCCCGCCACGGAACTCTCCGGCGGGGAGGCGCAGCGCGTGAAACTCGCCTCGGAACTCCAGAAGGCCACGCGCGGCCACACCGTGTACCTCCTGGATGAGCCCACCACCGGCCTGCACCCCAGCGACGTGGACCGCCTGCACGCGCAGCTGCGCCGCCTCGTGGACGCCGGGCACACCGTGATGCTCGTCGAGCACGACCTGGGCCTGATCGCCGCCAGCGACTGGGTCATCGACCTCGGTCCCGGCGCGGGTGACGACGGCGGGCGGATCGTCGCGCAGGGCACACCCGAACAGGTCGCGCAGGCCAAGGACAGCCGCACCGCGCCGTACCTGCGCCGCGCCCTGAAAGGCCTCACCGCCCCCCTGGCCTGAGCGCTGGTCCTGGCCAGCCTCCACTCCTGAGAAGGCCGCACGGGACCTCCACACCAGGCTCGGAGACGTTCAGAGTGTTGGAGAAGAACTGGTCTGGAGGAAGTCCGGAAACCGGTCTGCTCCGGCGTACACGGTCAGCCGGTCGCCGCGCGCGAAGCCGCACAGGGTCACCCCAAAGGCCGCAGCCGTGTCCACCGCGAGACTGGTCGCTGCGCCCACCGTGACGACCACCGCCACACCAGCCGTGACGGCCTTCTGCACGATCTCGAAGCCCGCGCGGCTGCTGACCACCAGCGTGGCGTCCGACAGCGGGAGGCGGCCCTGCGCCTGCGCCCAGCCCACCAGCTTGTCCACGGCGTTGTGGCGCCCCACGTCCTCGAACGCCGCCAGCCGCGTGCCGTCCCGAGAGAACAGGGCCGCGCCGTGCAGGCCGCCGGTTGCCGCGAAGCCCGGCTGGGCCGCCACCAGCACCTTCGGCAGGCCCGAGAGCCACGCCACGTCCAGCGGCCCGCCCGCCCAGGATGGGGGAGAGGCGCGGGCCATCAGGCGCTCCACGCTGCCCGACCCGCACACCCCGCACGCGCTGGACGACACGGCCAGCCGCGCGCCCGCCGCGAGCCTCGCGAAGTCCGGCGTGTGCAGGTGCCATACGTTCCGGTTCTCGTGATCGGGTTCCAGAGTGAAGACCTCAGGCAGCAGGTCCTCGGAGACCAGCCAGCCCAGCAGCAGCTCGCGGTCGTGGCCGGGCGTGCGCATCAGCACCCCCAGCGGCAGCGGGCCGTCCGGCGTGTGCAGGCGCAGTTCCAGCGGTTCCTCGACCGCCACGGCGTCCACCCGCTCCGCTGGCGCCCCGCTCCGCCACAGCACGACGGGGAGGCCGGTCGTCGCCTCCCCGCCCGGCCCGCCGTCTGGGGTCAGCGGCCCACCTCGGCCTGATTCGCGGTCTGCGGCACGGCCTCATTGGCCTCGCGCAGCGCCCGCCCCGCGCCCTTGAGGAGCGCGAAGATCGCGCCGAGCGCCACCTGCACGTCCCGGTCCTTGAGCAGCCCCAGCAGTTCACCCAGGCCGATGCCCTTCCCGGACGCGACGTGCCGCGCGCCCTCGTGCACGCCCACCGTGACCGCGTGCCCCAGCACGCTGACCTCGCCCGGATCGAGTTCCGAGAGGGTCTTGCCGAGTTCCGTCACGTTGCGGAGCAGGGCAGTGCTGCTCTGCCCGCCCAGGATGTGCAGCAGCGACGCCGTGAGGCCCTCGCCGCCCCGGACGGTCTTCTGCGCGACGTCCAGCACGCCGTGCTCGTGCAGCTGCCGCAGCAGGTGCAGGCCCGCGAGCAGCGCCTCGGTGGAATCCGCCACCTCGGTGTGCAGCTGCTCCTGCGGGGTGGGCGTGCGGGGCGTGAATTCGAGTGGTTTCGCCATTCAGGACTCCTCCGTGGGTGTGAAACGCTCAGTCATCGGCGCCCAGCGCGTCGGCGCGCGCGTTCAGGCTGTCGCCGTGCATGGGCAGCAGCCCGCCCGGGAACACGTAGTCGGGCCGCGCCCACTTGCGCTCGACCTCCACGCCCTGCTGCGGCGTCGGGTGCCCCCAGCGCGGGTTCGTGGCGGGCAGCGGGTTGGGGCCCACGTCGTGCAGCACGTCCAGCCGCACGCGGGTGTCCTTGTACGCCGGGGTGTTCGTGGTCGCGTCGCCCTGCGAGCCGGTCAGGCGGTTCACGGCGTCCTCCGCCTTGCGGGCGTTCATGGGCACGAACACCTGATTCCCACTGACCCGCCCGGTCACGAGCACCTGGAGCCTCACCGCGCCGTGCTCGCTGACCAGTCGCACCCACTGTCCACTTTGGATGCTGCGCTCGGCGGCCAGTTCGGGGCTGATCTCCACGAACGCGTCCGGGGCCTTTGCGGCGATCCCCGCCACGCGGAAGGTCATGTTCCCCTCGTGGAAGTGCTCCAGCATGCGCCCGCTGTTCAGGTGCAGGTCGTACGTCTCGTTCGGGGCCTGCTGGCGGCGCCGGTACTCCCCGGCGTACAGGCGCGCCTTCCCGTCGGGGAAATTGAAGCGCTCGGTGTACAGCAGCGGCTGATCGGTGCCGTCTTCCGCGACCGGCCAGCACAGCGTGTCGTAGCCCTCCAGGCGGTCGTAGCTCACCCCGGCAAAGTGCGGCGTGAGGCGCGCGATCTCCGCCATGATCTCCGAGGGATGCGTGTAACCCCAGCGGTGGCCCATGCGCTCGGCGACCGCCGTGTAGATCTGCCAGTCGGGCTTCGTGCCCTTCAGGGGCGGCATGACCTCGTACAGCCGCTGGATGCGGCGCTCGGTGTTCGTGAAGGTGCCCTCCTTCTCCAGCGACGCCGCCGCCGGCAGCACCACGTCCGCGAAGCGCGCCGTGTTCGTGAAGTACAGGTCCTGCACGACCAGGAACTCCAGCGCCTCGAAGCCCTCCTGGAGGTGGTTGGCGTTCGCGTCGGTGAGGCTCATCTCCTCGCCCGTGATCCACAGGGCGCGCAGGTCCCCGCGGATGGCCGCGTCGATCATCTGCGTGTTGTCCAGGCCGCGTTCGGGGCGGAGGGTGACGCCCCACTCGCGCTCGTGGCGCTGCACGGCGAACGGATCATCGATCCGCTGGTAGCCGCTCACCGCGTCCGGCTGCGCGCCCATGTCCGACGCACCCTGCACGTTGTTGTGGCCGCGCAGCGGGTACGCGCCGGTCCCCAGCCGGCCGTAGTTCCCGGTGATCAGGAGCAGGTTGCTGATCGCGGCGCTCGTGTCGGTCCCGCCGCACTGCTGAGTGACGCCCATCGCCCACAGGATGCACACCCGCTCCTCGCCCGCGATGCGCCGCGCCAGGGCCTCCAACGTCGCCGCACTCAGGCCGGTCTCGCGCTCGGCACGTTCCAGGGTGTACTCCTCAATGGACGCGCGGAACTCGTCCAGGCCGTTCACGCGTTCATGGAGGAAGTCCCTGTCCTCCAGACCGTTGTCCAGGATGAACTTGCTGACGGCCGCCAGCCACACGAAGTCCGTGCCGGGGTTCGGGCGGTGGAACTCGTCGGCGCGGCGGGCGAGTTCATGCTCGCGGATGTCGAACACGATCACCCGCGTGTGCCCCAGCTTCTGCGCGCGCTTCACGCGGGTGGCGAGCACCGGGTGGCTCTCGGCGGTGTTGCTGCCCACCGTGATCACCAGACTGGCGTTCTCGATGTCCTTGATGGTCCCGCTGTCCCCGCCGATCCCGACCGTCAGGGACAGGCCCTTGCTGGCCGGGGACTGGCAGTAGCGCGAGCAGTTGTCCACGTTGTTCGTGCCGATCACCTGACGCGCGAACTTCTGCACCAGGAACGCTTCCTCGTTGCTGGCCTTGCTGCTCGCCACGAACGCCAACGCGTCGGGTCCCTTCGCCGCGCGGATCTCGGTGAAGCGCCGCGCGACCAGCGCCAGCGCCTCGTCCCAGCTCGCCTCGCGGAAGCGGTCCCCGTCGCGGATGAGGGGACTGGTCAGGCGGTCCTCGCTGTTCACGTAGTCCCAGCCGAACTTGCCCTTCACGCAGGTGCTGATGCCGTTGGCGTGCCCCAGGCCAGGCTCGACCTTCAGGATGTGCCGTTCGTCCGTCCAGACGTCGAATGAGCAGCCCACCCCGCAGTACGTGCAGACCGTCTTCGTCTTCTTGATGTAGCGGTCCCGGGCGGCCGACTCGATCTCGCTGACGTTCATGATCGGCTTTAGGCCCGCGCTGGCCTCCACGCCCTTGACCACGTCAATCGCCGAGTTCCACACCGGCAGCGGAATCCCGGTGAACAGCCCCGCCTCGCCCAGCATGGATTTCTCCTGCAGGGCGTTGCAGGGGCAGACCGTAATGCAGTGCCCGCAGCTGACGCAGCTGCTCTCGCCGATGGGTTTGCCGCCGTCCCACAGCACGCGCGGCTGCTCCGCCTCCCAGTCAATCGTGAGGGTCTCGTTCACCTGCACGTTCTGGCAGGCCTCCACGCAGCGGCCGCACAGGATGCACTGATCCGGGTCGTAGCGGTAGAAGGGATTGCTCATGTCCTTCTCGAAGCCCTTGGGCTGGAAGGGCCGGGTCTGGTGGTCGATGCCCAGCACGCCCAGCGTGTTGTGCACCGTGCAGTTCCCGTTGTTGTTGTCGCACACCGTGCAGTAGAGGTCGTGGTTCGCCACGATCCGGTCGTACGCGTCCCGCTGCGCCGTGCGCGCCGCGTTCGTCTGCGTGCGCACCACCATCCCGGCCCGTACCGGCGTCCCGCACGCGCGCCCCAGCACGCCGTCGATCTCGACCGCGCAGGTGTCACACGTCTGCAGGGGGCCCAGCTGCGGGTGGTAACACACCTGCGCCAGCTCGATCTGCGCGCGGTTGATCACGTCCACCAGCGGCTCGCCCACCCACGCGGCCTGCGCGGCCCCGTCCACCATGACCTGCACCTGCGCCCCGCGCGGCGGCCGGGTCGGCCCCACCTCGCTGCGGATGTGCGCGTCGTTCGGCACGTCCAGTTCGCCCATACGTCCTCCCTTGAAACCCCGGCGAGTATAGGCGCGCCCCTGGAACGCGGCCGTAATCACTGCTGCATGTACGGTTCATGCAACTGGCCCCGCGCAGGACAGGCCGGGCCAGCGCGCTGCAGGACGATTTACAGCACCAGGACGCCGTGATGCTTGGCCTTGTCCGCCGGTTCCACGTGAATGTTGATCGAGCAGTCGGGCGTGGTTTCCCGGATGGCGTCCTCCAGCCGGTCGCAGATGGCGTGCGCTTCCGTGACGGTCATGTCGCCCGGCACCACCATGTGGAACTCGATGAACGTCAGGCTCCCCGCGTGCCGGGTGCGCAGGTCGTGCATCTCCAGCGCGCCCGCCCCCGCCGTGCTCATGGCCGCCCGGATGCGCCGCTCGGTGTCGGTGTCGACCGCGGCGTCCATCAGGCCGCCCACGCTGTCACGCACGAGCAGCCACCCGCTCCAGAGGATGTTCAGCGCCACCAGCACCGCCAGCAGCGGGTCCAGCCAGTACAGCCCGGTCAGGCGCGCGGCCAGCACGCCCACAAGCACGCCCACGCTGGTCACCACGTCGCTCATGACGTGCCTGCCGTCGGCCAGCAGCGCCGGGGAGCGCAGCGCCCGCCCGTGGCGCAGCAGCACTGTCGCCCACAGCGCGTTCAGGGCGCTGGCGCCCAGGTTCACGCCCAGACCGATCAGCCCGGTGCCGCCCTCCGGCGGGGCGGGGTTCATCAGGACCGGCAGGGCCTCGCGCACGATGGCGGCGGCGGCCAGCACGATCAGGACCCCCTCGGCGACCGCGCTGAAGTACTCGGCCTTCGTGTGACCGTAGGGGTGGTTGGCGTCCGCCGGGCGGGCCGCGACGCGCAGCGCGATGAACGCCGCGACGGCCGCGGCCACGTTGATGATGCTCTCCAGCGCGTCCGAGTACAGCGCCACGCTGCCGGTCAGGACGTAGGCCAGGAACTTCAGGCCCAGCACCACCACGGCCACGAGAATGCTCCCCAGCGCCAGCCTGGAGGCGCGCTGGGAGGACTGCTGGGAGGCGGAGGGAACGGTCACTGGCGGAGCGTAGCAGGGTTAGGTGCGCCGAACACCGTGCCCCACCCAGGGACAGCCCCGGATGCCCCGATTCTGTCCTGTGCAGAACGTGTCCTGATACAATCGTTCGGTGACCGCGCCCGACCTCCTTGCCCAGCTCAACCCCACCCAGGCCCAGGCCGCTGACCACTACACCGGCCCGGCCCTGGTCATCGCGGGCGCCGGCAGCGGCAAGACCCGCACCCTCATCTACCGCATCGCCCACCTGATCGGCCACTACGGCGTGCAGCCCGGCGAGATCCTCGCCGTGACCTTCACCAATAAGGCCGCCGCCGAGATGCGTGAACGCGCCAGCCACCTCATTGACGGGGCCGACAAACTCTGGATGAGTACCTTCCACAGTGCCGGCGTGCGCATCCTGCGCGCCTACGGCGAACACATCGGTCTGCGGCGCGGCTTCGTCATCTACGACGACGACGACCAGCTCGACATTCTCAAGGAAGTCATGGGCAGCGTGCCTGGCATCGGCCCGGACACCAATCCCCGCGTGCTGCGCGGCATCCTCGACCGCGCCAAGAGCAACCTCCTGACCCCCGAAGACCTCTCCCGCAGCGGCGAGCCCTACATCAGCGGCGTGCCCCGCGAGGCCGCCGGCGAGGTCTACCGCCGCTACGAGCAGCGTAAGAAGAGCCAGAACGCCATCGACTTCGGCGACCTGATCACCGAGACCGTCCGCCTCTTCCGGGAGGTGCCTGCCGTTCTGAACGCCGTGCAGAACCGCGCGAAGTTCATCCACGTGGACGAGTATCAGGACACCAACAAGGCCCAGTACGAACTGACCCGCCTCCTTGCCAGCCGCGACCGCAACCTGCTCGTCGTGGGCGACCCCGACCAGTCGATCTACAAGTTCCGCGGCGCGGACATTCAGAACATCCTGGATTTCCAGAAGGACTACCGCGACGCGAAGGTGTACCTGCTGGAACACAACTACCGCTCCAGCGCGCGCGTGCTCACCATCGCGAACAAGCTGATCGAGAACAACGCCGAGCGCCTCGACAAGACCCTCAAGGCCGTCAAGGAGGACGGGCACCCGGTCGTGTTCCACCGCGCGACCGACCACCGCGCCGAGGGGGATTTCGTCGCGGAGTGGATCACGCGCCTGCACACGCTGGAGGGCCGCCGCTTCAGCGAGATGGCAATCCTGTACCGCACGAACGCGCAGTCGCGCGTGCTGGAGGAATCACTGCGGCGCGTGCAGATCCCCGCGAAGATCGTGGGCGGCGTGGGCTTCTACGACCGCCGGGAGATCAAGGACATCCTCGCGTACGCGCGGCTGGCCATCAACCCGAGTGACGACGTGGCGCTGCGCCGCATCATCGGGCGGCCCAAACGCGGCATCGGCGACACGGCCCTGGTGAAACTGATGGACTGGGCCCGCGCGAACGGCACCAGCCTCCTAACCGCCTGCGCGAACGCCGAGCAGTCCCGCATCCTCGACCGCGGCGCGGCGCGGCCCGTGGAGTTCGCCGCCCTGATGGAGGCCATGGCGGACGCCGCCGAGAACTACGAGCCTGCGCCGTTCCTGCGCTTCGTGATCGAGACGAGCGGTTACCTCGACCTGCTGCGCCAGGAGGGGCAGGAGGGCCAGGTGCGCATGGAGAACCTGGACGAACTCATCAACGCCGCGCAGGAATGGGCACAGGAGCACGAGGGCACCATCGCGGACTTCCTGGACGACGCGGCGCTGCTGTCCAGCGTGGACGACATGCGCACGAAGACCGAGAACAAGGGCGCCCCGGAGGACGCCGTCACGCTGATGACCATGCACAACGCCAAGGGCCTGGAATTCCCCGTGGTGTTCATCGTGGGGGCGGAAGAGGGCCTGCTGCCCAGCAAGGGCGCCCTGGTCGAGGCGGGCGGCATCGAGGAGGAGCGCCGACTGTTCTACGTGGGCATCACCCGCGCCATGGAACGCCTGTTCCTGACGGCCGCGCAGAACCGCATGCAGTTCGGCAAGACGAACGCCGCCGAGGACAGCCGCTTCCTGGAGGAGATCGAGGGCCACTTCGACACCATCGACCCGTACGGGCAGGTCGTTGAGTACCGCGCCAAGACCTGGAAACAGTACCGCCCGACCGTACCCGCCCCCAGCGCCGTGAAGAACACCAGCCCCATGACCGCCGGGATGGCCTTCCGGGGCGGCGAGAAGGTCAGGCACCCCAAGTTCGGCGACGGTCAGGTGCTGGCCGTGGCAGGCGTCGGCGACCGGCAGGAGGTCACCGTGCACTTCCCGTCCGCAGGCACCAAGAAGCTGCTCGTGAAGTTCGCGAACCTCAGTCCCGCCTGAATCCGCCTGGGGGCGTAAATCCCAAGATTTCTGTAGAGGCGCACACCATCTGGAACCTGTCACGATAGGGCCGTGAGCTTAACCGAGTCGTCCCAGCCGCCCGAGCGGCCCGCCCCGTGGCGATTCACGGGGTCCATTCAGGACTTCCTGCGCACCCTGTGGCAGTACGCGGCCTTCCGGCTGGTCATCTTCGTTCTGGTCGGCATCACGGCGCTGCGGGTGGGCGGCTGGCTCCTCAGTCACCTGGCCAGCGTGGTCGTGACCGTCCTGGGCGCGTACGCGCTGGCCTTCCTGGTGAACCCGATCCTGTCCTGGCTGGAACGCCACCGGGTGGGGCGCGCCGTGGGCGTGCTGCTGCTCATCGTGCTGCTGGCCGCGGTGCTCACCTTCCTGTGGTTCGCGGTCAGCTCGCAGATCCGGGGCCTCGTGGACGGCCTGCCGTACCTCGCGCATAACCTCAAGGTGATCATCAACTCGCTGCTGGACCGCCTGGACAGCATTCCAGGCACGACGGGCCTGAAGGCCAGCGTCACGGCGTACATCGACAAGCAGACCGGGAACCTCACCGACGGCGCCGGGCCACTGCTCGAACGGCTCGTGAACTCCGGCCCGGACGTGCTCGACACGCTGTCCAGCCTGGTCGGCTGGCTGGGACAGCTGGGACTGCTGCTGACGCTCGCGATGTACTTCATGTTCGAGTACAACACCTTCGGCGCGGGCCTGCTGAAACTCTTCCCGCGCACGTGGCAGCCGACCGTGCTGCAACTGGCCGAGGACGTCAGTGACAGCTTCGGCATGTACCTGCGCGGCACGGTCATCACAGCCCTCGCCTGCGCGGCGCTCGCCACGACCGGCCTGCTGATCCTGAAGGTCCCCAACGCGCTGGCCCTGGGCATCCTGAGCGCGTTTGTGAACCTCATCCCGTACGTGGGGATCGTCGTGGCGTCCATTCCACCCATGCTGCTCGCCATCCCGCAGGGCACCACCACGGTGCTGGAGGTCGCGGCGCTGTACTTCATCATCAACCAGCTGCTCGGGAACGTGATCGGCCCGATGGTCATGGGCCGCAGCACCAGCATCGGCCCGGCCAGCATTCTGATCGCCATTCTGGCCGGACTGGCGCTGGGCGGCGCGATGGGCGCCATCCTCGCCATTCCGTGCGCGGTCCTGCTCAAACGCTGGACGAACCGCTACTGGCTGCGCAGTCCGCTGTACCGGGGCGTGTCCGGCGGCGCCGCGCCCGCTGCGGACCGCTGACGCGGCGGACAGGACCACGGCAGAACGGTGCGCCTCTGATTATCCAGAGGCGCACCGTTTCCTGTCCGCTGCTCAGGCGGGCCGCGGGATCAGCTGGCGGGCGTCTTGCGGCTGCGGGTGGTTTTCGGCGCGGGGGCCGGAGTGGGCGCGGCCGCCGCAAGTTCCGGCACGATCGCCGCGAGGTCCTCATGCGTGATGGACCGTTCCTGCGCGCCGACGCCCGTGGCGGCCAGCGCCCCGGCGGCGTTCGCGGCGCGGGCGGCGCCGCCCATGCTGGCCCCGGCCAGAATGGCGTGCGCGAACACGGCCGTGAAGGTATCCCCCGCGCCCGTGGAATCCACGACCTTCCCGGCAGGCCGGTACGCGTCGACCAGTTCAGTATCGTCGGGCGTCCAGGTGATCGAGCCCATCTTGCCGACCTTCACCACGACCCGCTGCGCGCCCGCCTGGCCCAGCTGCGCCAGCGCCGCGCTGATGGAACTGGTCCCCGTCAGGGCCTGCAACTCGTGCTGGTTGAGCATCAGGTAGTCCGCGCCGATCACGTCGCCCAGCAGGGTCGTGCCGGCCTTGTTGACCGCGCCCGTCCCCAGGTCGATGAAGACCGGGACGGGTGTTTTCGCGCCGCGCGCCGCCTCGATGGCCGCGAGGCTGTAGTCCCGCTGCGGACCCTCGATCAGGGCGTAGGCGTTGATGATGAGCGCGTCGGCGGCCTCGACGTCCTTTTTCTTCAGGGTGGCCGGGTCCAGCTGGCGGTTGGCGGCGCCGTCGCTGATCATGGCGCGCTCCCCGCCGCTGGTCTGCATGACCGTGATGGTGCTGGTGATGCGGCTGGGATCGCGCTGGATGGCGCTCTCGTTGACGCCGCACTCGCGCACGCGGCTCAGGGCGTACTCGGCGAACGGGTCGTCGCCGACGCGCGCGGCGAGGGTCACAGCGTGACCCAGGCGGGCCAGGGTGACACTCATGGTGCCGCCGGCCCCGCCGGGTTTCATGCTGGCCTGCTGCGGCGTGACTTCCTCACCCGGCTCGGGTAGGCGTTCGAGGTGGTAGAGGTGATCGACGGTCACGTCACCGATGATGTAGAACTTCACAGATGGGTCCTCCGGGGTGCCGGGTGCGGCGGCCCTGAATGGCGGTGAGAAGGGGTGATCCTAACTGCGGTTACCGTATCACGCCCAGTTTGACGGCCATGTCACGCAGGTCACCCAGGGACACGTCCTCGGCCCGCACGTCCGGGCGCAGGTTCACGGCGCTCAGCGCGGCGTCAATGGCGTCGCCGTCCATACCCGTCAGGCGCAGGTTGTTGCGCAGCGTCTTGCGGCGGTGGTGCAGGGCGCTCTCCACGAACGCCAGGAACTCGGGTTCCGGGGCCGCGCGGGAGCGGTCGAAATCCAGCCGGATCACGGCGCTCGTCACGTCCGGGGCGGGCAGGAACGCGCCCTTGGGCACGTCCCGCACGTGCTGCACGCTGCCGTACAGCGCGGCAATGGCGCTCAGGAAGCCGTAGTTCTCCTCGCCGGGCCGCGCGGCGAGGCGCTGCCCCACCTCCTTCTGCACCAGCACGGTCGCGGACACGATGCCGGGCGCGCGCATGAAGCGCGACAGCAGCAGACCCGTGATGTAGTACGGCAGGTTCGCGATCACCCGCGTGCCCTGCGGCAGCGTGGCGTACTCGAAGTCCAGCGCGTCGCCCCACACGACCTGCACGTCCAGGCCGTCGAGCGTCTCGGCCAGCACGGGCCGCAGCCGCTCATCTTTTTCCAGCGTCGTGACCTGCGCGCCGCGCGAGGCGATCTCGCGGGTCAGGACGCCCAGCCCGGGGCCGATCTCCAGGACGGGCACGCCGGGCGCGGCGCCGCCCGCCTCGGCAATGGCGCGCAGGATGTTCCCGTCAATCAGGAAGTTCTGCCCCAGGCTCTTGGTGGGCTTCAGGCCGTGGCGGTCCAGCAGGTCCCGCACGCGCGCCGGGGAGTACAGCGGCGCGGCGCTCAGGTCCCGTTCGGGCTCCTGGGACGTGGTGCCGGCGCGGCCCGGCTGGGGGCGGCCCGGATCGGTGCGGCGGGGGGTGGCTCGGCGGGGTCGACTGGCGTTTCGGGACATGCGGCAGCGGCCCTCCGGGGCCGGGTGTCGGGGAATGGAGGCTGAGGTCCGGGGACCTGCGCGGCAACGGTGAGCGCCGCTGCGGGCGCGCCGGGAACACGTCAGTATACTCGGGGCGTGAGTTTCCGCTTCGCGCTGCACCTGCCGCCCCTCCCCGTGCGGGGACGCCCGTGACGCTGGACGCGCCCGCCGCGCCGGCCCCCCCTCTGCTGCTGGACCTCGTCCGCGCCGGAGAGTGGCGCCGCGCCGCCGCCACCGCCAACGCGCAGGGGGCCGACGTGGACGTCATTGACGCCCTGCAGACCATTCACGCCGTGCAGGACGACATCCGCGCCCGGCGGTACGTGGCCGCCCGCAACCGGCTGCAGGCATACCGGGAGGTGGCCGCCAGCCTGCCCGGTGACGTGGGCGCGGAACTGCGCCTGTACGTGCAGCCGGACGCCCTGATCGAGGCGCTGCACGCCCTGGAAGGCAGTCAGCGCGAATCCGACCCGGACGCCCTGGCCAATCGGCTCGCCGGGGCGCTCGCGCAGCCGCTGACGCGGGCAGAGGCACTGAACGCGCAGGGCGTCCTTCAGGCCATGCTGGGCCACGAGGCGCAGGCCCGCGAGGTCTTCAGCGCCGCCCGCGAAGCCGATCCCGGCCACTACCGCGCGCTGACGAACCTGGGCAACCTGGACATGGAAGCCGGCCACTTCGCCCAGGCGGAACAGACGTACCGCGAGGTGATCCAGATGGCGCCCGAGTACGACGGCGGCCACCACAACCTGGGCGTCTCGGTGCGCCGCCAGGGCCGAGTGGCCGAGGGCGTCCGGTCCATCCGGCAGGCGCAGCGGCTGGCCATGAAACGCTCGCGCGAGGACACGCAGGCCGAGGTCAAGGAACAGTTCGCCCGGCGGCCCGTCCTGAAGTACGCGCGGGTGGTCGTGATCGCCGCGCTCCTCCTGATCGTGTTCCTGGCCCTGCGCGGCCCCGGCACCTGAATGCCAGGTCGGGCGTGACCGGCCCAGCGGGGCACCCAGCCCGCCCCGTGACGGGCGGCGGGTCCGCATGACGCCCATCCTGACGCCAGACGGGGTTCGCCAACTTGATGCCCGGCTGGAGCGGGCGCGCCTGCTGGACCTGGCCATGGAGGACGCGGGGCGCGCCGTGGCGGCCGAAGTGCAGCGCCACTGGCCGCAGGGTCAGGTACTGCTGCTCGCCGGGGGCGGCGCCAACGGGGGGGACGCCTTCGTCGCGGCGCGGCACCTGCTGACCCAGGGGCGGGCCGCCCGCGTGCTGGCCCGGCCCTCCACGCACCCGTTGACCCGGCTGAACCGCCGGCGCTGGCAGGCCGTGGGGGGCGACACCCGGCCCCTGAGTGCCGCCGCCCTGTCCCGCGCGGCCAGGGATACGGTGCTGGTTGATGGCTTGCTTGGCACCGGGTTCCGCCCACCGGTCCGCGACACGCTGGCGGCGGTACTGGAGGCGGTCTCGGCCGCCCGGGCCCGTGGCGTGCCCGTGCTGGCCATTGATCTGCCCAGTGGCCTAGACGCCACGCGCGCGGACCCACCTGGCCCGAGCGTGCAGGCGGACGTCACTGTCACGTTCGCTGCCCTGAAACCGGCCCTGCTGTTCTGGGAGGCCGCGGCGCGCTGCGGTCAGGTGGTGCTGGCCCCGCTGACCGTGCCGCCCGACTGGCTGAGTGACCTGGAGGTCGCGGCGCAGCCAGACGACGCTGACCTGGCGCCCCTGTTGCCGGTCCGCTCCGCCGGGGCGCACAAGGGCGTGGCGGGCCGGGTGTGGATCGTGGGGGGGCACGCGGGTACGGTGGGCGCCCCGGCCCTGGCCGGCCTGGGCGCGCTGCGGGCAGGTGCGGGCCTCGTGACGCTGCACGCCGCGGTGGACCTGCCCCTGGTCACGCCGGAACTGATGATTCACCGGCACGCGGACCTCCCGGCCTTCCTGGCCGGAACGGCACCGGACCGGCGGCCGGACGCGCTGGCGCTGGGCATGGGACTCGGCCCGGACGCAGCCAGCCTGGCCCGCGAGGTGCTGCGCTGGCAGGTGCCCACCGTGCTGGACGCCGACGCCCTCCAGCCGGAACTGAGCGGTCACGGCCACGCGGCCTGCCTGTGGACCCCCCATCCCGGCGAGGCCGCCCGGCTGCTGGGCCTGCCCACGCCCGACATCACCCGCGATCCGATCGGTGCCGCGCGCGCCCTGCAGGAGCGGCTGGGCGGCGTGGTCATCCTGAAGGGCGGCCCGAGCGTCGTGGCGCGGGCGGGGGAACTGAGCGTGTCGCGCGGCGGGCACCCGGGCATGGCCAGTGCCGGAATGGGCGACACGCTCAGCGGCGTTCTGGCGGCCCTGCTGGGGCAGGGGCTGAGCACCTGGGACGCCGCGCGGGTGGGCGTTCGCCTGCATGCCCGCGCCGGCGAGCGGGCCGCGGAACAGTTCGCGTACGGTCTGGGTGCCACGGACGTCGCCGGGGAACTCGGGCGGGCCTGGATGGACCTGCGGGGCGGGTCAGCTCACCTGCCGGGTGTATGACCTCGTCCCAACGGCGCCTGACGCCGAGGTGATAGCGTGCAGACATTCATGCAAGGTCTGCTCAGCGATGTGCCCCTGATGGGCGTCCTGGAACTGATTCACACCAGCCGTCAGACGGGCGTGCTCGACGTTCAATCCGACGTGCCCTTCACCGTGGCCTTCATGAACGGCGAGGTCATCTCCGGCGGGATCCTGGACTGGCTGGGTACGGAAGCCATCCACGCCAGCCCGATCCTGGCTGAATCCGGCACCTTCCGCTTCGAGGCCAGACCCGTGACGGGCGCGCCCCTGGCGCCGTACGGGCACTTCTCGACCGACTGGGCGCGCATCAGTGATGAGTGGGACCAGATGTGCGCCGTGATCGGCAGCCCCAGCCAGGTGTTCCAGGGCCGCGTGCCCATGTTCGACGACCCAACCGGCCGGTCCATCCGCGCCGTGGCCCGTGACGTGGAACTGCCCCTGTTCGAGGTGGCGCAGACGGTCGCGCAGGCCGTCCGAGAGGGCAAACTCAGTCCGACTGGCCGCTACGAGTGGGCCCGGCTGAAACTGCAACCGGCCGGGCAGCGGGCCGCGCTGCACCCGGTGGCGCGCCTGCTGGACGGCAACCGCACGCTGGCCGACGCGGTCGATGCGGGCAGCAGCCTGAAGGACGTGCGCGAGTACCTGCTGGGAGAACTGCGGCTGGGTCTGCGCTTCGCCGGGAGCGGCTGGGTCATGCGGGACCTGGTCTGGGAACACCGGCACCTGCCGCCCGCCTGATCCGATCCGCGCCTGATCCGCTCCGGCACCTGACCTGCGGGGCAGGGCGGTCGCGCCGCCGTGCCGTAGAATGCGCGGCATGCTGTTTCTCTCGGCCCTGCTGCTGCTCGTGGCGTTCCTCACGGGTAGCGCGCCCCTCGGGCACGCCGTCCTGTCCCGCGCGGGCGTGAACGTCCGCGTCAACAACCCACACAACCTGGGCGTGGAGAATGTCCTGTACCGCGTCGGGCCGCAACTGGCCGCCCTGACCGCCCTGCTTGACGCGGCCAAGGGCTTCCTGGCGGTCCTCATGGCCGCCAGCCTGAACCTCAGCGAGGTGACCGTGATGGCGGCGTTCGCGGCGTACCTGGGGCACCTGAACCCCCCCAGGTTCCTGTACGGCGAGACGCCACCGCGCGGGCGGGGCAACCTCGTGCTGCTGGGCGTGCTGGCCGGACTGGCCGTGACGGGCACGCTGCCCCTGTGGGTGTGCGCCCTGCCCGTCCTGGTGTACGCGGGCGTGGCGGGCTTCTGGGGGTACGTGAGCGCGGCAACCCTGGCGGGCCTCACGGCCTTCACGCTGGCGGTGGCCACACAGCCGCTCGGCACGGCCGCTAAGCTGGCCGCGCTGGCCCTGATGGTCGCCGCCGCGTGGCGCTTCAAGGAGAACATCGGGCGCATGCTGGACGGCACCGAACCCCGCCTGGGCGAGGCTGTCCCGCTCGCGGGCCGCCGCAGTGACGAGGTCGTCGCCGCATTCATGATTCACCCCATGACCGTCGAGAACTTCTGGAGCGCCCGGCGGTTTGCGTGGCTGCGCCCGCTGGTCGAGAAGGGCCTCGTCTCCGAGCGAGGCGTCCGGCAGATGGCCGAGAGCCTGCGGCCCATGAAGATCGGTGAACTGCACGGCATCCGCACGGTGGACGGCAAGAGCATCCGCTGCTACCTGCTGTCCAGCCCCCTGCTGCCCGACGTGTTCCGGGACAACCCGGAGCTCGCCACCCGCCGCGCCATCGAGGGCGCGCGCCTCGCGCAGGAACTCGGGGCGGAGGTGTTCGGGCTAGGCGCGTTCTGGTCCGTGGTGGGGAACAAGGGCGTTGACGTTCAGGCCGCCGTGCCGGAACTGACCATCACGAACGGCGGGGCGTACACGTCCGGCACGATCAAGGCGGCCATCCCCGGCATCCTGGAGCACTTCGCGGCGGAGAGCCGTGACCTGAAGCACGCGACCGCCGCGGTGGTCGGCGCGAACGGCGTCGTGGCGTTCGGTATCGCGCGGACCATTGCGCCGCAGGTGGCCAAACTCATCATGATCGGCCGGGACGCCGAGCGCCTCGAGCGCAGCGCCGCCACCCTGCGCCGCGCCGCGAAGGACACCGAGATCATCTGCACCACCAGCTACGACACGCTGCGGGACGCTGACCTGATCTTCACGGCGACCAGCGACCCGAACCCCGTGATCTTCCCGCAGCACGTCAAGCCCGGCGCGTGGATCTTCGACGAGGGCCGACCCGCCGACGTGGACGACAGCGTCCTGGCCCTGCCCGGCGTGCGGGTCATTCCGGGGGGCGTGGTGCGGCCGCCCGGCGGCATGACCAGCAACATCGACCTGCAATTCGGCGAGGGGCAGGTGCCCGCCTGCCTCGCGGAGACGCTGATCATCGCCGCAACCGGTGAACACCACCGCAAGAGCCTGGGCCCGCAGACCCTCACGGAGAACATCAATTTCTTTGTCGAGCAGGCAGAGCAGCTGGGCTTCCAGGTCGTGGACTGACCCTGCACTCCAGGACCACTGGGAGGAGGGGGGCGCGGGCCGGTCGGCTGGTGCCCCCTTCTGCCGTTGCCCCCCGCGGAGCCCGCTGTCTCAAGGGTCGGTTCAGAACTCTCACGCAGAACCGGTAAATGACGGCGTGCTGCCGCATTAGCCTGCCGGACAGATGCGTGTCCCCGCCCTGCTCCTCGCCCTGCTGTTCACGGCCGGGGCACACGCCGCGCGCCTCCCCCTGTTCCTAGGCCCGGCGGCGCTGCCGGCCACGCCCGCCCCTCAGCCCTGCGACGCTCCGGCTGCCCCGCTGGAGCGCGCCTTGTGGGACCTGGACCGCGCGCGGGGTGGGCCGGACCTGTCCTGCGGCAATCAGGTGCTGGGCTTCGTGAGGACGCCCCGCGACCTGGACGCCCCGCAGGACGCCTTCGAGATCCTGGCGCAGGAGATGCAGGGCGCCCGGGCCGAGGTGCTGCTGACCAGCATGGAATGGGAGAGTGAACCCGGGCGGCCCGGGGCGACGTTCGTGCAGGCCGCCCGCGACCTGTACGCGCGCGTGCAGGCAGACCCAGCCGCGTACCCGCAGGGCATGACGATCCGCGTGCTGCTGGGCAATTACCCGCAGCTGGACGACCCGGACGGCACGTCGCAGATTCTGGGGCTGGCACGGGCGCTGCGCGGGGCCGGCGTGCCCCTGAACGATCCGGGCGCCCGCTGGACGCTGACCCTGCTGAACTACGCGTACCTGCCGCACAGTCACGTGAAGCTGCACGTCATTGATGGGCAGGACCTGACCGTGAGTGGCTACAACTTCACTGCGTGGCACCTGCCGCTGGGCGAGCCGGGCGGACTGGCCCTGCACGACACGGGCCTGCGCCTGCGGGGCCCGGCCGCTCAGGAGGGCGTGGCGGCCTTCGATGACCTGTGGCGGCACAGTGATGAACTGCACTGCCCGCCAGACGTGCTGCCGGACGCCGTGAGCCGCGAGTGTGTGCTGGGACCGGCGCCGGCGCCCTCTCATCCTGGGCTGGCCGCCCGCGCCGTGACGGCCGGTGCTGACCACGCGTTCGTGCTGTACCGCCGCACGGCCGGGGAGGACTTCGCGGACCGCGCGCACCTGGCCCTGATCGGCGCGGCGCAGCGCAGCATTGACCTGATGCAGGCGGACTTCAGCCCGGGGCTGGACTGCTGGTTCGGGTACCTGAACCCGGACTCCTGCCCGCTGGAGCGCCTGCCCGTGTACTTCCCGGCTTTACTCGCCGCGACAGAGCGCGGCGTTCACGTGCGGCTGCTGGTCGTGGACTACGGGTTCGGCCGGCCCGCCAACCGCACCGGCGTGGCCCTGCTGCGCCGTGAGCTGCGCCGCCGGGGCCTGGAGGACCGCTTTGAGGCGCGGTACACCACCTTCAAGATGCACAGCAAGGTCATGACCGTGGATCACATGCTGGTCGTGGTGGGCAGCATGAACTTCCACTTCAGCGCCTGGGGCAGCGCCGGGCTGGCCGAGGCAGCCCTAGCGACCGGGAACGCGGCCGCCGTCGCCGAGCAGGACCGCAGTTTTCAGCAGGCGTGGACGACGGGCAGTGTGCCCGTCCCGCAGGAGCGCTGGCTGTCCCGGGTCACCCGGACGTCCCCGTGACCTGGCGGCCGTCAGGTCGAGGCGTGGCGGCCTAGGCCTACCCGGCGGCCTGGTGCATTCGGGATGACCGGGCGCTCGGGCATGGGGGACGCACTGACCGCGGCGCCCGGCCGTTCGAGCACCGCGGCGTACGCGCCGATGACCTCGCCCACCGCGTGCAGCAGGAAGGTGTTGCGCGGTGAGGACCTCACGTGCGCCAGCGCGTGCTGCGGACTGGGGACGGCAACCACGTCGGCGCGCATGGCTTCAGGCGTGAACGCCGGTGTCGGCAGGCCCAGGGCCCGCTGCACCTCCGGGGTGCACTGCCCGACCAGCACGATCTGGTAGCCGTCCCGGGCGGCCAGCGTCATGAGTTTGACCTGCATGGCCGGGGCGAGGTGCGTGCCTCGGCAGACCAACACCGACTGGGTGGTGTTGAAGGGGTGCACGAAGGCCGCGACAGTCATAACTTGACGGTCAGTGTAAGAGCAGGACCCACCGGATTCCGATGCGTTTTTTCACGTAAGTGGGGCAGACTGCCCCCGTTAAGGGACAGATAGGCTTGACTGTCTGACAGTCACCTGATAGTTGGCCGAATGGGTGCACTGCGGACGCGGGGGCACGGTTGGCGCGTGGGCCGCACTCTACACTGGGTGCCATGATTGAGCGGATTCATCTGGCCAAACCCCGCGGGTTCTGCGCGGGCGTCGTGATGGCCATTCAGGCCGTTGAGAAGGCCGCGCAGACCGAAGAGAAACCGGTGACGGTGTACCACTCCATCGTGCACAACCACACGGTCGTGGACCGCCTGGAAGCCGGGTACGGCGTGCATTTCGTGGAGGACCTGGACAGCGTGGACGCCCTGCCGCAGGGCGGAGAGACCGTGGTGTTCAGCGCGCACGGCATCAGCCCCGCCGTGCGCGAGCGGGCGCGCGCGCTGGGCTTGGCGACGATCGACGCGACCTGCCCACTGGTCACGAAGGTGCACACCGAGGCGAAGAAGTACGCCCGTGAGGGCTATGCGATCCTGCTGATCGGCGACAGCGCCCGGCATCAGGAGGTCATCGGGACGCGCGGCGAGGCGCCCGACGCGACCATCGTGGTCGGTGTGCTGGGCAAGACCGGCGAGGGACTGGCCGACCCGCACACAGTGCAGGTGCCGGACCCGGAGCGGCTGGTGGTGCTCACCCAGACGACCCTGAGCGTGGACGACACCCGGCGGACCATCGAGATTCTCAAGGGGCGCTTCCCGGCGCTGGTGGTGCCGCCCAGCGAGGACCTGTGCTACGCCACGAAGAACCGCCAGGACGCCGTGAAAGCGATCGCGCCGCACGTGGACCTGTTCCTGGTCCTGACCAGTGCGCACAGCAGCAACGGGATGCGCCTGCTGGAACTCGCCGCAGCTGAGTGCGGCCGTTCGGTGCGGCTGGAGACGGCGGCGGACCTTGCGGGCGTGGATCTGACGGTGGTGCGCTCGGTGGGCATCACGAGCGCGGCGAGCACCCCGGACGATCTGGTGCAGGAAGTCGTGGCGCACTTCCGCGCGCTGAACCCGGCCCTGGAGGTCGTTGAGGAGGGTGAGTGGGAGAACATCGAGTTCCGCGAGCCGCGCAAGATCCTGCCCACCCAGGCGCTGCCGCGCACCATGCAGTAAGTGCCGTCCACCCTGGAGGGCGTAGTGGCGCTGCTGCTGCGCCTGATTCTGGCGTGGCAGGTGGTGTGGGGTCTGGTCGCCTTCGTGGCGATGGCGCGCGACAAGGGGCTGGCGTCTGAAGCGGGCCGCACGCGGATTCCCGAGCGGCAGTTGCACGCTCTGGAGGCGCGGGGCGGCTGGCTGGGCTCGTTGCTGGCGCAGCGGGGGTTCCGGCACAAGACCCGCAAGGTCGCGTACCAGGGGGTCTTCCGCCGGATCGCGTTGGCCTGGGCGCTGGCCGATGTGCTGATCGTGGCCGGGTTGATCCTGATTCCCATCATTTTCAATTGATAAGCCTTTGACCATTCTTCCTATCATGCGGTAGGATGCCCCGCATGATTGTTGTGAAGGTCGGCGGAAGCGCCGGAATCGACTACGACGCCGTCTGCGCCGACATCGCCGCCCGCTGGAAGACCGGGGAACGCCTGATCCTCGTCCACGGCGGCAGCGGCGAGACCAACCGCGTCGCTGAGGCCCTCGGGCATCCCCCGAAGTTCGTCACCAGCCCCAGCGGGTACACCTCCCGCTTCACGGACCGCCAGACCCTGGAAATCTTCGAGATGGTGTACTGCGGCAAGATGAACAAGGGCATCGTCGAACGCCTCCAGCGACTCGGCGTGAACGCCGTCGGCCTCAGCGGCCTGGACGGGCGCATCTTAGAGGGGAAACACAAGGACTCGGTGCGCGCCGTCGAGAACGGCAAGGTCAAGGTGCTGCGCGGCGACCACACCGGCACGGTCGAACGCGTGAACACCCACCTGATCGACCTGCTGCTCGCTGGCGGGTACCTGCCGGTCCTCACGCCGCCCGCCAGCTCGTACGACGGCGTGGCGATCAACGTGGATGGTGACCGCGCCGCCGCCGCCCTGGCGGTCGCGCTGAAGGCGGACGCGCTGCTGCTGCTGTCCAACGTGCCGGGCCTGCTGCGCGCCTACCCCGACGAGACCAGCCTGATCCGCGAGATTCCCGCCGCAGACGTGGAACACTACCTGGAATTCGCGCAGGACCGCATGAAGAAGAAGGTGCTCGGCGCGGCTGAGGCTGTGCAGGGCGGCGTGAGGCGCGTCATCTTCGGTGACGCGCGCAACGGCGAGCCGGTCAGCGCGGCCCTGAACGGCCAGGGCACCGTCGTCTCCTGAAGCCCGCGCGGACAGGAGACTGCCCCGGCCTCACCTCCGGCTGCGCTATGCTGACCCGCTCATGCTGTCGCCCGCCGATCTCCTGACCTTCCTCAACGAACGCGGCGGACGCGAGTACCGCGTCACGGCCCTGCTCGCCACCGGGCGGGGCCGCAAGGCCAGCGTGCGCGAACTCGGCGAGTACTGGCTCACCGCGCGCGGCGAGACGGTGCAGGCGACAGGCCCCAGCGGGCAGACCCGCGACCTCACGCACAGAGACTTCCTCAGTGTGTTCAGCAGCTACTCCTTCGGGCTCGCGCAGCCGACCGGACGACTGACCGACCTGGGCCCCCTGTTCAGCTGAGCTGGCCGCGCAGCTGACCCTGCACCCGGCACCGTCCGCCAGGGGCGCGGTAGGCTGCGGGGGTGACCTTCCAGCCTGAATACCCGAGTGTCCGCCGGCCCGTGTACGCCCGGCGCGGCATGGTCGCCACCAGCCAGCCCCTCGCCGCGCAGGCGGGCCTGAGTGTCCTCCAGCAGGGCGGGAACGCCGTGGACGCCGCCATAGCCACGGCCGCCGCCCTGACGGTCGTGGAACCCACCAGCAACGGTATCGGTGGGGACCTGTTCGCGCTTGTCTGGGCAGGCGGCCAGCTGCACGGTTTGAACGCCAGCGGCGCCGCACCCGCCGCCCTGAGCCTGGACGCCCTGCGGGACCGGCACGCGGGCGAGATGCCCCGCCACGGCTGGACGCCCGTGACCGTGCCCGGAGCGGTGCGCGGCTGGGCGGACCTGCACGCCCGTTTCGGGCGGCTGGACTTCGCGCAGGTGCTCGCCCCGGCCATTGCGTATGCACGGGACGGCTACCCGCTCTCCCCGGTCCTCGCCGCGAACTGGGCGCGGGCCACCGGCATCTACCGCCGCCTGAACCTGCCCGAGATGGACGAGTGGTTCCGCACCTTCGCCCCGGACGGCTTCACGCCCGCGCCCGGCGCACTGTGGCGCAGCGAGGGGCACGCCCGCACCCTGGAACAGATCGCCGCCACGCACGGCGAGACGTTCTACTCCGGCGAACTGGCCGGGCAGATCGACGCGCACGCCCGCGCGCAGGGTGGCCTGCTCACCGGCGCGGACCTCGCCGCGCACGCCAGTGAATGGGTGACGCCCATCCACACCGATCTTCACGGGCACCGCGTGTACGAGATCCCACCGAACGGTCAGGGCATCGCCGCCCTGATCGCGCTGAACGTCCTGCGTGACGTCACGCTGCCCGAACGGCGCGACAACCCGCAGGGCCTGCACGTGCAAATCGAAGCCATGAAGCGCGGCTTCCACGACGCGCACGCCTTCGTGGCCGACCCGCGGCACACCCCGGTGGATGTCGCGCAACTGCTCTCGGCGGCGAACGCCACCGCGCACCGCGCGCACCTGGGCCCGCGGGCCCACGACCCCCGCACCCACGCACCCAGCACGGGCGGCACCGTGTATCTCGCGGCTGCCGATGATCAGGGGCAGATGGTCAGCCTGATCCAGAGCAACTACATGGGCTTCGGCAGTGGCATCGTCGTGCCCGGGACCGGCATCGCCCTGCACAACCGCGGACACAACTTCAACACCGACCCTGCCCACCCCAACGCCGTGGCGCCCGGCAAGCGTCCGTACCACACCATCATCCCCGGCTTCCTGGGTCGCACGGACGGCACCCCGGTCGGACCGTTCGGCGTGATGGGCGGCTTCATGCAGCCGCAGGGGCACCTCCAGGTCGTGCTGAACACCGCCTACTACGGCATGAACCCGCAGCAGGCGCTGGACGCCCCGCGCTGGCAGTGGCTGGACGGCACCCGGGTGGAGGTCGAACATGCCCTGGGCGGCACCCTGGCCCGCGAGCTCGCGGGGATGGGCCACGCGGTCAGCGTGCAACTCGATCCCGGGGCGTTCGGGCGCGGGCAGATGATCCGCCGCGACCCCGTGACTGGCGTGCTGGAGGGCGGTACTGAAACCCGCACTGACGGGCACATCGCGGCCTGGTAAGCGGCAGGGGAGAGGCGGGTCACTGATCCCGGCACGAACACAGAGGGAAGCGGCGCGCCGGGACCTCCATGCCCCTGGCGCGCCGCCCCTGCCCGGCCTTATTCCGTGCCGACGTCGTGCCCGTCGTCTCGCTGCTCCAGCCGGAACCCGTGGGGCAGGAAGTCCCGGACGTACCCGCTGACAATGTCGCCGTGCTGATTCACGCACACCACGCGCGCGTCCGGCGCGAACTCGTACAGCACCTGACGGCACGCGCCGCACGGACTGGCGGGCGGTGTCGCCTCGGAGTACACGACGATGTCGGTGAATTCGCGCTCTCCGGCGGTGGCCATGGCCTGCACGGCGCTCTGCTCCGCGCAGCGGCCCAGGCCGTAACTGGCATTTTCGACGTTCGCGCCGAAGAACACGCGGCCGTCGCGGGTGCGCAGGGCCGAGCCGACGTGGAACTTGCTGTACGGCGCGTACGCCTGCTTGAACGCGGCTTTCGCGCCCTCCAGCAGCTGGGGATCAGGGGTCAGGTTCAGGGCATTGGCATTACTCATGGGTGTCCTCGGTCTCCAGTTCATTCACCTGCGGGGCGCGTTCCACCCGCACGCGGTTCACGCGGCGCTGGTCGGCGTCCTCCACGGTGAAGGCCCAGCCGTTGTGGGTGAAGTTCTGCCCCACCTCCGGGATGTCCCCGAAGTGGCTGGTCATGAAGCCGCTCAGGGTATCAAATTCGCCCTCACCATCCTCGATGTTCGCGTTCAGGCGCTCCTCGACCTCACCGACTGTCAGGCTGGCGTCCATCAGGTACACGCCCTCGCTGATCACCTCGATCATCGGGACCTCTTCCTCGTCCGTCTCGTCGTAGATCTCCCCGACGATCTCCTCCAGCGCGTCTTCCAGCGTCACGAGGCCGGAGGTGCCGCCGAACTCATCCACGACGATACTGAGGTGGCTCTTCTTGTCCCGCATCTTGGCCAGCAGGTCCTTGATCTTCATGCCTTCCGGCACGAAGAACACCGGGCGCATCACGTCCGCGATCAGGGTGTGATCCAGTGCGTCCAGGTGCAGCAGCACGTCCCCGGTGTGCACGATGCCCACAATGTTGTCCGGCGTGTCCTGGAAGACTGGCACGCGCGAGTATCCATGCTCGCCCTTCAGTTCCAGCAGGCGACGCAGCGGCGAGGCGCCGTCCACCACGACCATGTCAATCCGGGGCGTCATGATCTCCCGTACGGTCGTGTCCGACAGATCGAACACGTTGTACACGAGTTCCTTCTCGTCGTCCTCCAGCACGCCCTCCTGGCTGGACGCGCTGACGATCATGCGGATCTCCTCCTCGCTGTACGCCGTGTGATGCCCGGCCACGGCCTTCAGTCCCAGCAGGCGCAGCACGACGCCGCCCAGCGCGTTCAGGCCCAGAATCACCGGGCGGAACACCGCCGTGAACGCCACCAGGGGCCGCACCATCGCCATGCTCAGCTGCTCACTCTTCTGCAGCGCGGCGCTCTTGGGCACCAGTTCCCCCAGCACGATGTGGAAGGTGGTGCTCAGAATGAACGCCAGCGCGAACGCCACGGGCTTCAGGTACTGCTCAGGCAGACCCGCACGCAGG
This sequence comes from Deinococcus radiotolerans, assembly GCF_014647435.1. Taxonomy (NCBI): domain Bacteria; kingdom Thermotogati; phylum Deinococcota; class Deinococci; order Deinococcales; family Deinococcaceae; genus Deinococcus; species Deinococcus radiotolerans. The sequence continues at coordinate 488,017 of NZ_BMPE01000001.1, read as the reverse complement.
AACAGCGGCTCGGACAGGTGCTCGATGGCCGGTTCGGCCACGAAACCGATCAGCAGGCTCATCATGGACACGCCCAGCTGCACGGCCGCGATGTACAGGTCCAGTCGGCCCAGGACACGCTGCACGATGCGGGCCGTGGCATTGCCCTCCTCGGCCAACTGGTCGATTCGGGTGCGGCGGACGCTGACCAGCGCGTACTCCACCGCGACAAAGTACCCGTTCAGAAGCACCAGCACGAACAGGGCGGCGATACCGATGTAATCATTCATGTAGGGACGCGCTCCAGAGTCGCGTCATGGTCATCCGCAAGGCGCAAGCTGCCCGCCCCACCGGAAGTCAGGTGGGCGCGTCGGTGACCGGAGATGGTGGGGTGCCAAGGCAAAACAGCCGCCCCCTGGCGGTGTTCTCCGGGCGCGGTACGAGAGCCAGAACTGGGAGGCTCCATAGCAGTGCGAAGGATAACACACCCGCCCCCACGCCGGGACGCCTGTCCTGCCCGCCATGTGTCACGGCCGCGGGAGCAGCCGCCCCGTGCGGTACGCTGCGCCCAGTACCCCCACCCACGACCCCCCATACAGGAGGACCCCCACGTGACCCAGCCCCTGCCCGACACCTACCGCGCCCTGCGCGTCCTGAAAGACGATCAGGGCACGCGCGCTGAACTTCAGACCCTGCCCCTCACGGCCCTGCCGGACGGTGACGTGCTGATCCGCGTCACACACTCCAGCCTGAACTACAAAGACGGCCTGGCCGTCACTGGGCGGCCCGGTGTGCTGCGCACCCATCCCATGACGCCCGGCATTGACCTGGCCGGCACCGTGCTGGACGACGCGACCGGACGGTGGCAGCCCGGCACGCCGGTCATCCTGACCGGCTGGGGCATCGGCGAACGCCAGGACGGCGGTTACGCCACCCTGGCCCGGGCCCGGCCCGAGTGGCTGGTCGCGCAGCCCGGCGGCACGGACGCCCACTGGGCCATGAGCGTCGGCACCGCCGGATTCACGGCCATGCTGGCCGTCATGGCCCTGGAAGACCAAGGCCTGACCCCGGGCAGCGGCGAGGTTCTCGTGACCGGCGCGGCGGGCGGCGTGGGCAGCGCCGCCGTGGCGCTGCTCGCCCGGGCCGGTCACACCGTCGTGGCCAGCACGGGCCGCCCGCACGAAGACGCGTACCTGCGGTCCCTGGGGGCCAGCCGCGTCATCGGGCGGGAGGAGCTACCCGGCTTGACCCGCCCGCTGGAAAAGGAACGCTGGGCGGGCGTCGTGGACACGGTGGGCGGCGCCACCCTCGCCGGTGCGTACGCCTCCACCCGCACGCACGGGAGCCTCGCCGTGTGCGGCCTGGCCGGTGGGCATGAACTGCACGCCACCGTGTTCCCCCTGATTCTGCGCGGCGTGAGCCTGCTCGGCATTGACTCCGTCACCTGCCCAGTGCAGCGGCGCGAGGCCGCGTGGACTCGCCTGTCCCGCGACCTGCCCGCACCTCAGCTTGCTGCCATGACGCACACCGCCTCACTGGAGGACGTCCCAGCGCTGGCGGAGGAGATTCTGGCCGGACGCGTCCGGGGACGCACCGTGATCGAAATCAGCTGAACCCGGCATAGAGGGCTGTGGGGACCCGGTCTGGCGCGGTCCGGGGCGGAGAGACTGGTCAAGGGGTGTTACTGGACTGGTCCGGTTCCAGGGTGCGCCGTTTAACCCGAGTATGTGCGGCGTCGCCGTGCCTCAGGTGTCCTGGGAAGGGTTCAGAAAGTGCAAAAAGCGAGGGACCGGCGGGGCTGAATCCGACGGTCCCTCGTCCGTGCGTGTTAGCGGGGCGTCAGATCTCCCAGTGTCACCTGCGGCGCCGCCTCCGAGAGCGTGGCCGTACGTTCGTCCCTGGCCTCGCCGGACTCGCCGTAGACGCCGTTGCCATTGACGTCCGTTCCGCCGGTCACGCGGTAGGTGCCGTCACCCAGGTAGGCGCGGAAGGCGCCGGTGCTGTCCAGAGGAGGTTGGAAGCTCAGACCCTGGGCGCTCTGCACTCGGATGCCCAGGCCGCTGCTCACCTGAGGGGCGTTCAGGGCCGCCGCGGCGTTCACCATCCCGAACCCGAACTGGTCGTCCCGACCGGCCTCACCAAGGTCCGTGGCTGTGTCCCGCAGTCGCTGGAGGGTGTCATCCGGCCCGGTGGTGACGCCCTTGCTGAGCAGCAGCGCGGCCAGCGCGGTAACCTGAGGGCTGGCCTGACTGGTGCCCACCTCCGCCTCGTAGTTCGGAGCGTTCTTCGCGTAGTCCCAGCTGGTGGAGAGAATCATGTCCGGGAAGGCCGCGCCGTTGAAGGTGCCGCCGTTGAAGGTCGCGCCGCTGTACGGGTCCGCGCCGCCCGGAGCGGCCAGCTGAACCTGCGGGTACGCGTTGCTGAACGGGGAGTGCATGGGCGCACTCGCGCCCGACAGGGTGACGCTCGCGACGGATACCGCGCCGTCACACGCGGCCGGGTAGTACGGGACGGTGCCGTACCCGTTGCCGGCTGCCGCGATGACCAGCGAGCCAGCGGCGCGGGCCTCGGCAATGGCCTCGCACATGGGCCGGGCGTCCTCGGTGCTGATCGCGCCCCCGAGGCTCAGGTTGATCACCTGCGCCGGGTGGGGCGTCTTGAACGTCACGCCGTCAATCGTGACGGGCAGACCCGCAGCGTACCGGATGCCGAGCGTGACGTCCGCCTCCGAGGCATTGCCGCTCGCGTCAATCACGCGCACCGGCAGAACCTTCACGTTCGCTTTGTAGGTCGCGCCAACCACGCCGCTGGGGCTGCACCCGCTGCACGCGCCGCTGTTCGTGCCCCAGCGCGCCGCGATGATGCCCGTGACGTGCGTGCCGTGACTGCCCGCCGTGCGTCCAGGCGTGGCCGGGTCCGTGGGATCCGTGTCCGCGCCGTCCCCATCACCGTTCGTCGTGTCGGCAATCACGTCCATGGCCCCCTCCCCGGGCAGCCACAGCTGACCGGTCAGATCAGGGTGATCAAAGCGGACCCCGGTATCCACCACGGCCACCGTCACCGCGCGGCTGTAGGCGCCACCCTCCATATCGCGCCACACCGCGCCGTAGCCCATGAGGGGATACGCCCACTGGAGCGGCGCGAACTGATCCGTGGGGACGACGGGCTCGGCTGCCGCCTGGGCGCGCAAGGTGGCGTTCGGCACGGCGTACTCCACGCGTGGATCGCTGCGCAACACCCGCAGGGCGCCCTGCACGTCCTTGACGTCCAGCGCGGCACTCTGGGCGCTCAGGCTGACCTGACGGGCAACCTGAATACCCGCAGTCTGCAACTGCTCGCGGCCCAGGGCGGCGGGGCGCAGCGTGGTCGACTGAGCAGAGAGCAGGCCGGACGCGCGGTACTTCACGATCACGCCGCGGGGCGCCAAGTCGGTTTTCGCTGGCGCCTGGACACCCGTGACCACGTCCGCACCGGTGACCTGCGCGGGCTGTGTGAGGCGACCGGTCAGTGCGTACTGCTGTGCCGTGACTGTCCAGATCGCTGTGCCGTTCACCGCCTGTCCACCAGTGCCGCTGGTCCAGCTGATCTTCACCTTGCCGCTCAGGCTGGGCTGATCCGCCTTGACCGGCGTGGCCTCCTGACGGTCCGCCGTGAACGTCACGGTCACAGGGCCCTGGCCGGCCTGGGACGACACATGAATCCAGCTCGGGGCGTCCGTGACGCGCCAGTTGCCACTGAAGGGCACCGTGACGGCCTCCTGCGTCTTGAAGCCCAGGCTGACCGTGCGGTCCTGAAGCTTCTGGGCGTCCGGTTTCAGCTGATCACAGGCGGACAGCGCGAGTGCTGCCGCCAGCAGCCCTGCCATACGTTGAACGTGGGTCATGTACCGCACAGCATGCCGCACGCAAGCTGATGGGACATGAACGCTTCTCACAGTGGCACAATGGCGCCCGTGCCCAGCGGTCGCGTTCACAACCTCATCAACATCGGCGCGTACAGCGTCCTGGCGGCCGCCGCGCTCTACGCTGCCCGGCAGGAGCTGGTCGTCATCACCCCTGCTCAGGCCCTGAATTTCACACTGGCGTATGCGGCGGGCACCTTCCTGCTGTCCCCGGACCTGGATCTGGCTGAAGGGCGAGTGGACAGCAAAAGGCACTGGGGTGTCCTGGGCGCCCTGTGGGTGCCGTACGGCATGCTCTTCAGTCACCGGGGGTGGTCGCACAGCTGGGTGATCGGGCCGCTCACGCGACTCCTGTACGTGGCGCTGATCCTGGCCCTGATCTTCGGCCTCCTGCGGTTCGTTGCTCCTGATCTGCAGGTGCCCACCATTCCCCAGCCCATCAGCGTCAAGGTGGTGGCGCCGCTGCTCCTCGGGTACTACCTGAGCCAGTGGCTACATCTGATCGCCGACGGGGTGCGGCCCGATCATGGGCTGCGCAAGGGGTACCGCAGGGTGCGGGGAAGATGAGGGACGGGACCTGCGCTAAACTGCCGGCTGTACAGACGCGCGGAACCACGCCGCCGTGTTTGGCCGCTCGACCCGTTCGCACCAGATGGACGGTTGGGCCCAAGAGGTTTCCATGATTCTGACCCTGTTCATTGTGCTCTTCGCTCTCGTGTGTGCTGGCCTCATCTTCTTCGTGCTGTTGCAGGTGCCCAAGCAGGCGGGCCTCTCTGCCAGTATGGCGTCCGGCGGATCACTCCTCGGTGGCCGCGGCGTCGAGGGTGGCCTGGTGAGAATTACCAGCGTGCTTGGCGGCTTTTTCATGCTGCTGGCCCTGCTGATCAACCTCGTGTCTAGATAACACGTTCACCCACTGACTGGTGCGGGTCCTCATGGGGGCCCGCACAGTTTTTGCATGAACTTTAACTGTAGATTCATTCACTTTTCAATCATCTCTTCTACTCAACTGAGCGCCGAAACTGCCCCAGAACTTCATGAAAATTCGCTCGGCGCCGTCTCCAACAGGGGCATTCGTTCATTCGGTCCTTGACCCTGGTCACCTAGGCCAATATATTTAGCTCGCTGGAAAACGAAAGCAGGACCCGAGCAACCCGGCTGCACGCCGGAGATTGTCGTATTTCCATTCACCAGACCTGGAGGACCCCCATGAAAAAAGCCCTAACCCTGGCCCTGGCGCTGACCCTCGGCACCGCCGCCGCCCAGCAGTCCACCTTCGTGTGGCCCGCAGCCTGGACTGCCGATCAGAACACCGCCAACAAACGCGGCGGCGAACTGCGTCTGTCCGCCATCAGCGACTTCAAGACCATGAACCCCTTCACGAGCTCTGAAGCGGACAGCATTCCTGACCGCATGTCCGAAGGCTCGGGTCTGTTTACGCAGGACCCCCGCAACGACGAGTTCATCCCCTACATGGCCGCCAGCGCACCCGTGGTCAGCAACAACAACAAGCGCTTCGTGGTCAAGATCCGCCAGGGCATGAAGTTCAGTGACGGTCAGGCCATCACGGCCGACGACTTCGTCAGCACCTGGAAGATCCACACGGACGACAAGGTCGGCAGCAACAGCTATGACACCTTCTTCCTAGTGGGCAAGCCCATCACGGTCAAGAAGCTCGACAACTACACCCTCCAGTTCGACTTCCCCCAGCCCAGCGCCAGCGCCCTGAGCATCATGAGTTACTCCCCCTGGCCTGACCACGTGTTCGGCAAGGCGTACCGCGAAGGCGGCGCCGACGCCGTCAAGAAGCTGTGGGGTCTCGCCACGCCCGCCAGCCAGATCGTCAGCCCCGGCGCCTGGGTCGTGGAGTCCTACCGCGCCGGCGAACGCACGGTGTTCAAGAAGAACGCCAACTGGGGCGACTGGAACAAGGACAGCCGCGGCCAAGAACTGCCCTACCTGAACACCATGTCCGTCCGGATCGTCGCGGACGCCAACGCGTCGCTGGCCGCCTTCCTCGCCGGTCAGATCGACACCGTCGGCATGCGCAACGCCGATGACCTGGCGCAGACCAAGAAAGCCATCGACTCCGGCAACCTGAAAGCCTTCCTGAAGGCCAACGTCAGCCCCCAGGCCACCAGCCAGTGGATCACCTTCAACTGGAACAAAGCCAGCGACCCCGCCAAGCAGAAACTCTTCCGTGACGTGCGCTTCCGCCGCGCCATGAGCCACATCGCCAACCGCCAGGCCATGGTTCAGCTCGCCCTGGGCGGCCTGGGCAGTGAGACGTACTTCAGCACCTACCCGATCTTCAAGCAGCAGCTCGACGCAGGCCTCTCCGCCGGCGCCCCGCAGTACAAGTACGACCTGGCCCAGGCCAGCAAGCTGCTCGGGCAGATCGGCTACACCAAGAAGAACGCCCAGGGCTACCTGGTCGACAAGAGCGGCAAGGTGCTGGAATTCAACCTGAGCACCAACGCGGGCAACACCGTCCGCGAGCAGCTGGGCCGCATCTTCGCTGACGAGGCGAAGAAGGTCGGCGTGAAGGTCAACTTCACCCCCATCGACTTCAACACCCTGGTCGGCCAGCTCACCTCCAAGGGCGAGAACCGTCCCTTCGACGCCATCCTGCTGGGTCTCTCCGGCGGCAGCAACATCTGGAGCTTCGGCAGCAACGTCGTGCCCTGCGGCACCAACCTGCACTCCTACAACAACCCCACCGACGGCAAGTGCGCCACCAGCCAGGAACAGCTGATGACCAAGCTGTACTACCAAGGTGACTCCGAACTCAACGACGCCAAGCGCCGCGCCATCGGCGGCCAGCTGATGAAGGCCGAAGGCGAACTGCAGCCCGTCATTTACCTCGTCGGCGGCAACTACCACGTGGCCTTCAACGAGCGCCTAGGCGGCGAGTACCCCGCCAACCTGATGAACGCCTACTACGGCCAGCGCGCCAACCCCCTGACCTTCATCAAGTAAGCGACCAGAGCAGCACCCTGCTCCCACGGGGGGTGGTCCGCCCGCGCGGACTGCCCCCCACACCCATGACGCCCCCCGGAGAGCCCGCATGATCCCATTCCTCCTGCGCCGACTGGTGCAGTCCATTCCCACCCTGCTGCTGGCCAGCATCCTGATCTTCTTCGTGATTCAGCTGGCCCCGGGCGACTTCCTGACGCCCGCAAAACTCAACCCGAACATCAGCCCAGAAGCGCTCGCAGCGCTCCAACGCAACTTCGGTCTGGACCGCCATCCCATCGAGCAGTACTTCCTGTGGATGCGCAACATGCTGTTCCACTTCGACCTGGGCTTGTCATTCTCGTACCAGCAGCCCGTGCTGGACGTCATTAAACCCCGGATCGCCAATTCGTTGTACCTCGTGCTGCTGTACACCGTGCTCTTTTATCTGATCGCGATCCCCCTCGGGGTGTTCGGCGCCGTGCGGCAAAATTCCCTGGGTGACAAGGCGGTCAACGTCTTCCTGTACTTCCTGCTCGGGTTCCCCAGCTTCTTCCTGGCGCTGATCGTTATCTACTTCATCCTGCAGGTGCGCGCCAAGACTGGCCTGGACATCCCGATCAACGGCATGACCAGCAACGACTTTGACAGCATGACGGCCGTCCAGAAGTTCTTCGACGTCACCAAGCACCTCATCATCCCCGCCATCATCCTCGCGGTGAGCGACGCTGCTGGCCTGACGCGCGTAATCCGCGGACAGATGCTTGAAGTGATGCGCTCGGACTACATTCGCACCGCGCGCGCCAAGGGCGTCAGTGAACGCACCGCCATCTGGAAGCACACCTTCCGCAACGCCATCCTGCCGATCGTGGCCAACATTGGTGGTCTGCTGCCCGGAGCGGTTGCTGGCGCCGGCTTCATTGAGGTCGTGTTCGCCTACCCCGGCATCACCCCCATGATCCTCGATGCCCTGAACGCCCAGGACCTGTACCTCATCGCGGGCTTCACCGTGATTACCACCGTCCTGCTGGTGATCGGCAACGCTCTGGGCGACATTCTCCTCGCGGTCGTTGATCCGCGCATCAAGGTCGGCTGATATGACCACCACCACACCCGCCACGACCCAGAAGAAGACCAAACCGCTCGGTCAGTCCCAGTTCTCCGTCGCCTGGCAGCAGTTCCGGAAAAACCGTCTCGCTCAGGCCGGCGGCCTGATGCTGATCCTGCTGTACGTCATGGCCATCTTCGCGCCATTCATTGCGCCTGACGCGCTGTCGTCCTACTCAACCAGCAACATCACCCGCTTCCACCCGCCCACACCCATCCAGTTCCGTGATCCTGACACCGGCGGATTCACGCGGCCCTACGTGTTCAAATACACCCAGCAGCTGAACATGGATACCTTCGTGAACGAATTCAAGCCCAGCGCAGAGCGCTGCCCGCTGTACTTCGGTGTGCGCGGCGCCAGCTACAAGATCCTGGGCTTCATTCCCGGCGACCTGCACCTGTTCGGTACGAACAAAGAAGACTGCAGCGTGTACCTGTTTGGCGGTGAGGACCTGGGCCGCGACCTGTTCACCCGCACCCTGTACGCCTCGCAGATCAGCCTGACCATCGGCCTCGGTGCAGTGCTGATCACCACCCTGATCGGCCTAATGATGGGCGCTGTGTCCGCCTACTTTGGTGGCATCGTCGATACGCTGATCATGCGCCTGGTGGAGGTGCTCGCGGCAATTCCCTATCTGTTCCTGCTGCTGCTGCTGCGCAGCGTGTTCCCCCGCGACATCAACCCGATCCTGGCCCTGTACGTGATTCTGGGCATCCTGGCCTTTATCGGCTGGGGCGGCCTGGCGCGTGTCACGCGTGGGCAGCTGCTCAGCGTGCGGGAACAGGACTTCGTGTCCGCCGCCAAGAGCTTAGGCGCCAGCGATAACCGCATCATGTGGCGGCACATGCTGCCCACCCTTACCACCTACGTGATCGTCACGACCTCCCTCGCCATTCCCAGCTTCATCCTGCTGGAGTCCGGCCTGAGCTTCCTGGGGATCGGAGCAGTCGAGCCGTACGCCTCATGGGGCAGCCTGCTGAAAGCCGCGCAGGACGGCGGCCTGAGCAGTCTGAACACCCGACCCTGGGTGCTGATCCCAGGCTTCTTCATCGTGTTCACCGTCATGTGCTTCCAGCTGCTCGGTGACGGTCTGCGCGACGCTTTCGACCCGCGCAAACGCTCCTGACCTGAAGAGCGCGCGGCGCGGCCAGCAAAGAGGGCCGCGCCGCGCGCCACGACAGCCCCACGAATCCCTAACGGTTGTATGATGCACAACGTGTTGAAAACGGAGGAACAATGACCCACCAGGGTGAAGTCCTGTTGGCCGTGAACGGCCTGAAAACTTACTTCAGTACCGACGACGGCGTCGTCAAGAGCGTGGACGGCGTGACCTTCCACATCAAGAAAGGCGAGACACTCGCCGTCGTGGGCGAAAGCGGCTCCGGCAAGAGCGTCACCAGTCTGTCGGTCATGCGCCTCATTCCCACGCCGCCCGGCAAGATCGTCGAAGGCGAGATCCTCTTCACCGGCAAAGACGGCGTTCAGAAGAACATCGTCAAGCTCAGCGAAGCGGACATGCGCAAGATCCGCGGGAATGACATCTCCATGATCTTCCAGGAGCCCATGACCAGCCTCAACCCCGTCTACACCGTCGGGGATCAGATTGCTGAAGCGGTCATGCTGCACCAGGGCAAGAACAAGAAAGACGCCATGGGCGTCGCCACCGACATGCTGCGCTTCGTGGGCATCCCCGCCCCCGAAAAACGCGTGAACGAGTACCCGCACCAGATGTCCGGCGGGATGCGTCAGCGCGTCATGATCGCCATGGCCCTGAGCTGCAAGCCGGCCCTGCTGATCGCCGACGAGCCCACCACGGCGCTCGACGTGACGATTCAGGCGCAGATTCTGGACTTGATGCGCAACCTGCAGAAGGAAGTCGGGATGAGCATCCTGTTCATCACGCACAACCTCGGGGTCGTGGCGGAAATGGCCGACCGCGTCGTCGTGATGTACGGCGGGCGCGTGGTGGAGGAAGGTGACGTCGTGGACATCTTCCAGGCGCCTCGCCACCCGTACACCATGGGTCTGCTGAACTCCATTCCCCGCCCCGGTGAGTATGAGCATGTCCCCGGGCAGCCCAAAGGCCGCCTGGAAGCTATTCCCGGGAACGTGCCCAACCCGCTGAACCTGCCCCCCGGCTGCGCCTTCGAGCCAAGGTGCAAGTTCGCCGTTCCCGACTGCTCTAAAGCCGTGCCCGCCCTGGAAGACACCGGACACGGCCACATGTCCCGCTGCATCCGCTGGCGCGAATTCGCGCAGGCGCAGCGCGAGGTGACCGCATGACCGCAGTAGAAGCCCGCCGCAGCATGCCCACCACGGGCGACACGCTGCTGGACGTCCAGAACCTCGAAAAATACTTCCCGATCCGCGGGGGCCTGCTCTCCCGCGTCGTCGGGAACGTCAAGGCCGTCAACGACGTATCCTTCAAGATCGGCCGCGGCGAAGTGGTGGGCCTGGTCGGTGAATCCGGCTCCGGGAAGACCACCGCCGGGCGCGCCATCCTGCGCCTGATCGAACCCACCGGCGGCCAGGTGCTCTTCAACGGCACCGACATCACCAAGCTGTCCAAAGGGCAGATGCGGGACTACCGCCGCGAGATGCAGATCATCTTCCAGGATCCCTTCGCGAGCCTGAACCCCCGCATGACCGTCAGCGACATCATCGGCGAAGCCATGCAGATCCATAACCTGCACCCCGGCAAGCAGCGTGTCGACCGCATCGCCGAACTGCTGCAGAAGGTCGGCCTGCGCCCCGAGCACATGCGCCGCTACCCGCACGAGTTCTCCGGCGGTCAGCGCCAGCGCATCGGGATCGCCCGCGCCCTGGCCGTGGACCCCGCGTTCATCGTCGCCGACGAGCCCGTCTCCGCGCTGGACGTGAGCATCCAGGCGCAGGTCGTGAACCTGCTGCAGGACCTGCAGGAAGAACTGGGCCTGACCGTGCTGTTCATCGCGCACGACCTCGCGGTCGTCGAGTACATCTGCGACCGCATCATCGTGATGTACCTGGGCCGCGTCATGGAGATTGCGCCCAGCCGTCAGCTGAACCGCAACCCCAAACATCCCTACACGGAAGCGCTCCTCTCGGCTGCGCCCGTGCCCGATCCCACGGTGAAGCGCCAGCGCATCATCCTGGAAGGCGACATTCCCAGCCCGATCAACCCGCCGTCGGGTTGCGTGTTCCGCACCCGCTGCCGGTACGCGATTGCGGACTGCGCGAACATCATCCCGGAACTGCGCGAAGTCAGCCCCGGCCACTTCAAAGCCTGCATCCGCGACGACATCCTCTAAGCCGTCCGGAAGACATGAACAGCCCGCCGCCCCGAATCCAGGGCGGCGGGTTTTCTGTCGCGTTCCTGACGCACGCTCTCACATCTCATATTGAGCGGCAAGTCACCATCCAGATATGAAAAACGCGGTCCACGTCGCCCTCGCCACCACACTCGCCCTCAGCACCGCCAGCGCCGCCGACCTGCGCATCTACCCCAGCTTCAGCGAGGTCCGTGAACCTGTCACCGCCGACTCAGGCACCCTCCGCCTGAACCTGCCCCTCGACACGTGGCAGAACATCCTCAGCGGCAGCCTCGACCTCGAAGGCCTCAGCTTCACGCAGGCCATCCAGAAACAGGAAGCCAACTGGCTCAGCAGCCTCGAAGGCCAGACCATCTACCTGCGCCGCGACGGCAAAACCGAACCCGTCACCCTCATCCGCGCCCGCGACCTGCTCGTCAAGGACGCCCAAGGCCGCTACTTCACCGCCCGCTACGAAGACCTCCAGTTCGACGCCGCGCCACCCGCCAACCCCCAGGCCCCCACCCAGAGCGTCACCTACACCCTCGCGCAACCCGGCAAGGGCACCCTCAGCTACCTCACCCGCGCCGTCACCTGGACGCCCCGCTACACCCTCAAAGCCAGCAGCGGCGGCGCGCAACTCAGCGCCCTCGCCGACATCCGCAACACCACCGAACAGGCCTACAACGTCCAGAACACCGAACTCTACGCCGGAGACGTCAACATCCAGAACCAGCAGGAAGCCCAATACATGATGCGCGGCGCCGCCATGGACGTCGCCATGCCCACCGCCGCCCCCGCCCCCAAAATCGAAAGTCAGGGCGAACTCCGCGGCCTCTACCGCTACGCCCTCACCACCCCCTTCCAGCTGCCCGCCAACAGCGTCACCACCCTCCCCTTCATCACCCCCAAACTCAGCACCTTCGAACGCTACGCCGGCCTCCAGACGTACTTCGACACCGGCACCCGCGACGGCAACCTCAACCGCTCCTACCGCCTCACAGCCGACCAGCGCCTCCCCGCCGGCCCCATCACCGTCCGCGAAGACGGCCGCATCGTCGGCCAGACCAGCATCCCCGACACCCGCCAGGGCGGCACCGTCGACTTCAACCTCGGCGAAGACCCCGACCTGAACTACACCCGCACCGTCCAGCAGACCGCCCAGACCAAAGACACCAAGGGCAACATCACCAAAACCACCTACCGCGTCACCTACGCCTTCGAAAGCAGCAAAGACCGCGCCATCCGCGCCGAAATCACCGAACGCATCGGCGGCCGCATCATAATCATCGACACCAGCGCCCCCGTCAAAAACCAGGGCACCGCGAACCTGAAAGTCGACGTGCCCGCCAAGGGCAAGGTCAGCAAGAGCTTCACCGTCGTGATCGACAACAGCTGAAGCTTCAGCCGGATGTGGGCCTCTCGGGATTTCCTGGGGGGCTCATTTCGTTCGTCGCCCCACCCCCCAGCCCCCTACCCCAGGGGGGCAGGGGGAGCAGCGTTGCACTGGGCAAGAGTTTCGACTTGCGCGGCGTGTTGGTGTCGGGCGGTGACGGGTCCGGCCTCGACGCCATCCTGCCGCCCCCCGCAAGGCCCGCGCGCTGCGCGCACGACGGCCGGTGGCCGTCGGCGGTCAGGTGTGCGGTGGGACGCTTCGCTCAGCTGATCGACTTTTTGTTTCAGCGGAAGTCTGGGGTGGTCAGTGGTTGCGCATAGCCAGAGCGCATAGCTCACTCGCTCAGAGAATGCCGCCCAGGTACTCCAGCACGTTCACCTTCACCGGCATGAAGTACGCGTGCTGCTCCCGTTCGCGGGCGAAGGTCAGGAGGTCATAGGCGAACGCGCGGTTGCAGTCCAGGGTGGGGGTGAACGTGCGGGGGAACACCGCGTGGTTGCGGGCCCGCCAGTAGTTGAAGCTGGCCTCCGTGAGGATGCTCGTCGCGCCCCACCACACGTCCGTGCCGTCCGGCAGGAGGTCGGCCCAGGTGTCCAGCAGGCGCAGGTCGAAGAACGGCTGCGTGAAGAACCCGCTTGCGCCCGCGTCCAGCTTGCGCTCCAGGTAGTCGCGTTCGCGGACGAACGACTGCCGGTAGGGGTCCAGGCCCGCGTACACGCGCAGGTGCGGCGCGTCGCGGTTCAGGCGGCGGATCAGGTCCACGGCGTCCTGGTCGTACACCTTCGCGCTCATGTCGATCGGTGCGTCCCCGGTCACGACGAGCACCTCACGGAGGCCGTGCTCCTCCAGCAGCGGCAGGAACGGCAGCGGCTCACGCGGGTTGAAATCCACGGCGCGCAGGTGCGGAATCGCCGCGAAACCGGGGCGGGCAAACCCACACCCCACCCAGGAGCGCAGCGAGTATCGCGTCAGGTCCGGCACGTTCACGGTATCCACGCCGCTCAGTGCGCCCGCGACCTCCGCGATCTCCGCGCGTAGGCCAGAACGGGACCGGGGCACCAGCTCGACAGAGATGCGGGTCATGCCTGCACCCCGGCCAGGGTAGGCACGGTGGCGGGATCGTATGCGAGGATCGGCCCCAGCCAGCGTTCGATGTCCTCGACGCTCTGGCCCTTGCGGCGGGCGTAGTCCTCGATCTGGTCGCGGCCGATGCGGCCCACGGCGAGGTAGCGGGCTTCCGGGTGCGCGAAGTACAGCCCGGACACGGCGGCGGCGGGCGTCATGGCGCACGACTCGGTCAGGCGCAGGCCGACTTCCTCGGCATTCAGCAGGGTGAACAGCGTGCGTTTCTCGGTGTGGTCGGGTTGCGCTGGGTAGCCGGGCGCGGGGCGGATGCCCTGGTAGCGCTCGCGGATCAGGTCGTCGTTCCCGAGCGTTTCCCCGGGCGCGTAACCCCAGTGCCGCACGCGGACGTCCCGGTGGAGTTTCTCCGCGAAGGCCTCGGCCAGCCGGTCCGCGATCGCCTTGACCAGAATGGCGTTGTAGTCGTCGTGCTGCGCCTCGAACTTCGCCGCGAGTTCTTCTGCGCCGTGAATCGCCACCGCGAACGCCCCGATGTGATCGCCGTCCGGCAGGATGAAGTCCGCCAGCGCCGCGTTCGGCGTGGTCTGGTCGCGCTGCTGGCGCAGGGTGTGGAGGTGCACCACGCCGGGCAGTTCCTCGCGTCCGGCGGCCAGTTCGTGCGTGTGGTGGTCAAGGGTATCGCCGAGGGTCACGTCGGGGGTGACCTGCACGGCGATGTCATCGCCGTCGCGCGTGGCGGGCCACAGGCCGATCACGCCCCGTGCGGTCAGGAGCTTCTCGTCAATTACCCGGCGCAGGAGGGCCTGCGCGTCGGCGAACAGCTTGCGGGCTTCCTCGCCGCGCAGGGGGTCGGTGAGGATGTTCGGGTAGATGCCCTTCATCTCCCAGGCGATGAAGAACGGCGTCCAGTCGATGAAGTCCAGCAGCTCCGCTATGGGCTGCTCGATTATCTGTCGGCCAGGTTCGCGCGGGGCGGGCGCGGGGGTGGGGGAGACCTGCGGCGCGCGGGCACGGGCTTCATCGATGGGGATGAGGCGCACCTGCCGCTCGCCGTGCCGTTCGCGCAGCGCGTCGTACTCGGTGCGGATCCGGTCCTGCACGCCCGCCGGGTCGGCCAGCAGGTCGGCGGTGGTCGTCACGGCGCGGCTGGCGTCCAGCACGTGCACCACGGGGCCGGGGTACGCGGGGTCGATCTTTACGGCGGTGTGCGCGCGGCTGGTGGTCGCCCCGCCGATCAGCAGGGGCAGGTTCAGGCCGCGGCGGGTCATCTCGCGGGCCACGGTGACCATCTCGTCCAGGCTGGGGGTGATCAGGCCGCTCAGGCCGATGACGTCCGCTCCGATCCGCTCGGCCTCGTCGAGAATCTTTTCGGTGGGGACCATCACGCCCAGGTCGGTGACCTGATAGCCGTTGCAGGCCAGCACCACCCCGACGATGTTCTTGCCGATGTCGTGCACGTCGCCCTTCACGGTCGCCAGCAGCACCTTTCCCTTGCCGCCCGCCTCCTGCTTCTCGGCCTCCATGTACGGCGTGAGGTACGCCACGGCTCGTTTCATCACGCGGGCGGACTTCACGACCTGCGGCAGGAACATTTTCCCGGCGCCGAAGAGGTCCCCGACGACGTTCATGCCGTCCATCAGTGGCCCCTCGATGACCTTCAGCGGCGAGCCGAGTTCCCGGTATGCCTCCTCGGCGTCCGCCTCCACGAAATCCGCGATGCCCTGCACGAGCGCGTGCCTGAGGCGCTCCTGCACCGGCAGGTCACGCCAGGGGCTGCCCGCGCCGACCTCGCGCTTTACACCCTTGTAACGGTCGGCGAGCTCCAGCAGCCGCTCGGTCGCGTCACTTCGGCGGGCCAGTATCACATCCTCCACCGCGTCGCGCAACTCGGGTTCGATGTCCTCGTACACGGCGAGCATCCCGGCGTTCACGATGCCCATGTCCAGCCCCGCGCGAATCGCGTGGTACAGGAACACGGCGTGCATCGCCTCGCGCACGTGGTTGTTCCCCCGGAACGAGAACGACACGTTGCTGATCCCGCCTGATACGAGCGCGCCCGGCAGGTTCGCCTTGATCCAGCGGGTCGCCTCGATGAAATCGATGGCGTAGCGGTCATGCTCCTCGATGCCGGTCGCGACCGTCAGCACGTTCGGGTCGAAGATGATGTCCTGCGCCGGGAAGCCCACCTGTTCGGTCAGCAGCCGGTACGCGCGGGCCGTGATCTCCTTGCGCCGCTCCAGATTGTCCGCCTGCCCCTGCTCGTCGAAGGCCATGACGACCGCCGCCGCCCCGTAGCGGCGCAGGAGACGGGCGCGTTCCAGGAACTTCGCCTCGCCGTCCTTGAGGCTGATCGAGTTCACGACCGCCTTGCCCTGCACGCGCTTGAGGCCCGCCTCCAGGATCTCCCACTTGGAGCTGTCCAGCATCAGCGGCACGCGGCTGATGTCGGGTTCCCCGGCCAGCAGGTTCAGGAACTTCACCATGGCGGCCTCGCCGTCGAGCATGCCCTCGTCGAAGTTCACGTCCACGATCTGCGCGCCGTTCTCCACCTGCTGCCGCGCGATCTTCAGGCCCGCGTCGAAATCGCCCGCCAGGATCGCCTTGGCGAACTTCGGACTGCCGGTCACGTTGGTGCGCTCACCGACGTTCACGAAGTTCAGTTCCGGCGTGACGTTCAGCGGCTCCAGGCCGCTCAGGCGCAGCACGGCGGGCTGCTCTGGGGCCACGCGTGGCGTGATCTCGCGCACGGCTTCGGCAATCGCGCGGATGTGCTCGGGTGTGGTGCCGCAACAGCCGCCCACGATATTTACGAGGCCCTCGCGGGCGAAGTCGGCCAGCACGCTCGCGGTGTGATCGGGCGTCTCGTCGTACTCCCCGAAGGCGTTCGGGAGGCCCGCATTCGGGTGCACCGACACCAGCGCGTCTGTGTTCGCGGCGATCTCGCGCAGGTGCGGGCGCAGGAGGTCCGCGCCCAGCGCGCAGTTCAGGCCCAGGCTGAACAGGTTCGCGTGCGAGGTGCTGATCGCAAACGCTTCCGGCGTCTGCCCGCTCAGCGTGCGCCCCGACGCGTCGGTGATCGTGCCCGACAGCATGACCGGCAGCGTTTTTCCGGTGCGGGCGAAAGCCTCCTCGCAGGCGAACAGCGCCGCCTTGGCGTTCAGGGTGTCGAACACCGTCTCCAGCAGCAGCAGGTCCGCCCCGCCCTCAATCAGACCCTCGGCGGCCTCGGTGTACGCTGCCACCAGATCGTCGTACGTTACGTTGCGGAACTCCGGGCGTTCCACGTCCGGCGAGAGGGTCGCCGTGCGGTTCGTCGGGCCTATACTCCCCGCCACCCAGCGCGGTTTCCCGTCACGGGCGGTGAACTCGTCGGCCACCTCGCGGGCCAGCCGGGCGCCCTGCACGTTCATCTCGCGCGCCAGGGCTTCCGTGCCGTAGTCCGCCTGACTGATCGTCGTGGAGTTGAAGGTGTTCGTGCTGGCGATGTCCGCGCCGGCCTCGAAGTACGCGCGGTGCACGGCGCGGATGACGTCCGGCCTGGTCAGTTGCAGCAGGTCGAAGTTCCCGCGGTACATCCTCAGCGGGTCGGCTTCAGGCCAGCGGAAGTCAGCTTCGGTCAGTCCGGCCCCCTGGAGCTGGGTGCCCCACGCGCCGTCCAGGATCAGGATTCTCTTGCGCGCCTCGGCGCGGATGTCTGCGTTGATGCTCACGGTGTACCTCGGGGTGCAGGTCCCACGGGTGTGGGCCTGGGTCATCTGATGTGTGCGCTGTGCGGCGCCGCCTCTGGGCCATCGTTCCCGCTCGCGCCATCGTCAGCGCACCCACGCGGGCCTCTCCTGAAGGCACCGGTGCCGCAATGAGGGCCGGTTGCCACGCCATCCCAGGGCAGGAAATCCCCTCCGGCGATTCTGGATGACCACGCCCAGCAGGCGCGGTTCCCGGCAGAATACCGCGCCCCGCGACGGCTCACCGCTGAGGTGCATGGACAGGGCAGGAGACGCCTCACCTTCATCCAACCTGAATGCTTTGAAAAGCAAAGTAAGGGGTTCGACAGTCCAGCTCCGCCCCGGCGCCTAAGGTGACGCCCATGACCAAGAACATCCTCGTCGTCATGTCCAGCGAAGGCCAGCTGCCCCTCAAAGGCGGCCAGACGCACGCCACCGGCTTCTACCTCAACGAATTCGGCGTGCCCGCCCACCGCCTCAGCCAGGAAGGCTACACGCTGACCATCGCCACCCCCAAGGGGAACCGCCCCCCCATGGACCACGGCAGCGACAGCAAGGACTTCTTCAAGGACGAGGCCGAACACCAGCAGATCAAGGCCTTCGTCGAGCAGACCCTCAGCGGACCCATCCACAAGCTGAGCGACACCGCCGCGAACCTCGACCAGTTCGACGCGGTGTTCCTGCCCGGCGGGCACGCCCCCATGATCGAACTCATGCGCGACGCCGACCTGGGCAAGGTGCTGCGCCACTTCCACGAGAAGGGCCAGCCCACCGCGCTGATCTGCCACGCGCCCGTCGCGCTGCTCGCCGCTCAGCAGGACGCCGCCACCTACCAGACGGCCCTCCAGAACGGCGAGACACCCGCCGCGCAGGGCTTCCTGTACGACGGCTACAAGGCCACCGTGTTCAGCACCCCCGAGGAACAGGACGCCGAGAAGACCTTCGAGGCCCCCATGCAGTACTACCCCGCCGACGCCCTGCGCGCCGCCGGCATGGACGTGCAGAACGGCGGCAAGTACCAGAGCCACGTCGTGCGCGACCGTGAACTCATCACCGGGCAGAACCCCATGAGCGACGAGGAGTTCGTGACCGCCCTGCTGGGCGCCCTGAAGGGCGAGACGGTGACCGCATGAGCGTCATCGCCGTCCACGCCATCATCACCCCGAAACCCGAGCACGTGAACGACGTGCAGACCGAGATGCTGAACATGGTCCGCGCCAGCCGCCAGGAACCCGGCAACCTCCGCTACGACCTGCTGCGCGAGGAAAAGGACGGCACCGTCCGCTTCCACGTGCAGGAACGCTACCGCGACCGCGCCGCCACCCAGGCCCACCGCGACAGCGAGCACTACCAGGCGTACCGCGGCAAGGCCGGTGACTGGTTCGCCGCCACGCCCGAGGTGACGGTGCTTGAAGAGATCGACGTGGCCTAAAGACGCCAGGGACCAAGCGGGGGGGCCAGTAGAATGCCCCTCCTCAATTTTTCTGCTCGGGCCATGGGGCGCTGGTAAGGATTCTCAGCGCGGCCACTGTTCAGGCTCCCTCGAACAGCAAGTGATGACTGACGGCCTCTACTTCGCCTGTGACGCTTCCTGCATCTGCAGGCTGCGCAGCAGGGGCGTCAGGACGTCCCAGCCTTCATCGCCGCCCGGTGTCAGGAGGGCCTGCGCTTCCGCTGCCAGTGCGGCCGCTACCGCCCGCTCGCCCTGATCGAACGCGAGCGCCGCCTGCTCCGCCACGATCAGGCCGCGGATGGACCCGGCGTTCAGCGTGCGGGCGCTGTCATCAGCCTCGCTCAGCGTGGCTGCCGCGTCGCACCACTGTCCCAGTCGGCGCAGGCACGCGCCCACCTTCCACAGGCTCAGCACCCGGCCGCGCGACAGGGTGTCCGGCGGCAGCACTTCCACTGACTGCCGGTACGCCTCGGCTGCCCGCGCGAACTGTCTGGTCCGGTACGCGCCGTACCCGAGCCAGTACAGGACGTTCGACGCGCGGACCGGCAGCACGTCAGCGGTCAGGGTCAGTGCCTCGCGCAGCAGAGCCTCGGACGCGGTCCAGTCCTCCAGGCACGCCAGCGCCGCGCCGCCCTCCAGCAGCAACGCCGAGTGCTCGTCGGCCCCCAGGCTCGCCCGGTGCCGCGCCAGCGCGGCCTGCACCACTGCCACCGCCTGCGTGTACTCGTCCCGCTCCGTGTGGTACTTCGCCCGGCGGGCAGCCAGGTCAGCCCAGCAGGCCGGCTCGTTCAGCTCGGCCGCCAGGTCCGCCAGGGCGTCCAGCTCGGCCTCGCGGGACGGTTCGTCATCAAGGTGCCGGCACAGTTCACTGCGGGCCACGCGGACCGCGAACATCTCACGTGGGGGCGGCTGGCACGCCAGCGCCCGCCCGTACAGCGCGAACGCGTCCGCATGCGCGAACAGGCCCGCGGCCTCCTGCGCGGCCCGCGTCCACAGGGGCCAGGCCCGCTCCGGCTGCCCGCCCGCCTCGAAATGCTGCGCGGTCGTCCCCGCGGGCGTCCCCGCCGGAGCAAGCGCGGCCAGCTGGGCGTGCAGGTGCTGGCGCCGCGCGCCGCTCAGGCCGTCCAGCAGGGCGCGGCGGTGAAGGTCATGCCCGAACCGGAAGCCCGCGCCGTCCGGCGTGACCAGCCGCGCGTCCTGCGCCCGCTCCAGTTCGTCCAGCGCGTCCCCGACCGGCACGCTCACGCAGCCGGCCACCAGCGCGGGAGGGAACGCCTCGCCCCACAGCGCGCCCGCCTGAAGCAGCTGACGGGTGACGCGGCCCAGCCGTTCCACGCGGCCCCGGATGGCCTGCGTCACGGACGGCGGGACCGGCACCTCCGCGTAATCCACCGTGAAGGCGTCAAAGGGCGTATGCCAGCGGCCACCCCGCTCGGACAGCAGGCCCCGCTCGCGCAGGTCCCGCAGGGTCTCCATCAGGAACAGGGGGTGCCCGGCAGTCGCCTCGAACAGACGCGCCGTAAACAGGGGCGCGTCACCACCGGCCAGCCCGGCAATCAGCTGCTGCACCGCTGGGAGCGATAACTCCGAGAGCTTCAGGTGCGGCGGATTCACGCGCGCCAGAACCGTCCGCAGGTCCGCGCGGCCATCCAGCTCCTCTGGCCGCGCGGACAGCCACAGGTGCCGCGCGCCGCGGTGCAGCGCCAGGAACGCCGCCTCCAGCGACCCGGCGTCCAGCCAGTGCAGGTCTTCCACCACCACGCTCCGTCCGCCCGCGGCGGCCAGCAGGGCGCCAGCCAGCACGTCCAGTGTCGCGCCCCGGTCCGCGGCGGCGGCGCCGCCCGGCGCGCTCAGGGCCGCGGCCAGCGCGGGCCGCAACGCCGCCGGGCAGCGCTCCAGCGCTCCATCGTCGGCCCGCAGGGCGTCCAGCACCGCGCCAAACGGCAGGGGCGTCAACTCCGGCACGCCGCGCAGCACCAGAGCGTCCGGCGCCACCTCGCGCAGCAGCCGCGACTTGCCGATCCCGGCCTCGCCCAGCAGCAGCACCGTCCGGGCCGAGCGGACCGCTGCCACCTCCGCGTCACGGCCCACCAGCGGACCAGACGGGGAGGGCGCCGCCTTCGGCTGCTCCCTCAGCTGCTCGGCCAGCAGGCGCGTCGCCGGAAGGGGCTCGGCGCCCAGTTCCTCGCGCAGCCTCCGGCACAGCGCGCGGTAGACGTCCAGCGCCGCCTCCCGCTGGCCCAGCACCGCCAGCGTATCCATCTGGCCCCGCACGCTCCGCTCCCGCAGCGGGTCCAGCGTGAGCGCCTGCGCGTGCGCGGCCAGCACGCCCGGCCACGCCCCCCGCGCCGCCTCGTGCGCAGCCAGGGCGTCCAGCGCCCGCAGCTGATCCTCCAGCGCCTGATCCGCCACCCGGTCCAGCCACACCTCGAACTGGGCGGCGCCCGGCACGCTCAGGTGATCCAGAAAACGCCCGCGCGCGAAGCCCGCCGCGCCCGGCGCGTCCCCGGACGCCAGCGCCGCGCGCAGCTGGTGCAGGTCCACCTCCACCGGCCCCCGCAGCGCCACCGCGCCTGGGCCCACCTCCAGCCACTCGGTCAGTCCCGCCGCTTTCATGCGGTGCAGCTGCACGCGCAGGTTGCGCCGCGCCGCGTCCTCACCCTGCTCGGACCACAGCAGGTCCGCCAGCACCTCCCGCGGCGTCTCACCCTCGACGCCCAGGAACATGAGCAGCGCCAGACTCTTGCCCGTCACGTCCAGTGCCGCGCCGTGCACGGCGGCGCGCGGGACGCCCAGTGTCCGCAGGACCAGCACTGACCCGGTGTTCATGAATGCCCCAGTGTACGCGCGCAACGCCCGCGCAACACCCCCCAGGCCACACTGCCCCCAAGGAGTGACTGTGACCCCCCCACCCACTGAGTACCTGATCCGCATTGAACTGCCCGCCCCTCACCCCTCACCCGGCGCCCGGCCCACCGTGAGTCTCGAACCGCAGGGTCAACCCGGCGAGCGACGCACCTTCCGGGACGTGGATGAACTCCTGCGCCACCTGTGGCTGCTGCTGGACGGCCGCGGCCTCCGCTGAAGACACAAGAAGGAGGGAGGCCCGGCGTGCAGGTGCCGGGCCTCCCTCCGTTCTGCCGTGACGGTCAGGCGCTCAGGGAATCGCCCTTCGCGGCCCGGGCGGCACGCACTTTCAGCACCTGCGGCACCACCAGCGCGGCCAGCACGATCAGCAGGATGAACAGCGACAGCGGCTGGCGCACGAACACGCTCACGTCCCCGCCGCTCTGCTGCATGGCGGTGCGGAACTGGCTTTCCGAGACCGGCCCCAGGATCACGCCGATGATCGCGGGCGTCACGGGGAAGTCGAAGCGGCGCATGCCGTACCCGATCAGGCCGAAGATGGCCAGCAGGATCAGGTCGAACACGCTGTTGTTCAGGGAGTACACGCCCACCGTGCTGAACACCAGAATCCCGGCGTACAGGAAGGGGCGCGGGATGAGCAGCAGTTTCGCCCAGATCGGCGCGAGTGGCAGGTTCAGGGCCAGCAGCATCACGTTCCCGATGTACAGGCTGGCAATCAATCCCCACACGAGGTCCGGGCTGGTCACGAACAGCAGCGGCCCGGGTTGCAGCCCGTACTGCTGGAACGCGGCCAGCAGGATCGCCGCCGTGGCGCTGGTGGGCAGACCCAGCGTGAGCAGGGGCACCAGCACGCCCGCCGCCGACGCGTTGTTCGCCGCTTCCGGCCCGGCCACGCCCTCGATGGCGCCCTTGCCGAATTCCTCGGAGTGCTTGCTGAGTTTCTTCTCCAGCGTGTAGGACAGGAACGTGGGGATTTCCGCGCCGCCCGCCGGAATCGCGCCGAACGGGAAGCCCAGCGCCGTGCCGCGCAGCCACGGCTTCCACGAGCGCCGCCAGTCGTCGCGGGTCATGCTGGCGTTGCCTTCCAGTTTGATCACGCTGGCCTTGTCCTTACGCAGACGGCTGGCGACAAAGAGCGTCTCCCCGACGGCGAACAGGCCGATCACGACCGTCACGAAATCAATGCCGTCCAGCAGCTCGGGATAGCCCAGCGTGAAACGCGCCTGGCCACTCTGAAGGTCCGTGCCGATCAGGCCGATCGCCAGGCCCAGGAACAAGCTGATCAGGCCGCGCAGCGGTGAGCCGCCGAATGTGGCGCTGATCGTCACGAACGCCAGCATGATCAGCGCGAACTTCGCGCTGGGCGGGATCTGCACCGCGACCTCCGCGATGGCGGGCGCTGCGAACGTCAGCAGCATGGTGCCGATGGTGCCCGCCACGAACGACCCGATCGCGGCGGTGGCCAGGGCGGCGGCGGCGCGGCCCCGGCGGGCCATCTTGTTGCCCTCCAGCGCCGTGATGATGCTGCTCGACTCGCCCGGGGTGTTCAGCAGGATGCTGGTCGTGCTGCCGCCGAACATCCCGCCGTAGTAGATCCCGGCGAACATGATGAACGCACTCACGGGCGGCAGTTTCGCCGTGACGGGCAGCAGCAGCGCCACCGTCAGGGCCGGGCCGATGCCGGGCAGCACGCCCACCAGGGTGCCCAGCGTCACGCCGATCAGCGCCCACAGCAGATTCAGGGGGGTCAGGGCCGTCTCGAAGCCCGCGAACAGGGAGTGAACGGCGTCCATCACAGCACCCCGTTCAGAATGCCGGCCGGCAGGCTCAGGCCCAGGCCACGCGTGAACGCGACGTACGTGACGAGCGCCACGATCAGCGACACGCCGGCCATCAGGCCCAGGCGGCGCTCACCGAAGGCGAAGGCCACGCTGAAGTACATGACGGCCGTGCCGAGCACGAAGCCCAGCGGCGTCAGGATCAGCGCGCCCAGCAGGAAGCCGCCCAGGATGATGCCCGGCTGGCGCAGGTCCGGCTGCGCGTCCGGGTCGCTGTCTTCTTCCGCGGCCGGTTCGGCGCGGTACCCGCGCAGCGTGGCGACCAGCAGCAGGGTGCCCAGCAGCAGCGTGCCGACCGAGACGATCATGGGGAATACGCGCGGCCCCACGTACGCGTTGATGCCGAACGGGATCTTCAGCGTGCCAATCAGGAGCAGCGCCCCGACGATCAGGACGCCCAGCGCGACCAGGAGGTCCGGGACGCTCAGCGCGGGCCGCGCCGGGAGGGTGGAGGAGGGGGCAGGGTCAGACATGAATGGAACCTCTGGGCAGGGAAGGCCGGGGGCGGCGAAGGCGGGAACGTGGGGCCGGGCGGCGCGAAGGAAGTTCGCCGCCGCCCGGAGCTGTCCGTCCACTCGACGGACTTACTTGACGAGCCCGATGTCCTTGAGGATGTCGCGGGTCCGGTTGGCTTCCAGCTTCAGGAACACGTCGAACTTGCTGCCGCTCATGTACAGGTCCGTCCAGTTGCGGGTCTTGATGGTGTCCTTCCATTCTTTGCTGGCGTGCAGCTTGTCCATCACGGACACCAGCGCGGCCTTCTCACTGCTGCTCAGGCCCGGGGCGGCCACGATGCCGCGCCAGTTGGCGAGGTCCACGTTGAAGCCCTGGGACTTCATGGTGGGGACCGGAATGCCCGGCTGGGCCTTGGGCGCGCTGATGCCCAGGGCGCGGAGCTTGCCAGCCTTGATCTGCGCCTCGAACTCGCCGTACCCGGCGACGGCGGCCGTCACCTGGTTGCCCAGCACAGCCGCGAGGGTCTCGCCGCCGCCGCTGAAGGGCACGTAGTTCATCTTCTTGGGGTCAATGCCGCCCGCCTTGGCGAGCAGTCCGACCAGCATGTGGTCGGTGCCGCCGGCGCTGCCGCCCGCGAACGGCAGGCTGGGGTTGGCCTTCCAGGCCGTGACCAGGTCACCCAGGTTCTTGTAGGGGCTGCTGGCGGGCACCACGAGCACCTCGTACTCGCCGGTCAGGCGGGCAATGGGGGTAACGCGGCTGAGGTCCACCTTGGAGCTGTTCGTCTGGATGGCGCCGACCATCACGAGGCCCATGGTCATCAGCAGGCTGCCGTCACCCTTGCTGTTGTACAGCTGCGCCAGGCCGATGGTGCCGCCCGCGCCGGGCACGTTGAACACCTGCACGGGCTTGGCGATGCCCTGGTTCTGCAGCACGGTCTGGATGGCGCGGCTGGTCTGGTCCCAGCCGCCGCCGGGGCTGGCGGGGGCCATGATGCGCAGGTTGCTGACGTTCTGGGCGGTGGCGGGCGTGGCGAGCGTCAGCAGGGCCGACGCAGCCAGAAGAGCAGTTTTTTTCATGATTCCTCCGGTGAGGGGTGGGTTGTGGTGTCCTCTGTACACTACGCGCACCGGGCAGCTCCGGCAAGGGATTTTTTGCGTGCTTAGCGTGATTTTCATGCACTCAATGCACAGGCGTGAACGCAATGCACGCAACGCCTGACCGGGCGCGTCGTTCACTACAATCATCGGTACGCCCATGATCCGACGTCGTCCGAACCTCCAGGGCCGACTGGTGCGACTGCACCTGCTCGTGCTGTGCGCCATGACCGCTCTGCTGGTCGGCGTGCAGACCGCGCAGCTGTACGGCGAGGCCCGCGAGCGCCTGGGCGAGCGGGCCCTGACGGCCAGCCGCATCGTGGCCAAACTGCCCATCGTCATCGGGGGCGCCGAGCAGGGCGCCCAGAACGCCGCCCTGAACGCGCAGGTGAACGTCCTGCGGCAGGAGGCCGGCGCTGATTTCATCGTGGTGGGCAACCGCCAGGGCATCCGCCTGGCGCATCCCGTTCCGGAACGGCTGGGTAAACCCATGGAGGGCGGTGACAACGAGCAGCCGCTGGCCGGGCAGGAGGTCGTGTCCGTCGCGCGCGGCAGCCTGGGCCTGAGTGTGCGCGGCAAGGTCCCCATCTGGGAGGGCGGCCTGCCCGGCTCGCGCGTGGTCGGGGTGGTCAGCACCGGGTACCTGATGCCGCAGGTGTGGCACCTCGTGACCAGCGCGCTGATCAGCCTGCTGCCGTGGTTTGTGCTGGCCCTGGCGCTGGGCACGGTGGGCGCCGTGTGGGCCGCGCGGCGCCTGCGGGCCGAGATCCTGAACCTGGAACCCGAACAGATCGCGGCGCTGGCCCGGCAGCAGCGGGCGGTGCTGGCCGCCCTGCGCGAGGGGGTCCTGGCCGTGGACGGGGGCGGGCTGGTCACGCTGAGCAGCGACCGCGCCGTGACCCTGCTGGGCGGCCAGAGCGCCCCGGCACCCCTGGCGACCCTGTGGCCGGAACTGGCCCTCCTAACGGGCAGTGGCCCAGTCCCGCGCGCGCAGAACCTGGAACTGACCATGCGGGGCCAGCCGGTCCTCGTGAACCTTGAACCTCTGGAGGGCGGCGGCTTCGTCGCGGGTTTCCGCGACCGGGCCGAGGCGCTGGCGCTGGCCGAGGAACTCACGCACGCGCGCGGCTTCGTGGACGTCCTGCGCGCCCAGACGCACGAGTACCAGAATCGCCTGCACGTCCTGTCCGGCCTGCTGCAACTTGGGCGGGGCGAGGAGGCCCTGCGCGTCCTGAATGCCGAGATCCACGCCGACGCGCAGTTCCGCCAGCTACTGCGCGACGTGCAAGTGCCCCGGCTGGTTGCGCTCCTGGCGGGCAAACGGGAGCGCGCGCAGGAACTCGGCATTGACTTCCAGATCACCGAGGGCAGCCACCTGGGCCCCCACTGGGAACGCCACGCGGACACGCTGGTCAGCGCCGTGGGGAACTTCACCGAGAACGCCTTCGAGGCCCTGGCCGGACAGCCTGGCCTGGTGACCGTCACCATCGGCGAGGACCCGGACGGCATGCAGGTCGAGGTGGAAGACAGCGGCCCCGGCGTACCGGCGGCCCTGCACGCCACGCTGTTCGAACGCGGCGCGAGCAGCAAGGGCGAGGGGCGCGGCTACGGCCTGCACGGCGTTGCCGCCCGCGTGCAGGGCCTGGGCGGTACGCTGCGTCACACGCGGCGTGGCCCGCTCACCGTGTTCCAGCTCAGCCTGCCGCAGCCCAGCCCCCACCGCCCCGCCCTCCACCCGTCAGAGGTGAACGCATGAACTCTCGGATCCGGGTCCTGCTGGTCGAGGATGACCTGCGCGTCGCCCGCATCAACCGTGACCTGCTCGAACGCGACCCGGACGTGCACGTGGTCGGCAGCGCCGCCACCTGCGCGCAGGGTGACGCCCTCGCCCAGGCCCTGAAACCCGACCTGATCCTGCTCGACGTGCACCTGCCCGACGGCAGCGGCCTGGGCCTGCTGCGCCACTGGCGCGCGCACGGCCTGACCACCGACGTCGCCCTGATCACCGCCGCCGACGATGAACCCAGCGTCCGGCTGGCCCTCGCGCACGGCGCGTTCGATTACCTCATCAAGCCGTTCACGGGCGCCCGCCTCCAGGACCTGCTGGCGCGGCACCGTGCCCGGCGCCTGCCCAGCCCCGGCGCGGCCCGGCTTGATCAGGGCCGCCTGGACCGCCTGCTCGGGCACGGCGCGGCGCAACCCGCCGCGCTGCCCCGCGGCATCGACCCGAACACCCTGGAGCGCGTGGTGCAGGCGCTGACCCAGGCGCCGCACGCCGTGACCGCCGAGGACATCGGCGAGCAGGTCGGCCTGAGCCGCGTCACCGCGTGGCGCTACCTGGAACACCTCGTGCGGACCGAGCAGGCCACCCTGGAACACCAGTACGGGAATGCCGGCC
Source organism: Deinococcus radiotolerans (assembly GCF_014647435.1). Classification (NCBI taxonomy): domain Bacteria; kingdom Thermotogati; phylum Deinococcota; class Deinococci; order Deinococcales; family Deinococcaceae; genus Deinococcus; species Deinococcus radiotolerans. The sequence goes on along the minus strand of NZ_BMPE01000001.1, from coordinate 460,470 downwards.
GGCCCGTGAAACTGTACCGGGCCCGCCCCGCTGGAACGTGACCCTCACACCGCCGCGCCCACAGGCGCCACGTACACTGAACACCCGATGCGTCCCGCGCTCCTGCTCCTGTCCCTGCTGATCACTGCCTGCGCCCCCACCCTCATTCAGCAGCCCACCCGGACCGCGTCCCTGACCCTCAGCGGGCCCGCGCCGGACGTGGTGATCCTCAGTATGGCCGGGCGCTGCGGCGTGCCCTGCGTCGCCCCGCGCGACAACTGGGCGTACCTGGGATCGCGCGGCACCGTGGACCGCGTCGCCCGGGCGTTCGAGCAGGCTGGGCTGACCGTGCAGGCCGCCAGTTACGCCAGCAGCCCCCTGGCGCAGTTCACGTCCACCCGGACCGGCACCGAGCAGCGTGGGTACGCGGCCCTCCTCTCGGACGTGGACGACCTGCGCCGCGCGTGGTCCGGTCACCCGCCGAAAATCGTGCTGCTGGGGCACTCGCAGGGCGTCGTGTGGCTGCACCAGCTGACCCGCGACCGCGCGGACGTGCCGTTCGCCGCGCAGATCGATCTGGACGGCATCTGCCTGGGCTGGAAATCCGACTTCTCCGCCCTGATCCACAGTGACGACCCGTTCTCGCCCCTGTCCGCCTGCGACCCCATGATCGTCGCCGGGCAGCGCGTGAACAGCAAGGACGTCATCTGGCCGAACGTCGCCCGCGGCATCGAGGTGCAGAGCAAACGCCTCCCGCAGCGCGGCGCGGCCAACGGGTACGCCGTGAACTACCTGTTTGAACTGGAACGCAACGTGAGGCTGGACGGCAGCGCCCGCGGCCTCACCCGCTTCGTGTCGGCCCGCGAGGACCACAGCGCCATCACGTACCCGGAGAGTGACGCCCTGAACTGGGTGGCCGGGCAGCTGCGCGACCTGACCCGCGAGTGGCAGAGCGCACCCGCGGCGCCCCGCACCTGACAAACCCCCAGCCCGCGCCGGAGCGGGCGGCCTTCACGTCAGGTCACTGAGCCAGCCCTGCGCGTCGCTGGGCCCCCGCACCTGCGCGTCCCGCTCCGGCGGGAACCACGCCAGCAGCCCCTCCAGCGCCGCGTCAGTCAGGGGAGTCTCACTGAAGATCACCTTGTGATCCCCGTCCAGCAGGTGCAGCAGTCCGGCAGGCACCGCCTCCCGGACCGTCCCGACCGGACACGGCTCACCCAGCCAGACGGCGTCCACCTCGGCCCCGTCGGCAGGATTGAGGGTGCCGGGCAGACAGCCGTAATTCACCGGCGCGGGCCTGGACTCCACGCGCAGCGGCTCGAGGTGACCGCCGCGCCACACGAAGCGGTCGCGCTGCCCGGCCGTCCACTCGATCACGCCGCGCCAGGCCCTCACGGCTTGACCTCGTACAGCTCCACCTGACGCAGCACCGTCCCCCCGAACGACAGCGTCGCCCGGTACGAGCCGGGGGCAGGCGCGGGCAGCGTGAACTCCGCGGTCCGCTGCGCGCCGTCCAGGTACACGCTGTCCGTGCCGATCTGCTCACTCCCGTTGAACCACGCCACGCTGAGGTAGCCGGGCGTGAACCGGCCGTCCACCTGCGCGCGCAGCACGAGGCGTTCCCCGTCGCGGGTCAGGGCGGCGCCCGTCACGCGGGCCGGGAGGTCCGGCTCAATCTGACCGGGAATGAGCGGCACGAAATTGTAACGGCAGCTGCCCAGGGCGGGGCACAGCAGCGCAAGCACCAGCAGGGAACGCCTCATGCCCTCATGCTACCCGCGCCGGTGAGAACCACCCCCGGTCCGGAAGTGGACAGGCCCTGCTGGCTGCTCAGCGCAGCTGGTGCGCCTCGATGAAGTCGATCACGGCCTGCCGCGTGCCGCCCAGGAACGTCAGGGGGCGCGCCATGGCCGCAATGATCGTGATGTGATTCAGCCCCGGCAGGACCGTGCGCGTCACGGGTACCCCCGCCCGCTTCAGGGCGGCTTCCATATTCAGGGCGTTCTGAGGGGCGACCGTGTCGTCGTTCGCGGCGACCAGCAGCAGCTGGGGCGGCGCGTCGCGCCGCACGTGCCGGTCCGGCATGACCTCGTCGGGCGTGGCGCCCGGCGGGAAGGCATTCGCGCTGCTGAACTGCCGGAAATCGTACGAGTACGGCCCGGCCACGCCGATCACGCCGCGCACCGCGCTGACCGGCACGCCCGCCTCGGACAGCCAGCGGGCGTTATCCACGAGTTCCACCGCGTTGAACGCCCCGGCCGAGTGGCCCATCACGAACAGGTTCTGGGGGCTGCCCCCCAGCGCCGGCGCCTGCTCCCGCAGCACCTTGAGCGCCTGAGCAGCGTCCTGCACGTACGACGGATAGACGTTCGCCGGCGCGAGGCGGTAACTCATGACGCCCGTGACGTACCCCGCGCGCGCCAGGGACTCCCCGACGAACTTGTGGCCGTCCTTGTCGCCGTTCACCCACGATCCCCCGTGAATGAACAGCACCACGGGCGCGCCCGCCGCGCGTTCAGGCGCGTAGACGTCCATGACGTTCCGGGCGTCCGGACCGTACCGGACGTCGCGGGTGACCTTCAGGCCGGCGGTGGACACGACCCGGTTCAGGGTGCCCTGCGCGCCGTCACGCGAGCAGGCATTCAGGGTGAGCAGCAGGCCCGCAGCGCCAAGCCCGAGAACTGCGCCGCGCGCCGCGCGGGACTTCGAGAAGTGAGGGACGGACATGACCCCAGACTATGAAGTGCGGCCCGGACCGGCGGGGCGCTGTGACACAGTCCAAGAGTGAACTGGACGAAGCGGACCGGCGACCCGGCCCCCCGCCCCGCTCAACTTCAGGAATCGCCACAGACGCCCCCGCCCCGCCACGCTAGCCTGCCCGGACATGAACGCCCGCTCCCAGCCGCTCGACGCCCTCGTAATCGGCGCTGGTCCCGCCGGGCTCGCCCTGGCCGGTGAACTGGTCGGGGCGGGCCTGAGCGTGCGCCTGCTCGACCCGCACCCCCCGCAGCCGTTCCCCGCCACGTACGGCGCGTGGCTGGACGACCTGCCCGCCTGGGCGCAGGCCTGCGCCGCGCAGGTATGGACGGACGTGCGCGTGTACACCGGCCCGCACGCCACGCCCCTGCTGCGGCCCTACGCGCTGCTGGACAACGAGCGCCTGGCCAGCACCCTGCACCGCCGCACGCGGGGCGCGCCCAGGACCCAGGGCACCGCCCACCACGCCGAACAGGTGACCGGCGGGTGGGCCGTTCACACGCGCGGGGGCGACACCCTGCACGCCCGCTTCATCGTGGACGCCGCCGGGCATGCGGGCAGCGTCACCCGTTCGCACCACCCCGGCGGCCCTGCCCTTCAGACCGCGTACGGCCTGACCGCCCGGTTTGATCGTCCCCCCAGCCCGCCCGGCGCCGCCGTCTGGATGGACTACCGCACTCCGCATGGGCCGGGCGAACCCACCTTCCTGTACGCCATGCACCTGGGCGGCGACACGTACTTCGTGGAGGAGACCAGCCTGATCGCCCGCCCGGCGCCCACGCGCGCCCAGCTGCGCGCGCGCCTGCACGCCCGGCTGGCCGCCCAGGGCACGCCAGCCGCGGCCATCCTTCACGAGGAGTGGGTGGCGTTCCCCATGAACGTCGCCGTACCCGGCCCGGCCGGGCCGCTCGCGTTCGGTGCGGCGGGCGGCCTGGTGCATCCCATCAGCGGCTTCCAGGTGGCGCAGGCCCTGCACGCCGCCCCCCTGGTCGCGCGCGCCGTGGCGGCCGCACTCCGCTGCGGGCAGGACCCGCACGTGGCGGCCTGGGCCGCCCTGTGGCCCCCCGAACGGCGCGCCGCGCGGGACGTGCACCTGCTGGGCGTGCGGGCCCTCCTGAACCTGCCCGGCGAGCAGCTGGCCCCGTTCTTTCAGGCGTTCTTCGCCCTGCCGCCCGCCGCGTGGCGCGCCTTCCTGGACCCCTCGACGCCGCCCGGGCCCCTGGCGCGCACCATGCTGCGCCTCTTCGCGCACCTGCCTACCCGCGCTCGCCTGCCCCTGGCCCGCGCCGCCCTGGCTGACCCGGCCGTGAGTGCCCGCGCCCTGCTGGCCGCCATGAACGCCCCTACAGTCTCCGCCCATCCGCGCTGCACACCCGTCCCTCAGGCTGGAAGCATGACTGACCGTACCGATACCGACCGCGCCGTCCGCCAGCACGAGGACCTCGACCAGACCGCCCCCGTCACCGACGGCATGCAGGGCGCCACTGGCTCCGCCGACGCCAACGGCCTCGACCCCAACGTGAACCTTGAGGAGCGCGTGGACGAACTGCGCGAGAACCTGCGCCCACTCACCGAGTCCTGAGGCGCGAGCCTGCACCCGGACGGGCCGGGCTCGCCGGTATACTCGGCGTATGTCCCTGCTTGACATGATCGGTCCCGTGATGATTGGACCCAGCAGCAGCCACACCGCCGGGGCCTGCCGACTGGGTCTGGTCGCGCACCACCTGCTGGGTAGCGCGCCCCGCACGGCCCGGATTGGCCTGCACGCCAGTTTCGCGAAGACGGGACGCGGGCACGGCACGCACCTGGCCCTAATCGCGGGCCTGCTGGGCCTGCGCCCCGACGATCAGCAGCTCCCAGACGCCTTTGAGGTCGCGAAGGCGCGCGGCCTGAGCTTCGAGTTCTACGACGCCGACCTGGGTGACGTGCACCCCAACACGGCCTTCCTAGACGTCAGCGGCGACGGCGGGCGCGTGACCGTGCAGGGCAGCAGCACGGGCGGCGGCGTGATTCTCGTCACGCATGTGCAGGGCCTCGGCGTGAACTTCAGCGGCGCCAGCCCCACCCTGATCGTGCGGTACACCGACGCGGTCGGCATGATCGCCCGCGTGGCCACGACCATCGCTGCGGACGGCGTGAACATCGCCACCCTCACCTGCACCCGCGAGACCCGCGGCGGGCAGGCGCTGCTCGCGGTGGAACTCGACCAGCCGCTCAGCGCGCAGGGGCAGGCGTTCCTGGACAGCTGGGCGGACGTGAACTGGCTGCGCATGCTGCCCAAGCTGATGGACGGCTGAGCCCCGGCCCGCAGCCCGCGCCACCACGATCACCGCAACCGACGCGCCGCGCCCCAGGAGTTCCCGCTTGACGCAGCAGGCCACCCCCCAGCCGTCCCCCAGCGCCCTGGAACTGGAACTCCAGGCGCTTGAAGCCGCGATGTACAACACGCCGGAACGGACCGGGGATCAGATTCGCAGCCTGATGCGCCGCGCCGAAGAACAGGGGGACCTGCGCGCCCGGGCGACCGCGCACCTGATGCTCGGCGGCTGCGCCCTGTACACCGGGCAGCTGCCAGCCGCGCACGCCGAACTGGACGCGGCCCTGAACCTGGCGCGCGGCACCAGCGACCAGCGCCTCATCGCCCGGAGCCTCAACGGCCTGGGCCTGTACCACGACCGAGCAGGCGAGTACGACCGCGCCCTCCAGGCCTTTCTGGACAGCCTGCGCCACACGCAGGCCAGCGGCGACACCACCGGCAGTTTCCGCGCCCTAAACAACCTCGCCAGCCTGCACGCCGATACCGGCAACCTCGCGCAGGCCCGGCTATTCCACGAGCAGTCCCTGCACCTGGCGGAGGACACCCGCTCGCCCATCCTGCGCGCCGCCGCCATGACCCACCTGATCGTGATTCACTCCCGCCAAGGCGACACGCAGCAGGTGCTGGACCTCGCCGCCGAGCACCTGACCCTGATCGGTGAGGTCGGCCCACCCCGCTGGGTCAGCACGGTCCTGGAATGCGTCAGTCGCGCCCTGCTCCAGACGGGCCGCGCTGACGAGGCCGCGCAGGTGGCCCTGGAGGAACTCGAGCAGGCCCGCAGCCGGCAGGATGAAGAGGGCGTCAGCCGGCTCGGCTGCGCCGCCGCGCAGGCCCTCATGACCATCGGGCGGCTCGGGGCGGCCGCGACCCTGCTGCAAGACAGCCTGCGCCTCAGCCAGCAGCTGGGCAGCCGCCCCATCCAGGTGCTGGCCCTGAGTGGCCTCTCCGCGCTGCACGAGCAGGCGGGCGACGATCGGGAGGCGCTGCGTTACGCCCGCGAGCACCACGCCCTGGAACGCGAGGTGCACCAGAAGGAGGTGGACGCCCGCTCACAACTCCTGACCGCGCAGATCCGCCTGGAACTCCTGAACCGCGAATCCGAGATCGAGCGCCTGCGCAACGTCGAACTGGCCGAAGCCAACCAGCAGCTACGCGACACGCAGGCCGACCTGCTGTACCGCGCCACGCACGATCCCCTCACGGGCGTCGCCAACCGCGCGCACTTCAATCAGGTCATGGAGGACACCCTGCACGCCCTCACGCCGGGCGAACTGGCCGCCCTGGTCTTCATTGACCTGGACCGCTTCAAGTGGGTCAACGATTCCCTGGGCCACCCCGCCGGGGACGCGCTGCTTCAGGAGGTCGCGCGGCGCCTCCAGCAGACCGTGCGCAACACGGACGTTGTGGGCCGAATCGGCGGGGACGAGTTCATCGTGCTGCTACGCCGCATCGGGGTACGTTCGGACGTGACGCTGGTCGCCCGGAAGATCGTGGACGCCCTGAGTCCCCCCTTCACCCTGGGCGGCCACCAGATCACCATCACCGCCAGTGTGGGCTGCGCGGTCGCCCCGCAGGACGGCCTGAGGGGCGACACCCTCCAGCAGCACGCGGACCTCGCCATGTACCGCGTGAAACGCAGCGGCGGCAACGGCCTGCTGCGCTTCGACTCGGCCATGGGTGAACCCGGCACGGAACAGCTGCTGGAACGCGACCTGCGCGGCGCCCTGGAACGCGGCGAACTGATCCTGCACTACCAGGGCTGCTACGAACTGCGGCGCGAGCGGCTGGTGGGATTCGAGACGCTGCTGCGCTGGCAGCACCCCGAGCGGGGCCTGATTCCGCCCGCCACGTTCATCCCCCTGGCCGAGGACACCCGACTGATCCTGCCCATCGGCGCGTGGGTCCTCACGGAGGCCTGCCGTCAGGCGGTGCAGTGGGGATTTCCTGCGTCGGGCCTATGCATTTCCGTGAACGTCTCGCCGCTGCAATTCGACCGGCCCACGTTCCTGGAGACCGTGCGGGACGCCCTGCACAGCAGCGGACTCCCGCCCCGCAACCTGATCCTGGAGATCACCGAGACGCTGGTCCTGCGGGACCTGGAACGCGCGCAGAGTCACATCCGGGAACTGCGGGACCTGGGCGTGCAGGTCGCCATGGACGACTTCGGCACCGGGTACAGCAGCCTGAGCCTGCTGGAGGCCCTCCCGTTCGATCAGTTGAAGGTGGACCGCTCCTTCACGCGGAACCTCGGCACGGACCGGCCGCGCGTGACGGCCCTGATGGCCGCCATGATCCAGCTGGCCCACACGCTGAACATGACCGTGACCGTCGAGGGCGTCGAGGAGCCCGCGCAGCTCGACAGCCTGCTGGCCCTGGGCTGCGATCACGTGCAGGGCTACCTGTTCGCCCGGCCGCTGCCGCCCGAGGTGGCCGCGCAGCTCATCCCGGACGCCAGCCCAGACTCCAGCTGACGGCGTCCGCCTCGTCCCGCAGCACCCGCAGCAGGCCCTCCTGATCGCGCAGGCGGGCAGTGGGTAGGCTCACGCCGAGCGCCGCGAGCACCTGGCCCGTTCCGTCGCGCACCGGCACCGCCAGTCCGGACGTGCCCGCCGCCCACTCATCCCGCGTGACCGCCGCGTCCTGGGCGCGGATGCGGGCCGCCTGCCGCAGCCACGTGGCCGGATCCGTGACGGTATTCCCGGTGAGCGCGGCGTGCGTGTCCGGGAGGGGCGCGCCGGATAGGGCCAGCAGCAGCTTCCCGCTGGCCGACGCGTGCCCGGGCAGCTCGAAATCCAGTTCGCCCGCCACGGGCGGCCCGTCGCGGCCCTGCACGCTGCGCGCAATGCACAGCACCCGCCCCGACGCAGCGTCCAGGACACTCAGGAACGACAGCGCGTGCCCGGCGCGGGCCACGCGCTCCATGGCCGAGTGGGCCGGACCGTACCAGGGGAGGCTGCCGTACAGCGCGCTGGAGAGCTTCAGCAGGCGCCACCCCAGCCGGTACCGGCCCCGCCCGGCCCGCAGCAGCAGGCCCGTGCCGCACAGGGCCAGCAGCTGCTCGTGCAGGGTGCTGGTCGGCACGCCCAGGTGCCGGGACAGGTCCGAGAGGCGCCAGTCGGTGTGGTCCGCGTCAAAGGCGGTCAGGACATCCACCGCGCCGGACAGCAGGGAAGGGGAGGGCATGCCTGCAGTCTGACACGCCTGCCCTTCCGGTCAGGCCGGAAAGTCCGTCAGGGTCCCGACGACCTCGGCCGCGCGGGCCACGCCGTTCTCGGCCCGAATGCGGGCCCCCAGGTGCGCGGCCCGTTCCTGAAGGCCCGGGTCGGTCACGGCCCGCGTGATCGCGGCGGCCAGCGTCTGCGCGTGTAACGCTCGGCGCGGAACTGGCGCGGGGCCCACCCCCAGCTGCCGCACCCGCTCACCCCAGAACGGCTGATCCCCGAAGAACGGCACGATGACGTTCGGCACGCCCGCCGCCAGCCCCGCCGCCGTGGTGCCCGCCCCACCGTGATGCACGGCGGCCGCCACGCGTGGGAACAGCCAGTCGTGCGGCACGCTGTCCGTCACGAACACCGTGTCCGGCACGTCCTGAGCACTCAGGCCGCCCCAGCCACTCAGCAGCACCGCCCGCTGCCCACTGCGTTCCAGCGCGCCCAGAATGCTGCTCGTGGTGGCCTGCGGGTCCGGCGTGGTCATGCTGCCAAACCCAATGGCCACCGGTCTGGGCCCCGCGCTCAGGAACGCCTCCAGCGCCGGTAGGGGCGTCCAGTCCTCCTGCGGCAGGAACCAGTACCCGGTCAGGTGCTGCCCCGCGTCCCAGTCGGCCGGGCGGGGCAGCACGGACGGGCTGATGCCGTGCAGGGTCGGCAGGCGCCGCAGCGGACGCGGACCCAGCAGGGGCGCCGCGGGGAGGTCCAGCACCTCACGCCGCGCGCGGGTGTCGGCAGCGCGGAACATCTGCCACATCACCTGCCGCGTCAGGACGTGCGACAGCCGGTTCGCCCAGCCGCCCAGCCGCGCCACGCCCGGCGGAAAGATCGCGCCCGGGAACGCCCGCGTGGGGTGGAACGGCACCACATGCGCCTCCATGAGCGGCACGCGCAGCTTCTCCGAGAGCGCCTGCGCGACGTTCATCCCGCCGATGCCTGCCAGCAGCAGATCCGCGTCCCGCGCGGCATTCAGGCCGTCCTGCGCCCAGTGCAGCGCCGCCGCCAGTGTGGCCCGCGCCGACACGCGGTTGATCTCCAGCATGTTGCCCCGCGCCAGGGCGGCGCGCATCTCGGAGCTGTGCACCACCTCCTGCACGTTGCCCCGCATGGGCGCGAAGTCCAGTCCCGCCCCCGTGACCAGCTCCCGGAACGTGTCATGCGACGCGAGGCGCACCGCGTGACCGGCGGCGCGCAGACCCGCGCCCAGCGCCACGTACGGCTGCACGTCCCCGCGCGTACCCAGCGCCATGATCGTGACCTTCACGCGCGGCCTCCATGCACCCGCGCGAGCAGCACGTCCGCGATGAGCGCCGCTGTGGACTCCGCGTCGGGCGGCCCGGCGTGATTCAGGGCGCCTTCCAGCGTGAAGCCCAGCACCAGCGCGAGGCCCACCCGGATCAGTTCAGCCGTGTCCACGCCGCGCAGGTCGGGCCGCGCCGCCAGGGCAGCGGCCCCCAGCCCGGCGGTCTGCGCGAGGCCCGCCGCGAACGCCTGCCCCAGCTCCCGGCGGATCAGGCCCTCGGACAGGATCACGCGCAGGAGCGCCGCGTCGTCCTGCGCCAGGGCCACCAGCGGCGCGGCCAGGAACGCCCTCAGGAAGTCGCGCAGATTAAGGCCGTCCAGGTCCGCCGGGTCGAGCGACGCCTGGGCCTGCTCGCCCAGCGCGCTGAAAAGCCCCAGCAGCAGGTCATCCTTGCTGCGGAAGTGATGGTAGAGGGTGCCCTCGGCCAGCCCGGCCTGCCGCGCTACCGCCCGCATGGTGGTGCGGTGGAAGCCGTCCTGCGCGAAGCAGACCTGCGCGGCCTGGAGGATGGTCGCGCGCCGCTCCGGGTCGTCCGCTGGTCGTGGCGAGGTTCGCCGAACAGATAGTTGTTTCTCCGAGTGAGCGCTCACTCATTCATAATCGATCTGATTGAGCAGGAAAGCAAGTCCTTTTAAACGTTTCCGGTCAGGCCGGAAAGATCGATTGCGGCCCACACCGACCAGAGGGAAGATGACGCCAACACACCCAGGTATCCCTCGCCCCAGCCCGCTGCGGCGGCCCCACACTGCCACCCCCGGAGGACCCACCATGACCCAGACCGCCGAACCCGCCCCCGTCATCCGCGCCCCCCGCGGCCCGAACAAAACCGCCAAAGGCTGGATCCAGGAAGCCGCCAAACGCATGCTCATGAACAACCTCGACCCCGAGGTCGCCGAGCACCCAGACACCCTCGTCGTTTACGGCGGCCGCGGCAAGGCCGCCCGCACCTGGGACGCCTTCCACAAGATCGTCGAGACCCTCGACCGTCTGGAAAACGACGAGACGCTGCTCATCCAGTCCGGCAAGCCCGTCGCCGTGCTGCGCACCCACGAATGGGCGCCACGCGTGCTGCTCGCCAACAGCAACCTCGTGCCCCACTGGGCGAACTGGGAGACCTTCGACAAGCTCGACCAGGCGGGCCTGATGATGTACGGCCAGATGACCGCCGGCAGCTGGATCTACATCGGCACGCAGGGCATCCTCCAGGGCACCTACGAAACCTTCGCCGGCGCGGCCCGAAAACACTTCGGCGGCAGCCTGAAAGGCACCATCACCGTTACCGCCGGCCTGGGCGGCATGGGCGGGGCGCAACCGCTCGCCGTGAAACTCGCCGGGGGCGTCAGTATCAACATCGAGATCGACCCCACCCGCATCCAGAAACGCCTCGACACCCGCTACCTTGACGAGGTCGCCACGAGTCTGGAGGACGCCATCGCCCGCGCCGAGAAATACAAGGCCGAGGGCGTCGCCCGGTCCATCGGCGTGCAGGGCAACGCCGCCGACCTCGTCCCGCAACTCGTCCAGATGAACTGGACCCCGGACCTCATCACCGACCAGACCAGCGCCCACGACCCCATGTGGGGCTACATCCCACCCGTCACGCCCGACGAGGACGCCAGCCGCCTGCGCGCCGACCACCCCGAAGAATACAAGCGCCGCGCCTACGACGCCATGGCCGCCCACGTCCGCGCCATCCTTGAACTCCAGAACCGCGGCGCCGTCGCCTTCGACTACGGCAACAACCTCCGCCACCGCGCCCAGGAAGCCGGCGTGCACAACGCCTTCGACTACCCCGGCTTCGTCCCCGCCTTCATCCGCGACTCCTTCTGCGAGGGCCGCGGCCCCTTCCGCTGGGTGGCCCTCAGCGGCGACCCCGAGGACATCCGCGCCACCGACCAGGCCCTCCTCGACCTCTTCCCCCAAGACGAACGCCTGCAAAGCTGGCTCACGTACGCCGCCGACCAGATCGCCTTCCAGGGTCTCCCCGCCCGCATCTGCTGGCTCGGCTACAAGGAACGCGACCAGGCCGCCCGCCTCTTCAACGAGATGGTCGCTGACGGCCGCCTGAAAGCCCCCATCGTCATCGGCCGCGACCACCTCGACGCGGGCAGCGTCGCCAGCCCCTACCGCGAAACCGAAGCCATGCTCGACGGCAGCGACGCCGTCAGCGACTGGCCCCTCCTGAACTTCGGCCTCGGCATCGCGTCGGGCGCCAGCTGGATGAGCTTCCACCACGGCGGCGGCGTCGGCCTCGGCTTCAGCCAGCACAGCGGCCTCGTCATCGTTGCCGACGGCACCCCGGAAGCCGCGCAGAAACTCAGCCGCGCCCTCACCAACGACCCCGGCATGGGCGTCATCCGCCACGCCGACGCCGGCTACGACCACGCCCTGAACGTCGCCCGCGACCGCGGCCTCGACCTCCCCAGCCTCGGCATCACCGACCACACCAAGGGCGGGCAGTGACCCAGCCCACCCACCTGCCCTACGGCGGGATTCCCACCTTCGCTCGCGCGCCGATGGTCCAGCCGGAGGGAGACTGGACGGCGGACGTGGCGGTGCTCGGCGTTCCCTTCGACATCGCGCTGGGCTTCCGGCCCGGCGCCCGCTTCGCCCCACGTGCGCTGCGGGAAGCGAGCCTGCGCAGCGTGCCGCCCTTCATGGGACTGGACGGCGTGACGAGGCTGGCAGGCGTGACCTTCGCAGACGCCGGGGATGTCGTTCTGCCCAGCCTGGAGCCGGAACTGGCGCGGCAGCGGATCAGCGCGGCGGCGGAGTCCGTGCGGAATCGTTGCAGCGTCCCGGTCTTTCTGGGTGGGGATCATAGCGTCACGTACCCGATCCTGCGGGCCTTCGCGGCCGTGCCTGACCTGCATGTGGTGCAGCTCGACGCGCACTTGGACTTCACGGACAGCCGCAACGACACGCGCTACAGCAACAGCAGTCCGTTCCGCCGCGCGTGCGAGGAAATGGAGAACCTCGTGCACATCACGACCATCGGCCTGCGAGGTCTGCGTTTCGACCCGGAAGCGGTCGCCGCGGCCCGCGCGCGGGGGCACACCCTGATTCCCATGACGGACGTGACCGCCGACCTGCCCGCCGTGCTGGAGCGGTTACCGCGTGGAAAGAACGTGTACCTCAGCGTGGACGTGGACGGCTTTGACCCCAGCGTCATCCCCGGCACCAGCAGCCCCGAACCGGACGGCCTCACCTACGCGCAGGGCATGCGCCTCCTGGCCGAAACGGCCCGCCACAACACCATCGTTGGCCTGGACGTGGTGGAACTCGCCCCGAACCTCGACCCCACCGGCCGCAGCGAACTTCTCATGGCGCGGCTGATCATGGAGACGCTGTGCGAGGTCGGACTGGAGACGCGCCATGACTGAGACGCTGTTCACGAATATCAGCCAGCTCGTCACGCCGGGCGTGGGCGTGCAGCGGGGCGCGGCCATGCGCGACCTGACGGTCATCCCCGACGCGGCGATCCTCGTGTCGGGCGGCGTGATCCGCTGGGTCGGCCCGCGCGCCGACGCGCCAGCCAGCGCGCAGGAGCATGACCTGGGCGGCGTGGCCGTCGTGCCCGGCCTGATCGACCCGCACACGCACGCCGTGTGGGCCGGGGACCGCCTCGCGGACTTCGAGGCGCGGATTTCCGGCGTGCCGTACGAGGAGATCCTGGCGCGCGGCGGCGGCATCCGCAGCAGCATGCGCGCCACCGGCGCTGCCAGCGTCGAGGACCTCGTGACGCTGGCCCGACCCCGCCTGAAGGCCCTGCGCGCCTCTGGAGCGACCACCACCGAGGTCAAGAGCGGGTACGGCCTGGACTTCCACGCCGAACTGCGCATGCTCCGCGCCGCACGCGCCCTTCAGGGCGAGTTCCAGCTCGCGCCGACCCTCCTCATTCACGTGCCGCCTACCGAGGGCCGCGCCGCGTACGTGCAGGCCGTGTGTCACGACCTCATCCCCACGGTGGCCCGCGAAGGACTGGCCACCGCCGCAGATGTCTTCACCGAGCGCGAGGCGTTCACGGTCGAGGAGACCCGTGCCATCCTCCAGGCCGCGAAAGCCAACGGCCTCCAGATCAAGCTGCACGCTGATCAGTTCCACGCCATAGGCGGAACGGAACTCGCCTGCGAGCTGGGTGCCCTGAGCGTGGATCACCTGGAAGCCAGTGGCCCCGCGCAGATCGCCGCGCTGGCCGCATCGAACACCGTCGCGACCATCCTCCCGGGCGTGACCCTGCACCTGGGTCTGCCCGCCGCGCCCGGCCGCGCGCTGATCGACGCGGGCGCCGCTGTCGCCGTGGGGACCGATCTGAACCCCGGCTCCTCACCCGTATTCAGCACGCAGCTGGCGCTGGCGCTCGCGGTGCGCCTGTGCCACCTCACGCCCGCCGAGGCGCTGACCGCCAGCACCGTGAATGCCGCTGCGGCCCTCGGCCTGCAAGGGCGCGGCGCTCTCGCCCCGGGCCAGCGCGCCGACTTCCTCACCCTGCACAGCGCCGACTGGCGCGACCTGCCCTACACGCTCGGAGCCAGCCCAGTGAGCGCTGTGTTCGTCGGCGGCACGCTCGTCTGAGTCGTCTCAATCAACTGTCCCCCACCACCCATCAACCCTCCGAAGGAGCCCCTGTGATTCTCGATCAACACCTGTCCCTGTCTGATTTTCTGTCTGTCGTGCGTGGCGGCGAGGCCGTCCAGTTGTCGGAGGCGGCGCGGGAGCGCATCCTGCGGGCGCGGGCGGTGATCGAGCGGATCGTGGACGGTCAGGCGGCCGTGTACGGCGTGAATACGGGCTTCGGGAAGTTCGCGTCGGTGCAGGTGCCGCGTGAGGGGCTGGAGGAGTTGCAGCTGAACCTGATCCTGTCGCACGCGATCGGGGTGGGGGAGGCCCTGCCGACCGAGGTGGTGCGTGGCATGCTGCTGCTGCGCGCACAGTCGCTGGCGCTGGGGCATTCCGGCGTGCGGCCCGAGGTGGTGGAGCTGCTGCTGGCATTGCTGAACGCGGGGGCGCACCCCGTGATTCCGGCGCAGGGCAGTGTGGGCGCGTCGGGTGACCTGGCGCCGCTGGCGCACCTGGCGCTGGCCCTCATCGGGCACGGCGAGATCGAGTACCGCGGTGAGGTACGGCCCGGCGCGGACGTGCTGGCGGAACTGGGCCTGAGTCCGCTGACGTTGCAGGCGAAGGAGGGGCTGGCGCTGATCAACGGCACGCAGCTGATGGGCAGCCTGCTGGCCCTGGCGGTCGCGGACGCGCGGACACTGCTGGGGACGGCGAATCTTGCGGCGGCCATGACGGTCGAGGCGATGTACGGCTCGCACCGGCCGTTCCAGCCGGACGTGGTGGGTCTGCGGCCCCATCCGGGTGCGGTGGCGGTCGCGGAGGAGTTGCGATTCTTCCTGCGTGACTCGGAAATCGCGCCGTCGCACTTGGTGGGGGACGGGAAGGTGCAGGACGCGTACTCGCTGCGCGCGGCGCCGCAGGTGCACGGCGCGAGCCTGGACGCCCTGGCGCACGCCGAGCGGGTCCTGGCCGTTGAGTTCGCGTCCGTGACGGACAACCCCCTGATCTTCCCCGACAGTGGGGACGTGGTGAGCGGCGGGAACTTCCACGGGCAGCCGCTTGCGGTGACCATTGACGCGCTGAAGGTCGCCGTGGCGGAACTGGGCAGCATCAGCGAGCGCCGCTGCGAGCAGCTCCTGAACCCGTCCCTGTCGGGCCTGCCGGGCTTCCTTACGCCGCAGGGTGGCCTGAACAGCGGCTTCATGATCGCGCAGTACACGGCGGCGGCGCTCGTCAGCGAGAACAAGGTGCTCGCGCACCCCGCCAGCGTGGACACCATCCCCACCAGCGCCAACCAGGAGGATCACGTCAGCATGGGCGCCCACGGCGCGCGGCAGCTGCGCGCGATTCTGGAGAACGTGCAGAACGTCATCGGGATTGAGCTGCTGTGCGCCGCGCAGGCCCTGGACTTCCAGAAACTCCACGCCGGACGTGGCGCGCAGGCCGCCTGGGAGCACATCCGGGCGCACATTCCGAACATGACCCGCGACCGCTACTACCGCCCGGACCTCCTGAAGATCGTGGAGATGGTCCGCAGCGGCGAACTGCTGCACGTGGCGCGACAGCGAGTCTGAACGTCGAGGGGGCTGGGGGCAGAAGAGGCCAGGCCCTCAGACCTCCATCCCCCTCGGCTTTCTGTTGAGCCACATCAGGCCACCTGCGCCGCCATCGTCTGGCAGGTCGAGCAGCGCCGTGCCGAGGTGAGCGAGGTGAAAGGTCGGCGGTGCGTCCGTGACGCGCCAGCCGAGCGCGGTCCGGATGATCGCTCCGGCGAAGTCGTGGTGCGTGACCAGCGCGGCGGTGTCCTGACCGGCATGCCGGGTGCGGAGGTTGTGCAGCAGGCGGGCGGCGCGGGCGTGGAAGACGGGTTCCTCCCAGGCTTCCGCGCCTCCGTCCCACGGGTGGCCGTGCAGGTGCGCGGGCCAGATCAGCGCGGGGCAGTGTTCGCTCAGGCGGGCGTGGTCGCTCCCCATGGCAGGGGTGAAGCCTCCTGCGGGACCGGTCGTCAGGCCGCCGTACTCGAACGCGAGTTCCAGGCCGTGCACGGGGAGCCGCAGGCGGGCAGCGATGGGGGCGGCGGTCTGCACGGCTCGCAGCATCAGGCTGGTGTACAGGTGCGTGACGCCGCTCAGGTCCGCGTCCTGCGCGAACCGCTGGGCTCTGTCGTGTCCGTGCCCGCTGAGGGGCGGGTCGGGCTGCCGACCCTGCGCGTAGTCCGGTCGATCCTCAATCACGTTGTTCTCGGACTGGGCGTGGCGGATCAGCAGGAGCTTCACGCCCGCACCGTAGCGTGTCCATGCGCCCCGGACGCCCTCACCGCGCGCTGATTCAGCTAGACAGGCCGGGGCGTACCATGGGAACCACTTTCTCCGCTGTTCCCGCCCATTCCCATGCCGTGCGCCGCGCACGCCCCAAGGACGCCATGACGACCCTCGACGACATCCTGAACGCCCCCGCCCCCGCCTCCGAATGGATCCTCACGCAGGACTGCCAGGAGACCGGCCTTGACCCTGACGACATTCGCACCGAGATGCTCCGCCGCATCCGCGAGATGCGCGCCAGCATCGAACGCGGCCTCAGCAGCGACGCAAAGAGCATCACGGGCATGGTTGGCTGGAACGCCAAGGGCCTCTGGGACGCCCCCGACGTCCTCGGCGCGCCCCTCCTGAAGCGCGTGCAGGCGTACGCGATGGCCGTGAACGAGGAAAACGCCCGCATGGGCCGCATCGTCGCCGCACCAACCGCCGGCAGTGCGGGCACCATTCCCGGCGCGCTGATCGGCGTGGCCGACCACCTCGGACTGCCCGACGAGCGCCTCGTGAACCCCATGATACTCGCCGCCGGGATCGGCAAGGCCATCAGCAAGCGTATGTTCATCAGCGGCGCAGCGGGCGGCTGTCAGGCCGAGATCGGCTCCAGCGCCGCCATGGCCGCCGCCGCCATCGTGGAACTCATGGGCGGCACCCCCCGCGCCGCCGTGCACGCCGCGTCCCTCGCCCTGATGAACACCATCGGTCTCGTGTGCGACCCCGTCGGCGGGTACGTCGAGGTGCCCTGCGTGAGCCGCAACGCCTTCTACGCCGTGCACGCCGTCAGCGCCGCGCAACTCGCCCTGGCGCAACTGGAATCCTTCATCCCCCCGGACGAGGTGCTGGGCGCCATGGCCAGCGTGGGCCGCATGATGCCCGCCGCCCTGCGCGAAACCGCCGACGGTGGCCTCGCCCAGACGCCCACAGGTCTCGCCGTCACCGCCCGCATGGAAGGAAAGAAGGACGGCGAGGGACCGGGCGGCATGATCGAACTGCCCCTGGCGTAACTGAACGGAGCGGGCCGACCCTCATGTACCGGGGTCGGCCCGCTCGCGTTGCGGATCAGGTCCGGCGCACTCTACGAGCCCTGACCGTACGGCCAGCCACTGCACCTGCCAGGACGGTCAGGATAGTCGCGCCCACGGCCACCAACAACCCGCCCACCGGAGCGGCCCAGCTCACCATGTTCCCCAGGGCGCTCTGGGCCCAGACCCAGGCAAGCGGGTAGGTCATGAACGCCACCACGACGATCCACGCGCGAACTCGGGCTGCGCCCACTCCCAAACCCAGCAGCAGCAGCACGCCCACCGTGGTGAGGTTCAGCCCCGCCAGCAGGCTCAATCCCGGCTCCTGAGTCACGACGGCTCTCGTGATGATCTCCGCCAGACCGCTCAAGGGGAACGCCGCGACTCCCACTCCGGTCATGCTCATCAGGATGTCCACCAACACGGGTCGGTGAGGGAGGCTTCGTGCCGAGGCGAGGGTGTCCCGTGCCCAGGCCCCGTCCTGCGATCCGATGGTCCGCGCCTCATGCACCATGCCGTTCTCCCACTCGTCCGGAGTCACAGGCGCACCAGCGGCAGGCGCGTAGCGGATACCCGGACCAGCCCCGCCGCGAAAGCGGCAATCACGGCCAGCGTCGCGACAGCCTCATCCGGCATACCGGTGATGGGCGTGATCGGGGCCGCGTCGCCCAGCAGGGCCTGTAACGTCACCACGGCCAGCCACGCGCCCGGCAGGAACGCCAGTGCACCCGCCCCGGCTTCCAGCGCTGCCACGCGCCGCGAGCCCAGCAGAACTCCGACAACGCCCGACAGGAGCATCACGCTCAACCACAACTGAGCCGGGGTGTCATGCTGCCAGAAGAATTGCGTCAACAGGACGACGCTCACGCCCAGCCCGGCGAACACGGCCGCCGCCACAAATGCACCACGCCACTCGAACCGTCCCGCTGCCATTGTCGTCTCCATCGCCCACTCCCTGTCGTTCACGCTAGAGGCTTCGTTGTGCATCCCCGCCACCCACTCGTCGGGCGTCATGCGATCACTTGCTTTCGCCTGACCACGCTCACGTGACTCAAACCGATCCCCGCCAGAAGTGCCAGCAGCGTATGAAACGAGGTGGAAAGCAGCCCCACAGGTTCACGGAAAAGGGCGCCAAGTGTTTCAAAGCCGGGCAAACTGTCCGAATAGGCGCCAGGAATACCTCCCGACGGCGGCGTCACTTCCAGCGGCAGATAGACCAGCTGACCCACCAGCAGACCAGTCAGGGTGCTCAGGGCAGGCAGCGTCAGAATCATGAGCACAGGGAGGCCCCGGCGACTCAGCCACCACGCGGCCAGAACGTGCCTCAGCGGATAAATCATGCTGTCCAGTTGCAACCGGGCAGGGTCAAAAGAGCGACTCGTGGACCCTGAACTGAAAGCAACCTGCCGGGTCATTTCCAGCGCGCTCACCACCACGATCATCAGGAGAAGAGGCAACAGAAGTCTTGCCCAGTACGCCCTGCGCGTGGCCTGCGCCCACAGGGCGTCGCTGACACTGTCCGCCTCATTCTTCATGCCGACGGTCCACTCGTTGCGGTTCATGCCGTTCTCGTCTTGTGGAGTCTGACGCGGGCGAGTCCGATGCCTGCGCTGAGGGCGACGATGTTGAGGATCAGGGCCATCAGCACTGGGCCACTGAGGGCGTCCTGTGGAGCGGGCAGGATGTCAACCGTGAAGCTCACGTCGTCCGGGAAGTTCGACTGGACGTTCAGCGTGACGAGGCGCGCCGTGATCGAGTACAGCAGCATGGCGGTCAGGAGTGACGATGCCGCCTGAAGAGGTGTGAATCCCCTGCGGGTGAGGAGGTACCCCAGACCAGCAATCAGCAGCCATTCTGGATTGAACGGGCTGATGATCATGTTCATGGCACCGGGTGGTACGGGAGCCAGGGCGCCCACCAGCGCGGCGTTGACCACGGCCATCAACGAAAGGGTGATGATCGTGAACCCCAGCGTGATGGCCGTAGCGGTCAGCCACGCCCTCCGGCGCAGATGGCGGCGGGTCTCCCGGCTCCAGTCGGTGTCCTGAACGCTGTCTACCTCGTTGCGGATACCGTCGTTCCACTCGTCGGGGGTCACGCGAGGCTCCGGGCATGGTGCTGCTGGCGGCGGAAGGGGAGGCCGAGAACGATCCCGAGGGCGGCGACGCCCAGGGCGACGCTCATGGGGTAGGCAGGGAATCCGGCGAAGTCCGCGTTGATCAGGTTGCTGAGGGTGGCAGTGGTCAGGGTGCCCAGCGCGGCGCACAGCAGCGTGATCCAGTGGGGAACGCGCAGGTGGGTGGCAACGGCGGCGAGCATGAAGACGGTCAGGATCAGACCTATGAGGGGCAGTTGCGGGTCGTGGCTGCTGGTGATGGTGGTGACGGGCTGGGGGTTGCCCAGGAGGTTCCATTTCAGGAACGTCAGGCTGTCCACGCCGTTGCGGGCCGCCTCGCGGGTCATGACGCTCCACTGGGTGGTGAGGGTCAGGGCAGCGGTGGTCGTCACGGTGCCGGCGGTGGCGAGCAGAGCGGTGAGGGCGGTGCGGGCCAGCTGCTGGTGGCGCAGACTGAGGCGGGCGTCACTGGCCCAGGCGGGGTCATCGACGCTGTTCGCCTCGTTCTGCATGCCGGTCTGCCAGTCGTCGTGGGTCATGATGCAATGCTCCTGTGGGGTCGAACGAGGGTCGAGAGGCCCCATCCGAAGGTGAGCAGAAGGCCAAATGTGAACAGGGCGCCCGGACACAACTTGACGATCAGGGGCAGGAGCGCGGTGACGGTGCTCAGCGTGAACACGTCTGACGCTTCGCGGAGTCCTGTACTGACGAGCAGAAGGGTGGGCAGCGTGGAGAGGCTGGCCGCCAGGAACGCCAGGGGCCAGGGCGCGGCGCCGCGGAGGATGTGGCGGGTCATCCATACGACGGTCAGCAGGAGTCCGATTCCACTGGTCCAGAGGAACTCGGCGGCAGGATGCGCCCACCGGAAGATGTGGCTGGGCATGGGCACCTGAACGAGCAGGAAGCCGGTGGCCGGAAGGGCGCTGATGGCCACCAGTTCAGCGAGCGTGCGACCCCCGAGGAGGGTGGTGAGGTCACGGGTGGCGCGGCGCCACAGGACAGTGTGGTGGGCGTCGCGAGCCCAGCGCGGGTCGGCGTGGTGCCGTTCGGTGTCGAGGGCATCAGTCCAGTCGTCGGGCTTCACGTGAGGGCTCCTTTGCTGTGGGCGGCGGCGGGCTGGGTATCGTGGCGTTCGCGGGCCAGTTGGAGGCCGCTCTGGGTGAGGCGGTAGATGTGGCGGGGGGGCTTGCCAGGGTGGGGGGACTGCTCCCACTGGGCGTCCAGGTGGCCCTGTTCGTGGAGGCGCTGGAGGATGGGATAGAGGGTGCCGCTTTTCAGTCCGGTGCTCTTGCTGAGGTCATAGCCGTAGGTGTGGGCGGGGTAGGTCTGCTGGAGGGCGTGCAGGACGGCTTTGGTGTGGGGGCTGCTGTTGGGGGATCGGGGCATGTCCTATTAACAACATATGTAGAGTTTCAAGTCAAGCGAAAGCGGGGTGATCCATCACCCCGCCCGCACATCAGCTGCTGACCGTCAGTCCCAGCGCCCCCTGTAGCTCCCGGTGCGAATACAGGACCCGCGCGGCCCCGATGGTCTGCATCTGCGCCGCGCTGTCCGGATGAATGTGCCCGGCCGCGAGCAGCGCAAACAGCGTCGCGCCAGCCCGCACGCCGGCCGTCCCACCTGGAACGGAATCCTCCACGACCACGCAGCGGGCCACGTCCACGTCCAGCTGCGCCGCCGCAAACACGTACAGGTCCGGGTTGGGTTTGCCCCGCCCGCCCACCCAGGACGGATCGTATGCGTGCTCACCCACCAGCTCAGTTAGTCCCGACGCGCGCAACTTCAGGTGCAGCCGCCCCCGCTCGCTGTTGCTGGCCACCGCAAACGGAACGCCCGCTGCACGCAGCGCGAGCAGCGTCTCCCGCGCCCCTTCAATGGCCGGGACCGTGTCGAACGCCTCATTGAACCGTTCCTCCAGCACCGGCAGGAACGCGTCCGTGGCCGTCCAACCGTGCAACTCCTGCAACCTGAGCAGCACGTTCGGGAACGTCTGCCCGACCGCCAGGTGCGAGAACTCATTCGCGGGAATCGGCAGGCCATGCTCCGCCAGGGTGCGTACCCAGACACCCTCGGCCAGATGCTCACTGTCGATCAGCACGCCGTCCAGATCGAACAGCACCCCATCAAATGTCGGCATCAGGTGTCGCTGTCCGGACCGTGCTCCCAGCCGGCCAGCACGTGAATATGCGTGTGGAACACCACCTGTCCGCCGCCCGTGCCGCAGTTCACCACGAGTCGGTAATCGTCGGCGTGCTGCCGCGCCACCTTCACCGCCGTCAGCCACAGTTCACCCATCTCCGCAGCGTCCGTGATGGCGTCCACGCGGGGCGTCATGCGCTTGGGGATCACCAGAAGGTGAATGGGGGCCTTCGGGGCAATATCCCAGATCGCGATGTACTGCTCATCCTCGTACACGATGTCGCTGGGGAGTTCCCGCGCAATGATCCGCTCGAACAGGGTGGGCTGATCGTTCATGCCGCCCACTCTACCGACCCCACGCATCTTTATGTGGCGTTCACATTCACCCCCTCGGTGATCCAACCCCATCCCCCGCCGCATATGGCTGGATGTCAAGCACGAACCCCGCCACCCGGCGGCGGTTCACTCCCCCAACCTTCCCACCCCCACACCGGACCCCCCGACAGGAGGCGTCCAGGGGCGACCACACCCAGGAGCACCACCATGAGCCACGATACCGAACAGCAGATCATCGACAGCGCCACCAACGAGTCCGCCATGAACCGCCGCGCCGCCATGGGCTTCCTCGGCAAGCTCGGCCTGGGCGCCGCCGCCATGGGCCTCGCCGCGGGCAGCACCGCCAGCGCCGCCCCAGCTAAGAACATCGACGGCGACGTCCTGAACTTCGCCCTGAACCTCGAATACCTAGAAGCGGCCTTCTACCTGGCCGCCGTGGGCCGCGTGAACGAACTGCGCAAGATCGGCGGCGGCGCCGACATCCGCCTGCCCGCCAGCCTCGACCAGGACCGCGGCATGCAGTTCAAGGACGGTAACGTCCAGGCCCTCGCCCGCGACATCGCCGAGGACGAACTCGCCCACGTGAAATTCCTGCACGGCGCGCTCGGCAAGGCCGCCGCACCCCGCCCCGTCATCGACCTGAACGGCGCCTTCCGCGCCGCCGGACAGGCCGCGAGCGGCGGGAAGATCGACGGCTTCAACCCCTACGCGAACGACCTGTTCTTCCTGCACGGCGCGTTCATCTTCGAGGACGTGGGCGTCACCGCCTACAACGGCGCCGCGACCCTCATCACCAACCCCGCCTACCTCCAGGCGGCCGCCGGCATCCTCGCCGTTGAGGCCTACCACGGTGGCGCAATCCGCAGCATGCTCTTCCAGCAGCGCCAGATCAGCGCCGCCGCCGGACTGTACGTCGGGCAGGTCGTGCAGGCCATCAGCAACCTGCGCGGCAAGGTCGGCGGCATGAAAGACCAGGGCCTCACCGACGCCAAGGGCATGGCCGTCATCGCGCCCGCCGACACGAACGGCGTCGCGTTCCCCCGCAGCACCCGCGAAGTACTGAACATCGTCTACCTCGCCCCCGGCGCCAGCAAAGGCGGCTTCTACCCCAACGGCCTGAACGGCAACATCAAATAATCCCTAGCGGTTCAACAGAACCGTTCCCACCCGCCGGTCAGGGCCTTAGCGCTCTGACCGGCGGGTGCTGTCCAGCGCCTCCCGGTACGACGCCACCGACTCACCCGGGCACGACAGCGGATGCACCTGCACCAGCCGCCGCCACGACTCCACCCGCTGATCATCAACCAGCACCTGCGGCTTGGGCAGGAACGCCGTGAACACGGCCTCCAAGCCCACCTCACGCGCACTGTCCCTCGCGTAGGCGGCCCCGCCGGAACTCCAGCAGTACAGCTCCGCGCCCTGCGCCGCCAGCTCCCGCACATGCGCGATCGCCCCCGGAATCGGCACCCGTGACCGCCCCACGTTCCGCACCAGCGTCTCGTCCACATCCACGTACACGACCAGCGGGGGAGGGGTCATCATACGGATTCCGTCTGTTTCGTTGGCGACCCGGAACGGCACCGGGTCGTCAGCTTCACGTCCGGAACCCGCTTTGCTCCTTCTCGCATCCGCTCGGATTGAACGGTTTTTGCAAACCATTCAATCGGAGTCCACATCAGATCACCTCGCGGTAGGCGACGCTCTGGCTGCGGTTCTGGAGTTCGCTGCGGAGGTACTGGAGGCGGGGGTGTTCCAGCCTGGGGTCGTGCGCGAGGATGTGCTTGGCGAGTTCGCGGGCCTGTTCGATGATCTGGGTGTCGTTGGCAATGTCGGCGAGGCGCAGGTCCGGGATGCCGCTCTGGCGGGTGCCTCGTATCTCGCCGGGGCCGCGGAGTTTCAGGTCGGCTTCGGCGATGACGAAGCCGTCGGTGCTGCCTTCGATGATCTTGAGGCGCTGCCGGGTTTTCTTGCTGTGCTCCCCGGCGATCAGGACGCAGTAGCTCTGGGCGCTGCCTCGGCCGACGCGGCCGCGCAACTGGTGCAGCTGGGCGAGGCCGAAGCGTTCGGCGTTCTCGATGACCATGACGGTGGCGTTGGGGACGTCCACGCCGACCTCGATGACGGTGGTGGACACGAGAATGTCGAAGTCGTGCGCGCGGAAGCGGTCCATGACAAAGTCCTTCTCGGCGGCGCTCATCTTGCCGTGCAGCAGGTCGATGCGCGCCTCGGGGAGGATGGTCTTGAGGTCGTCGGCGAGTTGCGTGGCGGCAAGGAGTTCGAGGTTCTCGCTTTCCTCAATGAGGGCGGTAACGACGAACGCCTGCCGCCCCTCGCGGATCTGGCGCATGACGAACCCGTACGCCTGCTGCCGGGCGGTGTCCTGAATGAGTTTGGTTTCGATGGGTGTGCGGCCGGGTGGGAGTTCGTCGATGACCGAGAGTTCCAGGTCGCCGTAGGCGGTGAGCGCCAGCGAGCGGGGGATGGGGGTGGCGCTCATGACGAGCACGTCGGGGCGGCCCGCGAGGAGTTTGCGGCGCTGCTGCACACCGAAGCGGTGCTCCTCGTCCACGACGGCCAGCCCGAGGTTGTCGAAGCGGACGTTCTCCTGAATGAGCGCCTGGGTGCCCACGACGACGTCCACGTCCCCGTCCGCGATGCGGGTCTGCATCTCCAGTTTCGCTTTGGGCGTCATCGCGCCGATCAGGAGGCCCACGCGGATGTCGAGCTGCCCGAGGTACCCGACGAGGTTCGCGTAGTGCTGCCGCGCGAGGATCTCGGTGGGGGCCATCAGCGCGCCCTGGTAGCCGTCCCGCACGGCGAGGTACAGGGCGCAGGCGGCCACGGCGGTCTTGCCGCTCCCGACATCCCCCTGCACGAGGCGGGCCATCTGGCGGTCGCTGCGCATGTCGTCCGTGATCTCCAGCAGCACGCGCCGCTGCGCGTTCGTGAAGCGGAACGGCAGCGCGCCCTCGAAGGTGTGGATGTCGTCCCCCTTGGCGTTGAAGCGTTTGCCCTGCAGCACGGCGTCCTCACCCTGGAGGAGCATGCGCAGTTCGAGGAACAGGTACTCGTCGAAGCGCAGGCGGTGGTTCGCGCGGCTCAGGTGAGCCTCGTCGGCCGGGAAGTGAATGCCCCACAGCGCGTCGCTGAGGTCGGTCACACCGTACTGCCGCCGCCAGTGCGCGGGTAGGTAATCGTCCAGTGGGACGGCCTGCAACGTGCGGAACGCGGCGCGGCGCAGGAACTCCTGCGAGATGCCGTCCTTCGCGTCGTACACGCCCACGATCCGCCCGGTCGAAAGGGAATCCTGGGCGCCGTCCACCGTCTCCAAGTGCTCCACGCCCAGCTGCACGCTGCGCCCGAAGCGCTTCACACGACCCGTCAGGACCAGCCGGGCGCCCTCGCGCAGCTGCTTTTCCACCCACGGCTGGTTGAACCACGTGGCTTTCACGCGCCCGCCAGACGGCGTTTCCAGGGTCACGTCCAGGATCTGCATGCCGGGTTTGGGACTGCGGCGGGACTTGGCGACGACGCGGCCCTCCACCGTGACCTTCTGTCCCTCCTCGACCTCGGACAGGTCCGGCAGGGCGCGGCGGTCCTCGTGACGGTGCGGGTAGGCGTGCAGCACGTCGCGCAGCAGGTGTAGGCCCAGCGTGTGCAGCTTGCGCGCGCCGCCGGGTCCACTGTCGAGCCGCTCGACGGGCGCGTCCGGGGGCAGGCGCTCACCCGGAGCGGCGGTGGGGACGGCGGCGCGCTTGGCGACGGGCGCGGCCTTCGGAGCGGCGGTCTTTGCGGGGGTGTCGGTCAGCAGGTCCAGGGCGGCGCGCAGGGCCGCGTCCCGTGCCGCTGCGTCCAGCGCCGCGTACCCAGCCAAGGCCTCGCGGACCTTCGGGAATGGGTTGCCCAGTGGTGAGGCCAGCAGTTTCTCCACGCCGCCCGCCACGACGCGGTTCTGGCAGCCGGAGGCCAGTTCCGCTGCCAGTGGTCGCCGCAGTTTGTCCCGTAATTCCGCCACCGTCGCCATCGGACAGACAGCCTATCAGAGCGGACTGGATTCTGTCCCAGGCAGAATTGAACCGCTTTGCCAGAGCGGAGAACGTCCCGATTCCTGCGGGGCTAGTTCAGCGTCCTGGCGGCGCTGGGCACCTGCGCCAGAAGGACATCCAGACGGTCCAGCACCGTCCGGGCGCGCAGGGCGTCCTCGCGGGCCTCCCCGCTGAGGGGCAGGACACTCGCAGCGAAACTGGCAATCAGCAGGGGGTCCTCAGGCGCGGCCGCCAGCAGCGCCTCGGTGTTGTCCGGATTCAGCCGCAGCAGGGCCGCCAGCAACTCGCGCGCCGTAGCCAGCGTGGCCTGCTCGGCCTCGGTGGGCGTCAGGTCCGGCTCGGCCTCCAGGGGCCAGAGGGTCACGTCCGAACTCAGGTACGGGTGATCCATGTGGAACTCCTGCACCTGAAACCGCTCACCGCCCGCAATGATGATCGTGCTCGTGCCGTCCTCGTGCAGATCGGCGTGCCGCAGGTGCGCCAGCGTGCCCACGCGCGATACGCGGTCCTGAAACGGCAGGTCCGACTCCTTCGAGGACACCAGGATGCGCACGATCCCGAACGTCTCACCGCCAGCCTGCACGTCAGTCAGCAGCGTACGGTACCGGGGCTCGAACACGTACAGTGGGAGCACCACGCCTGGAAACAACACCAGGTTCGGCAGGGGAAACAGCGGAACGCGCATACCCTGTCATGCTGGCGCGTTCCGCCGCGCACAATGTGGGTGCATCCCACAGAAAACCGCCATTTTCGGCGGTTTTCTCACGTCCCAGGGGGGAGATCGGCAGGCCGCTTCTTGCGCTTCACTCTCGGTATCGGTGGTGGAGGCGCCCCCCAGCCCTTCAGGTCGTCCGGGGTAGCGCCCAGGGTCAGCAGCGTGGCGCTGTCCTGCGGCGTCAGCGGGGCCGAGACCAGCAGGTCCGGGCGGCGGGCCAGCGTGCGCTTCAGCGCCTGCTCGCGCCGCCACGCCCCGATGGCCGCGTGGTTCCCGCCGCGCAGCACCTCCGGCACCGCCTGCTCCCGCCACGCGAGGGGCCGCGTGTACTCGGGATAATCCAGGAGGCCCGAACTGAACGAGTCCGCCCGGTGCGAGTCCGCGTCGCCCAGCACGCCGGGCCGCAACCGGGCCACGGCCTCCAGCACGCACGCGGCCGCCGCCTCGCCGCCCATCATCACGAAATCCCCAACGCTCAATTCGCGCGTGACCAGCCCCTCCACGCGGGCGTCGAAGCCCTCGTAGCGGCCGCACAGGAACACGAGGTGTGCCTTCCCGGCCAGTTCCTCCGCGACCGCCTGCGTGAACGGCTGCCCGGCCGGACTGAACAGGATCACCTCGTCGGCGGGCGGCAGGCTGGCCAGCGCCCGCTCGGCGACGTCCACGCGGATCACCATGCCCGCTCCGCCCCCGTACGGCGTGTCGTCCACCTTCAGGTGCTTGTTCTGCGAGAAGTCCCGCATGTTCACCAGCCGCACGTCCACCAGCCCCCGCTCGCGGGCCTTCCCCAGGATCGCCTCGGAGGCGAATGGTGCCAGCAACTCGGGGAACAGCGTCAGGAACGAGAAGGTCAGCGGGCCGTCCGGGGTGGGCTCAGGCGTCATCGCCGCCGACCTCAGGTGCATCCGCCTCCAGCAGCCCTGCCGGGGCATCCGCCGAGAGCGCCAGCGACGCCGGACGCCTGCGGTCATTCAGGTTCACCAGCACGTACGGCGCCTGAAGAGGCACGAACGACTCGCCGCCCTCATGCCGCACGACCAGCAGGTCCTGATGCCCGCCGTCCTCCACGTCCACGACCTCACCCAACACCTCGCCACCGGCGCCGTGCAGGGTCAGGCCGCGCAGCTCGTGGTAGTAGTACACGCCCTCCTCGGGCTCGGGCAGCTCGTCGTCCGCCGCGAACACGTTCAGGCCGCGCAGTTCCTCGGCCGCCTCGCGCGACGTCACGCCCGCCAGGTGCAGGGCCACGCCCGGCGCGAGCATCTCCAGCCGCGCCACGCGCAGCCAGCCGCGGCCCTCCACGAACACCCGTTTCAGCGCGCGGAACTGCTCCTGGTCACCCAGTACGTAAACCTTCACGCCGCCCTTGACGCCATGCGGCCCGAGGAAATACCCGAGCCGCGTCCGGTCCTGCCCGCCCGTCACGCTTTTCTGGGCGCGTCCAGGTCGACGTTCAGCCGTTCGCGCGGGTCGGAGGCAGCGCGCACCAGCGTGCGGATCGCCTGGATCACGCGGCCCTGACGGCCGATCAGGCGGCCCTCCTCGCCGGGGCCGACGCGGACCATCACGGTCGGGCCGCGCTTCGAGACGCGCACCAGCGACGGCTGGTCCACCACGCTCTGCGCCAGGAACAGGGTCAGATCCACGGGATCACTCTTCATGCGCGGCATTCTACGCCATGCACCCCGCGCGCACCGGGCGTCTCTCATGCCCCCACGGTGGGCCCCGGCACGTGACGCGCCCCCCACTTGCACCTCCCCGCGTCCGCTAGAATCGCCGATTGTGACGCGCGCCGCCCCCCGGGCGGACCCGGTGAGGAGCCCGGAGGGACACCCCCCTCCAGCCGCGCGCCCCCGGAGGACCCTTGAGCTACTGGCGCACGACCATCAAACCCCTGCTGGACGACGAGACCGGCACGATCTACAAGCAGGCCCCCGTCCGCGTGACCCTGGCCTTCCCGAACCGCTACTCGGTGGGCATGGCCTCGCTGGGCTATCAGGTCATCTACCGCATGTTCAACCAGGAAGAGGGCGTCGCCTGCGAACGCGCCTTCCTGCCCGACGACGTGGACGCCTTCGAACGCACCGGTCAGGCCCTGCCCACCGTGGAGAGCGGGCGTGACGCCGGGGACTGCGAACTGTTCGCCCTGAGCGTGTCGTTCGAGCTGGACCTGACGAACATCATCCGCACGCTGGACGTGGCGGGGCTGCGTCCCCTGCGCGAGGAACGCGACGACAGCGACGCGCTGGTCATGATCGGCGGGCCGTTCACGAGCAGCAACCCCTACCCGCTCACACCCTTTGCGGACATCATCGTGATCGGCGACGGCGAGCAGATCGTGCCCGTCATCAGCGAGGCGCTGCGCGAAGCCGAGAGCCGCGAGGACTTCTACGACCTGATCGACGGGATGCCCGGCATCTTTCTGCCCGCCCGGCACGCCCACGAACCCAAGTGGGCCACCGCGCCCAAGGAACTGCTCCCCGCATACAGCCAGATCGTCACGCCGCACAGCGAACTGAGCAACATGTTCCTGGTCGAGGCGCAGCGCGGCTGCCCGCGCCCCTGCACCTTCTGCCTCGCGCGGACCATGTACGGCCCGAACCGCAACAACCAGGCGCAGGAACTGCTCGACACCATCCCCGACTGGGTGGAGAAGGTCGGCCTGGTCGGCGCGGCCCTCAGCGACTTCCCACACACCAAGTACGTGGGCCGCACCCTGACCGACCGCGGCATCAAGCTGGGCGTCAGCTCCATCCGCGCCGACACCGTCGACGCCGAACTGGCCGAGATCCTCAAGGCCGGCGGCCTGCGCACCTTCACCGTCGCGAGCGACGCCCCCAGCGAACGCCTGCGCCGCTGGCTGAAAAAGGGCATCACCACCGAGGACCTCACCAAGACCGCGCACATCAGCCGCGACCTGGGCTTCAAGGGCGTCAAGGTGTACATGATGATCGGCCTCGGCCCCGAGAACGACGACGACATCACCGAACTGATCGAGTTCACCAAGGACCTCGCGAAGATCAACCGCATCGCGCTGGGCATCAGCCCCTTCGTGCCCAAACGCCACACGCCGCACTTCGCGGACCCCTTCGCGGGCGTGCAGACCATCGAGAAGCGCATGAAACGCATCCAGAAGGAACTGCGCACCACCGCCGAACTCCGCAACGTGTCCGCCAAGTGGGCCTGGGTGGAATCGGTCATCGCGCGCGGCGGCCCCGAGGTCGGCATGGCCGCCTACCAGATCTACCGAAACGAGAGCATCGGCGCGTGGAAGAAAGCCCTGGAAGAAGTCGGCTGGAGCGACGAGTTCGAGACCAACACGCCCAGCATTGGCCTGCCGCCCGGCCAGTACGAGAGCAAGGACGTCAGCGCCCACGCCCAGGGCCTCGCCATCTGACCCCAGCCCCACGGAAAGCCCCCTCCAGCAGACGTGGAGGAGGCTTGTTCTACGCTTCCCGATTGAGGATGTGCCGCACCTCGCCCGGCGGAACGCGCAGCAGGTCCCGGACGACCAGCGGGTACACCGGGGTCGCCTCGATCCGGTCGAAGGGCACCCACTGGCACTGCACGTCCGGGTTGTCGTGCACGGTGAACGTCCCGTCCGGCAGGTTGGATGGGGCAGGCAGGTGGTAGGAGAAGCCGATCTCGTGCTCGCGCCGACCCGGCGGGCCGAAAAAGCTCTCGACGACCCCGACTAGCAGCAGCTCGCCTGCGGTCAGGCCGGTCTCCTCGTGCCATTCGCGCGCGGCGGCCTGCGCGGAATCCTCGTCCGACATGACCGCGCCCCCCCGGTAGGTAGGGAAAGCTGATGCCAGGCTCGGTGTTCGTCAGGAGCGTGTCCCCGCGCGTGCAGAGGAGCACGGCCCGCACACTGAACTTCACGCCCCCCAGAGGCAGTCGGATGTCGGTCACGCGCCGGCCCGCGCGGCCTCCTCACGCACGCTCGCCTCCGGATCGGCCAGCAGCGCGTCCCGCACGGTGGGGGAGAGGTCGGCGCGCCCGGCGACGGCCAGCCGCACGCCCTCGTCCGGGTCCCCGGACAGGACCCCCAGGTCCTCGGGGTGGAGGTTCGGGTGCAGGGCCGCCGCGCGGCGCACCCCGGCATTCGGGTCGCGGGCCAGCCCCGCCAGCGTCCCGCCCGGGGTGGCGGTCGCGTACGCCACGGCGCGGCGCACCTCCGGGTTCGGGTCGCCCGCCAGCACCTCCAGCTGCGCCGCGCCCAGGTCGGGTCGCACCGCCAGCACCGTCCGCACGCTGGCGTCCGGGTCGGTCAGCAGGGCGTCCAGCACCGACGCGGGAATCCCCTCCGCGCTCGCCACGTGCAGGCGGATATCGCCTTCCGGCGCGTGGGCCAGCGCCAGCACCGCGCCCTCCGGCAGGTCGCTGCGCTCCAGCACGGCGCGGCGCACCGTCTCGGACTCGTCGCCCGCCAGTCGCGTCAGCACCTCCGCCGGGGCGTCCGGGCGGCGGGCCAGCGCGGCGCGCACGTCCGGGTCGGCGTCCACCTCGGCCCGCGCCAGCCACTCCGCCGGAACCGTCCACGCCTGCAGGGCCGCCGCGCGCACCAGCGGCTGATCGTTCGTCGCCAGCCACTCCCGCACCGACCGGGGCAGATCCACCCGCCGCGCCAGGGTCGCCAGCACGTCCGGGTCGCCGTCCGCCGCGAGCTGGATCATGCAGTCCAGCGGCAGATCCAGCCGCCGCGCCACCCCGGCCCGCACCATGCCGTGCGCGTCCCCGACCAGTACGCGCAGCACGTCCCCCGGCAGGTCAGGGCGGGACGCCACGGCCTTGCGCACGTCGTAATCGTCGTCCGCCGCCAGCTGCCGCACCAGCCCCTCGGGCAGCGCGTCTCGCCGCGCGACTGCCTCGCGGATCTGCCACCCGGCGTCCTGCGCCAGCGCCGATACCCGCTCGGCACTCAGGTCCGCCCGGCCCGCCAGCGCCGTGCGCACCGCGTAATCCTCGTGCCGCAGCGCCGAGTCCACCACCCAGCCCGGCACGCCCGGCGCGTTCAGCAGCGCGATCACCCCATCCGCCGGGAACACCCCCAGCAGGTTCGGCCGCGCCAGGCGCATCAGCGGCAACCCCGGATTCGCCAGCACGTCCGCCGGGTACGCCGCCGCCAGTCCGCCCAGCACCTCCACCGGCGTGTTCGGATGCCGCGCCACCCGCGCCCGCACCCGCGCGTCCGGATGCGCCGACAGGCCCGACAGCGTATCCGCCGTCGCGCGCGGCGCCCCCGCCGCCTCCAGCGCCCCCTCCACACCCAAGATCGTCAGCGTCCGCGGGTCAAGCTCACCAGTCATCGCAGCGATGATGCCACGAGGGGAGGGGGCAGGGGGGGACGCGGGTCCGGTGGTTACGCCAGGGCCTCGGCCACCGCCGCGTCGATCAGCGCCCGAGCGATGCTGAACGCGGCGGGCAGGGTGGGCAGGTCGGTGACCGGGAACCAGCGGGCGTCGTCGATCTCGCCGGGTTGCGGGGTGATGTCGCCGCCCGCGTACTCGGCGGTGAAGCCCAGCATCAGCGAGTGCGGGAACGGCCACGGCTGACTGAACTGGTACCGCAGGTCCGTGATCTGCACGCCCACCTCCTCCTGCACCTCGCGCCGGGCAGCGGCTTCCAGCGTCTCGGAGGGTTCCACGAAGCCCGCCAGCGCGGAGTACATGCCGGGCGGGAAGTGCGGGCTGCGGGCCAGCAGCAGTTCGGTGTCCCGGCTCTGACCGCGCCGGATCAGCACCATCGCGACGGGGGCCACGCGCGGGTACACCGTCAGGCCGCAGTTCGGGCAGCGGCGCGAGCGTTCATGCGTGGCGTCACTGAGGGGCGTGGCGCAGCGGCCGCAGTAGCGGTGCGTGCGGGCGAACTCGATGACCTGCGCAGCGTACCCGGCCAGCCCCATGTGGTGCTCAGGCAGACGGCCAAAGCCGGAACGGACCGGCACAGCCTGGAAGCCGGCGGGCAGGTCGCCGTCCAGGCCCGCCGCCAGATACGACGTGCCGTCCAGGGTGCCCAGCGGCGTCACGTCCACCGCGGGCAGTGGGGCTTCCCCGGTCGGCAGGGCGCCGTCCGTGCGCAGGACGAGTTTCGGTCCGTCGAACACGAACCACACCGACTCCGCATCCGGGGTCAGCGTCAGGGCAACCTCAAAGCCGTCAGGGCGACTCGTCGCAATCATGTGTGTTCCTCCAGGCGCAGGACCTCACCGAAGGGGAAGCCCTCGTCCTCCAGGCCGCCGGGCGGCACGACCCAGAGGGTGGGCAGGCGCGGCGCGGCGTCTGGGAAGTCCCCGTACCCGTCGGTCAGGTAGATCAGGACGTCCGGTTCGTGCTCGTCCAGCAGCTTGAAGATCGGGCGGAAGTCGGTGCCGCCGCCCCCCTGCGGTGGGGGGATCTCGCCGCCGGGCGTCAGGTCGTGCGGGCCGTACGCCTCGGTGTCCGCGTAGTAGAGGGTCGCGCGGACGTGCGGGTACGCGCCCAGCACGCCCTGCACCTCGCCCACCAGGGCCCGCACCGCGTCGTCGTCCACGCTGCCGGACGTGTCCACGGCGATCAGTGCGGTCAGGGACTCGTCGTCCAGCGCCTCCAGGTACAGGCCGCGCCCCACGAACCGCCGGTCGAAGCCCCCGAAATCCACCGGGGTGCGCGCCAGGAAGCGCCACAGGTGCGCGCGCCAGTCCAGCCGCGCCGGGGCGAGGCGCTGCAACTCGCGGTGCTCGCCCAGCGGGTCGTCACCCTTGCCGCTCATGGCCTCCACGCTGCGCGCCTGAGCCAGCGCCTGCTGCCACTGCCGCTGCGTCTGCCCGGCCTGCCCCGGTTTCTGCCCGCGCGGCGGCGCGTCACTGGGCGGCCCGTCGAGCAGGTCGTCGCCCTCGTCCTCGCCGTCGCCCTGGCTTTCCGCCTCGATGGACGTGTACACCTCCTCGACACTCAGGCGTTCCAGGTGCTCGTCCCGCCGCGACTGCGGCGGCGTGGGCAGGCCCGCCGCCGACACCATGCCGTTCACGATCAGGTCCGCCGCCTTGTTCCAGCGTTTCTTCTCACGCGGACCGCGGCGTTCCACGTGCGACAGCGCCGCGTGCAGCACCTCGTGCAGCAGCAGACCGTCCAGCACGTCCGGCGCCAGCGTCGCGGCGACCTCCGGGTTCACGTACACCCGCTCGCCGTCCGTACCCGCCGCCGCGACCTCCCGCGACGGCACGAACTCCGCGTGCAGCAGCAGCGTCGCGAAGAACGCCGACCGCCCCCGCAGGCGCAACCGGGAGCCGGAGATCAGGCGCTGGAACTCAGGGGTGACCGGGACCGGGGTCATGAGGCGCCCGGTGTTGAAAGTGGATGGTGGATGGTTGATGGAAAAAGGTGTTCTCCAGCAACTTTCAACCATCGACCATCCCCCCTCACGCGCTTTCCGTGAGGCTCAGCGTGGTCTGCACGAGCGTCGCGAGGCGTTCGTCCCGGCCCACGAGTTCGGCGAGGTCCGCGAGCTGCCCGATGGCCTGGAACTTGCTGACGAGGGTGGCGACGTACAGCTGGAGCCATTCGGGTCCGGCGCTGTCGGCCAGCCACGTGAAGGCGTGGTAGGCCTCGTCGGCGGTGGCGGCGCGCGCGGCGAGGCCCACGACGGCGGCGTAGCGGACGCTGGGTTCGTCGGGCAGGCGCAGGCCCGCGCCCCGGCCTTCCAGCACGATGCCCAGGTCAGGCAGCTGCTCGTACAGGCGCACGAACGCGCTGAATTCAGCCCCGGCGGCCTCGCCGATGGCGGGCGTGGCGTCCAGTCCGGCGCGGTGCAGACGCGACGCCATCTCCCAGGCGCGCGGGCTGGGCCACGCCGGCTGCTGCGGGTCGAGGCGGTGCAGGAGTTCCGGGCGGAACGTCAGGAACGCGATAACGTGCTCGTGGAGGCTCCGGCCCAGGGCGTAGCTGCGCCAGGAGTCGAAGTCCGGGCGGACCGTCAGGTGCAGGAAGCGGTTGGCGAGGGGGGCGGGCATGTCGAACACGCTGGCGCGGTCCTCCTTGCGGTTCCCGGCGGCCCACACGAACCAGCCGTCCGGCAGTTCGTAGCTGCCCACCCGGCGGTCCAGGATGAGCTGCTGCGCCATGCCCTGCATGGTGGGCGGGGCCATGTTCACCTCGTCCAGGAACAGGATGCCGCGCCCGTCCCTGGGCAGGAATTCCGGGGGGTACCAGCGGCTCACGCCGCCCCCCTGCCCGTCGCTCTCGGGGACCGGCAGGCCGCGCAGGTCCGTGGGGGCCAGCTGGGAGAGGCGCACGTCCACGAAGTCCAGGCCGTGCGCGGCGGCCACCTGCGCCACGACGCTGCTCTTGCCCACGCCGGGCGGGCCCCAGATCATCGTGGCGAGTTTCAGTTCGCCGCGGACGAGGGCGTGCAGGTACGTCTGAAGTTCAGCAGCAGTCAGGCTCACGGGGTGAGGCTACCGCAAAGGTGCTGTCCGGCGCGGTGAGCGCGCGGCCAGTCGGGCCCGGAGGGGGTGGGGTGGGGGTATGGTGAGGGCGTTCCGCTCCGAGCCGACCATCCCCTATACTTTGACTGAGTACAAGTTTTCGCTGCGGTCCCCGGACCCTCCCCAGACCCCATCCGCCTGAAGGAGTTGCCCCTTGCTGCCCCTGATTCACAAACTGCTGTTCTTCGTCTTCGCCCTGATCGCCGGCGGCTTCGGCGCCTGGGGCTTTGTCCGCCTCTACCGGCGTGTCGCGCGCGGCGCCCCCGCAAGCGAGGACCGCGCCGGGAACCCCGTATCGCGCGCCCTGTACGCCCTGCGCGTCAGCCTCACCCAGGAACGCACCTTCCGCCGCCGCACCGCCATCAGTGTCCTGCACGCCTTCATCTTCTACGGCTTCGTGTACTACCTGCTCGTGAACGTCGTCGACGGCCTCGAAGGGTACCTGAACTTCCACCTCGACAGCGAAGCCAGCCCCCTGCTGGCCCTGTACAACGTCCTGGCTGACATCCTCAGCCTGCTCGTCCTCGTGGGCGTCCTCAGCCTCGTTATCCGCCGCCTGTTCCTGCCCAGCAAACGCGACTTCCGCTTCACCGACAAGACGCTGCTGCACCCGCTGCTCAAGGCGAACTACATCCTGCGTGACAGCCTGATCGTCAGCGCCTTCATCACCTTCCACGTCGGCAGCCGCATCCTCGGCAACGCCGCCAAGATGGCCCAGGAGGGCGGCGACACCTTCCAGCCGTTCAGCACCGCGCTGGGTAACCTCCTCTTCAGCGGCCTGAGCGAGCAGACCCTGATGGGCTGGCGCATCTTCGGGTACTGGGGCGCGCTGGGCAGCGTCCTGGCGTTCCTGGCGTACTTCCCGTTCACCAAGCACATCCACATCTTCATGGCGCCCCTGAACTACGCCTTGAAACGCCCCGTCGGTAGCGGCGTCCTGCCCCCCATGAAGGGCCTGGAGGAGGCCATGGAGGCCGAGGACCCCAAACTGGGCGCGGAGAAGCTGGAAGACCTGGAATGGCCGCGCCTGCTCGACGCGTACTCCTGCATCCAGTGCAACCGCTGCCAGGACGTCTGCCCGGCCAATGCGACCGGCAAGGCCCTGAGCCCCGCCGCGCTGGAGATCAACAAACGCATGGAACTCAACGTGATCGCGGCGCACCCCAGCCCCTTCACGCTGAAACCCGCGCCCTTCGAGTCCGGGGCCAGCACCGCGCACCCTCTGCTGGAATTTGCTATCAACGAGGAAAGCGTGTGGGCCTGCACCACCTGCGGCGCCTGCATGCAGGTCTGCCCCGTGCAGGACGAGCAGATGCTCGATATTATTGACATACGCCGCCATCAGGTCATGGTCGCCGGTGAGTTCCCCCCGCAGCTGCAGACCGCCTTCCGCGGCATGGAACGCGCCAGCAACCCCTGGGGCATCAGCCGCGACAAGCGCATGGAATGGGCCGAGGGCCTCAAGGTCCCCACCATCGACGAGAACCCCACCCCGGACGTCATCTACTGGGTGGGCTGCGCCGCCAGCTACGACCCAGGCGCGCAGAAGGTCGCCCGCAGCTTCGTGCAGCTGCTCGACAAGGCCGGCGTGAACTACGCCGTGCTGGGCAAGAAGGAAGCCTGCACCGGCGACAGCGCCCGCCGCGCCGGCAACGAATTCCTGTACCAGCAGCTCGCCGCCGAGAACGTCGAGACCCTGAACACCGTCGCGCCGAAACTCATCGTGGCGACCTGCCCGCACTGCATGAACGCCATCGGCAACGAGTACCGGCAGCTGGGCGGCGACTACCGCACCATCCACCACACCGAGTACCTCGAGACCCTTGTGGCCGCCGGGAAGCTCCCCATGGACCGGCTCGCGGAGAACGTCACGTACCACGACCCCTGCTACCTGGGCCGCCACAACGGCGTGTACGACGCGCCCCGCACCCTCATCACGAAAATGGCGGGCGAGGTGCTGGACCTGGAACGCAGCCGCGAGAACTCCTTCTGCTGCGGCGCGGGCGGCGCGCAGTTCTGGAAGGAAGAGGAGGAGGGCAGCGAGCGCGTCAGCGACAACCGCTTCCGTGAACTCCAGGCCCGCCTGGACGGCGCCAAGGCGGCCAGCGACGAGTTCGTGCAGACCGGCAAGGTCGTCGCCGTGGGCTGCCCGTTCTGCAAGGCCATGCTGAACTCCACGCCCGAGAAGCAGAAACGCGACGACATCATCGTCAAGGACGTCGCGGAACTCATGCTTGAGAGCGTGCAGCGCGCCGACGGCACGTGGCAGCAGGCCGCTCCCACCGGTCCCGTGGCGGACGCTACCCCGCTGGAGCAGCCTGAGGTCGTCAGCGCCCCCAACGCGCAGACCCCGATGGACCGCACCGGCGAGCAGCCCGGCGCCGGTGCCCCCGCCGCTGTGGTCGGCGAGACGAGCGCCGCCGTCATCAACGCCCAGCCCGGCAGTCCCGATGCCATGCAGGGCACCCAGCCCGAGGCGCAGGCGGCACACCCCGAAACCAGCGCCCGCAAGAGCTGGAAGCCGAAAACTGCGAGCCCGGCAGGTCCAAGCGGGGATGATGTGCAGGCTGCCGCGCCCGCTCCCGACCCTGCGCCCGCATCCACGCCGGACGCCGCCCCGGCCCGCAAGAGCTGGAAGCCCAGAGCAGCGGATGATGTGAGCGCCGCGCCCGTACCCACGCCCGCCAGCGAGGCCACTCCGACTCCGACCGAACCGGGCCCCACCGCGGCCCCCGCCCGCAAAGCATGGGCGCCGAAAGCCAAGACGGACGACGTGAACCCCGCACCCGTCCCGGCGGCCGAGGCCGCGCCATCCGAGGCGACCCCAGAGGCGCCCAGCGCTGACGCGCCCGCCCGCAAGGCCTGGGCCCCTAAGGCGAAGGCCGACACCACCCCGGCG
Source organism: Deinococcus radiotolerans (assembly GCF_014647435.1). NCBI lineage: Bacteria > Thermotogati > Deinococcota > Deinococci > Deinococcales > Deinococcaceae > Deinococcus > Deinococcus radiotolerans. The sequence goes on along the minus strand of NZ_BMPE01000001.1, from coordinate 422,296 downwards.
CCTTCCCCAGCTGAACCTGTCGAGCCCGTCGCCGCAGCCCCTGCTCCGGCACCCTCAGAGGGTGAGCGGAAGAAGTGGGCCCCGAAAGCGCAAACGGTCAGCGCGGCCCCTGCTGCTGGGCCCGCCCCGGCAGCCGCTGCCCAGGTCACTGAACCTGTGATCACACCTTCCGAACCGGCGACCGCATCGGCCCCGGCCGGCGAGCGGAAGAAATGGGCTCCGAAGGTGCAGGCCGCCGAGGCAACTACTCCGGCGACCTCTGAGCCCGCGCAGGCCGAAGCGCCGATCGCGGCGCCCCCGATCACAGAGCACGTGCACCTGGATCAGGTGGGGGAGAACCTGCTCGAAGAAGGGCAGCAGGCGACGAGTGAACCCGGCGCCGGTGGCCGGAAGAAGTGGCCGCCGAAGAAGAAGCCGGACTGAACCCCGGACCGCACGAACCGCCCTGGCCAGCCGGGGCGGTTTGTTCGTTGTGGTCGGCCTGTCCCGGTCGGCACCGTGGGCCGCGTCACGCTAGTATCAGGGAATGACCATTGCGATCGTCACGGACTCCACGTGTGACCTGACGCCAGAGCTGCTCGCTCAGATTGGCGTGACCAGCGTGCCTCTGTACGTGCTGTTTGACGGGAAGATGCACAAAGACGGCCTGGAGATCACGCCGCAGGACATCTTCACGGGCCTGAAATCCGGGAAGAAGACGCCCAGCACCTCGCAGCCCAGCCCGGCCGAGTTCGCCGCCGCGTACTACGCCGCGCTGCAACAGGCCGATGAGGTGCTGAGCATTCACATCAGTGGGCAGATGTCCGGCACGGTCGGCAGCGCCCGCCTGGCCGCGCAGGAATTCGCCGGGAAGGTCACGGTCGTGGACAGCCGCTCGGTCAGCATGGGCCTGGGCCTGCGCGTGCTGCGCGCCGCTGAACTGGCCCACCAGGGCCTCAGCATGACGCAGATCGTGCAGAAGCTGGAAGCGGCGGGTTCCCAGGCGGACATCCGCTTCACGGTGGACACCCTGGATTTCCTGCGCATCAACGGCCGCATTGGGGGCGCGCAGGCGCTACTGGGCAGCCTGCTGAACATCAAACCCATCCTGGTCGTCAAGGACGGCCGCGTGGAGGCGGGCGGCCGCGTCCGCGGGCACAAGAAGGCCATGGCGGACATCGTGGACCACGTGAAGAAGTACGTGGCCCGGCACGGCAGCGCCCGCCTGGCCGTGATGTGCACCCCTGGCGGCGAGGCGTACGTGCAGGAAGTCCGCGCCGGACTGGCGGGCCTGACCTTCGAGGACATGGGAGACCACCAGATTGGCGCCGTGGTCGCCACCCACGCCGGTCCCGGCACGGTGGGCGTCACGCTGGAGCCCGTCACCGTCTGACGTGGTGACGCTGCTCAGGCGGGCCGCTCTGCTCGGGCCCGCGCTTCTGATCGCCTGTGCACAGCCCGCGCCGCAGCGCGAGGGGCACGTGACGCTGCAACGGGAACGGCACGCCGTGCAGGCCGACCCACTGCGGGACGAGCGGGGCTGCCTGCGGGCCGCCCCCGCAGTCCAGAAGGCCCCGGCGCCCCCGCACGCCCTGAGTGGCCGCCTGGGGCTGTGGGTAGCCGAGGTGGATCCCGTCACGTTGCGGCCCGTTCGCGCGGTCGCCACCAACCCTGACAGTTCCTTCCCGCTGGCGAGCACGTACAAGCAGGCTGTGCTGTGGGCCCTGCTGCGCGAAATTGACGCCGGACGCGTCCAGCCGACCGAGCGGTTCGACGTGACCCGGCAGAACCAGTCGCTGGGCAGTTACCCCTTCGATCATTCGGACGTGCGCACCCTGACCGCCCGCATGATTCACAACAGTGACAACACCGCGACCGACATCCTGCACCGCCGCGCCGGCCTGGGCGCCGTGCAGGACGTCGCGGACCGCCTGGGCCTGTGCCGAACGCGCCTGATCCTGCCCACCAAGGACTGGTGGGTCGCCCAGTCGGGCCTGTCCGCGACCTTCAGCGGCACGGCCCGCTGGAACGACGCGCGCGGCGAGGAGCAGCGCCGCCTGGCGGCCCTCATCGATCACGACGCCCAGCAGTACCGGGCGGATTATGTGCAGCGCCGGCTTGACGCGTACTTCGACGAGCGCGCCGACAACAGCCTGGACGTTCAGGCGTACAACCTCAGCACACCGTACGAGTTCGGCACGCTGGTCGCGCAGGAATTCCTGCGGCCTGACCTGTCCGCCAGTTCACGCCGCTGGCAGCGCGAGGTCATGGCCACCGGCTTCGGCCGGTCCGCGCTGACCCTCACGCACCAGAAGCGCGTGAAGTACGTCGGGGCCAAGGGCGGCAACGGCTGGCAGCTCCTGACCTACAGCGGCTACGTGGAGACCACGGACGGGCGCCATCTCGTGTACGTGTTCATGCAGCACGGCGCGGACCAGACGTACACCATGCCGAACACCCGCCGGGCCTTCGCGTGGATCAATGCGGCCCTGAAGGTGGTGCTCGGCGGTGACCGCGCCTCCATGGGCGCGCCCACCCCGCCCTGAATCGTCCCCTGGCATGCCGGGTCAGGGGGCGCCTGGGCTTCCGCTTGGCCGTGGCGTTCCGTTCAGGTCGTCCACGCGGCGCAGCTCGGCCTGAATGGCCGCGTCCAGCAGCGGGAACGCCTCTGGCCACGTGAGGTTCAGGCTGGCGCCCGCCGCCGGGACGTGCCCGCCGCCGCCCAGGGCCACCGCGACGTTCTGGGCGCTCAGGCCCGCGCGGGACCGCAGGGAGACCTTCACGCGCTCCCCGAAATCCTTGACCATCACGGCCAGCTGCGAGCCTTCCACGTTGCGGAACATCCCGACGTAGTTCTCCACGTCCTCCCACGCGGCTCCGGTGCGCTCCAGCATCCCGCCGTCCACGCGGACCAGCACCACGCGCCCGTCATGCAGAACCTGTAGGGTGCCCAACACCTCGCGCAGCAGCGTGTAGTACGTCTGCGGATTCTGCCCCAGGTGATCGTTGATCCACCCCAGCCGCGCGCCGGCCGCCCGGAGGGTCGCGGCTGTCTGGAACGCGGCGGGCGTCACGGACTCGAACCGGAACGATCCCGTGTCCGTGATCAGACCCAGCATCAGGGGCGTGGCGATCTCCTCGGTCCAGGTGGCGCCCAGCAGGTCCACCAGTTCGGCGATCATCGCAGCCGCCGCCGGCTGGGCGGGATCAACGGCCAGCGCGTCGGCCCGGCGGGCGTTCGTGCCGTGATGATCCACGTTCACGACCGGCCCGCTGAAGGTGGACAGGTCCGCGCCCGCCACGCGCACCGGGTCATTGTTGTCCACGTCCAGCACGGCCGCCAAGGCGTCCGCGGGCCACTCGCTCAGGTGGCCGCTCAGTTCTCCGTCGCGCGGCATGAAGGCCAGGAAGCGCGGGACGTGCATGGGGGCGATTACCTCCCGCCCCAGCTGCCGCAATGCGCGGGCCAGGCCCAGAACGCTGCCCAGCGCGTCCCCGTCAGGATTTTCATGCGACAGGATCACGATGGGCCCGGCGTGATCAAGCAGGGCCCGGGCGACAGCGTGAAGGTCAGCATTGGGGACGGCGGCGTCAGTCATGCCTGCAACTATAGGGGCTGATGCCGCCCGGCAGGTTCAGCTCTGGGTGGGCGCCACACAGCCTCAGGCGCACCCCAGGGGGTCTGCTGCCGGGCGTGCCGCTGCGGGCCGCGTGCCCGCCTTGTCCGGCCAGCCGACACTCAAACTGACTGCGTGTGCTGAAACTGTAGGACGCGGGATCGTATGCTGGGGAGCGTGCCCCGTCGTCTGAACCTGGCCGCACTGACAGACGACGAGCTTCAGCAGCTGGTCGGTCAGGACCGCGCCGTCACCCTCCTCCCGGACCTCAGCCTCGCGCGCCTCGAGGGGCGCACCGTGCCCGGCGCCGCCGTAGCGGACCACCTGGCCCCGCAGGCCCTCGACGAGCGCGCCTGGGGCGCCACGCCCGAACAGGCGCGGGCAATCAGCGCCCTGCACCAGGACCTCCTCGCGGCGGGGGCTCAGGCGCTGGGCACGTACTACCTGCCCGGCGTGTCCGAGGTCCGTCACCTGCGGGCGTACCGGATTGAGCCGGACTGCTCCGCGGGCCTGCGCTGGAGTGAAACGCCGGAAACGGCGGGGAGCGGCTGGCCGTTCGTGCAACTCCTGACGTGGCTGCGGGACCGCGCCAGCGGCTCCGCGTGCGTGCTCACCAGCAACACCCGCCAGCCGTACGCGCCGTCCCTGAGTGAAGAGATTGACGTGCACCTGCACCCGGACTGCCCACTGCCCGACCTGCTCAGCGCCCACCGGGGGCACGTGCTGCGGCACGGCCGGGCACAGAAGCTGCCCGCCGACGGCGACTGGACGCGGCCCTGGCAGGCCATGCACGCCCTGAACCTGACCGCCTGGGACCGCCGGAACCTAATCATCCCCGGGTGAAACATGCGCCCCCCAGGGCCGGTTGGTCTGCACAGCGCCGGGCGGTCCTAGCCGTGCGTGCGGCATGATCGTGCGGATGACGAGTGAGCAGAAACGGCACGTGGCGTTCGACTGGGGCGGCGTCTTTACAGTGGGCACCTTCGACGGGCGCAGCACCCAGAACGTCGCGGACCGCAGCGGCGTCCCGGTGGAGCGCGTGCGGGCGTCGTACTTCCGGCATGTGCGGCAGCTGGAGGTGGGCGCCTGGACGCTCCCGCAGTTCTGGACGGTGATGCAGGAGGAGGCCGGGATTCCCATGCCGTACACCGATTTCGAGCCGCTGTACCTGGGCAGCATCCACGACAACGCGCCCATGTACGACACGCTGGCCGCGCTGCCCGCGGAGGTCCGGGTGGGGCTGCTGAGCAACAACTACCCGGTCGTCAGCGATCACCTGCGCCGCGACCCGCGGTTCGCCCGGTTCCACCAGCCGGTGTTCAGCAACGAACTGGGGCACAAGAAGCCCTCGCCGGAATCCTTCGCGGCGCTGCAACAGGCCATGGGCGTCCCCGCCGCGCAGGTGGCGTTCGTGGATGACGTGCAGGAGAACATCGACGCGGCAAATGCCGCTGGATTCCACGGCATCCTGTACCACCACGACCAGCATGGGGCGTTCGAGGCGACGCTGGCGGACTGGCTGCGCGGCTGAGTCCCGCTGATCGGGAGGGGGCGTCCGGCGCAGGCCGGGCGCCTCATTTACATGGTGGCAATCAGGTGGTGTACCTGAAAGAGTGGTGTACTTCCACCTGTCATGGGTACACCACCTCTGCACAGGTCGGCGGCCCGGCACAATGCCCTCACCGAAAGGCACCGCCCACCCCGGGCACACCGCACACCCAGACTCACCTCGCCCCGCAGTGGGCGCGGCGGACCGCTCCTCACACCCCACGGAGGCCCCACCATGACCACCAACCCCCGCACGCCCGCCGAGATCCTCGAAAAAACCTGGCAGACCGAGGAACGCTGGCAGGGCATCCGGCGCAACTACAGCGCCGACGAGGTCGTCAAGCTGCGCGGCAGCCTCCCCATAGAGCACACCCTCGCCAAGCACGGCTCGCAGAAACTCTGGCGTCAGATGAAGGAGCTGCCCTTCGTGAACGCCCTGGGCGCCCTGACCGGCAACCAGGCCATGCAGCAGGTCAAGGCCGGGCTGAAAGCCATCTACCTGAGCGGCTGGCAGGTCGCCGGGGACGCCAACAACGCCGGGCAGATGTACCCCGACCAGAGCCTGTACCCCGCCAGCAGCGTGCCGGACGTCGTCAAGCGCATCAACAACACCCTGCGCCGCGCCGACCAGATCCAGACCAGCGAGGGCAAGACCGACATCGACTACTTCGTGCCCATCGTTGCCGACGCAGAAGCGGGCTTCGGCGGCCCCCTGAACGCCTTCGAACTGATGAAGGCCATGATCGAGGCGGGGGCCGCGGGCGTGCACTTCGAGGACCAGCTGGCCAGCGAGAAGAAATGCGGTCACCTGGGCGGCAAGGTGCTCGTGCCCACCAGTCAGTTCATCCGCACCCTGAACGCTGCGCGCCTCGCCGCCGACGTCAGCGGCGTCCCCACCGTCCTGATCGCCCGGACCGACGCCGACGCCGCGAACCTCCTGACCAGCGACATCGACGACAACGACAAGCCCTTCTGCACCGGTGAACGCACCCCCGAAGGCTTCTACTACGTCAAGCCCGGCATCGACCAGGCGATCAGCCGCGCCCTGGCCTACGCGCCGTACGCAGACGTCATCTGGTGCGAGACCTCCGTGCCCAACCTGGAAGACGCCCGCAAGTTCGCCGAAGCTGTCCACGCGCAGTTCCCGGGCAAGCTGCTGGCGTACAACTGCTCCCCCAGCTTCAACTGGAAGAAGAACCTCGACGACGAGACCATCGCCAAGTTCCAGGTCGAACTGGGCAAGATGGGCTACAAGTTCCAGTTCATCACCCTGGCCGGGTTCCACAGCCTGAACATGAGCATGTTCGACCTCGCCTACGGCTACGCCCGCAACCAGATGAGCGCCTTCGTGGAACTCCAGGAACGTGAATTCGCCGCCCAGGACCGCGGCTTCACCGCCGTCAAGCACCAGCGTGAAGTCGGCACCGGGTACTTCGACCTGGTGGCCCAGGCCGCCGGTGGCGGACAGAGCAGCACCACCGCCCTGGCCGGCAGCACCGAAGCCGAGCAGTTCGGGCACAGCCACAAGGAACTCGCCGCCGCACACGACTGACCCTCCACTTCAGTCCCGCAGAGGGACTGTGCCATGACCGCCGGTACCGGGAGAGCCCAGACAGGGTTCTCCCGCTCGGCGTTCACCCGTTACACGGCGCGGGTGCTGAAGACCATGACCTCGCTGTGAGCGTCGAGCGGGCCGCCCTGGAACGAGCCGGTCACGCGGGGGCTCTCGAAGCCCGCGAAGCGCAGCAGCCACTCGACTTCGTAGCGGGTGTAGTACCGCTGCGTGAGGGTGTAGTGGCGGCGTTTCAGGGTGCCGTCGGGCGCAGTCGTGTCGACGTGGTACTCGGTGGTGATGTGCTGGCGGGGCTTGTCGTGCCGCTGTACGAGGAAGACGTCGGTGCGGCTGCCGTCCGGCGCGTGGAATGTTTCGCCCTCATGGCGTACGGTGTGGGGCTTGCCGAAGCGGGGCACGAACAGGTCGAAGGTGAAGGTCCCGCCGGTCCTCAGGTGCGCGTGAATGGTCTGCATGGCCTGAAGCTGCTCGTTGGGCGTGTAGAGGTGCATCAGGGCGTTGAACGGCGCGATGACGGTATCGAAGCGGTCCTCAAGCTTGAACGTCCGGGCGTCGCCCTGCACGTACTTGACGGTCATGCCGTCGCGCGCCGCCCGCTCCTGGGCGCGTTCGATCATGCGCCCGCTGGGTTCCAGACCGGTGATGTCCACGCCGCGCCGCGCGAGGAACGTGGTGACGCGGCCGGTGCCGGAGCCGATCTCCAGCACCGGCCCGTGCGCCTGCTCGCCCACGCGGGCGTAGTGGTGCAGGTCGTCGCGGTACACGTCGTACTGGTGGTCGTACAGGTCGGCAAACTCGTCGTAGTTCACGCGCCCCAGGGTACGGGATTCAGCGGCCCCGGAGGTTCGCCCACACGTCCCGCAGTGTGCCGGGACGCGCGCCCCGCAGGTCCCGCAGCTGCACGACCTCAAAGTCACGGTCGTGCAGATCGCGCAGGATGGCGGGCAGGGCCGCCGGCGTCGTGCGGGCGCCGGGCCCGGCGTCGTGCAGCACGATCACCCCGCCGGGCTGCACCTGGCGCCTCACCTCGGCCCGGACGGATTCCGGCGTGGCGTCCGCCGCCCAGTCGCGCGCCTCGACCGTCCAGTGCACGCCGGTCACGCCTGCCGCGCGCTGACCCAGCAGCGTGGCCAGCGTGTAGGCCCCGTGCGGGGGCCGCTGGAACCGCACGCCCGTGCCGGTCAGGCGGCTGACGTCCCGCGTGGCCAGCAGCGGGTCACGGAACGCGGCCCAGGGCAGCAGTGTCCACGCGTGCTGGTGTCGATGTGCGTGCGGCAGCACCTCGTGGCCCTCGTCCAGCAGGCGCTGAAGCAGCAGCGGATGGCGCCGCGCCCGCTGGGGCAGGATGAAGAACGACGCCCGCACGCCCGCCGCGCGCAGGGCGTCCAGGACGGCCGGGGTACTCTCCGGGTCCGGGCCGTCGTCGAAGGTCAGGGCCACCTGCCTCCCCCGAGGGTCCCCGCGCTGGATGACGCCCAGGCCGCCGCGCTGCACCAGCAGGTACGGCAGCCCGATATACAGGGCCAGGCCCGCCGCGAGCCCGGCCGCCCAGCGCCACGCGCATGTCACAGCCGGCCCAGGCGCCGCAGCAGCACCCGCGCGACCTGTTCGGCCGCGTCCGGGCGGCTCACCCGGTGCGCCGCGCAGGACATCCGGGCCCGTTCGTCCGCGTCCAGCGCGCGCAGCACGGCGGGGCGCACGTCGCTCAGCGCCCGCGCCCACAGGGCCGCGCCATGCCGCTCCAGGTAATCCACGTTGAATTCCTCCTGACCAGGAATGGGCGCGTGCACGACCATGGGGACGCCCAGCGTGGTGGCCTCGGACACCGTCAGCCCCCCGGCCTTGCCCACCACCAGGTCCGACGCGGCCAGCAGTTCCGGGAAGTTCGTGGTGAAGCCCAGGCGGTGCAGGGTCGCGCCCCCCACCCGGGCCACGCCGTGCCCGTCCGCGCCTGCAAGGACAAGCACCTGCACGGGCCGCCCCAGGTTGCCCAGTTCGCGCAGCACCTGCGGCAGCGCGCGGTAACTGCCGGTCCCCCCGCCCGAGATCAGGATCAGGGGCAGTTCGGGGTCCAGGCCGTGCTTCAGGCGCAGCGCAGCGCGGTCCGCGCCGATCAACTCCCGGTACACCCGCGCGATCGGGATGCCCGTGACCTCCACCCGGTCGTCCGGGATGCGCCAGCGGGCCAGCTGCTCGCGGGCCTCTTCATTCGGGACCATCAGCAGGTCCGCCTCCGCCCGCGCCCAGTGCTGATGCACGCGGTAATCGGTGATGACCAGCGCGTTCAGGAAATTGTGTCCCGTGCGGCGGCGGACGTTGTGGGCCAGCGCGACCGGGGTGGGGTAGGAGCTCACCACCACCTCGGGCCGCACGTCCAGCACGTCGCGCCGCATGGCGGGATACCCCAGCCACCCGAATGCCTGCGCAGTGGGGGCGCGGTCCGTGTCGGTCAGCTGGTAGAACGCCTTGTACAGGCCCGGCGCGTGCCGCAGCCACAGGTCATACATGCCCGCCGTGATCAGCCGCTCCGGGGTGCTCATGTACTTCAGGAGGTCCGCGTGACGCGCCTCCAGCGTCACGCCCAGGTCCCGCAGCGCGGCGTCCAGCGCCCCGTTCGCCTGATGGTGCCCACTGCCGAACGACGCCGAGACGATCAGCGCCCGCAGCGGATCGCCCGTACTGGGCACGGTCACGCGCGCCTCAGCAGCGTCAGGCCCAGGGCCGCGAAGATCACGTTCGCCAGCCACACGCCGGCCTCCGGCAGGCCGGGCAGCAGCGGCGCCAGGGTCAGGCCCAGGAAGAACAGCAGGTAGTACGCCACGGCCAGCACGAGTGCCACGCCCAGCGCCACGCCCAGCGAACGCCCGAAGCGCAGCGCGAAGGGTAATGCTGCCAGGGCCAGCACGAGGTTCGCGAACGGCAGCGCCAGCTTGCGGTTCAGGGTGACGCGCGCAGCGGCCCGCTCGGTGGCCTTCACGCCCGGCGCGGTCAGTGCCGTGATGAGCTGCGGCCAGCCCTGCGCGTCGGCGCCCACTGCGTCCGCGTACTTCGCCAGGGTCTCTGCGCGGCTCAGGCCGGTGTCCACCCGCAGCGAGGTCCCGGAACGAATCGCGGGGAAGGTCTGCGCGACCGTACCCGGCAGCGTCAGCGGGCTCTGCGCGGCGCCGGGCAGGCGGGCCGCCGCGCCGAAGTCCACGCGGAACACCCGGTACTCCTTCAGGGTCAGGACGCGGTTCTCGTAGGTGGCGCGCTCCGCGAAGGTCAGCGTACCCAAGCGGGCATTCCCCGGCTCCCAGCGTTCCAGCCGCACGCCTTGCAACTCACGCCGGTCCGCGGCGTAACCGCGCATGAAGAGGGTCAGCCCGTCTCCCAGGTCCACCGTCTGGCCGCTCAGCTGCGACAGGCCCGCGCCGGTCAGCACGTCCCAGTACAGGCCGCGCGTCTCCACGTTCAGCCGGGGCGCCACCCACAGGCTCAGCCACACGGACAGGGCCGTGACCAGCAGCGCCGTGACCGCGGCCGGCCGGGCCAGGCGGCCCAGGCTGATCCCGCCGGACTGCGCGGCCACGAGTTCCCGCTCGGTACTCATGCGCCCGAAGGCCACCACCGTCATCAGCACGACCGCCATGGGCAGCACCTTCACCAGCGTGTCCGGCATCTGATACGCGATCCAGCGGGCCACCAGCCCCAGGGGCACGCCCTGAAGCCACTGGCTGGAGATGAAGAAATACCCGAAGCTGAGGACCGCCGTGAACAGCAGCGCCCCGGCCAGCAGCGGCGGCAGCAGCTCCAGCGTCACGTAGCGGGTCAGGCGGCTCAACAGGGCTCCACGGCAGGCATCCGCGCCAGGGTACCCGCTGGCGCGCCGGGGGAGGGCGGCATCAGGTCTTCATTCACCCTTTGGCAATCGCGAACAGGATCGTGGCCTCGGCGGCCAGTTCGCCGTCCACCAGGGCGCGGCAGGTGGTCTTGCCCAGACCGCGGCGCAGGAATTCCAGCTTCGCATGCAGGTGCAGCTGATCGCCGGGAATGACCTTGCGCTTGAACCGCGCGCCGTCCACGCCCGCCAGGTACCCGATCGTGCCGGGCGCCATCTCGCCGTGCAGGCAGAACATGCTGGCCTGCGCCAGCGCCTCCACGATCAGCACGCCGGGCATGACGGGCTCCTGCGGGAAGTGACCGGGGAAGAACGGCTCGTTCACGGTCACGTTCTTCAGGGCGTGCACCTCGCCGCCCTCCACGGACAGCACGCGGTCGACCAGCACGAACGGGAAGCGGTGGGGCAGGATCTTCAGGACGTCTTGAATCAGGATGGGTTCCATGGCGGGCCTCCGGAGGCGCGGGTGCAGCGTGATTGAAATGGCGATGGGAGGGGCTGACTGCGCCACCTCCCATACGGCGTGAGCGGAGCTCAGCGGCGCAGGTAGTTGTCGCTGCTGACCAGCGAGTCGCCCAGCACCGGAATCATCTCCAGCGCCATGCCGGTGCCGACCGCGACCGCCTCGATCGCGTTTTCCGCCACGGCCACGGGAATGCCGGTCGTCTGGCGCAGCAACTCGTCGAAGTTGCGCAGCAGGCTGCCGCCGCCGGTCATCACGATGCCGCGGTCAATGATGTCACTGACCAGTTCGGGCGGCGTGATCTCCAGGACGCGCTTGACGCCCTCCACGATCTTCGTGACGGGTTCCGAGAGCGCCTCGACCACGTCGGTGGAGTCCAGGCTGATGGTCTTGGGCAGGCCGTTGATCAGGTCGCGTCCGCGCACCTCAGCCGTGAGGTTCTCAGCGTCGTCGAGCAGCATGGCCGCGCCGACCTTCACCTTGATCTCCTCGGCGGTGCGTTCACCGATCAGGACGTTGTGCTTGCGGCGCACGAACCGGATGATGCTCTCGTCGAATTCGTTTCCGGCGACCCGCATGGACTCGCTGACCACGATGCCGCCCAGGGAGATGACGGCCACGTCCGTGCTCCCCCCGCCGATATCGACGACCATGCTGCCGACCGGCTCGGCGATCTTCAGGCCCGCGCCGATCGCGGCGGCCAGCGGCTCCTCAATCAGGAACGCGCGGCGGGCGTTGCTAGCAATGGCGGCGCGCAGCACGGCGCGTTTTTCCACGTCACTGACGTTGCTGGGCACGCCGACCATCAGCTGCGGCTTGAAGCCGAACAGGCGCCCCGCGCCCCCCTGCACCTTCTGCAGGAACATGCTGATCATCTTTTCGGTCAGGCCCTCGTCCGCAATGACGCCGTCCTTGATGGGCCGGACCGCGACGATCCCGCCGGGGGTGCGGCCGATCATGCGGTACGCTTCCTCACCGACCGCTTTCACCTGCTTGCTGTCGCGCGCCATGGCGATCACGCTGGGTTCCTGCAGCACCAGGCCGCGGGTCTTGCTGTAAATCAGGAACGTGGCCGTTCCAAGATCAATTCCGATGTCTTCTGACAGCCTCACACTCGCCTCCGGTACAAAACTCCCCAATCGTAGCATGGCCCATGAGGGCCAGCTAAACGGTTTCTCATGGTCAGGGGCGCGGTTTTACGAACGCGGCGAGGCCCGCGAGGCCACTCGTCAGGGCCATCAGGATGAAGGCCAGCGTCAGCCCACTTAGGCCGCCCAGGCCCGCCGCGCCGGCCAGGGTGGAGGCCACCGCCCCAAGTGACCGGAGCCACAGCGGGCCGTTCGATGCCAGCGAGGAGAACAGGCCCAGCGTGAGGCTGCCCAGAACGACAGCCAGCAGCAGCAGCAGCGCGCACAGCAGCGTCAGGGCAACCCGGGTCCAGGACACGGAACGGGCAGGCGGCGGGGTGGCAGGAGCGGACATCCGGAGAATTGTAAGGGCCCGGCGCCAGATCGCGGTGAAGTGACCCAGGGCGCCGCGGGGGTACACTGCCCGGCGTGAATCTGCCCGCCCGCGTCCGCGTCACCCGTCCGCCCCTGCCGCTGGCCGCCGCCCTGAAGGTGGCCGCGGCCCGCCTGTGTCCGGCGGCGCCACTGGACGCCCTGACCGGCGCCGCGCTGGCCATTGCCGGGGGCGCCGTGATCGGCGCGCACCTGCGCTGGCATGACGGTGAGGCAGCGGCCGTGGAGACCGGCTGGCGGGGGCGCGGCATCGAGGAGGCACTGGCCCAGGCGCTGACCAGCCCGGACGCTCCCTAACGGTCGTTTGGTAGCCTGACGGCATGACCACTGACACCGACCTGGGCATGTCCTTCGCGCTCAGCAGCGACCAGCGCCTGATCGTCGAGCACGTCCGCGACTACGCCCGCGCCGAGATCGCCCCCCACGCCGCCGAGTATGACCGGAGCGGCGAGTACCCCCGCACGCAACTTCAGGGTCTGGCCACCCTGGGCCTGCTGGGCGCCACCGTCCCCGACCAGTGGGGCGGCGCGGGCCTGGACTCGGTCACCTACGCCCTGTGCCTGGAAGAAATTGCCGCCGCGGACGCCAGCGTCGCCGTGATCGTCAGCGTGCAGAACGGGCTGCCCGAGCAGATGATCCTCCGCTACGGCACTGACGAGCAGCGCCAAGCGTACCTGCGCCCCCTGGCCGAGGGCCGGCACATCGGCGCGTTCTGCCTCACCGAGAGCAGCGCGGGCAGCGACGCCGCCAGCCTGCGCCTCCAGGCCACCCGCGACGGCGACCACTGGGTCCTGAACGGCACGAAAGCCTGGATCACCAGCGGCGGGCAGGCCGACACGTACCTTGTCATGGCCCGCACCGGCGGCAGCGGCGCGCGCGGCGTCTCCTGCTTCATCGTCGAGCACGGCACCCCGGGCCTGAGCTACGGCAAACCTGAGGAGAAACTCGGCCTGCACGCCAGCCACACCACCACCGTGACCTTCGACGGGGTACGCGTTCCGCACGCGAACATGGTCGGCGATGAGGGCCAGGGCCTGATCATCGCGCTGGCCAGCCTAGACGCCGGCCGCATCGGCATCGCCATGCAGGCCCTCGGCATTGCCCGCGCCGCCATGGAACACGCCACGCGGTACGCCGCCGAGCGCGAGCAGTTCGGCAAACCCCTGCGGGAATTCGAGGGCGTGTCCTTCAAGATCGCGCGCATGGCCGCCCGCATCGAGAGCGCCCGGCTGGTCGCGCTGAAAGCCGCGTGGCTCAAGGACCAGGGCCGCCCCTACGGCAAGGAGGCCAGCATCGCCAAACTCCTTGCCAGCGAGGCTGCCGTGGACGTTACCCGTGACGCCATCCAGATTTTCGGCGGGAACGGCTACAGCCGCGAGTACCCGGTCGAGCGCCTGTACCGCGACGCGAAGGTCACCGAAATCTACGAGGGCACCAGCGAGATCCAGCAGCTCGTGATCAGCCGCGCCGTGTTCAACGAGCTGACCTGAGGCCGTGGAGGGACCGGGGCCGAACGTGTCGCGGCCCTGACCCCTCCCCACGGTTTACTGGCGCGTGTACGTCCGGTCCCCCAGGTACAGGTGCTGTCTGGTCTTATCCCAGAAGAACGCGACGGTGCGGTTCACGTGCCCGGCCTGGTCACGCAGTTCCAGCGTGTACCCGCTGAAGCGGTAGGTGCCACTGCGGGTGGGGTCGCTGCTCGTCGCGGCGCCCATCGTCTGGGTGGCGCCCGTGTCGAAGTTCCCGTACACGATGTTCCCGCCGGTCAACGTATACGTCCCGTCCGGTTTGAAGCGGTACGTCACGCGGGTCGTGGCGGTCGCCCCGAACATCAACGTGCCTGACGTGTAGGCCGAGAAGTACTCATACGCTCCGTTCAATTTCTCGGCCGGGGCGCCGGGCACGGCCAGTGAACCCGGCAGCGTCTCCCAGGCCGCGCCGCGCTTGACCTCCAGCGCCGCACCCCGCCGCTGCCACTGCCCCCACATCTTCGGTTCGCCTTTCACGGACGCGGCCAAGTTCAGTTCGTTCGGGCTCCATCGCAGGTTGAAGTACGCCCGGCCGTCCTTGAGGAGCAGCGCCACCGTCTCCACGCCGATCACGTTGATGCCCTCGTACCGGTTGCTGAAGTGGTGAACGATGCCCTCAATCTGCGTGTCCTTCAGGCCCTGCCCCGGCGCGGTGCGGTACAGGTTGAACACCCGCTCCTCCTCGGCCTGCTGGCGCCGCACCTCCTCGACCGGGGACAGGCCAGTCGGGGGCCCAGACAGGGTACACACGGTCTGCGTGGTATCCGCCTGCGCCCCGTATGACTGCTGCCCGTACAGCAGCGGTGTCCCCGCGCGGTCCCTGACCAGCCGGAAGAAGTTGAACAGCGTCGGGTCCGTGAGCAGGCTGTCATACGAGCCGGCCTCGACGATCAGTTCCTCCAGCAGGTCACTGCCGCGGTCCGCGTCGGCCCTGAAGGTGCCGCTGGCCGGGTCGTAGGTGAACCGTCCCTCCTGGTCCTTCAGAGTAGTCGTTCCGCCGCTGCGGCCCTTGACCTGCGCCTTCACCGCCCGCACGCCCCCGTCCGCGTACAGGTTCAGGGTGTACCGGTACTCCGAGATCAGGGTGCTGTCCTCATCGGTGTCCTCGCGCACGCAGGTGTACGCGCCGGGCTTCAGGGGCCCGCCCGCCTTGAAGGGCGCCTGACCTGCCGCCGCCCCCAGACGCTTCAGGACGTACGACCGGTTGAATGGCGTGAAGTTCGTGCCCGAAATGAACGGCCCGCCATCCGCGGCTGGCGCGGTGGGTGCGGGGCGCGCCGCGTTCGCACTTGGGGCAGCTGGCGTGCCCTGCCGGACCGTGGCCGTCCGCGCGTACTCGGCGGGGTACAGCTGCGCGAGATTCGCATAGGTGCCCAGCTGAGCGCGGATGTCCCGGCAGTCGGCCCGCGGGTCGGTGCTCCCGGCGTCCAGCGCGGCCTCCGTCTGCACGCGGCGATTCTCGGCCAGCGCGCGGAGCTTCGGCACGAGGTCCGGCGCGGCGCCCTTCAGGTACGCCTCCAGCTGCGGAATGCCAAACGCGACCTGCCACGCCGTGAACCCCTGCTCGATCAGTGCGCGGTCCTGCGGGTCGCGGTTCAGGCACCAGTCCCGGATGGTGGCGCCCACCTGAGCGGCGCCGTACAGGACGGACGACGCTTCCAGAAGCTCGCGGTCAGGGGCGGGTGCGGACTGCGCCGCCGCGCCCCCAACGAGGCTGCACAGGGCTAGAGCAAGGCGGAGGGAACGGTGAACAGGCATGCGAACCTCACAGAACACAGTGGAATTGAACTCGCGGTCACTGTACCGCGCGCCTGAACGTGTGGACCCCTTTAGGTGCCCGCCATGACCGGGCCCGGCGCCGCCCGCGAGAATGCCAGGCATGCTCAGGACCCTGCTGTGGCTTCCCGGCGCGCTGCTCGTCGTGGCGGTCCTGCTGGACCTGATCGTCACGTGCATCCAGACCGGTGAGGGCCGCCTGAGCCGCGCCGTGCACCGACCCCTGTACAGCCTGCTGCGCCGCCTCACCCGCTGGACCGGGCGCCGCGCCCTGCTGTCCTGGGCGTCCCCGGTGCTGATCACCGGCGTGCTCACCGCGTGGACGATCCTGACGTGGCTGGGCTGGACCCTGATCTTCTGGTCGCAGCCCGGCGCGGTGATCGGCGCGGAGAGCGGCCAGCCCGCCACGTTCGTCGCCACGCTGTACTTCGTGGGCTACACCCTCAGCACGCTCGGCCTGGGCGAGATCATCGCCCCGCAACCCTTCTGGCGCATCCTGACGGACGTGGCCGCCATCAACGGCTTTTTCCTGCTGACCTTCGCCATCACCTTCGTCGTGCCCGTCGCGCAGGCCCGGTCCGAGCGGCGTGAACTGGCGCTGATGCTCCACCGGGCCGGTCCCGGCGCGCAGCAGCTGATCGTGAATGCCGTGCATGACCACGAACGCGGCCTTCAGAGCCTGACGGGCGACCTCCAGCATCTCCTCAACCGGCTGGACGCGGCCCACCTGAACTCCCCCTACCTGCACCGCTTTCACGACCACGACCGGCAGGACGCCCTGGACCTGCACCTCCCCGCGCTGGGAGAGGCCCTGCTGATCATCCAGGGCGCGCTGGGCGGCGAGGGGCCACGTGGCCTGAAGCGCGCCCTGGCCAGCGTGGACAGCCTGAGCCGCACCTTCGAACGCACCCAGGCCCGCCACCCGGCCCTGCGCGCCGGTGACGTCCCCCCACCCCCGGACCTGACGCCCCTGAGTCACGCCGGTCTGGTCCTGAAGCCCGAATCAGAATTCGACGCGTTCCTGCACACCCACGCCGCCTTCCGGACCCGCCTGCACGCCATGGCCCGCGCGGGCGAGTGGCGCTGGGATCAGGTGGCCACCCCCCGCCCCGACTGAGCCCGCCCGCACGGCTGGGGCTCAGCCCGGGAAGCCCCATCAGGTCTGGTCCCGGCCCGGCTGGGCGTGCCGCTGAACGAACGCTTCGCGCGACATGACGGCCAGTTTCGGCACGTGCTGCTTGCTCGGATCGGATACGCCGTACGCCCGGCGGATCACCCGGGACCACCACGTCAGGCGGCGCTGGTGCGCGAGCGGCAGGTCCACCACCGTGAACCCGTACAGGCCCAGCACGTCCGAGAAGATGCTGATGCTGAACACCGCCGGGTACCCATTCAGGTCCGGGTCATCCCGCAGCGCCCGCGCGAGGTCCCGCACGGACGCCGTCACGATGCGCCGCCCCGCCACCGGCCGCTCGGCCAGTTCCGTCAGGCGGGCGCTGTCCAAGTGAAATTCCACCAGCGCCTCGCCCCGCCGGACCTGAGCGCCGTCCCGCAGGCGCTGATCCGCCAGCGGGTAGGGGGCCACGCCCGCCCGGAACAGACTGCTGGCGCGGTCCCCCACCCGCCGGATGCGCCCCACACGGTCGTACCAGACGTCCACCTCCTGAAGGAGCGTGGCGGGCAGGTCACGCGCGCGCTCGCGCCGCAGGCCCCGCAGGCCGCTCAGCGGATGCACCTCGAACTCCCGGTCCCGGAGCGCCCCGAGCCACCCGGGCAGCGCGGCGGCCACCCCGCTGTCCACGCCGGGCACGTGAAGGACCGCACCGGGCCGCACGCCCCGCCACCCTGAAGCGCCACTCAGCTGCCCCTGCCCGCGGATGACGGTCAGACCGGACCCCTGCCCCCCCAGCCACGCGGCCCAGCCCGGCCGCGCCCCCACGCTTACGCCCAGTGGCCCGCGCTCCAGCACCCCGCGCAGTTCGGCCACCACGCCGCGCGCCCGGCTGGCCACCTCCCACGGCCAGCGCGCCGCAGCAGGCGGAACAAACCCCACCACGTCATGCCCCGCAGCGGCAATCCTCCGGACGAGGTCCGGATATGCCCGGACGCTCGCTGCGTCCAGGGCGAAGGTCGCGCGGACGCCCGCGCCCTCCAGCGCCCCGAGCAGCGCGGGCGTCACCCGGGGGTCCGGGCCCCCCTCGAACAGCAGGCCCAGGCCCGGCTGGGCAGACCGGGCCCGTCTGAGGGTGCCCAGGCCGGACCAGCGCCACACGCCAGCGGCGGTCAGCAGGGCGGCGGGGAGCAGCAGCGTGCGGCGCTTCACCCGGTCACTCTAGCCGCTGCGGCCGGGGTGCCTGTCACGGCATGGGGGGCAGCAGGCCCGCCCACCGCGTCATGCGCGCGCCCTCGCCCTGCGCCGTGACGGTCAGGCCGTCCAGATCCAGGCGGGTCAACTGCGGCCGCGCTGCCGACCAGGGCGCCCAGTTCGCCCCAGGGTGCCCCGCGCGCACGAACGACGCCCAGGCCGCCTGCATCTGCTCGGCCAGGTGCGCCTGCTCGGCCCGGCCGCGGCCACGCAGCGCCCCGGACGACAGGCCCATCGGGCGGGGCCACAGAAACAGCAGTTCCATGCCGTGCGCCGCGCGCAGGTCGAACAGGCGCGTGCCCCAGTCGAAGCGGTACCGGAACGAGTCGGCGCGGTGCGCGCGCAGCAGCGCGTCGTTCGGGGCGTGAAAGAACAGGTCCGTGCCCAGCGCCACCAGCCCGTCCGGCGAGTCAGGGTACGCGTCCAGGACCGCAGCGGCCCGCCCGCCGCCCGCCGCGTCCGTCAGCACCCCCGCCAGCAGCGCCCGGTCCGTCCGGGGGAACACGCGGTCCGGTAGTTTCACGAACAGCGAGTACTCCTCCCGGTTCGCGCCCACCAGCAGCGGCACGGCCGCCGCCGGGCGGGCCAGCAGGTCGGTCACGCTGCCCGGCAGGACCGTCCCGTCCAGGGTGGGCCGTGAGTTCAGGCGCCGGGCCCGCACGCGTTCCAGCGTGTGCAGGCTGCGCACGAACGCCGCGGGCGGCAGGGTCCACAAGCGGTCGCGGGTGGCGGCTGTGACCCCCAGCGCCCGGGCGTAGGCGGCCGCCAGGTCCACGCTGTTCTCCCGGTCCGACAGCTGGTTCACGCCGCCACTCTGCACGGCTGCGCCCGCCAGCAGCGGCTGCGCCGCCGGGTCCCGCAGGAGCAGGTTTACGGTCACTGCGCCCGCCGACTCACCGGCCACCGTGATCCGCCCCGGGTCCCCGCCGAACGCCGCGACGTTGCGGTGCACCCACGCCAGCGCCGCCCGCTGATCCAGGTACCCGGCATTCACCGCGAACCGCTCGTCGCCGAACAGCCCCGCGAAGTCCGCGTACCCCAGCGGCCCCAGCCGGGAATTGACGCTCACGACCACCACGTTCCGCCGCGCCGCGAACACCCGCCCATCGTACAGGCGCCCACTGCCCGCCCGGAACGCCCCGCCGTGAAACCACACCAGGACCGGGTGCGGGCCGGGCGTGCTGGGCGCCCACACGTTCAGCGCCAGGCTGCCCTCCACGGACGGCTGGAGGGTCACCGACGGGTCCAGGGGTTGCAGCGTGTCCGGCGCGAAGCGCGTGGCGGGCCGCACGCCAGCCCAGGTCGGCGGGGGTGCGGGCGGCGCAAAGCGCAGCAGGCCTGCCGCCCGCGCCGCGTACGGCAGGCCCAGCCACGCGAGCGCCACGTCCGGCCCCACCCGCAGCGCCCGGCCCTGCACGCGGCCCGACTCGGTCTCTCGGATCAGCGCGCTACACACTGAGCTGCACGATCAGGCGCTCCAGGGCTACGCCCGCGTCCAGGCCGCGCTTCATGGCCAGGTCCGCGTCCAGAATGCGGCCCAGGTGCGTGCGGATCTTCGCCTCATTCAGCCGCCGCGCGACGTCCAGCGCCTTCTTCGCCGGGTATGGTTTGACGCCCAGCCGCTGCGCCGCCACCTGCTCCGTGACGCGCCCACCTTCCTGCTGAAGCGCCACGCAGCGCGCCACCAGCGAGTACTGCCACACGACCGCGCCCATCAGCTTGAAGGGGTCCTCGCCGCTCGCCAACAGGCGCCGCAGCTGCGTGACGGCCTCGCCGGGGCGGCCGGTCGTGGCGGCACCCAGCATGGCAAAACTGTCCCCGGGCGGCTCGCGGCCCACGACGCGCTGCACGGCGTCCCGCGTGAACGGCCCGTCCAGCAGGGCCAGTTTGTTCAGCTCTCCGGCAATCCCGGCGAGGTCCGCGCCGAACACCTCCGCAAGGTACAGACTCGCGTCCCGGTCCAGCGGCAGCTTCGCCTTCTTCGCCCGCTGCGTGACCCACCCGGCCACGTCCCCGGTCTTGCTGGGCGCGGGCGAGGCGACCACCTCACCCCGGCCCTCGTACACCTTCAGGCGCGTGGCGGGCGGCGCCTCGTCCAGCACCGCGACCGTCACGGCCGCCCCGGCCAGCAGCTCCAGCAGGGCCTTGTCGGGCTTCACGCCCTCCAGGTCCACGATCACCCCGCCGTCCCCGAACAGGCCGGGGCTCAGGTGCGGGCCCAGCGCGTCGGCCGTCACGTCCTCACCCGCCACGCGGGGCAGGTCCCGCGCGTTCAGGCCCCGCGTGGTCAGGGTGTCGCGCAGGGTCTCGTCCGCCAGGAAGCGGTGCCCGGTGAACGCGATCAGCGGCACTGGCCCCTCCAGTCGCTCAGGTCCGGCAGGGGCGTCAGGCCCAGCGCCCGTCGCGCCGCGCTGAGTTCCGTGTAGAGCGCCGCCGCGCTGGGCGGCCGCTGCGCGCGGTCCCGGGACAGGCAGCGCGCCAGCACGCCATGCAGTGCACGCGGCCCGGGCAGCGGCACCTGGCGGTCATTCAGGCCGGACAGCCAGCCCAGCGCGTCCTGGAAGGGCGGCTCGCCCGCCAGGCAGTCGAACAGCACGGCGCCCACCGAGTACACGTCGCTGCGTGGGTCTCCCCGCACGCCCAGGAACTGCTCGGGGGCCATGAAGTGCGGGGTTCCCATGCGCGCGCCGCTGTGAATGTCCAGCGGCAGGCGCGTGGCATGGCTCATGCCGAAATCAATGACGCGAACCGCGTCAAACTCGGCGCGGCTGCCTTCAAGGATCACGTTCTCGGGTTTGAGGTCGTGGTGCGTGACCCCGCACGCGTGCAGGGCCGCCACCGCCGCCGCCAGGCCCCCTGCGACCCGCGTCGCCTCATCGGGCGCCAGGGGCCCGGCCTCCAGCCGTTCGCGCAGGGTCACGCCGGGCACGAAGGGAAACACCAGCGTCTGATCCAGCCGCCCGAGGGGTGACACGATTAATGCATGCTGCACGGAACACGCCACGCGCCCCTCATGCTCGAAGCGGGCGCGGGTGTCCGGCTCATCGAAGACCAGCGTCTTGAGAAACACGGGCCGCCCCTGCCAGGTCGCGGACTCGCACCGCACGCCGGCCCGCTCACTGGTCCGTCGCCGGTCCGTTACAACAGAAGGACTGGAGGTGGTCAGATCCGGCACATCATTCACTGGCGTAAAGTCTTTCACATTCTCCCGCCTGGAATGG
Organism: Deinococcus radiotolerans; assembly: GCF_014647435.1. Taxonomy (NCBI): domain Bacteria; kingdom Thermotogati; phylum Deinococcota; class Deinococci; order Deinococcales; family Deinococcaceae; genus Deinococcus; species Deinococcus radiotolerans. The sequence goes on along the minus strand of NZ_BMPE01000001.1, from coordinate 400,828 downwards.
GCAGGTGCGAACACTCTGCGCGCTGGCCGGCCTGCGCCGCCATCACCGCCGCGCCTCCAGCGCGCGGTAAAACCCGACCAGCTGCTGCGCGACCACCGGCGTGAACCGGTTGCCACCCAGGTGACCGCCACTCAGGTGCACCAGGCCCCCCACGTCCGCCTCGCCCGCCTCGGCCCACAGGGTCTCCCCGTTGCGCGTGAACGGGACGGTCCGGTCATCGGGACTGCCGAACACCAGCAGCGGCCGCGGCCCCCAGGACCGCGCCAGCCACAGCGGGTTCAGCTCCTCGGGCGGGTCGGCCAGCCCGTACGCCGCCTGGATCTCCTCGCGGCGCGACAGGGCCGAACCCCACGCCACCTGCAGGTCCACCCAGCCGTCGATCAGGGCCACGCCCTCGACCGGGTACGGCGCGCCGGGCAGCGCCGAGCGCAGCGCCATCAGGCCGCCCATGCTCAGGCCCAGCGCGTACGTCCGCCCCGACCAGGGAAAGAGGTCCGTGGCCTGCGCGTGCACCGCCCCGAGCGCCGCCAGGCCCGCCGGGCTGCCCCAACTGGTCGCCCCGCCGTCCCCGGACAGCAGCACCGCGAACCCCGCGTGAATCAGTGCGGCCGTCAGGACCGCCACGCTGGCGCTGTCCCGCAGGTGCTCGGCCGTCTGCCCGCGTGGATGGGACACGACCACCAGCGCGCACGACCGCGCGCACGACTTCGGCACGCGCAGCAGCGACAGCGCCTCGGCGGTGCCCACCGGCACCCACACCCCAGCCGGCACCGCCGCGCGGTGCAGCGGCTGCGTACCCGCGTGACCGGTCACCTGCGGACCCACGACCATCCCCTGCGCGCCAGACCACATCAGGCCAGCCGCCAGCGCCATCACCATCAACCCCTTCACCGCGCGGCACTGTAGCGCGGCGCGCGCCGCGCCAGCTGAGAAGGCCCTCACCGGCCGAACAGCAGCGTGCTCAGGCGCGTGTTCAGCAGCGCCCGGCCCAGCAGGGCAGGCACACCCAGCGCGAGCAGGAAGTACCCCAGCATCGTCAGCGCCACCTGCCACGGCGGGCCGTCCGGGGCGTCCCAGCGTTCCAGCGCCTGCAGCAGCGCCGGGTGAATCAGGTACACCTGCAGGCTCACGGTGCCCAGCAGCGCCACGGTCAGGCGCACCGTGGACGCGCTGCGCTGCACGCGGAACGCCAGACCCAGCAGCGTCAGCGCCATCAGGCTGGTGTACACCCACGACAGCCCCGAGTACACGATGGGCGTGACCCGCTCGCCCCGCGCGTACGCCAGCGCCTCGGGCAGGTACAGGCTGAACGCCAGCGTCAGGACGGGCAGCAGCACCCAGCGCCGCCGCCGCCACCACGCGGGGAACTCGTCCAGGCGCGCGCCGACCGCCACGCCCAGCGTAATGGGCAGCATGTACCACAGCACCGTGCTCGCCGGGAACGGCAGGCGCAGCACCTCGCGGTTCAGCAGGTACAGGCCCAACTGCAACGCCGCCCCGAACAGCAGCGCTCCCGTGATGCTGGGCTTCCGGCGCGCTAGGGGCAGCATCAGGGGCAGCACCACGTACACCTCCAGCGCGACCAGCAGGAAATACAGGTGGTAGCTGGCCTTTCCGTACAGCAGCCAGTCCCGCCAGCGGGCCGGGTCCGTCAGGGACTCCGGGACACGCTGATCCGTCCACACGTACCACAGGGCGTACAGGACACTCCACAGCAGGTACGGCCAGCCGCCGCGCGTCAGGCGTCGCCAGAAGTACCGCCGCGGCTCGAAGCGTTTCAGGAGGCTGCGGGTCAGCACCACCGCCGACAGGAACACGAACGCGGGCACCGCGAAGTGCAGTGTGCGGTTCAGGATCAGCGTGTACAGGTGCGCCGTCGAGGCCGGATCCAGGTACCGGAGCATCACCCCGGTCGAGTGGTGCGCCACCACCTCGATAATCGTCAGGCCCCGGAACATGTCGATGGCCGTCAGCTTGCCCGGCGGCGCAGCCGGGGGCGCTGGGGCAGGTGAAACAGGGTCAGCGTCCGTCACAATCGCCTCACCCTACCCCGCGCGGGGAAAGCGGGGATGAACGCGGCCCAGACGTCCCGGACTGCCTGGCGGGTCAGTTCAGCCGCGCCCGCGCACCTCGAAGCCCGCCGCCTGAAGGATGGCGGCCGCGTGCGCCACGTCCTCCGGGGTTTCCAGGCCCAGGCGGATCGCGCCGCCATCCTCGCGGATCGCCAGCACCTCAATGTCCTTGATGTTCACGCCCGCCTCGCCCAGCGCCTGCGTCACCGCCCCGATCTGATTCGGTTTATCCGGTACGGCCACCACCAGATCGTGCCGCTGCGGCAGCAGGCTGCGCCGCACGATCGGCAGGCTGTCGCGTGTGCGTTTCCCCTCTCGCGCGGCCTCCAGCAGCTCCTCCGGTTCGTCCAGATCGGCTTCCAGGCGTTCCAGCTGCCGCCGGAAGCGGGTCAGGGCCTCGCGCAGGGCCCCCTTGTTCTCCACGACCATGTCGCGGCTCATGCGCGGGTCGCCGCTTGCCACGCGCGTCAGGTCCCGGAAGCCGCCCGCCGCGAGCAGGCTCAGCCGCTCGTCCCGCGCGACCATGTGCGTCAGGGCCAGACTCGCGAGGTAGGGGAGGTGACTGATCGTGGCGACCAGCGCGTCGTGCGCGTCCGGCGGCATCACGACCGGCGCCGCCCCCAGTTCCTCCACCAGCGTCCGGGCCTTACTCAGGGCCGTCAGTGGCGTATGGTCGGTGGGCGTCAGCACCCACACGGCGTTCTCCAGCAGCGCCGCGCGCGCGTGCGTCACGCCGCCCCGCTCACTGCCCGCCATGGGGTGCCCCGCCACGAAGTGCCGCACGCCCAACCTCTCCATCTCGGCGGCAATGCCGCCCTTCACGCTGCCCACGTCCGTCACCAGCGCGGCCGGGTTCAGGAACGGCGCCAGTTCGCGCGCCAGCGGCGCCAGGGCCCGCATCGGCGCGGCCAGGACGACCAGATCCGCGCCGCGCAGCCACTCGCCGGGCGCAGCACGGACCTCGTCCACCACGCCCAGCGCCTCGGCCTCGCGCAGCACCTCGGGGCTGGCGTCCAGGCCGATCACGCGCCGCGCCAGCAGCCGCTGCCGCAGCCCCAGCGCAACACTCCCGCCGATCAGCCCCACCCCCGCCACCACGGCGGTCTCGAACAGCGGGCCAGGGGCAGACGGTGAAGCGGCACTCATGACGCGGAGGCTAGCACGCCCCTCCCCGCCCCCCCAGAACCCTGCTTAACGTCCCCCGCACGGGGACGCAACCACAGGCGCGTTCGCTACGCTGTGCCGGTGCCCGGTCCCGAAGTCCTGCTGTACGGCCTCCCCCTCGCCTTCCTCGCGGGCTTCATCGACGCGGTCGCCGGGGGCGGCGGCACCATCACCCTCCCCACGCTGTTCTTCATGGGCCTGAGCCCCGCGCAGGTCGTCGCCACGAACAAACTCCTGGCGATCTTCGGGTCCGGCAGCGCCACCGTGCAGTACTGGCGCAAGGGCCACGTGGACCGCGCCCTCGTCGTGCGCCTGATCCCCCTGGCCCTGCTGGGCAGCGCCACCGGCGCGTACCTCGTGCACTTCGTGAACCCCGACGCGTTCCGCACCCTGGTCGGCGTGGTCATCTTGGGGGTCGGCGCCCTCGTGCTGGCCAACAAATCCTTCGGGCTGGAGGACCGCTACCCCGGCCTCACCGCCCGAACGCTGGCGCTCACCCTGCCCGGCACGTTCATCATCGGGATGTACGACGGCTTCCTCGGCCCCGGCACCGGCACGTTCGCCATGTTCCTGTTCGCCCTGGCGGGCTTCAACCTCGTGCGCGCCAGCGGGAATGCCCGCACGCTGAACTTCGCCACGAACCTCGGCGCGTTCCTGTTCTTCCTGATCGGCGGGCAGATGGTCTGGTGGATCGGGCTGCCCATGGGCCTCGCCAACGCCCTGGGCGCCGCGCTCGGCGCGCGCATGGCGATGCTGCGCGGCAGCGCCTTCGTGAAATGGATGTACGGCCTGATCGTCCTGCTCGTCAGCGCCCGGCTGTTCCTGAGCTGACCGCCCCATCCCGCGCGGCCGCTTCCGCCTCGGCCCCCCGCGCGCGGTGCCCGTCGATCTCGCGCTGGAGGAAGAAGTTCAGCAGTGTCCGCAGCGCCGCGATGGCCGCCAGCTTCCCGATGTCGTCCCACGACGGTGCAATTGCCGTGCGCAGTATGTCCGCCGCCAGCGTGAATTCTAGCGCCACCGCCAGCCAGCGGCCCAACTCCAGCCGCAGCGACTCCTTCTGCGCGTCCGGCTGCGCCGAGGGCCGCGCGAACGCCACCAGCGCCCGGATCAGCGCCAGCAGCGCCGCCAGCGCGATGATCAGGGCCGCCGCGACCTCCACCCCGGTCGCCACGATCTCCGTCCAGCCCTTCACCAGCTCCAGCATGCCCCCAGCCTGCCACGCCCAGTGCGGGCCCGGCGGGGGAGATCAAGAATCAGTGGACGCCCGCCCCAGTGACCGCACCGCCCGCGTGTACGCCGCCCGCTCGAACACGAACGGCCCGAACCCCTCATACGACCAGAATGGCGTCGGTGGGCGCTGCGGGTTCAGGGGATCGGCCTCCTTCTTCGCCCGGTAGGGCTGCTGGAAGTCGAGCCAGCGAACCGCCTGCCCATCCGTCTCGATGCGGGCCAGCAGTGGCCAGCACCCGGGTTCGCCGCACTCGCAGCCCAGCAGGGTGACCCATTTACCGGGGCCACCCAGCCGGCCATCATCCTGATCGGCACCCAGCCACGCGGTCTGAATCTCCGCTGCGAATCGGGCGGGCAGTCCGGCGTAACTGCCCGCCAGGGAACGTTCACCGGTCGCCTGTGCGGCCACGTCCTCCCAGCGGCGCACGAGTTCCACGAGGGGCGTTCCGTTCATGAGGACCAACACCGTGTCCTCGTCGCCCTCCCAGGAGTCCCAGCGCAGGTCCAGCGTGTCGAAGGTCATGCGGTCAGAGGGTCATGGCGAGCTCGACCGCTTCGCGCAGGCCGCCCTCGTCCACGTGCGCGACGCGGTAGCGGCTGGCGGCGACGGCGGGCGCGTCGGCGTTCCCCATGGCGACCGGGTGGCCCACGACGCGCATGGCGGTCACGTCGTTTTCGCCGTCGCCGACCATCATGACGCGGTCCATGCTCAGGCCGTACTGCGCCGCGACGCGCTGCACGGCCGTGCCCTTGCTGACCCCGGCGCGCGTGACGCTGATGAACATCGCGTCCGGCATGACCGGGCTGCCCGCCGGGTGCAGGTCCATGCCCGGGTGGGGTTCGGCGACGACCGTGCCTTCCTCGGCGCGGGGCACGACCCACTGCGCGCGGACGACCGTGCCGTCCAGGCTCTCCGGCGTGCGCGCTTCGTAGGGAACGCCCAGCAGGGCCGCGTGCCGCTCAGCTAGGTCACCGGGTTTTGTGATGGCGAACTCCAGGTCGGTGTAGACCTCCAGAAGGCGGTCCGTGTGCGCGGCGCGGTCGATCAGCAGCTTTAATCCATCCTCGGGGATGGCTTCGGACAGGCTGGCACCGCTGCCCACGTTGACGATGCTCGCGCCGTTCTGGAAGACGTGCCAGCCGTCCGGGTCGAGCCGCTCGGCGTACGCGCGGGCGTTACCGATGGCGGGGCGGCCGCTGCACAGCGCGATCCGCACGCCGCGCGCGCGGGCGTCCGCCAGCGCGGCCCACACGTCGTCCCGCACGAGGTTCCCGGTGCCCACCAGGGTGCCGTCCACATCCACACAGATCAGTCCAAGCATCCGGGCATGATAGGCCCCGCCTGTCAGGGAGGCGCCGGGTCGTGCAGGTTTCCTTCAGCGGGTGGCGGGCGTGGGGGGCGACCAGATGCCCTCGCGTTCCACGGTGGCGCAGCCGCCCACATGCACCTTCGTGACGCGCTGCCCGTCGAGTTCCAGTTCGACCTCGACCTCGCCCGGCGTGCCCAGCGCGTGCCCCTGATACACGAGGCCGCAGGCGCGCTCGCCCCGCACCGGCAGGCGGCCCTGACTGGCCAGCAGCGCCATCAGGGCGCCGCCCGCGCTGCCGGTCACGGGGTCCTCGGGGATGCCCAGGGCAGGCGCGAAGTCCCGCGCGGCGAAGCGGTTCACGCCCATCGGCGCGTACGCGTAGATGCTGCCCACGCCCAGCGCGTCGCTCAGCGTGTGGACGCGCGTCAGGTCCGGCTCCAGTCCGTCCAGGATCACGGCGTCCAGCAGCGGCACGAACACGCTCCAGAGGCCCGTACTGGCAGCGGCCAGCGGCAGGCCGCGGTGGATCATGCGGTGGTCGATGCCGAGCGCCTCGGCCAGATCGGCGCGCAGCGTGGCGGGCACGGCGCGGTAGGTGGGGGAGGGCTGCCGCATCCACACGCGGCGCGGTACGCCCGCCTCGCTGTGCAGGCGCAGCGGCACGCGGCCCACCAGCGTGTCGAGGTGGAGGTCCTGCCCGTCGGGCCACTGCCCGGCCTGCGCCAGCGTGAACCCCAGGGCTATGGTGGCGTGCCCGCAGAAGTCCACCTCCTGGGTGGGCGTGAAGTACCGGACGCGCGCGATGTTGCCCTCGCGGCGGGTGATGAACACGGTCTCGGGGGCGCCCAGCAGCTCGGCGAGCGCCTGCATGTCCTGCCGGGAGAGGTGCGCGGCGTCCAGCACCACGCCCGCCCGGTTGCCGTGTCCGGGCGTCTCGGTGAAGGCACTGACCTCGCTGTAGGCGATCATTTTGGCATTTTACCGCACAGGAGTTGAAATCAAGGGACAAAAACTTCACGCGTTGGATTAATCGTGAAACAATTCACTTAATAAATGCATTCATCGTAACATGGATCAGCCGTGGAGAGAACGGAGATCACCGCGCGTCACCTTGCCCAGAGGCGTCCTCGGGAGCGGACCCAGGACCCACCGTACAGGCCTCAGGCGACGCGGCCACCGCGACTGCGCGAAGATGTGCAGCGCCGCCTCGTCCACGTTGCCCTCCACGAACGCCACCGGCCGCTGCCCGTACTCGGCGCACGGCACCGGCAGGACCGCGCACGCGACGATCCCCGGCACGGCCAGCAGCGCCGCTTCCAGCTGAGCGGGCCACACGTTCTCCCCACCGATCACCATCAGGTCGTCCGCCCGCCCCCGCAGCGTCAATCGCCCCGAGGCGTCCAGCACGCCCAGATCACCGGTCGGGTGCCAGCCCCGGCGCAGCAGCCCGCGCACCAGCACCCGCCCGTCCGGCGCGACCCGCACGGACACGCCCGGCAGGGGCCGACCCACCGACGCCGGCGCGGCGCGCAGGTCAGCCGGGGTCGCCAGGGTCAGCACGCCCAGTTCCGTACTGCCGAACGCATTGAACAGCACGTCCCCCAGCCGCGCGCGGGTCGCGGTCGCCAGTTCCGGCGGCAGCGGCGCGGACCCGCTCAGCACCACCCGCAGCCGGGGCGCGTTCCCTGGCACGGCCAGCAGTCGGTGCAGGACCGTGGGGACGACCGCCAGCACCTCCGCGCCCTCGACTTCCAGTGTGGCCCAGATCTCCTGAGGCGTGGCTCCGGCGCGCAGGTGCAGCGGCGCCCCCACCCCCATGGCCAGGGCCAGGGTCGCCAGTCCATGCCCGTGCCACAGCGGCAGGGGCAGCACGACCGCCGCGTCCCGGTGTGGCCGCAGCGCGGCCAGCAGCGCCCCCGCGAACCGCAGCGCCGCCATTGGCCGCACGGCCGACCGGACCAGCCGCAGCGCCCCGGAACTCCCCGATGTCATGAGCACCGGGCATCCCGCACGCGGCAGCAACCAGCCTCCCTGACCGGCCACTGGTGGGGAAGAGGGTGGTGGGAGAGACGCCAGCCCCGTTCCCTCCTGACCCGGCGCGAGCGGCACGACCCGCCAGCCCAACCGCAGTCCGGCCAGGAGATCTACCACGAACGCCACCTGCCCGCCGCCACCCTCCAGGCCAACGAGGGTGCCCGGCGGGTGCGCACCCCGCCACGCCCGCACCCGTTCCTGCACCCGCGCGTGTAACTCGGCGTAGGTCACGCGCTCAGCCTCGTCCGACAGGGCCAGCCGATCCGGGGCGCACCGCGCCTGCCACGCCACCACGCCCTCTAGTGTCCGGCCCTCGCATCCCAGGCAGCGCAGCAGGGACAGGACCGCCCGTACGGGTTGCTCGCCCAGCGCGCCCGTTGCCCGTACCGCCGCCCACGTCCGCCTCACCGTCGCCGCTCTAGCCGGGCCTCGAGTCGCTCGGCCCACGCCAGTCCCCGCGCCAGGAAGCCCGGACACACGATGCCCGCGACCTCCACGCCCAGCAGCCACCACGGCGCGACCCGCACCACCCGCCGCACGAACGGCAGCGTGACCACCTCAGCGGCCTCGGCCGCACTCAGCGTGGGCAGGAACCGGTACGCGCGGGTCGGGGCGATCATCGGCGTGCGGATCAGCGGCAGGTACACCGACGCGCCCCGCACCCCCGGCCACTCGGCCACCGCCGCCTGCACCCACAGGTCAAACGCCGCCTTGCTGCCCTGGTACGCCCCCCAGCGAGGCGCGCCCACATGCCGCGCCGACACGCTCGACACGTTCACCACCACGCTCCCCGCACCCAACGACTGGCCCAACGCCGGGCGCAGCGCCAGCAGCAGCCGCGCCGGACCCGTCACGTTCACGGCCAGCAACCGATCGAGGTCTGCTCTCGGCGCGCCATCCAGTGCCCGCCGCCGCACCGACCGCCCCGCGTTGCTCACCACGCCCGCCAGGACCGGCGCTGCCTTCAGCACCTCGCGGGCCGCCGCGTCCACCGACGCCGGGTCGCTCAGGTCCGACGGGATCACCACCGCCCGGCCCCCGGCCGCCCCGACCCGAGCGGCCACCTCCCGCAGTCGCTCCTCGCGCCGCGCCAGCAGCAGCACCGTCGCTCCGGCCTCGCCCAGCCGCAGCGCCGTCGCCTTGCCCACCCCGGACGACGCACCGGTCACCAGGACCGCCCGGCCCCCCACTGCCCGGCTGAGGGCACTCAGGTCACGGCAGGCAGGAGGGGACAGCAGGGCGCGGCGCACGCAGACATGGTCGCATGAGGGGCAGTGGGGAGTGGGAAGGGCAAACGATGCCCACCAAGTCCCCTCCCGAGGCCCAGCCCCCGATCCTCAGTTCACGGTGCCCTGCGCGCTGGGGTACGAGCCGATGATCTTCGCGTAGCTGGCCTTGCGCAGCACCCCGGCGAGCGCCTGGGCGACCTTCGGGTCGCGCGCGTCGCCCTCGATGTCCACGTACATCAGGTAACTCCAGGCGCGGTCACGGCGGGGGCGGCTCTCGATACGGGAGAGGTTCAGGCCACGCAGTTCGTTCAGCGTTTCCACCAGGAACCCCGGGGTGTGGCGCACGGCGAACACGAGGCTGGTCTTGTGCGGCGCGTCGGACGGGGCGGGTTCGCGCCGCGCGAGGATCATGAAGCGCGTGTAGTTGAACGGTTCGTCCTCGATGTTCCGCTGGAGGATCGTCAGGCCGTACAGCTGCGCGGCGCGTTCGCTGGCGATGGCGGCAAGGTCGCGTTCGCCGCTCTGCGCGAGGTTCTTCGCGCTGCCCGCCGTGTCGTGCGCGGCGACCGGCTGCCAGCCGTGCTTGCGGATCAGGTCCGTGCACTGGTCCAGCGCGGGTTGCTGGCTGGCCACGCGGCGGATGTCGCTGATCTCCACGCCAGGCAGCGCCATCAGGCAGTGCGACACCCGCACGACGACCTCGCCCACGACATGCAGGTCGGTCTCGCTCAGGAGGTCGATGCTCTGGTGAATGGCGCCCATCAGGCTGTTCTCGACCGGCAGCACGCCGTACTCGGCCTCGCCGGTCTCGACGGCGCGGGCGACCTCGTGGAAGGTCGGGTACCCGCGCGTCTCGGCCATGCCGGCCACGGCGTTCAGCGCGGCGATCTCCCCGTACGAACCGGGATTCCCCTGAAACGCCACCACCCCGGAGGTGAGAACGGGCACGGCAGCGGTCGCGGGTGCTGGATCACTCATGGGCGCCACGCTACCGTACCGCGTCCCAGCCCAAGGCCGCCGGACTTAGACGTGCGTACAGTGGAGGGCGTGACCCTGCAACCCGATCCGATCCTTGACCTGGATGCCGCCGCCCTGGCCGCCGCCACCCGGCGCGGCGACCTGACGTGCAGCGAGGTGACCCGCACGTACCTCAGTCGCTTGGGCGCCCTGAACGAGCGCCTGCACGCCGTGATCACCGTGAACCCGGCCGCGCAGGCCGACGCGGACCGCCTGGACGCCGTCAGCGCCGATCGGCGCGGCCCGCTGCACGGCGTGCCCATGCTCATCAAGGACAACATCGACGTGGCGGGCCTGCCCACCACCGCCGGGAGCGCCCTGCTCGCCGGGCACGTCCCGGACACCGACGCCCCGCTGGTGACCCGACTGCGCAACGTCGGGGCCGTGATCCTGGGCAAGGCGAACATGACCGAGTGGGCGAACTTCATGACGCTCGCCATGCCGAACGGGTACTCCAGCGCAGGCGGGCAGACCGTGAACCCCTGGGGCGACGGCCTGGACACCGGCGGCAGCAGCAGCGGCAGTGGCGTGGCGGTCGCCGCGCGCCTGTGCGCCGCCGCGATCGGTACCGAGACGAGCGGCAGCATCGTCAGTCCCGCCCATCAGAACGGCGTGATCGGGATGAAACCCACACTGGGCCTCGTGCCCCGCACCGGCATCGTGCCCATCAGCCACAGCCAGGACACCGCCGGGCCCATCACCCGCAGCGTCCGTGACGCCGCGATGATCCTGGCCGTCATCTCCGGCCCGGACGACCGGGACGAGGCCACCCGCCGCCTTCCGGTGCCTGACCTGACCGTGCTGCCGGACGTGCTGCGCGGCGCGCACCTGGGCGTCATCCGCGACGAGACCGGCGTCACGCCCGCCGAGGCCGCCGCCCTCGACCACCTGACCGCCGCGCTGCTCGACGCGGGCGCGACCCTGCACGACGTCGCCTTCCCCAGCCGCGCCGACCTGAACGCCCACGGCTGGAGCCTCGAGGTCCTGGAGCACGAGTTCAAGGGCGACCTGAACGCCTACCTGCGCATGGTCACGACCGGCCCGCGCAGCCTCCAGGCTGTGATTGACGCGAACGACGCCGACCCGGAACGCCTGTTGCGCTACGGGCAGACCCTGCTGCACGCCGCGCAGGGCACCCGGGGCGACGCGACCGAGTCCGCGTACATCCGCGCTCGCGAACGCGACCTGACCCTGACCCGCACGCGCGGCTTCGATCCGCTGTTCGCGCAGGGCCTGGACCTGATCATCTTCCCCGGCATCCACGGCTACGGCCTGGCGGCGAAGGCCGGATACCCCAGCCTCGCCCTGCCCGTCACCCCGGCGGGCGCCACCACCCCGAACGGCGCGCTGCTCGTCGCGCCCGCAGGCAGTGAAGGCCGTCTGCTGTCCCTGGCGGCCGAAGTGAACCGGCTACTGGGCGGTGTCCGCTTCCCAGAACTCTAAGTCCAGACCGGGGTGGGAGCCGGGGCACCCCGGCCCCCTATTTCTGCACGTCGATGTGAATCACGCCGTCCTGTAGCCGCGCGATCTCCGCCAGCGGCTGGTCCTCACGGTGGCGCATGTTGCTCAGGCTGCTGCCCTCGGGCGCGCGGGCCACGGCATCCCCAATGCGAATCTGCGTGCTGGCAATGGGCCGCGCCCACACGATCGCGTCCGCGTGACCGCCCAGGCCCGCGTGCGCCACGCCGCGCAGCGCGCCCACCACGATTACGTCCCCACCCGCCAGGATCTCCGCGCCGGGGTTCACGTCGCCCAGCACGATCACACTGCCCGGGAACTCCCGGTGGTATCCGGCGCGTAGGGTGTGCGTGATGATCTCCGTGCGGGCCGGGGCCGGCTCGGGCATGGCGGACGCTGCGGGTGCGGGCGTTGGGACGCTCACGCGAGGCGCACGAATCCGTCCCGGGGTGCCCCCGGCTGCGCGGATGGCGGCGAGGGCCGCCTCAATGGCGTCCGGGTCGGCGTCGCCCTGGAGTTCAATCGTGACGGCGCTCGCCAGCAGGTCCGTGCGGACGCTCAGGGCGTCCTGGACGCTGCTGCCGGTGTCGCCGGGTTCAATCAGGAGATTCAGGCCGCCCAGGGTGCCGCGCAACTTCATGAGTCGCACTCTAGCGTGACGCTCATGCAGGCACGCGGGTGCCTCCCATGGGGAGCGGGGATGGTGTACCATGACCCTCATGCTTTGCAAGGAGACCTCCTTTGGTGCAGCTTGATTCCGGCGCGGTCGTGGAGGGCCGCGTAACGCGCGTGACCGACTTCGGCGCGTTCATCCAGTTCGAGAACGGTGAGACGGGCCTTGTGCACATCTCGCAGATCGCGCACTCCTTCGTGCGGAACATTCATGACCACGTTCGCGAGGGCGAGAACGTGGAAGTGAAAGTTCTGGGCCGGGATGAACGCGGTCGACTCGACCTCTCCATCAAGGAACTCCTCGAAGAACCTGAGGAAGTTCCCCGTCCCCGCGCGATCGGCCGGCAGAGCCCGCAGTTCGAGGCCAAGCTCCGCTCGTTCATGCGCGACGCCAAGGAACGCACCCACGGTGGTGGGGGCGGCGGTGGTGGCGGCGCGGCGAAAAAGCCCGCCGGCGGCAAGCGCAAACGCTGACCTGCACCCAGACCAGAAGGCACCCGGATTTCACGTCCGGGTGCCTTTCTGCTGCCCGGCATCAGGGCTCACAGAAAGCTCCCGGACTGCTCGTCCAGTCCAGGAGCCTCGGACTCAGTGTTGTCTCAGTTCAGGCCGTCGAAGCCCAGCCCGTCGAACAGGCCACGTAGCGGGTAGGTCGTCAGGGCGGTGCGGGTGCCGCCGATGCTGAAGCCCTCGGTGCCCAGCATGCGGCGCTCCATGGTCTCGCGTTCCTCGGGCGTCATGCGGCCCAGCAGACTCTGCTCGCCCGTCTGCGTCCCGTGGGCCATCAGGGCCGCCTTCTTGTTCGCGGCGTACGCGCTGACGTCCATCTGCACGGCCAGCGTGTCCTGGGACACGCCGTATACGAGTGCGTCAAGGTCCTGCCCCATGCGCGCCAGTCCCTGCGCGGCCTCTGTGGTCAGCGCGGTGTAGTACAGCCGCTGCGGGCCGCCGCCGGGCAGGTGCCCGGTGCTGAAGAATGCCGCGACGGTCGCGCGGTGCATCTGGAGGTGATCGACGTGCCCGTACCCGCCGTGCGGGTCAAAGGTGACGATCACCTGCGGCTGCACCTCCTCGATCAGGGCGCGGAGTTTCACTTCCACGTCCAGCGGGTTCACGTTCATCAGGGCCATCGGGTCATCGTGGCGGGTGCGCTCGTAGCGGCCGGAGTCGTGGTAGTCCAGGAACACCGGGGGCTCAATCTCCAGCGCCTCGCAGGCGGCGCGCAGTTCCTGCTCGCGCTGCGCGCCCAGGTCGTCCACGGTCATGCCGGGCACCGTGATCTTCCCGGCCTCGCCGCGCGTGGCGCAGGCCAGCACGACGCGCACGCCCCGGCGCGCGTAGTGGGTGAGGGTGCCGCCCACACTGAAGGCTTCATCGTCAGGGTGGGCAAAGGCGGCCAGGAGGGTCGGGGTGCTCATGGTCGCCCACTCTACGCCCCGGCCCAGCCGCAGGAGCGTGGCGGTCGTCGCGAAGCGGCAACCTCTGACCCCCGGAACGCGTACCCGGTGCATGACCTTCTGGCGCGTGGCCCTTCACCTCCTACTCGGCCAGCCCCTTCCTGGCGCGGAACCGGCGGCGCAGGAGCGGGTGGCCCGGCGTCGGGAGCGGCTGGCCCGGGCGCGCCCGGCCACGCTGTGGTCGCTGCTCGTCGCGGCGCTGCGCGAGATCACGCTGGCGCTGCTGGGTCAGCCTTCGCCCTCCGCGTCCCGCAGGCGCAGGCCGCGCCGGTAGAAATCCCAGCAGGCATCGGGCCAGGTGGTCAGGATCAGGCGGCGGTTGACGGCGTCGGCGGCGTGCAGCGCGTCACCCAGCGCGCGATAGAAGCGGCTGCCCTGCTCCTGCATGGCGCGCGCCGTCCAGTACACCTCGCTGGCGTGGAGCTCCTGCGTCTGCTCGGGCGTGATCATCGGCGCTCATGGTAAGCGGATGGGGACGGCGCCGTTCCGTTCTCGCCAGCTGACGTGGGCGCGACCCGGCGTCTGCTACGCTTCCGGGCATATGGCACGCGTGGCGGCGATCACTTCCGAAAAGGGCGGCGTGGGCAAGAGCACCCTGGCGGTGCATCTGGCAGGCGCGGCGCACGCGCAGGGCCAGAATGTCCTGCTGGTGGACGAGGACGGCCGGGTGGGCAGCAGCCTGCGCTGGGCGCAGCGGGCCGGGGCGCTGCCGTTCCCGGTCGTTGCGGCGGACGAGGTGAAACCGAAGAAGCTCGCGGCGTTCGACCTGGTGCTGATCGACACGGAGGGCCGCCCGCGCCGCAAGGACCTGCGCCAGCTGGCCGAGCGGGCCGACCTGATCCTGGTGCCCAGCGGCGTGAGCCCCCTGGAGGTGGACGCCACGCGCGAACTGCTGGACTTCCTGACGGAGGAGGGCGCCGCGCGGCAGTCCCGGGTGATCCTGACGCGCGTGCCCCCGGTCGGTCACGCGGCCGAACTGCTGCGGGAGGACCTGCGTGAGGGCGGCGTGACGGTGTGCAACACGCTGGTGCGGTCGTACCTGGCGTACCAGCGCGCGGCGGAACTGGGCGTTCTGGCGCGGGATGTGCGCGACCCGCGCGCCCTGGCTGCCTGGGCGGACATCGAGACCCTGTCGCGCGAGTTGTGGTGACTGTGGGCCGCTTCGATTACCTGGACAAGAACGGCAAGGGTGGGAAGAAGGGCGGGGCGCGCAAGAGTGCCCCCGCCCCGGACGAGTCCCGCGCGGGCGGCACGGAGCGGCTGGAGGCGGTGTACCTCCGCAAGGAGACCGTGCGGGCCGTGTGGCGCCAGGTGCGCGCGGACGGCGGCGAGAGCGTCAGCGAACTGGTCGAGGACCTGCTGCTGGCGTGGCTGCGGGAGCGGCAGCGCCCTTGACGCTCACCCTGCCGGCGTGGTGGCCGCGCGTGCTGGGCCTGCTGCTGAGCCTGTGGGTGACGCTGCCGGGCGTGGTGCGCCCCACCGAGCCGGGCTTCCTGGGGAACGTGAACCTGATCTTCCACGAGGCCGGGCACGTCCTGCTCATGTGGGCGGGGGAGGTCGTGATGCTGCTCGGCGGGAGCCTGTTCCAGCTGCTCGTGCCCGCCGTGTGCATCGGGGTGTTCCTGGCGCGCGGCGAGCGCTTCGCGGCGGGACTGGTGACGCTGTGGCTGGCGCATTCCCTGGCGGGGGTGTCGGCGTACGTCGCGGACGCGCCGCTGCGGAATCTGCCGCTGATCACGGGTGATCCGGACACGCACGACTGGTGGCAGCTGCTGACCATCTGGAACGCGCTGGGGTGGGCGCCGGGCCTGGGGCGATTCCTGCACGCTCTGGCGCTGGGCGCCGTGGTCGTGGGCGTGTTCGTGGCCCTGTGGGACGACCTGCGGGAGAAGGAGTGACGGCGCTGAAGGGAGGAGTGGTGGTGGGTCGCTTCGCGCCCAGTCCCACCGGTGCAATGCACCTGGGCAACGCCCGCACGGCGCTGCTGGCGTGGCTTCACTCCCGCGCGCAGGGCGGGCGGCACCTGCTGCGCTTCGAGGATCTGGACACCGGGCGGGTGCGCGCCTGGGCGTACGACGTGACCCGCGCCGACCTAGCTTGGCTGGGCCTCGACTGGGACGAGGAGGTCATCCAGTCGCAGCGGCTGGACCTGTACCGCGCGGCCGCCGCGCGGCTGGACACCTATCCCTGCACCTGTACCCGCAGGGAGGTGCAGGCGGCCATTCAGGACAGCGCGGGCGCGCCGCACGGCGCGGAGCCGGTCTATCCCGGCACCTGCCGCGCGGGCAGCCTGCATCCAGAGCGCACGGCTGCCGTGCGCTGGCGCGTGCCCGACGAGGTGGTGTGCGCCCGGGACGGGTGGCGCGGCGAGACACTGTGTCAGCACCTCCCGACCGAGGTGGGGGACGTGGTGCTGCGGCGCAACGACGGGGTGTTCGCGTATCACCTCGCGGTGGTGGTGGACGACGCGGCGTCGGGCGTCACCGACGTCCTGCGGGGCGAGGACCTCTGGACCGCCACGCCCCGGCAGGTGGCGCTCCAGCGGGCGCTGGGGCTGCCCACGCCCCGCTACTGGCACGTGCCGCTGATGCTGGATTTCCGGGGGGAGCGGCTGGCGAAACGCGGCGGCGCGCCGCCCGTGCAGGCGCTCCGTGAGGCCGGGGACGCGCCGGGCCGGGTGCTGTCGGAACTGGCCCGCAGCCTGGGCTGGTCGGTGCCGGACGAGGTGAGCGCGGCCGACCTCCTGCCCCTGTGGCGGACTGAGCTCGGGCGGGCTGAACTTGGTGCCTGACCCCACAAACTTAGATGACTTGTCTAAGTTTGCCTAACGCCCGTTCGACACGGCAGTCCTACCCTGTCAGCATGTCCATCCAACTCCCCACCTACCCCCAGCCGGACGAACGGGGCCGCTTCGGCCGCTTCGGCGGACGGTACGTGCCCGAAACGCTCATCCCTGCTCTGGACGAACTCCAGGCCGCCTACACCGAGGCCCGGAACGACCCCGCCTTCCTGAATGAACTCGAGCGCCTCCTGAAGGACTTCGTGGGTCGCCCCAGCGGGCTGTACCTCGCCCAGCGCCTGACCGAGCACGCGGGCGGCGCGAAGATCTACCTCAAGCGCGAGGACCAGAACTACACCGGCGCGCACAAGATCAACAACTGCCTCGCGCAGGCGCTGCTCGCCAAGCGCATGGGCAAGCAGCGCGTCATCGCCGAGACCGGCGCCGGGCAGCACGGCGTGGCCAGCGCCACCGCCGCCGCCCTGCTGGGCCTCGAGTGCATCGTGTACATGGGCGCCGAGGACATCCGCCGTCAGGCGCTGAACGTGTTCCGCATGAAACTCCTGGGCGCCGAGGTCCGCGAGGTCACCTCCGGCACGAGCACCCTCAAGGACGCCACGAACGAGGCCATCCGCGACTGGGTCACGAACGTCCGCGACACCTTCTACATCCTCGGCAGCGTCGTCGGGCCGCACCCGTACCCTGCGATGGTCCGCGACTTCCAGTCCATCATCGGCGAGGAGGTCAAGGTGCAGCACCAGGCCCTGGAGGGCCGCCCCGTGCCCGACGCGATCGTCGCGTGCGTGGGTGGCGGCAGCAACGCCATCGGCATCTTCGCGCCCTTCGCCTACCTGCCCGAACACGAGCGGCCCCTGCTGATCGGCACCGAGGCTGCCGGTGAGGGCGTCGAGTCCGGCAAGCACGCCGCAAGCGTCGCCGGGGGCCGCATCGGCGTGCTGCACGGCGCGATGATGTATCTCCTGAACGACGACGAGGGCCAGATCGTCCCCCCGCACTCCATCAGCGCGGGCCTCGACTACCCCGGCATCGGTCCCGAGCACTGCCTGTACTCCGAGACCGGCGTGGCGCAGTACGTGCCCGTCACCGACGCGCAGGCACTGGACGCCCTGCAACTTCTGACCCGCCTGGAGGGCATCATCCCCGCGCTGGAGACCGCGCACGCCATCCACGCCGCCGTGAACCTCGCCCGCACCATGCGCCCCGACCAGACGGTCGTCGTGAACCTCTCCGGCCGCGGCGACAAGGACGTGGCCGAGGTGATGCGCCTCCTCGACCTGGGCCGCGAGCAGGACGCCGCGCCCACGCCCCGCACCCCGGAGGTGCTCGCATGACCGCCACCCTGATCCCCACCACCCCGGGCGCCGCACGCCTGCACGCCGCCTTCGCCCGCGCCAAGCAGGAGGGCCGCGCCGCGTTTATCCCGTTCATGACCGCCGGCTACCCCACCGCGCAGGCGTTCCCCGCCGTCGCGGACGCCCTGCTCGGGCAGGCGGACATCCTCGAGGTCGGCATCCCCTACAGCGACCCCCTGGGTGACGGCCCCACCATCCAGCGCGCCAGCGAGCAGGCCCTCGCGGGCGGCACGAGCACCCGCCACACCATCGCGCTGGTCAAGGAACTCCGCTCGCGGCACGACACGCCCATCGTGATCATGACGTACGTGAACCCCATCTACGCCGTCGGCCCGCGTGAATTCATGCGACTCGCCCAGGAGGCCGGAGTGGACGGCCTGATCCTCCCCGACCTGCCGCCCGACCAAGACCTGGAAATCGCGGATCTGGCCGCCGAGCACGGCATGGCCGTCACGTTCCTGATCGCGCCCACCAGCACCCCGGCGCGCGTGAAACTCGTCGCGGAGGCCTGCACCGGCTTCCTGTACGCCGTCAGCGTGACCGGCGTGACCGGCACCCGCGAGGGCAGCGCCCTGAACGAGGTGCCCGCCATGCTGGCCCTGGCCCGCCAGTACGCCCGCGTGCCCGTCGCCGTGGGCTTCGGCGTGAAGGACGCTGAAACCGCCGCGCAGGTCGCGCAGGTCGCCGACGGCGTGGTCGTGGGCAGCGCGTTCATCAACGCTGTGAAGGCCGGGCAGGACGTGGGCGCCCTTGCCGCGAGCATCCGCGAGGGCTGCACGCAGCACTGAGCCTCACCACGACAGGCGGCCCGCCCCGGATGAGGGAGCGGGCCGCCTGCTGTTCGGTCAGGTGTTCTGGGCGGGGCGGCGGTGCGTCCAGGCCATCACCAGGAAAGCGAGCAGGGTCAACGCGCCGCACACCAGGAACACGCTGCGGTACCCGAGGGTCTGCGCCACCGCGCCGGACGTGATCCCGCTGAGCATCCCGCCGATGCTGCCGGTGTTCGCGAACAGGGTCGTGGCGGCGCTGAAGCGGCCCGGCATGAGCGTCTGGAAGTAAGTCATGCCCAGGCCCGCCAGGATCGCCAGGACCACCGCTCGGATTACCTGCGCGGCGATCAGCAGCGGCAGGCTGTCCGAGACGTACACCAGCGCGAAGTGCGCCACGAACAGGGCCATGCCCGCCGCGACCAGGGTGGGCACGCCCGGCAGGCGGCGCCACGTGACCAGCGCGACCATCACCGGGATCTCCAGCAGGGCACACAGGCCCACCAGGAAGCCGACCTCGCCGCTGGTGCCGCGCAGCGTCTCGGTGATGAACAGTGGGAACATGGCCATGCCCATCTGCATGCTCATGCCGTACAGCACGAACGCCAGGGCGCCCAGCGCGATGGCGCGCCGCGCGGCGAGACGCGGCGTGTCCGGCAGGTCGGGCGTGATGCCCGGCGTGGGCTGCGGGCGGCGGCCCGGCACGCGCGTGAGGGGCAGGGCGGCCAGCGCGAAGCACGCGGCGGCGCTGAGGAATACCGCCGTATAGTTCCCGCCGCCCAGGATCACGGCGCCCAGTCCGGGCCCGACCACCCAGGACAGGCTGAATACGGCGCGCAGCAGCGTCATGGCCCGGTCGGCCAGGTCGCTGGGCACGTCCTGAAGGCTGGCGCGGGCAAAGGAGAACATCTGCGGGAACGCGGCGGCCCCCAGGGACAGCAGGGCCGCGCCGATCAGCAGGAGTCCCGCGAAGTGCGGCGTGACGCCGATCAGGGCGTACGCGGCCATGCCGGCGGCCATGGTGGCCAGCAGGATCGGTTTGCGGTTGGGCAGCCGGTCGGACCAGCGGGCCAGGAGGGTGGCGACCACGACGGCGCTGATGGCGTTCACCGTCAGGAAGAGTCCCAGTTGCAGGGGGCTCATGCCGGCCTTCTTCACGGCGTACAGGGCCATGTACGGCACGGCCAGGGACAGGCCGAATCCCAGCAGGAAGCAGCTGAGGGCCAGGGGGAGTGCGTGGGGGAGGCGGAGCATGGCGCCCAGGCCGCTGCCGTGGGCGGGGGGGGCGGTGATGGTCATGAGGGCCGTCCGTTCATGGGGGTCACTGTAAACCCGCTGCTGCGCGGAAATGTTAGCCTCCGGCATGCCAACTGAAACGATCAAGGCGCTGCCGCCCCGCAGCGACGTGCCGCGTGACCAGACCTGGGACATCGAGGCCCTCTACGACACGCCTGACGCCTGGTCGGCGGAAGGGGACGCGCTGGCCCGCGACCTCCCCGCGCTGTCTGCCCACGCGGGACAGCTGGGCACGCCGGAGGACCTGCTGGCGTACCTGAGCGCCGCGAACGACCTTGAACTGCGCCTGGGCCGCTTCATGTCCTACGCCAGCATGACCGCCAGCGTGGACGGCCGCGACGCCGTGGCCGCGGCCCGCCGCGACCGCGCTTCCACCCTGGGCGCGCAGTTCGGCAGCACCACTGCGTTCTTCCGCCCGGAACTCCTCGCGCTGGACGACGCGCAGGTGCGCGGCTGGCTGGACACGCCCGACTTCGCCGAGCACCGCGTGCGCCTGAAACGCATCCTGCGTGGCAAACCCCACGTCCGCAGCGCCGAGGTCGAGGAACTCCTGGGTGCCGTGCAGGCCCCCTTTGCCTCTGAGCGCGGCATTCATCCTGCGCTGGCGAACATGGACCTGCGCTTTGGCACGGCGGGCGGCGAGACCGTCACGCAGGGCAACGTGGACCGCCTGACCGCCCACCCGGACCGCGAGGTGCGCCGCGAGGCCTGGGAGGGTTACGCGGACGCGCACCTCGCCGCGCGGCACTCGCAGGCGGCGATGTACGCCACGAACGTCCGCCAGAACGTGTTCCTGGCCCGCGCCCGGAACTACCCGGACACCATCAGCGCCTCTCTGTCCCCGGACAACATCCCCACCGCCGTCGTGACGACCCTGCTCGACACGTACCGTGCGAACACGCCGGTCTGGCACCGCTACTGGCGCGTGCGCCGCGAGTGGCTGAACCTGCCCTCGCTGCGCGAGTACGACGTGAAGGCCGCCCTGGTCCCCCCCCGCGCCGTGTCCTACGAGCAGGCGGTGCAGTGGCTCGAAGGCGGTATGGCCCCCCTGGGTGCGGACTACGTGCGGGACATGGTGCCCGGCCTGACCACCGAACGCTGGGTGGACTACGCCGAGAACGACGGCAAACGCCAGGGTGCCTACAGCAACGGCGGCGGCCGCGTGAAGCCGTACATCTTCATGACCTGGAACGGCACCATGAACTCGTACTCCACCCTCGCGCACGAGATCGGGCACTCCATGCACTCCCTGCTCTCCCAGCGTGAACACGGGTACGGCGTGCCGCGCTACACCCTCTTCCACGCCGAGGTTGCCAGCAACTTCAACCAGGCGATGGTCCGCCAGCACCTCCTGGCCCAGGCCCGCGCGGCCGGGGACACCGAATTCGAGGTGCAGATCATCGAGGAAGCCCTGTCGAACTTCCACCGGTACTTCTTCATCATGCCGACCCTGGCGGCCTTCGAACTGGAGGCCTACCGCCGCATCGAGGCGGGCGGCACCCTGAGCGCGCCGGACCTGATCACCCTGACCGCCGACCTGCTGTCCGAGGGCTACGGGGACGGCGTGACCATGGACCGCGAGCGCAGCGGCATCCTGTGGGCGCAGTTCAGCACGCACCTGTACGCGAACTTCTACGCGTACCAGTACTCGACCGGGATCAGCGCCGCGCATCAGATCCTCGAGCAGTTCAGTGCCGACCCGGACGCCGCGCGCGAGTCGTACCTGCGCTTCCTGCGCTCCGGCGGGAGCCTGGATCCCATCGACGCCCTGCGTGAGGTGGGCGTGGACATGCTGAGTCCCGCGCCAGTTGAGGCGACCTTCCGGACCCTGGAAGGGTACGTGGTCCGCCTGGAGGAGCTGCTGGCCCAGCGTCGCTGAGGCAGTCAGGGAGTATGTGATCTGGGACGATATACGCCCAGATCACATGCTCTTTCTAGGCCTTGAACAAGCAGGCAAATCTTTCACTTTCCAGTAAAATCGTGAAACTATTCACTTATTAGCTGCAAAGAGAGGTGGGATATGACTCCCACCTCTTACCCGTTGGTTTACGCCTGGGGCTGCTGAACCTGCATCTGGGGCACGAAGCCTTCCAGCGCAGCGTAGTCATCCTGGAAGTGCATCAGCACGCCACCGAACAGCGTGTCGAAGGTTTCCTGGGGCATTTCGGCCAGGGTGGGGTAGAAGCCCACGTACTCCAGCCACACGTTGCCGTCCGCGTCGATGCTGCGGGCAAAGGCGCGCTCGCGGTTGCGGTCGTTCAGCATGTTCACGATCTCCACGCGGCGGTCACCGTACTGCTTCTGGGTCACGCAGGTGATTTCCAGGCGGCTGGTGTTGTTCGGGCCGTCGTTCACGCTGACCAGCACGGCCGCGTCGCCCATCTCGAAGCGCCAGCCCATGCGGATGAACCGCTGGCCGTTGTTCTCTTCCATGTCCAGCTGGACTTCCTTTTCCTTCAGGTACTTCGCCAGGGTGTCCAGGGTCAGCAGTGCCGTTTCCATCGTCATTGAAACCATCCTCCTCGGTGGGTGAAGCACATCAACTTGTCGTGTGTGGTTGAAACCCGAACAAGTCTACACCGCGCGGGGGACGCTGCGCGCTTCAGGGCTGACTCAGGATGCTCAGGCTGACCGGCGCGATGCCCTCGGAGAGGATGCCCAGGGCCCGCGCAGCGTCGGTGGACAGGTCAATAATCCGCGACTGCACCCCGAACGGCCCGCGGTCATTGATGAGGACGTCCACGCTGCGGCCCGTGCGGGCGTGCGTGACGCGCACCCACGTTCCGAACGGGAGGTTCAGGTGCGCGGCCGTCATGGTGGTCTGCGGCGTGAAGCGCCCACCGTAGTACACGGCCTGCCCCTGCTGGAATGCCGCGGGCGCCTGAGCCTGCGGCGCGAGGGACGCTGCGCGGACCGTCGCGCCGCCCCGGTCCGGGACGCGCAGCACCTCGCCCACGCGCAGGGATTCACTGTTGCGGGCGTTGAGTTGCAGCAGGGCGCTCACGCTGACGCCGTAGCTGCGGGCAATGCCCCACAGGGTGTCGCCGGTCTTCACGCGGTACGTGGCGGCGTGCGCGCTGCCCAGCAGCAGGGCGGCCAGCAGGGCGCCGCGCAGCCTCACAGGGTCTCCTTGGGCGAGTGGCTCAGAACCTCGAAGCCGTCCTCGGTGACGAGCACGAGGTCCTCAATGCGTACGCCGCCCACGCCGGGCAGGTACGCGCCGGGCTCAATGGTGATGACCATGCCCGCGCTGAGTACGTCGTCGCTGGTACCCCGCAGGCTGGGCGCCTCGTGCACTTCCAGGCCCACGCCGTGCCCCAGGGAGTGCGCGAACGCCTCGCCCAGGCCGTGCCCAGTCAGGATGTCACGCGCCAGTTTGTCCAGGTCGGCGGTGCGGACGCCGGGTTTCACGGCCCGCACGGCGGCCTCCTCGGCTTCCAGCACCGCGCGGTACACGCGGGTCATCTCGGCGCTGGGGGTCCCCACGGCTACCGTGCGGGTCATGTCGCTGTGGTACCCGCGCAGTCGGGCGCCCATATCCACCGTGACAAGGTCACCGTCCTCGATGACGCGCGGGGACGCCACACCGTGCGGCATCGCGCCGCGGGGCCCGCTGGCCACGATCACGTCGAAGGCACTCTCGGCGCCCCGCTGCCGCAGTCGCAGCTCGATCTCGGTGGCGATGTCCAGTTCGCGCGCACCCGCCACGATCAGGGGCCGCACCGCCATGAACACCTCATCCGCGAGCACCTGCGCGTCCCGGATGGCCTCAATCTCCTCGGCGCTCTTGAGCACGCGCAGGCCCTGCACGAGGCCCTTCACGGGCACCAGCGTCGCCTGCGGCCAGTGCTCCCGCAGGTCGTCGTGCGCGGCGACGGTCAGGTGCTCGGCCTCGAAACCCACCCGCAGGCCCGCGAGGCCCGGCGCGGCGTGTTTCAGCGTCTCCGGGGGCCGGGCGATGAACGCGCTCAGGGGCGACTCCTCGGCGGCCTGCACGGTGTACCGGGCGTCCGTGTACAGCGTGGCGGCGTCCGGGGTGACGAGCACCTTCGCGTCCTTGCCGCTGCTGAATCCACTGATGGCCCGCACGTTCGCGGGATCGCTGATCCACGCGGCGTCCAGCCCGGCGCGGCTCATCGCGTCGCGCAACTCCTGAAGTTGAGTCATGACAGGCAAAGTAACACGCCGGCCCTCACCGCAACCTCACCCGCCGGTCACTTCAGTGGCCATCACCAGTTGCACCGCGACTGTTCCCCCACCGGAGACAGCCGCGCGGGGATTTTCAAAAGTGCGCTTATACTCGTTGATCGGGACAAATGATTTCGGCCGCGTAGGTCACTCACCCCAAGGAGGGAACAGTCGTGAAACTTCACGAGTATCAGGGCAAGGAAATTCTGCGCCAGTTCGGCGTCAACGTTCAGGACGGCAAGGTCGCCCGCACCCCCGACGAAGTGCGTCAGATCGCCCGCGAGTACGGCCAGCCCGTCGTCGTGAAGGCGCAGGTGCACGTCGGCGGCCGCGGCAAGGCGGGCGGCGTGAAGTTCAGCCCCACCGAGGACAAGGCCTTCGAGAACGGCGAGAAGATCCTGGGCATGGACATCAAGGGCCTCACCGTGAACAAGGTGCTGGTCACCAAGGCCGTGGATATCGACGCCGGGACCGAGTACTACGTCGGCATGATCGTTGACCGCAACGTGCAGAGCTACACCCTGATGGCCAGCGCCGAGGGCGGCATGGAGATCGAGGAAGTGGCGGCCGCCACCCCCGAGAAGATCATCAAGCACCGCGTGGACCCCGTCACCGGCCTGCGTCCCTACGAGGCGCGCGAAGTGGCCATCAAGGCCGGCTTCAAGGGCAACCTGAACAAGATTGCGGACATGATGGTCAAGATGAGCGAGGCCGCGCTGAAGCGTGACGCCGTGCTCGTCGAGATCAACCCCCTGTTCGTGGGCCCTGACGGCACCCCGCTGGCCCTGGACACCAAGTTCGAGATCGACGACAACGCCATGTACCGCCACAAGGACCTGGCCGACTGGCGCGAACTGGAAGCCGAGCACCCCCTCGAGATCGAGGCCAGCAAGTACGGCTTCGCGTACGTGAAGCTCGAAGGGAACGTGGGCGTGCTGGGCAACGGCGCGGGCATCGTGATGACCAGCCTCGACGTCGTGAACCGCGCCGGCGCCAAGCCCGCGAACTTCCTCGACATCGGCGGCGGCGCCAAGGCCGAGGTCGTGTACAACGCCGTGAAGCTCGTCAGCAAGGACAGTGACGTCAAGGCGATCTTCATCAACATCTTCGGCGGCATCACCCGCGCCGACGAGGTCGCCAAGGGCGTCATCCAGGCGCTGAACGAGGGCATCCTCACCAAGCCCGTGCGCATGCGCATCGCGGGCACAGCCGAGGACGAGGCCAAGGCCCTCCTGGCGGACGTGAACAGCCCCCTGATCCAGATGTACCCCACCATGTTTGAGGCTGCCGACGAGGCCGCCAAGGAGGCGAACAAGTAATGGGTATCCTCGTCAACAAGGACAGCAAGGTCATCGTGCAGGGCATGACCGGCCGTGAAGGTGCCAGCCACAGCCGCGCCATGAAGGAATTCGGCACGCAGGTCGTCGCGGGCGTCACCCCCGGCAAGGGCGGCACTGACTTCGAAGGCTGGCCCGTCTTCAACAGCGTCGCCGAGGCCAAGGCCGCGACCGGCGCGAACGTCAGCATTATCTTCGTGCCCCCCGCGGGCGCCGCGGACGCCGTGCTCGAGGCCGCGCACGCCGGCATGCCCCTGATCGTCCTGATCACCGAGGGCGTGCCCACCGTGGACATGATGCGCGCCGTGCAGGAAGTCAAGACGCTCGACGCGCAGAACCGCGCCGAGGGTGGCGAGGGTATCCGCCTGATCGGCGGGAACTGCCCCGGCCTGGTCACGAACGGGGAAGCCAAGGTCGGCATCATGCCGAACAAGATCTACACCAACCCCGGCCGCATCGGCCTGATCAGCCGCTCCGGCACCCTCACCTACGAGGCCGCCAAGCTGCTGAACGACGCGGGCATGGGTACGAGCACCACCGTCGGCATCGGCGGTGACCCCGTGATCGGCACGACCTTCGCGGACGTGCTGCCCCTGTTCGAGGCCGACCCTGACACCGACGCGGTCGTCGTGATCGGCGAGATCGGCGGCGCGGACGAGGAAGCTGCCGCCGAGTACATCGCGCAGAACATGAAGAAGCCCGTCGTGGCGTTCATCAGCGGCCGCAGCGCGCCCAAGGGCAAGCGCATGGGTCACGCCGGCGCGATCATCATGGGTGACGTTGGTACCCCCGAGAGTAAGCTCGCGGCCTTCAAGGCGGCGAACGTGCCCGTGGCCGACACCATGCCCGAGATCATTGATCTCGTGAAGCAGGCGCTGAACAAGTAAGCGAAGCACATCTTGAAGGGGGGCTGCCCGGGTGGGCAGTCCTCTTTCTTGTCTGTGGGTCGAGGCGGTCCCAGAGCTGGGTTCCCCTCATCCGGCTCACAGGTGGCGTGAGAGTGGCGTGAACAGTGATCGTCACCCATGGTCACATGGGCGTCAGTCCTGCGCGTAGACTGGACGTATGAAGACCTTCACACTCGCCACTTCCCTGGTTCTGCTGGCTGCCGGTGCCGCTGACGCCCTCACGGTGCGCGGCGCGGTCGCCGGGGGGAACCTGCCGCCCGATCTGCGCGTGGCGGGCGTGGTCGTGACGCCGTTCGGGCAGGTGGTGCAGGAGGTCAGCAGCGTCCCGGTGGAGAAGGGGCAGTTCAGCCTGGAACTGCCGACGACCGCGCCCTCCGCGCGGGCGCAGGTGGCGTTGACGCCGCAAAACGTGAACTGGCCTGGCGTGATCGACCCGGTGCAGGTGACGGGGCAGGCGCAGGTGGCGGAACTGAAGCTGTTCACGTACCGCGATCAGAACAACAATGGCCGCCGCGATGAGAACGAGCCGCTGCGCGAGGTCATGGCGGATGTGCGCGGCGCGAACCTGTTCGTGGTGTGGGTGAATACGGACGTGAGCGTGACGGCCAGCAAGGGCTTCCAGGCGGGGTTGAAGCGCGGCTGGAACGCGTTCCTGGTCGATGTGGGGCGCGCGGTGAATGTTCAGCCGTTCGCGGACAGCACGGTGGTCTCGGTGCGGCTGGGCCGCTGAGTCCGGCGGGGTGGGGGAGACCCCGCCCTTGACTTTCCCACCACCTGTAAGTAAATTTATGACATGTTGGTGGAGGTGAGTGCATGAACAGTCAGTACGCCGTGGCGGTGCATGTGCTCAGCATCATCAGCCAGTTCCCCGACCACTCCAGTTCGGCCGAGATCGCTGACAGCGTGGGCACCAATCCGGTCGTGATCCGCACCGTCACGGGCCTGTTGCGTCGCGCGGATCTGCTGGTCACCCAGCAGGGCGTCAGTGGCGCGCGGCTGACCCGCGACCCCCAGGACATCACGCTGCTGGACGTGTACCGCGCCGTGAACGGCGAGGCCAGCGTGTTCCGCCTGCACGAGCATCCGCACCCGGCCTGCCCGGTCGGGGCGAACATCCAGGCCACCCTGGAAGCCCGCTTCGGGTGCGCGCAGGCCGCGATGGAAGCCGAACTGGCCAGCACGACCATTGCGGACGTGCTGGGGGACCTGGCTGCACGCGCAGGCTGACAGTCCTCTGCCCAACATGTAAGTAAAACGCTTACGAGTCCTCGCCTCTCACCTCACAAGGAGCCCCACCATGCCCACCCCCACCATTGCCGTCACCGGAGCGACCGGCCACCTCGGCCACCTCACCCTCCAGGCCCTGCTTAGGCGCGGCGTGCCCGCCGGGAGCCTCGTCACCCTCGTCCGCGACCCGGCCAAGGCCAGCGACCTCGCCGCCCAGGGCATCCAGGTGCGCCAGGCAGACTACAAACAGCCCGACAGCCTGCGCGCCGCGCTGACCGGCGTGAACCGCCTGCTGCTGATCTCCAGCAACGACTTCGACGACCGCTTGGGCCAGCACCGCAACGTCATCGAGGCCGCCCGCGAAGCTGGCGTGGACCTCATCGCGTACACCAGCATCCTGAACGCGGACCGCAGCGGCATGATCCTCGCCGGCGATCACCAAGCCACCGAAACGCTCCTGCGCGAGTCCGGCGTGCCGTTCACCCTGCTGCGCAACGGCTGGTACACCGAGAACTACGACCTCAAGGGGGCCGTCAAGAACGGCGCGATCCTGGGGGCCGCCGGGGACCACGCGTTGCAACCCGCACCCCGCCAGGACTACGCGGAGGCCGCCGCCGCCGTCCTGAGCACCGACGGGCACGCGGGCCAGACCTACGAACTCGCCGGGGATGAGGCCGTCACCCTGGGTGACCTCGCCGCCGAGGTGGCCCGCCAGAGTGGCCAGTCCGTCGCGTACCACAACCTCAGCGCCGACGAATACGCCCGCACCCTCGCCGGGTTCGGCTTGCCCGAGGGCTTCGCGCACGTGCTGGCCGACAGTGATACGGGCATCACCCGGGGCGAACTCGCCACCGACCGGCGCGACCTCAGCCGACTGATTGGCCGGCCCACCACGCCTGTCACGCAGGCCGTGCGCGACGCCCTGACCGCCTGATTCCCCGCAGTTCACAGTCGCATGCGCCCGCTAGAGTTGGGCGCATGCGACTGTGGATCATCCGGCACGGCGAGACGAAAGGCAATCAGGCGGGCATCCTGCGCGGTGCAAGCAGCGCGAACGACGAGATCACCGACACCGGGCACGCCCAGGCGCAGGCCATGGCCGAGCAGGTGAGCGGGGGAGAGCCGCGTCCACAGGCGGTGTACGCCAGCCGCTACCGCCGCGCGCAGCAGACGGCACGCCCCCTGGCCGAGCGCCTGGGCGTGCCGGTTACCGTCCTGCCCGGCATCCACGAGGTGGACTGCGGCGAGTGGGTGGGTGAGCCGTACTCGGCGCTGCGTCAGCATCCGGAACGTCTGGAGCTCGGCGGGGGTGAACTAGGCTTCCGGGGCGGCGAGACGTTCCGGGAGATCGCCGCCCGATTCGCAGCGGACGTGAATGGACTGCCCGCTGAGGATGCAGCGCTGGTGTCGCACGGTGGCATCATCAGAATTGCACTGGCGCACCTTCTGGGTCGGGACGTCCGCGCCGTGTGGCAGGACGGGTCGTTCATGCTGACCAATGCCGAGTATGTCGTCATTGAGCGCATGGGTGGTGCCTGGAACCTGGTTTGATCAGGCAACGTCAATACAAGCAAACAATTCGATCACGAGTTGGATTAATCGTGAATACTTTCACTTGGTGATTTAGAGTGAAGTGAGACACTACTCCTTGCCATCTCACAGCATCTCAATGGTCCTTCTGGTCCGGGCTCGCTCTGCGGCGAACGCCATGCGGTGAGAGTCCAGGGACTCCGTGAGGGGTGTCGGTGGGAGTGTCTCGCCACGCAGGCTGGCCAGCCAAGCCTGGATGAGGCCGTCGTCCCCGCCGCCGTGGTTGCCGTTGGCGTTCACCCGCCAGCGTCGGCTCTGGCCGGTGCGGAAGTCGTGGAGTTCGAGTTCGTGGTGGTCCATGTGGCCGCGTAGTTCGCCGTGGGTGCCCAGGAGTTTCAGCGTGCGGGTGTTGTTGTGTGTGAAGGCACTGACGGTGAGCTGCGCGGTGACGCCGTTCCGGAACTGGACGGTGACGGCCTGATGATCCACGACGTTGTTGAGGCCCAGGTACACGCATTCACCGTAGGGTCCGTGGCGGAGCGCGTCGTCCAGGCTGGTGCCGCCGGCGGTGAGGACGGTGACCGGCCAGCTGTGGGGGTCGCGGGTGAGGTAGATGCGCCGCGCGTCGGACGGGCAGTCCGGGACAGGGCAGGTGACGCAGCGTGGGCTCGCGCCGGGTGGAGCGTGCTCTGGGCGGAAGTGATGCAGGTCGCCCTCGCTGCTGACCCGTGCCGGGGAGCTACCGGCGAACGCGCGGAGAAGGTCGAGGTCGTGACAGCTCTTGGCGAGAATAAATGGCGCGGCGGGTGGGGCCGCGCGCCAGTTGCCACGCACGTAGGAGTGCGCGTAGTGCCAGTGGGCGACGTTCTCGGCGTGTTGAATGCCGATCAGGGTGCCCAGCGCGCCGCTGTCCAGTACGCGCCGCACCTCCTGGAAGAAGGGGGCGGCGCGCAGGACGTGGCAGACCGTGACCCGCCCGGTGCTGGTGGCCTCGGCCGCCTGGAGCAGGTCGAGTTCGGCTTCGTTCAGGCAGATGGGTTTTTCCAGGAGGACGTCGTAGCCGAGGGCAAGTGCCTGGACGCAGGGCCGGACGTGCTGGTCGTCGGGGGTGGCGAGCACGACCGCGTCGGCCACGCGACCCAGGGCGAAGAAGGCGTCCGGGTCGGTGAACTGCCTTCCAGTGGGAATGTCGTGCCGCGCGGCGACCTCGCGGAGGCGGGCGGGGCGGGCGTCCACGACGTGCGTGACCTGCGCACCGTGCTGCGCGAGCAGGCGGGCGTACGCGTCTCCGCCGCGGTTGCCCGCCCCGACGATCGCCACGCGGATGGTCATGGGGCGCGCCGCTCCACGCCCCAGCCGGGGCCCGTGGGGCGCGCGAGGTGCCCGGCCTGCCAGTCCAGACCGCTGAACGGATCGTCTGCGAGGAGCAGCGCGCCGTCCAGGTCGGCCCAGTCGCACGCGCCCGCGAGGTGCGCGGCGGCGGCGATCCCGAGGCTGCTCTCGATCATGCAGCCCATCATGACGGACATCCCGTGCGCGCGGGCCAGCCGCAGGGCGCGCAGCGCCTGAAGGGGCCCGCCCAGCTTGGCGAGCTTGAGGTTCACGCCGTCGAATGCGCGGGCCAGCGCGATGACGTCGGTGACGTGGTGCAGGCTCTCGTCCGCGACGATGGGGACTCCGGCCACCGCGCGCAGCGCGGCGTGTCCGTCCAGGTCCCCGGCAGCGAGGGGCTGCTCGACGAATTCCACCCTGGCGGCTTCCAGCACGCCGAGCATCCGGCGGGCCTGGGTGCGGGTCCAGGCGGCGTTGGCGTCCACGCGCAGGCGGACGTGTGGGGCTTCCTCGCGCAGCGCGGCGATGATGGCCTCATCTCGGTCGGTGCCCAGCTTGACCTTCAGGACGCCGTGCCCGCGGGCGGCGGCCTCACGCGCCTGCCGGCGCATGTCGTCCAGCTCGGCAATGCTGACGGTGTAACTGCTCTCGGGGAGGGGCGCGGGGCTCAGGCCCAGCAGCTGCCACACGGGCACGCCGGCGCGCGCGGCGCACCACTCGACGGCGGCCATCTCCAGGGCGCACTTCACGCTGGGGTGGTCGTACGGCATGCGGGCGGACAGGCGGGCGTCCAGCCCGTCCCAGTCCCAGGGCTCCTCGACCGCCTGGGCCAGGAGGGGCAGGATGGCCTCGACGGTGCCGCGCGTCTCGCCGTAGAAGGCGTTCGGGGCAGCCTCACCCCGCCCAGTGTGGCCCTCATGGGTTAGGGTGACGATGGTGCGGGGGTAGACGCTGTGCGTCCAGCGGGCAATGCCGAAGGGCTGCGCGGTGTGCAGGTCCAGTGTCTCCCAGGTGACCGTGGGGGAGGGGGCGGTCACTGCGTCCACCGTCCGAAGCCGCTGAGGTCCGACTGGAGGCGGGTGCCGTATTCGCCCTCGCCGAGCGTCTCGACCGTGACGCGCATGTGCGTGGCGTTCGCGTGCAGCAGACGCTGTCCGTCCAGCATCAGGCCGACGTGGCCAGGGAAGAAGGCCAGGTCGCCGGGCTGCGGTTCGCTGACCGGGGTGAGGAACGCCTGCTGCTGGTCCGCGTCACGCGGCAGGTGGCGGCCGAACGCGCCGTACACAACCTGGGTCAGGCCGGAGCAGTCCAGGCCCCAGGCGCTGCGCCCACCCCACACGTAGGGCGTGTCCAGGAAGCCCAGGGCGAACGTCAGCAGGTCGGTGTCCAGGGGGGCGAGGGTCACCTCCTGCACCCAGGCGTCCGTTCCGCCCGGCAGCATGACCGGCACCCAGCGGCGATGATGCTCGGTGACGACCTCGCCGGCGCCCCGGGCGAGCTTCGCGCCGTGGGCGAGTTCGGCGCGGATGGGCTGGCTGATCTTCGGCCCGGCGTAGGCGTGGGCGCGGCGGGCGGTGACGGTCAGGTCCGGCTGCCAGGGGCGCGCCTGCAGGCCGGCTGCGCGGGCCCAGCCCAGGTAACGGTCCTGGGTGGTGCGGACGTACGCCCAGCCGTCGGCGTTCTCCCACAACAGTTCCAGGTCCTCACCGGGGAGGGCTTCGGTCACCTGGGGCGCGTCGGCGTCGGGTTGGGCGCGCAGGCTCAGGCGGGCGGGGCCGGTGTGGGCGGGGGTGGGGGCCACGAAGCGCCACCCGGGTTCGGGCAGGTGGCCGCGCAGGGCGTCCTCGGCGACGTTCATGTGTGGGTCGCGCGCGTGGGTGCGGGGGTCGGGTAACGTCATGGGCCCTAGCCTACGCCAGGTGTTCCCCCGGCGGGGGTGGTGGTGGTTCCATCCGCCGGGGGGCGTGCGGTGCGGCTTTTTTCACGTCCGTTGCGGGTTCTGGGCGGAATACTGCGGGGCAGTTCCACTTTCAGATCAGGGCGGCTCCCAGCCGGAATTGGAAACGTTTCCAAATCGGTGTGGGCCGTCCGGGGCGCAACTGTGCCGCCCACGGAGACCACATGAAACGACGCCTCACCCTTCTGGCCCTCGCGCTGGCTGGCAGCGCCAACGCCGCCACCCTGACCGTCTGGACGCACTTCAACGACGCCGCCGAGGTCGCCTGGCTCAAGAGCCAGGTCAACATCTACAGCCGCCTGAGCGGCAACACGGTCAACCTCGTGACCGTCCCCATGGACAAGATCGTCGATCAGCTCCTGAAAACCGCCAAGCAGGGGAAAGGCCCCGACGTCATCGTCACCCTCCCACAGGACCGCATCGGGCAGCTCGCCCAGGCGCACGTGATCGAACCCATCACCAGCAGCCGCCGCATCGAGTTCGACCCCACCACGCTGCGCGCCCTGACCGTCGGCGGCCAGCTGTACGGCCTGCCCATGTTCGCCGAGAGCGTCGCCCTCGTGTACAACAAGAAACTGGTCCCGACCGCCCCCGCCACCTACGCGGACTTCCTGCGCGCCGCGAAGAAGAACACCGACGCCAGCGCAGGCCGCTACGGCTTCCTGACCGACCTGAGCAACGCCTACATGAACTACGGCTTCTTCAGCGCGTACGGCGCGTACGTGTTCGGCGGCACCGGCACGCTAGACGTGCACGATATCGGCCTGAACAACGCCGGCGCCCGCAAGGCCCTGGCCTTCATGAACGACCTGCGTTTCAAGGACAAGCTCGTCCCCGCCGGCACGACGGGCGACAAGGTCAAGGCTGCGTTCCTGAAGGGCCAGGCGGCCATGATCGTCACCGGCCCCTGGGACATGGGCGACATCAAGAAGGCCGGCATCAACTACGGCATCACCGCCTTCCCCACCCCTCCCGGCGCGACCGGCAAGTGGAGCCCCTTCGTGGGCGTGCAGGGCGTCGTGCTGAACGCCTACGGCAAGCAAAAACCTCTGGCCACTGCCTTCGCCGAGGGGCTCGTGACCAGCGTCGCGCAGCTGTCCTTCAACCAGGCGGGCGGACGCATCCCCGTCAACCTCAGCGTCCGCACCCGGCTGGCCAGCAACCCGGTCGTGGCGGGCTTCGGCCGCGTCATCAGCGGCGGCACCCCCATGCCCAACGTGCCCGAGATGGGGCAGGTGTGGGGTCCCTGGAGTTCCGCCGTGGACGCCAGCGTCCAGAAACCCGCGCAGAACTACGCGGCGCTGCTCGACACGGCCGTCAAGGCCATGCAGAAGACCATCAAGTAACCCCTACAGCCGGCGCGTGAGCCAGCGGGCCCAGTTGCCCCACGCCACGCCCTCCCGCGCCTCAGGGGGAAGCTCACTGAACAGGGCGTGGACGTCCGTGTAGCGGCCCACGCCCTGCGGCGTTTTCTCCGCGCCGAACCCGCCGTCCAGGTCCGTGCCCAGCGCGACGTGCTCCCAGCCGACCAGCGCCGCGTAGTGCCGGGCGTGCGCGGCCAGCTCGCCCAGCGGCACGGCGTCCAGGCTCCCCTCCGGCAGGGGGCGGATGAAGCGGTTCAGGAACACCAGCCCGATCATCCCGCCCGCCTGCGCCACCGCGCGGACCATGTCGTCCGTCAGGTGGCGGTTGCCGGGCACCAGCGCGCGGCTGTTGGCGTGCGTGGCGATCACCTGCGGGCCGACCTCCATGGCCTCCCAGAACGACGCGTCATCCAGATGCGAGGCGTCCAGCGTGACGCCCAGGTCCCGCATCGCCTGCACCAGCTCCCGGCCCTCCGGCGTGAGCGGCCCCGGCGCGCCCGTCCCACCCGCAAACCGCGTGCGGCCCCACGCCGGGCCGACCACCCGCACGCCCCGCTCCACCCAGAAGGGCAGGTCGCCCGCGTCGCGGATGGGATCGGCGCCCTCCATCAGCAGCACCACGCCCAGCGGCGCGTCCCCGGGACCATCCAGGTGCACGGCCACAGCCTCACGCGAGTGAAGCAGACGGATCAGGCCCTGGTCTTCCCAGCGGAGGTACACGTCCAGTTGCGCCAGCGCCTGCGCCCGTGCCCCCGCGTGGTCACTGTACCCCCCGGGGCTGCCTGCACCATGCGGCAGAGCGAACAGCGTGCCGAAACACACGCGCAGGTCCGCGCGGCGCAGTTCGGGCAGACTGACGGTCGCCGTTTCATCCCTGACAGGATCACCTGCCCGCAGGCCCTCCAGCGGGAGGGTCAGGTCCCGTCCATTCAGGGCGTTGAACGCCAGATCGAGGTGCCCGTCGATCAGCACGCGGCCACCAGCTCATCCACGAGGCCCAGCACCTGCGTCAGGTCATGCAGGGCGCCTGGTGCCTGACCGCTCAGGTCAATCAGGCGCGCGTGCATGCCCACCGCCACCGCGGCCTCCACGTTCTCCTGCTTGTCATCCACGAACAGCACCTCGCCCGGCTGCACGCCCAGTGCGCCTGCCGCATGCAGGTACGCACCCGCGTCCGGCTTGTGCACGCCCACCGCGCAGGTGGCCACAGCCACATCCACGAGGTCGTGCAGGCCCACGGCTTGGAGGGTCCGGTCAATGCTGGGCAGGGTGTTGCTCAGCACGCCCACCTTCAGGCCGCGCGCACGCAGCGCCGTGAGCACCGCCCGTGCGTTCGGCACCGGCTTCATGTACGCCTCGTAGGGCCACGTCGCCATGAGCTGCGCCGTCTGCTCGCCGTTCAGGCCGAGCGTGCCCGCCAGTTCATCCCCGTACGCCTGCCAGAAGGTGTCCTCCTGCTCCTGCGTGCGCAGGTCCCACCAGTCCAGTGCGCGGCGGTTCCACTGCTCCCGGAGGGCCTCGCCGAAAGAACGCGCGTCAATGCCGAAGGTCGCGTGCCCCCACAGGGCCGCCTCACGGTACACGCCGGGGTCAGTGAAGGCGATGGTGTCATCCCGGTCGAACAGGACGGCGCGCAGGGGAGGGTGGCTGGGCATGCCGGACACTCTACGACCCGGCGCGCTGACACAATTGTGGACTCCCCCAGAAGCAACGCCATAACGCTTCACGCCCAGGGACAGAAAGAACAATTTTTTAAACTTCCTTACCAGTAAATAGCAATAAAATAAAATCTAAACAGGATGAAGAGCGGCCAGCCGCAACTATATTGCTATTCCTCACTCCATTCGGTACGCTGACCGGCATGCTGGACGCGACCCCCGAGCACACCCTGCTGACCCCCGGCCCCACCCCCATCCATCCGCGGGCCATGCAGGCCCTCACGCGCCCCATGCTCGGCCACATGGACCCCGAAGTGTTCGCCCTGAACCGCGAGATCCAGGCGGACCTGCGCGCCATGTACGGCACCGAGGCCCACACCTTCACCGCCCTGCTCGCCGGCACTGGCAGCCTCGGCATGGAAGCCGGCTTCGCGAACCTCGTCGAGCCGGGCGACGACGTCCTCGTCTGCGCGAACGGCTCCTTCGGCCGCCGCATGGCCGAGATGGCTGCCCGCTACGGCGCCCACGTCCGCCTTGTCACCGCGCCCCTCGGGCAGGCCATCAACCCGGACGACGTGGCCGCGCAGCTCGACGGCGCGAAGATGGTCGCCGTCGTGCACGGTGAGACCAGCACCGGCGTCCTGAACCCCGTCCCCGAGATCGCCCGGCTCGTCCGCCAGAGTGGCGCGCTCCTCACGGTGGACGCGGTCACCACCGCCGGCATGGAACCCTTCCACATGGCGCAGTGGGGTGTGGACTACGCGTACACCGGCGCGCAGAAGTGCCTCAGTGCCCCTCCCGGCCTCGCCCCTGTCGCCATTAGCGAACGCGCCCTGGCCCGATTCGCCGACCGCCGCACGCCCACGCCCCTGTGGTACTGCGACTTCCAGGGCCTGCGCGACTACTGGGAGGATCACTCCTACCACCACACCGTGCCCGTCAACCTGCACTACGCCCTGCACGCCGCCCTGCGCGCCGCGCTCGACGAGGGCCTCGAAGCCCGCCAGCAACGCGTTCAGGAGGTCGGCGTGGCCATTCAGGCCACCCTCGCCCCGCTGGGCTTCACGCCCTACGTTCACCGTCCCGAGGACCGCCTGCCCACCGTGCTGGCCCTGCGCCTTCCCGAGGGCTTCGACGACGCGGGTGTCCGCGCCGCCCTGCGCGAACAGCACATCAGCGTCACCGGCGGCCTCGGCCCTACCGCCGGCCTCATCTGGCGCCTGGGCCTGATGGGCGAAACGGCCCGCCCCGCCCCGTACCTGATCCTCATGCGCGCCCTGGAACGCATCCTCGGTGAACGCGGCCTGGCCGACCGGTTCCTCAGCGCCCTGAACGAGCCTCAGGAGATTGCCGTTCCCGCCTGACCTCACCCCAGGAACCGTGCCAACAGGGGCAGGGGAGGGCCCACCAGTCACTGGTGGGCCCTCCCCTCTGAACTGTTTCTCAGCCCATGCGGCCCGTGCGGATCACGTCCGCAATCACCGGCGGCAGATTCCACGCCATGATGTCAAACGCACTCGACGCGAAATCGTACGTCACCTTGTGCAGCGACACCTTCGGCTTGCGGCCCACGCAGTCCACGATCACCACGTCCGCTCCCGGCTCGTGATTCAGCGTCAACCCCACACTGCCCGGATCCACGAACGTCGTGTCCCCGATCACCCGCATGAACGGCACGTGCGTCCCACCGACCACCACCACGCGCGACCCCAGCAAATCCGCCAGCGCCTCCAGCTCCCGCTCAGGCGCCATCAGGTCCATGCGCTGCTCCGGATCATGCGGACTCCCGTGGAAAAACCGCACGCGACCCACCGGCGTCACGATCCGCCCACCCGGCGGCAGGCGCCGCAGGAAATCCACCTGATCCGGCGTGAGCATCTTCTTCGTCCAGTTCAGCACCTGATCCGCCACGCCCTTTCGGTCCGCCCGTTCTCCCATGTCCATCGACACGCGCATGTCACTGGACCCCAGCCCCACCGTCCAGCCCTCACGCCGCACGAAGTCAATCACCGGGCCCGGGCTCGCGCCGTACCCGACCAGGTCACCCACCACGATCACCTGATTCACGATGTTTTCGGACAGGAATCGCTTCACCGCCGTCAACGCGTGAATGTTCCCGTGAATGTCACTGATAAACGCCAGTCTCAAGGTGCGTTCATCCTAGACCAAAACGGCGCCGCACACCCAAGCAACCCACCCGACGGGCCCCTATAGTGGCAAGGCGATGCCCACCCCCGCCACCGGCCTCCTGCTCGGCCTGCTCCTCGCCGCCTGCGGCCTCCCACTTCCCTGGAGTGCCGCCGCGTTCGTGCCCCTCACTCTCATTCTGCCCTTCATCGCCGCGGCGTCCACGCCCCGACAGGCAGCCGGACGGGCCTTCTGGGTGGGCTTCGGGTACTTCGGCCTGCACCTCTGGTGGCTGGGCGCGTTCCTCCTGAACCTCATTCCAGGCTTCCCACCCCTGGCCGCTGCCTCCCTGCTGCTGTTCGCCCTGGAAGCCGCGTTCCTGGCGATCATGGCGTTCCTGGCAGCCAGCGTCACCCGAACCCCCGCCGGGCGCATGTGGACGCTCGCCGGCAGCTGGGTCATCCTGGAATGGCTGCGTCAACTCGGCCCACTCGCGTTCCCGTGGCCCACCCTGGGGTACACGCTCCTGCCCACCCCCGCCATTCAGGTCGCGGACCTGGGCGGCGTCCTGCTTGGAAGCGTCCTGGTGACGTTCACCGCCGCCAGCCTCGCCCACACCTGGATGGAAAGCCGGCAGCAGGGGAGACGCCCATACACGCATGCCCTCCTCGCCGCCGCGGCCTGGGCACTCGCCCTCGGGTACGGCCTGACGCGCACGCCCGGCACCGGACCCGAGCAGCCCATGCGCGTCATGCGCGTCACCTTCGACCCCTTCGCGCGGGCCACCGGTGACCTCAGCGGCGAGCAGCAGTTTCGGCAGCAGCGCGCCGCGAGCCTGAACCGCCCCAATGGGAGCGTCGTCGTCTGGAGCGAGGGGGCCGTCAGCTTCCCCTACACCCGCCCCCAGCCCGGCCAGCTGGTTCCCAATTTCCCCGGTCCCGGCATCAGTGGCATCGGGGGTGTCGAGCTGGTCACCTCACCCGGCCCCGACCCCATCAAGCAGCCCGGCACGTACCGCGAGTTCAACACGGTCGCCAGTCTGGGCAGTGCAGGGGCAATCCAGAGTGTGAATGCCAAAGCTCAACCTGTCCCGTTCGGCGAGCTGTTCCCATTCCGTCCCGTTCTTACGCCCATCTATAACCTGCTGGAACGCACCCTAGGCTTCCGTCTAGGCGCCATGCCCCGCAACCTCAACCCCACACCCCTGAGCCTGAACGGCGTTCTGTACGGCGCGTACATCTGCTACGACAGCGTGTTCCCCCGAGTGGCCCGGGCGCTAGCCGCGCAGGGCGCGCAGGTGCTCGTGAACCCCAGCAACGACGGCTGGTACAAGGGGTGGGGCGTGCAGCAGCACTTCAACATGGGCCGCGTGCGCGCCATCGAGACGCGGCGGTGGCTGGTGCGCAGCGTGAACAACGGCGTGGCGGGCGCGGTGAATGACCTGGGGCAACCCGTTCAGCTTGTGCAGAGCGGCGAGCAGCTTCAGGTGCTGGATGTCCGGCCCATGTTGCTGAGCGGAACCACACTGTATGTCCGGGTGGGTAACTGGCCGGCGCTGATCCTCGCGCTGGGCATGATCGGATTTGGAGTCACGCGTCGGGAGCGGATGTTCTGAGCTCCGGCTGCGGCGTCCGACGGTGACCCAATCTAGAGGTCCGTTGATAAGGCATGTTATCATCGGCGCACATGGCTGACCTCACCCCGTACCTTGGCGACCGCCTGGCCCAGGCCCGGGCACTGGCTGGACTCACCGACGAGGCCCTGCGAGTCCGGGCCATCACCGCCGCCCGCGACAAAAGCCCTGACGATCTATGGGCCCTAACCCTGGCGTACCTCAGCAGCGACACCAGCGCCGGCGTGAAGCTCAGTCCGCACACGCTGCGCGCCTACCGCAAGGGCGTGAGCGTGCTGCTGGAGCACGCGTCTGCGAACGCCTGGAACCTGCTGCACCCAGGGCGCCGTGAGCCCGGCCTGTACGTCGCCGGGCTCACGACGTCGGGCCTGAAGCCCGCCACGGTCCAGGCGCGCGTGGCGGCAGCAGGCGCGCTGTACCGCGCGCTGCGGTGGGCCGGGGCGACGGATGCCGACCCGTTCGCGGACGTGAAGCGCCCCAAGGACCGCACGAAGGGTGTGGTGAAGAACCCACCGTACCGCGCGGATTTCGTACAGGCGATGCTGGCTGAGGCGGACGCGCACGAGGCGGCGCTGCTGCTGCTGCTCACGCACGCGGGCCTGCGGATCGCGGAGGCGCTGGCGGTGGAATGGGCGCACGTGAACCTATCGGGACGGCGCCTGCTGGTGGCGCACGGCAAGGGTGACAAGGCGCGGCTGGTGCCCCTGAGCGCGCGGCTCCGGGAGGCACTGGAGGAGCTTCGCGCAGTCGGGGCGGTGCAGGGGTTCGTGCTGCCGTGGCGGGCGTACTCCACAGCGTACGAGCGCCTCCAGCGGGTGGCCCTGAAGTGCGGTCGGGAGCATGAGTTCCGGGGGTTTCATGCGGGCCGGAAGTACGCGGGCACTCAGCTGTACGCGGCGGTCAAGGATTTCACGCGTGTCGCGGGTTTCCTGGGGCACGAGCAGGTGGATACGACCCGCCGGTACGTAGAGCTCCCGGAGGATGATCTGGCCGACGCGGTTGAGGCGTTCCGGTAGGTCCTTTACCCCTCGGCGCGTGTTGCCGGGGCCTTCCTGGCCCTCTCAGGAGCTCGTTCAATTTTCGTCGTCCAGAACGATATTTTCGGACCGGCATTAAATGACCCGCCGGGCATCACGCTGCGTGAGTGCAGCAGGCCACTCAGGTTTTCAGGTCGTCGCTCTTCGCGGCGGTCAGGAACCGTATGGCGCCGGGGAGGATCTGCGTGGTGAACGGTGTGGTCTCCACGTGAAGCTCCCCGTCGTACTGGAGGGGGAACGGGTCGTCCGCGTCGATCTCCACGTGGCGGGCCTCGATGGTCTCCAGGTTGCCGCTGAAGATCGGGTCCCCCAGGTTGAGCTTCACGCGGACCGAGTCAATCAGGTTCGGGATGAGCCGCATGATGTTCCCGGCCTTCAGGAGGATCACGGTAAAGCGGCCGTCACTGGGGCTGATGTCACTCGTGATGGGCAGGCGGTAGTTGGCCATGCCGAAGTTGGCGACCATCACGCCTATTCCCTCGAAATCCCTCGCTTCCCCGTCGATCTTCAGGTGGAAGGTCGTCTTCTGCGGGTTGAGCTGCTTCATGGCGCTCATCACGTACGCCATGGCACCGAAACGACCCTTGAGTTCCTCACTGTCGCGGATCATGCTGGCGTCCGCGCCCGCGCCGGCCAGCATGCAGAAGCCGCTCTTCTCGCCGTGGACTTCCAGTTCGCCCATGTCCACCCGGAGGGAATGGCCCTGCTGCACGATCTCGGCCAGGGCGCTCGCGTTCTGCGGCAGGTCCAGGTTCTGCGCGATGAGGTTCGCCGTACCGGCCGGGAAGGCCAGCATCGGGACATTCTTGTACCGGGCGGCGTACGCGAGGCTGCTCACCGTGCCGTCCCCGCCGGCCGCGACGAGATGCGTGAACTGATCGAGGTCCTTCACGTAGTCGGCCATGGGTGTGTCGGGGTGCAGTTCACGCTCGGTGACGTCCGCTCCAGCGGCGCGCAGCAGGCGGATGAATTCTGGGAGTTCACTGTCGCCGCTGCCACTCTTGGGATTGAACACCACGAGAATTCGTTGCCCGCCGGGGTTCCGTGTGAAATTGGACGCGTCGCCTGTCATCCCATGCATTAGACTGCCTTCACGGAGGAAAGGACATGCTGCGTTTCTTTGTTGCTTCTTTACTGATGGCTGGCGGGCTGGTGGCGTGCGCGCCTGCCCAGCAGAGCGCCTCTCAGATGGTGACGGTCACCCCAATGCTCATCAAGACGTCCGAATCGGCCCCGCGCGGCGGGACGCTCACCGTGCAGGGACGCTACCTGGGCGGACCCAGCACGGGCAAGGTGCGCCTGGGCGCCAGCGAAACCGGTGACGGCGGGTACGTGTTCCCGGCATCCGCAGTGCAGTCCTGGACGGACACGCAGATCGTACTGACCGTCCCGGCAGACGCGCCCGTCGGCGGCAGCTGGCTGTTCGTCGAGGTTGGCGGCATGAAGTCCACGGGCCTGCCCTTCAGCGTCAAGCAGTAAGGCGCGGTTCAGAGGGGGCGGCCATCCGGGGGTCTGGGGGCCGCCCTCTCCCCTGTCTTCCCGCCGGCGCCGTCCTCTCCCGTGGGCATTCCGGCGGATGGGGCTTTTCCCGTGCAGGCGCTATGCTGCTCGGGTTATGG
Organism: Deinococcus radiotolerans; assembly: GCF_014647435.1. NCBI lineage: Bacteria > Thermotogati > Deinococcota > Deinococci > Deinococcales > Deinococcaceae > Deinococcus > Deinococcus radiotolerans. Next base: position 359,053 of record NZ_BMPE01000001.1, on the reverse strand, counting down.
CGATCAACCGCCCCAAGGGCACTGAGGATCACCTTCCGGCACTGAGTCCGAAACTCACGCTTGACGTTTCGGCGCAGGCGCACAGCTGGCTGGTGGAGAAGGCAAGGCGCGTTCTGGAACGCGCGGGCGCGCAGCGCATCGACACGCCCCTGTTCGAGGAAGCGGACCTCGTCAAGCGTGGCGTGGGCGGCAGTACCGACATCGTCCGCAAGGAGATGTTCACCGTGTACTACTTTGGGGATCACGGCGGGTACATCCTGCGGCCCGAGGGTACGGCGGCTATCGTACGCGCGTACCTGCAGAACGGGCTGAAGCAGCTGCCCGCACCGCTGAAGCTGTGGACGCACGGCCCGATGTTCCGCGCCGAGCGGCAGCAGCGGGGGCGCCTGCGGCAGTTCCATCAGGTGGATTACGAGGTGCTGGGCAGCACGGACGCGCTGGTGGACGCCGAGGCCATTGCGCTGATGGTGGGCGTGGTGCGTGAACTGGGCCTGACGGGCGTGCGCGTGAAGCTGGGCAGCATCGGCGACCCGGAGGACCGCGAGCGCTACAACACGTACCTGCGGGACCTGTTCACGCCGCAGCTGGAGCGCCTGTCGGACGACTCGAAGGACCGCCTGACCCGCAACCCCATGCGCATCCTGGACAGCAAGAGCGCCGGCGATCAGGAGCTCCTGGCGGAACTCGGCGTGCGGCCCATGCTGGACTTCCTGGGTGAGGAGGCGGGCGCGCACTTCCGCGCCGTGCAGGCCTACCTGACCGAGTGGGGCGTGGAGTTCGACATCGACCCCAGCATCGTGCGGGGCCTGGACTACTACCGCCGCACCGCCTGGGAACTGCACCACGAGGGCGTCGGCGCGAAGTCCGCGCTGGGCGGCGGGGGCCGCTACGACGGACTGGCGCAGGAACTCGGCAGCAAGGAAACCATTCCCGGCATCGGCTGGGCGTTCGGCGTGGAACGGCTCCTGCTGGCGCTGGAGGCCGAGGGCCTGGCCCTCCCGGAGATCGCCGGGCCGCTGCTGTACGTCGCCGCGCTGGACGAGGTGAACGTCCCGCATGCCGCACGCACCGCCATGAGCGCCCGCGCGCACGCCCGCGCAGAATTCGCCTACCGCGCGATGAAGCCCGCCGCCGCCTTCCGCGACGCCGAACGGCGCGGCGCGCACTGGGTGGCCCTCCTCGGGACCGACGAGGTCACGCAGGGCACCCTCAGCCTCAAGAACATCAAGACCGGTGAGCAGCGCAGCCTCGCCGCCGCCGACCTCGCCGCCTTCCTTCAGGAGCACGCATGAAACGCACCGCCATGATCGGCCACCTCACGCCCGCGCACGCCGGGCAGACCGTCACCCTGCAGGGCTGGGTGAACCGCCGCCGCGACCTGGGCGGCCTGATCTTCCTGGAACTGCGTGATCGCAGCGGGCTGGTACAGGTGCAGGTCGAACCGGACTCCGCCGCCTTCGCGGACGCGGACCGCCTGCGCGCCGAATACGTTGCGGAGATCGAGGGCACGTACCAGGCCCGCCCTGAGAGCCAGCGCAAGGGGGGCTTGGCGGACTTCGAGGTGATCGCCACCCGCGTTAAGGTGCTGAACACCGCGAAGACCACGCCCTTCGAACTGGAGAAGGGCGACAGCGTGGCCGAGGACATCCGCCTGAAGTTCCGGTACCTCGACCTGCGCCGCCCGGAGATGCAGCGCAACCTCGTGCTGCGCAGCAAGGCTGTCGCCGCCGTCACCGAGTACCTCGACCGCGAGGGCTTCGTGCAGGTCGAGACGCCCATGCTCACGAAGTCCACGCCCGAGGGGGCCCGTGACTTCCTGGTGCCCAGCCGCCAGAACCCCGGGGAGTTCTACGCGCTGCCGCAGAGCCCGCAGCTGTTCAAGCAGATGCTGATGATCGCCGGGTACGACCGCTACTACCAGCTGGCCCGCTGCTTCCGCGACGAGGACCTCCGCGCCGACCGCCAGCCGGACTTCACGCAGCTCGACATGGAGATGAGCTTCGTCGAACTCGACGACGTGCTGAGCACCCAGGAGGGCCTGATGGCCCACGTGTTCCGCGAGACGATGGGCGTCGACCTGCCCCTTCCCTTCCCGCGCATGGCGTACATGGACGCCATGAACCTCTACGGGTCCGACAAGCCCGACCTGCGCTTCGACCTGAAGTTCACGGAGGTCACCGACCTGTTCCAGGGCGGCGAGTTCAAGGCCTTCGCCAGTGCTCAGGCTGTCAAGGTGATCGCCGCGCCCGAATTGACCCGCAAGCAGATCGACGAACTCGAACGCATCGCCAAGCAGAACGGCGCGGGCGGCCTCGCCTGGCTCAAACGTGACGGCGATGGCTTCACCGGCGGCATCAGCAAGTTCGTCACCGCGCAGGCCGCCGAACTGATCGCCCGCACCGGCGTCGCGCAGGGCGGCACCCTCCTGTTCACCGCTGGCGAATGGAAGAAAGCTGTCGGCGCGCTGGGCGCGGTGCGCCTCGCCCTGCGGGACCTGTTCGACCTCGCCGCTGGCGGGCCGCAGTTCCACGTCTCCTGGGTCACCGAGTTCCCCCAGCTGGAATTCGACGACGAGAGCGGCACCTGGACGTACATGCATCACCCCTTCACCGCCCCTCACCCCGACGACCTGGACCTCTTCGGCACCGACCGCCAGGGTGAAATCCGCGCGCAGGCGTACGATCTCGTCCTGAACGGCTTCGAGGTCGGCGGGGGCAGCATCCGCATCCACGACCCCGCCGTGCAGGCCAAGATGTTCCAGGCCATCGGCTTCAGCGCCGAACAGGCCCGCGACAAATTCGGGTTCTTCATGGACGCCCTCGAATACGGCACACCCCCCCACGGCGGCATCGCCTGGGGCTTCGACCGCCTGATCATGGTCATGAGCGGAGCAACCAGCATCCGAGAAGTCATCGCCTTCCCCAAGAACAACCGCGGCGTGGACCTGATGGCCCTGGCGCCCTCCCCCGTCGAGCCCGGCCAGCTGGCCGACGTCGGCCTCAGCGTGGCGCTGGATAACAGTTAATAAGTAGGAAGAAGTGGGGAGTGTTGCCTCCCCACAAATTACAGGTAGTAAGTGAAAATATTCACGATTAAACCTGTCGTGAAATTTTAGTTCTCTACGCCTGATCACCGCCTTCTATAGACCTTCTCCTCGCAGAAACTCCAGAGTTAACTGCGCCACTGCCCGCGGGTGCGTATCCGTCAAGCCGTGCGGCGCGCGCGGGATCTGACACACGATCGCTTCCGGGATATCCGCGCAGATGCAGTCCACCGTCCAGGTCTGAATCACCGGATCACTCTGGCCGTCAATCAGGAGGGTCGGGACCTGCACGCGCGGCAGGAGCGGCCCCGTCATGTGCGCCTCCTGATCCCGGGCCAGCAGCAGCATGCGCCGCGCCCCACACCTCCGGTACGCCCGCAGGCCAGGAATCAGGAGACCCAGCCGCTCCCTCGGCAGATCCCGCAGCAGGCGCAGGAGCTGCAACCTCACACTGGGGTTCTCCGGAATACCCGTGGGCGCACAGGCGATCAGGGCCGGCGCACAGTGCGGGTAGCGGGCCGCCAGGTCAAACATCACCTCACCCCCCAGCGAATGCCCGAAGACGGGTGTGCCTTCCAGCCCAGCCTCACGCAGCCACGCCGCCAGATGATCCGTGAGGTGCTCGATGCACACCGGGAAGTCCCTGCGCCCCTCGCTGTCGCCGTGGCCGGGTGGATCGTACACGAACACCGTCCGCTCGCGGGCGAGCTGACGGGCGAGGCGGAGGTACATCCAGGACGCACACCCCAATCCAGGCACGATCACGACTGGCGCGCCCCGACCGACCTTCCAGGCGTGGGTGCGCAGACCGTTCACGGTGAGGAAAACCGACTGCGCCTTCAAGCGGAAGTCCCGGCCTCTCCCCTGCCGAGGAAATCGAGCAAGATTGCATTGAAGGCCGCAGGTCGGTCCACCATCGCCACGTGACCCGCGCGGGGAATGACCTCGAAGCGGGAGCCGGGCAGAGCCTCGTGGAGCAGCTGACCCAGCGCAATGGGCACCAGGATGTCCCGCTCACCCCAGACGATCAGCGTCCGCGCGTGAATGAAGGGCAGCGCGTCCTGCACGGTGTCCCGCAGGAGGTCCGTCGCGTTCCGCCACAGGTTCACTGGGCCGGCGCGCAGGCCGTCCAGCACGATGCGCCCGATGAACCGCCGTTCACCCAGCCACGCGGCGCGCGGCAGGTGGAGCGCCGTGCGGGCCGCGTTCGCTCTGAGCAGCCCGCTGGCACACACCAGCACGAGATTCTGCACCCGTTCAGGCCGCTGGGCAGCCACGTGCAGGCTGATCTGTCCGCCCATGGAATGTCCGACCAGCGTCACGGCCCGCAGGTCATGGGTGTCCAGCCAGGCGCAGATCAGGTCGGCGGCTTCACGCACGGTGCGTGAGGGACGGCCGCGGGACAGGCCGTACCCGCTGAGGTCCAGGCTGTACACCGTGTGCTCCTGTTTCAGGGCGGGAACGTTGAAGCGCCACCAGCGGGTGGAGCCGCTCAGGCCGTGCACGAGGACGACGGGTGGGCCCACCCCGGTGCGCCGAACGCTCAGGTGCGCGCCGTCGTGCGTGAAGGACTCGGTGGACACGCCACGCAGCATAGAGGCTGAGCCGTGACGGGTATCTGTAGAGAAACTTATGACCTGCCCGGGCTGTCAGACGAGTGAGCAGGATGCGGTCTGACACCTGACAATGAATAGAAGTTTTATGGTCCATAACAAGTATCATCAACTAGTGACTACTTTCACGATTAATTCAAGTCGTGAAAGTATTGTTCGGTGATATGTGAGTCCTAATTTTTTATTTTCGCGCTTCTGGTCACGGAATGCTGCCACCCTCTCCACTATGCTGAGACTTGTGCATCTCGACGACCTGCCCGTGCTGCCCATCACGCCCGGCGTGTACATCTTCCGTAAGGGCGGAACTCCCATCTACATCGGCAAGGCCAAGAATCTCCGCTCCCGCGTCAACCAGCACTTCAAGGCGGGCGGGAAGAGCGGGAAATTCACCGCACTTGCCGACACGCTGGAGTTCATCACGGCCCGGAATGAAGTCGAGGCGCTCGTTCTCGAAGCGAACCTCATCAAGCAGCACCGCCCGCATTACAACGTCACGCTGAAGGACGACAAACACTACCCGTTCCTGAAACTGACCAACGAGCCCTTCCCCATGCTGATCGTCACGCGGCGTGTCCTGAAGGACGGCGGCCGGTACTACGGGCCGTACCCGGATTCATCGGCGGTGCGGCGCGTGAAGAACCTGATTGACACGATGTTCCCCCTGCGGAAAAACAGCGGGCTGCCCATGCAGCACAAGCCGCGCCCCTGCCTGAATTTCCACATGGGCCGCTGCCTGGGCCCCTGCGTGGACCGCGCCGAGCCGGGCGAGTACGCGCGGGTCGTGGAGGACGTGACCTCGCTGCTGGAGGGCCGCGCTGCGCCCGTGATTGCCCGGCTCCGGGAGGACATGAAGGTCGCCGCGAAAGGGCAGGATTTCGAGCAGGCGGCGCGCGTCCGCGACCGCGTGCAGGCCGTCGAGAAGCTGTTCGGCACCGAGCAGCACGCCTTCGTGAGTGAGGAGACGGACCTGGACTTTCTGGGCGCGGCGCAGGCCGGGGAGTACGCGATGGTGCAGCTGTTCCGCATGCGGGGCGGGCGGGTCGTGGGCCGTGATAAACGCTTCCTGACCGGTACGGAGGACGCCCCGCTGGGTGAGATCGTCGAGGCGTTCGTGCAGGATTACTACACGCAGGCGACACACGTGCCGCCACTGATCCTGCTGCCCGCAGATTTCGAGGATGCGCCCACCTGGAGTGACTTCCTGTCCGAGAAGGCCGGGCGGAAGGTCGAGATGCGCACGCCCAAGCGCGGCGACAAGGTGGATCTGATCGACATGGCGCAGCGCAACGCGCAGAACGGCCTGGACAGCGAGATGGCGCTGCTGGAGCGGCGCGGGGATCACCCTGGCCTGGACGCGCTGCGCGAGGTGCTGGCCCTGCCCGACCGGCCCTGGCGCATTGAGGGGTATGACAACAGCAACCTCTTCGGCACGAACATCGTGTCCGGTATGGTCGTGTTCGAGGGTGGCCGTTCGCGGCGCGGCGAGCACCGGCGTTTCAAGGTGAAGGGCCTGGATCACCCGGACGATTACACCAGCATGCGTCAGACCATCACGCGGCGCTTCACGGGCAGCCTCTCGGATAAGTTGCCCCTGCCGGACCTGCTGCTGATCGACGGGGGGCGCGGGCAGGTGAACGCCGCGCTGGACGCCTTGAAGGAAGCGAACCTGCACATTCCCGTCGTGGGCCTCGCCAAGCGCGAGGAGCGCCTGATCCTGCCCGGCCGGTACGGCGCGCAGTGGTGGCTGGAGACTGGCACGGAGGTGGGTGTGGAGCGCGAGTTGCTGCTGCCGCACACGCACCCGGCGCTGCGGATGCTGATCGGCGTGCGGGACGAGGTGCACAACTACGCCGTCACGTACCACCGCAAGTTGCGCGGCGAGGCGATGCTGCGCAGCGTGTTTGACGACCTGCCGGGCATCGGGCAGAAACGGCGTGACGCGCTGCTGGAGCACTTCACCAGCCTGGAGGACCTGGCGAGCGCTCCCATCGAGCAGATCGCCGCTGTGCCCGGCATGACGACGCGCGCCGCGCAGAGCGTCAAGGCGTTCCTCGCCGAGCGCGACACCCGGGCCGCACCGATCAGCAGCTGAGGCCAAAAAGAGCGCCGCGCCTCTTCACGGGGAAGGGAGCGGCGCCTGGGTGGGACGGGTCACGCGAGCCGCAGCCGATGCAGGAGGGCGCGCAGGGCGCCGGGCTTGCGTTTGCCGCGCTGGGCGGCCTGAGCCTGGCGGACCAAGCGGGCGTGCTGGGCTTCTTGCAGGAGATCCTGCGCGTGAAGCTGACCGAAGTCGTGTTGCATCTGTGAACTCCTGAGGGTGCGCCGCCGCCCCGCTGGCGGCCCGTGCTGGGCGCGTTCCTTCTGATCACATGGTGCGCCGCAGGGGGGTACGGGCGCATGCACCGGGTGGCGCAGGGCGCGCTACGCCAAAGGGCGCAGAAGCGTTAAGCAAGGCGCAAGCGGGCACGGGCACGCCCGCAGAACCGGACGGCTGTAATGTGAGGATGTTCCCCCGCTCCCGCCACGAGTTCATTCCGTTCATCCAGCAGCACTGGCGGGCCCTGCTGACCCTCCTGCTCAGCGTGATGGTCCCGCTGGGGCTGTTCGCGCACCTGACGCACGAAGTGTTCCGCGAGGGCGGCTTCGCTTGGGATCAGGCAGTCCTGAACTGGTACGCGGCGCGCCGCACGCCCGGTCTCACGCAGCTGTGCGAGATTCTGGCGCAGCTGGGCGGCGCGGTCGTGCTGCCGTTCGTGGTGCTGGCCATCGCGTGGCTGCTGGGGCAGGCGCAGGGCAAAGCGCACGGCTGGTTCCTGGTGACCGCCGTGGCGGGCGCGACCCTGCTGAACCTCGTGGCGAAGATCATCTTCCAGCGGCCCCGCCCGGACCAACTGATGGCCGTCCTGACCGAACCGGGCTTCAGTTTTCCCAGTGGGCACGCCATGGCGAACGCCGCGTTCGGGTTCGCGCTGGCGCTGATCTTCTGGCGGTCCCGGGCAGCGTGGCCGGTCGCGGTATTCGGGGTGCTGTGGGCCGTGGCGATCGGCGCGAGCCGCAACTACCTGGGCGTGCACTACCCGTCGGACGTCCTGGCGGGCTTCATGGCCAGTGTGGCGTGGGTGGGCGGCGCGCACCTGATCATGACCCGGCGCTGGCCGCAGCTGAAAAAAAGTCCAGGTGGCGAGCGGGACACGCGCCCCACCGCCACCTGAGGCGCCCGGGTCAGGCCGGCGTGGGGGTGCCCAGGTCGAAGGCGCGGTGCACGGCCAGCGTGGCGGCGTCCACGTGCGTGCCCTCAACGGCCACGGAGACGTTCAGTTCGCTGCTGCCCTGGGAGATCATCAGCACGTTCACGTCCTGATCAGCCAGCGCGGTGAACATCCGCGCGGACACGCCCCGCTGGCCGCGCATGCCGCTGCCCACGATGGCCAGGACCGCCACGCCCGGCTGTTCCTCGACCCGCAGTTCCAAGCTCACGCCGGCGCGCAGGGCGTTCACGGTACGTTCCGCGTCCACCGTCTGCACGGCCAGTGACACGTTGCTCATGCTGGACGACTGCGAGACCATCAGCAGCGTGACGTTCTCGCGGGCGATTGCGTCGAACACGCTGGCGATCACTTCGGGGATACCCAGCACGCCCGCGCCGCTCACATTGATGATGCTGACGTTGCGGATGGCGGTCACGGCCTTCACGGGGTGCCCGGCCTCATCGCGCGGCTGGGCCTGCACGAGTGTCCCGGGGAAGTCCGGATCGGCCGCGCTCTTCACGCGCAGGGGAATGCCGCTCTCCTGTAAGGGCGTGACGGCCAGGGGGTGGAGGACCTTCGCGCCGAAGTACGCGAGTTCCATCACCTCCCCGTACGACAGGACCTCGATGTTGCGGGCGTCCTTCACGACCCGCGGGTCGGCACTCATGACGCCGTCCACGTCCTTCCACGCCCACACCTCGTCTGCGCCGAGGGCCTTGCCGATGATCGTCGCGCTGAAGTCCGTGCCGCCGCGTCCCAGGGTCGTGATGGCGCCCTTCTCCGTCTCGCCCATGAAGCCCGCCACGACTGGCGTGACCCCGGCAGACAGCAGACCGCTGAGGCGGTCCTTGACGCGCTCGTAGGTGTTCGGCATGGGCTTGGCGTTCCCGAAGTGACTGTCGGTGAGGATGCCGGCCTCGCCGCCCGAGAGGTGGTGGGCGCGCAGACCGTCCTGTTCGAGCGCCAGGCTCATAAGGGGCGCGCTGAGGCGTTCACCAAACGCCACGATCAGGTCGCGGCTGCGGGGCGTGAGTTCGCGCAGCAGGTACACGCCGTACACCGCCTGCCGGAGCGTCTCGTGCATCTCGCGGATCTCGCGGACGGTGCCGCTGTCGGGCGCCGCGCCGAGTTCCTGCGCGGCCGTGAAGTGCCGCGTGCGCATCAGCGCGATCTCGTCGTTGGCAGCGGCGATATCGCCGGACTGGGCGGCGTCCGCGAGTTTCAGCAGCTGGTTCGTGATGCCGGCCATGGCGGACACCACGACGACCACCTTCACGCCCTCGCGGATGGACCGGGCGGCCAGGGAGGCGCTGTGGCGGATGGCGCGCGAGTCCTGCATGTTCGTCCCGCCGAACTTCATCACGAGAAGGTCGTCATTCATGCCGAGCAGTATGACGCGGATACCCGGCGCGCTTCCCGGGGCGTCTGATCAGCGGTGAGGGCCGCGCAACGGAACCGGGTGTCCGGCGTTCAGTAGAAGTCGGTGGGGGCCGCGCCACTGCCCGGGGTAAGGACATAGGTGTTCAGCGTGCCGCCGGTGGGGGCCGCGCTGGAGTCCCGCAGGGTCCACTCGCCCGGCGGCAGCTGACCCTGAAGTTCCGGCAGGGCGCGCGGGTCCGCGGGATGGTAGTCCCGGGTGCAGCGCAGGGTGAGGGTGTCGGCGGTGGCGGTCCAACGTTCGCAGGCGGGCCGGACCGTAAGGCGGAACTGCATGGTGACAGGCGTGGCGAGGCCCGAGCAGGGTGCGGACAGGGCGAGCAGGCAGAGGATACGGCGCATGGTGGGCCTCCGGTGGCGCTCCCGGCGGTGCGGGGACTATCCGGTCAGGGTAGGACCGGGCGAGGCACGTTTTTCTTGCAGGAGGGTCACGTGAAGAGGCTGTGCTGGACGCCGGGTGTGGCGGCGCGGGCAGGTTCACGTGCGCTTCACCTGGGCAGGTCACCATCTGGGTATGACACGAGCAGCGTTCGCAGCGGGACTTCTGAGCTTGGCTGGGCTGGCCGGGGCCGCGCCGTACCGGTCCACGGACGGCTCGGCGACCTTCACGCACACGGTGCGCTTCATCCCGGTGCGAGGCAGCATCTCGGGCGTAACCGCCAGCGTGGATTTGGATCCGGCGAACCTGGCGGCCACGACGGGCAGCGTCACCGTTCCGGTGGTGAACCTGAAGACCGGGATCGGTCTGCGCGACACGCATGCCAAGGGCGCGGAGGCGCTAAACACCGCGAAATTCCCGAATGCGACCTTCAAGCTGGAGAAACTGACGGGCGGGAAGCTGGTCGAGGGTCAGACGCTGTCCACCACGGCGTCCGGGACCCTGACCGTGAAGGGCACCGCGAAGAGCATCAGCGTGCCCGTCAAGGCGACGTTGCAGGGCGGGAAGGTGAACGTGAGCGCGCAGTTCAAGTTCAATCCGTTTGATTTCGACGTGCGTTACCCGGGCAGTAGCGATTCCGTGACGGTGGACGTGGCGTTCGTGCTGGCCGGGTCCTGATCGGCTGGGGAGGCCCTTCTGGAGCGCTCCTCCCATCACCCGGATTTCTTGAACCCGGTCCATCAAGCGCTTGGTGTACAGGTGACACGAACCGCCACACCTGAGACCCGGGTTACACTGCGACATGCGAGGTCACCCGCCCCAGCACAGGGGGCGGCCCTCACGACTGGAGGCACAGCATGAAAGTAGGGATTAACGGCTTCGGCCGCATCGGCCGTCTGGTGTTCCGTGTTCTGGAAGCTCGCGGCGTTGAAGTGGTCGCCATCAATGACCTGACCGACAACAAGACGCTCGCCACCCTCCTGAAGTACGACAGCACCGCCGGCAAGTTCGACGGCACCGTCGAGTACGACGACACCAGCCTCACCGTGAACGGCAAGAAGATCCACGCGCTGGCCGAACGCGACCCCGCCAACATCAAGTGGGGCGAGATGGGCGTGGACATCGTCATCGAATCCACCGGCATCTTCACCAGCCGTGACGGCGCGGGCAAGCACATCCAGGGCGGCGCGAAAAAGGTCATCATCACCGCGCCCGCCAAGGGCGAGGACATCAGCGTCGTGCTGGGCGTCAACGAGCAGGACTACGACCCCGCGCAGCACAACATCATCAGCAACGCCAGCTGCACCACCAACAGCCTCGGCGCGCCCATGAAGCTCATCGATGAGGCCTTCGGCATCGAGAAGGCCATCATGACCACCGTTCACTCCTACACGAACGACCAGCGCGTGCTGGACCTGCCGCACAGCGACCTGCGCCGCGCCCGCGCCGCCGCCGTGAACATCATCCCCACCAGCACCGGCGCCGCCAAGGCCGTGTCGCAGGTGTACCCCGCGCTGAAGGGCAAGTTCGACGGCACCAGCCTGCGCGTGCCCACCCCCACGGGCAGCATCAGCGACGTCGTCGTGATCCTCAAGCGTGACGTGACCGTCGAGGAAGTCAACGATGTGTTCCGCAAGGCCGCCGAGGGCAGCCACAAGGGCATCATCGCGTACACCGAAGATCCCATCGTGCTCTCGGACATCGTGGGCGATCCCCACAGCGCCATCATCGACGGCGGCCTGACCATGGCGATGGGCAGCCTCGTGAAGTTCTTCAGCTGGTACGACAACGAGTGGGGCTACAGCAACCGCATCGCCGACCTCGTGCAGCTGGTTCAGCAGAAAGGCTGACCGTTCCATCCTGATGGTTGATAGAGCGGTGGCCCGTCCATCCTCTGTCAACCATCACCTTTTTCCCCGGAGAGACGACATGCAGAACCTCAGTCAGCTGGATGTGCAGGGTAAGCGCGTGCTGGTGCGCGTGGATTACAACGTTCCCGTCAAGGACGGCGTGGTGCAGGACGACACGCGCGTCACCGCCAGCCTCCCCACCGTGAACGCGCTGCTGGACGCGGGCGCGCGCAACGTGATCCTGATGAGCCACTTCGGCCGCCCGAAAAATGGCCCCGAGGAGAAGTACTCGCTGAAGCCGGTGGCGCCCGTGCTGGAGAAGGTGCTGGGCCGCCCCGTGACGTTCATCGCCGGGACCGCCGACAGCGACGAGACCCTGACCGCCGTGCAGGCACTGCCCGAGGGTGCGGTGGCGCTGCTGGAGAACGTACGCTTCAGCGCCGGTGAGGAGAAGAACGACAGTGGCCTGAACGGCAGGCTGGCCCGCCTGGGCGACGCGTTCGTGCTGGACGCCTTCGGCAGTGCCCACCGCGCGCACAGCAGCGTGAGCGGCGTGGCGGCGCAGCTGCCCCACGCGGCGGGCACGCTGCTCCAGACTGAGGTGGACGCGCTGGGCAAGCTGCTCAGCGGCGCCGAACGGCCCTACGTGGTGATCATCGGCGGCGCGAAGGTCAGCGACAAGATCAAGGTCATCGAGAACCTGCTGCCCCGCGTGGACAAACTACTGATCGGCGGCGGCATGGCGTACACGTTCATCAAGTCGCAGGGCGGGAAGATCGGCGAGAGCATCCACGAGGACGACCAGCTCGACCTCGCCGCGCGGCTGCTGCGCGAGTACGGCGACAAGATCATGCTGCCCGTCGACGTGATCGCCGCGGACGCCTTCAGCGCGGACGCGAACACCCAGGTGGTCGCCAGCAATGCCATCCCCGACGGCTGGCAGGGCCTCGACGCGGGCCCCGAGACGGTCAAGCTGTACAGCGAGGCCCTGAAAGACGCGAAGACCGTGTTCTGGAACGGCCCGCTGGGTGTGTTCGAGTTCGAGAAGTTCGCGGGCGGCACGAACGCCGTCGCGGCCGCCGTGGGCAGCCTGAAGAACCAGGCGTACACCGTCGTGGGCGGCGGGGATTCCGTCAGCGCGATCAACAAGAGCGGCAAGGCCGACCAGATCGACCACATCAGCACCGGCGGCGGCGCCAGCCTGGAACTGCTCGAAGGCAAGGCGCTGCCCGGCGTCGAGGCGATGAAGTAAACCCGCACCGGGGAGGCCCCACGCCCCCCTGCTCACCTTCGCCGCGCCGCCGCACCCGCCCGTGACATGCTGGGAGGCACCATGACCACAACTTCCGTCGCCGTCCAGCACCGGGACCACACCGCCCTGACCGAGGAGTTCGCGCACGCCCTGGTGGCGCACCTGAACCGCCTGCGAGCCGAGTCTCACCCGGACGATCCGCCCGCCGACCCGGCGAACATCTGGGGGCAGATGCAGCACCTCCCGCCCATCCTGGAACTGGACTTCTGGACGGTGGAGGAGGACGGGCAGATCGTGGCGCACGCCCGCACGCAGCTGTTCACGGTCGGGGACAACCAGCATCTGGCCGAGCTGGAGCTCATGGTCTCCCCTGCCGCGCGTGGGCGCGGGCTTGGCCGGACGCTGCTGGGGCACGCGGCGCAGGCCATGCAGGTGCGCGGGCGGACGCTGCTGATGGCACAGACGAACGACCGCGTCCCCGCCGGGGACGTATTTGCACGCCGCGCCGGGTTTCAGCCGGGCCTGAGCAACCACGTGAACCGCCTGCTGCTGTCCGACGTGCCCGAGGGCCTGCTGGACGCCTGGACGACCCGCCCGGACGACGGGTACACCCTGGAGGTCTGGACGGACGGCGTGCCGGACGCCGACCTGGACGCCTACGCGGAGCTGCTGAACGTCATGAACAGCGCCCCGCGTGACGACCTGGACGTCGAGGACCACCGCACCACGCCGGAAGAGGTGCGCTCCATGGAGACCCTGGCCCGCGCCGGGGGCCGCACGTCAGTGGTCGCGGTGGTGCGCGCCCCGGACGGCACGCTGGTCGGCCTGACGGACGTGTCGTGGCGGCCCGCGCAGCCGCGCATCGTCGCGCAGGGCAATACGGGCGTGCGGCCGGAACACCGGGGCCACAGCCTGGGCCGCTGGCTAAAGGCCGCGAACGTGCAGGCCACGCAGCGCCTGAATCCCCACGCCCGCGAGATCCGCACGCAGAACGCGGACAGCAACGGCCCCATGCTGAAAATCAACACGGAACTCGGCTTCCGCCCGTTCATGGCGTCCACCATCTGGCAGGGCGACACGACCGAGGTGCTGAAGCAACTGCAAAAGGAACTGACATGAAGAACCTGCTGGCACTGAACTGGAAGATGAACAAGACCCCCACCGAGGCCCGCGCCTGGGCGCAGGAACTCGGGGAGAAACTCACGGCAGGCGAGGCGGAACTGGCCGTCATGGCCCCCGCTGTGACGCTCAGCGCGCTGGCCGCGAACCTCCCGGCCGGCGTGGGCTTCGGCGGGCAGGACGTGTCCGCGCACGAATCCGGCGCGTACACCGGCGAGATCAGCGCCGCGATGCTCAAGGACGTCGGCGCGACGTACGCCGTCGTGGGCCACAGCGAACGCCGCGACTACCACGCCGAGACGGACGCGGTCGTGGCCGCCAAGGCCCGCCAGGCGCAGGCGAACGGCCTGACCCCCATCGTGTGCGTGGGCGAGAAGCTCGACGTGCGCGAGGCCGATGAGCACGTGCCGTTCACGCTGGCGCAGCTGGCGGGCAGCCTAGAAGGCGTGGGCACGGACGTGGTTATCGCCTACGAGCCGGTCTGGGCGATCGGCACGGGCAAGACCGCCACAGCCGAGGACGCTGAGGAGCTGGCCGCCGCGATCCGCGGTGCGCTGGAGGAACGGTACGGGAGCGCTGCGGCGGACATCCGCGTGCTGTACGGCGGCAGCGTGAAGCCGGACAACATTGCCAGCATCTGCGCAAAACCGAATGTGAACGGTGCTCTGGTGGGCGGCGCGAGCCTGAAGGTCGCGGACGTGCTGGGCATGAATGACGCTCTGAAGTAAGTAGCCCCTGGCCCTTCATGACGGAGGGCCATCCTTCCACATATACAAGTGAATAGTTTCACGATTTTAGCAGTTCGTGATTTTATTGTCCTCTCTACTCAATTTGCTCTTATTCGGCTTGGGCTCGGCCCGGGCGGCGTTCCTCCCCACCTGCTGATCGGGCCACGGTCTGCACACTTCCCGATCAGCAGGTGGTGTGGACTCTGTCGCTATTCACCAGAAGCATTCGGGGGAACGATCAACACGCGGTCGATGCGCGGGCCGTCCAGATCCAGCACCTCAATCTCCCAGCCCTGCACTGTCAGGCGCGAACCCACGGCCGGGAACTCACCCATCGCCTCAAGGACGTACCCGGCCAGCGTGCTGAAATCCTCACGCGGCAGCAGGGGCAGCGGCAGGTGCACGCGCAGGTCATGCATGGGCATCCCACCGTCCGCGAGGAAACTCCCGTCAGCCCGGACCACCAGCTGCTCCTCATCAGGCGCGGTGTTCATACCGGCCAGTTCCGTCAGCAGATCCGACGTCGTGAGCAGGCCGGTGAACACCCCGTACTCATCCACGACGATCGCCAGCCGCTGTCCGGCCTCTCCGGCCAGTCGGGCCAAGACGTCCTCCGCCCACGCGGTTTCCGGCACAAACACGACCGGCTGCACCTCATCCCGCAGGCTCCCCTGTTCATGTGAGGCGCGCAGGACATCCACGACGCCCAGCTGCCCGATCACCTCGCCGGTCGCGTCCGTCACCGGGTACCGGTCGTGGGGGTTGGCGAGCACGCACTCGATCAGGTCCGGGAGCGGCAGGTCGGCGCGCAGCGTCACCGCGTCCGCGCGGGGCGTCATCAGGTCGCGTGCGCGGCGGTCATTGAAGCGCAGCACATGATCAATTCGCTCACGTTCCCCAGCTTCCAGGCTGCCGCTCTCCGAGGCCTGAAGGACCAGCGCCTTGACGTCCTCCTCGGTGATCTGCTCCTGCACCTCGCCCCGCATGCCCAGCAGGCGCAGCAGACCGCGCGTGGTGACTTCCAGCAGCCACACGATGGGTTTGGCCACGCGGGCCAGGCCCGCGAAGAACGGCGCGACCCGCATAGCCAGCGCTTCCGGATTGCGCAGCGCGATGTTCTTCGGCGCCAGTTCACCCAGCACCAGGGACAGGAACGTCACCATTAGTACCACGCCCACCGAGGCGGCGCTGCCCGCCAGCTCGCCCAGCAGTGGCCGCAGGGCCGCTTCCAGGTACCGGGTGAGGCTGCCGCCGGCGAACACGGCGCTGACGGTACCGATCAAGGTGATGCCGATCTGCACGGTGGCCAGGAAGGCGCCCGGGTTCTCGGAGAGTTCCACGGCGCGCCGCGCGCCGCGGTTCCCGGCATTCGCCTGCGCCTGAAGCCGGGAGCGGCGGGCCGACACCACCCCCAGTTCAGAGCCGGAGAAAAATCCATTGACGATCAGCAGTGCCACAAGGATGCCGAATTCCAGAAGCGGTTGACCCACCGGGCCAGTGTACGGGACCGCCGGGCTGCGTCCGTCCTGACCTCCGGCGCCCGCGCTGCCTATACTGAGCCGCGATGAGCGTTCACTCCAGCATTCACGACCTGCCGAACCATGTGGGTCAGACCGTCACCGTCCACGCCTGGCTGCAGGACAAGAGCGGCAAGGGCAAGATTCAGTTCCTGAAACTCCGCGATGGGAGCGGCTTCGTGCAGGCCACCGTCTTCAAGGCCGACGTGTCCGAGGAGGTGTTCGACGGAGCCAAGCGCCTCACGCAGGAGCAGGCCGTCACCGTGACCGGCGAGGTCCGCGCCGATGAGCGCGCCCCGGGCGGCGTGGAACTCAGCCTGCGGGACCTGACCGTGATCAGCGAGAACCACGGTGAGTACCCCATCACGCCCAAGGAGCACGGCATCGAGTTCCTGATGGATCACCGGCACGTGTGGCTGCGCCACCGCCGCCCCTGGGCGATTATGCGCGTGCGGGACAGCGTGCAGCGCGCCGTCGTGGACTTCTTCCACGGCGAGGGATTCATCCGCTTCGACGCGCCGTTCTTCACCCCGAACGCCGCCGAGGGCACCACCGAACTGTTCGAGATCGACCTGTTCGGCGAGGACAAGGCGTACCTGTCCCAGACGGGGCAGCTGCACGCCGAGGCGGGCGCGTTCGCGTTCGGCAAGGTGTACACCTTCGGGCCGACCTTCCGCGCGGAGAAGAGCAAGACCCGCCGGCACCTGCTGGAATTCTGGATGATCGAACCTGAAGTGGTGCCCAGCAACCACGTGGAGAACATGGCGCTGCAGGAGCGTTTCGTGAGCTTCCTCGTGCACCGCGTGCTAGAGGAATGCCAGGAGGAACTGAAGATCCTGGGCCGCGACCAGAGCAAACTGGTGGGCGCGGCCGAAGGCAACTACCCGCGTGTGACGTACACCGACGCGCTGGACATCATCCGCCAGCACATCGAGGACCGCGACCTACCCGCCAACGTGCAGGAGGACGTGCAACCCGTCGAGTGGGGCGACGACCTGGGCGCCCCGCACGAGACGATCCTCGGGCATCACTTTGACCGCCCGGTGATCATTGAGCGGTACCCGGCGGCCATCAAGGCGTTCTACATGCAGCCTGATCCGCAGGACCCCCGCGTGGCGCTGTGTGATGACATGATCGCGCCCGAAGGGTACGGCGAGATCATCGGCGGCAGCGAACGCATCCACGACTACGACCTGCTGAAGTCCCGCATCGAGCATGAGGGTCTGCCGCTGGAGGCCTTCGAGTGGTACCTGGACCTGCGCAAGACGGGCAGCATGCCGCACGCGGGCTTCGGGATGGGCCTGGAACGAGTCGTGGCGTGGATCACGGGGATTGATCACATCCGCGAGGCGATTCCGTTCCCGCGCATGCTGACGCGCATGCGCCCCTGAGCGACCGACAGTGAAGCGCGCCCCGGTGATGGGGCGCGCTTCGTTTGAGACGTTTACTTCGCGGCGGCGTAGCGGCGCGCGACCTCGCCCCAGTTCACGACGTTCCAGAACGCCTTGAGGTAATCGGGACGCTTGTTCTGGTAGTTCAGGTAGTACGCGTGCTCCCACACGTCCACGCCCAGGATCGGCGTGCCGCTCACGCCCGCCACGCCCTCGCCCATCAGGGGGTTGTCCTGGTTGGCGGTGCTCACGACGGCCAGCTGACCGTCCTTCACGACCAGCCACGCCCAGCCGCTGCCGAAGCGGGTCTTGGCGGCGTCCTCGAACTTCTCCTTGAACGCGTCGAAGGACCCGAACGCCGCGTTGATCGCGTCGGCCAGTTCACCGCTGGGCTGCCCGCTGCCCTGGGGACCCATGACCTGCCAGAACAGGCTGTGGTTGGCGTGCCCGCCCGCGTTGTTGCGCAGCGCGTTCTTCTTGTCCGCGGGCACCTGATCGAGTTTCTGGATCAGGTCCTCGACGGGCATATCCGCGAACTCGGTGCCTTCCAGGGCCTTGTTGGCGTTGTCCACGTAGGTCTGGTGGTGCTTGGTGTGGTGAATTTCCATGGTGCGGGCGTCAATGTGAGGCTCGAGGGCGTCGTAGGCGTAGGGCAGCTGGGGCAGTTCGTAGGCCATGGTGAAGCTCCTTTCTGGATGGAAGTGGGTGCGCGCGGCACCACGCCGCGACCCCACTCCGGGTAACCGCCCCGTATCTTACGCGCCACACGCAGATTGTGAAGAGCGCCCGGAACTTTAAATGCCCTTCATGTGTGGTCAGGGTTCACAGCAGCGCGCGGCCGGGGCAAGCGCCGGATCCACGCGGGACGCGCAACGAGCCGCCTGCACGGGCGAGCAGGACCAAAAATCCTGCGCTGTGGGCCACTGGCGCGTATGGCACTCAGGGCGGAACTGCTCTAGCATGGGCGGCAATGCGTTCCCCGTTGCCCCGCGCCGTCCTGCACCGCCTGGAAACCGGAAGGCTGGTGGTCCTGAGCGTGCTGCTGGGCGCCCTGGTCGGCGGGCTGTGCATCGTGCTGCGCCTGACCCTCGACGTCCTGATCAACCTCGCCGTTCACCTGACCGATTACGCGCCGCCCGGCACCACCGGCGAGGGCGGCCTGATGATGGCCTTCGGGACCGTCACGCACTGGGGCCTGATCACGCTGCCCATCGTGGCCGCGGCGTACGCCACGCTCATTCCGGCGGGCCTGGGAGACCCCCTGACGCAACTGGTGCGCGGCTACCACCAGCGCGGACAGTGGGCGCCGCTGCCCCTGCAACTGCGGACCCTGGCCGCCACGCTCGCGGGTCACGCCTCGGGCCTCCTGGTGGGCCGGGACGCGCCCTTCACGATGACCGGCATGCTCGGCGCCCGATTGATGCAGCGCGTCACCCGCCTCGACGCCGTGGAATTCCGCACCCTCACGCTGGCCGGCGCAGCGGCGGGCCTCGGAACCGTGCTGCACGCACCCCTGGCCGCAGCGGTCCTGATCGCGGAGGTGCTGTACCGCCGCTTCGAATTCGAATTCGAGGTCGTCATGCCCTGCCTCCTGGCTGCCGTGGCCGGCACCGCCGTGTACGGCCTGGCGTTCGGCTTCACGCCCCTGCTGAACTTTCCGGATGTGCAGGTGCCGGCCGCGGGGCAGCTGCCGGCGTTCCTGCTGGTGGCGCTGGGCGCGACCCTGATGGGCTGGCTGGCCCTGCTCAGCTGCTCCGCGTTGCCCACAGAGGCGCTGCGCGGCTGGCGCCGACCCGCGTACGCCGCCCTTGTCGGCCTGATCACGGCGGGCGTCGCGGCCCTGCTGACACCCGCCGTGCTGGGCGACGGCGCCGGCTGGTTACAGCTCGGGGCTGGGAGCTTCCTGAGTGCGGAGGGCGGCGCGCAGGCCGCGTGGCGCTGGGTGCTGATCGCCCTGGGTCTTCACGTGGCGCTGGGCGGCGGCGTACTGCCCTCCGTCGGGGTGGGTGGACTGCTGGGGGTGGGCCTCGCGAACCTGCTGGGCGTCGACCCGGCCGTGGCCGCCATGGTGGGCGCGGCGTCCTTCCTGACCGTCACGATGAACGTTCCGCTGGCCGCGACCCTGCTGACCGTCACGTGGGGCGGCGAGGCGCTGCTGCCCGTGACCCTCGCCGCCAGTGGGCTCGCGCACCTGCTGAGCGGCGCGCGCGGCCTGATGGACAGTCAGGTGAACGCCCGGCGTGAAAGTGGCGTGCATTCCAGCACCCCCGCGTGGCTGCCGGACACGGTGCGGTACATTCCGCGCCGCGCGCCCGAGGTGCCCGCCGTGCCGTACGACGCGACCGGCCCCGTCGCCCCGCAGGAGGCGGAGCTGCTGCCCCCACCATCCAGCGACCGGGAACTGTACCGCCGGGTCGTCCCGGCGAGCTGGCGCGGCGCCCGCCTGGGCGTGGTCACCCTGCCGCCCGGGGTTGAGGTGGTGGGCGTCGTGCGGGACGGGTCCGTCCGACTGCCCCGCCCGGAATTCCGGCTCACCAGCTCCGACGAACTGGTCTTTCTGGCCCGCCCCGAAGCGTACCAGGCGCTCGAAGGCGTGCTCCGCCTCCCCGGCGCCTGACGTGAAGCGCCTCGTGTCTGCCACGCAGCTGACCGCGCGACTGAAGGGGCCGCTGCTGGGCGCGGTCCTCATCACACTGCTCAGCTCCTGCCTGCCCGCCCCGTCAGGGCCGTCCCTCACCTCTCTGCGCTTAGTACCCGAACAGGGCTGGTCCACGCAGGATCTGCTGGACCGCTCCGAACTCCCTGCCAGCCGCGTGCGACCTCTTGCCGAGGCGCTGCGGCAGGCACCCGTCGGCAGTGTGTTGGTCGCGTGCGAGTTTGCCGCGGCCCTCTGGGGCCCCTGCCGCCACCTGACCCGCAAGATCAGCGAAGACACCGTGGCCGAGGAGCCCGGCTGGTTCGGGCGCGGCGCAACGGAACGTCCCCTGACCAGCCTGCTCCGGCGTGATCTGGCGCTGGTCGTGACGACCGGCGTCCGCCCGGAGCAGATCCCGGCCCTGCGCCGCGAAGTGCAGCGGCTCTGGGCCGCGCCGTACCTGCTGAACGGCACACTGAACGCGTTCGACTGCGGCACCTACCAGAATGCCCTGCAGCGCGCCGTGGGTCTGCCGGACGCCGTCCCGCTCGACGCACGGTGGGGCGCGTACCTGCCGTCCGGCACCCTGAGCGTGCCGACCAACACGTTCCTGTTCGCGGGCGCCTCCGACCGGCTCATGCACCGCCTGATGGACCCTCCCGTTCCTGCCCCCTGACCTCCCATTCGTCCAGATGGGTCATCGGCGCAGGTGGACTGTCAGACCATCGCTCGCCGCACGGGCAGGTGCGTGCGGGAACTCATGGCATGGACTGCTATCACCATATTGAAACGACCACATCAGGTGACGGCATCCTACAACCGCTCCTTCAAGGCTGGGCGTGAGGGGAAATCACATCAAAGCGGACAGTTCGGTCTGTTTAGGCTGAGTTGTTGGAGCCTTCATTCAGTGCGGACCGACTCAATTCCCTTTACCAGGGCTGTGCAACCCTCCGGGCATGACGCAGAACAGCAGCGAAGGCATCAAGGAACTGGCGAAACTGATCCACGGCGTGAAATTCGCCATGCTGACCGTCCAGACTGCGGAAGGCCACCTTCACTCGCACCCGATGACCACGCAGGACGTCGAATTCGACGGGGACATCTGGTTCATTGGTGGCAAGGACACCGCACAGGTGAAGGCCATGCACAGCCACCCGCAGGTGAACGTCAGTTACGCCCGCCCGGATAAGGGGGTGTACGTCAGCGTGAACGGCACGGCGGAACTGGTTGAGGACCGCGCCAAGCTGGATGAACTGTGGAGCGACATGTACAAGGCGTACTTCCCCGAAGGAAAGGAAGACCCGAACATTCAGCTGATCCGCATCTCCGCCAACGGCGCCGAGTACTGGGAGAGCGAGGGGAAAGTCCGCAGCCTGATTGCGCTGGCCAAGGGACTTGTGAAGGGTGAGGAAGCGCATCAGGGGAAGAACGAGACCGTCAACCTCTGAGCGAGAGTGACTCGGAGTTTTTCATCCACGCAATCGACGGTAAATGAAGAAGGTGGAGGGGCCAACGAATCTGGCCCTTCCACCTCTTTCCTTCTGTTTCCCCTGACAGCCAAGAGTCCTGGACATTACCTTCAATAGTCGAAGGCTATTTCACTTCTTTCAAGACAGCCTGAGTGAGGTCAACGGCCGAGTTGGCGTGCACAATCAGATTGGTGGCGTTAGCGACGTTTGCATCCAGCACAATGCTGTACCCGTTCGTTTTGGCCACTTTGGCAACGGCGGCATTAACCTTGGTGGCCAGGGGCTTGAACGCCGCGTCGATCTGGCTGATGTAGGAGTCGCGGGCTTTGGCATACTCCTGCTGCGCTTTAGTTAGGGCAGCCTTGTCGGCAGCGGCACCCTTGGCGGCTTTTGTCGCCAGGGTCTGAAGGGTGACCTGACGGGCTTTCAGGTCGGTGCTGGACTTGTTGCTGATGTCCAGGTAGGTCTTGCTGCCAGTCATATTCTTGATGACGTTCTGGACGTTCACCACGCCGACGCGGTTCTTACTCTGCTGGGCGTGTGGCACGGTGGTGAGCAGCGCCAGGGGCATCAGGACGAGCAATCGGTTCACGTTTGAACCTCCTTGACTGAAACGCGCCGGCTGTCCTGGGAGCCAGGAGTGCAGCCAGCGCGGTGAGGTGTTACTTGATGCTCTTGACGACGGCGCTGGTGAGGTCGGTGCTGTCGTCAGCGTAGATGACGAGGCCGCTCTTGGCGGCGACGCCCTTATCCATCACGATGCTGTAGCCGTTGCTCTTGGCGATAGCACTGACCGCCTTGTCCACGGCCTGCTCGATCTCGGTAATCTTGGGGTCGATCTGCTTGTCGTAATCAGCGGCTTTGGCCTGGATGGTCTTCACGAGCGTATCGCGGGTCTGCTTCTCGGCGGCGGTGGCGTTCGCGCCCTTGGCGTCGATGGCCTTGACCTGTTTATCGAGCGCGGAGAGTTCAGCGTCGGCCTTGGCCTGGATGTCCTTGATGGATTTGTCGTTGGGGTGAGCGGCCAGCAGTTTGGTCACGTCCACGAACGCCACCTTCTGGGGCGTCGTCTGGGCGTGGGGGGCGACCATGCCGAGCCCGAACGCGGATGCGAGGGCCATGGGGGCCAGAATCTTGGCGCTGATCTTCATGCTCGGCAACGTAGCACGCGGCATTCTGAGCCGAATGAAGGGTAGCTGATCGGCTTCACACGCCGCTGTCACGGACGCGGCTGGGTGACATGGGCCCTTTGGCTGGTGCGGGTGGGACGCGGCTGGGTACACTACGGGCATGCTCGTTCGCGACTGGATGACCCGTGACCCGGTGACGGTCACACCCGACACGCCCGTGATGGACGCCCTGAAGATCCTGAAGGAGGGCGGGTTCCGCCGCCTGCCAGTCCTGGATGGGCACGGGCGCCTGGTGGGCATCACGACCCGCAAGGACCTGAAGGACGCCATGCCCAGCAAGGCGACGACCCTGAGCGTGTGGGAGCTGAACTACCTGCTGAGCAAGCTGACGGTGGATGAGATGATGGCCCGCCCCGTCATCACGGCGGCCGAGGGTGAATACATGGAGGACGCGGCCCTGCGGATGCAGGAGCATCACGTGGGCGGCCTGCCCGTGCTGAATGACGCGGGGCAGCTGAGCGGGATCATCACGACCATGGACATCCTGCGGGCGTTCACGGGCATCCTGGGCATGCGTGAGGGCGGGCAGCGCCTGACGCTGGACATGCCGGATGTGCCGGGCAGCCTGGAGAAGGCCACGCACGCGATCCTGCCCAGCAACATCATTTCGGTAGCGACGTTCGGCGGTGAGAACGGCCGGCGCCGCTTCGTGATGCGCGTGAGTGGCGAGGGCGTGCGGGACGTGCGCGACCGCGTGCGCGCGGCCGGGATTGAAGTCATCGACTGAGGACGCCATGCAGGGAGGCCCGGTGCGTTGAACACCGGGCCTCGTGCTGCAGAGGGTTACAGCAGGCTGATGGCGTACTCGCCCATCAGGCGGGGAATATTCACGCCGGTCGTGGCGACGGAGTTCTTGAACTCCATGGTGTGGTTGATCTCGATGATCTTCAGGCCGCCCCATTTGTTCTGCGCGCCCGGGTCTTCGACGAGGTCGATGGCGACGATCTGGCCGTGCACGGCGGCGGCGGCCTTCTGGGCCAGGTCGGCGATCTCGGTCGTGACGGGGCAGTTGCTGGCCTTGGCGCCGCGCGCGGTGTTCGTGATCCAGTGCTCGCTGGTGCGGTAGATCGCGCCGATGCAGGTGCCGCCCACCACGAACGCGCGGATGTCACGCCCGGGCTTGTTGATGAGTTCCTGCACGTAGAAGATGCCGTGCTGGGGGCCACCCAGGACTTCCTTGTGTTCGATGACGGCCTCGGCGGCGGCGCGGTCGTTCAGGCGGCTGACCATGCGGCCCCAGGAGCCCACGGTGGGTTTCAGGACGACCGGGTAGCCCATGTCCTCGATGAGGGTCAGGGCGGTGTCGCCGTCGAAGGCCACGCCTGTGCGGGGGGTGGGCAGCCCGTGGGCGTGCAGCGCGGCGTTCGTGGCGAGCTTGTCGCCGCACAGTTCGATGACGTGCGCGGGGTTGATGACCTTCACCCCGAAGCCTTCGAGGGCGCGGGTCACGGCGTGGCCGCGGCTCTGGCTGACGCAGCGTTCGATGGCAACCTTCCAGGGCACGCTGGCACGGCCCTGCTCGCCGAAGGTGACTTTCAGCTGGGGAGTGTAGACCTTGTCGTAGGGAACGCCGAGGTCGTCGAGGGCCTCGAAGAGCATCTTCTCGTCGGGGCGGATGCGGTCGTACAGGACAGCGAGGTCGGCCATGCTGGGCTCCTGGGGGAAAGCGGGCGGGCGGTCAGGCGTCGCGGCACCGGGGTGCCTGGGCCTGACCGCCCGCTGTGTCCGCTTTACTCGCCCCAGTCCTCCGCTTCCTGCGGGGCAGCTTCCAGGCGGGGAGGGTCGATGGAGACGACCTCGTATTCCACGCCAGTTTCGTCGTCTGTGACGAGTTCACCCAGTTCAGGGTTGGTCAGTTCGATGGTCGCGCCAGTATCAGGGTTTTCAAATTGAACGGTAGCCATATTCACTCCTTGCGTTTGATAGGCTAAGTGATACAGATCTTATCGTTTGCTATTGTCTAGGCAGATCAGTCGTCTGCCAGCTCCAGCTCGAATTTCGCGCGGCAGTGCGGGCAGGTCATCAATGCCACCTCCACACCGTCCTGCGCGCGCGTCATGGGGGCGGCCTGAAGCATCTCGGCCGTCACCTCGAACTCCTCATCGCAGTTCGGGCAGGTCGTCATCGCGCCCAGCAGCTCCAGCTCGAAGTCCTCACCGCCATCATTGCGGGTCACCTCCATTTCCGAATGACAGGAGGAACACACAATCACGTCCCCCACCTGCAACTCCGCACGGTCCTGATCACTCAGTTCCAGCACCTCAGCGCAGATGGGGCAATCAATCTCAAGAGTCGCCATGCCCCCAGTTTAGGCGGGCTCGCCCGGGAAACGCCCGTGCTTCTTGAAAAACGCCAGGATGCTCCCCTCGGCCAGCGCCTCGCGCAGGAACTCCGGCGGCGGCGGCAACTGCACCGTGCCCTCCGCGTACGTCAGCACACCCGTCTGCACGTCCAGTGAAACCTCATCTCCATCCTGAAGCACTCCCGTCAGGTCGTACTCGAAGGCCGGGATGCCCAGGTTCAGGAGGTTGCGGTAGTGAATGCGCGCAAAAGTGGGCGCGACAATCCCACCCACCCTCAACTTCTTCAGGGCCTGCGGAGCGTACTCGCGGCTGCTGCCCAGCCCCCAGTTCCGCCCGCCGATCAAGACGTCCCCGGGCTGCACCTGCGCCGCGAACTCGGGGCGGATGTAATGGAACGCGAACGTCTGGAACACGTCCTCGCCGGCCATGAACGGCGCGAACTTGCCCGGCAGGATGTCGTCCGTGTTCACGCTGTCGCCAAACTTCCAGATTCGCGGCATCAGGCCACCTCCCCGTGAGTCATGACATCCTCCGGCAGGGCCACGCGGCCCATGACGGCCGTCGCGGCAGCCACGGCCGGAGACGCGAGGTAGATGCGGGCGTCCTTGTCCCCCATGCGGCCAATGAAGTTCCGGTTGCTGGTGCTCACGCACACCTCGCCGGGCGCCAGCACGCCCTGGTGGCGGCCCATACACGGCCCGCAGCCGGGCGTGCCCAGCACCGCCCCCGCTCGTTGCAGCGTCAGCAGCGTGCCGTCCGCCATGGCCTCCTCCATCACCTGACTGCTGGCCGGGATGACCAGCAGTCGCGTACCGGGCGCCACGCGCCGCCCCCGCAGGACGTCCGCGGCGGCGTGCAGGTCCTCGATTCGGCCGTTCGTGCAGGTGCCGATGAACACCTGATCCACCGGCTGGTCCCGCAGTTGCTCGCGCAGCTCGGCCACGTCGAACACGTTGTCCACCTCGCTGGGTGCACTCATGCGCGGATTCAGCGCTGAGAGGTCAATCTCGATGCTCTGCACGTACGCGGCGCCCTGATCGGGGTACACCCACTCGGGAATGTCGTACCCGTACGCGGTCAGGATCTCGCCGCCGGGCACGACCAGACCGGCCTTCGCGCCAGCCTCCACGCAGAGGTTGGCCAGGGTCATGCGTTCGCCGCGCGTGAAGCGGTCCCCGGCATGCATCTCGATACTCTGGTACGTGGCGCCGTCCGCTCCGAGGCGGCGAATCATCTCCAGCGCGACGTCCTTGGCGGTCACGCCGGGCCGCAGGTCACCGGTGAAGGTCACTTTCACGCTCTCGGGCACCTTCAGCCACGTCTTGCCACTCGCGGCGGCCAGGGCGATGTCGGTGGCGCCCATGCCGCTGCCGAACGCGGCGACCGCGCCGTACGTGGTGGAGTGGCTGTCGCTGCCCAGCACGATCCAGCCGGGGCGAGCCAGGCCCTCTTCCATCAGGACCTGGTGGCAGATGCCGCGGCCCACGTCAAAGAGGCGCACGCCGGTCTGGGCGGCGTACTCGCGCGCCTCCTTCTGTGCCTGCGCGACGCTGACGGTGCTGGCGGGGGCGACGTGGTCGATAACGATGCTGACCCGCTCGGGGTACCTGGGGGTGGCATTCAGGTCCTGCTGCATCCGCTGGATGAAACTCTGGGCGATGGAGTCCACGACCATGACCTGATCGACCTCTACGACGGCGAGGTCACCGGCGTACACGACCTGCGTGCCGCGCCGGGAGAGGATCTTTTCCGCCATGGTCTGTGGGCGGGAGGAGAGGTTCGTCATGCGCCCCATGATGCCGCATTCCGCAGCGAACGGCGTGATCTTGACTGGAATTTGCAGAAAAAACTTATCAAGTGAAATGGAGGCAGAGAGCGGCAGGTGCCGCTTCTGGTTCCCGTATGCAGCTTTTTTTCATGTCGCACGCCCTTTCTCCACTCTTCTGAACCCGGGTCAAGACACGCGGTCACCTGGAATGTCACGATCCTGACGTACCCACAATCCACCCGGCGCCCGGCCCCCACACGCTGCCCCCTCCGGCGGGCGGAACGTGGCCGCCTGGACCGCCACCCAGGAGACCGTCATGACCGCATCCCGCCTTCCCCTCACGCTGCTCCTTGCCGTCACCAGCCTCCTGTCCGCGTGCCGCAGCGCCTCCACGCCCCCCACCTCCGTGCGCGCCACAACCGACACCGCCCGACCGGAACCCACCGCGCCCGCCGCCCTCACCGACCTGACCACCACCCAGCCCGGCGGCGTGCCCCTGCGCACCCAAGCGCTCGACAAGAGCACCCCACTGATCCTCGTGCACGGCCTGGGCGGCTGGGGCCGCGACGAGGCGCTCGGCCTGCGCTACTGGGGCGGCCTGAACGACGTGCAGGCCGACCTGCGCGCCCAGGGGTACGCGGTGTACACCGCCAGCCTCGGCCCCGTCAGCAGCAACTGGGACCGCGCGGCCGAGCTGTACGCGCAGATCAAAGGCGGCTGCGTGGACTACGGCGCCGCCCACGCCCAGACGCAGGGGCACGCCCGCACCGACGCGAAAAAATGCTACCCCGGCTTCTACCCGCAGTGGGACGCCGCCCACCCCGTGAACCTGCTGGGCCACTCTATGGGCGGCCAGACCGCCCGCCTGCTCGTCAAACTGCTCGACGACGGTGACGCCACCAACCGCAGCAGCGGCGGCCTGTACGCCGGCGGACGCGCCGGGTGGGTCCGCAGCGTCATGACCGTCAGCTCACCCAACAGCGGCAGCCCCGCCGCCGACACCCTGCAAGGCGCCATTCCCATGTTCAAGAACCTGATCCTAGCTTTCGCCGCCAGTGTCGGCAGCGTCGACCCCGAGAACTTCGTGTACGACTTCGACCTCGGCCAGTGGGGCCTGGCCCGCGCCACCGGAGAATCATTCAGCCGCTACCAGGACCGCGTGTTCGCGTCCGGCATCTGGACCTCCCGCGACCAGGCTGCCTGGGACCTGTCTGTGGACGGCTCCGCCGCACTCAATACGCTCACCGGGCGGAGCCGCAGCACGAAGTACTTCTCCTGGGAAACGAACGCCACCACACCCGGCCTCGTCAGCGGCTGGCACTACCCGAACCTGACCATGAACGCCGCGCTCTCCCCCATCGCCTACCCCTACGCGTGGCCACTCAAGCCGGGGCTGGGAAACATCACCGGGCGCAGCCCCAGCGGCAGCGTCACCTACGACAACTCCTGGTGGGCCAACGACGGCATCGTCCCCAACCGCTCCATGAACGCCCCACTGGGCCAGACCAGCGCCGCCTACACCGGCCAGGTCACCACGCTTGGCAGCTGGTACCGCCTCGGCCGCATTGACGGGTACGACCACATCGACATTACCGGAAACCTCTCCTTCCGCGACGTCAAAGCCTTCTACCGCAACCAGGCGGCCTTCCTGGCCGGTCAATAAGGAGCTGGGGGCGCAGAACACACGACACTGGGCGCACTGAACATCACCAGCCTCTGGCGCAATCTGAGCACTCCCATGGTTGCGCCATCAATGGCCCTGTGGAAACGCAACTTCACTTCAAGTCCGTTCCTTTCGGTTCCTCCAAATCCATCTTCCTGAAGCTCTGGGGGGTTTCAGAAGCGCCTGAACCTCCCTTCGGTCCGCCTCATCAGTCAGCCAGGGGTGGACTACTACAGCCGCGCCACTCAGCTGTCCGAATCAGCTGGGCCTGAGTTTGCCTCCGGAGGTCGGTAACCTCATTGCCCCTCCTTATGAGGAGAGGCGGAGTTGCTTCAACCAGAGCCCTTTCGCTCCAGCCCAGGGCGAGCCGGTCATAGTGGATCAGTGATCACAGGCGGCGAGCGTCCTTCGGCGAAATGGGGAGAATGCCGCTCATGCGACGTGAGTCACCCGGGAATGCTACTCGCCCGGCTGATGCAGCAGGAGAAGCATTCCTGTTCCCTGGCCTTGCGCTCATCGAGGAAGGCAGTTGCACCGGCATATGCCGCCCGGCGACTGGTGGCTCATTCCAATTGCTTCACGTTTAAAAATGTAGAGTGAGAAGGTGATTCACGTGAAAGGGGCGCACACACGGCGCGGCCCAACAGGCACCTGGTAATCCCGGACTGTCCCGCTCACACCTCGCCGAGCATCTGTGCAAGCGTACTGCCGGCCCTCCGCTGCACCAGTCTCTGTGATGCTCAAGTACCTCTCGTTCGGGCAGATGGCCGGCATGCTGCTGCGAACGCAGCCACAGTACACGCGCCTCCAAGCCTTCAAAAGATACGTCTGGATTCTGCACCTCATTCGATAGGTGCGCAGCTGATCCCCCTCATGAGTCAGGATCGTAGCTCCTCGCCCGGGACTTCCGTTTGCCCAGCAGGACGCCTGTTGCAGCATCTGATTTAAGCCCGACCTCGACTGCACGTCTCACGCGGCGCACCCTGAGCCGCCCCTCTGGAGGGCCCATATGACACCAGCATCAGACTTGAGCTTCACCTGGGTACCCGGCACGATGGACCGCGTCCGCTTCACGCACGAAGGCCACACGCACACCGTGTACCTTCGGGATGTCATTCGCAAGGACGTGCACAGTGACAGCGCGCTGTACCTGAAGGGTCGGGTCGTTCTCCCAGTGTCTGCGCTTCACCTCGCGGACCTCATGGGACGGCTCTCGCTGTCCAGAAAGCGCGTGAGCACGGTCGGTTCTTCACCCATGTGAGTTCTGACGCAATATCAGGCGTCAGGTGGTGTAAGATAGGCGGGTAGATTTCCAGGTTCGCACTCAGGGCGCGCACGGGCAATTGGCCCGCGCGCGCCTGCGTTCACTGGAAACCTCAGGAGTTGATTTGATGGCAACAGGTACAGTTAAGTGGTTTAACGCGGAGAAAGGTTTCGGGTTCATTCAGACGGAAGGCAGCCCGGACGTCTTCGCTCACTTCAGCGCGATTCAGGGCAGCGGCTTCAAGAAGCTGAACGAAGGCGACGAAGTGGAATACGACGTTGAAGACGGCCAGCGTGGCAAAGGCCCCCAGGCCAAGAACATCGTGGTCACGAAGGCCGCTCCCGTCAGTGCGCAGAGCAACGGCCGCTACGACCGCTGGTAAGACTGAACAGCGTCAGCGCCCTCTGGGGCGCTTTTTTTTGGCTTGTCGAAGCCGGTGGGGACAGCGTGGGGGAAAGGCATGCCTCACCTTTAGCTTCCCGGGCAGTATCCCCTGCCGTTGATACGAAGGTGAGACACTCTCCGCGTTGCTCCGTGATCAGACCTGATCCGTAAGATTCGATCCGCGCTCAAGGACCATTCACAGCGATTCCATTTCTGCATGCGCTTGCCGTCGCGTCAGGCGTGAATGCACAGCGCGAAGCCGCTTCGTCATCAGTCAAATCCGAAGGCGTTCTGGGCTATACCCTGGGCGTTTTCGGGAGTGAGAACCCGAAGGTCGCGCCCTGCCCAGCCTGCCCTTCGGCCCAGACCTTCCCACCATGCCGCGACACGAGGCGCTTCACGGTCGCGAGGCCGATACCCGCCCCAGCAAATTCCTGCTGGGTGTGCAGGCGCTGAAACGCGCCAAACAGCCGGCCCGCATACCGCGGATCGAACCCTACCCCTTCATCCATGACGAACACCGCCCATTCCTGCGGCCGCTCCTCGACCCAGACGTGCACGGTCGCCTGTTCAGGACTGAATTTCAGTGCGTTGTCCAGCAGATAACGCAGCACCTGCTGAAGGGCGCCCGGATCGCCCTGCACAATCGGGAGCGGGTCCTTGAACCAGGTGACCGGCAGATCGGGGTACCTCAACAGCAGATCCCGCTGCACCTGCTCGACCACCTGCTCCAACGGCACGGACTGCACCGTCAGCAGTGTGCGCCCCGCCCGGGAGAGCGTCAACATGGCGTCCAGCAGCGTCTCCATGCGCTTGCCCGCATCGCTCACCACGTCGAGGCGGCGCGCCAACCGGGTCAGGTCTCCCCGGGCCAGTTCCTTCAGGGCGAGGGTCGCGTACCCGGAGACGTGACGGACGGGCGTGCGCAGGTCATGGGAGACGCTGTACGTGAACGCTTCGAGTTCCTGATTGGACGCGTGCAACTCTGCGTTCGACTGCATCAGCTGCGCGCTGCGTTCCAACCGTTCGATCACCACGCCCAGGTGCCGCATCATGGTCTGCAGCACCGCCTGATCTGACGCCGTCCAGGAACGCGATTCAAACAGCGGCACATTGAACAGGCCCCGGACGTTCCCGCCCACGATCAGCGGCAGCGTGGCATGAGCCGAGACGCCCTGCGCGACCTCCGGATCCACATCCGTTCCCGCGTCGTACACGTCCACAAAGGACGGTTCACGGGTGTGAGCCACGAGATCGAAGCTGGGTGTGGCCCCGACCGGAAAACCAGCGGCCATCGCGGCCTGAAGCAGGACTGATTCGGCGCCGCCCACCTGTGAGCGCAGCCGCCACCGGTTCCCCTCGGCCTCGTAGTACGCCGCGAAGCTGGGGGGGAGGAGCGCCAGCACAAGCTCCTGAGCCCGCCGAATCAGGGTCAGGGGATCCGTCGTCTCCCCCTGGTCTTCCGTGAGCTGAAGCAGGGTTGCCAGCTCCTGGGCGCGGCGGTCCAGGTCGTCACGCTGCTGCGTGAGCTGCTGGGTGTGCACGGCGCGTTCCATGGCCAGGCTCAGCCCGCGGACCACCGCCCGCACGATCGCCTGATCCCGCGCCGCCCACTGGGCTGCGGTCTGGTGCCCCACCGTGAACAGCGCGCGCAGCTCACCCCCGACAAGAATCGGGACCAGCCCAGCGGCGCGGTAGACCGTTGCGGAAGGCAGGTCATTGCGCGCGGCACTCCACTCACTGACGAAGATGGGCGCGCCCTGGCGTACTACCTCCGCGAAGTCCGGGGTGTCCACCGGCACACCCGCCTGGATCTGCTCGACGAGTTCAGGGGATAGTTCAGGCGACCAGGCGACCGGCCGCCAGAGTCCCGCCGTGAGATCCAGTTCGTAGTGCACCACGCCCAGGTCACGGATGTGGGTCTGCACGACGGTCACGGCCTGCTGAGCCAGGAGACGTAGGTCCGTCTCGATGCCCACCGTCTCCGTGAAGCGCACAAAGGCGTCCTGCGCAGCGGCCTGCATCTCCAGCGCCCGAGTCTGATCCCGCACCTGCTGCGCCAGGAGGTCCGCGTGCTGTTCCAGCCGGGCCTGCGCCGCCCGCTGGGCCTCTTCCGCCGCCTTCTGGGCCGTGACGTCTCTGGATGTGGCGAGCAGATGGGTGATCTGCCCAGCCTCATCCCGGAGTGGACCCACCGTCACCGACCACCATTTGAGGTTTCCCTGGAACGTCCTGGCCTGCCCGACAAAGGTCCGGGTCTCACCGGCCCGTGCGGCGTCCAGCGCGGCCTCCAGCCGGACGCGGTCCTCCCCATCCCAGAAGGACGTCAGGAGCGCGTGATGGCACACCTTGAAATCCGGGATCTCCATGACGCGCAGTCCGCCGTCATTCATGCTCAGGAGACGGGCGTCCAGATCAAGGACTTTGATGCAGTCCTCGTTGACTTCAATGATCGCCTGCAACTGGCGGGGCGTGAGATCAGTCGCCGTCGCCATCAGGAGTGACACGCCACAGGAGCACCGGAAAGTCGGGACATGTGCTCAAGAATAGGGCGGCATGCGCGGGTTGCGTGTACCTGTCCACAACGAACGACCGCGACCGGTCTCGCCTTGCGTCGGATGTTGAGGGAGAAGCAGACGCGCCGAAGGGAGTCTGCTCCTCAGACGAGGCGTCGAGCCTCTGGACGGCAGAGTGAGACGGCCGGACCTGAATCTGCCAGATCCACCTTGACCCGCCTGTGCTGCGAGCCGAGCAGCTTTACGCGACAGCACCACCTGCCCGAGGTCATGCGACATGGGAGCGGGCAATGCACTTCGGGCGACCGGGCCGCAGAAGCGGCGGACCGACCTGCAGCGCTTGCCTCGGATCATCCTGCTGTCAGCTGGCTCCTGGGGAAGCGCAGTCGACTGGATTCAATGAAAAGCCGCTGGGACGGGGAGCTCTCCACGGACCCTCTGTGGGAGCATGCTGGCCGATCAATACATCGTCAACACCGCATCGACACATGGCTGGGCGCACGAAATCGAGAGGTACTGCAAAGAGGGAGGCCGAGAGACAAACTCAAAGATTCTGAACGAAGATTGGCCTCATTTCCTACCAAGCCCATGAAATTTCACCGACAGTGGAGCCGGAGGCCAGACAGGGCGGCATGGCCAGCCGCTGACCATCAGCGGTCCATTCAAGAAATCTTCGTTCCCCAGCCCGCTTCCTCACTCATCGGCAGACCTGGAGGTTGCATGAGTCAAACTGACGATCTTCTGTCAACGGTGGAGCGTGCAGCCGAGCCGTCCCACGAGCAGCAGACTGAGATTCAGCTCCTGAAAAATCAGCTTCATGCTGCCCAGGGCGAAGCGCGCCAGGCCCGGCGCCTCTTTACCCACAGTCCACAGGCCGCCTTCACCCTGACGCCCGAGGGCCGTGTCCTGGAGGCCAACCTCCAGGCGAGCGTCATCCTGGGCCGATCGGCCGCCAGCCTGACCGGTCACCGGCTGGGCACCGTGCTGGCACCCTCGTCGCAAGCCACGTTCACAGCGCTGCTCAATCGGGCGTTTGCCAGTGGGGCTCGCGCTGAAGATGAACTGACGCTGCTTGACGCCAACGGAACCGCGCATTCCGTCTTCGCGGCCGTCCAGCGTACAAGTGCGGAGGACGAACCGCCCGTCTGCCAGATGATCGTGACTGCCGTAACGAGCCTGAAACAGGCGCACGTGCAACTGCTGGATCAGGTGGAGTCACTCCAACGGGCTGTTCAGGAACACGAGGTCAGGAATCGGCGTCAGGCGCAGGAGATGCAGGAAGTCGTTCAGGCCACCCAGGTGCACCTGAACCGCCAGCTGACCCAGTTGAGGAACGCGCTGAGTCTTCACCAGACTGAAGTGGAGGCAGCAGGCGTGACTTTCGCGCACCTGGAGACCTCGCAAGCTGTGCTGCGCGCCGCGTTTGGGCTGATGGAGTCGCTGGAGCAGTACCTTGAAGCCCGGCAACTCCGGCTGCGGGCTGGTCCAGTTGACCTGAACCGCATCGTGTTGGACGTGAGAAGGGACCTCGAGGTCGTGCTTGACGGTCGGAACGTGGAATGGTCACCGGCGCGGCTGCCCACCGTCCTGGGGGACAGTCGGGCCCTGCGGATCATCCTGCGGGAGTACGTCAGCAACGCCCTGAAGTTCACCCGAACGCGGGACGTCACCCGCCTGCAGTGGCACGTCGAGGATACGGAAGGGCATTACCTGATTGGCCTGCAGGACAACGGCGTGGGATTCAACCAGCGGCAGAAGGACAGGGCCTTCGAGCTGTTCGGGCGCCTTCACCCCACAGGCGTGTACGAGGGAACAGGCATCGGGCTGGCCGTCGTGCGGTGGCTGGCGGAACGGGGAGGCGGACGGGCCTGGGGAGGAGGCAAGGTGGATCAGGGGTCCACGTTCTGGGTGGCCTGCCCCAAGTTGCCCAGCCGAGATGAAGGGCACAGGAACAGTCGAACCTAAGTGTGTGCGAAACGTCTGCCGACAGATAAGCTCGTGTCGGCACCGGATGACGAGCTCTGAAGACGTGCGCAACACCAGTACAGAGTGATGCAGCTGGAAAAGTTCTGCGTCCTGGCCGCAGGCATGAAGAGCGGACCACTGAACCAAATGAATCTGCTTCGTACCACGTACCAAAAAAAGCCCGTCGTGGACGGGCTCTTTCCTGTTGGTGCCGGTGAGGGGACTCGAACCCCTACGGTTTCCCGCTCGATTTTGAGTCGAGTGCGTCTACCATTCCGCCACACCGGCGTGGGTGCGTGGGGAATGGTAGCGCCTGAGCGTGGGCTGGTCAAACGGACGTGTGGTCGGGGGTGGCGCCGATACGGGCGCCGATGTCCTTCCTGAGCTGAGCGCCGGGAAAATCCACCCGGTCGGCAAGGGCGTAGGCGCGGCCCAGGGCGACATTCAGGGTGTCAGCGACGGCGGTAACGGCGAGCACACGGCCCCCGGTGCTGATCAGTCCATTGGTGCTGGCTGCCGTGCCGGCGTGGTAGATGATCTCGTCCGTGCTGGGGGTGGGCAGGTCGAGGGGAATCCCCTTCTGAGGTTCGCCGGGGTAGCCGGGCGCGGCGAGGATGATGGTCGCGCTGGCGGCGCCGCGGAACCGCACGGTGTCCGGCTGGAACTGACCGCGCGCGGCGTCCAGGGCGTGCTGCGCAAGGTCGCTGTCCAGCAGGGGGAGGACCGCCTCGGCTTCGGGATCGCCGAAGCGGGCGTTGAATTCCACGACTTTGGGGCCGTGCGGCGTGAGCATTAGCCCGGCGTACAGCACACCCCGGAAGGGATGCCCGTCGGCGCGCATGCCGGCCAGGGTGGGTTCGATGATGTCGCGCCGCACGACCTCCATCTGCTCCGGCGCGATCGGGAAGGGGCAGATGACGCCCATACCGCCGGTCATGGGGCCCGTGTCGCCCTCGTGGATGGTTTTGTGATCCTGGCTGGGGGGCGTCAGAGCGTACGTGGTCCCGTCGGTCAGGGCGAGTACAGTGACTTCCTGCCCGGTCATGAAGTCCTCGATGACGGCCTGAGCGCCCGACTGGGTGAAGATGTCCTGCAGCGCCGCGCGTGCATCGTCGGTGGTGTGGGCGATGGTGACGCCCTTCCCAGCCTTCAGGCCCGCGTCCTTCACCACGATGGGTGGCGTGAGGGACGCGACGTGCGCCTCGGCGGCCTCTAGGTCGCTGAAGGTGTGGTGAGCGGCGGTGGGGATGCCGTGGCGGTGCATGAACGCCTTGCTCCAGGCCTTGTCCCCTTCAAGGCGGCTCGCGGCGCGGGTGGGTCCGAACGCTGGAATGCCCAGCGTGTCGCATTCGTCCACGACGCCCGCCGCGAGGTACGCTTCAGGCCCCACGATGACGACGTCCACGCCCTCGGCCTGGGCCAGGCGGGCGAGGCTCGCGGCGTCCTGGGCGCTGACCACCACGCGGGCCAGTTCGGCCATGCCGGGGTTGCCGGGTGTGCACAGCACCTCGTGACCTGCGCGGGTGCAGGCGTGCACGATGGCGTGTTCGCGGCCGCCGCCCCCGATCACCAGGACGCGCATCAGGCGGTCCCGCGCGCCGCGCGGCGCTGCCAGTAGCGGATGAGGCCCTGGACGCTCATCCAGGGTGGGCAGGCGAAGTCGTAACGGGCGGGCAGGGTGGGGTCTTCCAGCTTCAGTTCGTGCATCAGGTCCTCGGTGAAGGCGTCGGTGATGGCCTCGGGGGTGTGCCCGGCCTCCAGGCCCGCGCGGATCCGCTCCGCGTCGGCGGTCATGGTGGCGCGCAGGCCTGCCCAGTGGGCGGGGGTGTTCGGGTACGCCCCGAAGTGCGCGAGGTGCAGCGTCCGGGCGTCCAGCGTCTCCAGCGTGGAGAGGCTGTCGCGCCACGCGTCCAGATTGATGTCTGGCGGGGGGGTGGGCGCGCGGGGTGTCTGAGCAGCGTCCAAGCGGATGCCGCCAACGTCACCCAGGAACAGGTCGTCACCAGCGTGGTAGGCGACGTGGTGCACGGCGTGCCCGGGCGTGTACAGCACCCGCACGGCCTGGTTGCCCAGCGTCAGCGTCTCGCCGCCGCTCAGGACGGTCAGGCGCTGGGGGTCGATGGGCTGCATGGCGCCCCATAGGGTGTCCATGTGCTCGCCGTAGATCTGCGTGGCACTGGCCAGCAGCCGCTCGGGGCGCGACAGGTGCGCGGCGCCCCGCTCGTGCACGTACGCGCGGGCCTGCGGCACCCGCTCCAGCACGGTGCCTGCGGCGCCTGCGTGATCAAAGTGAATGTGCGTGAGAAGCACGTGCCGCACGTCGCTCAGGGTGGCGCCCAGTCCGGCCAGTCCGGTCTCCAGTGCGTCCAGGGTGCTGCCCGGCCCGGTGTCCACGACGGCCAGTCCGTCTCCCGTGTCGAACACGCTGGACGCGATCACGCCAGCCACACCCTGGAAGTTCAGATCGATCGTCTGGACGGTCACTGGTGCCCCGGGACAAAGAAGCGCACGGGGGGCTGGCCGCACCCGGCCTGCGGGCGGTGTGTCCGGGTGCTCATGCGTTGCCGGTCAGGCGCGCGCCCAGCAGCAGGAGCGCCGCGACGTACTGAACGTACGCCACGGTCCGCAGCGCCCCCACGTTCGGCGCGGCCTTCAGCGGGCCGAAGGTCAGGGCCAGGATGCCGCTGGCGCTCAGGAGAATCAGAATGAAGAAAACCCACAATCCCATGCCCGGCAGAATACCGTGCGTCCCCGTCCGCCCGCCGGGACGCGCCGAACGTGGCGGCTGTTACTCGCGCCTGCGGCTGCTGATGGCGATCAGGGCGTCCCAGCTGTCCGGCTGCCCCGGGTCGTCCAGCGCCGCGCGGTTCCGTCCGGTGAAGCCGCACTTCCGGCATCGGTGCACGATCACCCAGCCTTTCTTGCCACTCTGATCGACGTCCACGGGTTCCATTACGCCGTGGCAGTCGCAGGCGCGGTCGCCGGGCATGACGTCCACGTGCAGGCTATGCAGGCACGTGGGACAGTGGTTCCGCACCGAACCGTTCTGCAAGGGCTGCACCGTATGGCTGCAGTTCGCGCAGGTGAACGCGTTGTTCGTCCCCTGCACCGTGAAGCGCCGCTCGCCGCTCACGCCCGCCGCCCGGACCGCTGCGCCCAGCGGGAGTCGAGGAACGCGCGGATGCTGGGCGTCCCCACCAGCGCCGTGCACAGCAGCAGGTACCCCAGGCCCGCCACGCTGACCACCCAGCCGCGCCAGGAGGCACTGCCCGCCAGCATGCCCACGATGAACACCAGGAAACCGGCCAGCATCCCGAAACTGACCGTCAGGCGCCACGCCCACACGCTGCCGCGCCACACCATGCCCAGCAGGAAGGCCGTCCCGGTCGCGTACAACACCTCGCGTCCGGCGCCTTCCGTCTGCCCCTGGACAAGGCCCGCCAGGAAGGGCAGAACCGTCAGGCCGAACAGGGACACCAGCACGGCCAGGGTCGGTACGCGGCCCGCATCAGCCATAGCAGGATCGAAGGGGGAGGTTGGGGGGACGGCACTCACGCCCTGCATTCCAGCACACCCGCGCGAACCTGACGAGGACAGCGGTCACCACGGCCCGCGCCGGTCACGCTACGCTGCGCTCATGACCTCCTTCACCCTGAACGCCGTGTGCATCGGGCAGCCCACCGCCCTGCGCGTCGGGAAGCGCGACGACATCAGCGGCATCGACAAGCACCCCGTCCCGGGCCGGGTCACGGTGGGCCTCGGGGGCCTGGACGGGGATCACGTGAACAACAAGAAGCACCACGGTGGCCCCGATCAGGCGGCGTACCTGTACACCGCGCCGGATTACGACCACTGGACGGCCGTGCTGGGCGAGGCCCTGCGCCCGGGCACGCTGGGCGAGAACCTCCTCCTGAGTGGCCTGGAATCGGCCGCGCTGCGGGTGGGGGACCGCCTGACCGTGCACGGCCCGGACGGCGAGGTGGTGTTCGAGGTGACGGCGCCCCGGATTCCCTGCGCGACCCTCGCGGCGCACATGGGGGACGGGACCTTCGCCAAGCGGTTCGCGCAGGCCCGCCGGCCCGGCGCGTACCTGCGCGTCCTTCAGCCCGGCACGGTCGGTGCGGATGACCGCGTGACCTTCACGCCTGCCGAGGAAGGCGCGCCGACCATCGCGGAGCTGTTCGACCTGTGGTTCGGCGCGAAACCCGACGCGGCGACCCTGGAAGGGTACCTGCGCTGGCCCCTGGCGGTCCGTCTGCGCCGGGACGTCGAGGAGGAGCTGAGCAAGGCGAGCCGCTGAGCCGAAGTCCATGGGGAGAGCGCAGACCGGCCATCAGTCTGCGCTCCCTTTGCCTGCTGCTACCCGATGGCGAGCATGCGCTCAATGGGTTTCAGGGCCAGGGCGCGGATGTCGGCTGGAACGGTCACGCGCGGCTGGAGGTTCTCCAGCGCGTCGCGGATGTTTTCCAGGGTGATCATCTTCATGTACTCGCAGCAGGCGGTGCGGCTGACGGGAATGAAGGTCTTGTCGGGCACGTCGTGTTCCAGGCGGGTGACCATGCCGGTCTCAGTGACGACGATAAATTCCTGCGCGGGGCTGGCCTTGGCGCGGTGAATCATGCCCTCGGTGGAGTACAGCTGCAACTCGGGAATGGCGCCCAGGATCCTGCTGGAGCAGCCGCACTCGGGGTGAATCAGGAGTTCCGCGTGTGGGTACGCCGCCTGCTGGCCCTGCACGTCCTCGGGGCGGATTGCCTCGTGCACGTGGCACGCGCCGTCCCAGACGTCCATGGCGCGGCCCGTCTCGCGGATCACGTGCGCGGCCAGGAAGCGGTCCGGGGCGAACAGGACGGGCACGCCGCCCGGGAGGCTCTGCACGACCTGCACGGCGTTGCCGCTGGTGACGCAGTAGTCGCTCTCGGCCTTCACGTCGGCGGTGGTGTTCACGTACGTGACGACCAGCCCGCCGGGGTTCAGGGTTTTCCAGTCGCGGATGCCCTGCGCGGTCACGGTGTCCGCCAGCGAGCACCCGGCGCGCAGGTCAGGCAGCAGCACGGTCTTCGCCGGGTTGAGGATTGCGGCGGTTTCCGCCATGAAGTGCACGCCCGCGAACACGATGACGTCCGCGTCGGTCTTCGCCGCCTGCCGGGAGAGGCCCAGCGAGTCCCCGACGAAGTCCGCGATTTCCTGAACTTCGGGCCGCTGGTAGTTGTGCGCGATGATCACCGCGTTGCGCTCCTTCCGGAGGCGCTCGATGTCCGCGCGGAGCTGCGCCTCGTCGGGCAGGACTTCCAGTTGCAGCAGGTCGCGGTGCGGGGTCTGGGTGCGGGGGATGACGGGATTCACGGCGTTCGGGTCGGTCATTTCGGGTCCTCGGGGAGGGGCATGAAGTTCAGGCTGATGTCCAGCGCGGGCGCGGAATGGGTCAGGCCGCCGGCGCTCACGTAATCCACGCCGCTGGCCGCGACGGTCGGGAGGCGGGAGGGCGTCATGTTCCCACTGGCCTCCAGCGTGACGTGTGGAGCCAGGCGGTCCCGGACCGCGACCGCCTGGGCGAGCAGGTCGTCACTCATGTTATCCAGCAGCACGCGGTCCGCCCCGGCGCGCAGGGCTTCCTCCAGCCCGGCGAGGTCCGGCACCTCGCACTCGACCTTCAGGAGGTACGCGGCGTCCCGCGCGCGGCGGATGGCCTCAGTGATGCTCCCGGCGGCGGCCACGTGGTTGTCCTTGATCAGGATGCCGTCGTCGAGACCGGCGCGGTGGTTGAACCCGCCGCCGTGCCGCACGGCCTGTTTTTCCAGGTCGCGCCACAGCGGCGTGGTCTTGCGGGTGTCGAGCAGTCGCGTGCGTGCGCCGCCCAGGGCGTCCACGTGGCGGCGCGTCTGGGTGGCCACGCCCGACAGGCGCTGCATCAGGTTCAGCGCCAGCCGCTCCCCGGTCAGGAGGCTGCGCGCCGCGCCCCGCACCGTCCCGATGGGTCCGCGCGACCGGGCCTCGCCGTCACAGGCGGTCCAGGTGACCGTCACGGCCGGGTCCACGAGCGCGAACACGCGCGTGGCGACCTCCAGGCCACTCAGGACCCCGGCCTCCTTGAGCAGGAATTCGGCGCGGGCCTGCTGCGCGGCGGGAATGGTGGCGAGGGTCGTGGCGTCGCCGCGGCCGATGTCCTCGGCCAGGGCGGCGCGCAGGCGCTCCTCCAGACTCAGCACGGGGCGACCCCCGCAGGTGTTGTGCGGATTTTCACGCGGATGACCCTAGCACAGCCGCGCGCGCCTCGGGCACGCCAACCGGCACGCGGGTCACCCCATCCCCCAGCGCCCGCGACTGCACCGAGTGCACGGCCGAGGCCGCCTCGCGCGGGAAGTCGGTGCGGTGATGCCCGCCACGCGACTCCTCGCGGGCCAGGGCTGATCGCAGCAGCCGCTCCCCAATCAGGGCGAGGTGGCCCGCCTCCAGGCTCTCGCGGGACTCGGCGGTCGTCTCCGGCCACCGCCAGCCGTCCAGCGCCGCGCGCAGGCCTGCCGCGTCCCGGCGCAGGCCCGCTGCACCCGCGACCACCTCACGCAGGGCGGGCAGGCACGCCGGGTCCACCAGCGGCGCGCTCAGGCCCTCCGAGCGGGCAGGCACGGCCTTCAGGGCGGCCAGGGCCGCGCGGGCCGCGCGCGCGCCGAACACCAGCCCCTCCGAGAGGCTGTTGCTGGCCAGGCGGTTCGCGCCGTGCAGGCCACTGGACGCGACCTCGCCCGCCGCGTACAGGCCGGGCACGGTCGAGCGGCCCTGCACGTCTGTCAGCACGCCGCCCATCGTGTAGTGCACGGCGG
This sequence comes from Deinococcus radiotolerans, assembly GCF_014647435.1. Classification (NCBI taxonomy): domain Bacteria; kingdom Thermotogati; phylum Deinococcota; class Deinococci; order Deinococcales; family Deinococcaceae; genus Deinococcus; species Deinococcus radiotolerans. Next base: position 317,498 of record NZ_BMPE01000001.1, on the reverse strand, counting down.
GCTGCACCGGGATCAGGTCCGTGCCCAGGTCCAGGCCCAGCGGGGCCAGGGACGCCGTGACGGTCGGGAAGCGCGTGCGCACGAACGCCGCGCCCAGGTGCCGCAGGTCCAGATCCACTCGGCCCGTCGCGGCAATCTCCGCGGCAATCGCGCGCGCCACGACGTCCCGCGGTGCGAGTTCCAGCGCGGGGTCGTAGCGTTCCATGAAGCGCTCACCGCGCGCGTTCAGCAGGCGGCCCCCCTCACCCCGCGCGGCCTCCGTGACCAGATGCGCCGCGCCGTGCCGGACCACGGCGGTCGGGTGGAACTGCACGAATTCTAGGTCCCGCAGCGCCGCGCCCGCCTGCCACGCCAGCCCCAGACCGTCCCCGGTGCCCTCGGGCGGCGCGGTCGTCACCGGGTACAGCCGCCCGAAGCCTCCGGTGGCAAGCAGCACCGCCCCGGCGCGGACCTTCACCGGCCCGTCCGGCGTGAGCAGGTCCGCGCCCACCACCGCGCCGCCCGACACGCGCAGGTTCCGCACGAACGCGTGCTCCAGCACCCGCAGCGCTGGACTGCGGCCCGCCTGGAGCGCCTCGGCGAGGGCCACGCTGATCGCGTGCCCGGTCGCGTCCCCCTGATGCCGGATGCGCGCCCGGCTGTGCCCGCCCTCCAGGGTGGCGTGCGGGCTGAAGGTCACGCCCAGGTCCCGCAGGGTCTCCACGTGCGAGCGGGCGTCACGCACGAACGCCTGAACCGCCTCCGGTTCACACAGGCCGCGCGCGGCCTTCAGGGTGTCCTGCGCGTGCGCGTCCTCGTCCCCCTGCGCCAGGGGCGCGGCGATCCCGCCCTGCGCCCAACGGGTCGAGCCGCCCACCAGCGGCGTCTTGCAGGCCAGGATCACGTCCGCGCCGTAACTGCGCGCCGTGAGGGTCGCGTACGCCCCGGCCACCCCGCCGCCCACCACGAGCAGCTCTGTTTCCAGCATCTTCACGACGGCCAGGGTACGTCAGGTCAGCAGGTCGTGGACGGCAGTCCTCCGTGCAGGCGGCACCTTGCTACACTGCGCCCTGATGACACGTCTCCTGCTGGCCCTGGCGGGCGTGGTGCTGCTGGCCGTAACGGCGCTGGCCGCCGTGTGGCTGCTGGGACAACTCCTGACCGGGCTGGGCCTGTTCATCGTGGGCGCCGCGGGCGTGCTGGGCCGCCTGCTGTGGTTCCTGCTGATCACGGGCGTCCTGGCCGGCGTGGTGTACTTCGTCACGAGTGCGTGGCGGCCCAGCGTGCGTGAGCCGGTCCGTCCCCTCGCCCCGCGCCCCCTGAAAGCCCGGGCCGGGAGGAACGCACCGGAAGCTGGGCGCGCCGGCACGGCCGTCCGGTCTGAACCCGTCCGGGCAGAGCCAGTCCGCGTCCCTCCTGCACCGGTCCAGACCACCACTCCAGAGCTGAGCAGCGAGCCGGTCCGGGCCGAAACCTGACGCCATGTCCGGCCCGTATGCTGCGGGCATGAACGACAGCGAAGTGGTGAATCCCGCCCGTTTCCTGGGTCGCGCGGACGCCTACGCCGCGGCCCGCCCGGGGTACCCGGCCGCGCTGGGCGCGTGGCTGCGGGACGCCGGGCTGCTGACCGGCCGAGTCGCGGATATTGGCGCGGGCACCGGCCGGTTCACAGCGCTGCTGCTGGACATGGGGGCGAGCGTGGCCGCCGTGGAACCCAACCCGGAGATGCGCGCCCACCTGGAAGATCACCTATCAGCCGCGGTGCGGGCGGGGCAGCTGACCGTCCACGCGGGCACCTCCGAAGCCACGGGTCTAGCGGACGGCAGCGTGGACCTGATCACGGCGGCGCAGGCGGCGCACTGGTTCGATCCGGCCCGTACCGTCCCGGAGTTCAGGCGGGTCCTGCGGCCCGGCGGGCGCGTCCTGCTTGTCTGGAATGACTGGCGGGCCGTGGACAGCATGTTCAACCGCGCGTACGGCGAGGTGGTGCGCCAGCACGCGGGTGACGATCCCCTGCGGACCCGCGTGCTGGACGATGAACTGCCACTGCACCTGCCGGGCGGTTTCGAACGGTTGACGTTCACGCACCGGCATCCGTTGTCCCGCGAGGGATTGACCGCCCTGGCGAGCAGCGTCAGCTACCTGCCGAACCAGAATGACCCGGCGTACCCGGCGTTACGCGGCGACCTGAACGCCATCTTCGACTCGCACCAGTCCGGGGGGCTGGTGGCGCTGGACTATCAGACTCAGGTGTTCCTGGGCAGCGTGGAGTGATGCCAGAGCGGAACCAGCGAAGGCGGAGCTGAAGTGGGAACGGCTCATTGATACGGTGGAGCACTGCCTCAAACGGTCTGCCGGTATTGAATTGTTCCTTGACAGGCCAGTGAGTTTCGGCTTCCGGCGCCCCGGTTGGCCCCGCATTCCAACTCAGCCGTTGACGTTTACGTGTTCTTCGATCAGCTTGATCCAGATAGAACATGTGAAATAGATGAGGCCAACGGTGAGCCCTGAGCGCTCGGAGCATCTTTCAGTCAGAGCCTCCGACTGCCTGGCACTTGGCCGTGACCGAGGCTGTCTACCGCGAGAGTGACACGCAGCCGTCGTGCAGGAATGGACAGCTTTTCAGCCAATGTCCAGAAGACGGCCAGTTCAGTCAGGCCGCAGACATGAAAGGAACATAAAATCGGTGAGTAATGGCGTCCAGAAACCGTAGCGTCCGGCGAACGAAGGCCGCGCTTCAGTCCGCACTGGTGGACCTGCTGCTGGAGCACAGGAGTCTACAGACCGTCACCGTCCAGGCCATCTGTGACCGGGCCGACATCAGCCGCTCGACCTTCTACCTTCATTTTGAGAACAAAGACGACGTCCTCAGCAGCTACCTCCTCCAGGCGGTGGGCCGCGTTCACGAGGCGCTGCGGGCGTGGACCGGCCCGGAGGATTCACGCTGGACGGTCTATTTCGCCCACATTGCCCATATTGCCCCGGTCCTCAGTTCCCTCAGCCCGACAGGGGGGCCGCACGCGATCCTCTCGCGGTACGAGCAGCAGTTCGCGGTCATCATGCAGGACCTCGTGGTGCCCGGACGCGTGGCCGTCACGGACGCAACCGTGTCATACCAGGCGCATTACTTCAGCGGTGGCCTGCTGTCCCTCACGTGGTGGTGGGTGGAAGAGGACCGCTGCGCAACCCCGGCCCAGGAGATGTCCCGCCGGTATCACGCGCTGTGCAGCGGTCAGCTGTGCCCGTGAGCGGGTCCGGGCAGGGCCGGACGCCAGCGCAGTTGCGGGTGCTGCTGGCGGATGACAACCTCGGCGACCGCCTGCTGGCGGAGGAGGCGTTCGCGGCGCTGGCGCAGCCCGTGGACCTCCAGTTCGCCGAGAACGGCCGTCAGGCGCTCGAACGGCTGCGGGACGACCGGGACTGGCAGCCGGACGTGGTGGTCCTGGACATCAACATGCCCATCATGAACGGCTTCGAGGCCCTGCAGTCCATCCGGCGTGACCCGGCCCTGAGTCTGTATCCGGTGGTGATGCTGTCGTCCTCCAGGGATCCGGAGGACATCGTCACGGCCTACGATCTGCTGGCGTCCTCGTACCTGACCAAGGAGCAGGACTTCCCGCGGTTCATGGATCAGATCGAGTCGTTCGTGGCGTTCTGGTCCACGTGCCGTTTCAGCCCGGGCCGCGGCGCGCACACCTGAACAAGGCCCGGCGGCGACGGGTGTCCGTCGCCGCCGGGCCGGGTCCGTCACGTCAGGCGACGGCGACCGGGGCGGGCGGTTCGGAACGCCCGCTGGCTTTCTGCCAGAAGTACACGGCAGCGATCAGGCAGAGCGCGGCGAGGTTCCACACGATCTGGGTGGGAATGATCAGGATGAATGACGCGATAAGCAGCAGCAGCGCCTGGACGGGATTCGTGCGGCGGTGCAGGAAGCGCAGCGTGGCGGCGCTGAAGGCGACGAGGCCGATGAACGCGAAGAAGATCATGGGGAGCGCCTCAACCCAGGTGACGCCGCCCAGCCGGTTGTTTGCGATGAGCAGCAGTTGCGGGTTGAAGAACATCATGTACGCCAGCAGCGCGGTGCGCAGTTCGTACTGGAAGGCCTGCACGCCGGTCGCGACCGGGTTCCCGCCGCTGATGGCCGCGGCGGCGAAGGCGGCCAGCGCGACGGGCGGGGTGCTGTCGGCCATGATCCCGAAGTAGAAGACGAACATGTGCACGGGAAGCATCTGGGCGGGGTTGCTGGTGTCCAGTCCGGCGATCTTGGCGATGATGGGGACGATCAGGGCGCTCATGAGGATGTAGTTCGCGGTGGTGGGCAGGCCCATCCCTAGGATCAGCGCGATGAGCTGCGCCATGACCAGCACCACCACGATGGATATGAAGGTCGCCACCTGCGGCCCGGCGAAGGCCATCAGGTTCTTGATGCCGTCACTGACGAACTGCACGATGTCCGCGAGGCCGAAGCCCAGGCCGGTGATGGTCACGATCCCGACGATGATTCCGGCGGCGGCCGTGGCGATGGCGATCCCGATCATGGAACGCGCGCCGCTCTCGAAGGCCTCGATGATCTTGCGCCCACCGTCGAGCAGGCCCTGGCCGAGGCCGCGGCCGTCCCGCTGGCCCAGCACGGCTTCCTGAATGAACATCATGCCGAGCATCAAGAAAATCGTGTTCAGCGCAACGCGTTCGGGCGTGGCGTCGGGGTTGATGGTCAGCGTGCCGATCAGGTACACCAGCGGGATCAGGTAGTACCACCCGGCGAGCAGCGTCTGGCGGACGCGGGGCAGTTCACTTTTCGGCAGGCCGCGTAGGCCGAGCTTCAGGGCCTCAATGTGCGAGACGACGAGCAGCGCGCCGTAGCAGAGGAACGCGGGGATGGCCGCGGCGAGGATCAGGCTGCGGTACTCGATGTTGAGGTTCTGCGCCATGATGAACGCGGCGGCGCCCATGACGGGCGGCATGAGCTGGCCGTTGCTGGAACTGGCAACCTCGATGGCCCCGGCCTTCTCCCGGCTGTACCCGGTTCGGATCATGGTGCCGATGGTGATGTTCCCGCCGGTGACGACGTTGCTGACGGCGGAGCCGGAGATCACGCCGTTCAGGGCGCTGGACAGGATGCTGGCCTTGGCGGCGCCGCCGCGGAAGCCGCCCAGCAGGCCCTGCGCGACGTGCATGAACCACTCTCCCGCGCCGAGCTTGTCGAAGATCGCGCCGAACAGCACGAACAGGAACACAATCTGCGCGGACACGCCGATGGCCGTTCCGAAGATGCCCTCGGTGTTCGCGAACAGCTGCCCCACGACCTGCGGCCAGGTCTGCCCGGCGTGCAGCTGAAGCTGCGGGCCCAGGTCGCCGCGGATCAGGCCCTTGGGGCCGGTCAGGGCGTACAGCATGAACACGCCCGCGACGATGGGCATGGCGATGCCGATGGTGCGCCACGCGGCGAGCAGCAGCAGGATGACCATGCCGCTGCCCACCCACACGTCGGTGTTCGTCAGCAGGCCGCCCTGTTCGTTCGCGATGTGCGGGTACTGCGCGATGAGGTACGCGGCGGTGCCGGTCGCGCCAATCCCAAGAATCCAGTCGTACCAGGGGACGCGGGTCTGCGGCTGCCCGGGCGTCTTGCGGTGGGGGAACACGAGGTACGCGAGGAAGAACGCGAAGCCCAGGTGCGTGGCGCGCAGGGTGAGGGTGTCGATGTTGCCGACCTGCGCGGCGTACATCTGGTACAGGCACCACGCGACCGCGACGAGGGTCACGAGGCCGCGCTGCCAGCCGAAGAGTTTGCGTCCGCCGGTCTCGGCGGCCTCGACCATCTCGATGGCGCGGCGTTCGCCTTCGGTCATCTCCTGGCCGGGCGGGGTGAGGGTGGGGTCGCTGCTGATGGGGCGGGTGGGGTCGCTCATGGGTTCCTCATGGGTTGAATGGGGTTGGGGGCCAGCCCGACTGCGTTCCGGGCTGGCCCCCACACGCGGGCCGTTACTTGACGCTCAGGCCTTTTTCCTTGAAGAACTTGACGGCCCCGGGGTGCAGGGGCGCGGGGATACCCTTGACCGCCTTGGCGTAGCTGAAGTTGGTCGCGAGGCTGGGGTGAATGGCCTTCAGGGCGGCCTCGTCGTCGAAGATGGCCTTCATGGCCTTGTACACGGCGTCCTCGCTGACGGCGGTGCTGGTGACCAGGGTGGCCTGCACGGCGACGCTGGGCACGGTGGCGCCCACGCCCTTGTAGCTCTTGGCGGGGATGTTGTAGCGGACGTAGAAGGGGTACTTCTTGATCAGGCTGCTGGCCTGGTTGCCGCTGACGGGGACCATGGTGACGTCCACGGTCTGCGCGATCTGACTGATGGCGCTGGCACCCACACCCACGGTGTAGAACAGCGCGTCGGCGCGTTTGTCCTGCATCAGGGTGATGCCCTGCGCGGGCGACACGCGCAGCGCCTGACCCAGGTCGTCAAAGCCCAGGCCGTAGCTTTCGAGCACCTGCTTGGCGGTCAGTTCGGTGCCGGAGCCCAGGTCGCCGATCACGACGCGTTTGCCTTTCAGGTCGGCAATCGAGCGGATGCCGCTGTCCTTGCGGGCCACGACGTGCAGCACCTCGGGGTACAGGACGGCCATGGTGCGCAGCTTGGCGTTCGCCTTGCCCTGGAAGGCCTGGAGGCCGGTGCCCTTGTAGGCGTAGTACACGACGTCGTTCTGCGCGACGGCCGCGTCGAGTTCGCCGGTGGCGATGGCGTTGACGTTGAAGACGCTGCCCCCGGTCGAGCGGGCATTGGCGCGCACGCCGGCCCCGGCGTCGTTGACCATCTTGGCCATGCCGGTCGCGACGGGGAAGTACACACCGGTGGTGCTGCCCGAGCCGATGGTGAGGAACGTGGTGCCCTGCGCGAGGGCGATGGCGGCGGTGCCGAGCACGAGCAGGGCGCCGAGTTGTTTCGTGGTCTTCTTCATGGTTCCTCCTGAAGGTAGACGGGCAGATGAGAAGTTTCAGCCCGGGGTGTGAAGAGTAGGCGGATGGTACCACAGGGGGGTTTACAGCCGAATGAAAGGTGTGGGGACGCGCCCACTGGTACATCAGGCCACGGTGGCGCACGCTGCATGCCCAGCGCAGGCGGCGCTACCATACACGGCATGACGCAGTCCTCCCCCACCGCCACGGGCCGCCAGATTCGCCGGGACGCTCCCCCCATCATTGATGTGCGTGACGTGCACAAGCATTTCGGCAGCTTCCACGCGCTGCGCGGCGTGAACCTGCGCGTGCAGCCGGGCGAGGTCGTGGTCGTGATCGGCCCGTCCGGCAGTGGCAAGAGTACGTTCATCCGCACCATCAATGCGCTGGACCCGCACGACGGGGGCCAGATCACGGTGGACGGCATTCCGCTGGACGGGAAGGGCAACCTAGACGCCATCCGCCGTGAGGTGGGCATGGTGTTCCAGTCATTCAACCTCTTCCCGCACCTGACCGTGCTGGAGAACATCACGCTGGCCCCCACCCGCGTGCGCAAGCAGAGCAAGGCCGAGGCCGAGAAGCGCGGCCTGGAGCTGCTGCGCCGCGTGGGCATCGAGGAGCAGGCGCACAAGTACCCGGCGCAGCTGTCGGGCGGGCAGCAGCAGCGCGTGGCGATCGCGCGGGCGCTGGCCATGGACCCGAAGGTGATGCTGTTCGACGAGCCGACCAGCGCCCTGGATCCCGAGATGATCAAGGAGGTGCTGGACGTCATGAAGGAACTGGCGCGCACCGGCATGACCATGCTGGTTGTCACACACGAAATGGGCTTCGCGCGTGAGGTCGCCGACCGCATCCTGTTCTTTGATCAGGGCAACATCGTCGAGGACACCACCCCGGAGGACTTCTACCAGAACCCGAAGCATGAGCGCGCCAAGGCGTTCCTCAGCAAGATCCTGGGCCACTGAGCTCATTCAGGCGGCGGGCGCCCCCGGTTCACGCCGGGCGGCGCCCTTCTGCGTTCAGGCACGGGCGGTTCAGGCGTCGCGCCTCAGCTTCCCGCACCACACCCAGGCGGCGGCGCACAGGACGCCGCTGAGCACGAAGACGGGGCCGTACCCGGCGCGGTCGGCGATCAGACCGCCCAGAACGGGAGTGAACAGCGCCGCGCCGACCAGGGTGTTCAGGGTGCCGATGTAGCGGCTGCGGGCGTGTTCCGGCGCGATGTTCAGCAGGTGGTTGGTGTGCCCCAGGTTGAAGCCCTGCGCGGCGGTGCTGGTCAGGATGAACGCGAACAGGTACGTCCAGCTGGGCAGGTGCAGAAGGCCCACCGTCAGCGCCCACAGGGGCGCGAGGCCGTAGAAGACGCTGGCGTACCGGATGATGCGCCGCGAGCCCTTGCGCTCGGCGACGCGCTGCCACACGATGTTGCTCAGAGGCGCCGCGCCGGTCAGGGCCATGACGAAGGTACCCAGCGTGGCGGCCGGGTAGTGCAGTTCACGCAGGGCGTACACGGCCAGGAAGGGGTCGCTCATGCTGGCCGCGGCCAGCAGCAGCCGCACGGTCAGAAACGCCCGGAAGTGCGGGTCGCGGAGCGTGTCGGGAATGGCGCGGAACTCGGCGCGGGTGCCCTGCCGGTCCAGGGGCGTGTCGGCGGGTTCCTGCACCAGGCCGAACACCCAGTACCCGAACGTGAAGGCCACGGTGCCCAGCGCGAGGATCAGCGCGTAGTTCAGCGGGAAGGTCAGGTCGCTGCCCAGGATGGCCCGCACGAGCAGGCCTGCTCCGAAGGCGAGCAGGCCGCCGTACAGGTTGCGCGTGCCGAAGTAGCGGGCGCGGCGTTCACTGGGCACGGTCTTGCTGACGACCTCCAGAAACGGCAGGCCGCTGACGCCGGACGCCAGGGCGTTCAGGCCCATCGCGAGGATGAACAGCGTGAGGCACAGCGCGGGCCGGTCGGCGAGCAGCGCGGCAGCCAGCACCATGAAGATGTACGTGCCGGTGCGCACCATGGCCGCCGAGCGGTAAACGGGGAGTTTGTGGGTCAGGGGGCGCACGCGCGCAGCGACGAGCAGTTGCGGCAGCATCCACCCGCCGCCCGCGATGGCGGGGAGCAGACCGATGACCCAGTTGGGCGCGCCGAGGCGGGCGGCGAAGCCGGTCAGGACGACGGCGACACTCATGAAGCCGTCGCCCAGGAAGACGGCCCAGCCGTTCAGGATGCCCAGGCGTTCGTTGCGGTTCCACGGCGCGCGGGTCGTCATGCGGCGCATTATCCGCCTGAACCGATTCAGTTGATCGGAACAGCCGGACGCGACCACAGGCGCACTTTGGTCAGGTCAGCACGTCCAGACCGTCGAGGACCACACTGGCGTGCGCCTCGACCGTCAGGGCGTGGTCGCGGTTGTACCCGCCGGCCATCATCGTGACGACCGGGATGCCCGCCCCGCGCGCCCAGCTCAGCACGGCGCGGTTGCGCTCGCGCACGCCGTCCAGGGTCAGGGCGAAGCGGCCGAAGCGGTCCCCGGCCAGCACGTCCACACCGGCGAGATACAGCAGCACGTCCGGGCGGAAGGCGTCCAGCGCCGGGAGGGCCTGGGTGTGCAGCACGTGCAGGTACTGCTGATCGGTCACGCCGTCGCCCAGCCCCAGGTCGAGGCTGCTGCGCTCCTTCCGGAAGGGGTAGTTGCGCTCACCGTGAATGCTGAGGGTGAAGGCCCGCGCCTCGTGTTCCAGCAGCGCGGCGGTGCCGTTGCCTTGGTGCACGTCCAGATCGAGGATCGCCACGCGGTGGGCCAGGCCTTCGTCCAGCGCGACCCGCGTGAGGATCGCGGCGTCGTTCACGAGGCAGAACCCCTCGGCCCGGTCACGGAAGGCGTGGTGCGTGCCCCCCGCCAGGTTGATGCCCCACCCCACCGTCAGGGCGTCGTGCAGGGCGGCCAGGGAGCCCCCGGCGGCGCGGCGGGCGCGTTCCACCACCTCGGGGCTCCAGGGCAGGCCGAAGGCGCGTTCCTCATGCCGGTCAATTTCGCCCTTGCGCCAGCGCCGCAGCCACAGCGGGTCGTGGGCGCGCGCGGCGTCCGCCCAGCTGAGGTTCGGGGTGTCCAGCACGGGCAGCAGCCCGCTCAGGCGGTCGCGGACGCCCGCGTACTTGTACGCCGGGAAGCGGTGCCCGTCCGGCAGGGGGAAGGTGTAGGCGGCGGGGGTCCAGGCCCGGTACGGCCCGGTGTGGTCGGCAGCGGTCACGTCTGGCAGTCTGCCCGGTCTGGCGCGGCGGATGGGGGTGCGGGCGCACGGTGGACGAGCAGATCAGCCCGGTTCCCGGCAGTGACATGAGAGGCGACCGGATTTCCAGGGGACGGCGTTTGGCGGTGTGTTCACACTGTGTTCCCGCAACAATTCAAGCTTGTACAAGGTTTGTACACTCCAGGTCGAGAGAAGGTTTGGCGACTCAACCACGTTCGCCCTCTGCTCCGCCGTGGGCGGATGATCCCAGGAGTTCCGACCATGACCTACATTGCCCCCCCCACCCCGCATCCCTACACGGATCCCAACCGCACCGTCCGCCGCGGCCAGACCCTCTACTACGCCGGGGACGCCGCCCCCAGCCTCTACCGCCTGGAAAGCGGCCTGATGCGCGCCGTGCGTCTCACCCCGCAAGGCCGCAACCTGACCGTGCGCCACATCCGCCCCGGCGACATCTTCGGCGAGGAATGCCTGCACGGCACCACCCGCGGCCATCAGGTCGTCGCCCTGACCGATGCCGTCCTGACACCCATCCACCCGCAGCACCTGTCGCAGAGCGAGCTGTGGGACCTGACCCGCAGCCTCAGCCATCAGCTGCAGCGCATGATGACCGACGGCGTGCACATCCAGGACGGCGACCTGCGCGAACGCATTGCCCGCTACCTGCTGAACCTCGCGGACAGCAGCCTGGGTGGTCAGCACCCGGACGGCACGCGCTTCGTGCGCGCCACGCACGAACTGATCGCCGAGGGTACCGGCGCCACCCGCGAGAGCGTCAGCAAACTGATCGGCGAGATGCGCGACGACGGCCTGCTGAACCCCGCGTACCGCTGCCTGACCCTGACGGACGAGGCGGGCCTGCGCCTGCTCAGCGGCTACCACGGCTGAACTCACCCGTGCCCCGCGCGCCGTCCCTTCACGGGGGCGGCGTTTTCGTGCGCCGCGCACGTCACCGCACTCATTTTCTGTCCGGCACGTAGAATGGCCCGCATGCGTATCCGCCTTGACCCCTGGCCCGTGGATCTCCAGGGGGGACAGCTCACCCTCAAAGCCTTCGACGGCACCCTCGACGATCTGGAAACGCCCCGCTGGGCGGCGCTGCCCGCCCGGCCCATCCCGGAACGGCTGAAACAGGTGTTCGTCGTGGACGGCAAACGCCGCATGGAATCCCGCATCTTCATCGAGGACCCCCGCGGCCAGAGCGGCCTGGGCGGCTTCGGCGCGTTCGTGGTGGGCGCCGTCGATCTGTGCCCCCACGGCACGCGGCAGGCGGAACTGATAGCCGTGAAGGCGCAGCGCCTGCTGGCGCACGCCCCGAACCTGCTGGTTGAGCCGGCCCAGCTCACGCCCCGCAACCCGCACACCGGGCAGCTGGAGTACGCCCCGGCGCCCATGCAGGGCCACGATCCGCTGGCGGCGCTGAACACCCTGCAACAGCACATGCTGAGGGCCGAGCAGCTCCTGTCGCACTCACTGGCGTCGCGCGTGCCGGTGGACGAGGCGGACGACCGCGAGTGGCTGACCGCCCTGACCATCCAGGACGGCACCCTGCGCGGCCAGAACCTCCAGGGCGCGGTGGTCGGCTGCGTGAAGACCATGGAGACCATGTACCTGCCCGCCGACCGCGCCGGACTGCTGAGTGAACTGAAACCCGGCGAGCGCACCCCGGTCCTGCGCATGACCTACGAGGGCGGGCAGTTCACACGCCTGATCTGGTACGTGCGCCTGTGCGAGGCGGCGTTCTACCAGCATCCCATGAGCGGCGTGATGCGCCTGGAGATGTTCGCGCCGGACGACACGGACTTCCTGCCGCCCATCGTGCGTCAGGTGGCGAACCTGTCCGGCACGCTCCTGACGCGACTGGGCAGCCGAGCGCACAAGGACCCGCGCGCGCCGCAGAACCTGATCCCGACGGCGGCGCTGGAGCAGGCAATGAACCGCTCGATGGGCAGCGCGGATCTGGTCACGCGTCGCATCCGGGCGCACATCGCCGCGACGTTCGGGCGCGAGGCCGTCGCATGACCGACGTGCGCGGACAGTCGCCTGTGACGGGCGCGGTGGTGGGCATGGTGCTGGGCACGCAGGACGTGACGCCAGTCAGTTTCTGGTTCGCGGTGCAGCCCGGCGCGAGCATCCAGCTCGACGATCTGGTCGTGGTGGGCACCCGCAAGCCCGACGGGGCGGAGGTGCGCTTCTACGGGATCGTGGATCACGTCCGCACCCGGCACGAGGGCGTGACCTTCGACAGCGACGTGCAGGACGTCGCGGCGGGCCTGCTGCCTGCGAGTGTCAGTTACGCGGCGCGGGTGCTGGTCACGCGGGTGCACCCGGAGAACTTCATTCCGCCGCAGCCGGGGGACGTGGTGCGGCACGCGCGGGACGCCGACCTGCGCATGGCGCTCAGCGCGGACAAGATGGGCGACCGCGCCTTCCCCGGTGGCCTGCTGGCCGACGGGCAGGTACTGCCGCTGAACTACCGCTTCGTGAACGGCGAGAACGGCGGGCACATCAACATCAGTGGGATCTCGGGCGTGGCGACGAAGACCAGTTACGCACTGTTCCTGCTGCACTCAATCTTCCGCAGCGGCGTGATGGGCGCGTCCGCGTCGGCGGGGCGGGCGCTGATCTTCAACGTGAAGGGCGAGGACCTGCTGTTTCTCGATCAGGCGAACAAGGACGTGGGAGCGCGTGAGGCGGACGCGCAAGCGCAAAAGGGCCTGCCGCGCACCCGCTACGACCTGATGAACCTCCCGGCGGAAGCGTTCCGGGACGTGCAGTTCCTCGCGCCGCCCCGCCCCGGCAGTGCGGCGGGCGCGATCGTGCCGCAAGTCGAGCAGCGCGCCAGTGGCGTGACGCCGTTCCTGTACTCGCTGCGGGAGTTCTGCCTGCGCCGCATGCTGCCCTACGTGTTCGTGGACCGGGACGCCAGCGTGAACCTGGGTTTCGTCATCGGCAGCATCGAGGACCGCCTGTACCGCCTCGCGCAGGGGGCCGACACGCCGTACCTGACGGTGGACGACTGGCAGCCGGACACCGAGCAGCTCCTAGATGAGGACGTGCGCTTCGACGAGCTGGGCGGCGTGCGGATCAGCACCTTCCCGCAGCTGGTGGCGTACCTGGAATACAAACTGCTGGACGCGAACGACGGCGAGGGTGACCGCAAGTGGGTGGGCAAGCAGTCCCCCGCCACCTTGCAGGCGTTCATCCGGCGGTTACGGGGCGTGCAGAAGCACCTCACGCCGCTGGTGCGCGGGGACCTGAGCGCCGCGCAGGCCGCGCAGTACCGCCCGGACCCGCTGAAGCCCGGCGTGCAGACGACCGTGGTGGACATTCACACGCTGTCCGCCACCGCGCAGATGTTCGTGGTGGGCGTGCTGCTGCGTGACCTGTTCGAGCACAAGGAACGCGTGGGGCGGCAGGACACAATCTTCGTTGTGCTGGACGAGCTGAACAAGTACGCGCCGCGCGATGGGGACAGCCCGATCAAGGACGTGCTGCTGGACATCGCCGAACGCGGCCGCAGCCTGGGGATCATCCTGATCGGCGCGCAGCAGACCGCCAGCGAGGTCGAGCGGCGCATCGTGTCGAACGCCGCGATCCGCGTGGTGGGTCGCCTGGACCTCGCCGAGGCCGAGCGGCCCGAGTACCGCTTCCTGCCGCAGAGTTTCCGTGCGCGCGCGGGTATTCTCCAGCCGGGCACCATGCTGGTCAGTCAGCCGGACGTGCCAAACCCCGTGCTGGTGAACTACCCGTTCCCTGCCTGGGCGACCCGCAAGGACGAGGTGGATGACCTGCGCGGGAAGAAGATCGAGGACGTCGGAGACGACTGGCTGCGCTGACACGCGAACACGGAGGTGGGCCTGGATGCATGATCCAGGCCCACCGTGCTAGGCGCTTCAGAGCGCCTGAACCAGGATCGGCGTCGTGGTGGGCTGCTCGCTGCCACCCACCGGCTCCACGCTCACCGCGACCGTCTGCCCGGCCTGCACCGTGGGCAGCACGATGCCCTGACCCTCGAAGACGCCCACGCTGACGGGCTTGCCGTCCTCGATCCGCCACAGCTGGTACACCCGGTCCTGTGGGGCCATGGCGTTCAGGTGCAGGTACCCCCGGCCGTCGGGTAGGCGAACCAGCTCGCCGAGGGTCGTGCCCTGCTGCGTCAGCGGTTGCATCTGCGCGCCAGGGGTGGACTGGTACTGGCTGAGCAGGTCCGGCGTGCTGGGCGGCCGGAGGAACAAGACGCCCAGCGTCAGCGCGGCCACCACGGCGAGCAGCATCAGCCGCCAGTTCATGCGGCCCGGTGCGGGGCGCGCGGCGTCCGTCGTCACGGGGGCCTCTGGGGTGTTCAGGGACAGGTTGGCGGGGGGGGCGTCGCCACTCGTTTCGCGGCGCAGGCGTTCGATCAGGCGCGCTTCAGCCCCGGCGGGCACCTCGGCGGGTGGCAGGGTGTCGGGCAGGCTGTGCAGCAGGTCGAGGTCGGCGCGGTACTCGCGGGCCAGGGCGGGGTCCGCGTCGATGGCCGCGCGGACGCGGCGCTCGTCTTCGGGGCCGAGTTGACCCAGCGCGAGGGCCAGAATGTCGTCTCTGCTGATGGTCACAGTTCACCTGCCTGGCAGTGGGCTTGAGAGAGGGTGGTCACGAGGGACGTCCGAGGTGGCTGCGCATCCGGTCGATCGCGGAGCGCAAGCGGGATTTTACGGTACCGACGGGCAGGCCGGTCAGGATCGCCAGTTCACTGTGGGAGTACCCGCGGTAGTACGCGAGTTCCACCAGGTGACGCTGCGCGTCGTCCAGGGCGTGCACGGCGTGCTGGGCCATGACCTGGGCGTCGGCGTCCGGCGCGGGCGTGGGGGCGTCCCACTCCTCGATTTCCAGGGGCGTGTCGGGGCGGTCGCGGAGTTCCTGCAAGAAGCGGTGGTGGGCGATGCTGACTAGCCACGTCTTGGCACTGGCCCGCGCCGGGTCGAAGCGCGCGGCGTGCCGCCAGGCGTTCATGAAGGTGTCCTGCACGCAGCTTTCCACGTCGTCGGTCTGCCGGAGCATGCGGTGGCCCAGGCTGTACAGGAGCCGGGCGTAGCGGCGGTGCAGTTCTTGCAGCGCGTCCTCGGTGCCGGCGGCCATCGCGCGGATGAGGGCCTCGTCCGGCAGGTCGGGATGCAGGGGTTGGGTCATAGGTCGCGTTCAGCGTACCAGTCGGGTTGGGTGGCCGGGCGGCGTCCTTCCTGAGTCGACGTTCATGCACGGCGGCGCGTCCGGGCTGGGGTCACTGGGCTGGGCTGACGCGCGCCGTACGGCCCCGTTAGTCCGCTCAGGCCTGCGGGTTGACGTCAGTGGCCGGCTTGGGCTGCGCGGTCAGGGCGTGGGCGGGCGTGACGGCCGCGGCGGGAGCGGGCGTGGCCTGCACCTGAGGGGCGGGGGCGGTCACGTTGAGTTCATCCCGCAGGCCCTGGGTGCTCTTGCGGAATTCGCGCAGGCCGTGCCCGAGGCTCTTGCCCAGTTCGGGAAGTTTGCGCGGGCCGAAGACAACCAGTGCGACGAGGAGAATCACGAGCAGTTCAGCGGGTCCGAGGTTGGGCATGGTGGGGCTCCTTGAGAGAGGGGCGAGGGGACGGCCCGCAGCGCGTGACGCCTGCGGCCCCGTCCCCCCGGTGGTTGCTGGCGGGGGTTACTTGATCAGCGGTTTGACGATCAGCAGCGTCTCTTCCATGCTGAGCGGCTTCCAGAACGCGGTGGGCGTCGGGCTGAAGTCCCCGTCGAAGTCCGCGACGCTGGTGCTGGTGGGTTTGGCGTCGCTCTGCGGGGCGATGCTGGTCTGGCGGGTGGGTTTGGTGTTGAAGCCCAGCTGGGTGCGCAGTTCCTGAATGCCGCTGGCGTGGTTGGCTTCTACGGCCAGGATGCTGGCGGCGGCCGTGAGCACATCCGCGTTCTGCACGCGGTCCGCCTGACCCAGGTACGCGCGGACGCCCACGGGTTCGAGGGTGGCGGCCAGCGCCAGGAATGTCTGGTCGTTCTGGCTGCTGCCGTCGCCGATCAGCGTACTGAAATCGAAGGTGGGTTTCGCGACCGGCTTGTCGCCCAGCGCCGTGATGGTGGCCTTCAGGGCCTCCACGTGCGCCTGCTCGTGTGCGGCGAGTTCCCTGGCGTACTCTTTGACCCGGGTGTTGGTCAGCTTGGAGGCCAGGGCGCCGCTGTCGAAGGTGGTGTAGAACTCGGCTTCCAGATATTCCAGTGTCAGCGCATAGTTCAGGATCGCGATGTCCTGTGCGCGGCTCTTGGTGGAGGGGCTGGTGGCGGCCAGCGCGGACAGGTCCAGGGCGCCCAGGGTGACGGCTCCGGCACCGGCGCCAGCGAACTTCAGGAAGGAACGGCGGTTGCTCATGTCAGGGTCTCCTTGAGGTTCTCAGCGCTTGATGACGGGGCTGACGATGGCCAGCACCTGCTGCATGGTCAGGGGCTTCCACAGGGCGGTGGGGGTGGGCGAGTAGTTCGCGTCGAAATCCGCGGCGGCGGTGCTGTCGGGCTTGCTCGCGCTCTGCGGGGCAATGTCGGTCTGGCGGGTGGGGGCCGTGTTCAGACCCAGGCCCACGCGCAGTTCCTGCACGCCGGACACATGGTTGGCTTCCACGGCGTGAATGGCGGCTGCGGCGGCCACAAGTTCCGGGTTGCTCAGGCGCGCGACCTGACCCAGGTAGGCGCGCACGCCGACGGGCTCCAGGGTGGCGGCCAGGGCCAGGAACAGAGAGTCATCCACGGTGCGCCCGCCGATCAGGGGGCTGAAGTCGAAGGTGGGCTTCACGACGGGCGTGCCGCCCAGTTTGCTGATGGTTGCCTTGAGGGCGTCCACGTGGGCCTTCTCGTGTGCAGCGAGTTCTTTGGCGTATTCCTTGGCGCGCGCGTTCTTCAGGTTCGCGGCGTACGCACCCGTATCGAAGGCGGCGTAGAACTCGGCTTCCAGATACTCCAGCGTCAGGGCGTAGTTCAGGATGTCAATGTCCTGCTTCTGGCTGGGCGTCATGGCCCGGGCGGGCGAGCAGGCGACGAGCGCCGCGCCACTGCCGAGCAGGGCGGCGTAGCCCATGAACTGACGGCGGGAGGCGGCGGGTGAGGCGGTCGACGTGGGCTGGGTGTCCTCTGGCATGTGGGCTCTCCCTTGAGCGGCGTGCGGGGCACAGGTGTGTGTACGCTCGACCAGGGATATGCAGGGCCGGCCAGAACGGATTGAGGCGCCTGTGAAGCGTGAAGGTAGAGTGAACTCCCGGGGCAAGGGGTGCGGATCGACTACACTCGGGCGCGTGAACCGCCTGCCCTCCCCCACCCCGCTGGACTTCACGGCCACACCGGGCCGCCTGGACGCTGTGGTCTCGGCCCTGAGTGGTGTGAGCCGCTCGCAGGTGGCCGGGTGGATCGAGGCCGGGCACGTGCAGGTGGACGGCGAGGTGGCGGCGAAGGCCAGCCTGAAACTGCGGGGCGGTGAGCGCCTGACGGTGCAGGTGCCGCCTCCAGCGGACGCCACCGTCGAACCCGAACAGGTGCCGCTGGACGTGATCTTCGAGGATGAGCACCTGATCGCGGTGAACAAACCGGCGGGCATGGTCACGCACCCGGCGCCGGGCGTCACGACCGGCACCCTGGTGAACGCCCTGCTGGGGCGAATGGCGCTGCCAGAACAGTCCGGCTTTGACGGCCCGGACGGGTACCGGCCTGGCATCGTGCACCGGCTGGACAAGGACACCAGTGGCGTGATCGTGGTGGCCAAGACGGTCGCGGCGCACGCTCAGCTGGCGGCGGCATTCAAGGAGCGTGAGACCCGCAAGACGTACCTGGCCATCGCGGCCGGCACGTGGCGCGCGCAGGAGCGCGTGAACGTGGACGCACCCATCGGGCGGCACCCGGTGCAGCGCCAGCGCATGACCGTGGGGGGCGCCCTGCCGCGCGAGGCACAGACGCTGTTCACGCCCCTGGATGTCCGGCCCGAAGGGCACGGGCGGACGCTGACACTCGTGCGCGCGCAGCCCCGCACGGGCCGCACCCACCAGATCCGCGTGCACCTGGCGCACCTGGGCAGCCCGATCCTGGGGGACACGGTGTACGGCCGACCATCGGAACTGATTAACCGGCACGCACTGCACGCGCAGTTCCTGACCATTCCGCACCCGGTCACGGGCAGGGCGCTGCACCTGCACGCGCCCACCCCGGACGACCTGCTTCAGGCCTGGATTGGCCTGGGGGGCCTGTTGCCTGGAGATCTGGAACGCGCGCCCTGACGCACTGAGCGGCGACGGTGGTCTTGCAGCACACGGCACAGCTGGGCCGCACTAACAGGTCAAGACCGAGCGCTCTTGCATTCTGAGCGAAGATCAGCTATGATTTTCATTCGTGCGCCGCGACGGGAGGTTCCCGTGCGGCTGGAAGGTGCCCCCACTTTCAGGACATGCTGGATGCCGTTTCAAAGGGCGTTTGCTGGTCACTGGGGCTGTGCTTTCCCGAAAGGACTACAAATGAACTTTGACCAACTGATTGCGCCCGAACTCGCGGCGCGTCTCGCCGAGCGCGGTATCACGGAAGCCAGCCCCATCCAGGCCGAAAGCCTGCCCCTCACCCTGGCCGGGAAGGACATGATCGGCCGCGCCCGCACCGGCACCGGCAAGACCCTCGCGTTCGCCCTGCCGATCCTCAGCAAGCTGGAAACCAGCCGCGAGCGTGCCCGCCTGCCCCGCGCCATCGTCGTGGCCCCCACCCGCGAACTCGCCAAGCAGGTCGCGGACGAGTTCAGCAAGAGCGGCGCCCACCTGACCACCGTCACTGTGTACGGCGGCGCCAGCTACGGCCCGCAGGAGAACGCCCTGCGCCGCGGCGTGGACATCGTGGTCGGCACCCCCGGCCGCCTGATTGACCACCTCGAGCGCGGCAACCTCGACCTGAGCGCCGTAGAGTTCGCCGTGCTGGACGAGGCTGACGAGATGCTCAGCGTGGGCTTCGCCGACGCCATCGAGACCATCCTCAAGAGCACCCCCGACACCCGTCAGACGATGCTGTTCAGCGCCACGCTGACGAACGATATCAACCGCCTGTCCCGCAAGTACCTCAACGACCCGGTCCTCGTGGACATGGTCGGCGAGGGCAAGAGCCAGGCTGCGCAGACCGTCGAGCACCTGAAAGTGAAAGTGGGCCGCACCCGCACCCGCGTGCTGGCCGACCTCCTCACCGTGTACAACCCGGAAAAGGCCATCGTCTTCACCCGCACCAAGCGTGAAGCGGACGAACTGGCAAACGAACTGATCCACCGCGGCATCGAGAGCGAGGCGCTGCACGGCGACCTGGCGCAGAGCCAGCGTGAACGCGCCCTGGGTGCGTTCCGCAGCGGCCGTGCCGGCGTGCTGGTCGCCACCGACGTGGCCGCGCGCGGCCTGGACATCCCCGAGGTCGACCTGGTCGTGCAGTACCACCTGCCCCAGGACCCCGAGAGCTACGTGCACCGTTCCGGCCGCACGGGCCGCGCGGGCCGCACCGGCACCGCGATCATCATGTACGGCGACCGTGAAGGCCGCGAGGTGGCGGGCCTGGAACGCATCACTGGCGTGCGCTTCATCGAGCGTCCCCTGCCCACGCCCAAGGAAGTCGCGCAGGCCAGCGCCCGCGCCAGCGCCGACATGGTCCGCAAGGTGGACGAGAGTGCCGCGGCGAACTTCCAGGCGGAAGCCGAGCGTCTGTTCAGCGAACTGGGCCTGGAAGCCCTGAGCCGCGCCCTGGCGAAGATCAGCGGCGTGACCGAGCCCGTCAAGGCCGCCAGCCTGCTGAGCGGTGAGGAAGGCCTGACCACCATCATCCTGCACGCCGAGCGTATGAGCGTGGCGCGCGCCGTGGCCGTCCTGGCCCGCAACGGCGACCTGGACACCCGCCGCCTCGGCAAGGTGCGCCAGTGGCGCGGCGGCGCCGTGGCCGATGTGCCCAGCGAGTTCGTCGAGAAACTGATGGCCGCCAGCCCGCTGGAAGGCGAGGTGCAGGTGGAAATCGCGCAGGAACTGCCCGAACTGTTCGAGCAGCCCACCCGCGAGCGCCGCGATCAGGGCGGGTACCAGGGTGGCCGCGGCTACCGTGGCGACCGTGACGAGAGCGGCTACCGTGGCCGTGGCAACGGCGGCGGCGGCTACGGCAACCGTGGCGGCGGCTACCAGGGCCAGAGCGGCGGCGACCGCGGCGGATTCCAGGGTGGCAACCGTGGCGGACAGGGCCAGGGCCGCTGGAGCCGTGACCGTGACGACCGCGCCCCGCGCCGCGAGGACTTCGCCGACCGCGAGTTCGTCCCCGCTGGCCGCTGAGTCTCACTGAATAGGAAGCGCCTCCCGTTCCTGGGAGGCGCTTCTCTTGTGGGTGAAGGTCAGGGTTCGCGTCCAGTGGTCAGCCAGCGGGCCTCGTGCTCGCCGTGCTTGGCCGGACCATGCGCGCGCGCCCACGTGGCAGCGGCCTGCGTGTCGTAGGGCACGCGGCGGAATTGCACGTCCCAGTCCCCGCCGCGGCGGGTGAGCTGCACCCAGCGGGCCAGTGGCAAGCCGTCCTTCTGCCGGGAGACGGGCCCGGCATTCACCACGGTCAGGCCGTCCACGACGGTCAGCATCTCGCGGTGGGTGTGCCCGACGATGCACACGCGACCGCCCGTATCGAAGCGAAAGCCGTCCAGCCGCTCGCGCAGTTCCCGGAAGTGGGCGGGGCGGGTGTGTCCGTCCGCCGTCTCAGTGAGCATCAGGTCCTCCCAGGGACTGCGGGGGCTGCCGTGCGCGACGCGGACCTCGCCGTCGGCGGTGTCGAGGTGGGTGGGCAGGGCGGCCAGAGTGGCGGGCACATCGCCGGGCAGCCCGGCGCGCACCCAGGCGCGCATGGTTTCCTTGCCGTCGCGCAGCCCCGCGACGCGTTCGTCGGTGTTGCCGCGCACGCTGGGCGGCGCGAACTCCTGTTGCAGCGCCCAGGCGCTGGCTGGATCGGCGCAGCCCCACACGGTGTCTCCCAGGTTCAGCACCTGATCGGGGCTCGCCGCGCGAATACCGTCCAGCACGGCGCGCAGCGCGAAGGCGTTGCCGTGCACGTCCGCCAGCACCGCGAGGCGCATCAGCGGGTGGGCTTGCGGATCGCGGCGAACAGCAGCGAGAACACCGCGACCGTGATCAGGTAGGCCACGAGCGACGCAGCGGGCATGAACGCCGGGCTCAGGGCGTCGTGCGCGAACTTGTAGATCGCGTACGGCACCGCCCAGCCCATCGCGTACAGCGCGGCGCGCGGCAGGAACTCCCGCGTGACCGCCGCCTGCGGGAAGTACCGGATGGGCAGCAGCATGGCGGGCAGCAGCAGCAGCTGCGCGAGGTAGAACCAGGGCGGCAGGGTGTCCAGGCCGTAGTCGAGCGCGGCGAACAGGATGTTCACGGCGGCGATCACCACTCCAGTGATCAGGGCCGTGCGGAGGATGGGGGCATTCACCCGCCCATGCTGCCACGAGCGGGCCGGGGGAACGCGGCGGGGCGCTTCATGCCCCCTCCACGTTCCCCCGGCCCACTCGGCTCAGCGGTTCAGGCTGTTCATGGTCGCCTCGGGGTAGCGGGTCCCCTGCGCCGCGCCGGGCGGGAACGCCGCGTCGATGCGGGCTAGGTCGGCGGGGGTGAGGTGCACATCCAGCGCGCCGAGGTTGTCCTCCAGGTACTTCACGCGCCGCGTGCCGGGGATCGGCACGAGATCGTCCCCCTGCGCGAGGACCCAGGCCAGGGCCAGCTGCGACGGCGTGCAACCCTTCTGCGCGGCCATGGCCTGCACCTCGCGCACGAGGTCAAGGTTCCGCTGGAAGTTCTCGCCCTGGAAGCGGGGGTTGTGCTTGCGGAAGTCGTCGTCGGCCAGATCGTCCGGGCTCTTGATCTCGCCGGTCAGGAAGCCGCGGCCCAGGGGGCTGTACGGCACGAAGCCCACGCCCAGATCGCGGCAGGCGGCCAGGACGCCCTGTTCGGGGTCGCGGGTCCACAGGGAGTACTCGCTCTGCACGGCGGTAATGGGGTGCACGGCGTTCGCGCGGCGCAGGGTATCCGGGCTGACCTCGCTCAGGCCGATGGCCCGCACGAGGCCCTCCTGCACCAGCTGGCCCATCGCGCCAACGGTGTCTTCAATGGGCGTCTCCGGATCCACGCGGTGCAGGTAGTACAGGTCGACGTGATCGGTGCGCAGGCGCTTCAGGCTCCCCTCGATGGCCTGACGGACGTATTCGGGCCGACCGTTGATGCGCCGTCCGCCGGGCGCGTCCGGGGCGATCTGGATGCCGAACTTCGTGGCGAGCACCACCCGGTCGCGTTTGTCCTGAAGCCAGTCGCCGAGGAGTTCCTCGTTGGTGTGCGGGCCGTACATGTCGGCGGTGTCGTAGAAGGTGACGCCCAGCTCCAGGGCGCGGTCCAGGGTGTCGAGGTTCTGCGCGCGGTCGGTGGGGCCGTAGAAGGCGCTCATGCCCATGCAGCCCAGGCCCAGGGCCGAGACGGTCAGGTCGCGCAGGGAACGGGTGGGGAGTGGGGTGGTGGGGGTCATGCGGGGCTCCTCTGCGCGCCGAGAATCCAGGGGCGGGCGCGCGGCATCAGGCGGGGCAGGATCACGAGGGACTGGATGGGCACGGCGATGAGCGTGACCGCCAGCGTGATCAGGGGGATGGGGGCGCGCCCGGCCAGGACGGGCAGCACCACCAGCAGCACGGCGGTGATCAGGGGGTAGGTGACGGCCCAGACGAGCAGGGCCACGCGGTGGTGCGCCGCGCCGTGCAGGGCCGGGAAGCGCACCCAGCCGCGCGTCAGGCGTTCCACGAGCGGGAACACGACGTAGTGGGTGAGCGGAACAAGCATGGCGGTCAGGAGCAGGGCCACCAGCGGCGTGGGGTAATGGCCGAGCAGGACGGGCCCCAACAGCAGGAGCAGCGCGGTGATGGTCGGGTAGATCCCCAGCCAGCGGCCCGCCGTGAGGCGCAGCGGACTGGACGGTGCAGCGCCGGTCGGAGGCGGAGGGACGGGGCCGCTCAAGCGTTGACCTCCTGCGGAGCGGCCCGCTGCGCGGCCAGGACGGGGCCGTCCAGACTTGGCCGTGCGGTCGTGCCGTCGCAGGTCAGGTGCGCGTCGTAGCGGGCGATCTTGGTGCGGATGGCGCCGAGGTCTGCCTGAAGGTCGAGCAGTCGGGCCTCGACCTCCTGTTCGTGTGCCACGAGCAGCGCGCGGCGTTCAGGGGCGGTGTGCTCGCCCTCGCGCACCAGGGCCATGTAGGCGCGCAGGCCCGCCATGCCCATGCCGGTGCCGCGCAGGTGCAGCAGGAAGCGCAGCAGGGTCAGTTCGCGGCCACTGTAGCGGCGCTCGCCGCCCGTGGCGCGGGGGACGTCCAGCAGGCCCTCACGGTCGTAGTAGCGCAGCGTGTGGGGGCTGACGCCCAGTTGCGTGGCGGCCTCCTGAATGCTGAGTGGGTGGTCGGGCATCATGACCGAACCGTACGCCTTCGAGTGCGCGCGAAGTCAAGCCGGGCCTGCCGCATGAAGGGGGCGTGAAGGTCGCGCGGCCACCAGCCACGGCTGGAGAGGTCAGGGGGCGGTGTCGAGCAGCAGGCGGGGTCGGAATTTCAGACCGTCCGCCGCGACGAGGTGCGCGGGGATGCCGTTCACGTGCCGCATGGCCCGCTCCGGGTTCACGCCGTGCAGGTGGCCGTACACGACCAGGTCGGGCCGGGCGTCGTCGATCACGCGGGTGATCGGGTTGGCCGGGTAGGGGGGCGTGGCCGGGGGGTAGTGCAGCATCAGGATCAGGTGATCGCCGGGCTGCCGGATGGTGCGGGCGGCCTGTACGCTCAGGCTCAGGCGCTCGGCCTCACGGGTCAGGAGCCGCTCGTCGTCCGCGCCCAGCGGCTCGAAGCCCGGGGTGATCCAGCCGCGTGAGCCGCACACGACGACCTTCCCGACCCGCACGGCGTCGTTCACGACGGCCAGCATGCCCGCCGGCAGGGCCGCGCGCAGTTTGGAGGCGGTGGGCCACCAGTAGTCGTGGTTGCCGCGCAGGAGCACCTTCGTGCCGGGCAGCGCCGCGACGGGCGCGAGGTCCTGCATCGCCTCGGGTAGCCGCATCGCCCAGGAGAGGTCGCCGGGCAGCAGGACCAGATCCTCGTCGCGCACGGCGGCGCGCCACTCGTCGAAGATCGCCTGCGGGTGGCCCGCCCACTGCGGCCCAAACACCGTCATGGGTTTCGGGGTGCAGAAGGCGAGGTGCAGGTCGGCGATCGCGTACACGCGCATGGGGCAGTCTCCGGGCCTGGTGGGCTGGAAGGAGGGTGAAAAAAAGCCCTCCCGGGTGGGGAGGGCCCTTTCTTTGATGGTCGGGGCGAGAGGATTCGAACCTCCGACCCCGTCGTCCCGAACGACGTGCGCTACCAGGCTGCGCTACGCCCCGAACCCGACCATCACCCGCCGCCGGGCGGCTGGGCAGGGAGAAGTCTACGCGGCCCCCCCCGGGGTGTCAAGCGAGCGCGCCGCCCCGCCCAGGGCCACAGGCGGCGCGCCCGGCGGCCTTACTTCAGCTTGGCGAGGGCCGCCTTGGCGGTTTCCTCATCACGTTTTTCCCAGAAGGTGGTGGCGTTGAAGCTGATGGCCTTTTCCAGCTGGGCGGCCGCTTCGGCCTTCTTGCCCTGGAGAATCAGGGCGTTGGCGTACTCGATGCGGTGCACGGCGGTCGTGGGTTCCAGGGCGATGGCCTTCTCGAAGTTGGGGATGATCTGGTTACGGTCGGCGCCGGTCGCGCGGGTGGCGATGAAGCCCTTGGAGATCAGGTTCGCGTGCCACAGGCCCAGCGCGACGTACGCGCCCGCCATCTTGGGGTCAAGGCGGATGGCCGTGTCGAGGTTCTTCTTCATGTCGCCGGCCAGGCCGAGGCTCTGGAGGATGCCGCTGAACTGCGCGAGTCGGCCCTGCGCGCGCGCGAGTTCGAAGTACGCGTCGGCATTGTTCTTGTCCTTGGCGATGGCCTGCTTGGCGTACGCCTGGGCTTTCTCGAACAGGGCTTTCTTCTGGCTGTCGGCGACGAGGCTGGCGCCGGCGGTGGTGGCCTCGGCGGCCAGGGCGAGGCTGTCACTGGTGTTCAGGTCGGCGGCGGCCGCCGCGGCCTCCTGCCATTTGCCCTGGTCCAGCAGGGACTGGGCGGCCTGGACGGACTGGGCGGACGCGGTGGCGATCAGGGCAAGGGACAGGGTCAGGGCGATCTTACGCATGTGGGTTCCTCCGGTAGGACTGGCTGGGTTGGGATGCTGCGTCAGACTATACACGCGCTGCGTCACGTGAAACTGACGGAACCGTCAGGTACGGCGCGCACCGTTTGTTCTGCACCGGGTTCATTGGGTCTGGGCGGGTGCTACGCTCGGTGCAGACGTGAACTGGAAGGCGATCCTCAAGCAGCTGCGTGCCCACGTGCCCCCGGGCGGGGGGGGCGTGGTGCCCGGCAGTCTGCGCTGGCTGGAAGCCCAGATGAGGTCCAGGGGGGCGAACCCGTCGAGCGTGCGGAACATCGTGTACCGCGACGTGGGAACCGCGCGCGACAAGGCGCAGCTGCGGGCCGTGCTGGAGGACCTCGCCCGGGAGGTGGGGGTGGCACTGGCGGCCGAACCGGCCAGCGCCGCCCCTCAACCGGATGATCTGGAACTGCTGGGCCGCAGCAAAAAACGCGCGTTCCGGCAGTTCACGGCGGGCGTCCGGGCGGGCCGCGCGCCCCGGCTGATCGTGTGCGGCCCGCCCGGCGCGGGGAAGACGGTGCTGCTGTCCCGGGTGGACCGTGCGCTGAAGGCCCTAGACGTGCCGGTGGTAACGCTGCGCCTCAGCGGGGACGCGCCGGACCTGATCCGCCCGGCCACGCTGGGCTCCTCGTACGCCGCGCTGGCGCAGGCGCAACTGGACGCGGCGCGGGCGCTGCTGCCTGCAACAGGCGCGCTGCTCGTGCGGGTCGCGCCGGACCTGACGCCGCTGGGCAGCGAGCCCCGCCTGCCGGGCGGTGAGGCCGTGACGCCCGCCGCGTGGGCGGCGGAGGTCTTCCTGCGGCGCGCGCCGCAGGGCGTGGCCGTGCTGCTGGCCGTGGAGGGCCAGGCGCCAGCGGCGCCGGGCACCGAGGTAATCGAGCTGCGCCCCCCCACACCCACGGAGGCGCGCGGGTACCTGATGGCGCGCCTGGGGGTCACGCGGGCGGAGGCAGACCGGCTGGTCCGCGAGACGGGCCGTCACCTGGACCGCCTGACCCTCCTGGCGAACGTGGCGGGCGAGGGCAGCGCCACGCCCGCGGATCTGATCGGTGATCCCGAAGCCCGGCAGCTGGTGCTGCTGACTGGCGCGCTGCACGCGGCGTCACCCGCGCAGGTGGACTGGCCGGAGGCGCTGCTCACGGCGCTGCTGGGCCGCTCTCCCCTGACGGCGCCGCCGCACGTGCGGGCGCTGCTGCTGGGGGGCGCCGGCGGCTGGCGGGCCACACCGGCCCTCGAGCGGGCCTGGGCGGCGGTTCCGGCGGCTGAGCTGCGCGGCGCGCTGCGGGCCGTGGCGGCCCTGGACGCCGGGCAGGGCTTCGGGCCGCTGCGGCTGGGCGCCCTGGCCGCCCTGGAGGACTGGGCGGCGCTGGCCGGGCAGGTGCGGGCCCGGCCGGATGACGCCCGGCACCTCCCGGCCCTGTGGCCGCGCCTGCGGGGCGCGGCAGGCGCGGCTCGCGAGGCGCTGGCGCGGGCGGTCGTGATGCACCACGCGGGCCGCGGGGAGTACAACGATCCGCGCGCGCGGGACGCGCTGTTCACGCTGCTGGAATCCGGCAGTGACGCCGTGCGGGGCTGGGCCAGGGTGAAGCTCGCCGAGAGCAGCCTGGAAGCCGGGCGGATGGACGCGGCGCGCGCGCAGCTGAGCCACCCGGACGTGACGGGCATGGACGCCCGCGACCCCTGGGCGGCCGCAGCGGAGGTGGACGCGCTGCTGGTGCGCGCCGCGCTGGCCCGCTGGCACGGGGACCTGACGGGCGCGACCGAGGCGGCGCAGGATCCCAGGCTGGCGCGGGGGGGGCCGCGGGCGCAGCTGTGGCGCGGCCTGATCGCCAAGGACGCCGGGCGCTGGCCCGAGGCGCTGGCCGCGCTGCGGGGCGTGCCGGCGTCCAGCCCGCTGCTCTCAGCGCGCGCGCGGTACCAGGAGGGCGACCTGCTGCTGCGCCTGGGTCAGCCGCAGGAGGCCCTGAACGCCCTGCTGGACGCCGCAGGGCGCCTGGCGGCGGCAGGCGGCGCGGCCGAGGAGCAGGCGCGGGTGCTGGCGCGCGCCGCAACGACCCTGCGCCGCCTGGGCCGCCCGGCCGAGGGCCTGGACCACGCGCTGGAGGCGCTGGCGCTGGTGCCGCCCGATGAGCGCCGTCACGTGGACGGCGTCGCGCGGGCGCGGCTGCTGTCCGAAGGGGTCCCGCTTCTGCTGGCGCTGGGGCGGGTCGAGGACGCGCAGCGGCAAGCGGCGCAGGCGCTAACGCTCCTGTCGCGCAGCGAGTCCCGCCCGGCCGAGGTGGGGTACCGGGAGCGCCGCACCCGCTACCGGGCGGCCCTGACGTACCTGACGCGGGGTCTGGGCGTGCCGTACCTACCGCCGCTGGGCGGCGCGGCGGCCGACAACGCCGACCTCACCTGCGCCCGCAACCTGCTGCAAGCGCTGCTGGAGGAGCCCGCCGGGACAGCCGACCGGGAGGTGACGCTGCGCTTTGACATGCTCCTCAGTCTGGCCCTGGCCACGCCGGATGCCGCGCTGGCCGCCGCGCGCGTCCGTGAGGCCCTGACGCTGGCCGACCACCCGTACGAGGAGGCTCAGGCGCGCGCCATGCTGGCCGAGGCCCAGCTGCGTGCTGGGCAGCCGGACGCCGCGCTGGCCAGCGTGAACCGCGCGCACGCGCTGCTGCGCCGCCCCGCACCAGGGGGCGCCCCGGCGGACCCGGGCGTGGACGCGCAGCTCCTGACGCTCGAAGCCCGCGCGGCGCTGCTGACCGGTCAGGCTGATCCTCTCAGGACGCTGACCCTGGTGCGCGAGGCGCTCGGTTCCGGGCCGCTGCGGCCCTTCCGTAGCGGCGTGTGGCGCGAGGTGGGCCGCGCAGTGGAGGCGGCGCCGCTGGACGGTCCGGCCCTGCTGAGCCGCTGGGGTGTGCCGCGCGCGCTACTGGACTGGCGCGTGCCGGACGCGCTGGCCGCGTTCGAGTGGGCGGGCGGACACACGGGAGACGCGGCGGGCGGGTATGCTGTGCCTCGTGAGCATCAGTGAATCGCGCCCCGGTGGTCGCGCCGCCGTCCGACTGCTTCAGGGGTACGTGTGGCACCCGCAGGAGGCCGAGATCGACCTGGAGACCTTCCTGCCGCACGAGCTGGACCTACCTGAACCTGGCGACCACGGAGGCGATCAGGAAAGCGCGCACGTCCTGTGGGACACCGTGAACGCGCCGTTCGCGTTCTTCGAGAATGGCGAGCCGACCGCGTCGCAGGCGTTCTACCAGTTCACCGTGCTGCGCGTGTACGAACCCCGCCCGGACAACGACGCGCTGCACGCCGACGCCCGGGCAGCCAGCCAGCTGCTGGGACCGCTGCTGGAGAGCACCCCCGACGGCGTCGGCTGGCAGCTGTGGGAGGACCTGCGTGACCTCTGAGGCGGGCGTGCCCTGGCTGGACCTGCGGGTCGAGGGAGACCCGCACCCACGCCGCTTCGACGGTCAGGCGACCGCGCTGCACTACCTGCTGCGGGTGGAACGCCTGTCGGCGGACGCCGCGCACGAACTGCTGGAGAAGGGCGAGGTGGGCCCGCCTGTCGCGCGGCGCGCGTACACGCTGCGCCCGCTGGGGCAGTGAGCACAGAAGCACCCTCGCCGGAAGTGGCCCTGGAGTACACCGGGCCGGTCGTGGCGATTCCCGTCTACGCGGGCGTCAGTGAACTGGAACTGGGCGTGATGGTGGCCGTGCTGCGCGTGTGTGGCGGCGACGGCAGCGTACGCACCGTGAACCGCTCGCGGGCCAGTATCGTCACGGCAGGCGGGCTGGTCAGCACCCCGCACGTGCTGTTCGCGGCGCTGCCGGAACCCGCCGCCCTGCTGATCCCCGGCGGCCCCGGCGCGGCGAAGGCGGCGCGCGACCCTCTGCTTCAGGGATTCCTGAAGGCACACGCGGGTCTGGTCACGGGCACCAGCGGCAGTGGGTTACTCCTGCCGGGCGAGGCGGGCACCCTGGACGGGCGGGTGGTGGGCGGCCCGGCCGAACTGGCGGAAACGCTGTGGGGCTACACCCCGGCGGACGTGCGCCCCGGCGAGGTCGTCACGGACGGCTCGCTGTGTTCCACCCCAGCGGGGTTCGCGGCCCTGTACGCGGCGCTGCACGTCGCGTCGGCCCTGTGGGGTGAGGACGCCGCCCGGAACGCGGCCGCGCGGCTGGGCGGCTCTCCCCTGCTGGGTTAGACCAGTGCGCCGCGTGCGGTCAGTTCGGCACGCAGATCATCAGGGTTGACGACGCGCACCTCGCCCGCGTGCTGGTGCGCGGCCCAGGCGGCGGCAATCCCGGCGGCCTCGCCCATGGAGTGGCAGTTCTGCTGCACGCGGATGCTGGACTGCGCCTCGAAGGTGCTGCTCGCCGCGCGGCCCGGCACGAGCAGGTTCGTGACGCCCAGCGGGATGATCGCGCGCAGCGGGATGTCGTGGAATGCGCCGGGCGCGAAGTACGGCGCGGTGCCCTCGCGCTCGTGCAGCAGTTTCGCACCGCCCTTCACCGAGTGAATATCCACCGGGTAGTGGTTGCGGCAGATGCCGTCCGGGAAACGGGCGCAGTCGAGGATGTCCGTGACGGTCAGCGTGTACTCGCCCTGGATGCGCCGCGTCTCGCGCACGCCAACCATCGGGGCCACCACGCCGATGAACGCGTGCTCGCAGCCGGGCAGGAACGCGCGGCAGAACGCCGTGAGGCGCGTAATGGCCTGCCGGCCGTCCAGCTGCGCCTCGCTGAGCTGCCAGGGGTCGGTGCCGTTGTGCAGGTCCGCACGGATGCGCGGGCAGTTGAAGCTGAGTTCACCGGGACGGCCCGGCACGCTGAACGCCTGAAAGTAGTCCCCGTCGCGTTCCAACAACACGCCGCGTTCCACCGCCTGCCGGAAGAGGGGTTCCAGGCTGCTGCGGCGGCCCCAGACCATCCAGAAGTGTAGGAAGTCCGCGTGGTCCTGCCCCTGGCCATTGGCGTTCAGGAAGTCACGCAGGCGGGTGACTTCCACCCCGGCCAGCGTGAAGCGCAGGCTCATGGCCTGATGCACGCCGTCCTCGTCCCCGCCGCTCATGGGCACGCCCGCCAGCGCGGCAACGTCGGCGTCGCCGGTCGCGTCGATGAACGTCTGGGCGCGCAGGGCCTGCAATCCGCTCTTGTTGTGCACGACCAGCGCCTCTATACGATCCCCAGTCATGACGGGCTGCACGACCTGAGTGTGGAATAGCACCTCCGCCCCCGCCTCACGTATCAGATCGTCCAGCACGAACTTCAGGCCCTCCGGGTTGAACCAGTTGTCGTTCCCGGACGGGTCGGTCGCGCCGTCGCCACGCGTGCGCAGGCGGGCCTTGAGTTCCTCCGTCAGGCCCCGGTTGAGGTTCTGCCCGTCTGCGACGTTGCGCATCAACGGCGTGACCCAGGCGTTCGTGCCGGTCCCGCCCAGGCTACCCTGCGCCTCAATCACCAGTGTGCGCGCCCCGCTGCGGGCGGCGGCGATACCCGCGATGGCCCCGGCAGTGCCCCCCCCGGCGACGATCACGTCCCAGTCGCGGTCCAGCGTGCGGTAGGGCAGGGTCATGCGTCCGCCCAGGCGTGGGTGAACAGGTGGCGCAACGCGGCGAGGGTCAGCCAGTTGAAGTCATCGGGCCGGGTCTGCATCTGGGTTCGCATGTCGCGCACCGGGACCCAGCGGGGCGCCTCGGCGTGGTCGCCGAGGATCCGGGGTTCGCCGCTGGCCTGCACGCGGAAGAAAAAGCCGACGCTGTCCACTGGGCCGCGCGTCGTCTGGTACACGAAGGCGGGCGTCAGGCACTCCACGTCCCCGCCGGGCGCGCTGGAGGCGGTGGCGTGCGGGTCGTCCAGAAAGTCGGTGACGGTCAGGCCGGTTTCCTCCAGCACCTCGCGGCGCAGGGCGACCGGGATGGACTCGAAGGGGTCGAGCTGCCCGCCGGGAAGTTCCAGCGTGCGCGGCTGGCCGGGCTTGGCGCGCACCTGCAGAAGCACCTCGCGCCCGTGCTCGCCGTCCCGTTCGATAACCGCGCGGGCATTCACGTAGAAGTCCTTCCTCCGGCGGAACATCAGCCCTTGACCGCGCCTTCCAGGCCTTTCATGAAGTACTTCTGGCCCATCAGGAACACGATCAGGATGGGGATGATCGTGATGACGGCGCCCGCCATGACGGCGCGGGAGTTCGTGCTGAACGTACCGGACAGTTCCAGCAGGCCCGCCGAGAGCGGGAGCATGTTCTTGTCGGGCAGCATGACGCGCGCCCACAGGAACGAGTTCCAGTACGCCACGAATTCCAGGATGGCGAACGCCGCGATGGTGGGGGTGGCCAGCGGCAGCATGATCCGGCGCCAGATGGTCAGCTCGGGCGCGCCGTCAATGCGGGCCGCCTCGATGAGTTCCTGCGGGATGCCCAGGTACGCCTGGCGCAGCAGGAACAGGCCGACGATGCTGGCGGCGCCGGGCAGCACGACCGCGAGGTACTGCCGCGCGGCGTCCGCCAGGGGGTTGGTCTGTTGCAGCAGTCCCAGCTTGATGGTCGTGATGTAGTTGACGATCAGGCCCGATTCGTTCGGGAGGACCATCAGGATCAGGATGGAGTAGAAGATCAGGTCACGGCCGGGGAAGCGCATGCGGGCCAGCGGGTACGCGGCGAGTGTAGCCAGCACCGTGGTGAACGTCACGCCCAGAACGCAGATGATCACGGAGTTCAGGATCAGCCGCCAGAAGGGGACGGTGGTGCCGCTGAACACTTCCAGATAGTTGCGCATGCTCAGGGCGGTGGGGAGGATCTTGGCCTCGTAGATGTTCCCGGTGGGTTCCAGGGACGTCACGAGAGTCCAGTAGAACGGGTAGAGCATGATCAGCGCGATGAGGATCAGCACGGCGTACGCGGCGCCGTTGCGCAGGCGTTCGCGGCGCAGGCGCTGCTCCTTGAGCTGCGCAGCCAGCCGCGCGTGCGGGTCGCTGACCAGGGCGGTCTGGGGCAGGGTGGTGTCAGGCATCGCTGCGGCCCCCCTTGGTCAGACTGAAGTTGATCAGGCCGAACAGGATGCTGACCACCGCGACGACCATGCTGGCGGCGGCGGCCAGTCCGAAGTTGAAGTCCCCTCCGAACGCCTTGGAGAACGAGTACATCAGTGCGGAGTACGTGCTGCCCGCCGGGTAGCCGTTGGGCGTCATGACGTACAGTTCCTCGAACACCTTGATGGCGCTGATGGTGGACAGCAGGCTGCACACCAGGATGGTGGGGCGCAGGCCCGGCAGGGTGATGTTCCAGAACACCTGAGAGCGGGTCGCGCCGTCGATGGTGGCGGCTTCCTCCAGTTCACGGCTGATGCCCTGGAGGCCCGCGAGGTACAGCACCATGTAGTACCCGATGCCCTTCCAGAGGGTCACGAACATCACCGCGAACAGCGCCGTGGCGGGGTTGTCGAGCAGGCTGTGGTCGCCGCGCATCAGGCCCAGGCCCATCAGGACGCTGTTCACGGCGCCGCCCTGCTTGTACAGCCACGACCAGATCAGGCCGACCACCGCGAAGCTGGTCACGACCGGCACGTAGTACGCGGTGCGGAAGAAGCCGATGCCGCGCAGCGGTCGGTTCACGAGCAGCGCCACCAGGATCGAGATGACCTGAATGACCGGTACGACCAGTACGTACTTGAGGCTGTTGCGCAGCCCGGACCAGAACTGTTCGTCGGCGAACAGTTCGCGGAAGTTGGCCAGCCCGACCCACTGCGGCGGGCTGATGATGTTGTACTTCGTGAACGCCAGGTACGACCCGAAGATCACGGGCCAGGTGTGGTACAGGACGAGCAGGATCAGGAACGGCAGCATGAAAGCGTAGGCGATCAGGGTATTGCGCACCGTGACAGACGCGCCGGTGCCGCCGATGCGGTGTTGTTCGCGGCGAGACACGCGCCGCCCCTTTGTGGTCATGGGGCGCAGTGTAGCGGCCCGCGCGCGGCGGGGCGTGAAAAAACCAGCCTCTCCGCGCGGGAGGGGCTGGTCAGGGCAGGTCGAGATTCAGGGCTTAGTGGCCGTCGCCGTCGTTGGCTTCGCGCTTGCCTTCGCTGTACTCGGCGTTGGCTTCGCGGTTGTGCACTTCGGCCTTGGCGCGGTCCTCGAGGGCTTCAGCCTTGTGGTGGGCGTCGCCGGTCACGGCGTGGGCGGCGTTGTGCCCGGCCTCGCGCAGGCGGTCGGCGCCTTCGTTCACTTTGGCCTTAGCGGCGTCCAGCATGTTCTCTGCGGTGCTCTTGTCACTCATTAGTTGAGTCCTCCTGCGGTTTGGATTCCCTTCTGGGTGTTCCCAGCTTGCCGCTTCCGGTCGTAAACGGGGTGAGGTTGAGCTTGAGGGTCACTGCACGCAGACTTCAGGAACCTTCATGCTTCACGGCGGTGCGCCTTCACTCGAATGAACCGGGTATAAACCCTTGGGGTAACAGGTACACCAACTCCGGTTCATGCCGCTTGGAGTACAGTGTCCGGGTCATGGATAAGCACATCACGGTGCCCGCGCAGGGCGAGAAGATCACGATGAAAGACGGCAAGCTGCACGTGCCGAACCACCCCGTCATTCCCTTCGTGGAAGGCGACGGCACCGGCCCCGACATCTGGCGCGCCAGTGTCCGCGTGCTGGACGCAGCGGTTGAGATCGCCTACGGCGGCGAGCGCAAGATCGAGTGGATGGAAGTCTACGCCGGTGAGAAGAGCGTGAACGTGTACGGCGAGGGCGAGTGGCTGCCCCAGGGCACGCTGGACGCCTTCAACGAGTACCTGTTCGGCATCAAGGGCCCCCTGACCACCCCGGTCGGCGGCGGCATCCGCTCGATCAACGTGGCGCTGCGCCAGGAACTCGACCTGTACGCCTGCGTGCGCCCCGTGCAGTACTTCGACGGCGTGCCCAGCCCCGTCAAGCGTCCGCAGGACGTGGACATGGTGATCTTCCGCGAGAACACCGAGGACATCTACGCCGGCATCGAGTACAAGGCCGGCACGCCCGAGGCTGCCAAGGTCCGCGAGTTCCTGGTGGGCGAGATGGGCGTGAACAAGATCCGCTTCCCCGACAGCAGCTCGTTCGGCGTGAAGCCCGTGTCGAAGGAAGGCACCGAGCGCCTCGTGCGGGCCGCAATCCAGTACGCGATCGACAACGGCCGCAAGAGCGTCGCGCTGGTGCACAAGGGCAACATCATGAAGTTCACGGAAGGCGGCTTCCGCGACTGGGGCTACGAGCTCGCCAAGCGTGAATTCGGCGCGGTGGAGATCGACGGCGGCCCCTGGTGCCAGCTGCCGAACGGGACCATCATCAAGGACGTCATCGCCGACAACTTCCTCCAGCAGATCCTGCTGCGCCCCACCGACTACGACGTGATCGCCACGCTGAACCTGAACGGCGACTACGTCAGCGACGCGCTGGCCGCGCAGGTCGGCGGGATCGGCATCGCCCCCGGCGCGAACATCAACTACGTGACCGGCCACGCGATCTTCGAGGCGACCCACGGCACCGCGCCCAAGTACGCGGGCAAGGACGTCATCAACCCCAGCTCCGTGATCCTCAGCGGCGAAATGATGCTGCGCTACATGGGCTGGACCGAAGCCGCCGACCTGATCCTCAAGGGCCTGGACGACACCATCCAGCAGAAGGTCGTGACCTACGACTTCGCCCGCAACATGGACGGCGCGACCGAAGTGAAGACCAGCGTTTTCGGGGACAAGATCATCGAGAACATGAAGGCCCGCAAGGCCTGAGCCACGCACTGAACGAAGGCGGCGAGGGACTCTCCCCTCGCCGCCTTTCTATGCTGCCTTACGCGCGCAGGCGGTCGCTGTAGTACTGACGCATCTTCGACACCTTGGGCGCAATGACGGCCATGCAATACGGCTGACGCGGGTTGTTCTCGTAGTAGTTCTGGTGGTAGTCCTCGGCCACGAAGAACTCACTGGCGGGCTCTACGGTTGTCACGATGGGCTTGCCGAACACGTCCTGAACGGTCAGGTCGGCGATCACCTCGCGCGTCTGCGCCTCCTGCTCAGGCGTCAGGGGGAACACGGCGCTGCGGTACTGGGTGCCCACGTCCGCGCCCTGACGGTTCAGGCTGGTGGGGTCGTGCGTGGCGAAGAACAGCCCCAGCAGGTCCTTGTAGGACACCTGCGCGGGGTCGAAGGTCACGCGGACCGCCTCGGCGTGCCCGGTCGCGCCGCTGCACACGCTGCGGTAATCGGGGTTGGGCGTGTGCCCGCCGATGTACCCGCTCTCGATCTTCTGCACGCCGCGCACGTCCTTCAGGACGGCCTCCGTGCACCAGAAGCAGCCTCCGGCCAGAATGGCCTGCTGCATCCCCTCGCTGCTGGAAGTCATGTCCCGCATTCTTCACGGTCTCGCCTGACGTGACGGGGGCAGGGAGCACGATCTGCCCGGGCCAGGGCTGCAGTTCTGCCTAGTCTATCGGTGCCGCCGGGTCAGGCGCTGGCTTCGGGGGCGGGGTCGCCGTCACTGACCAGGGCGTCCAGGAGTTTCATGGCTTCTTCCAACCGGTGCGCCTGGACGCGCGCGGCGGACCGCGTCTGCCGCCATTCCAGCCGCACCCGGGCGAGGCTGAGGGGATCGCCGCCCAGCTGCCGCAGCTGATGGGCTCGCCGCTCCAGCTGCTCGAGTTGCACGCTCAGTTCCCGCAGGGTGCTCTGGTGCGTGCGGGCCGCCTGGAGGGTGCTGTCCAGCTGCACGGCCGCGTCCTCCTGCGCCAGGTGCAGGGCGTGCTGGGCCTGCAAGACCGCCTGGGCGCCGTCTGCGGCGTCACCGGCCTGCCACTGCGCGTAGTTCAGCGCCTGACGCGCGCGCAGGACGTTCGGGTGCAGCGGCACGCCCAGCGTGAAACGGGCGTGCGAGAGGTCCACTTCCGGGGTCTTCAGGGGCGTGTCGGCGTCCGCCAGGTCGATGAGGGGCGTGAAGGCGTCCAGGAAGGCGTGGGTCTGCGCGGCCATCAGGCGGGTGTGCGCCAGGCGCGGCCCGACGCCCTGTCCGCCGCGGAGCGCGTCCTCCAGTTCACGGACGTTCAGGTCCATCAGCTCTGCCTGCGCGGCGGCCGCGGCGACCTGGTCGGCCACCTCGATCCGGGCGTGATCGGCGCGCAGGCGGCTGAGCATCTCCTCGGCCTCCCAGCGGCGCACCTCGGCCTGCGTGGCCTGCAGGTCCCATTCGGCGGCGCGTTCCAGGGCGCGCAGGTCCGGGTTGGCGCGGATGGCGCCCAGGCTGCGTCCGGCAATCTCAGCGTGCGAGCGGGCCAGCAGCAGCGGCAGGTCGTGGGCGCGGCGGCCCCAGCGGACCGGGCTGGGCGCCGGGGCGATAGGGCCCTCGGTGGGCTGGGCGGGGACGGGCACGGACTCCGCGAAGCGGGCGAGGTCGAGTGTGGTCGTTTCCAGCCAGCGTTCAGCGCGCGCGTCGCCGTAATCGGCGCGCAGCTGGGTGAAGACGTCCTGCAGGACGGCCACCACGTCGCGTGGGCCCAGGGCGCGCATGCTGGTCCAGCCGCGGCGCTGCACGGCACTCTGGATGACCTGCTCGGCGTCCCGCCCGCCCAGTTCGGCCGTGAGCTTGGCGCGCAGCCAGTCGCGGTAGGGGTCGTGCCCGGCGCGGGTCATCCGGCGCCCTGCGCGCGGCGCTGCCGGGCGCATTCGTAGAGCATCAGGGCGGCGGCCGTGGCGACGTTCAGGGAATCCGCGCCTCGGCTGGCGTTCATGGGGATGCTGACGCTGTGGTCGGTGCGGCGCCAGTGTTCAGGCAGGCCCTCGTGCTCGGTGCCCAGCAGCAGGGCCACGCGGCCGGTCAGGGGCGCGTCCCAGTAGGTCCGGTCGGCGTCCGGGGTGCAGGCGACGGTCGTGAAGTGACGTTCGCTCAGCCACGCCTGCGCCTCGTCCTCGGTCATGACGGCCACGGGCAGGGTGAACACGCTGCCCTGCGAGGAGCGGATCACGTTGGGGCCGTAGGGGTCGGCGCCGCGTCCCAGCACGATCACGCTGTCCGCTCCAGCCGCGTCCGCGCTGCGCAGGATCGCGCCGACATTCCCTGGTTTTTCCAGGCCGTGCAGGAGCACGGTCACGGCCTGCCCGGCGGGTTCGGGCAGGGTCACGTGAGGGGTAGGGGCCAGTGCGATCAGGCCGTCCGGGTTCTCGCGGCCACTGACCTTCTCGAAGGCGGCGCGGGACAGCTCGTGGGTGGGGGCGCGCAGGGTGGGGGCCAGGTCGCGCGCTTCGGGACTGTGAAGGTCGGGCGACGTGTACAGCGCGCTCAGGGGAACGCCGCTGCTGACGGCGCGGGCGATCTCGCGGGCGCCCTCAATGAGGATCACGTGGTCCTGTTCGCGTTCGCGGCGCGCCCGCAGGCGCACGAGTCGCTTGACGTGCGCGTTCTGCAGGGAGGTGATGACTTCGGGGGCACTCATTGCGGTCATTATGGCCTGCGCTGGCCTGGTCGCGGTTGGAGGCGCGGCGCGCGGAAATGCTCTAGCCTGCGCGCATGGCCCTCGCCTACCCTCCGTTCAAGTCCTGCCCGTGTGGGTCCGGGCGCAGTTACGCGCACTGCTGCGGGCCGCTGCACGCCGGGGCGGCCGCGCCCACGCCGGAAGCGTTGATGCGGTCGCGGTACGCGGCGTACGCGCTGGGCGACAGCGGGTACGTTCAGCGCACCTGGCACCCGGACACCCGCCCGGCCACGCTGGACCTGCGGGACGGCACGCGGTACGTGGGTCTGCGCGTTCATGAGGCGCAGGGGGCGGAGGTGACGTTCACCGCGC
Source organism: Deinococcus radiotolerans (assembly GCF_014647435.1). NCBI lineage: Bacteria > Thermotogati > Deinococcota > Deinococci > Deinococcales > Deinococcaceae > Deinococcus > Deinococcus radiotolerans. Next base: position 279,272 of record NZ_BMPE01000001.1, on the reverse strand, counting down.
AGCTTCGCCTGCCGGACGGCGAGCGGTACGCGCTGCGGGAACGCAGCCGGTTCGAGCAGCTGGACGGCCGCTGGGTGTACGTGGACGGGGAGACGCCGGAAGCCTGAACGGGTGGGCTGCGACCTCCCGTGGGCTTCCGCCCGTTCATGGGAACGCTGTGAGAGCAGGCCGCGTACCACAGGCATGACCGAACCGAAGACCCGCAGCGTGCCCCTGTCCGTCCGACCGAACCGCCGCGCAGCCCTGCTGATCGGGGGTCTGCTGATTGCGGGGGTGCTGGTCGCGCAGAGCGTGAAGGTCGTCCCGGCCGGGTACGTGGGCGTGGCCTTCAGTGCCCTGACCGGCGTGAAGGGCCAGCCGCTCCAGGAGGGCGTGCACTTCCTGGTGCCGTTCGTGGATCACGTGACGCTGTACGACGCGCGGCTGCAGGAGGTCACGCTGGCGCACAACATCCAGGACGGGGACGAGGGCGCCATCCGCGCGCGCAGCAAGGAGGGCCTGGAGATCACGGCGGACGTGACCGTGCAGTTCCGCGTGGACCGCGCCAAGGCCGCGCAGCTGCACAAGGAGCTGGGACGCGACTACGTGCGCACCGTGATCCGACCGCAGGTGCGCAGCAAGGTGCGTGACGCGATCGGGCAGTTCAGCGCGGCCGACATCATCAGCACGCAGCGTCAGCAGGTCGAGGCGAGCATCACGGCGGCGCTGCGGCAGGTGTTCGAGCAGAACAACCTCACGCTGGACAGCGTGCTGCTGCGTGAACTGCGCATCCCGGACAGCGTCGCCAAGGCCATCGAGCAGAAGCAGACGGCCGAGCAGCAGGTGGCGGTGGAACGCAACAAGCTGCAGCAGGCGAACATCGCCGCGCAGCGTCAGGTCGTGGAGGCCGAGGGCGCCGCGAAGGCCTCCATCGCCAAGGCGCGCGGCGAGGCCGAGGCGCTGTCCCTGCGCGGCCGGGCCCTGCGCGAGAACCCGCAGCTGATCCAGCTGACCGTCGCGGAGAAACTCTCGCCCGGCATCCAGACCGTCATGCTGCCCAGCAGCGGCAACTTCCTGCTGGACGTCGGGAACCTGACCGGCCGTTCCACCGCGACCAAGCCGTGACGCCCCTGCTGATCCTGGCCCTGGCCGCCGCGCTGATCCTGCTGGCGACCCGCCGCGCGCCCGCCGCGGACGTCACGCCCGCCGAGGCTCCCGCGCCGGCGCGCACCCTGCCGGACGACCTGCTGCGCCTGCCCGAACCGGCCCGGACGCGCGCCTGGGCGCTGCTGTGCAGCCTGCACGACGCCCTGCGGGAGACGCCGGGAGACGCCCGCAGCACCTTCCTGCTCCAGCAGACCCGCGACCAGTACCTGCCGGACACGGTCAGCGCCTACCTGCACCTGACCCCGGCGGCCCGCGCGCAGCTGGACCGGCAGGGGCAGCCGCCCGAGACCCTGCTGCTTGAGCAACTGTCTCTGATCGAGGGTGGCGTCACCGAGGTGCTGCGCCGCGACCACGCCGCCGCCGACCGGCTGCTCACGCAGGGCCGCTTCCTGCGGGAGCGCTTCAGCCCTCCGGCCGGGGGGGAGCTGCGGGTCGAGGACCGCTGAGGGCCGCCGGGGTCCCGCCGAGCAGCGACATGAAGACCGGTCCTCGGCGGACGTCCGGGGCGGACGGGGCCCCGAGGTTCTCTCATGAGACCCGTACAGGACGGCACCGACCGGCCCGAAGAACACCCGGCCGCCCGGTCCTCCGCTCCTCTGCGCGCGGGATTTGGATTCGTTGATCGTACGCCCGGCGCGGGCCGGATGCAAGCGCCGGTGACCGCTGAGGCGAACTTTTTCTCCTGCCGCCCGGAAGTGTGAAGGAGCGGGGCAGGGCCCCGCCTGTAAGCCCCCGGGCAGGGCCGGCAGGCTAGCGTCAGGCATGGCGGAGCGACTGCAGCAGTTCATCGGCGCGGACAGCGAGCAGGTGTCCAGAGCGCCGGCGGCCCCGCCCCGCCTGCTGTTCCTGTCCGACACCCTGCCGCCGCTGGGGCAGTACCTTCAGGAGCGCAGCCCCTTCCTGCGCGGCTGCGCCGTGACCGACGTCCGCTCGCAGGAGGAGGCCACCGGGCTGGGCGGTCCGGCGCCCGATCTGGTCGTGTTGCAGATCGCGCCGGGCCGCACGCCCTGCGACGCCCTGGTCGAGCACGCCAAGCGCCACTGGCCCCAGACCGCACTGCTGGCGTTCAGCGTCGAGGCCGGGCAGGACCTGACCAGCCTGGGCGAGCGTTTCGGGGTCATGACGACCCTCGCCGCCCCGAACCTCAAGGCGCTGCACGACAGCATCGAGCAGGAGGTCACCCAGCTCAGCTTCGGGGCGATCCGGGGCGTCACCCTGCCCAACCTGCTCCAGATCCTGCACTGGGAGAGCCGCACGCTGGCCGTGAAGGTGCAAGACGCCGGCAACTGGGGCCGACTACACCTGCGCGGCGGCGACGTGGTGGACGCCTACGAGCACGCCGGGGGGCGCACGGGCGAGGAGGGCGCGCTGATCCTGCTGGGCCTGCCGCACCCGCGCCTGAGCCTGGAGCGCTCGTACCACAACCAGCGGCGCGTGATCCGGTCGTCCCTGACCACCCTGCTCATGGAAGCGATGAAACGCCTGGATGAAACTCCGGCCGCTGCGGCCCCCGACACCCCACTCCTGGAGGACGCGATGTTCTTCAAACGCTGGCTCGAACCCTACGCCACCCACAGCGCCGATGTGGCCTCGCCCGACCCGCCCGCGCCGGGTGCGGCCGGCCCATCACCCACCCCCCGCTCACCGGAGGACACCACTATGAGCAACGTCAAGGACATTCTCGATTCGGCCATGGGGATCGACGGCGCGCTGGCCGCCGCGCTGGTGGACTACAGCAGCGGCATGGCGCTGGGCACCGCCGGCGGCGGCATGAACCTGGAACTGGCGGCCGCCGGGAACACCGAGGTCGTGCGCGCCAAGCTGCGCACCATGGAGAGCCTCGGGATCAAGGGGCAGATCGAGGACATCCTGATCACCCTGGAGTCGCAGTACCACATCATCTACGTGATGCCGCAGCTGTCGATGTTCCTGTACCTGGTGCTCTCCAAGGACCGCGCCAACCTGGCGATGGCGCGCTTCAAGCTCAAGAGTCTGGCGGGCACGATCTCGGTCTGATCCCGGCTTCGCCACCTCAGCAGCGGGCCCCGCCACACCGGATCAGTGTGCGCCGGGGCCCGCGCTGCGGGGCGCACGGACGGCTGGACCGCGATGGGGAGGCGGGCAACCATCGGGCTGACAGGCAGCCCGTATAGTTGGCACTCATGAATTCGTCAGCTTGTGTGTCTGCCTCTGAATCCGCCGGACGTCGCCCGTGAAGGTGGCGGTGTTGTGTCACGCCAGTGCGGGCGGCTCGGGGGTGGTCGCCACCGAACTGGGGTTGCAGGTGGCCCGCGCCGGACACGAGGTGCATTTCGTGGGCGCGGCGCAGCCGTTCCGCCTGACCGGGCAGCGCTGCGTGAGCGGGCCGTACTTTCATCAGGTGGGCGGGTACGCGTACGCCCTGTTCGACCAGCCGTACCCGGAACTGGCCGCGGCGAACACCCTGACGGAAGTAATCCAGGAGTACGGGGTGGAACTCTCGCACGCCCACTACGCCATTCCGCACGCCACGGCCGCCATTCACGCCAAGGCGATCACGGGCCGCTCGCGGGTGATCACGACCCTGCACGGCACCGACGTGACGCTGGTGGGCCTCGAACCCGCCTTCCGCTCGACGACCCGGCACGCCATCGAGCGCAGCGATCACGTGACGGCGGTGTCGCATTACCTCGCGGCGCACACGCTGGAGGTGTTCGGGGTGGAGCGCGAGATCGAGGTGATCCACAACTTCGTGGACAGTGACCGCTTCGTGCGCGTGACCGATCCGGCGGTGCGCGCCCGCTTCGCGCATCCGGACGAGGCGCTGCTCGTGCACGTCAGCAACTTCCGCCCGGTGAAGCGCGCGGCGGACGTGGTGGAGGTCTTCGCGCGCGTGGCGTCCGAGATCCCGGCGCGGCTGCTGATGATCGGGGACGGCCCGGAGCGCGCCAAGGCGATGGAACTGGCGCAGTCGCTCGGCGTGATCGGCCGCACGCACTTCCTGGGCTCGTTCCCGGACGTGGAGACGGTGCTGGGCATCAGCGACCTGTTCCTGCTGCCCAGTCAGCAGGAGAGTTTCGGGCTGGCCGCGCTGGAGGCCATGAGCTGCGAGGTGCCGGTGGTGGCCTCGCGCGCCGGGGGCATCCCGGAGGTTGTGCAGGACGGCGTGACGGGTTTCCTGGCGGATGTGGGCGACGTGGACCTGATGGCCGACCGGGCCCTGCAGGTGCTGCGCAACCGCGAACTGTACCTGAACCTGGGGCAGGCAGCGCGGCGCGCGGCGGTCGAGCAGTTCCACCCGTCGGTGATCGTGCCGCAGTACCTCGCAGCTTACGAACGGACCCTCGCCTGACGCGCGCACCTGTCTGACCGGCTGCTCCCCGGCCCCCTTGACCGGGGCGGGGCGTCTGTCCCAGACTGAGGCTTAAAGTTCACAGGCAACGCTTGCCCCCTCGCGGGCACGACCTCTTTCCGCAGATCCTGCGGGCAGAGGTCGTGCCCGCCCTTCTTGCTGTCCCATCCTTGCCGGAGGCCCCTTCCATGAGTATCTTTCCCCTGCTGTCCACCCAACATGACCACACGCCCGCGTACACCGAGCGCCTCGGCGCGCCCATAGGCGCCTCTGTGCGGGTGCGGGTCCGCACGACGCTGCCCGTGACCGGCGTCAGCCTGAAGTTCGTCCGGGTCGGCGAGATCGAGTCCGTGCCCGCCCGCGAGATCGGGCCGATCGGTGACGAGCCGGGCCGCTGGTTCGAGGCGGACCTGCCCGCACACGAGGGCCGCGTGCGGTACGCCTGGCAGCTGAACTTCCTGAACGACCACCTGAACCTGACCGGCCTGGGCCTGCACCGCACCCGGCGCGGCTTCCGCTCGTGGTTCACGTACCTGACCGGGCACACGGCGCCCGAGTGGGCCTGGGAGAGTGTGTTCTACCAGATCTTCCCGGACCGCTTCCGCAACGGCGACCCCACGAACGACGTGCAGACCGGCCAGTACGTGTACGGCGAGCGCGTCGTCGAACATGTCGAGTGGAACACCCCGATCGACTCGTGGGGCGACATTCACGGGCACTACGGCGGGGACCTGAACGGCATCACGCAGGCGCTGCCGTACCTGCAGGACCTGGGCATCACGGGGCTGTGGCTCACCCCGATCTTTGTGTCGCCCAGCAACCACCGCTACGACATCACCGATTACCGGCACGTGGACCCTCACCTGGGCGGGGACGAGGCCTGGGATGAACTGGCGCGCGAGGCGGCCGGAGCGGGGATCCGCATCGTGCTGGACGGCGTGTTCAACCACGTCGGAAACGAGAACGCGCTGTTCCGCGCGGCCGTGGACGACGAACTGTCCCCCGAGCGGGCCATGTTCACGTGGCGGGACGAACCGGGCAAACTGCCGTACCACGCGTTCTTCGACGTTCCCACCCTCCCGAAGATCGACTACCGCAATGAGACGGCCGTGCAGGAATTCTTCAGTGGTGAGGAGAGCGTCGTGCGGCACTGGCTGCGCCGGGGTGCGGCGGGCTGGCGGCTGGACGTGGCGCACATGATCGGCACGGGCGGCACCGACGAGGACAACCTCCCGCTTCACCGCACGCTGAAACGCGCCGCGCGCGAGGAGCGGGAGGACGCCTACGTATTCGGCGAGCGCTTCTACGACCCGGAACACGCGCTGGACGGCCAGGGCGAGGACGGCAGCATGAACTATCACGGGTTCGGCCTGCCCGTCATGCAGTGGCTGGCCCGCGCGAACATGACGTTCGAGCCCAGCGCCATGGACGGCGAGGAACTCGTGGAGATCCTCTGGGACGCCTACCACGCGCTGCCGCCGCAGGTGGCGCTGAGCATGTTCAACGTGCTCGAATCGCACGACATCGCCCGGGCGCTGTACCGGGTTGGCAATGACCGCACGCAGTTCCTGGCGGGCGTGACCCTGCTGATGGGGTACGCCGGGGTGCCCTGCACGTACTACGGCAGTGAGGTGGGCGTCACGCAGTCCCGCGACGGCGCGATGCCCTGGTGCCGCGAGGCCATGCCCTGGGACGAGTCGCAGTGGGACACGGCCCTGCGCGGGCGCATGAAGGCCCTGATCGGGGTGCGCCGCGCCACGCGCGCCCTGCACCGTGGCGGGCTGCGGTTCGTGCACGCCGAGGAGGACGCCGTGGCGTTCCTGCGCGAGTACACCCAGGAAGGCGGTCTGGTCGAGCGGGCCGCCGTGATCGCCAGCCGCCGCGCCGAGCGCCATGAGGTGAGTCTCTCCCTGCCGGACGGCGAGTGGCGTGACGCCGTGACCGGCGAGGTGTTCCGGGGCGGGCACGTGACTCTGGACGCGGCGGGTGGACGGATTCTGCTGCTGAACTGAGGCGCTGACCAGCGGGAGGCGTGGCAGCGGTCCACGCCTCCCGCTGCCGTGCAGTATGCTTGTGTCACATGTCACATGCACACGACTCGGCGTTGTACGCGCAGTGGGTGGAGCTTCTCGGCTGGCTGGAGGCCGAGGCGGCCGCCCGCGGCCTAGGCTTCGAGAAGGTCGCGGACTTCCCCGACTACATCTACCGCATGGAGCGGCCCTATGACCTGCCCACCACCGTCATGAGCGTCAGCCTGACCGCGGCCGGGCAGCCCCTGCTGGTGGCCGCCGTCAGCCCCCGGCACGTGGACCTGAAAGGGGTCTCGCTGCGCCTGATGGGCGGCAGCAAGCACTGGCACCTGCACGCCGGGGACAGCACGCTGCTGGAAGGCAAACGGCCCTTCACGCGCGCGCGGCTGGCCGCCCTGCTGGACGGCGCGGTGCGCGGCGTGCGCCAGAGCGCCTAAGTCCCTGAATTGATAGGGCTCAATTTGACAGAGCGGACGGCGCTGCCTGATCCAGCCGGACCTACATGCCATGAAGTTCAGTGGTGGCTGAGCGGGGCACTCATCTCTTCACGCTGTTCGATACGTCTGAGACCGACCACCTTCTCAGACCCCAAATAGAAGCGCGGGCCTCCGCTGGCTACCCCAGGCGGAGACCCGATTGCCACTCAGGTGTCAGTGTTCGCGGATCAGGCCGCCCGCCAGGAAATCCTGAATCAGTGGTTCCAGGTCGTGCAGGGCCACGTCGGTCCGGATGGCGTACTCGGCTGGCGACAGGTCCTCGCCCAGCGCCCGCATGAAGGTCAGGCCCGCCTGTCCGTGCCTGGCGCGGAAGGACTGGTGCATGCCCGTGATGGCATTCAGCGCGTCCCGCCCGCGCAGGGTCAGCGCGTAATGGTGGTGCGCCCAGCCGGCCAGACTGCGGGGCAGGATCAGGGTCTGGGGGCGCAGGGGCGCCGGGAAGGCCCCCTCGTACGGGAGGGTGGCGGGCATGGTTGCCGTGATCTCCCCTTTCACGTAGAAGATCGCGCCGCCCGGTCGGGCGTGCAGGCCGGTGAAGTCCTCGGTGAGGTTGAACTTCCAGGCTCGGGACCCGATGCCGCTCAGCACGTGCGCCAGTTGCGCGGGCAGGGGATGAGCGCTCAGTTGCGCGCCCTGCTCGTACAGGCTGAGCAGTTCACCCAGCGCCTGCTCGCCGGTCACACTGGCGGCCGCGGCGGTGACCGTCCGGCCCTCGAACAGCAGCACGAACGCCTGCTGTTCACCCAGCACGGCGTGCAGGTACCCGTACCAGCTCTGCTCGTGCAGGAATTTCAGGAACCCGTGCAGGTCGCAGAACTGATGACTCAGGCCGGCGTGTGTCGGGGCCGCTTCTGGCAGAAAGCGCGCCAGGAACGGCGCGGCGTTCGGGAACATGGGCTGCAGGTCCTGCACCATGTCGGCCAGTTCGGTGTCCTCCGGCGCCGCTGGAGGGGGATTGAGCGGATCAAGGGGGGTTCCGCTGGGTTCAGTCATTCGTCGCTCCGCTGGGGCGTAAGGGTCAGATGGCGCATTCTTCGGACGGTTCGGCCGGGCGCAGCCCGCCAGCATCTGGCAGGGCCTGCAAGCCCGCGCGGTACCTTTGCGCGTTCAGCACGTACCGCTGCGCGTTCCCGCCGCTGGGTGCGGGTCGCACCACGCGCGCGGGGACGCCCACGGCCAGCATCCCGTCGGGCACGTGTGAGCCCTCGGGCAGGACGGCACCTGCGCCCAGCACGGCGCCCGCGCCGAGGCTGCTGCCGCTGAGCATGACGGCCCCCATGCCCACCAGACTGCCGGGCCCACAGGTGGCGCCGTGCACGATGGCGCGGTGACCGACGGTCACGTGGTCTTCCAGGATGCAGGGCCACCCGGCGTCGGTGTGCAGGACCGCGCCGTCCTGGACGTTGCAGCCGGGTCCGACGGTGATGGGTTCCAGGTCGCCGCGGAGCACAGCCCCGAACCACACGCTGGCGGAAGCGCTGACCGTCACCTGGCCGATCAGGTCAGCGCTGGGCGCGATGAAGGCGGTGGGGTGAATGTCGGGGTGATGCCCGTCCAGGGCGTAGAGCGGCATGAGTCCTCCAGGGGCGGTCACGGTGATGTCAACCTCCCGCCGGGCGGGCCGTGAGAGCGCGGGACACCGTGAATCAGTTGAATTGCTGCCAGGGTAGCATGCCCCCCACGCGCCGGTCCGCTCATGCGGTCCGTCCGGGGCGCATCGCCCACATGGGGGAACGCGGAAACTGACGGCATCCGGGGGTGAGCGGGACCGGAACACCTGTCCAGTTCTGGCCTAGTCCGCGAGGCAGACCGTGCATTCGTCTGAGCGCCTCTCCTCTATCAGCACGTTGCTCATGTTCTGCACATGACACGGGGGCGCCGTGCGATACTTCGCGAGTCTCAACGCGATACCACCCCTGACAGAGGTTCAGTTCCAATGGACTGCACCTGGCTGGATTGCCTTTGGGATGCAAGGAGAGTTATGGCTCAAGGTCGTGTGAAGTGGTTCAATGTCGAGAAGGGGTACGGCTTCATTGAGCATCCCGGCAATCCGGACGTGTTCGTGCATTACAGCGCCATCCAGAGCGGCGGGTTCCGCAAGCTGAACGAGGGTGACGAAGTCGAGTTTGAAGTCGAGGCCGGTCAGGGCAGCAAGGGCCCCCAGGCCAAGAACGTCATGGTCACGAACGCCGCGCCCGCCCCCATGGCGGCCCGTGGCGGCAGCCGCTGGTAACCGCCAGCAGCCCGTGCAGGGAGGTGCGCGCCCGGCGCACCTCCCTGTCGTCTGCTCCGCGGCGGACCACACTGAGCCAGCTTGAAGATCGACAGCCTTCTCCATCTGAACAGGGCAGCAGATTCAGCTGTGAACAGCCTGAGGATGGGCTCAGACCTGACAGTGGCGCAGGAATACGCCGAGGTGACCAGCCTCATCGCAGCCTGCCTCTGTCCCTGCGCACGGACGCCCCCGCTCAGAGCCCAGTCCTTAACCGGGCAGCCCCTATGCTGAAATGTGGCCTGCCCGGGCAGGTCTTGCCTCTACCATGAGGTCGTGAGTGATCCTTCTCTGGCTGACCCTCGCCCCCCGGGCCGTCATGATCTGCCTCCGGTCATGACGTCGGCGGTGGCCCTCGCAGTGCCGGACGTCACCCGGCATGACCTGCGTTTCACGGGGACGGCCGGTGAGTACTTCCGGCTGTGGATTGTGAACGTGGCCCTGACGCTCGTCACCCTGGGTATCTACCTGCCGTGGGCGCGGGTGAGGACCCGGCAGTACTTCTACGGTCACACGTGGCTGGACGGGCAGAACTTCGAGTACCGTGCGAATCCGGCGGCGCTGCTGCGCGGCTACGTGCTGGTGGGCGCGCTGTTCGTGCTGTACAGCTTCGCCATGCAGCGCGAACTGTACTGGCTGGGGTTTCCCCTGCTGCTGCTGTACGTGGTGCTGTACCCGTGGCTGGTGTGGCGGTCGCTGCGGTTCCAGGCGGCGAACACCTTTCACCGGGGTCTGAATTTTTCGTTCAATGGCACGGCGGGCGAGTCGTACGTGGCGTATGGCGCGGCGAATCTGGCCTCGTCCATCGCGGGCATCTTTGCGCTGCCGTGGGCGTGGTTCATGCAGCGGCAGTACCAGGTGAAAGGTCTGGGGTACGGGCAGGCGCGCGGGCATTTCCGGGGGGACGTCGCGCCGTTCTACATGATTGGCCTGACCTCACTGGGTCTAAGCGTCGCGGGTGGGGTCATCGCGCTGCTGCTGGGCGGCGTGGTGGCGGCGGCGTGGTCCACGCTGAGCGGCGAGTTGAATACGGGGACAGGTGACCTGTGGGAGCGGGTGTCGCCCACGACGTTTGCGGTGTTTGCTGTGGTGGCGTACGTGTCGTTCCTGCTGCTGTACGTGGTGGCGTGGCAGTACGTGCGGGGCGCGACCATGCGCTACGTGCTGAACAACGCCGAGTTGGGCGGCGTGGTGCGGTCCGGCGCGACCTTCAGTCCGTGGGCGCTGGTCTGGCTGAGCGTCACGAACAGCCTCGCGCAGGTGGTGACGCTGGGCCTGGCGACGCCGTGGGCGGCGGTCCGCCGGACGCGGTTCGTGCTGGGTGGCGTGCACGTCCGCACCATCACGGACCTGGATCACTTCCGCGGTCAGGTGCAGTTGCCGGGCACGGCGCTGGGTGAGGCGGCCACAGAACTCCTGGATATTCAGGTGGGCTTCTGATGAACCTCTCCGGGCCGGGCGCGGCCACGCTGCGCGGCGTGTATTTTGACGGCCACAGCAGCCGGGACCGCACGGCGACGCTGACGCTCGGTGACCCGGTGACGTTGACGATAGACGGTGAGCCTGCACCGGTCGTGGTCCCGGCGGGGGTGGTGCGGGTGGACCCTCCGATTCCCGGGGTGCGGCGCGTGCTGCGCCTGCCGGACGGCGCGCGGTTCGAGACGGTGGACTCCGCGCCGCTGCTGGCGTGGGAACGGGTCAGTGGGCGCAACCGGGCGCTGCGGGGCGTGGCGTGGCTGGAAGCGCACTGGGTAAGTGCCGTCCTGGCGGTGGTGGTGGCCTTCACCCTGCTGGGTGGATTCATCGTGTGGGGCATCCCGGCGCTGGCGACGCAGGCCGCGCGGGTCACGCCGCGGGGCGTGCTGGCCTCGTTCGACACGCAGACGCTGCGGGTGCTGGAGGAGCAGGATTTCATCGGGCCCAGCGGTCTGCCCAGCGAGCGGCAGGCGGAGCTGCAACGGGAATTCCGGGAGGTGCAGCTCTGGGCGGCCGGCGGGTACCCGTACCGGCTGCTGCTGCGCGACGGCGAACCGGCCGGTGACCTGGGGGTGGGGGCGAACGCGTTCGCGCTGCCGAACGGCACGATTGTCATGACCGATCAGCTGGTCGCCCTGGCCCGCAGTGACCGCGAGCTTCTGGGGGTGCTGGCGCACGAGACGGGCCACGTCACGCGGCGGCACGGGCTGGCCACGGTGTACCAGGGCCTGGGGCTGGGCCTGGTCACGACGCTGATCACGGGGGACCTGGTCAGTGCCAGTACGTTCGCGGCGGCGGTGCCGGCTGCGATCCTGCGCGGCGGGTATTCCCGCGCGGCCGAGTCGGAAGCGGACCGCGTGTCCGCCAGTTTCATGCTGAGCCGGTACGGCACCACGCGCCCCCTTCAGGACATCCTGACCCGCCTGGAGGCCGAGGAGCGCCACGGGGACCAGCAGGAGGATCCCGCGTGGCTGGATATCTTCCGGTCGCATCCGGTGACCCGTGACCGCGTGGCGGCGCTCAGGGCGCTGGATCGCCCCTAGGTGGCCCGGGGCGTCGGGGGGACAGGCGGTGGCAGAATGCGCGCGTGACTGCTGCTTCCTCGCCTGCCCGCCCCGCTCCGTCTTCCCTGCTGGCCCTGGATATCGGGGGGACCAGCATGCGCGCGGCGCTCGTGCAGGGGGGCCGCGTGCTGGAGCGCGTGGAGGCCCGCACGCCCCGCCCGGCCACGCCGGACGCGGTGATCGCGGCGGCGCTGGACCTGGCGCGGCCCCTGGCGGAGCGTGCGGGCGCGGTGGGCGTGGCCTGCGCGGGTGCGGTGGCGCGGGGCCGCGTGACCGCCACCGCCACGCATACCTTTCCCGGCTGGGTGGACGTTGCCCTGGCTGAGCGGTTGGGCTCAGGGCTGAACCTGCCGTGTGCCGCGCTGAATGACGCGCGGGCCGCCGCGTGGGGGGAGTTCGCGGCTGGCGCGGGGGTGGGCACGACGGAGTTCATGTTCGTGACCGTCAGCACGGGGGTGGGCGCGGGCCTGGTGCTGGGTGGGCAGCTGCACCTGGCGGGCAACGGGCTGGACGCGGAGCTGGGCTTCGTGAGTGTCCCGGCGCACTGGCATGCGGGCACGCCCACCCCGGCGGGGCGGCTGGCCCCGATGGAGTTCGAGTCGAGCGGGACGGCCCTGAACGCCCGCGGCGTCACGCTGGGGTACGCGGACGCCCGCGCCCTGTGCGACGCCGCCGAGGCGGGGAATGCCTCGGCGGACGCAGAGTACCGGCATTCGGCGTCTGCGCTGGCGTGGAAGATTGCGGATATTGCGGCCCTGCTGGGCGTGACGCGTGTGGCGTTGGGTGGCAGCGTGGGTCTGCGCGCCGGGTATCTCTCGCGGGTGCGTGAGGCGCTGGGGGCGTTCCCGGAACGCTACCGGCCCGAAGTGGTGCACGCGGCGCTGGGGGCGGATGCGGGACTGATTGGCGCGGCCCTGTGGGCCCAGCGCATGGCCGAGCAGCCTGCGGCGCCGTAAACGTTGCCGGTTGCGGGCTGTTGACGCCTCCAAAGGTCGAGCGTCCAGGTTCGGCCCACGGGTGTCTCATGCATTCCGGACGGCGTGGCGTGCACGGATCAAGCGGCGGCTCCAGTTTCACATCAACGGCCGCTTTTCAATCGAAAGGTTTATGGCTCATTTCTGCACTTCCACTCCGCTTAGCGGCATGGCATTTTGAGCGTCTGACAGCGTGTTTACGCCCTATGGGCCGGGTGTGTTAGCCTCGCGGCAACCACAAGGAGGTTCTATGAGCAGCACCCTGATGGAAGGGTTCCTTCCCTTCGAGCACGAACCGTACTTCAACTTCCGTGATGAGCAGGTGGCCGGGCGCCAGCGCGCCGCGTTCGAGCAGGTGCGCCAGAAGTACCTGGGGCGCACGTTCCCGCTGATCGTGAACGGCCAGGAGGTGCAGGGCAGCGGCACCTTCGACGTGCACAATCCCGCCGACAACCGCGAGGTCGTCTGGTCCTTCCAGAAGGCCACGCCCGCCCAGCTGGACGACGCCGTGAAGGCCGCGCAGCAGGCCTTCGAGGAGTGGCGCTTCACCGAGCCGTTCCAGCGGGCCACGATCTTCAAGCGCGCCGCCGAGCTGCTGCGCGCGCGCCGCATGGAATTCAACGCCGTCATGACGCTGGAAAACGGCAAGAACTGGGCCGAGGCGGACGGTGAGGTCGCGGAGTCCGTGGATCACTTCGAGGTGTTCGCGCGCGAGGCGATGCGCTGGGCGAGCGGCAAGCCCGTGTACCCCATGCCCGACGAACACGTCACGACCGTGTACGAGCCGCTGGGCGTCGTGGCCTGCATCAGCCCGTGGAACTTCCCCAGCGCGATTCCGCTGGGCATGGCGCTGGGCGCGCTGGCCGCCGGGAACACCGTCATCTGGAAACCCGCGTCCGAGACGCCGCTGTCCTCGTACCTGATGATTGAGCTGCTGTTCGAGGCCGGGCTGCCGCGCGGGACCGTGCAGTTCCTGACCGGCACGGACGACGTGCTCGGCGATCCGCTGGTGGATCACCCGGGCGTGCGGATGATCGCGTTCACGGGCAGCAAGGAGATCGGCTGCCGCATCTACGAGCGCGCCGCGCGGGTGCAGCCCGGGCAGAAGTGGCTCAAACGCGTGATTGCCGAGATGGGCGGCAAGGACCCCACGGTCGTGTGCGCCGACGGGGACCTTGAGGCCGCCGCGACCGGCATCGTGCAGGCGGCGTTCGGGTACAGCGGGCAGAAGTGCAGCGCCTGCTCACGCGTGATCGTCGAGGAGAGCGTGTACGACGACCTGCTGAACAAGGTGGTCGAGAGGGCCAAGAGCCTGAAGGTGGGCCTGCCCGAGGAGAATGCCGACCTGGGCCCCGTCATCACGCAGGGCAGTGCCGAGCGCATTGCGAAGTACGTGCAGGAGGGGCAGGGCCGTGTGCGCCTGCTGCTCGGCGGCGAGACGCCGGATGTGGGTGAGCGCGTGGGCGGCTACGTGGGGCCCACCATCCTCGCGGATGTGGAGTCAAACGATCCTCTGTTCCAAGAGGAGATCTTCGGGCCGGTGCTGGCCTTCACGAAGGCGCGCGACTGGGAGCACGCCATTGAACTGGCGAACGACAGCGAGTACGGCCTGACCGCCGCGTTCTACTCCCGCGATCCACGTAAAATTGACGAGGCCCGCCGGAAGATGCACGTGGGGAACCTGTACATCAACCGCAAGTGCACGGGCGCCCTGAGCGGCACCCATGCGTTCGGCGGGTACGGCATGAGCGGCACGAACGCCAAGGTGGGCGGCCCGGACTACCTGTTCTGGTTCCTGCAGACCAAGACCATCGCGCAGCGCTACTGAGGGTGCGTGGGGTGGGGCGCGGTCTGCCGGTGCAGCCACGCCCGCCCTGCCGCCTCGTCTGGCACGAAGCGGATGAGTGGATGCCGGGCGTGCTCCCGGGCGAGTTCCGTGAAGCGCGGCCCGTAGCGGTCCGGATCAGTCACCACCAGCGCGACGGGCAGGCGGTAGTTCACGAACTTCTGGAACAGCTCACCCAGCAGCCCCGTCTTCAGGTTCAGGAAGTCTGGTCCCAGGTCGGCATCCCGCAGCAGCAGGCCGTCCAGGCCGAAGGTCGCGCCGATCACCTCTGGAATATCGGCGGCGTGCACGACCTGCACGCCCAGTTCGGGCAGCGTCCGGATGTTCAGGGACTGTTGCGGATTCATCCTCCTATTCTCGTTTCTCCGCTTTATCTGGGACACTGGCCACATGACGGATGACACCCGCAATCAACGCTCGCAGCTCGCATTCGCCCGGCTCCTCCCGAAACTGTTCCGGGGTGGGCAGGCGTTCGTGGGCGTGGAGGCGTCCCTCAGCGGCCTCACGGAGGAGCAGGCCACGACGCGCCCGGCGGGCCTGCCCCACAGCGTGGCGGAACTGGTCGCTCACGTGAACTGGTGGAACCGCTGGATGCTGGACATCATCGAGATGGGGCAAGCCCAGCCGTACCCGGCGCACGCGGCCGACACGTGGCCCGAGGTGCCCGCAGCGGACTGGGCGCGCGTGAAGAACGAGTTCTACGAGCTGCTGGCCCGCATTGACCCGCACGCGGCCCGGCCGGACCTGTCCAACCCCGTGAATCACGAGGAGACCATCGGGGAGCTGCTGGCAGACATGGCGCTGCACACCGCGCACCACTTCGGTCAGGTGGTCACGGTGCGGCAGGCGCTGGGCGCGTGGCCCCCTCCTGGCGGCGGCGACACCTGGTAAGGAAAAGGATTTCTATGTCGAACGTGTTTTACCGCAGCAGCAGGACGTACCCGGTCGCCGTGCGTGCCGGGGGCGTGTTCATCGAGACGCAGGATGGCCGCTCGTTCCTGGACGGGTCGTCCGGGGCGCTCGTGGCGAACATCGGGCATGGACGCGTGGCCGTGGCGCAGGCGATGGCCGGTCAGGCGGCGCAACTGGCGTTCGTGCACGGTTCGCAGTTCACGAGTGACGTGCTGGAGGCGTACGCCTCGCGCCTCGCGGACTTCCTGCACCTGCCCGCGTACCGCTTCTGGGCGGTGTCGGGAGGTTCGGAGGCGAACGAGAGCGCGATCAAGCTGGCCCGCCAGTACCACGTGGAGCGGGGCGAGCCGGGGCGCTTCAAGGTCATCACGCGCGTTCCCAGTTACCACGGGGCGTCGCTGGGCGCGCTGGCGGCGTCGGGGATGGGCGCGCGCCGGGAGGTCTACGCGCCCCTGATCCGCGAGGACGCCTGGCCGAAGATGCCGAAACCCGACCCTGCCCTGAGCGGCGAGGCGGACGCCGAGCGGCTGCGCGCCGTGCTGGAGGCGGCCGGCCCGGAATCGGTCGCGGCATTCATCTGCGAGCCGGTGGTGGGCGCCTCAGACGCGGCGCTCGCCCCGAACGCCGGGTACCACGCCCGGATGGCCCAGATCTGCCGGGAGTACGGCGTGCTGTTCGTGGCGGACGAGGTCATGAGTGGCATGGGCCGATGCGGCGCGCCGCTGGCCGTGCGCCTGGGCGGGGACGTCACGCCGGACATCGTGGTGCTCGGCAAGGGCCTGGCGGCCGGGTACGCGCCCCTGGCGGGCCTGATGGCCAGCCCGCAGCTCTACGACACGGTCATGGGCGGCAGCGGAGCCTTCAAACACGGCTTCACGTACTCGGGACATCCGGTCAGCGTGGCGGCAGGCCTGAGCGTCCTGGACATCGTGGAGCAGGAGGGACTGGTGCAGGCGGCCCGCGAGCGCGGCGCGCAACTCCTGTCGGGTCTGGAGGCCCTGAAGGAGCGGTACCCGCAGGTTCTGGCCGTGCGCGGGCAGGGGCTGCTGCTGGGCGTGGTCCTGGGCGACCCCGCCACCGGGCAGGCGCTCAACCGGCCTGGACTGGCCGACCGGGTGGCGGCAGCGGCCCGTGAGGAGGGCCTGCTGACCTACCCGGGGTCCGGGGCAGTGGACGGCGTGCGTGGGGACCACCTGCTGCTGGGGCCGCCGCTGAGCATCACGGCGCCCGAGGTGGACCTGCTGCTGGAACGCCTGGACCGGGCGCTGGCAGCCGCACCGGTCTGAACCGACCGCAGAGCGGGCCGCGCCTACAGGTGAGGCGCAGCCCGCTCCAGTGACGCGTTACTCGACGCGGGTGTCGACGGTGATCTCGCTGTTCAGGCTGGCGGCCACCGAGCAGTACTTCTCGTGGCTGAGGTGTGCGGCCTTGCTGAGCGCGTCTTCCGTGATGCCCTCGCCGCTGGCGATGTGGCGCACGGTGATGGTCGTGTAGCGCTTGGGGTCCGTCTCGGCCCGCTCGCCTTCCACCTCGATGCGGTAGCTGGCCAGCGGTGTGCGGCGTTTTTTCATGATTTCCACCACGTCGTACGCGGTGCAGGTGGCCAGGGCGCCCAGCAGGGCCTCCATGGGCGACACGCCGATCTTGGTGGGGCTGTTGTCAATCAGGAGCTGGTGGCCGCTCTCGCTGACGCCCAGGTAGCGCTGCTCGCCGAGCCAGGTGACGTTCAGGGTCTTTTTCATACGCTCACGCTAGCGCGTCGGGCTGCGCGGCGGCGTGGTCCTGTCCGGGCAGCTCGGCTGGTTCCTGGTCCAGCTCGTCGGTCAGGTCCACGTCCTCGCCGCCCTCCTCTTCCAGTTCGGGGAGCCGGACGCGGAAGGTGGCGCCGCCACCCGGGGTGTCCACAACGTCGATGGTGCCGCCGTGCGCCGTCACGACCTGCTGCGCGATGGTCAGGCCCAGTCCGGCCGAGCCGGCCTCCTTGCCGCGGTAGAACTTGTCGAAAATGCGGGGTTTGACCGCGTCGGGCACGCCGGGCCCGCGGTCCACGACGCGCACCTCGATCTCCCCGGCCCTGGGTTCCATCTCCAGGTGAACCATGTGCGGACCGCCGGTCACGCGGATGGCGTTCGTCACGAGGTTCACAAACACCTGCGTGAGCCGCCCGGGATCGCCGACGATCTCGTAGTTGCCATCCGGGGCCTGCACGCCGTAATCGCGGCCCACCTGGCGCAGCAGGTTGCCCAGGTTCGTGAAGTGCATCTCGATGCTCTGCACGAGTTCACCCCGGGACAGTTGCAGCAGGTCGTTCACGAGACGCGTCATGTTCTCCGCGACGCGCTGCGCGTCCTGCAGGGTCTGACTGCCGCCCACCTCGCGTTCAGCGCGGCGCAGGTAGCCGTGCAGCGCGGTCAGGGGCGTGCGCAGTTCGTGGCTGGTCTCGGCCAGGAAGGTCTTCTGGAGGTTCAGGGCCTCTTCAAGCTGCTTGGCCTGCACCTCCAGACGCTGGCTCTGCCGCTCGGCGGTGTTCCGCAGCCGCTCGACTTCCTCCAGGCGGGCCTTGAGGCGGTCGTTCAGCTCGCGGACCTCGCGTTCGGCGCGGTCGCGCTGGATGCGGGCGTCCACCTCGTTCATCGCGCGGCGGATGCTGGACGGCAGGCGTTCGAGGCGCTGCTTGAGGATGTAGTCGGTGACGCCCTCGCGGAGAGTGTCCACGGCGGTTTCCTCGCCCATCGCGCCGGTCACGATGATGAAGGGCACGGTGGGCAGACGCTGATGCGCGGCGCGATAGGCGCTGAGGCCGTCGTAGCTGGGCAGCGCGAAGTCACTCAGGATCAGGTGCGGCCGGAAGTCCGTCAGGGCGGCCAGGAAGCCCGCCTCGTCCTCCACACGCGTGATGCTGACGGGCCACGGCAGCTCCTCCTCGACGTGCATGGTGACCAGTTCGTGGTCGAGTTCGCTGTCCTCGAGGTGCAGGAGGCGCAGGGGGTCGCCGCTGGCGGGCAGGGCGTCGGTCATCCCGGGCCCTGGAGGGGCAGGGTGACGCTGAACGTCGCGCCCTCGCCGGGGCGGCCCTCGGCGGTGACGCTCCCGCCGTGGCGGGTCACGATGCGGCGGACGTTGGCCAGGCCGATGCCGATGCCTTCAAATTCGTCGGCGCGGTGCAGTCTTTGGAACACGCCGAACAGTTTATCCGTGTAGCGGGGGTCGAAGCCCAGGCCGTTGTCCGAGACGTTCACCGTCACTTCATGTTTGCTGGTCCGGGCGGTGATCTCCACCCGGGCGCTGTCCGTGCCGCGCGAGTACTTGATGGCGTTGCTCAGGAGGTTCGTGAACACCAGGGTCAGGAGCGCCTCGTCCCCCTGCACGGTGGGCAGTTCGTCTGGCAGGACCAGCTCGATGCGGCGCCCGGCGCGGTCGTGTTCCAGGCTGCGCCAGCTGCCCTCGATCACGCGGCGCAGGTCCACCGGCACCTGCCGCAGTTCCTGCCGACCCATGCGCGAGAACGACAGCAGGTCGTCAATGAGCTGACTCATGCGGCTCGCCGAGTCCTTGATGACATTCAGGTACCGCACACCCTTGGGACTGAGGTCCGTGCCGGTCTCCTTGGCGAGCAGGTCCCCGAAACCCACGATGTGCCGCAGCGGCGTGCGCAGGTCGTGGCTGACCGAGTAACTGAAGGCCTCCAATTCGCGGTTGGCGGCCTCCAGTTCACGGGTGCGCTGCTGTACGCGCTCCTCCAGCGACAGGTTCAGGGCCTGCAGGTCCGCCTGGGCCGCCTGGACGCGCTCCTGAAGGCGGTCGTTGGTGAGGGCCGAGGCGAACCGCTGCGCGAGTTCCTGCGCGAGGTCCTGGTCACGGGCGGTCAGCGCCTGCCGGTACAGCAGACCCAGCACGCCGATCATGGCGCCGTCCCGGCTGGTGAGCGGGTAGAACAGCGCGCCCGTCGCATTCACCCGGTGCAGGGCGGGATCCGCGTCAATGAAGACCGGATCCTCCGAGGACGTGACCTGCTCGATGGCCCCACCGGCCACCACCTGGAACGCGGCGGCGTGCCACGTGGCGGACGGCGAGGACACCGCGACCAACTGCGTGGGGTTCACGGTCCAGAGCGCGCCGCTGTCCACGAAGCGGCCGTCCAGGCGGGCCAGGGCCGCGCGATACCGGTCGTGCCGCAGCGTCCCCGGGTCGTCGCTACGCCCGGAGAGCTGCTCGGACACGTCGGCCAGGAGGCGCGCGGTCTGCTCGGCGTACACCTGATCATCCACGTCGGTGCTGGTCCCCACCCACTCTAGGACCTGCCCTTCGCGGTCAAGAACCGGCAGGCCACGCGTGACGAACGCCCGGAACTGCCCGTCGGCGCGCAGCAGGCGGTGCTCGGCCTCGAAGGCGCGGCGGGAACTCAGCGCGGCCTGCCAGCGGCGCAGGTAATCCGCTCGGTCGTCCGGGTGGATCAGGCTGCTCAGCGGCTGAGAGGCGCGCGCCTCACCCACGAACTCGGTCCACTGGCGGTTGAAGTAGGCGGGCGCGCCGCGCGGGTCGGTCAGCCACACGATCTGCGGCATGCCCTCCAGGACGGTCCGGTAGCGTTCCTCGTTGCGCTGCGCGAGCCGCTCGGCCAGCAGCCGGTCGTGAATGTCGGTGGCGGTCGTCACCCAGGCACTCACGGCCTCCCCGTCGGCGCGGCCGGGGTCCAGGATCGGGTTCACGCGCACCTGGAACCAGCGGTCGCCGTGGGTGGTGGCCAGCTGCCACTCGCTGCTGGCGTCGCGGCCGCTGGCGGCCACCTGCTCACGCCACTGCCGGTACGCGCCGCGTTCCTCCGGCAGCAGGTGCTCGGTCAGTTCCGCACGGCCCAGCAGCACCTGGTGGGCGCGGTTCTGGTACTGCATCTCGCCGGTGCGGCCGGTCAGCTGCACGATGCTGGGCAGGGTATCGAGCACGGCGCGGGACCGCCGCTCCTCGGCCTGGAGGGCCTGCTCAGCCTCCACCCGCTCGCGGATGTCCCGCACGACCTCGAGCAGGCCCAGCAGGGAGCCGTCCGGGGCGCGCACCTCGCTGCGCTGCGCCTCGCCGGAGAAGACGCTGCCGTCCGCGCGGAGGTAACTGGTGGACAGCGGCGCGAAGCGGCTGCGGCCGTCCAGGCGGCGGTCCCCGTGAATCACGCCAAGCGGACTGCCGGCCAGGTCGCTGCGGCCCAGCCACTCGCCGAGCGCGTGATTCACGAGCCGGATGCGGCCCTCGGCGTCCGTGAAGACCGCGCCGTCCTGCATGGACTGGAAGATCGCCTCGAACTCGGCGCGGGCGGCGTCCTGAAGGGTGCGGGCGCGCAGCAGGGACACGTTCATCAGTTCGGCGCGGCTGCGGGCGTCCACCTGGGCCTTCACGATCTGGAAGGCGAAGCCCGCCAGCAGCAGGCCCAGCAGCGCGATCAGGTAGGGCAGGGTGGCGGCCAGGTCGCGGCCGAACGCGCCGTCCGCCTGAAACTGGATGGTCCAGGTCTGCCCGACCAGGTCAAAGCCGGTGCTCGTCACGAACTCCGGCTCGTCGCCGTCCTCTGCGGGGGTGTTCAGGGGCTGGCCGGCCAGGCTGACCCGGGCGTTCAGCGCGCCGGTCGGTCCGCCACCGTTCAGGCCGCGCAGCAGGTCGGCGGAGCTGACGGCGACGTACATGAAGCCCTGGATGCCGCCGCGGCCCTGCACGGGCAGGACGACCAGGAAGCCGGAGGTCGGCTGACCCTGCGCCTCGCGCTGCACGAGGTGCAGCAGGGGCGTGGCCACGGCGCGGCCGCTGGCCTGCGCGCGTTGCAGGGTGGCGCGCCGCTTCACCTCGCTGTTCAGGTCATAGCCAATGGCGTCCAGGTTGGAGGTGGTTGCCGGGGCAATCCGCACGGAGATGACCCGCTCATCCTGCACCGGGCCGTCCGCCGTGAGCTGCACGTCCGGGCCGACCGTTCGTTGCAGTTCAGCTTCCAGCTGCGCGGCCTGACCGGCCGGGACGATCTGGGCAAAACCGACCGCCCGCACGCCCGGGTACCGCTCGGCGATATTCAGGCCGCGCACGTACTGGTCGAAGGCGGGCTCGCTGGCGCTGGACGCGAAGGTCTGCCAGCTGGCGCGCGTGGCCTCCAGCAGCCGTTCGTACACGAGCACGCGGTCGCGCAGCAGCTGGGTGTACGCGCCGGCCTCCCGCTCGAAGCGGATGCGCTGCTGAGCGCGCGCGAAGGAATGCACCACGAAGGCCATGACCAGCGTCAGCACCACGACCAGCAGCAGGACCAAGATCGGCACCTGTCGCCCACGCGCGGCGGACAGCAGTCTCACCGGGGCGCTCCGGCGGCGCGCAGTGCGTCCAGGAAGACCTGCACGGGAACGTCGGTGCCCGTCCAGGCCTGGAAGGCCAGGCGCGCCTGGTGGGCCAGCATGCCCAGGCCGTTGTGGGCGCGCAGGCCGCGGGCGTGCGCTTCGCGGATCAGGCGGGTCTCGGCCGGCTTGTACACCATGTCGTAGATCAGCGCCCCGGCGGGGAGCCGCGCCAGGAACGTGGCGTCCAGCGGGGTCTGGTCGGGGTCGTTCAGGCCGGCGCTGCTGGCGTTGATGACGACCTGCGCCGCCTCCCAGGGAACATCGATCGCCGGGGCCGCCTGCACGTTCCCCAGTCCGCTGAAGTCAGCCGCGAGGGCCTGCGCGCGGCCCAGGGTGCGGTTCACGACCCAGGTGGGCCGCGCCAGGTCACTCAGGGCGACGAAGGCGGCGGCGCGGGCCGCTCCGCCCGCCCCGAGAATCACGACGCTGCCGCGCCCGGCATCGTCCAGGCCCGCGTCGCGCAGCGCGGCCAGCAGGCCCGGGGCGTCCGTGTTGTCCCCGCTGAGCTGCCCGCCGCGGTGAACGATGGTGTTCACGGCGCCGATCAAGCGCGCCGCGCTGCTCAGGTCATCCAGCAGCGGCAGGACGGTTTCCTTGTGCGGCAGGCTGAGGTTGGCGCCCAGGGTCCCGGCCGAGCGGAGGGCCTGCACCGCCTGCGGCAGGTCGGCGGGCAGGACGCGGCGTGCCTCGTAGGTCCCGTTGAGTCCGGCATGGGCGAACGCGGCCGCGTGCATGTGGGGTGAGAGGGAGTGCGCGGCCGGGTCTGCGTACAGGTAGGCTCGCAGCGCTTGGTCAGGGTCCGGCACGGTCACCCGCACAGTCTAAGGCAGGCCCGCGCCCGCACCGGGCAGGTCAACGGGCGGTGAAGGCGGGTGTCCAGGACTGCCCCTCAGGGGACAGCGGCGTCCATAAGGGAAATGGGGGATGCGGCGCTGCACGCCGCGGCGCACAATGTGCCTGGGAGCACGCCCGCCCCGGCCGGTGCGCGCGAGAATGCGGGCCTCCCAGCGACCCTCCGCCCCTCTTCCCCTTCCCCGCCTGCGGGGTGAGGCCTGCGCCTGGCGCGCACTGGAGACGATTTGACACAGCCTCAACAGGACAGCGGCACCCTGCCCACTTCCGGCGCGTTCAGCGCGACCGTGACCCTGGACAACCAGCGCGAGGCCTACGCGCTGCTCGGGGCGGGAGACGCGAACCTGCGCCGCATGCGTGAACTGACCAAGGCGAAACTCGTGGCGCGCGGCGAGACCATCACGATCACCGGTGATGAGGAGCAGGTCGCGTCGGCTGAGCGCATGGTGCGCGACGCGCTGGACGTGGTCCGTAGCGGCGGCGAATTGACGCCCGACAGCCTGCTGCGCTCGGCGCGGCTGAGCGGCGAGGGCCGCAGCCTGGCCCAGGAGACGCAGGTGAACGGCCTGAGCCTCCCGCGCGGCCTGAAGCCCAAGACGCCCGGGCAGAAGCAGTACCTGGACAGCATCGACAAGAGTGACATCACCTTCGGCATCGGGCCCGCCGGGACCGGTAAGACGTACATGGCGGTCGCCATGGCCGTGCAGGCGCTGAAGGTGAAGAAGGTCAAGCGGATCATCCTGACCCGTCCCGCCGTGGAGGCCGGGGAGCGGCTGGGCTTCCTGCCGGGTGACCTGCAGGCGAAGATCGACCCGTACCTGCGCCCGCTGTACGACGCGCTGCAGGACATGCTGGATCAGGAGAAGTTCGAGTCGTACCTGACGAGCGGCGTGATTGAGATCGCCCCGCTGGCCTTCATGCGCGGCCGCACGTTGAACGACGCGTTCATCATCCTGGACGAGGCGCAGAACACCACGGGCGAGCAGATGAAGATGTTCCTGACGCGCATGGGCTTTTCCAGCAAGGTCGTCGTGACAGGGGACGTCACGCAGATTGACCTGCCGCGTCACGTCACGAGCGGCCTCGCGGTGGCCAAGCGCGTGCTGGGCAACATTGACGGGATCGCCTGGCACGAGTTCACGGACGCTGATGTGGTGCGTCACCCTCTGGTGGGCCGCATCATCAAGGCCTACGAGAGCGCCGAGAATGCCGAGCAAGACAAGCGCGCCGCGCGGCGTGGCGAGTTCGCCAGCATTCCCGAGGGCGAGGGCGACGGCGAACACCGCCCCTAAACAGTGCGCTGAGTGAGGCCCGGCCGCCCTGCGCGCCGGGCCTTTCCGCGCTGGCCCTCAGCCATCCACTATCCTCTGTGAAGTGATTGATCTGATTGTCCGCAAGACGCCGCCCGCCGGTCTGCGTCCCGCCCTGCGCGGGAGTCTGGAGGCCGTGATGGCGCACTTCGGGGTGACGGAGCGCGAGGTGACGGTCGTGCTGGTCGGGGACCGCACCATCCGCGCCCTGAAACGCGAGCACTGGGGTGAGGACGCCGTGACGGACGTGCTGAGTTTCCCCACCTGGGAACCCGGCGATCCGTTCATCCCGCCTCACCTGGGGGACATTGTGATCAGCCTGGACACCGCCGAGCGGCAGGCGCAGGCGCGCGGGCACAGCCTGACGCGCGAGGTGGCGCTGCTGGCCAGTCACGGCCTCACGCACCTCGTGGGACACGACCACCCGCATGCGGAGGGCCTGGGCTTCGAGGAGGGCGCGACCGGCCCGGAGTGGGCCGTGTTCCACGGCGCGTGGGACGCGGCGCGGGCGGCGCTGCCCGAAGGCGCCTGAGGCCGGACGTGCGCAGCGACGGGTCCGCCTGGAATGCGCGGCGCTGGTGGCGCTCGGCGGGCTTCGCCTGGGCGGGCGTGCGGCAGGCGTACCGCACCCAGGCGAACTTCCGTATTGAGTGCTGGGCGGCGCTGCTGGCAGTCGCGGTGACCCTATTGCTGGGCGCGCCGCTGGCCCCGGTCGCGCTGGCCTGCGCGCTCGTGCTCAGCCTGGAACTCGTGAACACGGCGCTGGAGGCGACCGTGGATCTCGTCAGCCCGGAGCGGCACCCCCTGGCGAAACTGGCCAAGGACGCGGCGGCGGCAGCCGTTCTGGTCGCCTCGGCCGGGGCGCTGCTGGTCGCGGCGGGCACGCTGCTGCCCCCGCTGCTGCGGCTGCTGCGTGGCGCCTGACCTGGGCGGCCGCCGGGGGTGGGCGGCGCAGTGCGGGGTTCCGCGCAGTGTGGAGCGCCCCGGGTGTGCCAGCATGCGCGCGTGCCGGACTCCGCGCCTGACCTCTCCCCTGCTGCCGTGACCCTGCGGGGCCGCCGCCCGCGCGACCTGCCCATCCTGACGCGCTGGCTGACCGACCCGGACGCCGAGTGGCGCGCGTGGGACGCGCCCTACCTGCCCGCCTGGGACACCACCGTGAACCTGCAGCGGTACGCCGAGTCCCTGCCGGGCCGCCCGCCCAGCCCGCATGAACGCGTGATCGACGTGGGCGGCGTGGTCGCGGGCATGGTGAACCGCGCCGAGGAGGACCCGGCGGGGGGCGGCTGGTGGGACCTGGGCATCCTGATCTACGACCCGGCGCACTGGGGGCGCGGGCTGGGCTCACGGGCACTGGCGCTGTGGGTGCAGGCGACGCTGGACGAGACGGACGCGCACGTGCTGACCTTCAGCACCTGGGGCGGAAACGACCGCATGATCCGCGCTGCGCGGCACCTGGGTTTCCGCGAGGCGGGCCGGGTGCGTGAGGCGCGCCTGATCCGCGGCCAGCGCTTCGACGCGGTGCGTCTGGACCTGCTCAGGCGCGACTGGACCGACCTGGACCGGAGGACCTGAGGTGCCGCGCGAGCGGGAGACGCCGATCAATCCGCCCGGGTTCTTAGCCACTCAGGACCTCAAAGACCGCGGGTGGACGCCCGCACTGATTCGCCGGTTCCTGGGCGAGCATGACCGCACCCGGCCGAACGGCCTGCGGATGGGCCGCCGCCGCCTGCCCCCGGTGAAACTGTACGAGGAGGCGCGCGTGCTGGACGTCGAGCGGGACGACACGTTCCTGGCGGCGCAGGCGCGCGCGGCGGACGCCCGTGAGCGTGCCGAGCAGACCCGCGCGGCGCGCGCCCAGGCGCGGCAGGAGCTTCTGGAACGCGCGGCGGGCGAGTACGTGCCCGTCATTCACCCCGAGCCGCTGCGCCGAGGCGCGGTCCGCAAGGCGCGCGAACCGTACCAGGGGGCCCTGGACGCCCGGCTGGACGTGCTGCGGCGTGAGATTCCCAGACTCACCGCGTGGGAGGAGGTAACGCTGGCAGGCTTGCTGCGCGCCCAGCTAGACCGAGCTCTGCACGCCGCGTACCCCTGGTATCCCTCACCGGACGCGCCAGACGCCGCGCCGGTCAGGCCGGGCGCCGCGAAAGCCAGTGACTGGCGCGACTGGGACTGGGACTGAGCTCAGCCAGGGGCTGGCCTGAGTGACTTGCTCTTACAGCACGTCTTCGGCGCTGCCCCGCTTGCGGAGGTTGTTCTGCGTCTTGCGCCAGCGCAGCGCCTTCACGATGGCCGGCGCGGCCGGATTCAGGTTCAGGTCGTACGCGGGGTACCAGACGCGCTGCTCACTGAACTTCAGTTTCATCTTGAACACGCCGTACGAATGTTTACTCTCGTCCAGCACGCGCGGAATGCCCCAGAAGTCGAACAGTTCGTAGCCGCGCTGCCGGGCGTCCAGCATGGCGTTCCAGTAGAAGGCGTCCGGGGCCTTGGCGTCCTTAAGGGGGCTGCCGTCCTCGGTCACGCGGTCGTCACGGACGCTGCCGCCGAACAGGTAGTACGTGCCCTTGCCCATCGCCAGGAAGAAGCCCCCGGCCAGCGCGCGGCCCTGGTAGCGGGACAGGACGATGTACGCCTCGCCGCCGTGCGCGTTGCCCTCGCGCAGCATGGTCTCGTAGTACGCGCGGGGAAAGGCGCCCAGCTGGGCACGTTCGTTCGTGGCGGTGAAGATCTCCCAGAACGCGTCGAAGTCGTCGTCCCGTCCGGCCACCACGCCCAGCTTCTGCGCGGTGCGGACGTTTCGGCGCGCCATGGAGTGCAGACCCGCGAACAGTTCATCCTCGCTCCGGGTCAGGTCCGCGATGATCGTGTGCTCGGGCTGCTCGGTGTCCGCGCGGCGGAACGGGCCGTAGCTGTCGGGCAGCGTGACCGTGTCCGTGGCGAGGAACGGCACAGGCGGCTCGATCTTCAGCAGGGCGTCCGTGGGCCGCGCGACGCGTTTCACGGCGTCCGCCACGCCGGGCAGCAGGTCCAGGGACTCCAGGGCGGGGCCGCGCGGGGCGTACAGCGTACTGAAGCCCGGCACGAGCCGTTTGCGCAGCAGTTGCAGGGCCCCGACCGTGCGGCCCTCCTGCTGGATGAGGTACCGGGCGGGCGACTGGCCCAGCTGCCGCCTCGCCTCGCCGTACCCCCAGCCCTGCAGGGCACTGGTGATGGGCAGGTTCCGCACGGCGTCGTCATAGACGCGCGGGTCGGTGGTTTCCACGAGGTTCAGGCGCACGCGGGGGATTGTAGCAGCCGGGCGCGCCCATTCACGCGCCCGTCACGGTCTGCTGGCGCCAGGACGCTAGAGTGACAGCGTGAAACAATTCCTGTTGACCGCCCTGCTGCTGTCTGGGGCCGCCCTGGCGCAGACCGACACGACTGCCCCGGCCACACCGGCCCCGGCGACCACAACCCCTGCCCCCACGACCACCCCGGCGGCCGCGCCCACCCAGGACCCGGCGGCGGTCGTGGCCCGCGTGGGCACGCAGACGTACACCATGGCGGACTACGACCGGGCGTTCCGGCTGGCCGTGGCGCGCGTCCTGAACGGTCAGGGTCTGCCGTACAGCGATGAGTACATCACGGAGTTCGCCGAGGCCCGCGCGGACTTCCTCAAGCAGTTCGTCCGTGACCGCGCGGTCGAGCAGCTTGCGCGCGCCAGCGTGAAACTGGACGCGGCCGTGGTGGACAAGCAGATGGAAGAAGCCCGCGCGGACTTCGAGAGTGACGCGGCGTTCCTGGAGGCCCTGAAGGCCACCGGGTACAGCAGCGCGGACGAGCTGCGCGCGGAACTTGAACGCCGCGCGGTGGTCAACGCCTACCTGGAGAAGGTGCAGGGCCGCTTCACGTTCGGCGACGCGCTGGTTGGCGGGTTCTACAACCTGCACAAGGCCGAGTTCCAGCAGGACCCCGAGGCGTGCGTGAAGCACATCCTGGTCCCCACGCAGGCCGAAGCGCAGGCCATCGCCAAGGACCTGGCGGGCGGCGCGGACTTCGCGGCCGTCGCCAAGGCCAAGAGCCAGGATCCGGGCAGCGCCGCGCAGGGCGGCGACCTGGGCTGCTTCGGCCCGGGCGAGATGGTTGAGACCTTCGACGCGGCCAGCTTCAAAGGCCCGGTGAATCAGGTGCAGACCGTGCAGTCTCAGTTTGGCTGGCACCTCGTGCTGGTCACCAAGCGCACCGACGCTGGCCTGCTGCCCCTGGCCGAGGCGGCGCCGCTGATCCGCGCGAAGCTGTCCAGTGAGGCGGCGCAGAAGTACCTGGACGCTCAGGTCGCCAAGCTGACCAGTGAGAGCTTCCCGGACCGCGTCACGGTGGCGCCCGCCAGCAAGTAAAGCCGGAACCCAGAGAAGCGCCGCCGGTGTCCCGAAGGACCGGCGGCGCTTCTCTGACGTTCAGTTCCAGTCGGCGGGCCGGTCTGCCAGACCGAAATGCCACGCGATGGCCTGCGCGATCCGCTGCGACGCGCGCCCGTCCCCGTAGGGGTTGCGGGCGGCACGCATGGCGGCCAGGGTCGCCCCGTCACTCAGCAGGTCTCGCAGCATCACTTCCAGCTGGGCGGGGTCGTTCCCGGCGAGTTTCAGAACGCCCGCCTCGACGCCCTCCGGGCGCTCAGTGACGTTGCGCAACACCGCGACTGGAACACCCAGCGCCGCTCCCTCTTCCTGGAGGCCGCCGCTGTCGGTGGCCAGCAGACGCGACGCGGCCATCAGGGGCGCCATGTCGCTGTACTCCAGCGGGTCGGTCAGCTCGAAGTTCGGGACGCTCCCCAGTGCGGGACGTACGGCCTCCTGCACGGCGGGCGAGAGGTGCACGGGATAGATGAAATGATGGTCCGGGTGAGCCTGCGCCACGCGGGCCAGGGCGAGCGCCATCTCGCGCATCATGGGCTGATTCTCCCGGCGGTGCATGGTGACGGTCACGAGGGGCTGCCCCGCGTCCAGGCGCGCCTGCCACGCGGGGCGCAGTGGGACGCGCCCGGCCACCTCACGCACGGCGTCCACGGCCGTCTGCCCAGTGACCACGATCCCGTCCGGCGCCTTGCCCTCGCGGAGCAGGTTGGTCTTGCTTCCGGCCGTAGGGGCAAAATCCAGGGTGCTCAGCACGCCCGTCAGGCGGCGGTTCGCTTCCTCCGGGAAGGGCTCACGCAGGCTGCCGCTGCGCAGCCCCGCCTCGACGTGCCCCACCGGAATCCCCTCATAGAAGGCGCTGAGCGCCACGCAGAAGCTGGTGCTGGTGTCCCCATGCACGAGGACCATGTCGGCCCCCATGTCGCGCAGCGTGCGCCCGGCCTGCGGCACGATCCGCGCGGTCAGGTCCGCGAGGGTCTGCCGGTCCGTCATGACATTCAGGTCCAGGTCCGGGGTCAGGCCGAAGACGTTCAGCGCCCCGTCCAGCATCTGCCGCTGCTGCCCGGTCGAGAGAATCTGGGCCGTCAGGCCGGGCGTCGCCTGCACGGCGCGGTACACCGGCGCCATCTTGGTGGCCTCAGGTCGGGTCCCGAAGGCCAGGATGATGTTCTTCACTCGTCGTCTCCCTGCCCGGTCTGGGCCAGTTCCATGTTGCGGGCTCGCACGCGTCGGTACGCTACAAACAGCAGGCACAGCATCGCAGACACGATCGTCCCGGCAATCGCCTGCGCCCGCAGGCCCTGCAGGCTCATGCCGACCGCCCCGCAGGCGAGCGCCACCAGCCACAGGATCACGGCGGTCCGCCGCGCGCTGCTGGTGCGGGCCAGCACCCGGTGGTGAATGTGGGTCTTGTCCGGGTGCCGCAGCGGGTTGCGAATCCCGCGCGCCAGGCGACCGATTACGACCTGCGTGGTGTCCACGAGGGGCAGGGCCAGGACGATCAGCGGCACGATCAGGCTGGCGCCCGCGCTGAACTTCAGGGTGCCCAGCAGGCTCACGGCGGCCAGCGTGTAGCCGAACAGCGTGCTGCCCGCGTCCCCCATGATGATGCGACTCGGGTTGAAGTTATGCCGCAGGTAGCCCAGCGCCGCCCCGGACAGTCCAGCCAGCAGGACGACGGCGGCGGCGCGGTCCGGGAACTGCGCGGCGGTGGCCAGCAGCACGAAGCTCGCCACGAACGCCACGCCACCCACCACGCCGTCCACACCGTCCAGCAGGTTCACGGCGTTCGTCAGGCCCACCACCCACAAGATGGTCAGCACGGTGCTCAGTGCCTGGTTCAGGGCGTCCGGCAGGACTGGCAGGAACGGAATGGCATTGAAATCGATGCGCAGGTCATTCACCAGCAGCAGCACCGCCGCCAGCGTCTGCACGAGCAGGCGCGTGACGGGCGACAGGCCGTACTGGTCGTCAATGAACCCCACCAGCACGAGCATGGAGGCGCCCAGCAGGATCGCCAGCACCTGAATGTTCACGATGTCCACCGCGATGGGCCGCAGCGCCCATGCCAGGATGATGCTGACGATAAACCCGCCATAGATGGCCAGACCACCCGCGTTCGGGAGGGGCTCCTTGTTCAGGCGGCGTTCGTTGGGCTGATCGGCCCAGCCGACCTGAATGGCAAAGTCCCGCAGGCGAGGAATGAAAAACCAGGTGAACACCCCGGCACTGATGAACGTGACTATGACACTGAGGAAGCCCCGGCCCGTCAGGTCGGCAATGCCCAGCTGGGCGGCAAGTGAGCGGAGTAACTCCATAAACGGCCCAAGTGTAACGGCTGACACGCCTGGAAAGATCAGAGCGCCTGTACTGACACGCCAGCCGTGGAGCAGAGGCGGGTCATTCGCGCCCGGAATCCATCCAGCCAACTGACCCGGCTGGCCGCTGCGGGCTGCCTCCAACGCGTGTCAGCCCAGAGTCGTGAATAGCTCAATTCGGTTGCAAAGATGACCGCGAGTGCGCTGTCCGATGGACCGGCATCCAGGCCCTCTGCCCGGCGAATCGGCCATTCACCGCGTCCAGAGGAAACTCAAGCAACAGGCCAGAAAGTCAGACCGTCTGCACGCTGAGTTCCGCTGCGTTTCAGTACAGTCAAGGCTCGCATGGGTAAGCGGACACCGATGGTTCTCTCAGCTGGTGTGAACCGCCCCGCATCGCCAGACCCATAACAGCAGGTCCGGGGGTGCGGGGCGGTCCGTTCCGGGATCAGAAGGTGTAGCTTTTGGGGACCACGACGACGCCGTTGTCCGTGACGGTGAAGCCGCGGGCGCGGTCCTCTTCGGCGTCCAGGCCAATTTTGGTGCCGGGGGGGATGATGACGTTCTTGTCCACGATGCAGTTGCGGATGTGCGCGTGGCGGCCCACCTCGACGTCGTCGAACAGCACGCAGTTTTCCACGAGGGAGTACGAGTGGGTGCGCACGCCGCGCCCGAGGAGGCTGTCGCGGACGGTACCGCCGCTGATGATGGCGCCCCCGGCCATAATTGAGTTGAACGCCTGTCCTTTGCGGCCTTCGCTTTCGTGCACGAACTTGGCGGGTGGGGAGAATTCGCTGCTGGTCCGCAGGGGCCACTGCGGGTTGTAGATGTCGAAGGACGGGTTGACGCTCACGAGGTCCATGCTGGCGTCGAAGTACGCGTCGAGGGTGCCCACGTCCCGCCAGTAGGTGTTCGGGCCGGTCTGGCCGGGGATGGGGTTGCGGTGGAAGTCGTACGCCTGGACGTTGTACCCGTCGCTCAGGGCGCGGGGGATGACGTCGCCGCCGAAGTCGAAGCCGATCTCGCCGCCGCCCATGTTGGTTTCCAGTAGTTCTTCCAGCGCGCGGCGGGAGAAGATGTAGTTGCCCATGCTGGTGAGGCTGGTGCCGTCCTGTCCGGGGATGCTGGGTGGGTTCTTGGGTTTTTCGAGGAAGTCCGTGACGCGCCAGTTCTGGTCGACGTGCATCACACCGAACTGGTGGGCCTGCGCCTGCGGCATGGGGTACGCGGCGATGGTGACGTCCGCGCGGGTCTCGATGTGTTTTTGCAGCATGTGCTCGACGTTCATCTTGTAGATGTGGTCGCCGCTGAAGATGGCGACGTAATCGGCTTCGTAGTTGTCGATGAGGTGCATGTTCTGGTACACGGCGTCGGCGGTGCCGCGGTACCACACGGGCCCGAGTTCCTCGATGCGGTACATCTGGGCGGGCACGAGCGTGATGAAGTAGTCGCTGAGGAACGTGCCGAAGCGCCAGCCTCGCTGGATGTGTTCGGTGAGGCTCTGCGCTTTGTACTGCGTGAGGACGTAGATGGAGAAGACGCCGCTGTTGATGAAGTTGTTGATGGCGAAGTCAATGATGCGGTATTTGCTGCCGAACGGCACGGCCGGTTTGCTGCGCTTTTGCGTGAGGGGGGCCAGTCGGCTGCCCTGTCCGCCTGCGAGGATCATGCCCAGAACGCGTGGTTTCATGTCTACTCCCTCCAGTGAACCGGTGGATCACAACTGCGGCTGCGTGAGCTGTTGTTCACAATACCGGACCCGCCCCGCGCGGTTGATGGGGCCGGGCTGCACAGCGGACTGCCCGGATCAGCGGAGGCGTCACGCTAGCGGTTCAGTGCGTCCAGCAGGGCCGCCGCAGCTTCATCCGGGCTTAACAGTGGGGCGTGGAGCTGGGTGCGGATGAAGGTCAGCTGCCGTTTGGCATACTGGCGGGTGGCCACGGTGATCTGCGCCGCGGCGTCCGCCATGTCCAGCCTGCCGCGCGCGGCGGCCAGCACTTCGCGGTAGCCCAGGGCCTGCCACACGGTCGGGCGTGGGTCCCTCTCCGGCTCCACCTGGGTGGCCAGCCAGGCGGCCTCGTCGGCCCAGCCCCGCTGGAACATCTCGAGGATGCGGGTCTGTACGCGCGCCTCGTGTGCCGGTGCGGGCAGCGTGAACGCCGTCGGGGCGAAGGTGTACGCGGGCGTGCTGCGCCCGAAGGAGCCTGGGTAGCGGCCGGTGCGGCGGTGGACCTCCACGGCCCGCACGACGCGGCGGGGGTTGCGTTCCATGCGGGCCGCCTCGTGCGGGTCGGTGGCGGCGATCTCGGCCAGCAGGTCGTCCAGGCCACGTTCGTGCAGTTCCGCTTCCACCTGCGCGCGCGTGCTCGGGTCGCTGGGGGGGGTCAGCGGCAGCCCGCGCATGAGGGCCTGGAGGTAGAAGCCGGTGCCGCCCACGATCAGAGGGGCACGGCCACGGGCGAGCACGTCGGCGATGGCCGTTTCGGCGAGCGTCACGAAGCGGGCCACGTCGAAGGGTTCGGTCACGTCCGCCACGTTGATCAGGTGGTGGGGGACGCGGGCGAGGTCGTCCGGGCCGGGTTTTGCCGTGCCGATGTCCAGGCCACGGTAGACGGTAAAAGCGTCCGCGCTGATGATCTCCGCGCCCGTCGCCTCAGCGGTGCGCAGGGCCAGGGCCGACTTTCCGGCGGCGGTGGGGGCAGTCAGGATGGGGATGGGGCGGGGCAGGTCCAGCGGCACGCGCCCGATGATAGCGGCCCGCTTCCTGCAGTCCTGCGGGCCGCTGCGTCCATGCCGGGCCGGTCAGGGCACAGTGTCGGCCCGGGCGTGGATGTTAGCCTGGGCCGCATGAACGAGCCGGTGCTGGCAAGGCTGCAACACCTCATGACCCTGCGCGAGGAGGTCGAGACCCTGGCGGGCCTGGGCCCCTGGACGCCCGCCGCCGACTGGTGCGACGGGGACACCCACCTGGAACTGCACCTGGACGTGCCGGGCGTGCACCCCGACTCGCTGGAACTGCTGGAGGAGGGCGAGCTGGTCACGGTGGCGGGGCAGCGTCCGGAGACCCGGCGGCTGCTGCGCCATGAGAGGCCCAGTGGCACGTTCCGCCGCACGTTCACCTTTCCGGAACCGGTGATTCCGAATACCGGTGAGGCCAGCCTGAATGGCGGCGTGCTAACCGTGAAGTTCGAGAAGAAGCACCCCACGATCAACGTGGCCGTTCAGGGCAAGTAGCCGCCGCCGGGGCCCTGAAGTGCGCGCCGACGCGCAGTGGGGCGCGCAGGCATCCCGTATCCTGCGGGTATGGGTTTCGTTCTTCGGCTGCTGGTCAACGCACTGGCCCTGTACCTCCTGACCCGCGTGTACGGCGGCGTGAGTTTCGCGCCGGGCGCGGACCTGCTGAGCGTGGTCGTGGCGGCGCTGGTGATGGGGATCGTGAACGCGCTGGTCCGGCCGGTGCTGCTGCTGCTGTCCCTGCCTGTGAACGTGCTGACGCTGGGCCTGTTCACGCTGGTGGTGAACGGCGTGGTGCTGTGGCTGGTGGCAGCGGTCACGGCCCTGAACGTGTCGGGCTTCGGGGCGGCCGTCATCGGGGCTGTGGTGCTTGCGGTGATCTCCTGGGTGCTGGACGCCGTCACGGGCGCCCTGGGTCTGGAGGACCGGAAGTGACCGTGACGGCGCCGCCGCGAGTCGAGACCACCCCGGACGGGCTGCGCGCGCGGCTGGCGGGACGGCGGGTGGCGTTCGTGCCCACCATGGGGTACCTGCATGAGGGTCACGCCACGCTGATCCGCGCGGCGCGCGCCGCTGTCCCGGACGGCCTGGTGGTCGTGAGCGTGTTCGTGAACCCCCTGCAGTTCGGTGTGAATGAGGACCTGAGCCGCTACCCGCGTGACCTGGAGCGTGACCTAGGCGTGGCGGGTGAGGCGGGCGCGGACGTCCTGTTCCACCCGGACGTGGCCACCATGTACCCGGACGGGTTCAGCACGCGGGTCAGCGTGAGCGGCGTCAGTGACAGTCTGGACGGCGCAGCGCGCCCCGGGCACTTCACAGGCGTGGCCACGATTGTCCTGAAACTGCTGAACCTCGTCCGGCCGGACGTGGCGCTGTTCGGCGAGAAGGACTGGCAGCAGCTGGCGGTGATCCGCC
Organism: Deinococcus radiotolerans; assembly: GCF_014647435.1. Classification (NCBI taxonomy): domain Bacteria; kingdom Thermotogati; phylum Deinococcota; class Deinococci; order Deinococcales; family Deinococcaceae; genus Deinococcus; species Deinococcus radiotolerans. Next base: position 244,336 of record NZ_BMPE01000001.1, on the reverse strand, counting down.
GCATGGTCCGGGACCTGAACGTGCCCGTCGAGGTGCGCGGGGTGCCCACAGTGCGCGCCGACTCCGGGCTGGCACTCAGCAGCCGCAACACTTACCTGGATGCCGGGCAGCAGGCGCGCGCGGCCGTCCTCTCCTCTGCGCTGCGGGCCGTGCAGGCCGCCTACCGGTCCGGTGAGCGGCAGCGGGAGGTCCTCGAAGCGGCCGGGCGGGCTGTGCTGTCGCGCGAGGAGGCGCTGACGCTGGAGTACCTGACGGTCGTCGGGGGGGATATGCAGGAGCGCGAAATGGTGGACAATGACCCCATGAATCGCGTCTTGGTGGCGGCCCGCCTGTTCGGCGTGCGGTTGATCGACAACATGCCCCTGGATTCCACTGCGGCCGGGACGGCCGGATGACGCTCGACGAGTTGCTGCGCGAGATGGTCGGGCGCCGGGCCAGCGACGTGCACCTCCAGGCGGGCAGCCCCCCCATGGGCCGCATCGACGGTCAGCTCGTGCCGTTCGGCACGCAGCCCCTCATGCCGCCGGACACGATGCTGCTCGCGCAGTCCCTGATGAACGCTGACCAGTGGGACGACTTCACGTACCGCAACGAGCTGGATCTGGCGTACAGCGTGTCCGGGCTGGGCCGCTTCCGCTGCAACGTGTTCCGGCAGCGGGGCGCGGTCGGGATGGTCATGCGCATCGTGTCCGACACCATTCCGGGGTTTGAGTCGCTGGGCCTTCCAGCGGACGTCATGCGCGGCCTGGCGGACCACCCGCGCGGCCTGATCCTCGTCACGGGGCCCACCGGGTCCGGGAAGAGCACCACGCTGGCCAGCCTGATCGATCACATGAACCGCGCGTACGCGTACAACATGATCACGATTGAGGACCCAATCGAGATCCTGCACCGGAACAAGAAAAGCATCGTGGTGCAGCGCGAGGTGGGCAGTGACACCCGCGACTTCCGCACCGCCCTGAAGTACGCGATGCGGCAGGACCCGGACGTCATCATGATCGGCGAGATGCGCGATAAGGAAACGGTGGAAGCGGCCCTGAGCGCCGCGCAGACGGGCCACCTGGTGGTCAGCACGCTGCACACCCAGGACGCCGTGCGCAGCGTGAACCGCATCATTGATTTCTTCCCGCCGTTCGAGCGGGAGCAGATCCGCCTGCAACTGGCCGAATCCTTGATCGGGATTGTCAGTCAGCGGCTGCTGCGGCGAGCCGACGGAATCGGACGCGTGCTGGCCCTGGAAATCCTCCTAAACACGCCGCTGATCCAGGAGTACATCAAGGATGAGAACAAGACGCCGCTGATCAAGGACGCCCTGATCGAGGACAACATCCGCGGCATGCACACGTTCGATCAGCACCTCGTGCAGCTGTACCGCAACACCCTGATCACCATGGACGAGGCGATGGCGGCCGCGACCAGCCCGCACGAACTGAAGCTGATGGTGACCCGCAGCGGCATCACCTTCTGAACTGACCCGCTGTGGCCCCCCCCTGGCCTGGGGGGCTTTTGTTGTCTGGGCGGGCCGCCGTCCGTTTGGCGCGGCGTGATATGCTGCGCGTGTCAGCGCGGCATGAACGGACACCTGGGATTCATTCACGTACCCCGGTTACCCGACTCGCCCCCACCGTGTCCCGGTGCGGGCCCATTCACGGGTAAGAGCAGGGGCGATAAAGGCAGGCACGTCATGGCAGAAGTGATTCTGGAGCACATCAACAAGCGCTACGGCACGAAACACCACGCGGTGAAGGACTTCAACCTGCACATCCAGGACCGCGAGTTCATGGTGTTCGTCGGGCCGTCCGGCTGCGGGAAGTCCACGACCCTGCGCATGATCGCGGGCCTTGAGGACATCAGCGACGGCATTCTGAAGATCGGTGACCGCGTCGTGAACGACGTGCCGCCCAAGGACCGCGACATTGCGATGGTCTTCCAGAACTACGCGCTGTACCCGCACATGAACGTGTACGAGAACATGGCGTTCGGCCTGAAGCTCCGCAAGACCCCCAAAGAAGAGATCGACAAGCGCGTGCGTGAAGCCGCGAAGATCCTCCAGATTGAGCACCTGCTGGGCCGCAAACCCAAGGAACTGTCCGGCGGTCAGCGTCAGCGCGTGGCGATGGGCCGCGCCATCGTGCGCGAGCCGAAAGTGTTCCTGATGGACGAGCCGCTCTCAAACCTGGACGCCAAGCTGCGCGTCGAGATGCGCTCGCAGATCAGCCAGTTGCACCGCCGCCTGGGCGCCACGATTGTATACGTGACGCACGATCAGGTGGAGGCCATGACGCTCGGCAACCGCATCGTGGTCATGCGGGACGGCGTGATCATGCAGGTGGACACGCCCATGAACCTGTACGACTTTCCGCAGAACAAGTTCGTGGCAGGCTTCATCGGCAGCCCCAGCATGAACTTCCTGACCGGCCGCATCCAGAACGGCGAGTTCGTCATCGGTGAGAACCGCGTGGCCACCATGGGCCGCCTCGGCCAGAGCCTCAAAGCCTACGAGGGCAAGGACGTCCTGATGGGCATCCGTCCCGAGCACCTGGGCATGGTCGGCATGACCGACATTCCCCGCGGCTCGAACATCCTGCGCGGCCAGGTGGTCGTGGTGGAGCCGCTGGGCGCCCAGACGGACCTGATCATCGACGTGGCCGGGCAGCACATCACCGCGAAGGTTGAAGGTCAGGCCAACGTCCTGCCCGGCGACAGCGTGGACCTGCTCGTCGACCAGACCCGCCTGCACGCCTTTGATCCCAGCAGCGAGGCCGCCGTGGACCGCGGCACCCCATCCGGCACCCGCGGCCAGGCCGACACCCCCGGCCTCGGCTACGAGTACGCCGCGCCCGTCAGCGCCTACTGAACCAACGCCAGACAGGCCGCGCACCCACCCGGGCTGCGCGGCCTGTCCTGTGACGCCCAGGGCCGCACGCCGCATGCGGTAGAATGCGCCATCAACCACAGGATCAGCCGCCTCCCCCTGCCGTCCACCACGCGTCTGATGCCATTCACCCGAGGAGACCACATGAAAAAAGTTGTTCTGACGCTCGCCGCCCTGAGCCTGCTCGCGACCGCCCAGGCCCGCACGTGGACTGACATCAAGAAGTCCGGCACCATCAAGATCGCCACCGAGGGCGCCTTCCCGCCCTTCAACATCATGAAGGGCAACGTCCTGACCGGCTTCGAGGTGGACCTCGCCAACGCGCTTGCCAAACAGCTGGGTCTAAAGGTTCAGTGGGTCACGCAACCCTTCGACAACCTCCTGATCGGCCTGAAGCAGGACCGGTACGATTTCGTGATCGCCAGCCACGGCATCACCGCCGAGCGCCTCAAGGCCGTGGACTTCACCAACCCCCACTACTGCACGGGCGGCGCGATCGTCACGAAGCCCGGCGGTCCCATGAACGCCGCCGCCCTGAAGGGCAAGACTGTGGCCGTGCAGGTCGGGACCACCTACCTGGAGAACGCCCGCAAGGTGCCCGGCATCAAGGACGTCAAGACCTTCCCCAAGGACACCGACGCGCAGGCTGCCCTGATGGCGGGCCGCGTGGACGCCTGGGTGGGCGACAAGTTCACAGGCATCGACCTCGTGAAAGCGCAGAAGGGCAAGGTCGTGCAGGGTGACCTGCTGTTCAAGGAGCGGATCGCCATGGCCGTCAACAAGGGGAACGCCAGCCTGCTCAAGGAACTGAATGCTGCGCTGGCCAAGTCCATGAGCAATGGCACGTACACCAAGCTCAGCACCCAGTACTTCGGCACGGACGTGCGCTGCAAGTAAGGTCCGCCTGAATCCGCCCCGTTTCCTTCCGAGGAGCGGGGCGCTGTCATGCCGGCCCTCAGCCCAGATCAAGCGAGGAACCCAATAGGCAGGCGCGACTCTGGCGGGCGGCGCAGTGAACCACGTGAATGCGGCGGCCCCTCCAGTCAGGGTCAGCGGACGCCGCGCCGAGTGTGGCATTATCCTGCAAATGCAACCTGGTTCTCTTTGCGCACGTACCGTCCCGTTCCGGAGGCGACCATGACCGCCAAACCTACCGCGCCTCGCGCCAGCCAGCCGCTGGGCGTGGGCGCGCTCCTGCTGTGGCTGGGAGGCGCGGCCACGGCGTTCCTGGTCCTCTTCTGGCTGATCACGCTGATTCTGCGCCAGATGCCGGACCCGATCAGCCCCCGCGCGGACCTGTTCGTGGAGGGCGCGCGCATGACCCTCCAGCTGACCCTGGTGGCGGGCGTGATCGGCCTGATCGTGGGGGTCGTCGCGGGCATCCAGAAAACCAGTGGTCTGTGGTGGGTGCGTGCCCCCGCCAGCGTGTTCATCTGGCTGGTGCGCGGCACGCCGCTGCTGGTGCAGATCCTGTTCGTCTACAACGCCCTGCCGCCCCTGTTGAAAAGCATCGGGCTGGACGTGCAACTGAATGAATTCTGGTCCGCGGTGATCGCGCTGGCCCTGAACGTGGGCGCGTACAACGCCGAAGTGATCCGCGCCGGGATTCTTGCGGTGCCGCGTGGTCAGACGGAAGCCGCCCGCAGTCTGGGCCTCAGTGGCCCGAAGACCATGACGAGCGTGATTCTGCCCCAGGCTCTCCGGATCGTGGTGCCGCCCCTGGTGAACAACCTCGTGGCGCTGCTCAAGGATTCCTCGCTGGCCAGCACGATCGCGCTGCTGGAACTGTCCCTGGCCGGTTCCCGCGTGAGTGCCGAGACGTTCATGCCCATCCCGGTGCTGACGACCATCGCGGCCGTGTATCTGGCGCTGACGACGGTGATGACGTTCTTCACGGATCAGCTGGAGCGCCGCCTGAAGATCGCCTCGCGCTGAGTTGAACGGTCCCTGAGAGGCGCATCCGTGGGGTGCGCCTCTTCCCTGTCCGGTGATCGGCGGCGCCAGCTTCAGTCTGAGCAAATGAGGGGGCCGGTGAGCATCGCTGCTCCCGGCCCCTGCCTGTGTCCCTGCGCTTAGACTTCCAGCGCCTTCTTGTTGATGAAGGGCATCTTGTCGCGCAGTTCCTTCCCGACCACTTCCAGCGTGTGGTCGCGCATCTTGCCGCGCTGCTCCTCCATGAAGGGGAAGCCCGCCTCGGCGTCGGCGATGAAGCGCTCGGCGAACTTGCCCGTCTGGATGTCCTGGAGCACGCGGCCCATCTCGGCTTTCGTCTCGGCGGTCACGACGCGCGGGCCGGTGACGTAGTCGCCGAACTCGGCGGTGTTGCTGATGCTGTGGCGCATGCCCTCGAAGCCCTTCTCGTAGATCAGGTCGACGATCAGCTTGACCTCGTGCAGGGTCTCGAAGTACGCGATCTCGGGCTGGTACCCGGCTTCCACGAGGGTCTCGAAGCCCGCCTGGATCAGGTGGGTGACGCCGCCGCACAGGACGCTCTGCTCACCGAACAGATCGGTTTCGGTCTCTTCCTTGAAGGTGGTTTCCAGCACGCCGGCGCGGGTGCAGCCGATGCCGTTCGCGTACGCCAGGGCGATGTCGCGGGCGTGGCCGGTGGCGTCCTGCTGCACGGCGAAGATGCCGGGCATGCCCGCACCGTCGGCGTACACGCGGCGCAGCATGTGGCCGGGGCCCTTGGGCGCGACGAGGAACACGTCCACGTCGGCGGGGGGCGTGATGCGGCCGAAGTGCACGTTGAAGCCGTGCCCGAACGCCAGGGCCTTCCCGGCGCTGAGGTGCGGGGCGATGCTCTGCTCGTACACCCTGGGCTGCTGCTCGTCGGGGATGAGCAGCATGATCACGTCGGCTTCCTTGGTGGCGTCCTCGATGCTGGCGACGCGCAGGCCGGCCTGTTCGGCCTTGGCGCGGCTGGCGCTGCCGTCACGCAGGCCGACGACGACGTTGAAGCCGCTGTCGCGCAGGTTCTGGGCGTGGGCGTGCGCCTGGCTGCCGTAGCCGATGATGGCGATCAGCTTGTTCTCGATGGGGGCGGTGCTGACGTCGCGGTCGTAGTACATTTTTGCAGCCATGTTCGGGATTCTCCTACAGAACGGGATTCGGGAGTCTGGGCGGACTAGGCGGGTTCAGGAAGGTTGATGGTCGAACGTTGATGGTTGATGGGTTTTCTTTCAACTATCAACTTTCAACCCTCGACCTAGAACAGGTTCGGGACGTGGCGGGCACGTTCCTCGCGTGGCTGGACTTCCAGGGTGGGTTGCAGGGCCTGCGTTTCCCCCTCGTGGTAGACGTGCGCGGGAATGTCGGCGTTGCTGCCGCGCGTCAGGGCGATGCGGCCGGTGCGCATGGTCTCCAGGATGCCGAAGGGGCGCATCTGCTCGATGAAGGCGGTGATCTTGCCCTCGTCGCCGGTGACCTCGAAGGTCAGGGCGTGGCGGCCGACGTCCACGATGCGGCTGCGGAAGTCCTCGGCGATCTGGCGGACCTCCACGCGGCTCTCGGGGGTGATGGCGACCTTCACGAGGACCAGTTCGCGGTCCACGTACTTCTCGAGGCTGTGGTCGATGATGCGGACCACGTCGTGCAGTTTTTCCAGCTGGCGGATGGCCTGCTCGACGACGCCGCGGTCGCCGCTGACGACGATGGTCATGCGGGACACGCCGGGGTGTTCGGTGCTGCCCACCGAGAGGCTCTTGATGTTGTAGCCGCGGCGGCCGAACAGGGCGGTGATGCGGGTCAGGACGCGGGGTTCGTCGCGCACCAGGATGGACAGCAGGTGGTCTTGAACGTCGGTCATGCTTCGCTGGCCTCCTCGGCGGCGTCCTGCATCTGCGCGGACAGGTCGGGGCTCTTGACGGGTTCGGTCTCGATCATTTCGTACAGCGCGGCGCCGGCGGGGACCATGGGGAACACGCCGTGTTCGTGCGGCACGACGACCTCCAGTAGGGCGCTCTTGGGATCGCTGAGCCACGCGTCGATGGCGGCGGGCAGCTCCTCGGCGGTGGTCGCGCGGTAGCCGGGCACGTCGTAAGCGTCGGCGAGTTTGATGAAGTCGGGGTTGCTGTCGCCCAGCCAGACCTCGCTGTACCGCTTCTCGTGGAAGAGTTCCTGCCACTGGCGGACCATGCCCAGGAACGAGTTGTTGATGATGCAGATCTTGACGTTGCGGACGTCGTACATTTTCAGCGTGGCGAGTTCCTGCGCGGTCATCTGGAACCCGCCGTCCCCGGCGATCACGACCGAGCGCACGCGGGGCTCGGCCATGCCCGCGCCGATCGCGGCGGGCAGGCCGAAGCCCATGGTGCCCAGCCCGCCGGAGTTGATCCAGCGGCGGGGCTTCTCGAAGCGGGCGAGCTGCGCGGCAAGCATCTGGTGCTGCCCCACGTCGGAACTCAGGATGTCGTCGGGTCGCAGGCGGTCCACGACGGCCTTCACGGCGTACCCGGCGCCGTACGTTTCGGGGGTGACGGTGCGGCCCTTCCACTCCTGAATCTGCGCGGTCCATTCGGGGCGGGGGGAGGGCTGGGCGCCCTCGGCGAGCAGCAGCGCGGCCTGCCGGGCGTCGCCGCGCACGGGCACGTGGGTGCGGATGATCTTGCCGATCTCGGCGGCGTCGAGTTCCACGTGGATGATCGCGGCGTTCGGCGCAAAGCCGCTGACGCGGCCCGTCACGCGGTCGTCAAAGCGCAGGCCGATGCCCAGCAGCACGTCCGCCTCGCTGATCGCGCGGTTCGCGGCGACGCTGCCGTGCATGCCGGGCATGCCCAGCCACAGCGGATCGCTGCTGGGGAACGCGCCCAGACCCATCAGGGTGGTGATGACCGGGATGTCCCAGGCGTGCGCCAGGGCGGTGATCTCAGCGCTGGCGTCCAGGCTGCCGCCGCCGGCCATGATCACGGGCTTCTTCGCGCTGCGCAGCAGGTCCAGGGCCCGCTCGATGCTCTCGGGGCTGGGGGCGGGCGCCTCGGGTCGGGCGTGCGGGGAGGGGATCTCGCCGTGGAAGGCGGCCAGCTGGATGTCCTTGGGAATGTCCACCAGCACCGGGCCGGGACGGCCAGAACGGGCAATGCGGATGGCCTCGGCCACGATGCGCGGCAGGTCCTCCACGTCGCGCACCACGTAGTTGTGCTTCGTGATGGGCAGGGTGATGCCGGTGATGTCGGCCTCCTGGAAGGCGTCGGTGCCCATCAGGTGCGACGCGACGTTCCCGGTGATCGCCAGCAGGGGCACGCTGTCCAGCATCGCATCGGCCAGCCCGGTCACGAGGTTCGTGGCGCCGGGACCGCTGGTGGCCATGCAGACGCCGATCTCGCCGGTCGCCTTGGCCCAGCCTTCGGCGGCGTGCGCGGCGCCCTGCTCGTGGCGGGTCAGGACGTGCCGCACCTCGGGGTAGAAGGTCAGGGCGTCATACACAGGCATGATGGCCCCGCCGGGGTACCCGAACACGGTGCTGATGCCGTGGTTCGCGAGGGTCGCCCACAGGGCCTTCGCGCCGGTCATGTCGCCCCGGTGAGGGGCGTGCTGCTTGCCGTTGTCTGCCATGGTGTCCTCCGTGCCCTGCTGAGCTTTCTGCTGTGAAAAACCCCCACCCGAGTGTGGGTGGGGGTGTGCGGGTCAGCGGTACGCCTAGCCTCGGACTCCCCCGATGCTAAGAATTACCACCACAAGTGCCGCGCTCATGCCTTCACCATAGGCCCCACGCTGAACCTGGTGCAAGGTGCGTCTAGACTGCCGGGCGTTCCGGCGCGGGGAACAAACGCACGTTCGGCAGGCCGTGGGGGCATAGACACGGGCGGGGAACGGACCATCCGATCCATTCCCCGCGTTGTCCACTGCGTGGCGTTCAGCCGCGCGGGCCGGTCTCGTAGACGGCCTGCCAAGCCTTGTAGACGGTGCTGACCTTGTCAGTGCGCACGCCGCTGGCGTCCTTGATGGTGCGGGTGATGTACAGGCTGTAGCCGTCGGCAGCCCAGTCGACCTGCCGCATAGTACCGGGGCGCAGGGCCGCGTTCACCACGTACTTGGGGGCGGGATGGGGAACGCGGGCGGTGATGACCGCCGGGCTGATGTTGACGGTCCGCTTGGGTTTCACGCCCCAGACCTCCACGGTCAGGGTGCTGCGGGCATTGTCGTTGCGGGTCTTGATCAGGATGGGCGCGGTGGTGTCGTTCTTCATGCGCAGGTCCAGACCCGGGTCGTACACGGCGGCCTCAAAGCCCACCTGCGGCTCGTAGTAGCCCACGCGGTAGGAGTGCTGGTTACGCTCAATGACGGGCAGGCCCGCCTGGTACAGCGCGCGAAACGTGGTGGTGCTGACCTGGCACACGCCGCCACCCAGCCCGTCCACGGTGCGGCCGCCGCTGATGATCAGGCCACCCACGAAGCCGTTCGAGGCGTCAATGCCGCCCAGGCTGTTCAGGAAGCTGAAGACCTCGCCAGCCGGGACCACGGAGCCGTTGATCTTCGCGGCGGCGTTGGCGACGTTCGTGCGGCGCGCGGCGCTGGAGTGGTAGTACGTGCTGGTGCCCACGGCGATCAGTTCGAGCTTGTCCGCAGCGGGCAGTTTGTCGATGGTCAGGGTGGGCTGGTCGGCCTTGCTGGGGAACACCACAGTCCTGACGCTGGGGTCAAGCACGGCCTTACGGAACAGCGCGAAGGCCGCGGCGCGGTCGGTGACCAGACCGGCCTTCTCCTTGGCCTTGACCAGCTTGCCGCCCTGGAGGACGTACCGGGCGTTCAGGGCGGGCTGGTCCACGGCGTCGGTCAGGCGGCCGAACGCGGCCTTGAGGGTCGCGTCGTCCGGCTCTATGCCGGTTTCACGCACCCAGTACAGGTCCGCGACCTGGAGGGCGGTCAGGCCACCCTTGCGGGTGGTGCCGTTGAGCGTCACGGTGAAGGGCCGCGCCAGGGCGTTCCCCTGGGCCACGTAACTGTTCAGGGTGGCGGCCGTGAGTTTCGCAGACGTGGCTTTCACCGTGACCGTCAGCGCGGTCAGGTCGGGGTTCGCGACGTACGTGTTGACGGCGCCAGTCACGTCAGGGCTCAGGCCGGGCGCGTCGGGTTTCACGGCGTAGCGCTTGCTGACCTTGTCGAAGTAGACACTGGCGTTCTTCGGGGCGGTGTTCAGCCCGGCGGTCAGGGTGGTCAAGGTCGCTTTGGCTTTGGCGCCGTCCACGGCGGCAGTCAGGGGGATGTCCTGGGTGGGGGCCTGTCCGATCATGCCTTGGAGTTTCTGAAGGACGCCGCGGTCCTGCGTGATCTTCACTGCGGCGTCTACACTGGTTGCCGCGTCGGCGTGCCAGCCGAGTTTATCGGCGCCGAGTGTCCAGGTGTTCTTTCCGGCGGTGACGGTGACCTGCGGGGGGGTGGCGGCGCGGCTGCCCACGGCAGCCAGCGCCTGTTCGCGGGTCATGCCACCCACGTCGGTGCCCGCGATGCGCAGGCCCGGGGCGAGGGTGGCGGTGTTCTGAGTGGCGGCGACGGCGAGCGCTCCCCCCACGAGGAGAGCGACGGTTCCTGCGGTGATTCCTGCGGCCCAGACCTTCATCGACAGGCAGTGTAAGGAAGTTCACGCGTCAGCGATTGCAGATTCTGCACGTTCGCCAGACAGGTAAGGCTTCATGAAGAGCTGGGCACACGTAAGGTCCACCGTCGTCCAACTTGACAGGACGGCAGAGAGTGCAGGATCGCCCGGCCAGAGCAACAGCAGCAGGCCGCCCCGCTGAGCATGTGGGGCGGCCCGGGCGGATTGGGATTATTCCGTCTGGGTCTGTTCCTTCTGCGCGGCAGCCAGTTCCGCCTGACGCTCAGCGCGGGGATTCACGCTGTTCAGGACGCGCTCGAACGCGGCGACCACGGTATCGATCTGCTCACGGCTGATCGTGACGGGCGGCAGGAAGCGCACGACCAGCGGCGTCGCCTGGAGGGTCAGCACGCCCTCCTCGTGTTCCAGCGCGTGGATGTACGGGGCACTCTTCTCCTTGAGTTCCACGCCAATCATCAGGCCCAGGCCGCGCACCTCGCGGATCTTGGGACTCTGAATCGCGCGGAGCTTTTCCATGAAGTACGCACCCTTCTCGCGGGCCTGCTCGGCCATGCCCTCGCGCTTCATGGCGCGGATCGCGGCCACCCCGGCCGCCATGGCCAGTGGGTTCCCGCCGAACGTGCCGCCGTGCCCCCCGGCGGGCATGCGGTCAGCGACCTCCTCAGTCATCACGAACGCGCCGATGGGCACGCCACCCGCCATAGCCTTGGCCAGGGTCATGCCGTCGGGAACCACGCCGTAGTGCTCGGCGGCGAACATCTTCCCGGTGCGGCAGAAGCCGGTCTGGATCTCGTCGAGGATCAGCAGGGCGCCCTTCTCCTGCGTCAGGCGGCGGGCCTCCTGGATGAATTCGGGGCTGGCGGGCCGCACGCCGCCCTCCCCCTGCACGGGTTCGAGGATCACGGCGGCCGTCTCGTCGGTGATTGCGGCGCGCAGTTCCTCGATGTTGCCGTACGTCACGAAGTCCACGTTGCGGTTGTCCACGGCCTCACCGAAGGGCTCGCGGTACTTGGGTTCCCACGTGAACGCCAGCGCGCCCAGGCTGCGGCCCGAGAAGCCGCGCTTCATGCTCACGAAGCGCTTGCGGCCCGTGGCGGTGATGGCGAACTTCTTCGCGGCCTCCATCGCCTCGGTGCCGCTGTTGCACAGGAACACTCGGTCCATCCCGGCGGGGGTCACGCCGACGAGTTCGCTCAGGAATTCGGCGCGTTTGTCGTTGGGGAGGCTCTGGGGCATGACGAGCAGCCGCTCGGCCTGATCCTTGATGGCCTTCACGACGTCCGGGTGGCAGTGGCCGATGTTCGCCACGCCGTACCCGGCGACGCAGTCGATGTACGAGCGGCCCGATTCGTCCCAGACGACGCTGCCCTGCCCGCGGGTCATGACGACCTCGTGCTTGCCGACCACGCGGCTATCAAACTTCAGTTCGGCTTCGAGCCACTTGCTCTGGGTTGAGGTCATGCGGGGGTCCTCCGTGCGGGGGTGGAAAAGGGGCGGGGTGATCGGAACGGGCCGCGCCGGGGCGCAGGCGGGATGGGACAGTGTAGGCCCTGCGGCCCGACCAGGTGCCCGGGTGTCCAGAGGACACGATCATGGCAGCTGCCAGGAAGAATGAGGATTACTCCTGGCATTCGGCAAGTTAGCCACGCTGGCCAACCTGAAGTGTTGAGCGGTCAGGAATCAGGCCGGAGGGTGGCAGGCCCAGGCTTCACGCGGGGCGGCAGGTTGATCAGCCCCAGCCCCGCCAGCACAATCAGCACGCCCAGCACAGACAGCGCCCCGACGGGCTCCCCGGCCAGCGCCGCCCAGCCCAGGCCCCAGACGGGCAGGGCGTACGTGACGGCGGTGACCTGGGTCGGGCTGACGCGCGCCAGCAGGCCGTAGTACAGCAGGTACGCCAGTCCACTGCCGACCACCCCCAGGAAGGCGACGGCGCCCACGGCGGTCAGGGTCAGCGGGGCGGGGGCCGGGCCGAAGAGCGCGACCGGGAGCAGCATGACGCTGCTGAGGCCCAGTTGAGTGGTGGCCAACCCCACCGGGTTCAGGCCACCCAGGGTGCGTTTGGCGATGGTGGTGGCGACCGCGTACCCCAGGCTGGCGAGCAGCAGGATAATCACGCCGTGCAGCGTGGCGTGCCCGCCGCCCAGTCCGCCGGACACCGTGAGGGCCACGCCGCCCATGCCCATCAGCACGCCGCCCAGCGTCAGGCCACTCAGGCGGGTGTCGCGCAGGGTCAGGCCGATCAGGAGCGCGAACAGCGGCGTGGTCGCGTTGATGATCGCGGCGATGTTGCTGCTGACCGTCTGCTCGCCCCACGCGAAGAACGACCAGGGAATCACGTTGTTGAACAGAGCCACCAGCAGCAGCGGTTTCCACAGTCGGGCGGGCGGCAGGGTGTGGCGACCCAGCCGCAGCGCGAGCAGCAGCACCGCCGCCCCGAACACCGATCTAAGCAGCGCCACCCACACGGGCGGGAACACCTCGCCGCTCAGGCGGATGAGCAGGAACGACACGCCCCAGAAGGCCGACAGCAGGAACATGTCCAGCGCGTCGCGGCGGGTCACGCGCGGCTCCCCGGCACGAACGGCGCGGCGAGTTGCGCGGGCAGCGCGGGCCAGCCGTCCTCCTGCGCGGCCCCGTCCGCCCAGTTCTCCTTGCCGCTCCAGCGCTCGATCCTCAGGGCGTAGACGGCGGTGCGGGCCAGATCGGCGTCCGTGATGGGCCGGGTGTGCGTCCCCACGAGCAGGCCGGGGAACACCCGTTCGCTCAGGGTCGTGAGGGCCGCGCGGGCGTCCTCGCCATGCAGGACGCGTGCTGTACCGAACACCACGGCGCTGCGGTACTGCACGCTGAGTTCCAGCGGGGAATTGCTGGGCAGCAACGCGCCGGTCTCGGTCACCTCGAAGGTCGCGGGGTGCCCCTCTGACTCTGCCTGTTCGGTGTTCGCCCGCAGGCGGCCCACGACGTTCGTGTGGTACACGAGATCACGCGACTCGGGCCGGAACGCGAAGGCCAGCGGCGTCACGAAGGGCCACACGCGGCCGTCCTCGCCGCGGTACACAGTCGCCACGCGGCCCAGCGGCACGCGCAGCAGCAGCGCCTCGATCCAGGCGTCGTCCCGGCGGTTCTGCGGACGGCGGCTGAGGCTGGGGTCACGCTGAGCTGGATCATAGAAACTGCTCATGGGTTCACCCCGTCCAGTAGTCCCTGGCCTGTCCAGCGGAATTCCATCTGGCGGGCGGTGCGGTCCGCCAGCGCGCGCGAGTGCAGCCGCTCGACGAGGTGCAGGGTCATATCGATCCCCGCGCTGATGCCGCCTGACGTGACCACCGCGCCCGAGTCCACCCAGGCGACGTCCGGCACGACCGTCAGCGCTGGGAACTGCGTCTGGAGGTCGGCCTGATCTTCCCAGTGGGTGGTGACACGTAAGCCGTCCAGTAGGCCCTCAGAGGCCAGCAGGAACGCGCCGGTACAGATTGAGGCGAGGACCTCTACCCGCGCGGCCTGCGCCCGCACCCACTCGCGCACGCGTGGGTCGGCCAGTGGCGTGTCCATCACGCCGCCGGGCACGATCAGCACGTCCATCGGCGGATGATCGTCCAGCGTGGCGTGCGGCAGGACCCGGAAGCCCCCGCGCCCAACCGCCGGGGCATCGGTCGCGCCGATCAGGACCGGCTGGAAGGGCGCCGCCTCGCCGTCCCGCCCGGCCAGTCGCGTGGCGACACTCAGGACCTCGAAGGGACCGCCCAGGTCGAGGACCTCGATGCCGTCGAAGATCAGAATGCCGACGGTGCGGGTCATGTCGTCCCCCGACCCAGCGGGAGGCTGAAGTGGTGGGCGGTGACGTTCATCCCGGCGCGGTGGTACAGGCGGTGGGCCGCGTGGCGGGTCTCCCCCACTCCGGAGTCGAGGTGGAGCTCCGCGCAGGCCAGTTCGCGGGCGCGGGCTTCGAGCCAGTGCAGGAGCGCGCGGGCGTGGCCGCGTCCACGGGCGTCGGGGAGGGTGCTCAGGTCGTCCACGTACAGCGTGCGTCCGGCGTACAGCAGGTGCATGACCCGGTACCCGGCGACGGCGGCAGCCTCCTCGCGGCCCGGTTCGAACGCGCCGACCAGGGCGTAGCCCTCGGGCGCGGTGGTGCTCAGGAAGGCACGCAGAGCGTCCGGCGTGACGGTGTGGGGCGAGTCGGGCCGCAGCGCGCGCAGGGCCGGGAGAGCCAACTCGGCCTGCGCGGGCGGGATGGGGCGGAGGTCGCGGAGCTCGGACATGGGCGTACACTACGGAGCATGGTGGCCCCCCCGATAGCTCCACTTTCTGCTGATGCCCGGGGGCCACTGCCCGCCCGGACGGACGAGCTGCCCTTCCCGCTGGACCTGCGCCGTGACCAGACGGAGGCGCTGCACGCACAACTGGCGCGGCAGATCCGCGAGGCGGTCCTGTCGGGGCTGCTGCCGGGCGGTACGCCGCTGCCCGGCACGCGCACGCTGGCGCGGACGATGGGGGTCACGCGCGGCGTCGTGGAGACGGCGTACGCGGAACTGCTCGCGGACGGCACGGCGCAGGCCCAGGTGGGGCGCGGCACCCGCGTGCGCGACGAGACGCCCACGCCCGCCCCGGAGGTCCCGGTGGGTGGGGCGGGCGTGCCGGCGTGGCTGCCCGACGCCCCGCCCCTGCCGGTGGACGGGCCGGGCGTGCGGCCTGGACTTGATTTCCGGGTGGGCGTAACCGGCACCGCCACCCTGGACCGCCGCGCGTGGCGGCAGGCCTGGGCAGACGCGGCGCGCGAGGACGTCAGCGGCGACTACGCCGACCCGGCAGGCGAGCCCCGGCTGCGCGTAGCCCTGGCGGCGTTTGTGGGACGGCAGCGCGGGCTGGGCGCACAGGCCGAGGACGTCCTGGTGACGGGCGGGACGCTGCACGCCCTGAACCTGATCGTGCGCGCGCTGCTGCCCCCGGGTTCCGGGGTGCTGATGGAGAATCCGGGGTACCGCGCGGCGCGGCAGGTGCTGCTGGACGCCGGGCACGAGGTCATTCCCGTGCCAGTGGACGCCGACGGCCTGATCGTGAACGCGGACACGCCTCCTGCGCGGCTGGTGTACGTGACGCCCAGCCACCAGTTTCCAATGGGGGGCCGCATGTGCCTGCCCCGGCGGCTGGCACTGCTGGAGTGGGCGGCGCGGCATGACGCGCTGATCGTCGAAGACGACTACGACGGCGAATTCCGCTACGGCGCGCCCCCCCTGCCGCCGCTGGCCGCGCTGGCCGCGCAGACGGGTGCGGGGGGACGGGTGCTGTACCTGGGCACGCTGAGTAAGGTCCTGACCCCCTCGGTGCGCACCGGGTTCGTGGTGGCGGCCCCGCCGCTGCTCTCGCGCCTGGTGCGGGCGCGGACACTGCTGGACTTCGGGCCGCCCGTGCAGGTGCAGGCGGCCCTGACGCACCTGCTGGGCAGGGGGCACGTGGACCGTCACATCCGCCGCTCGCGCCGCTGGCACGCGCAGGTCCGCGCGGCGCTGACGGGGGCGCTCACTGGCATGGACGGACTGGCGCACCTGGGTGGCATCGAGGCGGGGCTGCACGTCTGCCTGCACCTCCACCCGGCGCTACCGGCCCCAGCCGTGGCGGCGGAACTGGCCGCGCAGGGCGTACACGTCGCCACGCTGGACACCTACACGCTGGGCGAGGCCCCGAACGCGCTGCTGCTGGGGCATGGGGGCCTGAGCGCCGCGCAGGCGGGCGCCGGCGGGCGGGTGATCGCGCAGGTCGTGCGAAGTTGTGCAACCCGAGCCGGACTCGCGCCGTACTCTGACGCATGAGCAAGTCCTTCACCCTGCCACTGATGGCGGCGCTGCCCGTCCTGCTGGCCTCCTGCGGGAACGACCTCGACCGGTATTCCCGCACCACCTACAGCAGCTACGAGCAGTGCCTGATCGCCAACCGCGTCCTGATCGACCGGGGCCTGAGCAACCCCTGCGTGTACCGCACGGGCGGCGGCTACTACGGCCCCTACGTGCGGGTCGTGAGCGGCACCACCCGGTATGTCGGCTACGACCGCCTGGGCAAGGTGTCAGGTTCGGGCCTGACCTTCGACAGCAAGCGCGGCTCGTACGGCAGCTTCAAGGCGCCCGTCAGCCGTGGAGGCTTCATGTCCGGCAGCCGCTCAGGCAGCTTCGGCGGCTGAGTCCGTCCACATCGTCCTTCCGCCCTTTGCGCTCACCTCCACTGGCGCGCGCCGGAGCCCCCATGCCCAAAGAATTCAGCCTGCCCCTGATGACCGCCGTCCTCCCCGCCCTGATCGCGTCGTGCGCGAACCAGCCCGCGCAGGGGGTGAACCAGCCGTACGCGCAGTACGGCGCGCTCGGCGCATCGGCCGCGCCCGTGCAGACCGTTCAGGCTCAGACCGTCCCGGACGGCTGTGAACTCGAACTCGACTGCGACAACGACAGCGTCAAACTGAAGTCCGGAAAGAAGAGCACGACCACCAAGGTCGCCCGGGCGGTCGCGGCCGATGTCGCGGCCCGGGCCGCCACCCGCTCCACGCCCACCTCCTCCAGCCGTCCAGTCGCCCGGGCAACGTCGACCCGGACCTCCATGAACGCGGCGTCCAGCGTGTCGCGGGGTGGATTCACCACGTCGGCCCGCGCGAGCAGCACGGGCAGCGGGTTCGGAGGATGATCCGGCGGACCGTCACCCCCCGGCCGGACTGGGAGGCGCGGATGCGCGAGGTGGGCTTCACGTGGTTCGCGCCCACGCCCGAGCATCCGGTGCCGTACTGGAGCGAGGACGGGTACTACGCCTTCACCGCCGCACAGATCGAGCAGATCCGGTCCGCCAGCCAGGAGCTGACGACCCTGGTGCTGGAGGCGACCGGGCACGCCATCGAACGCGGGCGGCTGGCGGAACTGGGCATTCCGGCATTCCTGCACAGCGCCGTGCGGGACTCCTGGGAGCAGGATGATCCGACGGTGTACATGCGCCTTGACCTCGCCTACGACGGCCATGGGGGCGTGAAACTGCTGGAGGTGAACGCGCAGACGCCCACCAGTCTGCTGGAGGCGGCAGTCAGTCAGTGGCAGTGGCTCGAAGACCAGCAGGCGCGCGGCGAGCTGCCGGCCGGGGCGACGCAGTGGAACACGATTCACGAGGGTCTGACCGAGCAGTGGGCGCACCTGAAGGCCGCGCGTGGCCTGACTGAGGTGGCGTTCAGCAGCGCCCGCGTGGACGAGGACGCCGCGACCGTCACGTACCTGCGGGAGCTGGCCGGGGCGGCAGGATTGCGCACGTCGTTCATCTTCACCGAGGAGCTGGGCACCAGCCCGACGGAACCGTACCTGCTGGACACCTGGAGCCTTCCCATCCGGCATCTCATGTGGCTGTGGCCGTTCGAGTTCGCGTGGGAGTCCCGCGACTCGGCGTTCCTGGCCAGCACCGGCACCCGATTCATCGAGCCGCTGTGGAAGGCCGCCACGGGCAGCAAGGGCCTGCTGGCGCTGCTGCACGAGCTGAATCCCGGCCACCCACACCTGCTGCCCGCGACCCTGACGCCCGGCGCGCTGGGGAGGGACGTGGTGCGGAAGCCGCTGTACTCCCGCGAGGGGCAGAACGTGCAGCTGCCCGGCGAGGCCAGCACGCCCGGCGCGTACGCCGACCTGCCCGTGGTCGAGCAGGCGTACACCGAACTGCCCACCGCGCACGCCCCGGACGGCCCGCGTTACCCGGTGCTGGGCGTGTGGATCGCCGGGGACGAGGTGTGCGGCCTGGGCATCCGCGAGGGCCGCTCGCGCGTGACGGACAACCGCGCCACGTTCGCCCCGCACGTGGTGCTGCCGGGATGACCGCGCCGCCCTCCTTTCGGGAGAAACTGCACTCGTTCCTGGACCCCAGTGACGGCGCAGGACCAGCTGAACGGGCCTTCAATGCGCTGCTCGTCACGCTGATCCTGCTGACCATCGCCGTGACGATCGCGGGCACGGTCCCCGAGGTGCAGCGCGAGTACGGCCGCGCCATCCGCCTCTTCGATTACCTGTGCGCGCTGGTGTTCGGCCTGGAGTACCTGGGGCGGCTGTACGTCACGCCGCTGCGCCCCGGCGCGGACGGCAGCGCCCGGTCGTACCTGCGCTACGCGACCTCGCCGCTCCCGCTGATCGACCTGCTGGTCCTGATCTCGCTGATGGTGCCCGCCACGACTGCTCTGGCCAGCCTGCGCGGTCTGCGCCTGCTGAAACTCCTGAGTCTGCTGAAACTGGGCCGCTACTCGGACTCGCTGCAACTCATCGGGCGGGTCATCCGCCAGCGCGCCGGGGAACTGCTCTCCACGGTGCTGATCGTGCTGGTCCTCGTGTTTATCGCCGCCAGCCTGCTGTACCAGGTGGAATCCAGCGCGGGCACCAAGGGCTTCGAGAGCATCCCGCAGGCGCTGTGGTGGGCGGTCGTGACCCTGACCACCACCGGGTACGGGGACGTGTACCCCGCCACGCCGCTGGGCAAGGCGGCGGCCGGGCTGATCATGCTGTTCGGGGTGGGCATGGTGGCCCTCCCGGCGGGCATGATCGCCAGCGGCTTCGCCGAGGAACTCTCCCGCCTGCGCCAGCAGGAAACCGTGGCGGCCTGCTGCCCGCACTGCGGCAAGGCGCTGGAGTAATTCAGAACCGCAGGGGGGCGACCGCGTCTGCATGTCGACCCCTCGCCTTCAAGCTCTCAGCGTCGGCCCTTGACCAGCCACGCGTGTTCCCCGATCCCGGCGGCCTGGTTCGCGGCGCGGGCCATGACGAACAGCAGGTCGGACAGGCGGTTCAGGTACACCTGCACGTGGGCGTTGGCGTCCTCCTCGTGCAGCAGGCGGATCACCTCGCGTTCGGCGCGGCGGGCGACCGTGCGGGCCACGTGCAGGCTCGCGGCGACCGGGGTGCCGCCGGGGTGTACGAAGCCCGTGAAGGGCGGGGCGCTCTCCTGGTAGCGGTCGATCATCGCCTCGATGAACGTGACGTCCTGCTCGTCCATGCGGTTGATCTTCTTCTCGTACGTGGTGCCGCTGCGGGTGGCGAGGTCGGCGCCCACATCGAACAGTGCGTTCTGGAGGTACTCGAGGTCGGCGTCCATCTCCTGGCTGGGGCCGTGCGCGCGGGCCAGGCCGATGGCGCTGTTCAGTTCGTCGACGGTGCCGTACGCTTCCACGCGGATGTTCGCCTTGCTGACGCGGTCCGCGCCGTACAGGCCGGTCGTGCCGCCGTCCCCGGTCTTGGTGTAGAGCTTCATGGCCCACAGAGTAGTGGATGGTCAAAAGTTGATGGTTGAGAGAGGGTCGTCGGACCTCCTGTCAACCATCAACCTTCAACCCCTGACGGTGTTTACCGGCCGGTCGCCTCGGTCAGTTCGCGGACCTTCTGCGCGAGGTCGGGGCGCAGGTCGGCGGCGAGGTAGCGCCACGTCCAGTTGTGGTCGCCGGTGGTGCCGGGCAGGTTCATGCGGGCCTCAGTACCGAGGTTCATGACGTCCTGGAGCGGCACGACGGCGAGGTTGGCGCGGCTCTCGAAGGCCAGGCGGGTCAACTGCCACGCGAAGGTCTCCTCGGTGGGGTTGCTGCTGGTGTACACGCGGAAGTTGTGCCGTTCAAGTTCGTCAGCGTTGCGCCACCAGCCGCGCGTGGTGTCGTTGTCGTGCGTGCCGGTGTACACCACCTGGTTCTCTCGCAGGTTGTGGGGCAGGAAGTCGTTCACGCTGAAGTCGCCACCACCGAATGCGAACTGAAGGACGGCCATGCCGGGGAAGCCGAAGTCGTCGCGGAGTTTCTCCACGTCGGGCGTGATGACGCCCAGGTCCTCCGCGATGATCGGCAGGGTGTCCAGGGCCTTACGCACGGCCTCGAACATCTCGTGGCCCTTGGCCGGGACCCACTGGCCGTGAATGGCGGTCTCGGCGGGGAACGGGATTTCCCAGGAGGCCGCGAAGCCCCGGAAGTGGTCGATGCGGATCACGTCGAACAGTTTCAGGCTGCCCTGGAAGCGCTTGATCCACCACTGGTAGCCGTCTTTGTCCATGACGTCCCAGTTGTACAGGGGGTTGCCCCACAGCTGGCCGGTCTCGCTGAAGTAGTCCGGCGGGACGCCCGCGACGACGGTGGGCTGGCCCTGGTCGTCGAAGTAGAACTGGTCGCGGTTGGCCCAGGCGTCGCTGCTGTCCATGGCGACGAAGATCGGGATGTCCCCGATGATCTCGATGCCCTTCTCGGCGGCGTAGCGGCGCAGGACCGTCCACTGGCGGAAGAACAGGAACTGGATGAACTTCACCCGTTCGATGTCTTCCTTCAGGCGGGTGCGGGCGCTGTCCAGCGCTTGGGGGTCGCGGTCGCGGGTGCCGGCCTCCCAGGCGTTCCAGGGGAGGCCGCCGTGGGCGTTCTTCAGGGCCATGAACAGGCCGTAGTCGTCGAGCCAGTCGGCTTCCTCGGCCTTGAAGGCGTCAAAGTCGGGCTTGAGGTGCTGGGCGTCGCCGAAGGCGTAGCGGGCGTAGGCGCGTTCGAGCATCTGGTTGCGCCAGATGTACTGCTGGCCGAAGTCGACCTTGCCGGGGTTGAAGTCGGGCAGGACGTTGAATTCGGTGTCGCCGAGCAGGCCGTGTTCGCGCAGGGCGTTCAGGTCGATCAGGTAGGGGTTGCCTGCGAAGGCGCTGAACGCCTGGTAGGGGCTGTCGCCGTACCCGGTGGGGCCCAGGGGCATGACCTGCCAGTATTTCTGGCCGGCCAGGGCGAGCCAGTCGACGAAGGCGCGGGCGGACGCGCCCAGTTCGCCGATGCCGAAGGGGCCGGGGAGGCTGGTGGGGTGCAGCAGGATGCCGCTGGAGCGTGGGATGGTCATGACAGGGGACTCCTCCGGTGGAACGGGCGTGGAACGGAAGTGGAAGTGATTCCAGTTATCGGTTCAAATACTACAGTCCCGTACCGTACCCGGCATAGCCGCGCGGCTTTCATCCCCGCTCATGTGCCCAGACAGGACGGACACCAGCAGCAGAACGGGGCGGGCTCCCACCACCGGGAGCCCGCCTTAAACAGGGCTGACTGTTACTGACCCTGCGGGTCCTCACGCTGCGCGGCCGCCGCCAGATCGAAGGCCTTCAGGGTGACCTTCACGTCCCGCTGCTGTCCATCGCGGATCACGGTCAGGGTGATCGTCTCGCCGATCTTGCGGCTGATGATCTGCTGCGGCAGTTGCTGGACACTGGTGATCGGCTGGCCGTCCACGGCGGTGATCACGTCCCCGGGCTGGGTGGTTTCCGCACCGGTGGAATTGTCCACTAGGGTGCGGCTGCCTTTCAGGCCGGCGGCGGCGGCGGGGCTGCCCTGGTACACCCGGCTGATCAGGACGCCCTGGTCCGGCAGCTTGGCCTGTTTGCGCTCGGCGGCGCTCAGGTTGGCCACGTCCGCGATGCCCACGCCCAGGCTGGGCGTCTGGATCACGCCTCCCTTCCCGGCCTGCAACTCTGGCAGGAGTTTCTTGACGGTGTTCACGGGAATCGCGAAGCCCACGCCGGCGCTCTGGCCGATCCCGCCCGTGAGAATCTGGGTGTTCACGCCGATGACCTGCCCGGCGCTGTTCAGCAGCGGGCCGCCGCTGTTGCCGGGGTTGATGGCCGCGTCCGTCTGGATGACGCTCTGCTCCACGCCCTTCGTGCCGACCGCGACCTTGCGTTCCAGGCTGCTGATGATGCCCTCGGACACGCTGAAGTCCAGGCCGAACGGGGCGCCCATCGCGATGGCCTTGAGGCCCACGTCCAGCTGATCACTGTTGCCCAGAGGCAGCGGCTTGATCTCACTGCTCGGCACGCCCTCGACCCGGATGAGCGCCAGGTCGAAGTCGGGCGCGCGGGCCACGACCCGGGCCTTGTAACCCTTGGTGTTGCCGTGCAGGTGCACGGTGATTTCACTGGCGCCCTCGACCACGTGGTTGTTCGTGATGATGTCCCCGCCGGACGTCACGAAGAAGCCGCTGCCGGTGGCTGTCGCCCCCTGATTCTGCCCGCCGCCGTCGGGCAGGCCGAAATCGAAGGGCAGCTGCTGCTGGAGCCGCTGGCGCAGCTGCGCCTGGGCGCTGCTGTTGTCGCCTTCCTTGACGGTGATCAGCACCAGGCCGTCGCGGCGGTCCTTGACGACCTGCACGGTGTTCGCCTCGGATTCCGTGCGGGCGCGCGAGGCATTGAAGCTGGGCTGCGCCAGCGCCTGCACCATCTGGCCCTGCGCGCCCTCGCCTGACGTGGTCTGCGTGGCCTGCGCGGTCACGCTGGCGCCGCTGCTGCGTTCGCGGATGTCGTAGCCGACCAGCCCGCCGAGAACTAGGGAGCCCGTCAGTGCCAGGATGGAGAGGGTCTTGTTCATGCGCGCAGTCTGGTGCGCGCGGGTTACACGTCGGTTAAAAACCGTGCAGGTCACCTTGACCAGCGGCCCGGGCTCAGGCACGGCGCCCCCGGGCACAGCAGGGGGGGCGGTCCCCCACCGGAGAACCGCCCCCCCCTGCTGTGCCGGGCCTTACTGGCCGAGCACCTCAATGGCCTTTTTCAGGATGGCGTCGGTCTGCACGTCCACGACCGCCTCGCCCTGCTGGGCGCTGCGGGTGGGACGCTTGATCTCACCGGTGTACGTGAACTTCCCGTCCTTGTCGGCGGTGACGGTCACGGGTTTCCCCTCGACGGTCAGGGTGAGCTTCTCGCCGGGTTTCACGCCACTGCCGGTGAAGTTCACGGGCGTGGTGTAGCGGGTGTCCTTGACCACAACGTCGGGCGTGATGCCCTTCTTGTGAATCTGGCGGCCCTTGGGCGTCAGCCACTCGTTGCTGACGATGGCGACCTTGCCGCCGTCGGGCAGGTCGATGGGCGTCTGGGCGACGCCCTTGCCGAAGGTCTGCTCGCCGATGATCTTGGCGCGGCCGGTGTCCTGAAGGGCGCCGGATACGACCTCGCTGGCGCTGGCGCTGTTCTTGTTGACCAGCACGACCAGCTTGCCGGTGTAGTCGGAGGCGCTGTTGGTCGCGCGGCCGAACACCTGGGTGTTCTTCGCGCGGTCCCGCAGACTGACGATCGGGCCGCTCTGGAGGAACTGGTCGGCCACGTCCACGCCGGCATTCAGCAGGCCGCCGCCGTTGTCACGCAGGTCCAGGATCAGTTTCTGGACGTTCTTCTTCTTCATGTCGGCCACGGCGGCGCGGAACTGCTCGCTGGCCTTCTCGTTGTAGAAGGTGTTCAGGGCGATGTAGCCGATGTTGCCGGGCAGCACGGTCTGTTCCACGCTGACGATCTGCACGGGCTGGCGTTCCATCTTCGCGGTGTAGGGCTTGCCGTCACGGGCGAAGGTCACGGTGACCTGGGTGCCCTTCTCGCCACGCACGAGCCGCACGATGTCGTTCAGCTTGGCGCCCGTGACGTCCTTGTCGCCGATCTTCAGGAACACGTCCCCGATCTGCACGCCCGCCGTGGAGGCCGCGCCGGTCTTGAACACGTTGTCGATCTTGCCGCCGGTGCCGTCGGCGTTCGCGGCGACCAGCGTCACGCCGATCCCGAAGAACTCACCCTGGAGGTTTGCGGCGTCGATGGCGTTGTCCTCGGGTTCGCTGTAGTACGTGAATTCGTCTCCCAGGCTGCCCAGCGCGCCCGTGATCGCGCCGCGCAGGACCTTCTCCTGATCCACGGGTTGCAGGTAGTACCGGTTCAGGTCGTTCAGGACCTGTAAGAAGCTCTTGCCTTCGGCGCTGCTGCTCAGGTTCACCGGGGTGTACCCGCCCAGCTGCGCGTAGGCGACGGCGGCAGTCGCGGTCAGCGCCGCCCCTACGACGGTCATGCGTTTGGCGTTCACGCCGCTCAGAATAGAGCGGCCCGGTGAAACGAACGTAAGCGTTCCCGGCATCCGCGCGCCGGGGGTCGGCAGGGCTTTCATGGCGCGTGCACGCCGCTGGGCTATCCTGTGCCGCAAGCATGACCAACTGCACCCACTTACCGTCGCTTGACCCTGCGGGGGAGGCGGCGTGATTGATTTCAAGCACGTGACCCTGGAGTACCCGGTCACCCGGACGCTGGCCCTGGACGACATCTCCCTGACGATCGGGAAGGGAGAATTCGTGTACCTCGTGGGGCACTCCGGCGCCGGGAAGAGCTCGTTCATGAATCTGGTGCTCAAGCGGGCCCTGCCCAGCCGGGGCGAGGTGCGCGTGGCCGGTGAGCCCCTGTCCGCGTACCGGGGGCGGCGCACGTCGCTGCTGCGCCGCCGTATGGGCACGGTCTTTCAGGACAACCTGCTGCTGCCGCACCTGAATGCGTTCGACAACGTGGCGTTCGCGCTGCGCGTCACGGGCGTCCCGCAGCGCGAGTGGCCGCCGCGGGTCACGGCGGCGCTGCGCACCGTGGGCCTGGAACACAAGAAGTACGCGCTGCCCCTGCACCTGTCCCTGGGAGAGCAGCAGCGCGTGGCGATCGCGCGGGCCATCGTGGGCAACCCGCCCCTGCTGCTGGCCGACGAACCCACAGGGAACCTCGACCCGGACAACAGCCGCGAGGTCCTGAAGGTCCTACAGAACGTGAACCTGCGCGGCACGACCGTGATCGTCGCCACGCACGCCCGCGACCTCGTGGAGACCTTCCGGCACCGCACGCTGACGCTGCGCAAGGGCAAACTGGTCCGCGACGATCCGTACGGGGGGTACGCGCTGTGAAGTACCACTTGAGGCAGGCGCTGCTGGCCATGCGCGGCAACGTGACGGCCACCCTGGCCACCCTGATGACCATGACCCTGACCCTGCTGATGCTGGGCTTCGTGCTGCTGCTGACCCTGAACGTCAACCGCACGATCGAGCAGCTCGAATCCCAGGTGGAGGTCGCGGCGTTCCTGAGACCCGACGCGCAGGACACGGCCCTACTCGGGCAGGTCCAGGCCATTCCAGAGGTGCGCAACGCGCGCCTGGTCACCAGTGAGGAGGTCCTGACCGAGATGACGCAGGACTCCCCGTTCGCGCGGGACGCCGCCGCGCTGGTCGGCAACCCCTACCCGGACACGCTGCGCATGCGCGTGGCGCGCATCGAGGACACCCGCAGCGTCGCGGCGAAAGTGTCCGCGCTGCCGGGCGTGGAGTCCATCGAGTACGGCGCGGGGTACGTGGATTCCACCGTGCGGACCCTGAGCGCCGTGCGGCTGGCCGGGTACCTCCTGGTGGGCCTGCTGCTGCTGGGCACCCTCTTCAACATCCTGAATGCCGTGCGGGTCGCCATGTACGCCCGCCGGGACGAGATCAGCGTGATGCGCCTGCTGGGCGCCACGCGCGGCTTCATCCGCATGCCCCATGTCCTTGAGGGCCTGATGGTGGGCGCCCTGGCCGCCGCGCTCGCCCTGGCCCTCCTGATTCCCGCGTACCTGAGCCTGTCGCAGCGCGTGCAGCAGCTCGCCCCGGTCTTCCCGGTCGTGCGGGACCCCGGCACCCTGGCGCCCCTGCTGGGCGGCGTGGCCTGCCTGGGCATCCTGATCGGGCTGCTGGGCAGCATCTTCGCCACCCGCCGCTACCTGCTGGAGCTGGAGTGAACGCAGGTCGGCCCGCGCGCGTGGCGCTGCTGACCCTCCTGCTGGGCGCCGCGGCCGCACAGGACACCAGCGCCCGGCTGGAACAGCTTCAGCAGCAGTTGCAGCAGCAGCGCCAGCTGAGCGCGCAGAAAGCGCAGGAACTGGAGACGCTGCGCGCCCGCATCCAGAACCTCAGCGCGCAGCAGCGCCAGACGCTCGCGCAGCTGGATGACCTCGCGGGCCGCACCGCCACGCTGGAAAACGAACTGGCCACCGTCACGGCCCGCGTGGCCCTGGCCGAACGGCAACTGGCCGACACCACCGCGCAGCTGAACGTCACCCGCGCGCGCGTGGAGCGCCTGCAGGGGGACGTGCGGGAGGTCATGCAGCTGATGTACCGCCAGCGCAGCGGACAGTACCTGCAACTCCTGTCCCAGGCGCGCAGCCTGTCGGACCTGCTGATCCGCCTGCGGTACTCGAACATGGCCGGCGCGTACCAGACGGAGGTGCTGGCCGGCCTGCGGGATCAAGTGGCCGCGCTGCACGACCAGGAGCGGGTGCAGCAGCAGCAGGCCACGCAGCTCAAGGCCTTGCAGGCCCAGCGCACCGATAAACTCCGGGCGTTACAGACCCAGCGGGCCCGGCAGACGACGCTGCTGGCGCAGCTGCGCGCCAGTGAGCAGGGCCAGCGGACCCTCGCCACGCAGAAGGCCGCCGAGCAGGCCCTCGCGGCGCAGCAGGTGGATCAGCTGTTCGGTCAGGTCGTTGCGGAACGGGCCCGGCTGGAAGCCGAACGGCAGCGGCGCCTGGAGGAGGAGCGGCGCCGCCGTGAGGAGGAAGCCCGGCGGATCCGTGAGGCGCAGGAACGCGCGCGGCAGGAAGCGCTGCGGCTCGCCCAGTTGCGGCAGGCTCAGGCGGCCGCAGCGGCCCGGCAGGCGCAGCAGGCGCGCGCCGCTCAGCTGCAACGGGACCAGCAGGCCCGGGCCGCGCAACTCCAGCGTGAGCAGCAGGCGCTCGCGCAGCGGCAGGTGCAGGTGCAGCAGGCGCAGCAGCAGGTCGAGCAGCAACTGGCGCCTTTGCCCGTCCTGACCGGCCCGCTGGGCTTCCCACTGCCTGGCGGGCGCGTGCAGGCCCCGTACGGGGCGAACGGAACGCCCTGGGTCGTGCTGACTGGCGCGCAGCAGGCGGTCGCCGCGAACGAGGGCAACGTCCTGGCTGTCACGTTCTACGCGTCACTGGGCTGGGTGATCCTGGTCGATCATGGCAGCAGCGTCACCGCGTACCTGGGCCTGCGGGACCCGGTCGTCAGTGTGGGCAGCCGCGTCGCCAGGGGCGCGCCCCTCGGATCGGTGGGCGGCAGTTCCATCATCGGGCCGGGCAGCATGGGCTTCCAGCTGCGCCAGGGCGGACAGCCGGTCTCCCCCGGCTTCTGAGCCTGTCCCGGGCTCAGGAGGACAGCGCCTCCCGGTGTACTGCCCGCGTCGGTGCATCCAGAGCGGCCGAGGCGCTGAACGCGTCCACCTCCGGGCCCAGGAGTCCATACCGTCCAGGCGCCGCGTGAAAGGGATGCGAACTGGCTACACGGCCATGCGGCAAGCACCACCCCTGGACCGGCTGGATGAGTCTGCCCTTGGCCTGCTCGACAGGCTCGCCGGTGGGTGCGGTCCAGGCGAATCGGGCAGCGTGCCCCTCCCCTCTTGCTGCGCGGCAGCCCAGTCTGATACTCTTCTTCGGTGCGCTTACCGGTTGGCTGCTGACGGGCGCATTTCCCCGTGATCCTAGCGGGAGCTTTACCCTCAAATACCCCCAGTTGGAGATCCACCATGGTTAAGATTCGCCTATCCCGTTTCGGTTCTGCCCACAACCCCCACTACCGCATCGTCGTGGCCGACGCCCGCCGTCCCCGTGACGGTGGCTACATCGAGAACCTGGGTCACTACGATCCCCGCAAGACCACCGAGAACTACCTGAAGGTGAACGTGGAGCGCGCCCAGTACTGGCTCGCCAACGGCGCTCAGCCCACCCAGACCGCCCGCCGTCTCCTCAAGAGCCAGGGCGTCAAAGTCGCCTGAGTTCCCCCGAACGGAACATGAAGCCCCCCGCCGCGGGGGCTTTTTTATGTCTCCCGGGCGGGAAAAGAGGGAAGGTGGAACGCCACCCCGCTGACCGTGCAGGTCTGGTGGGGCGGCGCAGCAGGGCAGGGGTCAGCGGCTGAAGGCGACGAATCCGGCCCCGATGCCCAGGAGGGTGCCCACCAGAACCTCCAGGTACGTGTGCCCCAGCAGGACGCGCAGCGGCAGTGGGGCGAACCCCTCGCGGACCACGGCGCGGAGTTCCAAGACCAGTTCGTTCAGCAGCCGGGCCTGCTGGCCGCTGCTGTGGCGCACGCCGGTCGCGTCGTACATGACGATCAGGGCGAACACGGCGCTCGCGGCGAACAGGGGGCTGCCGGTGCCCTCGGTGATGCCCACGCCGGTGGTCAGGGCGGCCACCATGGCAGAGTGGCTGCTGGGCATGCCGCCGGTCTCCATGAACGCGGCGGGACGCCAGCGGCGCTCGATGAGCAGGATCAGGAAGACCTTCAGAAGCTGCGCGAAGGTGCTGCTGAGCACGGCCGCCCACAGCCAGCGGTTGCTCATCAGGTCAGCGAACGTGTTCACCGGGCACCTCTGAGGTCAGGAGCTGGTCGTGCTGGCGCTCGGCGGCAATGACGGTGTTCATCAGGAGCTGCGCGACCGTCATGGGCCCCACGCCGCCCGGAACGGGGGTCAGGGCGCCCGCCACCTGCGCCGCGCCGGGGTGAACGTCGCCGGTCAGTCGGCCCTTGCCGTCCTCGGTGGGGACGCGGTTGATGCCCACGTCCACGACGGTCGCGCCGGGCTTGATCATGTCGGGGGTGATGAGGTGCGCCTGCCCGGCAGCCACGATCAGCAGGTCCGCCTCGCGGGTCACCTGGCCCAAATCGGGCGTGGCGCCGTGGGCGAGGGTGACGGTGGCGTCGGCATTCAGCAGCAGGCCGGCCAGGGGGCGCCCGACGAGCGCGCTGCGGCCTACGACCACGGCCCGCACGCCGCGCACGGGGACGCCGTGGTGGGCGAGCAGGGCCATGATGCCGGCAGGGGTGCAGGGGCGCAGGCCCGGGTGGCCATTCCACAGGGCGCCGGTGTTCGCGGGGTGCAGGCCGTCCACGTCCTTGGCAGGGTGCACGGCCAGCAGCGCGGGCGCCGGGTCGAGGTGGGCAGGGAGCGGCAGCTGAACCAGGATGCCGCTGACGGCCGGATCGGCGTTCAGCTGGTCAATCAGGGCCAGCAGGTCGGCCTGGGTGGTCGTGTCTGGCAGCGCGTGCACGTGGCTGCTCAGGCCAACTTCCGCGGCCTTTTTCGCTTTCCCGCGCACGTACGAGACGCTGGCGGGGTCCTCGCCGACCCGCACCAGGGCGAGGTGAGGGACAGCCGGGAGGCGCCCGGCGCGCCTGCGGGCCTCGTCGAGGAGCGCGGCGGCGGCGGGCGGCCCGCTGAGGACCCGGGCGGTCCCCTGGGTCACTCCTGCGGCTCCTCGCGGGCGGGCGCGGGGGCGGCCTTCTCGTTCAGGCTGCGGCTCAGGCCTGCCAGGACGCCGTTCACGAAACGGCCGGAGTCGTCCCCACCGAACTTGCGGGCGATCCGCACAGCACTCTCGATGACGGGCGGGTGGGGTTCGGGCGTGTACATCATCTCGAAGGTGGCCAGGCGCAGGACGTTCAGGTCGGTCTGGGCCATCTGGTCGAAGCTCCAGCCGCGGATGGTGCGGCGCAGCGTGGCGTCCACGTCCGGGCGGGCGGCCGTGATGCCCTGCACGAGTTCCTGCGCGAAGGTCAGCGCTTCCTCGCTGAGGGTGGGGTAGGTGTCATCGCCGCTGCGCATGCTGGCCTCCGCGCGGGTGAACACGCTCTGCATGGGCAGGTTGCCCCGGTCGGCCTCGAACAGCACGCGGAACGCGAACTCGCGGGCGGCGCGGCGGGTGCCGACGGGCGCAGCGGCCTTCTCGCGGCGGCGGGTCACGCCTGACCGCCCTTGGGCACGCAGACGTTCTGCACGGTGACATTCACGGCGCGCACGCGCAGGCCGGTCATGAGTTCGATGTTCTCACGCACGGCCTGCTGGACCTTCTCGGCGGTGCCGGTCAGGCTGCGGCCGAACTCGATGTTCAGGCCCACGTCCACGGTGACGTCCTGACCTTCGCGGGTGACTTTCAGGGCGCGGGGTTTGCGGCCGGGCGTCTGGGTGCGGAGCACCTCGCCGACCTTCAGGGGCGTGGCGGCGACCTCGGTGCCTTCGATGCCGTCCAGGGTGGTGGCGGCGATGTCCATCAGGACGTTCTTGCTGATCTCAACTTCAGGTGTTGCCATGCTGGTCTTGCCTCCAGGTCGCGCGGGGTGGGCGCGCGACAATACCGCTCAGTGTACCTGCTGCCGCGTGGGCTGAGCCGTCCGGGTGTTCAGGCGCTCACGCCGCGCTCGCGCAGCAGTTCGTCTAGGTCTGCCTCGGTCAGGACGGTCACGCCGAGTTCCTGTGCGCGGGCCAGTTTGCTTCCTGCCTCCTCCCCCGCGATCAGGTAGCTGGTCTTCTTGGTGACGCTGCCGGTCACGCGCCCCCCGGCCTGTTCCAGCTGCGTCTTCAGGGCGTCGCGGGGGCGGCTCAGCGTCCCGGTGATCACGAAGTTCAGGCCCTGAAGCTGCTCGCCGCGCGTGACCTGCTCCTCTGCGGGGTTCACGCCGTGCGCACGCAGGCGGGCGATCAGGTCCCGCATGCTGGGGTCCGCGAGGGCCGCGGTGACACTCTGGGCGATCACGCCGCCCATGCCGGGCACGTTCTCGATCTGTTCGGGCGTGGCGGCCAGCAGCGCGTCGAGCGTCCCGAACGCGCGGGCGAGGGCCTGGGCGTTGCGTTCACCGACGTGGTTCATGCCCAGCGCGTTCACGAGCCGCCACAGCGGCCGGCTGCGGCTGGCGTCCAGCTGCGCCAGGATGTTCTGCGCCTTCTTCTCGCCGCCGCGTTCCAGGGCCGTGAGCTGCTCGGCGGTCAGGGTGTACAGGTCGGCGGCGTCGCGGACCAGTCCGGACCCGATCAGCTGCGCGACGAGTTTCTCGCCAATGCCGCGCACGTCCATCGCGCCGCGCGACACGAAGTACCGGATGCGTTCGAACGCCTGTGAGGGGCACGCGGGGTTCGGGCAGTAGGTGTTCGCGTCCCCCTCGGCGCGCGTAACCTCGTGCCCGCACTCGGGGCAGTGCGTGGGGAACGCGAAGGGCTGTGCGTCAGCCGGGCGCTTCTCGGTCAGGACCCGCATGATCTGAGGAATCACCCCGCCGGACTTGCGCACCACGACCGTGTCCCCGATGCGCAGGTCCAGGTCGCGGATGAAGTCCTCGTTGTGCAGGGTGGCCTTGCTGACGGTGCTGCCCTCGATCAGGCGCGGGGCGAGGTGCGCGAGCGGCGCGAGCTTCCCCGTGCGGCCCACGTTGATGGTGATGGCGTCCAGGGTCGTCTCGACTTCCTCGACCGGGAACTTGTACGCGATGGCCCAGCGGGGCGCGCGGCTGGTGAAGCCCGCCTCCTCCTGCGCGCGCAGGTCATTGAGTTTCAGGACGGTACCGTCCGCGTCGAACTCGAAGGAGCTGCGCGCGGCCGTCATGCGCGCGTGGTAGTTCGCTGCGGCGTCCAGGCCACGCAGTTCCTCGCTGTAGGCGCTGGTCGGGAACCCCTGTTCGGCCAGCCATGCCAGCACCTCGCCCTGGGTGCGGGCGGGCACGCCGTCGCGTTTGCCCAGTGCGTACAGGATGGCTTTCAGGTTGCGGCTGCGGGTCACCTCCGGGTCCTTCTGCCTCAGGGCGCCCGCCGCGCCGTTGCGGGGGTTTTTCAGCAGCGGGGTGCCCAGTTCCTCGGCCTGCGCGTTGAACGCGGCGAAGTCGGCGCGGCTCATGTACACCTCGCCGCGCACTTCCAGTTCGCCGGTCAGGCCGGGGAGGCTGGTCGGGATACCGGGCACGGTCAGGACCTGCGCGGTCACAATCTCGCCGGTCACGCCGTTGCCGCGCGTGGCCGCCCACTGAAGTTCGCCGTTGAGGTAGTAGAGGTTCACGCTCAGCCCGTCGATTTTCAGTTCGCCCGTGAAGGTGAAGTCGTCGCTGTCGGCCGGCAGGCCCAGCGCGCGGGCCAGCTTCTCCTGCCAGTCACGCAGTTCCGCGTCGTCGAATGCGTTATCCAGGCTGGTCATGGGCGTGGGGTGATTGACAGGCTGGAACGCCGCAGAGAGCGCGCCACCCACCGTCTGAGCGGGGCTGTCGCTGCCGGCCTGCGCCGCCCAGTCCGGGTGGGCGGCCTCCAGATCACGCAGTTCGCGGGCCAGGGCGTCGTACTGGTCGTCCGGAATGCTGGGGGCGTCCTGTTCGTAGTAGGCGCGGTTGTGGGCGGCCACCTCGGCCCGCAGGGCCAAGTAGCGGTCGAAGTCGGGCGTCATGGCCGGTAGCGTACCATTCAGGTTCAATTCAGCCTGGAACAGTAGGATCAGCGGTAGCCCAAGTCGCACAGCGTGACGCGGAAGGCTAAAGAATCACACAATCACCTATTCATCCGCCGTGAAGAATCTGACCCGCCGCTCCCGGGCTTCGGGGGTCTAGACACCCACCAAAATCCGTATACTCTATTCAAGCAATCCGCTCACCATATTCCCTGGAGGAACACCACATGAAAAAGATCCTGACCCTGGCCCTCGCCATGACCGCCACCGCCGCCTCCGCACAGGCCGTGCGCGTCGGCATCGCCTACGACGCCGGCGGCAAGTTCGACAAGAGCTTCAACCAGAGCGCCTACGAAGGCGCCCAGCGCGCCGTGAAGAGCCTGGGCATCCAGTCCAAGGACTTCGAACCCAGCGACCCCAGCCAGACCGTGCAGGGCATCCGCCAGTTCGCGCAGGACGGCTTCGACCTGACCATCGGCGTGGGCTTCGCCAACAACGCCAGCATCAGCCAGGTCGCCAAGGAAAACCCCGACCTGTACTTCGGCCTGATCGACGACGTTTCCAACGAGAAGAACGTCGCCAGCCTCGT
This sequence comes from Deinococcus radiotolerans, assembly GCF_014647435.1. Lineage (NCBI taxonomy): Bacteria > Thermotogati > Deinococcota > Deinococci > Deinococcales > Deinococcaceae > Deinococcus > Deinococcus radiotolerans. Next base: position 211,296 of record NZ_BMPE01000001.1, on the reverse strand, counting down.
CTTCCAGGAAGAGCAGGGCAGCTACCTCGTCGGCTACCTCGCCGCCATGAACAGCTCCACCGGCGTCGTGGGCTTCGTGGGCGGCATGGACATCCCCCTGATCCACAAGTTCGAAGCCGGCTACACCGCGGGCGTCAAGGCCGCCAACCCCAAAGCCAAGGTCATCGCCCAGTACGTCGGCACCACCCCTGACGCCTGGAACAACCCCGCCAAGGCCAAGGAAATCGCTGGCAGCATGCGCGCCAAGGGTGCGGACATCATCTTCGCCGCCGCCGGCGCCTCCGGGAACGGCGTGATCGACTACGTCAAGCAGACCCAGTGCCTCAAGGGCGCCAGCCTGCCCGCCGGCGTGAAGTTCAACAGCAACAACTTCGCCAACGTCAAGAAGAGCGCCGCCTACACCAAGGCCTGCGCCGGCAATACCCGCCCCATGTTCTTCATCGGCGTGGACAGCAACCAGAACTACCTCGGCGACTTCGACAAGAACCCCGCCACCATGAACCACGGCCTGACCAGCATGCTCAAGCGCGTGGACAACGCCGTGTACGCCCTGATCCAGGACGTCAAGAACAACAAGTTCAAGGGTGGCGAACGCCGCTTCGGCCTGAAGGACGCGGGCGTCGGCTACGCCGTCGACCAGTACAACAAAGCCCTGATCAGCAGCGCCCAGGTCGCCAAGGTCGAGGCCGTCAAGGCCAAGATCATCAGCGGCGCCATCAAGGTCCCCACCAAGTAATCCGGACGCACTCTGAGAAACGGCCTCCCAGTGGGCCGTTTTTCATATGCATGATCCAGGTCAGGCGGGGTCAGAGCGGATTCAGGAAGCGGGTAGCTGGCAGGACATTCCGTGACGCGGTACGGGGCGCCGCCAGCTGTCATCCTCGCGGTCCCGAACTCGGCCGCGTGGCAGGACTGACACGCAGACGGATCAGTTCAGCGGCTGATGCGGAGCGTGGTTGATTTACCTGCTCGCCTCGGGGTTCAGGGCGGGTGGCTGCGTGATCAGCGGAATGCTGAGACCTTTAAGCAGCGAAGGCAGGCGCCGGGAGACTCCCTCCCCGCGCCTGCACTTGCTTCTCGTGTGGCTTGATGCCGGTCGTGGTGGGTTTAGCGGGTCTGGCCGCCCGTGGACGTAGGCAGGGGCTGGCCGCTCTCGTCGAGCGCGGTGACGCTGGTGTAGGTGCCGGGGACGCTCACGATGGCCCAGGGGCTGGTGATGACCTGCGCAAGGATCGCGCCGGGTGCGGGGGCCGTGAGCCGCACGCGCAGGGTCAGGGTGCTGCCGCTGGCCTGAGCGCTGAGGACCTGCACGCCGTACCCGCCGGTGGGGCGCTGGCCGAGGAACACGCCGACCAGGGTGCGGCCGGTCACGCTGGGTGGGGTGGGGACGCTGCTCTGCCGGCCGTAGGCGCGGGAGTACAGGCTGCTGGCGCTGCTGGCGGTGGTGGCGACCTGCACGCCGGCTTCTGAGGTGTTGGCGTTGGTGCCGGTGGCGATCTGGGTGACGGTCACGTTGCCTCCGGTGCTCGGGTTGACGGGCGTGGTGGGGCGGGGGGGTTGCACCTGGGCGGTGGGGACGCTGCTGAGGATGTACAGGTCGCTGCGCAGGTGTTCGGTGGGCGTGGGGCTTACGGCCAGGGTGGGGGCGGGCTGGTCGGTGAGGACGGCGACGGCCAGGGGTCCCTGGGGGCGCAGGGTGTCGCTGAGGACGCGGGCTTCGTCGTCCGTGAGCTGTCCGGCGCCGCGCAGGCCGTCCACTGGGGTGCCGGTGACCTGGCCGCTGGTGCCGTTGAGGCGGGTCCAGCTCTGTCCATCGGTGTAGTAGATGGCGCTGATTCTGGCGGTGCTGGCGGGCGTGACCGTGAAGCTGCTGCCCTGGCGCGTGACGGTCACGCGTGCGGGGATGGTGGCGGTGGGTTCACGGTAGGTGGCCTTGCCGTTCACGCTGAGGCTGCCGCTGGTGGCGATGGGATCTTGCACCTGGGCGCGAAGGTCGACGGTCTGCTCGCCGAGTTTCACGCTGCTCTGGCTGCCCTGGAGGGTGCCGTATACCCACACGACGCGTTCCTGCGCGCCGCCGTACAGCACGGCCTCGTGGACTTTCAGGTTGCCGGGGCCGGTCATGGAGCACGCGCTGAGGAGGCCCGCGCCGAGCAGCGCCGCGGCCAGAAGGGTTCTTTTCATGTGGTCCAGCTTATGAGCGGAGTCTGACGGTGGACTGAAGCTCACCTTTCTGAAACCCTGAGGCTTGCGCGCGTGACGTTCAGGTGCGGCTGGTGAGGAGTTCCCGGGCGTGCTCCAGGGCGGCGCCGCTGGCGTGGCCGCTGAGCATCCGGGCGATCTCTTCGAGGCGTTCGTCGCCGCTGAGGAGGCGCACGCGGCTGACGGTTCGTCCGTCCTCGACGCTCTTTTCGACCTTGAAGTGATGGTCGGCCCGGGCGGCGATCTGCGCGAGGTGCGTGACGACCAGCACCTGTCGCGTGCGGGCAAGGGCGCGAAGCTGCTCGGCCACGGCGTGCGCGGCGCTGCCGCCGATCCCGGCGTCCACCTCGTCGAACACGACGGCCGGCGTGTCGGCACCCAGGACGGTGCTAATGGCCAGCATCACGCGGCTGAGTTCCCCGCCGGAGGCGACGTCGGCCAGCGGGGCGAGGTCCTCGCCGGGGTTAGCGTTGAAGTGCAGGGTCACGTCACTCAGGCCGTGCGGTCCAGGTTCCGCCAGGGCGCCCAGGTGGAAGGCGAGGCGGGCGTGGGGCATGCCCAGCTGGCGGATGACCCCCAGCAGGTCCTCGGCGAGGGGCGCGGCGCGCTTGCGGCGGGCGGCGTCCAGTTTCTCCCCGGCAGCCTGCACGCGTTCGCGCAGGGCGTCCACCTCAGTGTCCAGGGTGCCGGCGTCCTGTTCGTCCCGTGTGAGTTCGGCCAGTTCCGTCTCGACCTGCGCGTGGAAGTTCAGCACGTCCTCCAGGGTGGGGCCGTACTTGGCGCGCAGTTTGCCCAGGGCGCCCAGGCGGGTTTCGACGCGGGCGAGTTCCTCCGGATCGGGCGCCTGTCCCTCGGCCACGGCGCGCAGTTCCCCGACGACCGCCTGGATGCTGGCGACCGCGTCGCGCAGTTCGCTCTGGAGTTGCGCGGTGGTGTCGTCAAAGCGCGCGCCGGCGTTCAGGGCGCGGGTGGCCTCGTTCAGGTAGCCGAGGGCGTTCTCGTCGCCGTCACTCAGGAGGTGCAGCGCTCCGGCGGCACTCTGGGCGATGGTGTCCAGGTTCGCCAGTCGGCTCAGGTCCGCCTGGAGGGGCTCCTCCTCGCCCAGCTGGGGGTTGAGCTCGCTGATCTCGCGGGACTGGAACTGCAGCAGGTCCAGCTGGCGGGCGCGTTCGCGTTCAGTGGCGCGTAGCCGGTCCAGGCGCGTGCGGGCGTCCTGCCAGTCGCGGTACGCCTGGGCGTAGGTGGCGTGCTCGGCGTCCACCTGCCGGTCCAGCAGGGCGCGCTGGTTGGCAGGCGTGAGCAGGCTGACCGCGGAGTGCTGCCAGTGAATCGTCAGGCGTTTCTGGGCCCAGTCCTGCAGTTCGCGCAGGCTGACGACCTCGCCGTCCAGCCGGGCGGTGCTGCGGCTCTGCGTGGTGACGCGGCGGCTGGCGATCTCCTCACCCCAGTGCCCGGTGACGAGCAGGTCGTCCTCGCCGCTGCGGATCAGGTCCGTGTTGCTGCGGCTGCCCAGCAGCAGGCCCAGGGCGTCCACGATGATGCTCTTGCCGGCGCCGGTCTCGCCGGTGAAGACGCTCAGCCCGGCGCTGAAGTCCAGGTTCAGCGAGCGGATGGTCGCCAGATTCCGGACTTCCAGGGCGCGCAGGGGCGGCAGAGCGGGTGGAGCGTCGGAACGCGGGGCCTTGCGGGTCACGCGTCCGAGTGTAGCGCGCCGGTCCGCGGGGCAAGGGTGCAGCGGCTAACGGTCCAGCCGGTAATGGCGGCGTGGCGGCGCCTGAGCTGGACGGAACTGGATCATGAATGCGCCGTTACGTTCCGCCCACATTGGACAGGCGGGCCGATCAGACAATGGGCCGCATGATCCGGTCGCGTGGCCCTGCGCCCGCAGGGACGAGGCCGGGTAAAAGGAGTGCTTCATGAACACGAACGATGCGACTGGCGGCGTGAGCAAGCGCAGCCTGCTGATGCTGGGGGCCCTGGCGGGCCTGGCGACCAACCGTGACACGCGCCGCGCCCTGGTGGACGGCACCCGGAGTGTCTGGTCGGGTACGCAGCACACCCTGAGTGACAATGTGAAACCCGCCCTGCTCTCTGCGGCCAGCCAGGCGGGGCAGCTGGCGCAGGAGGCGGCGCGGACCGGAGCGCACACGGTGGCCAGCACGGCCTCCACCCTGCGGGACGGGGCGGCGCCCAGGGCGAGCGCCCTGCTTGAGAGTGCCCTGCACGTGGCCAGTGAACTGGCCGGCCAGGCGCAGGAGGCAGCGGCCCGCGCAGCCGCCGCCGGGGGCGAGCAGGCCCGCACGCTGGGCGCCGGGGCCGGTCGCTTGGCCGCGGACGCCGGGCAGACGGTGCAGTCGCAGGCGCAGCGGGGCCTGAAGCACGCGGAGGAGGCCACCCGGCCAGCACGGCGCGCCGCAGTCATGACCCTGTCGGACGCGCAGGGCGCGGCGTCGGAGCTGCTGGCGAACGTTCAGGATCAGGTGAGCAGCACCCTGCATGACGTGGCCGATGGCGCCGAGGCGCGCCGCCGCCGCCTGGAACGCAGCCTGCGCCAGGCCCGGCGGGACGCCGAGCGCGAACTGCGCAGCGGCAAGAAAAAGCTGAGCAGCGGGCAACTGGAACGCGCCGTGAGCCGCAAGGTGGCGCCTCTGGAAAAGCAGCTGAGCCGTGAACTGAAGGTCATTGAGCAGCAGGTGCGCCGCGCCCGCAAGGATGACCGGCGGGGCGGCGGAGGCGCCGCAGCCACCCTGGTGCTCCTTGGGACCGGTGCGGTGGTGCTGGCCCGCGTGCCCGCCGCCCGTCAGGCGATCCTGTCCGCTGTGGAGAAGGTCAGCCCGGAGGCGGCGCAGGGGCTGCATCAGGCGGGGCGCAATGCCCGCAATCTGATCGGCACAATGTGGCTGGAACGCATTGAGGAGCCGCAGGCGACGCCAGCCCCGGGAGCGGCGCGCAGCACGCAGGCCGCGACAACGGGCGCCACCTGGGGTGGAGCCGTGGCTCCTGACGCGCCTGCCGCGGCGAAGACGGCCACTCAGGACGGGGCGGCCAAGTCGGGCGATCAGGCTAAACCCACCAACTAAGCGCATCTGTCTCTTGGTGCCTTCCCAGCATGGGAGGGCACTTTTTGCGTCGATCATCTCGGGGTGTCCAGTCATTCTGTTCACCTGTTGAACAAAAGATGCGGGCGTTCACCTGGCGTTTGGCATGACAGGGCCGCCTCCCCTGCCCCCACTGAGATGTGCTGTTCCAGTGGGCGCTGCCGCATGAAAGGTCAAACGCAGAACACACGGGTCCGAGGCTGTTGTCCCCCCAAGTGTGACACCACAAAGGTTGGACTGGAACCGCTTCACAGGCGACAATTTCCCCGGAACATCGAACACCAATTCACCCCGGCACGCCCCGCGAGGCGGCGCTGCACCCGGAGGACCCATGAGCCTGACCGCGACCAACCCGCTGGCCGACCTCGGCATCAAGATCGCCACCATCCACCTCAACCCCGGCGTGGACGCCCTGTACGCCGACGCCATCCGGCTCGGCGAGGGCGTACAGGCTGCCTGCGGCCCCCTCACCGTCCACACCAACAAGACCGGCCGCAGCCCCAAGGACCGCTTCATCGTGGAAGACGACCTGACCCGCGATCAGGTGTGGTGGGGCGGCTTCAACACCCCGATCAGCCCGGTCGTGTTCGACCGCCTGCTCGACAAGATGACCCGCTACGCCGAGGGGAAGGAACTGTTCGTGCAGCAGGTGTACGCCGGCACCGACCCCCGCTACCGCATCGGCTGCCGCATGGTCACCGAGATGGCGTACCACTCTCTGTTCATCCACAACATGTTCGTGCGGCCCACCCCCGAGGAACTCGCGGACTTCCACGCCGACTGGACCGTGCTGAACATCCCGTCCTTCAAGGCCGACCCCGCTGTGGACGGCGTGCGCAGCGACACGTTCATCATCGTGAACTTCACGCGGAAGATGATCATCGCGGGCGGCACGCAGTACGCCGGCGAGAACAAGAAGGGCATCTTCGGCGTGTTGAACTACCTGCTGCCCGAAGCGGGCGTCATGCCCATGCACTGCTCCGCGAATGTCGGCGAAGGCGGCGACGTGGCGCTGTTCTTCGGCCTGAGCGGCACCGGCAAGACCACCCTGAGCGCCGACCCCAGCCGCAAGCTGATCGGCGACGACGAGCACGGCTGGACCGACAGCGGCGTGTTCAACTTCGAGGGCGGCTGCTACGCCAAGGTCATCAACCTGAACGCCGAGGCCGAGCCCGCCATCCACCGCACCACCCGCACCTACGGCACCGTGCTGGAGAACGTGGTGCTGGACGCGCAGGGCGAACCCGACCTGAACGACGGCTCGCTGACCGAGAACACCCGCAGCGCCTACCCCATCGACCAGATCGACAACGTGCAGCCCGGATCCATTGCGGGTCACCCGAAGAACGTGGTGTTCCTGACCGCCGACGCGTACGGCGTGCTACCCCCCATCAGCCGCCTGAGCCCCGAGCAGACCATGTACCAGTTCATCAGCGGCTTCACCGCCAAGATCCCCGGCACGGAAGACGGCGTGACCGAACCCAGCCCGACCTTCAGCACCTGCTTCGGCGCGCCCTTCATGCCTCGCCACCCGGGCGAGTACGCCCGCCTGCTGGCGCAGAAGGTGCAGGACAGCGGCGCGCGCGTGTGGCTGGTCAACACCGGCTGGAGCGGCGGCATGTACGGCCAGGGCAAACGCATGAGCATCGCCCACACCCGCGCCATGATCAATGCGGCGCTGTCCGGCGCGCTGGACGACGTGACCTTCGAGAAGGAACCCTACTTCAACCTGGAGATCCCCGCCCAGGTGCCCGGCGTGCCCGACGGCGTCCTGAACCCCCGCGACGCCTGGGCTGACAAAGGCGCCTACGATCAGACGGCCCGCAAACTGGCCCGCATGTTCCGCGAGAACTTCAAGCGGTTCGAGGACGGCGTGGACACCGCCGTGACGAACAGCATGCCCAACCCAGACCCGGCCTGAACGCCAGGCAGCAAGCGGGCCCTACCATTCAAGTAGTGGGGCCTGCTTGCTGATGTTGGCCACCTCAGTGGCGCTCCGCCGTAGGCGTGCTGGCAGCCCCATTAGCGTAAAGGAGTCCTTGACGGCACTGCTGACACCAGCCGACTTTCTCCGCTTGTTCGCCGCCCGGACACGCACCTGTCTGGCAGGGCGAGCCGGGCAGTGGCGTGGGTCAGGTGGTCAGGGCGCCGCGGGACTCGACGATCCCCGCGAGTTCACGGGCGATCTCGTGAATCTCGGTCTCGTCCTGCCCTTCGACCATGACGCGGATCAGGTTTTCGGTGCCGCTGGGGCGCAGGTTCACGCGGCCCTTGCCGTGCAGGCGTTCCTGCGCGCGGTCCACGGCGGCGCGGACCTCGGCGTCCAGGGCGATGGCTTTCTTGTCGGCCACGCGGACGTTCACGAGGGTCTGGGGGAACATCACCAGGTCGTCATGCAGGGCGTCCAGGGTGGTGCCCAGCTGCTGCATGCTCTTCAGGGTCAGCAGGGCGGTCAGGACGCCGTCTCCGGTGGGTGAGACGTCCAGGAACAGGATGTGGCCGCTCTGTTCGCCGCCCAGGTGCAGGCCGCCGCTGTGCAGGCGCTCGTGCACGTAGCGGTCGCCGACGGCGGTGCGTTCGAGCGGGATGCCTGCCTCGCGGAGTTTCACTTCCAGGCCCATGTTGGCCATGATGGTCGTCACGACCGCCGTCTCGCCCCGGGCGCGCGCGTTGAGCAGCAGCATGTGATCGCCGTGAACGACGTTGCCGCGGCGGTCCACGAACATGGCGCGGTCGGCGTCCCCGTCGAACGCGACCCCCAGGTCGTACCCGCCCTCGCGGACGATGCGCTGGAGGTGGTCGAGGTGCGTGCTGCCGCACTCGCGGTTGATGTTGCGGCCGTCCGGGGTGGTGTACACGGCGAACACGTCCGCTCCGGCCGCCTGGAACACCTTCGGGCCCACGCGGTACGCGGCGCCGTTCGCGCAGTCCATGGCGATGCGCAGGCCGCTCAGGTCGGGTGCCAGGGCCTTGAGGTAGTTCACGTACAGGCGCTCGGCCTCGGTGTAGTTCGTGACGCCGCCCAGGTTCACGCCGGTGACGGGGGTCAGGTCCGGCACGCGGTCAATGGCGGCTTCAATGTCGAGTTCGGTGGTGTCGCTGAGTTTCTGCCCGTCCGCGCCGAAGAACTTGATGCCGTTGTCCTCGTACGGGTTGTGGGAGGCGCTGATGACCACGCCCGCGTCGGCTTTCAGGTGCCGGGTCAGGAAGCTGACGCCGGGGGTGGGGAGGACGCCCAGGTGGATGACGTTCACGCCGCGGCTGGTCAGTCCGGCGGCGAGTGCCGCTTCGAGCATGTCGCCGCTCTGGCGGGTGTCCTTGCCGATCACGACTGTGGCGCGTGGATTGCTGCCCCTGAGCACTTCCCCGGCGGCCGCGCCGAGGGTCATGACCCAGCTGGCCGTGAGGGGGTGGGTGCCTGCGACGGCGCGCACGCCGTCCGTTCCGAAGTACTTCCGTTCCGTCATGATCGCGCCCATCATACGCGCCGGAGTGAATGCCGCGCCGGAGTGCGTGCAGGCTCTACCGCAAGCCTGCACGCGGTCCAGTCGCGGCAACCTTCTGCGGTCTGGCCGCGTACTGCTGGGCATGAGTGGATTCTCGATCGGATCGTTCTCCTTCAGTCGCAGCGGTCATGGCCACCGGGGCGGGTTCATGGGGCACCACAGCCGCTCCTCGTTCAGTCACGGGCACCGGCATCAGTACGGGCACGGTGGGCATTACCGCGCGCGCCGCCGGGGGCCGCTGGGCTGCCTGGGCGTGTTCGTGGTGGGCGCGGCGCTGGCGGGCGGGTCGCTGCTGGGTCTCGTGTCCCTGCTGGGCTGATGCCGCTGGGCGCGCTGCTGGCGGACGCCGTGCGCGCCCCGTCCGGTGAGGTAGCGGTGGACGCCCGGGTGTGGCCGCGCGCGCTCAGGGCCCGCTTTCCTGGCGCTCGGCTGCGCGAGGCGTGGGTGGGTGAGGGCGCGGCGTTCGCCCGGTACGCCTCGCCGGGCGGGCCGCTGTTCCTGAAGTACCTGCCGGCCGGGTGGCGGGACGTGCGGGCGGCGCAGCGGCTGGAGCGGGAGGCCACGTACCTGCGTGATCTCGCCCCCCGGTGCTCGGTGCCGTACGCGCCGCTGCTACACGCCGCCCGCAGTGCGGAGCGGCCGCTGGCGCACCTGCTCATGCAGGACCTGACGGACGTCACGACCGGCTGGGGGTACTTCACGACTGACGCGGCGCGCGAGGAGGGGCTGCGGGACGTGGTGCGCCTGCTGGCGCAGCTGCACGCGCACTGGGCCGGAGCGGGCCGCGCGTCGCTGAGCGGGGACTGGGTGTGGCAGCCAGAGCGGGTCCTGAGCCGCAATCACGTGCGCGGCTGGACGGAGCGCGCCGGGGTGCTGGCCCTGCCCACCGGGCAGCGGGACGCGATCCTGGACGCCGCGCAGGTCCTGCCGGCCCTCCTGCGGGACGCGCCGGACTGGACGCTCGTGCACGGGGACGTTCATGCGGGGCAGGTCATGTGGTCCCGCGCGGACGGTCATCCGGTCCTGATTGATTACGGGCAGGTGCATCCCAGTCTGCCGGGCGAGGACCTGGCGCACCTGCTGGCCCTGCGTCTGGACGCGGAGGAACGCGCGAGGCTGGGTGACGATCTGCGCGAGGTGTACGCGGAGGCCCTCGCCCGGGCGGGTCTGCCCCTGTCGCGGGCGGCCCTGCGGGCGCAGGAGCGGGCGGGCCTGGCGCTGAACCTGCTCTCGACGGCCCGGCAGATGCTGCGCCGGAAGGCGGCCGGGTCGGGGGGCGTGGCTGAGGCGCTCTCGCGGGCCGTTCAGGTCTGGTCGAACGAGACCTCGGCCTGAGTGGCGTTCAGGAACGCGCGGTGCCGGTCCAGTTCCCGGTCCAGCGCGCTCCTGAACGTGACGCTCTGGCGGACGCCGGGCCGCAGGCCGACCTGCGCGTGCAGGGCGCTGCCCTGAACACTGAGGTTCGCCCAGCCCACCGCGCGGCCCGCGTGCAGCAGGGGCAGCGCGTAGTAGCCCATGGTGCGCTTCTGGGCGGGCGTGTACGCCTCGAAACGGTACGCCCAGCCGTGCAGGTGCTCAAAGCGGCGCCGGTCCCACACGAGCGGATCGAAGGGATTCACAATCCGCACGCCGCGCGGGGTGGGGGCGTCTGACGGGTCCTGCTCGGGCGTCCAGACGTAGGGCACGCCGTCCACTGTCGCGTCGCGCAGCTCGTCCCGCAGGGCGTCGCGCAGCGCGCCGCGCAGGTCCGCGCGCAGGTGCGGGAAGCCGTAGCCGGAGAGGCCCGTCAGGTACCGCAGGCTGGCCTGGGGCATCGGGCCGTACAGGGCCGCGAGGAGCCGGACCGCGCCGCGCAGCCGCTCAGGCGTCGCCTGCGGGTTAGCGCGCAGGGCATCCAGGTGCCGGGCGACGCCGTACACGCGCACGCCACCGTCACGCCGCACGATGCGGGCCTCGCCCCGGTAGTGCAGGGCGTCCAGGGCCCGGGTGGTGGCCTGGCTGTTCCCACCCCAGTAGTTTGACGCGCGGCGGGCGCCCAGGGCCGTGATCACGTCCCGGGGGTGCAGTTCGCTCCGCTCGTGCAGGAGGGCCCGGACGTCCGCGATCAGGCCGGGATGTTCGAGTTCCACGCGGGTGGGCGGCACCTCTCGCGGGTGCAGCAGCCGCTGCACAGCCCGCGTCACGAAGCCGTAGTTGGGAATGATGTCCTCCTCGGCGTCAAGGTGCGGGTACTGCGCTTCCAGGTCCCCGGCGCGGTAGCCGGGCACGCGGGCCATCAGCGTGAGGTCCTGCGCGCGGGCGGGCGCGCGGATGGGGTCGGCCTGCACGAACCCCATGCGGTTCAGGGCGTCCTGCACGCTGCTCGCGGGGGTCAGGGTGCGCAGCGCGGCGGCGCGGAGGGCGGCGGGCGTCAGGGTCACGGGGGCAGGCTAGCGCAGTGGCAGTCCCCTCAATACGCGACCGGGACGCCCCCCAGGTCGAGGGACGTCCCGGTGGTGACCGGTGCCGCGGCGTGCCGCCGGCGGGCGCCGGTCAGGGCCGGTTCAGGGTTTGCCCTTGCCGGGGTTGGTGCTGGGTTTGCCGCCCTTGTCTTCCTTCGTGGGCTTACCGGCCGGGCTGGCCTGGTCGTCACCGGTTTCATCGCCGTCGGTGTCGCCACTGGTGGCGGCTTTCAGGCGGTTGATCACAGCCGGGAGCGGCAGGGACTGCGTGCGCCCGCTGGCGTCGGTGTACTCGATCTTGACGGCGCCGGGTTTGCTGAGGTCACGGGTGACGTTCACGGTGATGGGGTCGCCGCTGGTGGGGGTAAGCGTCACGCTCTTGACGTCGCTGAGGGTCGCGGTGCCGTTCAGGGTGACGGTACCGTCCGCGTTGATGGTCCCGATGACGGTGCCGTCGGCGCCCAGCAGGGTCGCGGTGCCGCCCGCGGTGACGAAGGCCGTCCAGGCGTCCTTGACGTTGGCGATGATCTGCCCGGGCAGGGTGACGGTGCTCGTGGTGTCCTGCGCAAGGGCGGCGGAGCCGAGGCTCAGGGCGGTCAGGGCAATGATCAGGGAACGGTTCATGGGGCCTCCTTGTGGGCGGATGACGGTGTCACCAGCCTGAATTGATGAAGCGCCCGTAGTGTGCTCCCTGAAACTGACTGAAAGCTGTGAACATCAGAAATCTCTCGTGCGTTCCACCAATCGGGGGTGAGAACAGGTGCGAGACCGGACGGGCAGGTGGACGGGATGGTTGACCCGACTGGACGCCGGGGCGGGTGCATGGTGGGGCGGGTGGTACGCTGGAAAACCGTGATTGACCGTTACCTGACCCCGGAAATGAAGGCGCTGTGGAGCGAGGCCAGCAAGTACCGCGCGTGGCTGCGTGTGGAGCTGGCGGCCATGCAGGCGCAGGCGCGGCACGGCGAGGTGCCCCAGGCGGCCTTCGAGACCCTCACGGCCAAGAGTGAAGCCGATCCGCTTGATGAGGCGTTCGCCCTAAAGGTGGCGGAGATCGAGGCGGTCACCCGGCACGACATCGTGGCCTTCACGCGCGCCCTGACGGACCGCTACGGAGATGAGGCGCGCTTCATCCACCACGGCCTGACCAGCACGGACGTGGTGGACACCGCCCAGAACCTCGTGCTGGATGAGGCGCTGGGCGTGATCATCACGGATGTGGAGGCGCTGCGCGAGGTGTGCCGCATGCAGGCGGCGGCGCACAAGCACACGCCCACGGTGGGCCGCACGCACGGCATTCACGCGGAACCCATGACCTTCGGCCTGAAGTTCCTGAACTGGATGGCGACCCTGGACCGCGACCTGGAGCGCCTTCACGCGGCCCGCAAGCGCATCCAGGTGGTCATGCTGTCGGGATCGGTGGGCACGTTCGCGCACGTCTCGCCCCGCATCGAGGAGGAGGTCGCGCAGGCGTGGGGCTGGCAGGCCGCGCCGGTCACGAACCAGACGCTGGCCCGCGACCGCCACGCGGAGATCCTCAGCGCCCTGGCCATCTACGGCACCACCGTCGAGAAGATCGCTGTGGAGATCCGCCACCTCCAGCGCAGCGAGGTGCGCGAAGCAATGGAACCCTTCGGGAAGGGCCAGACCGGCAGTTCCTCCATGCCGCACAAGAAAAACCCGATCCTCACGGAGAACGTGACCGGACTGGCGCGCCTGCTGCGCGGGTACCTGCTGACGGGCCTGGAGAACGTGCCGCTGTGGCACGAGCGGGACATCAGCCATTCCAGCGCCGAGCGGGTCATCCTGCCCGACGCGACCGCCGCGACCAGTTACGCCACGCGCCGCCTGACGGGCGTGCTGCGCGACCTCGTGGTGTTCCCCGAGCGGATGCTGCGCAACCTGAACGACCTGGGCGGCCTGGTCTTCAGCCAGCGCGTGCTGCACGCCCTGATCGACGAGAAGGGCCTGCTGCGCGAGGACGCGTACACGCTGGTGCAGCGCAACGCCCTGCGCTCCTGGGAGACCGGTGAGGGCCTGCGCGACCTGCTGAAAGCCGACCCGGAGAATCCCCTGAGTGACGCCGAACTGGACGCCGCGTTCGACCTGCAGTGGTACCTGCGGCACGTGAACGACATCTACGCCCGCTTCGGCATGTAAACCAGCGGCGGGGGCAGGCGGAGGCTCCGGTCTCCCCTGCCCCCGCCTGCTGCGCGAACGCCCACCCAGACGCGGCGCCGCGCCCCCGACAGGGGCATTTGCAGGTTTTCTCTCGTTCTGGTCGGCGTTCAGGTGCTACCTTCTGCGCCCAATGGGCCGGAAACGTCGTGCGAAACGCAGAAAACCCAACCGGGCCGCGCGGGGCTTCGATGGTGGGTGGATCGTGCCCGTCTCGAACGTGCTGCTGTGCGTGAATGTGCTGCTGCTGGCCGCCGTCCTGCACGAACTGCACTGAGATCGAGCCGGCCCGGGAAGGCCGGGCGACGATCAAATCCTCCGATCAGGGAGCGGCGGACCCAGCACACCACCTCGCGCTGCCGGGGCCCTGCTGGACCCGAGTCCCGGATGACAGACCGCGCTGGACCTGCCAGTCCCGGCTCAGGCGAACTGATCCTTCACGGGACGGCCAGGGCGCTGCGGGCGCGTTCACCCATGGCGAGGCCCAGCTGGTGCTCGCCATACACCACTTCGCTGGCGCCCAGTTCGTGCAGCGCGTCGCGGGTGTGCTCGTCGTGGGCGCGGACGATCACGTGAACAGCGGGGTTCAGTGCACGCACCTGCTCCATGATCAGGGTGGTCTGAAGGGCGTCCGGCGTGGCGATCACCACGACCCGGGCGCCGGGTGCGGCCGCCAGGCGCAGGATGTCCGCGCGGGCGGCGTCTCCATGAATGACAGGCGTGCCCTGGGCGCGGAGGGTGGCGGCCCGGTCCTCGTCCTGCTCGATCACGGCGAGGGGAATCCGCTGGCTGTGCAGGGCCTGCGCGGTCAGTTGCCCCACGCGGCCGTGACCGATCACGAGGGCGTGGTTGCGCAGGGGCAGGGGCGTGGGCTCGGGCGTGGCGGGGGTGGGGTCGGCGCTCAGCCAGCGCTGAAGGGTCGGAGCGGCGCGGAACAGGAACGGGTTCAGCGTGATGGAGATGATCGCGCCCGCCAGGATGAGGTTCTGGCCCTGCGGCGTCAGGAGTTTCAGGTCCAGACCCAGGGTGGCGAGGATGAACGAGAATTCCCCGATCTGCGCCAGGGAGAACGCGACGGTCAGGGCGGTCGCAACCGGGTAGCGCAGCAGGCGGACAATCAGGAACGCCGCGATGGTCTTCCCGAACAGAATGATCAGTGCGGTGCCGATTACCAGCAGGGGCGCGTTGAGCAGAATCGCGGGGTTGAACAGCATGCCCACGGCCACGAAGAACAGCACGGCGAACGCGTCCTGGAAGGGCAGGGCGTCCTCGGCGGCCTTCTGACTGAACTTGCTCTCGCTGGCCACCACGCCCGCCAGGAACGCCCCCAGCGCGAACGACACGTCGAACAGGACGCCCGCGCCGTACGCGATGCCCAGCGCGGTGCCCAGCACCGCCAGCGTGAACAGTTCGCGGGAGCCGAGCCGGGCGACACGGGTCAGCAGCCACGGCACGAAACGGCGCCCCGCGACCATCATCAACGCGACGAACAGCGCGACCTTACCGAGCGTGACGCCCAGCGACAGGGCGATCTCACCGAGATTTAGGGCGCCGCCACCCTGAAGCAGTGGGGCCAGGGCCGGAAGCAGCACCAGAGCCAGGACCATCACGAGGTCCTCAACGACCAGCCACCCCACCGCGATCTGGCCGCTGGGCGTGCCGAGCGTGCCGCGTTCCTCCAGAGCGCGCAGGAGCACGACCGTGCTGGCGACCGACAGGGCCAGTCCGAAGACGAGACCCTGCCCAAGGGGCCAGCCCCACAGGTGCGCGGCGCCCATGCCCAGCAGCGTGGCCACCAGGATCTGCCCGAGCGCGCCTGGAATGGCGATGCGGCGCACGGCAAGCAGATCCTGAATGGAGAAGTGCAGGCCCACGCCGAACATCAGCAGGATGACGCCGATCTCAGAGAGTTGCGCGGCAATGTGGGAATCCGCGACGAACCCGGGCGTGAAGGGGCCGACGGCGACGCCCGCGAGCAGGTACCCGACCAGGGGCGGCAGGCGCAGGCGGGTGGCCAGCAGACCGCCGAAGAAGGCCAGGGTGAGGCCGATGGCCAGAGCGGCGATGAGTTCAGTGTGGTGGGGCATGGTGACCTCCGGTCAGGGGTGATGAGGTGGCGAGGTCTCGTGCGGGAACTCCTGCTCCAGGAAGGCCCGGAAATCGGCCTGGAAGTCGTCTCCTTCGGTGGGGAGGCCGGCGGCCTCGGCGGCGTCGCGGATGGCGGCAGAGAGCAACTGAGAGGCGGCGCGGGTGCGGCTGCCGTCCATCAGTTCGGCCAGCTGCGTCAGCCAGTAGTAGTCGACGGCCTGAAGGCGCAGGGTGACCTTGCCTTCGGGCAGGTCGCCCTGATGGCCGCGTGCGGAGTGTTCCTCCAGCGCGTGGCGGACCAGGGCATGTATTCGGGAGAGTTGTTTCGTTGGCATATCGCCAGATCATTCTGGCAGAAAATGGCAATTTGCCAGTATTATTTGGCTCAAGGATTCATGAAGGTGGTCTGGTGATCAGAGAAAGATTGAACCTTTCCCGACCCGACTTCGCGGCACGCGCACACATTGGAACCGCGCAGGAGGTCTAGGTGGAGCCCGCCCCGAGCCCCTGCTCCGCCGCTGGACCCCGACGTCATCAGGAGGGCAAAAGTCCACCTTCGGCCCTCTGGTCACGGCAAAAGTCCCAGCACTCTGGCCGGACCTCCTTGCAGTGAGGGCGCACAGCACTGAGATTCAGCGCATTGAACCGCTGGCTGCCGTGGTGATGGGTTTCGCTGGACGTGGGCAGCTGATCCGCCCCGGCGATCAGGTGGCAACCTCAGACCTCGTCTCCGGCAGCCACCTCAGCGTGAGGGCCTGCGGCGGCAGCGCACGGACGGCATGGTAAGCACGCCGGTCGGTCGCCGTTACTGCGGTTCGCAGAGACAGGCAGTGGTTATCGTGATGGACACGCAGACGGAATGATTGGGTATGCCCCAAACACCGGAAGGGCCCATGCGGTGTGGCCGAGTAGGGTGAGGACCTGGTTCATCCGCAGCGATGGAGTGTCAGTGCAGTGAAAGTTTCGTCGTATCGCGTGGAGCAGGTGCGGGGTGATGTCCAACTCGACCGATGTGGTGTCACTCGCGTTTGGGGCGTTAGGGTTCTACATTGGCCACGTTGAACCGGGTGCGACGTGAACAGGTCATGATCAGGGTGCTGTGGCCCTGGCGGCTGGACACGGAAGGGCGCCACCGGGCCGGGAACAGATGCGGGAGCGCTCCGCCCCTGATAAGATTGAACCCAGTACAATCCCACATTCTGGCTGCCACCGCGCGCCCACCCGAGGAGTGACCATGGACTTCACCCTGAACAACGAACAACGCCAGTTGCAGCAGCTGGCCCGCGACTTCACCCGCAAGGAGATCATCCCGATCGCCGCCGAGTACGACCAGAAGGAAGAACTGCCCTGGCAGGTCGTGGAGAAGGCCTTCGAGGTCGGCCTCCTGAACCCCAGCATCCCTGAGCATGCGGGCGGTCTGGGGCTGGGTATGTTCGACGAGTGCCTGATCGCCGAGGAAATGGCCTACGGCTGCATGGGCATCTACACCGTGCTGATGGCCAGCGAACTGGGCATCGCCCCGATCCTGATTGGAGGGACCGAGGAGCAGCAGCGGCGCTTCCTGACCCCGCTGACCGAGAAGGCCGGGCTGGCCGCGTTCGCCCTGAGCGAACCGAACAACGGCTCTGACGCCGCCGCGATGGGTACCACCGCCGTGCTGGACGGGGACGAGTGGGTCATCAACGGCACGAAGATGTGGATCAGCAACGGCGGACTGGCCGAGATCACGGTCGTGTTCGCCACCACTGACAAGCAGGGCGGTCACCGCGCCACCGTCGCGCTGGTCGTGCCCAAGGACGCGCCGGGCTTCTCGTACAACAAGATCAAGCACAAGATGGGCCAGCGCGCCAGCCTGACCAGCGAACTGGTGTTCGAGAACGTCCGCGTACCGAAGGAGAACCAGCTGGGCGGGCAGGGGGACGGGTTCAAGATCGCCATGAAGACCCTCGACAAGACCCGCATTCCGGTCGCGGCGGGCTCGGTGGGCATCGCGCGGCGCGCCATGGATGAGAGCGTCAAGTACGCCAAGGAACGCGCCGCGTTCGGCAAACCCATCGCGGACTTCCAGGCCATCCAGTTCAAGCTGGCCGAGATGGCCATTGGGATCGAGACGGGCCGCCTGATGTACCAGAAAGCCGCGTGGCTGGTGGATCAGGGTCAACCCCACGGGTTCGAGAGCGCGATTGCCAAGGCGTACTGCTCGGAGATGGCTTTCAATGCCGCGAATGAGGGCATCCAGGTGCACGGCGGCTATGGGTACGTGGGCGAGTACCCCGTCGAGAAGCTCCTGCGCGACGTGAAGCTGAACATGATCTACGAGGGCACGAATGAGATCCAGCGCGTCGTGATCAGCCGCACACTCCTGCGCTGAGGCGCGGCCGCCTCGCACACCCCTGCCGCCCCTCCCTGATGAGGCGCCGTGGCCTGCCCGCAGCACATGTCGGCAGGCCACGGCGCCTCTTCCCGGTATGGATGGTCATTCTGACCTGGCGCTCCCCCACCTTCAGTTCCGGCTGGGTGGACGCCGCAGCCAGCGCATCCGCGCGTGCCGACCCGCGCGCACCCTATCCTGCGGGCATGAAACTGGTCAGATACACGGTGGCGAACGGCTCCGCGCAGTGGGGCGTCCTGAACGGCGAGCAGATTCAGGTCACGCGCGGCATGAGTGGCGAGGCGACCGGCGAGACGCTGGCCCTGGCCGACGTGACGCTGCTCGCCCCGGCGGAGCCCAGCAAGATCGTCTGCGTGGGCCGCAATTACCTCGATCACATCCGTGAGCTGGGCAACGATACGGGCGACCTGCCGAAGGAGCCCGGCATCTTCCTGAAAGGACCCAACGCGCTGGCCGAGCCCGGCGGGACCGTGCAGCGGCCCGACTGGACCCAGAACTTCCACTTCGAGGGCGAGCTGGCCCTGGTGATCGGGCAGAGCGCCTCGCACCTCACGCCTGAGAACGCGCTGGACTGCGTGGCTGGCTACACGGCCGGACTGGACCTCACGGCCCGCGACCTGCAGAAGACGGACCTGCAGTGGTTCCGCGCGAAGGCCGCCGACCGCTTCTGCCCCCTGGGCCCGTGGCTGGAGACCGAGTACGACCCGCGTGACGTGCGCGTGCAGACCCGCGTGAACGGCGTGACCCGCCAGGACAGCCGTACGTCACACATGATCTTCTCCGTCGTGGACATTCTGGTGTACGTGACGCGCTTCGTGACGCTGGAACCCGGGGACGTGGTGCTGACCGGCACGCCTGAGGGCGTGGGCGCCCTCCAGTCGGGTGACGTGGTCGAGGTGGAGGTCGAGGGCCTGGGCACGCTCGTCACCCCCATCGGGTGAAGTCCGGGGCGGTGACCGTCCGGTCACGGCGGTCCCGCACGGCCGCGCCGCCGCCCCCGGAAGCGGGAAACTTGACACCCCCGGGGGTGGCCCATACCCTGAACGCACGTTTTTCCTTTCATCGTCCTGCCGTCCACTGACTGTCCTGCGCCCCAGGGCGCCGTTACGTCAGTGCGGACAGGACCGGAGGCTCCATGAAGAAACTGCTCCTCACTGCCCTGCTCTCCACCCTGAGCGCCGCTTCGGCGTCCACCCTGGTCTTCGGCGGCAACGGCGAACCCGTCAGCCTGGAATCCGGCAACATCACGGACGGGATCAGCATTCTCGTCCAGCGTCAGATCTACGACACCCTCGTGGACTTCGAGGACGGCACCACCAACCTCAAGCCCGGACTGGCCACCAAGTGGACCGCCAACGCCAACAACACCGCCTGGACCTTCACGCTGCGCAAGGGCGTGCGCTTCCACGACGGCACCCCCCTGAACGCCGACGCGGTGATCTTCAACCTGAGCCGCTGGTGGGACAAGAACCACCCCTACGGCTTCCGTGACCAGGGCCGCACCTTCGAGATCGTCGGCGAACTGCTCGGCGGGTACAAGGGCGACGCCACGGCCGTCATCAAGAACATCGTGAAGGTCAACGACTCCACGGTCCGCATCGACCTGAACAAGCCCTCCAGCGTCCTGCCGGACGTGCTGGCCGCCGGGTACTTCGGCATCGCCAGCCCCGCCGCGATCAAGAAGGACGGCGCGAAGTACGGCACGCCCGCCAGCAAGCCCGTCGGCACCGGCCCCTTCATCTTCCAGAGCTGGCGCACCGGCGACCGCGTGACCCTGCTGCCCAACAAGCTGTACTGGGGTGAGAAGGCCAAGGTCGACCAGCTGGTCATCCGGTCCATCAAGGACGCCAGCCAGCGCCTGAACGAACTGAAGGCCGGCACCATCGACTTCGCCAACGACCTGACCCCGGACAGCCTCAAGAGCGTCCAGGGCGACAAGAACCTCGTGGCGGTCAAGCGGCCCAGCTTCAACGTCGGCTTCCTGAGCCTGAACAACCGCAACCAGTACCTCAAGAACGACAAGGTGCGCCAGGCCATCAGCATGGCCATCAACAAGAAAGAGATCGCCAACGCCTTCTGGAACGGCCTGGGCACCAGCAACGCCAGCTTCCTGCCCCCCGTCCTCGCGTGGGCGAACAGCTCCAAGGTCCCGGCCGATTACAAGTTCGATCCGGCCGCCGCGAAGAAGATGCTGGCCGACGCCGGCTACCCCAACGGCTTCAGCATTGACCTGTGGTACATGCCCGTCAGCCGCCCCTACTTCCCCACGCCCAAGCCCATCGCGGAAGCCATCGCCGCTGACCTGAGCGCCATCGGCGTGAAGGTGAACCTGAAGACCGAGGACTGGGCGAAGTACCTGGACGACCGCAACAAGGAACCCGGCTTCGACATGTACATGATCGGCTGGACCGGCGACTACGGCGACCCGGACAACTTCTACGGCGCGTACTACGGCTCGAACGCCTCGGACGACATCAACTGGAACCCCGCGAACGTGGAAACCCTGCTCCAGCAGGGCCGCGCCGCCGCCACCCAGGCCGCCAAGGCCAAGGTGTACCAGCAGCTGCACGAGATTACCTACAACGCCGCGTACCGCATTCCCATGGTGCACAGCAACCCGCTGGCCGCCGCCCGCACGTACGTTAAAGGCTGGACGCCCAGCCCACTGGGCAGCGAACCCTTCAACACCGTCAGCGTCAGCGGCAAGAAATAACCCCTCAGGGTGACCGGGGGCCAGCGCAGCGCCTTGCACAGGCCTGCGCTGGCCCCCGGCCCCTGCTCATCACACCTCTGGAGATTCACCTTGGGCAGTTACCTGATCCGCCGCCTCGCGCGGACCCTGCTGGTCATGCTGGGCATCAGCCTGGTCGTCTTTGTCTTCGTCCGGTCCATTCCCGGCGACCCGGCCGTCGCCATGCTCGGCGAGCGCGCCACGCCCGCAGCGGCCGCCGCGCTGCGCGAGCAGCTGGGCCTGAACAAACCCTGGTTCTTCAACCCGGCCAATCCCCTGGACGCGCAGTACCCGAAGTACATCTCGGCGCTGGTCCGCGGTGACCTCGGCACAGGCCTGAAGAGCAACATCCCGGTGCTGGATGACCTGAAAAGCAGGTTCCCCGCCACGGCGGAACTGAGCGTCGCGGCGCTGCTGGTGGCCCTCCTGATCGGTATGCCCGCCGGGATTCTGGCGGCCCTGCGGCGCAACAGCATCTGGGACAACCTCGCCACGACCATCTCGCTGCTGGGCGTCAGCATGCCCGTCTTCTGGCTGGGTCTGCTGCTGTCGTACTTCTTCGGCGTGAAGCTGGGCATCCTGCCGCCCAGTGGCCGGGCAGGAACGGAATTCAACGTGGACCCCATCACGGGCTTCAACGTGCTTGACGCGCTGCTGCGCGGCCAGCCCGCCGCGGCGTGGGACAGCGTCCGGCACCTGGTGCTGCCCGCCCTGGCGCTGGGCACCATTCCGCTGGCGATCGTGGCGCGCATCACGCGCAGCTCCATGCTGGACGTCCTGAATCAGGATTACGTGCGGACTGCGCGCGCCAAGGGTCTCACGGACCGCACCGTGACCGTGAAGCACGCCCTGCGCAACGCGCTGCTGCCCGTCGTGACCGTCATCGGCCTTCAGGCGGGGGCGCTGCTGGGCGGCGCGGTTCTGACCGAGACGATCTTCTCCTGGCCGGGCCTGGGCTCGTGGGTGTACGACGCGATCAGTCAGCGGGACTACCCGATCATTCAGGGCGGCGTGATCTTCGCGGCGCTGGTGGTCAGTGTCGTGAACCTGATCGTGGACCTCAGTTACGCCGTTCTCGACCCCCGCATCCAGTACAGCTGAAAGGAACAGTGACCCATGACAACAACGACTGTTCCGCAGTCCAAACCCAAGCAGGACAGCATCTTCTGGCGCCGGTTCCGGCGCAGCACGCCCGGCAAGGTGGGCGCCGTGATCGTGCTGGCCTTCGTGCTGCTGGCCGTGTTCGCCAGCGTCCTGAAACCCTACGACCCGCGCAATGAACCCAACCGGTACACGCTGCGCCTGAAACCGCCGTCCATCACCGCCCTGTGGAATGCCGAGGCGAAGCAGACGTACACCGACCCGGTCAGCGGCAAGGTGAACATCTTCGCGGCGCCGTTCGGCACGGACAACCTGGGCCGCGACGTGATGACCCGCGTGCTGCACGGTACCCGCATTAGCCTGAAAGTCGGTGTGGTCAGCACCCTCCTGGCGCTGGTCCTGGGGACCCTGCTGGGCGTGCTGGCCGGGTACTTCGGCGGGTGGCTGGACAGCGTGCTGGGCTACCTGACGGACGTGATGCTGGCCTTCCCCGGCATCCTGCTCGCCATCGGCTTTGCCAGCATCTTCAGCGCGGACAATCCGCCGCTGCTGATCGCCGGGATGGACCGCCTGTTCGCGCTGAACAGTCCCCAGCTGGTGACGGCCATGCTGGCCGTGTCCCTGGTGCAGATCCCGGTGTACCTGCGTCTGGCGCGCGGCGTGGTCCTCTCGGTCCGCGAGCGGGAGTTCGTGGCCGCCGCCGGAGCGCTGGGCGCCTCGCAGGCCCGCATGGTGTTCCGGCACGTGCTGCCCAACAGCCTCTCGCCGCTGATCGTGCAGGGTGCCCTGAGCATCGCCACGGCCACGATTGAGGTCGCGGCGCTGGGCTTCCTGGGCATCGGGGCGCAGCCGCCCCTGCCAGAGTGGGGCACCATGATCAGTGACAGCCGCCAGTACTACCTAGACGCCCCGTGGACCATGATCTTCCCGGGCCTAGCGATCTTCCTGACCGTGCTGGGCTTCAACCTGCTCGGCGACGGGCTGCGCGACGTGCTGGACCCCCGCAGCACCCAGTAATTACCCAAGGAGAGAGGCGGCCCCCGATGTGCACTGGGGGCCGCCTCTCTCCTTGGTGTTACTCGCGGGGAATGTTCACGTCGAACAGTGCCCGCACGAACTCGCGGCTGTCGAAGGGTTGCAGGTCGCCGGGCTGCTCGCCCACGCCGATGAACTTGATGGGCACACCCAGTTCCCGCACGATCGGCACCAGAATGCCGCCCTTGGCGGTGCCGTCCAGTTTCGTGACGATCACGCCGGTCAGTGGCGTGGCCTCATGGAACTTCTTGGCCTGTTGCAGGCCGTTCTGGCCGGTCACGGCGTCCAGGACCAGCCACACCTCGGCGGGTTCGCCCGGGTCGGCCTTGTCGACCACGCGCCGGACCTTCTTCAGTTCTTCCATCAGGTTGTGCTTGTTGTGCAGGCGCCCGGCCGTGTCCACGAACAGCAGGTCGGTGCCGCGCGCGGCGCGCGCGGTCGCGCCGTCGAAGGCGACCGCTGCGGGGTCCCCGCCGTCCGCGCCCTGCACGACCGGGATGCCCAGGCGGTCACCCCACACGCCCAGCTGCGTGCTGGCCGCCGCGCGGAAGGTGTCCCCCGCGGCGAACATGACGCTCTTGCCGCGGTTCACGTAGTACTGGCCCAGTTTGGCGATCGTGGTGGTCTTCCCCACCCCGTTCACGCCGATCACCATGACGACGTGGCCCTTGGGGTCCACGCTGCTGCGCCGCGCGTCGGGGCTGAAGCCCAGCTTGCGGAACTCGGCGCGTTTGGCGTCCGGTTCCAGTTGCAGCGTCAGGGCGTCCATCAGGGCCTCCTGAAGGTTCTTGCCCTCGGCGCGGCGGATGTCCTCCAGGATCTCCTCTGTGGCGGCGCGGCCCACGTCTGCGGCGATCAGGGCGTACTCGAGGTCCTCGATGGTGTCCAGCCGGTTGGTGAGGACGTCGCGGACGTCAGTGCCGAGGTACCCGGCGGTGTCGTTGATCTGCTTGCGGGTTTTGGACAGCCCGTCGCGGAGACGTTCGAGCCAGCTCACGCGGGCACTCCGGCGGGGGGGGTGGGGTTACTCATGAGCTCACCATAGCGTGCGTGCGCGCGGTCACGCGTCCCAGCCCATCCTGAGCTGAGGTTCATCCATTCAGGCTCAGTCGGCGCAGCCAGGCGTGCCCGAGGACACTGCCGCCGTCAGGTTCAGGGCTGCAGGCGCAGGAGGTGCAGTTTGATCTGCCCCAGGCGGCCGCGGCTGAACGACCCTTTCCCCAGGACCTGCTCGGCCTGCCCGGCTGGGGTCCAGGTCAGCACGGGGACGTGCTCACTCCAGCGCGCCCGCAGGTCGGGGTCCACGTCGATATTCACGGGGGTGAACCGAAATTCAAGGTCGCTGAGGTGGTGGGCCGCCTGCTCGCACAGGGCGCAGCCGGGCCGGGTATACAGGGTCAGGGTGGGAAGGGCCACGGTCAGGCGGGGTGCAGCACGTGCGGGCGGTGCAGCAGCGCCATGGCCTGCACCGGGGCGTACATGTCATTCGAGGACAGCAGGTCACCCACGCTGGAGTAGATGCGCAGGACCTGCCCGCCCTGGCGCACGGCGTACATCTGCCCTTCGGGTCCCACCTGGATCAGCCAGGGGGCGTCGGTGGGTTCGCCGACCAGCGTCTCCATGGAGAAGGTGAGGCCCGGGGTGCCGTCCGCCTCGATCTTGCGGACCTTGCGGGCAACGCTGTCCACGATGTACACCGCGCCGTACTGGTCGACGCCCAGGCCCTCCAGAGGGCGCAGGGCGTCACTGTTGCGGTCCAGGCGGAACGCGAAGCGGCTGATGTACTCGCCCTGGGCGTTGAATCGCTGCACCTCGTTGTTGCCGGTATCCAGAATGTAGACATGGCCGTCGGGGGCGGCGACGATGCAGCGGGGCCTCTCGAAGCGGCCCAAGCCCTGTCCGCGCCCACCGAAGCGGCGCACGAAGTTCCCGTCCAGGTCGAAGACCACGACGTGGTGCGCTTCGGCGTCCAGGATGTACACCTGTCCCTGCGCGACGGCCACGCTGACCGGTTGCAGCAGTTCGCCCTCGCCCAGACCGTACGCGCCGAAGGACCGGAGTTCCCGCCCTTCCGGATCAAGTTTCCGCACGAGCGCGCCCGCCTTGCCCTGGCGGTAATCCAGCAGGGTCACGTACAGGTGGCCGGCGGAGTCGCTGGCCATGGCGTTGGGCGCGCCGGGCAGACCCTGGGTGCCGCCGGTCTGGTCGCGCAGGCTGGCGCGCAGCTTGCCTTTCAGGTCGAGCAGGCGCAGCGTGCCGCGTTTCTCCTGCACGCTGAGGGCCAACGCGACCGGGTCGTGGAACACGTCGTCGCTGAGCACCCCGGCGTCGATGCGGGCGATCACGTCGTCCAGGGTGGGGCGCGAGGCGGGGTCCTTCTCGATCATGTGCAGGATCAGGTCGTTCAGCTTGCCCGGCACTTCCAAGCGGACCTGTTTGGGCGGTTTGGGCGATTCAAAGACCTGCTGGTGCACGACGGCCTCGTAGCTGCCCTTGAAGGCGGTCTGGCCGGTGACCATCTCGTAGGCCAGCAGACCCAGCGAGTACACGTCGCTGCGGGCGTCCACGCGGTTGCCCTTGGCCTGTTCGGGCGCCATGTAGATGGGCGTGCCCACCCGGGCGCCGGTCATGGTCAGGCGGGTCAGGACCTTCCCGACGGCAATGCCGAAGTCCATGAGTTTCACGCCGCCCTCGCGCAGGTGGCCGTCCGTGAAGGCGTTTTTCAGGACCATCACGTTCGCGGGTTTGATGTCACGGTGCACGACGTTCTGCATGTGAATGTGGCGCAGCGCGTCGGCCAGGGCGCGGATGATCTGGGCGCTCTGCTCGAAGGCCAGCGGGTTATTTTCCAGCACCTCTTCCAGGCTCTCACCGTCGAGGAATTCCATCGCGATGTAGTGTTCCGGGTCCTGCATGCGGTAGTCGTACACGCGCACGATGTTGGGGTGGTTGAAGCGCTTGAGCACCTCCGCCTCGCGGTAGAAGCGTTTGACGAACTTGGCGTCCGCGAGGTACTTGTCCTGCGGGACCTTCAGTGCCACGGTGCGGCCGTCCTGGCGGCGGCGGGCGCGGTACACGCTGCCCATCCCGCCGATTCCGATGCGGTCAAGGACCTCGTACTCCTGGAAGCGCAGGTCACTGGTGACCTTGGACGGGGTGAGGCTGGAACGGCGCTGCACCTGGGTGGGCGACGCGGTACGCTGCACCCGCACGGGCCGCTTCCGGCCTGGCCGGTCCAGGCTGGGCAGCACCATCCGCCCCATGCGGTACGCGGCGGTGGCCACCAGGAAGGCCGCGGCGACCAGCACCCCCTGCGCGCGGTGCAGGTCGTTCACTTGCAGGCCACCCTGCCCGGGCTCGCCCACGCCGATCGCCAGGGCGCCCAGCAGCAGGGCCAGCAGCGCCGCGGGCACGGCCGTCACGTAGATCAGGATGCGCTCGCCCAGCCGGACGGTCAGCAGCACCCCCACGATGAACAGGGCCGCGAGCAGCAGCGGCGTCACAACGAAACCCGGGTGCGCGGGGCTGGGAGGTCGAGGCACGTCATTCCACCTCTGTTATACAGGGCGCCGGGGCCGCCTGCCTGACCTCCGGGCTGGACTGGCCCCTGCCCCCGGCCGGGGGGCGGCGTCGCGCCGGGCGGGGTTCAGCGGGCATACTGGGGGGAATGTTCACTTCAGTCTGCTCGACCCGCCTGGAGGCGCACCGTGGACCACTGGGTTGAACTTGTAGAGCTGTACGAGTACAAGGTGCAGGACCTCATGGAGGGCCGCGCGCCGCGCGGTGGGCGGCGCGGTCTGGCGCTGCTGCGGGACGAACTGCTCGGCGCGCCGCTGGACCCGGGCCTGCTGCGCCGCCTGATGGAAACGGACCGGCAGTACCGGCTGCATCAGGGCAACCCGGTGCGCCAGACGCGCCCGCGGGCCGGGCATGGGGGGCAGAGTACCTGGGAGGCGCCGCCCACCGTGGATTCCGACGAGTCGCGCGCCTGGGAGGAACTGCAGCTGATGCAGTGGCACCAGCGGGCCGCGGTGGAATCCCGGAACCTGACGCTGCGCTGGCAGCGCG
Organism: Deinococcus radiotolerans; assembly: GCF_014647435.1. NCBI lineage: Bacteria > Thermotogati > Deinococcota > Deinococci > Deinococcales > Deinococcaceae > Deinococcus > Deinococcus radiotolerans. The sequence goes on along the minus strand of NZ_BMPE01000001.1, from coordinate 184,456 downwards.
AGCCGGGTTTCGCGCACCTGCGGGTGCTGTACACCGTGATCGAGAACGCCGAACGTCTGGCCCGGCCCGGCACGCAGCCGCTGGCGGTGCCGCCCGCCCATGACGCCCTGATGGACCTGCACGATCCCGAGGTCACGGGCCGCCTGGCGAGCGCCCTGTCGGTGCTGCTGCTCTCGGACGATGGGCGCGCGCGCGTGCGGGCCGCGATGTCTGCCGTGCAGGCCGAGCCGTTCCCCCGGCACCCGGACGAGGACGTGCTGGCCGCGCGGATCGCGGCCGCCGAGCGGGAGCCGCTCGCGCACGAGGCGCGTGAGGCCCTCATCCGGGCGCTCCGGGCGGAATTTCCGCTGCCGCGGGACCCGCGCGAGCGGCCCGCGATCCGCGCGGCCGCGCGGCACGTGGCGGACCACGTCGAGGCGATTCTGGACGTGCTGCCGAAACCCAGCCTGAACGGCGCGCCGCAGGGGAGCATCCTGTTCGCGCAGCATCCGGGCAGCGCCATGCGCGTCCCGGACGACGGCGCGGAGCGCCTGACGGTGTACCTCAAAGGCGGGAGCGGCGCACGCTGGCGGGGTCTGAACCTCGAGTGGCAGCCGATCGGCCCGAACTGGCAGGTGCAGGTCGGGTCCCAGCTGACGCTGCTGCGGCCGGGGCTCGCGCCGCACGAACGATCGCAGACGCTGAAGCTGGCCGATCAGCAGTTCCGGGCCTTTGTCAGTGGCGCGTACATGACGCTGGTCGTGGAGAGCCACACGGCGCTGGAACTGGGGCGCCGGGCGTCCACGGCGCGGGCGACGGCGCTGCTGCTCGACCCGGCCCAGGAATACGCGTACCTGAGGCTGGCGCGCGCGGCGGCGCAGGTGCTGCGCGGCGGGCCGCTGAATCTGGAGAAACTCACGCCGGACAGCGCCCGGAAGTACCAGGATTCCACGCCGGACGTGCTGCTGGCCTTCGCCCGCAAGGGTGTGGACACGCTGTGTCAGCGGCTGGCGCGGGTGTCAGCGGACGACGCGGCCCTGGGGTTCCGGACGGCCGCGCAGGCGCTGGGCCTGCACCGCGTGGTGGCGGACCGGCTGCACGCGGCGCTGCACATCGCGCTGCATGACCCGGAGGTCCTGCCGGCGGGTCAGGCCGTCACGCGGCTGGAGCTAAGCAGCGGGGGCGGCTTTGCCAGCGTGGTGCTCACGGATGAGCCGCTGGCCATTCAGGTGGAAGGCCGCGGCGTGACGGTCCGCTGGGATTACAAGGGGGAACTGGTGGTCATGATGCCGGGCCTGGCGCCCATGGTGCTGCATGACCTGCTGGTGGCGCGCCTGCCGGGCGGGAACCTGCTGCTGGTCCGGCACGGGTCGTGGCTGAGTGCCGCGCTGGCCCCGGACGTGCCCGTCTCGACGCTGGAAGCGGCGGATCTGTCCACTGAGGACATCCGGATCACGAATTGAGCCGCGCCGGGCAGTTGGTGCGGGGCGTGCGGGCAGGTAGCATGGGCGGCATGTCGGCCTTGGCGTCTTCCTGCGCGGTGGTAATAGCGGCTTTCAACGAGGAGGACACCGTCGGTGAGGTGGTGCGGGTGGCCCGGACCTTCACGCCCGAGGTGGTCGTCGCCTCGGACGGAAGTGGGGACGGCACGGCGCAGGTGGCGCGCGGGGCGGGCGCGCAGGTGGTGGAACTCACGCAGAACGTGGGCAAGGGCGGCGCGCTGCGAGCCGCGCTGCTGGCCACGGAGGCGGAGGTGGTGATCCTGCTGGACGCGGACCTGACCGGCCTGAGTGCCGAGCACCTGCGCGCGCTGTGTGACCCGGTGCTGCGCGGCGAACTGGACATGAGCATCGGCGTGTTCGAGGGCGGGGGCTTCGTGACCGACTGGGGCAACAAGCTCACGCCGCACCTGAGCGGGCAGCGGGCCTGCCGCCGCGAGTGGCTGCTGGGCGTGCCGGACCTGGCCGCGGAGCGCTGGCCGGAACCGGCGATCACGCGGCACCTGAAGGCGACGGGCGCCACCTGGGCGTACGTGGACCTGCCGAACGTGGCGCAGGTGGTCAAGGAGAAGAAGCGGGGTTTCTGGGGGGGCGCCAAGGCCCGCACGAAGATGTACGTGTCGCTGCTCACGTACCGCGCGCGCCGCCGCAAGGGCTGAGCGGGCGCGCCCGGCGCTCAGCGTTGCAGGTCGATGGTGCTGCCATCGGCGGTCTGGTAGCGGACGATCCCGACGGCCGGCACGAAGTAGCTGAACTGCACGCTGGTCTTCCCCAGGGTGACGGTCTCGGTGCGCAGCATCAGGCTGTTGAAGTTCCCCGCCGAGAGCTTCAGGGGGCTCACGCCGGTCACGGTGACGGTCATGCGCAGCGTGCCGGTGCTGGAGCGCCAGGTCTGCCCGGGGCTGAGCGGCCCGGCGGGGTACACCAGCAGGGGCGAGCTGTACCACGTGAGGCGCCCGGCGGTGTTCACGCCGCGCAGCCACACACTGCCGTCCGCGCGGTACTCGAGCATGTCCTGACTGTAGGTGGTGCTGCCGAACTGATGGCTGAGCGGCACGACGGTCACGCCGCGGTGGGTGACGGGGGCGCCCACCACCTGGGTTTCACCGCTGGCGTACGTCCAGCGGGTGCCGGGCCGGTGCGGGTAGTAGTGCGGGTCGAGGCTGGCCGCCTGGGCGGGGGGCAGAGCGGTGAGGGCGGTGAGCAGCAGGGGCAGCAGGGGGCGCATGAGCGTCCGCAGCGTAGCGCGTTCCGCTGGCGGGCAGGTCAGGGGGCGGGGTCGGCGTGCAGGGTGAAGCCGCCCTTCGGGTTGGGGTGCAGGCGGGCGAAGGGCACGTCCGGGTCGTGCGGGGTGCAGATCAGGGCGCCTTCCTCGAACCACTGCCCCAGGTGCCGCTTGCGGGTCTCCAGGGTGGTCACGGGGTACAGGTCGTAGCCCATGATGTACGCGGTGGGTGCGTGGGCCAGGGTGGGGATCAGGTCCGCAACGTACACGAGGGTCTGCCCTCCGGCGCGCAGCACGACGCCCTGCTGCCCAAGGTTGTGCCCGGGCAGCGGCAGGACGCTCAGGCCGGGGCGCAGTTCGTGTTCGCCGTCCACGATCTCGAACAGGCCCGCGTGCTCGATGGGGTCGATGTATGCCGGAAGGTAACTGGCGCGGCTGCGTTCGTGCGTGTGGCGGGCGTCGTGAAGTTCCTGCCGCTGCACGACGTACCGGGCGTTCGGGAAGGTGGGTTCGCCCAGGGTGGTGACGTTGCGCCCGGCGTGATCGAAGTGCAGATGCGTGTTGATCACGAGGTGGATGTCGTCGGGACTCAGGCCCAGGGCGTCCAGGCCGCGGAAGGTGGTCTCGTCGCGGTCCAGGGCGTACATCTGCTCAAATTTTTCGCCGCCTTGGTCCCACATGCCGGTCTCGATGAGGATGTTCTCGCCGCCCAGCTGGATCAGGAGGGGGTTGATGCGCAGCCGGACGCGGTTGAGGTCATCCGGGAGGGCCACGCGTTCCCACAGGACGCGGGGCACGCTGCCGAACATGGCGCCGCCGTCCAAGCGGAACTGGCCGTCCGTGAGGGAGTGGACGGTGACGGGGCCGATCTGGCGGGACTGGGTCCAGGTGCTCACGGTGCAGAGCCTAGCAGACCGCCCCTAACGCCCGTTCGGCTGGCCGGAGTACAGGGCCGGATGCAGCGCGGGCGCCAGGGCCAGCGAGAGCGCCTGCGCCCACACGGCCGGCCGGGTCACGAGGCCGCCGGTCAAGGCCCCGACGGTCCCCACGCCGCGTTTCAGGTCGCGGGTGCCCAGGATGTCGTCCATCACGCGGCCCAGTTCCTCGCCCGCCAGCACGCGCGGCAACGCCGCGGGCGGGATGGGCAGCTCGGCGGTGCGGGTGCACAGGAGCAGGCCGTCCCCGGCGCGCACGGCAGCGACCACGCCGAACAGCCAGCCCTGCCCGCGCTCGACCCGCACGCCGCCCTCCAGACCCACGCCCCAGGTCGCGCCGTCGAGGCGGGCGGCGCGCCGGGCGCGGTTCACGGCGCCGCGGCGCGTCTCCCCCACCCCGATCGGCTGGTCCGGCACGCCGCTGGGGACGGCCGCGCCACGCACCTCCAGTTCCGGATAGAGGACCGCGAAGACGTCACGGACGGGCTGCACCTTGCCTGGATTCAGGGACCCCACGATGCCCCTCATGCGCCGTCTGGTCCGGGCAGCGTGCCGCTGAGGCGCCGCAGGAGAGCCACCTGCCCCCAGTGGTACGCGCTGTGCGCGGCCAGGTCGGTCAGGATGTCGCGCGCGCGCACGCTGGGATCGGCGGCCAGCGCCTGCGCTTCAGCCAGCCCGGCCCGCAGATCCAGCAGCGCACCCTCCAATTGCGCCGGAGTGAGAGGCTCGTCCGGCCATACGGTCAGCCCGTCCGGCCAGGCTTGGGCGCGGCCTGAGGCGAGGTCCAGGCTGGCCCGCTGCGTCACCTGAAGGTGGAACAGCAGGTCCCCCAGGGTGTAGGGCAGACCGGGCCACGACTGGGTGGCCTCCGCGTGGGTGAGCCCACCGAGCAGGTCGGTGGGCGAGCGGAACGCGGCGCCTCCGGCCAGGGCGTATTGCAGCACGTTCATGCGCTCAGGATACGGGACGCTATCCGACTGGGCCCCAGGCCAGGCTGTGCCCACGGAGGGCAGAGCCCACGGCCACCTCACGTCAAGGTGGGCTCAAGGGACGGTGGGGGGCCTGTAAACGCCGGGGGGTGCGAGGCGTCATCTGTGGATGACAGACTGAGCGGCAATGGCCCCCACACGGGGCTGGAGGCTTCCGATGACTCAGACTTCCCTACCTGTGCACATTCTGCTCGTCGAGGACAGTGAGGCCGACATCATCCTGACCCGCGAGGCGTTCCAGGAGGCGGGCATCCTCACGGACCTGCACGTCACCCGCGATGGCGTCGAGGCGCTGGAGCGCCTGCGAGACCCGGCTCAGCCACGGCCGGACGTGATCCTGCTGGACATCAATATGCCACGCATGAACGGTCTGGAACTGCTGCGCGTGTTGAAGCAGGACCCGGACCTGATGACCATCCCGGTGATCATGCTGACCACCAGTCACGCTGAGGAGGACATTCTGAAGTCCTATCAGGCTTTCGCGGCGAGTTACGTGGTGAAACCCGTGGAGTTCGGCAAGTTCTATGAGGCCATTCAGGCGCTGGGCCGCTACATGCTGACAATTGTGCGCCTGCCCCCGCGGGCCAGCTGACGCGGTTCAGGCTGGGGTCCTCCGACAGCAAAGACGGGGACCCCCTGCCTCATCATCCTTCGGCGCTCTGGTACCAGTTGCGGTCCCAGCGGTGCGCATGCAGGCGCTGCACCTGCTGCTCGGGCAGGCCCTGTCCGTCGGCCAGGGCTGCGTTGTGTTCCACGTTCCGCACCGAGCGCATGCCAACGATCACGGTGGACACGGCGGGGTGCGACAGCACGAAGCGCAGGCTGGTCTCCGCGAGCTGGTCGGTGCGGATGCCCAGGTCCTGCTCGATGGCGCGCAGGCGGGGTTGCAGCTGGCTGAGGCGGTCGCCGCCGAAGTAGCCGTTCCGCCAGTCGCCCTCGGGGAAGGTGGTGGCCTCGGTGAGGGTACCGGTCAGGCTGCCCTCGTCCAAGGCGACGCGCACGATGACGCCCACGCCGTGTGCGTGGCAGGCGTTGAGCAGGCGGTCCTGTGGGGACTGGTCGAACACGTTGTAAATGACCTGCACGGTATCCACGGCGCCCGCCTCGACGGCCTTCACGGCGTTGTCCGGCTGGTGGTCGTTGATGCTGATGCCGAACGCGCGGATCAGCCTGTCGCGCTTGAGCTGGGCCACGGCGTCCTGCCAGTCGCCCTGGCCCAGCCAGGTGTCGTTCCAGACGTGCAACTGCTGCACGTCGATGGTGGGCAGGCCCAGGCGGTCCAGGCTGGCGCGTGTCATGTCGGTGAGGTACTGGCCGGGGAAGGCCTCGTCGGCGGTGGTGCCGGGTGCAGCGGGCCACTGCATATTCTTCGGGCTGATCTTCGTGGCGACCAGGGTGCCCGGGTGCTCGCGCGCCACCTGTCCCACGAGACGTTCACTGTGGCCGCTGCCGTAGCCCATGGCGGTGTCGATGAAATTGCCGCCCAGTTCGATGTAGCGGCGCAGGGCGCCGAGGCTCTGGTCGTCCTGCGCGCCCTTCCACATGTCGGCGCCGATGCCCCAGGCGCCATAGCCGATCTCGGTAACGTTCAGGCCGGTGCGGCCCAGCGGACGTTGGTGCATGGTCATCCCCAGACTGTAACGATTCAGATCGTGTGAATCCAGCGCCACCCTTGACAGGCTCTTCACAAGAGTACGCTGCGCAGGTGAATGCCCTCCCCAACCTGAGCCCCCAGGCCCGGCAGCTGGCCACCACCGGTCTGGTCGTGGGCGTCTTCCTGGCGGCGCTGGAAGCCAGCGTGGTCGCCACCGCCATGCCCAGCGTCATCCGCGACCTGGGCGGCGAGACACTGTACGCCCTGCCCTTCGCGGTCTACCTGCTGACCAGCACCGTCAGCAGTCCCCTGTGGGGCCGCGCCAGTGACGTGGTCGGCCGGCGCCGCCTGTACCTCGCCGCGGTCCTGATCTTCCTGATCGGCTCGGCCCTGTGTGGCCAGAGCCACTCCATGGCCATGCTGATCGCCGCGCGGGTCGTGCAGGGCATCGGCGCGGGCGGCCTGCTGCCCCTGACCCTCACCATGGTCGGAGAACTGTACTCGCTTCAGGAACGCAGCCGCGTGCAGTCGTTCATTTCGGGCGTGTGGGGCGTGTCCGGGCTGGTGGGGCCGCTGCTGGGCGGCTGGCTCACCGAGACGCTCTCGTGGCGCTGGACGTTCTACGCCAGTCTGCCCTTCGGCGCGGCGGCGCTGCTGCTGGCCCTGCGCTTCCTGCCGGAAACCGGGCGGCCCCGCCCCGCCAGACTCGACTGGGCGGGCGCGGCGCTGTTCACGGTGGGCAGCGGCTTGGTCGTGTGGGGCCTGGAGCAGCGGCAGTGGCTTCTGGTGATCCTGGGGGCCGTGACCCTGGCAGCCGCCGTAATTATCGAACGCCGTCACCCAGACCCCCTGCTGCCCATGCGCGCCCTGCGCGAGCGGCTGCCGCGCGTGGCGTTCGCCGGTAACCTGCTGGGCGGCGCGGCGTACTTCGGCGTGATCGCGTACCTGCCGCTGTACGCGCAGGGCGTCACGGGCGGCGGCGCCACGGCGGGCGGCGCGATCCTGACGCCCATGCTGGTCGGCTGGACCCTAACAGCCATCGTGACGGCGCGGCTGGTGAAGACCGTCCCGCTGGCCCGCATCGCGCAGGTGGGCTTCGCGGTGCTCGTCGTGATGTTCGGCGCGCTGACCTTCGCCGTGCACGCGCCCCTGTGGGTCACGAGCGCGCTGGGCTTCGCGGTGGGCACCGGCATGGGCTTCTCCATGCTGAGCTTGCTGCTGGCCGCGCAGGAGGCCTCCACGCGTGAGGAACTGGGCGCCGTGACTAGTGGCGTGCTGTTCGCCCGGCAGATGGGCGGCGCGCTGGGCACCGCCCTGATGGCGCTGCTGATCGGCTCGGCCGCCATCCAGAGCGGTGGCTTCGAACTGGCCGAGGGCCTGCGCCGCGCCTACCTGCTGGCGCTGGGGCTGGTCGTGGTGGCCCTGGCACTGAGTTTGAGGCTGCGCGCCACGCCCGCCGCAAGCCCGGCACCGGCTAGCAACGATTGACGCGCCACAGGCAGGCCGCCACCCAAGTCAGAGGTGGCGGCCTGTTGCGTCTGCGCTCAGGCGGGCGTGAGGCAGCCCTGGAGGAACAGGTCGTGCAGGCGGTCGTCCCCGGTGAGTTCCGGGTGGAACGCCGTGGCAAGCACGCGGCCCTGCCGCACCCCGACGGCCTGCGCCTCGTATTCGGCCAGCACCTCCACGCCGTCACCGACGCGGGCGAAGGCGGGCGCGCGGATGAACACGGCGGGAAACGCACCGTTCAGGCCCTGCACGTCCAGCCCGGTCGTGAACGAGTCGATCTGGCGACCGAAGGCGTTGCGCTGCACGGTGACGTCCAGCAGGCCCAGGCTGTCCTGACGGCCGAACTGCGGCGGGGCACCCTGCACTTCACGGGACAGCAGGATGGCGCCTGCGCAGGTGCCCCACAGCTGCCCGCCGCGCGCGTGGAATGCCCGCAGGGGCTCCCACAGCGCGTACTCGCTCATCAGGCGGGCCATGGTGGTGCTCTCCCCGCCGGGCAGGATCAGGCCGTGCAGGCCGTCCAGGTCCGCCGCAAGGCGCACCTCGGTCACCTGGGCACCCAGGCGGTCCAGGGCGGCGCGGTGCTCACGGAACGCGCCCTGGAGGGCCATCACGCCGATGCGGGCGGTCACGGGTCTTACCAGCCTCGCGCGGCGAGGCGCTCGGCAGGAATCAGGTCATCAATGTTGATGCCGGTCATGGGCGCACCCAGGTCCTCGCTGATCTCGGCGAGCACCTCGGGGTTCTGGAAGTGCGTGACGGCCTTGACGATGGCCTGCGCGCGGCGTTCGGGGTTGTCGCTCTTGAAGATGCCGCTGCCCACGAACACGCCGTCCAGGCCCAGGATCATCATCAGGGCGGCGTCGGCGGGCGTGGCGACGCCACCGGCGGCGAAGTTCACGACAGGCAGTTTGCCGTGCCCGTGCACGTAGCGGACCAGTTCGTACGGCGCCTGGAGGTCGCGGGCGACGGTCATGAGTTCCTCGGCGGGGCGGGCCTGGATGTGCTTGATCTCGCCCAGCACCGTGCGGGCGTGGCGGACGGCCTCGATGACGTTGCCGGTCCCGGCCTCGCCCTTGGTGCGGATCATGCTCGCACCCTCGCCGACGCGGCGCAGGGCCTCGCCGAGGTTCTTGGCGCCGCACACGAAGGGCACTTTGAAGTCGTGCTTGAGGATGTGGTACTGGTCGTCGGCGGGGGTCAGGACCTCGGACTCGTCGATGAAGTCCACGCCGAGCGCCTGGAGGATCTGCGCTTCCACGATGTGCCCGATCCGGACCTTGGCCATGACGGGGATGCTGACGGCGCCGATGATCTCCTTGATCATCTTGGGGTCGCTCATGCGGGCCACGCCACCGTCCTTGCGGATGTCGGCGGGGACGCGTTCGAGGGCCATGACGGCGGTCGCGCCGGCGGCCTCGGCAATGCGGGCCTGGTCGGCGGTGACGACGTCCATGATGACGCCGCCCTTGAACATCTCAGCGAAGCCCTGCTTCAGGGCGGGGGTACCGGTGGTCGCTTCAGTCATACGGGCACAGTAAAAGAAAACTGACCCCACCGATAGGGTCACCCGCAGGTGAACGGTGGGGTCAGTTGATTGAGGCCCAGCTCAGCCTGATGAACGCCGCCGCGCCGCCTCGATCTTCTCCACCAGCTGCGACGGCCGGAACGGCTTGACCAAGTAATCCTCGACCACGTTCGGTCCCAGGTCCGGCATCACCGACGGACGCGCCAGGCCCGACAGGAACACCACCGGTGGCAGCGCCGCGCCATGCTGCTCGGCCATGCGGCGCACCGTCTCGAAACCGTCCCAGGGGACCATCAGGACGTCCATGACGATCACGTCAATGGCCTCCTGCGCCAGCAGTTCCAGCGCGCGCGGTCCGCTGCCTGCCGGGCACACCTCGTATCCCTGAATGGTCAGGGTCAGGTCGAGCAGTTCCAGGATCTGCTCCTCGTCGTCCACGACCAGCAGGCGCACCGCGCCACCGGAGGTCATGGCAGCAGGCCCAGCGGGTCGACCGTCTGGCCGCCCAGCCGCACCTCGAAGTGCAGGTGCGGGCCGGTGCAGATCCCGGTGCAGCCGATGTATCCCAGCAGCTGCCCCTGCTCCACGGACTGCCCGGCCGACACGGCCGCGCGGCTCATGTGGCCGTAGACGATGGTGCTGTCCCCGTTTTGCGTGTACACATTCAGACCATACGCCCCGTACCCGCTCTGCGTGACGCGACCTGCCGACGCCGCGTAGATCGGCGTGCCGTACGGCGCGGCTAGGTCAATGCCGCCGTGGAACACCTGCTGGTGGAACGCGATGTCCCGCTCGGCGTAGCGGCTGGTGATCCGGTACGACCGCATGGGCCAGATCAGGCCGATGCGGCCCGGCGCGAGGCTGGCCGCCGTGACGCTTGAACGCTGCGCGGCCTGCCGAGAGCGGGCCTGCGCTTCCGCCTTCGCCGCCTCGAACTGCTCCTGACGCTCGACGGCCGCGATGGCTGCCTTGCGCTCGGGGCTGTTCTTCCACGCCAGGAACTTCTCGTACTGCGCCTGCGCGGCGTACTTGGCTTCCAGGCGGGCCTTCTCGCGCCCCTCCTTCCAGGCCAGGAACTTCTCGTACTGCGCCTGTCGCTGCGCGGCCAGAGCGGCGCGGCGCTCCGCTTCCCGACGCTCGGCCAGCTGCTGCGCGAAGCCCTCGGCGCGGATGCCCGGCAGCAGCAGTTCATCACCAACGTCCAGTTCGGTGGGCAGGACGTCATTGGCGCGGGCGGTCAGCACGAGGTCCGCGCCGTACCCGGCGATCAGCGACAGGGCGCTCTGCCCGGGCTTGATGCGCACCAGCAGCCCGCGCGCCCCGGTGGGCACGTTCAGGGTGCTGCCCGCCTTGAGCGCGTCAAGGCTGGTGCGGTTCAGGTTCATGCCCAGCAGGTCCACGACGCTCAGGCCGAAGCGGTGCGCCACGCCCGCCATGGTGTCCCCGTTGCGCACGCGGTACGTGACGACCGACGAGGGCCGAACCGGCTGGCGCTCCTGCACGCGGCCCGGCAGGGTCAGCTGCACGACCTGCGTGCCGCCCCGCGCGGACAGGAGTTTCACGGCGCCGCCCGTCAGGCCGTAGCGGCGCGCGACATTCGGCAGGGGCGTGTCCCGGGAGGTGACGACTGCCAGGGTCCGCTCACCGGTGTCGCGGCTGAGCACCACGTCCGCCGGACGGTCCAGCTGAAGTTGCAGTGGGGCGAGCAGCTGCTCTTCCGCGGTGAACTGCTGCGCTTGGGCGGCGCCCAGAAGGGCGCCGAGGGTCAGGAGCCGCGTCGCGCGGCGAAAGGGAGTACAGGACAAGGTGAAAGCTCCGAAGTGAGGGTCGAGTAGACGAACGTCAGCCGCCGGCCAGAGCCGCGAGGAATTCGACGTTGTTCCGGGTTTTTCCCATGCGGGACAGCAGCATTTCCATCGCGTCCGCCGGGTCCATGTCGCTGATGACTTTGCGCAGCAGCCACATCTTCTTCAGCACTTCAGGTTGCAGCAGCAGCTCCTCGCGGCGCGTGCCGGACTTCAGGATGTCCAGCGCCGGGAAGATGCGGCGTTCCTCAAGGCGGCGCGACAGCACGAGTTCCGCGTTGCCGGTGCCCTTGAATTCCTCGAAGATCACGTCATCCATGCGGCTGCCGGTCTCGACGAGCGCGGTGGCCAGGATGGTCAGGCTGCCGCCCTCGCGGATGTTGCGCGCCGCGCCCAGGAAGCGCTTGGGCCAGTGCAGCGCGTTGGAATCCAGACCGCCGGACAGGGTGCGCCCGGTGGGCGGCGTGACGAGGTTGTTCGCGCGGGCCAGTCGCGTGATGGAATCCAGCAGGATCACCACGTGACCCCCCTCTTCCACGATGCGCCGGGCGCGTTCGTGCACGAACTCCGCCACGCGCACGTGATGCTGGGGCGGCTCGTCGAAGGTGCTGGCGATGACCTGCGCGCCCTGCACGCTCTCACGGAAGTCCGTAACTTCCTCGGGGCGCTCGTCAACGAGCAGGACCATGACGGTCACGTCCGGGTAGTTCTTGACGATGGAGTTCGCGACCTTCTTCAGCAGGCTGGTCTTCCCGGCCTTGGGCGGCGCGACGATCAGCGCGCGCTGCCCGCGCCCGATGGGCACCAGCAGGTCCACGACGCGCAGGCTCAGGCCGTCGTCCATGCTCGGGTCCTCAAGCACCAGCTGAGCGTCCGGGAAGGTAGGCGTCAGGTCGTCGAAGCGCGGGCGGCGGCGGGCCGTTTCCGGGTCCACGCCGTTCACGGCCTCCACCTGCACGAGCGACCCGAAGCGTTCGTTCTCGCGGGGGCGGCGCGCGCGGCCGATGATCTCGTCCCCGGTGCGCAGGTGGTACTGCTTGATGACGCCAGCGCTGATCAGCACCGTGCGGCTGTTCGGATCAAGCAGGTCCGCCTGCAGGAAACCGTACCCGTCGGGGCTGATCTCCAGGAAGCCGCGCGCGAGCAGCTGGCCCTCGCTGGCCGCCTGATGCTCCATGATCGCCAGGGCCAGGGCATCCTTCTTCAGCTTGCGGTAGTTCTCGATGCCGTACCCGGCGGCAATCAGGTGCAGCTCGGGCAGGATCTTCTGTTGCAGTTCGTGGAACGGGAGGCTCTGCTGGGCGTCAGTCACTGGGTGGCCTCCCGGGGGGCGTAATCTGGAATGCCCGCGCGACCGCCGCGCACCTGGGGTGCGGGCTGGTGATCGGGGCGGGCAGGGGGGGTAAAGGATTTCATTCGTTAAACTCCTGTAACCAATTTTAAACACGCGCTGGCGTTTTGCACATGCGCGCGGCTGCAACGTGAGGTGCGCACCACTGAAAAGGCCGTCCTTGCGGGCGCTCACAGCGTGACCCCCGAGAGGCCACGTTGACCATTCCCAGCCTGCCGCCCTACCATGAGGGGCACCCCAGACCGGGGTGAGACACGAGGAAGGCGACCGAGAGGACAGTACGCGGGCGCACAGGAACGCACGAGCGAGTCAGGGGTGGTGAGAGCCTGACGCGGACCCAACCAGCCGAACATCACCTCCCGCGCCGACGGAAGAAAGGCCTACAGGCCGACTAGACCCGTCCGGACACCCCCCGTCAGAGGGCCAATGGAGACCGGCACGCGCCGGTGAAGTTGGGTGGTACCACGCACCAGCTCCCCCAGGGGGCGGCGCGTCCCAGCATCGTCCCCCCATGTGGGGGCGTGACCGCTGAGACCCGCCGCCCCCTTTCCCATCCGCCCGTGTTCTGTCCCCGGAGGCCCGAACCATGCACCTGACCGACATTCCCTTCGGGGTGACCACCTGGGCCGACGTGCCCGCCACCGAACACCCCGGCGAGCGCGGCGTGGCCGTGTGGCGCACCCGGCAGTTCGGCGCGGTCCGCGTGCGGATGGTCGAGTACTCGCCCGGGTATCTGGCCGACCACTGGTGCGAGAAGGGCCACATCCTGCTCGTGCTGGCCGGGCAACTGGACACCGAACTGGCCGACGGGCGCACCTTCACGCTGCGGCCCGGCGAGTCGTATCAGGTGGCCGACCACGCCGAACCGCACAGGTCGAGTACCGCCGTGGGGGCCACGCTGTTCATCGTCGACTAGCCGCCCTCTGCCCGTTTCCTGACCTGCACCCCGGAGGTGACCATGCCCCGCGCCCGACTGTTGCGCACCCGACTGGCCCGCCCACTTCCCCTCTGCCCCGCCCGGCCCAGGCCGCCGATTTGGACGCGGGTGACCCCCGCCTCCGACGCCCGACCCACACAGCCCCTCACAGCCCACCCGGAGATCACATGACCGACAAGAAGACCCTCTTCACGCCCGTGCAGGGCAACCCGAACTTCCCCGCGCTGGAACAGGGCATCCTCGACTTCTGGAAGCGCGAACGCGTGTTCGAACGCTCGCTGGAACAGACCCAGGGCGGCCCCGTCTTCACGTTCTTCGAGGGCCCGCCCACCGCGAACGGCCAGCCCGGCGTGCACCACGTCCAGGCCCGCTCCTTCAAGGACCTCTTCCCGCGCTTCCGGACCATGCAGGGCTTCCACGTGCCCCGCAAGGCCGGCTGGGACACGCACGGCCTGCCGGTCGAGCTGGGCGTCGAGAAGAAACTCGGCCTGAACAGCAAACGCGAGGTCGAGGCGTACGGCATCGACCGGTTCAACGCCGAGTGCCGCGCCAGCGTGTTCGAGTACGAGGCCGAGTGGCGCAGGTTCACCGAGCGCATGGGCTACTGGGTGGACCTAGACGACGCGTACATGACGCTGCACAAGGACTACATCGAGAGCATCTGGTGGAGCGTCAAGAACCTCAGCGAGAAGGGCCTGCTGTACAAGGGCTTCCGCGTGGCGCCGTACTGCCCGAAGGACGGCACGACCCTGAGCAACGCCGAGGTCAGCGAGGGCTACAAGGACATCCAGGACCCCAGCGTGTACGTGCCGTTCCGCCTGACCGACCCGGCCCGCCTGGGCCTGGAGGACGGCGCGGCGTTCCTGGTGTGGACGACCACCCCCTGGACGCTGCCGTACAACGTGGGCGTCGCCATCCACCCGGAGTTCGAGTACGTGGCCGCGCGCGACAAGGACGGCCACGTGCTGATCCTGGCCGCCAGCCTGAAGACCGAGGTGCTGGGCGAGGACGCCGAGGTCGTCAGGACGTTCAAGGGCAGCGAACTGGAGCGCGTGGCGTACCAACCCCTCTTCACCGAAGCGTATGAGGCCGAGGGTGAGGGCAAGCCCGTGTGGATGTCGGGTCTGGACACTTACGTGTCCGACAGTGACGGGACCGGCATCGTGCACACCGCGCCCGCGTTCGGTGAGGACGACATGCGTCTGGCCCGCAACTACAGCTTCCCGGTGATCGTGGGCGTGGACGGCGAGGGCAAGCACCGCTTCGGCCCGTGGAAGGGCGTGTTCTTCCGCGACGCGAACACCGAGATCGTCCGGGACCTGCGCGCGCGCGGCTTGATGTGGCGCGAGAAGAACTTCCTGCACGCCTACCCGCACTGCTGGCGCTGCGGCACCCCGCTGATGTACTACGCCACCGAGAGCTGGTACCTGAACAACACCCGCCTCAAGGAGCGCCTGATCGAACTGAACCAGACGATCGACTGGCACCCGCCGCACATCAGGAACGGCCGCTACGGCGGGTGGCTGGAGAACCTGATCGACTGGAACCTCTCGCGCAACCGCTACTGGGGGACGCCGCTGCCCGTGTGGGAGGCCGAGGACGGCGAGTACCGCGTGGTCGGCAGTTACGCTGAACTGGCCGAACTGAGCGGCCGCCCCGAATTGACGGGCCCGGACTTCGACCCGCACCGCCCGTTTGTGGACGACATCACCTTCGAGGACGGCGGGAAGACCTTCCGGCGCGTGCCGTACGTGATGGACGTCTGGTACGACAGCGGCAGCATGCCGTTCGCGCAGCACCACTACCCCTTCGAGAACAAGGAGAAGTTC
The DNA here is from genome assembly GCF_014647435.1 of Deinococcus radiotolerans. Taxonomy (NCBI): domain Bacteria; kingdom Thermotogati; phylum Deinococcota; class Deinococci; order Deinococcales; family Deinococcaceae; genus Deinococcus; species Deinococcus radiotolerans. The sequence goes on along the minus strand of NZ_BMPE01000001.1, from coordinate 169,279 downwards.
GAGCAGGGCGGCTTCCCGGCCGACTTCATCGCGGAGGCCATCGACCAGACGCGCGGCTGGTTCAACTCGCTGCACCAGATCGGCACGATGGTGTTCGATTCCGTGGCGTACAAGAGCGTCATCTGCTCGGGGCACATCCTGGACGAGAAGGGCGCGAAGATGAGTAAGAGCAAGGGGAACATCGTGAACCCCTGGGAGGTGTTCGAGCAGTACGGCGCGGACGCCGCCCGCTGGTACATGTACGTGAGCGCGCCGCCCGAACTGAGCCGCCGCTTCGGCATGAACCTCGTCGGCGAGGCGTTCCGCAGCTACTTCCTGACGCTGTGGAACACCTACTCGTTCTTCGTGCTGTACGCGAACCTCGACCAGCCGGACCTGAAGGCCGCCGCGCCCGCCGCAGAGCGCCCCGAGGTGGACCGCTGGCTGCTTGCCAAGGTGCAGGCCCTGATCGCCACGGTCACGGCCGCGCTGGAGAACTACGACCCGACCGGGGCCAGCCGCGCCCTGCAGGACTTCGTCGTGGAGGACCTGAGCAACTGGTACGTGCGCCGCAACCGCCGCCGCTTCTGGGCCGGGGACGACGGCGCCGACCACAACGCGTACGCCACGCTGCACTACGCGCTGGTGACCGTCACGCAGCTCACCGCGCCGTTCACGCCGTTCCTCGCCGAGACGCTGTACGGGAACCTCGTCCGCTCGCTGGTCCCGGACGCGCCCGACAGCGTGCACCTCACCCCCTGGCCCAAGGTGGACGAGGCGCTGGCCGCCCCGACCCTGGTGGGCGAAATGGACGCCGTGCTGCGCGTCGTCAGCCTGGGCCGCGCAGTCCGCGGCAAGACCAGTCTGCGTCAGCGTCAGCCCCTGCCTAAGGTCATGGTCCGCGCCCGCACCGCCGACCAGACCCAGGCGCTGGGCCGCTTCGCCGAGCAGCTCAAGGAGGAACTGAACGTCAAGGAGGTCGAACTGATCGACCAGTTCACCGAACTCGTCAGCTACCAGCTGCGCCCCAACCTCCCGGTGCTGGGCAAGAAGTTCGGGAAGGCCGTACCGCAGGTCCGCGCCGCGCTGGCTGCCGCGGACGCCAGCGAGGTCGCCCGCCTCGTGCGCGACGGCAAGCAATTCGAGGTCATGGCGCCCACCGGCGAACGCTTCGAGCTCGGGCCGGACGAGGTCCTCGTGGATGCCAAGTCCCCCGAAGGCTTCGCCGCGCAGGAGGAAGCCGGGTACCTCGTCGCCTTCGACACCACCCTCACCCGCGAACTGGAACTCGAGGGTCTCGCCCGCGACCTCGTGCGCGGCGTTCAGGACGCCCGCAAGAAGGCCGGCTTCGAGGTGCAGGACCGCATCGCCCTGCACCTGGATCTGAGCGGTGACGCCCGCGAGGCCGCCGAGGCGTGGCAGGAATACCTGATGAGCGAGACCCTCGCCGAGACGCTGGTGTTCGCCCCCGCCGACGGCTTCGAAGCCGAACTCGAGGGCGGAAAGGCGTACCTGCAGAAACTGGACACCGCCAGCCACAACTGAGCCGGCATCAAGAGAGGCGCACCCAGTGATCCGGGTGCGCCTCTCCCCTTTCCTTTACACGAGGGCCTGCAGGGCTCCTTCGAGTTCCTGTGGGTGGAAGCGCTGCCCGGTGGCGTGTTCCAGCTGCCGGGCGAGGCGGCGCAGGGGGAGGTCGCGCAGGTCGAGGGTGCTGGCGCCGCTGCCGGTGACGCTGGCGCGGCCAGTCAGGTCGATGACGGTGTGGTACGGCTGCGCGAGGCCGCTGGGGAGCGGTCCGGCGGTGAGGATGATCAGGTCGGCGCGGGCGGCGAAGTCGGTGACGCTGGGGTCGCGGCGGCTCAGGGGGTAGGCGCGGCGGCCGGCGGGGAGGTCGCGGGCGGCGCGTTCCGCTTCGGGGGTGCTCTCGGCGGCGATGCCGATCTCGGTGAAGCCCAGCCGGGCGAGGGGGAGGGCCAGGGCGAGGTCGTGGGCGTCCACGCCGAGGATCAGGGCGCTCGCGCCGCGCGAGGCGTACCCGCTGGCGTCCAGCGCGTCGGTCAGCGCGTCGCTCAGGGCGAAGGTGCCGTGGAATTCGCCGCTCAGGGCGATGGCGTCCACGCGGCCCACGCGGCGGGCGACAGCGTCGGGCGTGACGGCGCCGAGCGCGTGCGTCTCCTGGCTGGGGTGGACGAGCGCGCCGGTGAAGTGCAGGGTGCGGCTGGCGTCCAGCACGGCGCGCAGGTCGTCTGTGGGGACGTTCACGGCGATCAGGCCGAGGTCGCGCAGGGCGCGGGCGGCCGGGGCGGGGTAGCCGATCAGGGCCAGGGGCGAGTCGGGGTGCATGTGAGGTTCAGTGTACCGACCGCAGATGGGCCGCTGCCGGTCATGCCCGCAGCGGCCCACCCGGGGGGTGAGATTACAGGGCGGTGCGGCGGGTCCGCAGGCTGAGCAGGGCGCCCAGGACGACGAGCACGGCGGCGATGGCGACGCCGGTGACGACGGTCGCGGCGTCCGGGCGGGCGACGTACACGCCGTAGAAGGCCCACAGGAGGACGAGGGCGAAGGCGTAGTCGTGGAAGCGGGCCAGGAAGAACACGCCGATGGCGGCGGCGATCACGACGAGGACGGCGGACCAGACGGGGGCGCTGAGGCCCAGCGCGCCAGTCGTCACGCCGACGCTGACGAGGTACGCGGTGATGTTAGCGATCGTGGCGACGCTGATCCAGCCCAGGTACAGCGAGATGGGCAGCGCGAGCGTCCAGCGTTCCGCGCCCTGGGGCGGCAGGCCACGCACCGTGAGGTACAGCCAGATCAGACTGGCGAGCAGCGCGAGCATGATAATCACGCTGGGCCCGAAATTCAGGCTCTGGAAGGCCAGCAGCCAGGAGACGTTCAGCAGGTTGCTCAGCAGGAACGGCCAAAACAGCCGGTCATACCGGGGGCCGCGCTGGGCGGGCAGCGCCTGGTACATGGCGAAGACCAGCAGGCCCAGGAAGATGGGCCCCCACACGGAGAACGTGAGTCCGGCGGGCGTGAAGGCGTTCGGGAGGGCGTCGCTGACCTCCTTGTTGGAGTTGCCGAAGAGCGGGAGGGCGTTGCTGAGGTAGTTCATCACGAGCGTGAGGATCGTGGCGAGCAGCAGCGTGATCTGCCTGGGAAGTCCGGTCATGCGTGAAGAGTAGGAGGCGCGGGGCGGCGGGGCTGTTGCCGGGCGCCCAGTCTGCCTGAGGGGTTCTTCAGGTGTTCTTGAGGTTCGCGCTGGCCCGGCGGGCGGTGACGGTCAGGCACGCGGCGGCCAGCGGGAGCAGCCCCCGCGACTGCCGCGTGAGCAGCCCGGCGGCCAGGGCCAGCACGGCGACCTGCCGGGCGCGGCGGACCTCCTCGGCCCCTACAGCGCGGGGCGCGCGGTCGCAGGCGCTCTGCACGGGTTCCGGCGCGGTCAGGTCACGGGCCAGCGGCAGGGCAGCGACCGACAGCAGTGCGCCCGTCCACGACCCGCCGCGCGCCGGGGACAGCGGGGGCAGCAGCGCGCCCATCAGCGGGGTCACGCTCCGCCCACCTTCGGTCAGGAGGGGCGCCGCACCGGCCACCAGCGCGCCCACGGTGCCACCCGTCCCGGCCGCCGCAAGCGACTGCGCCAGCAGGCCCAGGTGATCGGTGCGGGTCAGGGTCTCCCCCGTCGTCCCCGCGATCCCCCGCAGTCCAGACAGCACCGCCACAGCCGGCAGCAGCGGCGCCAGCCCCCGGCCCCGGCTGACCAGTCCGGCCACCGCCGCCACGGGCAGCGCCGCGTTTGCCGTGCCCGGGAAGTCCGGGTCGAGTTCCCGCGCGGTCGCCCACGTCAGGAACGCCGCGCCCCCGATCCCCACCGCGTCCGCCCAGCTCCGCCCGCGCAGGCGGGCCAGCGTTACCGTCCCCAGCAGCCCCAGCGCCGCCACGCGGTTCGACGGGTACGTGAAGTCCAGCGGACGCGCCAGCGCCGAACGGGAAGCAGCCGGGCGGGAGGCAGAAGGGGCACTCATGCCTGCACCCTACCTCCCATCGGGAGTCATCCTGGCAATCGGTAAGGAATGCTGAGCCCCGCGGGCGGCACATGAGGGGGCGTGGGCGGGACGGTGGTGTCAGATTGAGCGGCATGAGCGAGACTCCGCTGTGGTTCACCGCGTTCGACCCGCAGACGCAGGTGCCGCTCATTCCAGTACTGAACAGGTCGGCGGTTACTCCTGATCCCGCGTGGGTGCAGTGTCAGGTGGGGCACGTCCCTTTCGCGCTGGTCGCGGCGGGTCAGGCGGAGGATCAGGTGCCGCTGCGCTGGGAGAGCCGCGAATACTTTGGTACCGCGCTGCGCGTGCACTGGCAGGTGGCGGCGCTGATCGGGATGGGATCGGCCACGCTGCCCGCACTGTTTCACGCTCTGCCCCTGACACGTTGTCCTTCCCTGGTCGCGGTGAATGACCTTCAGGAAGCCCTGGCGAGTGGCCTGCGTGCGCTCGACCAGTTGACAGTCACGCGGCTGGCGTCACTTCTCCCGTCGGGGTGGTACGTGGCGAGTCTGGTCACGGTTCGCCCGTCGGTGGTGGTGCCGGGCGGGCCGCTGGACTACATGACGCACGATCTGGAACGGTACTGGCCGGGCGATCTTCTTCAGGGCTACTGGCCCGGAGCGGACGTGCTCCCGGCACCCCCTCCCGTGTCCTACCGCGCGCCGGGCTGGCGGGCACCGGGCGTGTTCACGTTTCTAGATGGTCGGCAGGTGCCGGGCGAGGACGCGGGCGTATCTGTCCTGCTCCCCATCCAGGGGGCAGAGTCGCTGAATGCCCTTAGGGTGGCGTTCTACCGTGAGCGGTTGCGGTCTGGTGAGCAGCCTACGGCGGTCAGCCTTCAGGTGATCGAGGAGCGGAACAGCAACAGTCAGAGCGAGGGGACGCTGCTATCAGACCTGACCCTGTCAGTGAACGTGCTCGTGGATGGGCATCACAAGGTGCAGGCGGCGGCACTGGAGGGCGCAGCGCTGACCGTGCTGACGTTCACAGCCCTGCCATACACCGCGACACCCCGTGTCTTAAGAGCGTGGATCGAACGCACGCAGAGGCACCTTGCCCGGTTCGACACTCTGTCCAGATCGCCGGAATGACGCGGGACACGGCGCGGGGTGCAGGCACAGCGTCCCGCCCCTACGCACCACCTCCCGGGTCAGGTCGTGTAGTCGGCGTTGATGCTGACGTATTCGGCGCTGAGGTCGCAGCCCCAGGCCTCGCCGCGCGCGTCGCCGACGCCGAGGTCGATGGTGAAGACGACCTCCTCAGCTTTCATGCTGGCGCTGACCTGCGCGTCGTCGTACGGGAGGGGTTTGCCCTGGAAGACCGGGTGGCCCTGCACGGTGACGCGGAGTTTCTCGATGTTCACGCCCGCGCCGCTGCGGCCGACCGCCATGATCACGCGGCCCCAGTTGGGGTCGTTGCCGTGCACGGCGCTCTTGAGCAGGGGGCTGACGCAACAGGTGCGGGCGGCGGCCAGGGCTTCGGCCTCGCTGCGGGCGCCGCTGACCTGCACCGTCAGGAGTTTGGTGGCGCCCTCGCCGTCAGCGGCGATCTGCCGGGCAAGGTCGCGCATGACGCCTTCGAGCGCGACCAGGAATTCAGCGAGGTTGGTGGGTCCGGCCTGTCCGTTGCACAGGACGACGGCCATGTCGTTGGTGCTCGTGTCGCCGTCGACGGTGACGGCGTTGAAGGTCCGGTTCACGATGGCGGGGAACGCCTCGCGCAGCGCCGTCTGGTCGATCTGGGCGTCGGTGAAGGCGAAGGCGAACATGGTGGCCATGTCGGGGTGGATCATGCCGCTGCCTTTGGCGGTCCCGACGATGCGCGCGCCGCTGCTTAAGGTCGCTTGTGCGGTCTTGGAGCGGGTGTCGGTGGTCATGATGGCGCTGGCGAAGGCGTCCGCGCCGCTGCCGAGTTCGTCGGGCAGGTGCTCGATGCCGCTGAGCACCTTGTCCATGGGGAGCAGGTGCCCGATGATGCCGGTGCTGGCGGTCAGGACCGCGTCGGGCTGCACGTTCAGGACGCTGCCGAACGCGTCAGCCATGTCGGCGTTGTCGCCCGCGCCGCGGGTGCCGGTGGCGGCGTTGGCGTTCCCGGCGTTCACGAGCAGCGCGCGGATGGGGGCGCCCTGCGCGTACAGGTCGCGGTTGCGGGTGACGCACGCGGCGGCGGTGGTGCTGCGCGTGCCCGCGAATGCCCAAGTGCAGTCAGTGCTGCTGGTGACGCCGCTCAGGTCGGTCTTGCCGCTGGGTTTGATCCCGGCGGCCATGGCGGCGGCGGTGAAGCCGGTGGGGAAGGTGAGGCTCATGTAGGGGAGTGTAGCGGGCGGCCCGCCCGGACCGGGAGAGCGCGCGGGGTGGGCGTCTATACTCGGGGCACATGACAAGCCGGGACGCAGGGCAGGGGCGCGTGGATTTCATCGTGGTGGGAGCCGGTTCGGGCGGGTGCGTGGCGGCGCGGCGGCTGCTGGACGCGGGCGCGCGGGTGCTGCTGCTGGAAGCGGGCGGGCCGGACTCGCACCCCTTGATCCGCGCGCCGGGCGCGTTCAACAAGCTGTTCCGCACGGCGATCGACTGGAACCTGACGACGGTGCCGCAGCCGCGCGCGGCGGGGCGCTCGTTCTACTGGCCGCGCGGGAAGGTGCTGGGCGGCAGCAGCGCGATCAACGCGACCATCTGGATCCGCGGATCGAAACGGGATTTCGACAGCTGGGGCGACGGCTGGACCTGGGAGGACGTCCTCCCGGAGTTCCGCGCATTGGAGTCGTACCGGGGCCCAGCGTCGGACACGCGCGGCGTGGACGGCCCGATGCCCGCCGGGGCGCGCGGCGCGTCGCACGAACTGAGTCACGCGTTCGTGAAGGCGGCGGCGGTGGGGCTGGGCGTGCCGGTCGTGACCTCCTTCAATGATGGCGTGCTGGACGGCGCGGGTCTGCTGGAGAGCAACCACCAGGGGGGCGAGCGCTTCAGTGCGTTCCGGGCGTTCCTGAAGCCGGTGCTGGGTCACCCGAACCTGACGGTCCTGACGGGCGCGCACGTGCTGGAACTGCTGTGGGAGGGCCAGCGCGCGGCGGGCGTACGGCTGCGCTGGCGGGGCCGGACGCTGGATGCCCCGGCGGGCGGGGTGATCCTCACGGCGGGCGCGGTGCAGACGCCGCAGCTGCTGATGCTGTCGGGGATCGGGCCGCGCGCGGAGCTGGAGCGGCACGGCATCCCGGTGCGGGCCGCGCTGGAGGGCGTGGGTGGGGGGTTGCAGGATCATCTCGCGGTGCCGGTGATCAGCCGCTCGCGGATTACTAGCCTGGACCGGGTGCCGCAGGGCGAGGCGCTGGCGCGGTACCTATGGAGCCGCAGCGGCCCGCTGAGCAGCAACGTCGCGGAGGCCAGTGCGTTCACGCACGCCCGCCCCGGCCTGGGCGCGCAGGACGACCCGGACATCCAGTTCCATTTCGGTCCGGCGTACTTCCGGGATCACGGGTTCCGCACCGAGCCCGGGAACCACTTCACGGTGGGGCCGGTGCTCGTGGACGTGCACAGCCGGGGCCGCCTGACGCTGGCGTCGCGCGACCCGCTCGCCGCGCCGGTCATCGACCCGGGTTACCTGACGGACGACCGGGATGTACAGAGTCTCGTGGCGGGCGTGCGTCAGGCGCGTGAGATCGCCGCGACCCCTCCCCTGTCCGAGCTGCGCGGCGCGGAGGTCCTGCCGGGCGAGGGGCACCGCAGTGACGCGGCGCTGCGACAGCATGTGGCGCGCGAGTGCGCGACCCTGTATCACCCGGTCGGGACGGCGGCCCTGGGTGATGGTGAGGCCGCCGTGGTGAGCCGTGAGCTGGCGGTGCGGGACGTGCGGGGCCTGTGGGTGGGGGACGCGAGTGTCATGCCGCGCATCATCCACGCGAACACGAACGCAACGAGCATGATGATCGGCGCGCGGGCCGCCAAATTCGCTCTGGCCGCCGCTGGGGTGGGCTGACGTGAACGTGATGCGGGCTGCACAGTCCTCATGCTTGGTTCACGAGTGTTCTCACGTCTCACGCTAGGGTGGCACTGACATGAAGCCCCGCTCCATTCTCCTGACGCTCGCAGCCGCCCTGACCCTGGGCGCGGCCAGCGCCGTGCCCGTGAAGCTGGGCACCGTGCCAGTGACCGTCGAACCGAACGCCAAACTCCTGACCCTGAGTGCTGCGGGCATCCGCACGGCGTTTCCCAGCGCCGCGGGTCGCCCCGACGCGGTCTTCATGACGGAGGACCGGAAGGTGAGTGTCGCCTTCGAATGGCGCGCCAGCAAACTCAACACCGCGGAGATTGGCAAGCTGGTCGAGCAGTTCCCCAGCGTGATCCGCGCGCAGGTGCCGAACGTGAAGTCCCTGAAGGCCAACCTCGTTCAGGTGGGCGGCACGCCGTGGGCGCAGTTTGTGTTCACCACGCCCAGCCAGGGGGATGAACTGCGCCGCGAGCTTCTCGTGACCAGTGCCGGGGGCCGCATGCTGGTCGTGACCATCGCCGGGAACCTGAAGGACTACTCGAAGAACGAAGCGGTGGTCCGCACCCTGACGAACAGCGTCCGAGTGAACTGACGCCGGACCTGAGCAGGGCGGCACCCACCAGTTGGTGAGTGCCGCCCTGCCCTGAGCTGTAGTGGGTCAGCTGGCCTGTGAGCGGCGGTACTCGGCCAGGGCCCGTTCCTCAGCGGGAATCCGGATGCCCAGTAAGAGTGCAGCATTGAGCAGCGTGTAGGCGAGTGCGGTCCGCCACGCACCCACCGCCAGGGGCGCCGTGGCGATCTCCAGCGCCACCACCGCGTAGTTCGGGTGACTCATGAACCGGAAGGGGCCCCCGGTGACGCGCTGCCCGCCGGGCACGATCAGGATGCGGGTGTTCCAGTAGCGGCCCAGCGTGCGAATCACCCAGTAGCGCAGCGGCTGCGCCAGAGCGAACAGCGCCAGTGCCCAGGGATTCACGCGGCCCCGGCTGGCGCGCCCCTCCAGCAGAGTCAGGAGCATCCAGGTGGGGTGCAGCACGAAGAACAGCGGGTAGTGCGACTGGCCGTACTCCTGCGCGCCGTGCTCGCGCGCCCAGCGTTCGTTCGAGCGGGCGACCCGCAGTTCCAGCAGGCGCTGCACGACCAGGAACGCGAACAGCCACCCAGCGGCGCGGCGGGCTTTCATGCGTTCCCCCGCAGCAGGGTGTCGGCGGCGTCGTCGGCATCCAGGTCCCCACGCGCCACGCGGGCGTAGAGGTCCCGGCCCAGGTCGCGGGCGCGGCGCAGGAGGCGTTCTTGCACCAGCGTGCGGACTTCCAGGGCGGCGCGGGCCTCACGGCGGCGTTGCAGGCCATCGTCACCCAGGTGCGCGCGGTGGGCCTCGACGGCAGCCACGACCGCCTCGACGCCCTCGCCTTTCGCGGCGATCGTGCGGCGGATCGGGGCGAACCAGGTGTGCTCGTCGTGCGCGCCGAGGCCCTGCGCGGCCATCAGTTCCCGCACGGTGCGGTCCGCGCCGGGCAGATCAGCCTTGTTCACGGCGATCACGTCCGCGATCTCCATGATCCCGGCCTTGAAGGCCTGCACGCCGTCCCCACCGGCCGGCGTGACCACCAGCAGGGTGTGATCGCAGGCTGCGGCGACGTCCACCTCGGACTGTCCCACGCCCACCGTTTCGAGGATCACCCAGTCAAACCCGGCGCCCTCCAGGAGGGCCAGGACGCCCAGGGTGCGTTCGGACAGGCCGCCCAGCGCGCCCCGGCTGGCCAGCGAGCGCACGAACACGCCCTCGTCCGCGTGGTGGCGCAGCATCCGGATTCGGTCCCCGAGAATCGCGCCGCCACTGTACGGACTGCTGGGGTCCACGGCGAGTACCGCCACGCGCTGCCCCCGGGCGCGCAGGAACGCGATCAGGGCGTCGGTCAGGGTGCTCTTGCCGCTGCCAGGGCTGCCGGTCACGCCCAGCACGACGGCGCGCGCGCCGCGTTCCCGCGCAGCGCGCAGCAGGGGGCGCGCGGCGGGCAGTCCGGCCTCGGCGAGCGTCACGGCGCGGGCCAGGGCGCGCAGGTCCCCGGCGCGGTAGCGGTCCAGCAGCGGGCCCGGTGGGGGCGCGAAGGGGGCGCTCACGGGCTCCCCCGGTCAGGCGTGGGCAGGTGAGGGTGCATGTCAGCCCACCCTAGCGCACCTGCCCGGAGCGCGCCGGGCAGGATTCACGCGTTCAGGACGCGCAGGACGTCCGCGGCGCCGTAGCCGGGCGTCCAGTCGCGCAGGGCGCCCAGTCCGTCACCGCTGGTCAGGAGGCCCGGTTCGGTCCATCCGCCGCGCTGCACCTGGGCGTACCCGGCGTCGGCCATCAGGGCGTTGCACAGGCACTTGCGGCCCAGAGTCTCGGCGGCCACCCCACCTTTGGACACGTAGGCCGCGACCGGTTCGGCCGGGCAGCGCCAGCCCACCTGTCCGGACTCGGTGCGGTAGGCCTCACGCAGGTAGCCCAGATCGCACACGCGCTCGCGGGCGGCGTAGACCTCCGGCTGGGACAGCGTGCCGGGCAGCGTGACCACCTTGAACGGGAAGCCGGTGGGCGACGCGAGGGGATCCGTGAACACGTCCAGCGACTCTGATTGGGCGCGGGTCACGACCTCGGTCTTCAGGTCGGCGCGCAGACCCGATTCCTGCGCAAAGGCGAACAGGGTCCCCACCTGAATGCCTGCCGCTCCGGCCGCCAGGGCGCCGCTCAGGGCCTGCGGGGTGCCGCAGCCGCCCGCCAGCCAGAACGGTAGGCCCAGGCTGCGCAGGGCGTCCAGATCCACCTCGTCCCGCTCGCCGTACACGGGCTGCCCCCGGTCATCCAGCGTCAGTGGGCCGCGTGGGGGCGCGTTGTGTCCGCCTGCTGTTGGCCCCTCTACGATGAAGCCCTGCACCGGCCCGCTGGCCTTCCTGGCCAGCACCCCCGCCAGCACGTGCGAGGACACGATCGGGTAGAAGTTCGGGCGCGCCAGACGGGCGGGCCGCAGGCCGAACTCGGCCGGGTCGAACGTCAGCGTCAGGGGCTCGCCGCCCTTCACGTCCATGCGCAGGCTGGCGCCCTGCCCCGCCGCGAACGCGTCCAAGACGCCGGGGATGTCGCGGGGAATGCCGGCCCCCATGATGACGGTCTCCACCCCCGCCAGCATCGCGCCGTACAGGGCGGGCAGGGTGTGCAGTTGCAACTTCATCAGGAGGTTCAATCCCACCGGGCGGTCGTGTCCCTCGCGGGCCAGCGTGACCTCGGCGTACGCGCCCAGCAGCGTCGTGATCCAGGCGTCGCGGTACCGCCCGGCGCTGGGCAGCGGCAGGCGCACGTACGCTTCGCCGGGCACGCGGCCCCCGGCCCGGAAGTACCGGTTCAGGGCGGCCTGAACCAGCGCCGGGTTCGGGAAGCTCGCCAACGCGCGGCGCACCTCGCCACCCAGGTCACCGTCCTGGAGTCGGCGCAGCAGCACTGTGTCGATCCCGGTGCCGGACACCACGCCCAGCCCGCCGGTCATGGAGACCGTTCGGGCGAGCCTCCAGTCGGACACGGCGATGCCCATGCCGCCCTGGATCACACGCGGAAGAGGGTCATTAGTAAAACGAACGTCGGGCTGGGCGGTGGTTGTCTGGTCGGTCATGCGAGGTCTCCCCTCCGCAGGGGTGCCGGAGGCCAGCCCATCTGGCCCCTCACGGCCCTGCGGGTTTCACACCCTCAGCGTGCGCTCCCGCCTTTCAAGGCCCCGCGAGTCCGGAACAGCGTGCAGGTTTACACCGCGTCCCATGTCCCGAACTGGACCTGCTGACCAGCGCAGAGACTTGAATAGGCGGCTGGGTTCCAGCATGCATGCGTGATCAGGGGTGCCACGCCCATGCAATTGAATCTGAGAAAAACGTGCAGGCGGCAACGGACTCATACACCAAGCCCGAGTCGTCATTTTCCTCATCAGGCACAGCAGGCAACTTGGACCTGATCAGAAAACGGCGCGCCTGGACGGGCCGTCGCTGAGCTGGCGATTTCTTAGGCAACCATGCTGTCAGCGCATCTCAGGATCAACATCAGATGAGTTGAAACTCTAGGTTCGGTTTGTGACACACACATATATTTAGATTTATTTATTTATGTAGGGCCATCTTTTCATTCAGGAGTCAGAATTAAATACCGACTGAACGTCAATTGAAGTTCCCATGTAAAGCCACCTCATGGTGAAGGGCCGGGATGGTGACTTAATGAAGCAGTCAACCGCTCCACGCAGTCCCACTGTGCAACACCCTGCCGCCCAATCGGTGTCAGGTGGGTTGATTCATGTCCTGGAGGCACTCATGAACAACAAGATGAAAGTCGGCATCGCTGCGCTTACGAGCGTTCTTCTCCTCGCCTCCTGCGGCGGCGGTGGCAGTGTCACGCCCCCCCCTGCCGTCACAACCGGTGCCGTTAACCTGCCCGCCAACCCCAACGGCTACACCCTGACCGTCCGCGACAGCGCCGGCAACATCGTGCCCGCCGCCAACTACAGCAAACTGGCCCCCGGCACTTACACCGCCACGTACAGCAAGGACGGCTTCCAGCCGAACACCCAGAGCTTCACGATCGTCTCCGGCGGCTCCGCCAGCATCTACTACCCGACCCTGGCCGCGAACACCGTGTCCGGCGCGTACTACATGGACGCCAACGGCAAGATGGTCGCCATCACCAAGGACGACCTGGACAACGCGGGCACCCGCTTCGTCTTCTACGCCTGGCTGGAGAACGAAGCCAACGCCGGACTGGACCCCGCCAACCTCGGTGCTGCCGCCCCGACCGCCGGTGAGCAGGATGAGGTCGCCCCGCTGAACAGCCAGAACGTCGCCGCCGGGTACGTGGGCTACAAGGCCGCTGACGGCCGCGTCTACCCCATCGTGGGCGCCAACGTCCGCTGGGACATCCTCGAACAGACCGGCAACGTGCGCTTCTCCGCCGCTGACGATGGCGGGCAGCCCTCCGGAGCGCCCATCACCGGCCAGGACATCAACGACAACGCGCTGAGCGCCAACACGTACACCAACAGCAGCACCGGCACCAACGCCCGCTTCCCCAGCAGCACCCAGTACCCGCTGTACAACGTGACGGGCGTGAACACCCCCGACACCAACGGCTTCACGTGGACCGCCCTGAACCACGACCCCGCCGTGACCACGCAGGCCACCGCCCGCGTCCGCGCCATCGCGTACGTCAACGGGACGGAAATTACCAAGCAGTTCCTGAACAAGACCTTCGCGCCCAGCGCCCAACTGACCATCACCAAGACCCCGGACGACAACCAGGCCGGGCTCAACCAGGCGCGTGACTTCACCATCACGGTCACGAACACCGGCGCCGGTCCCGCCACGAACATCCGCCTGAACGACGTCCTCCGCTCCGGGGACGCCGCGGCGTACAGCATCACCGCGCCCACCGGCACGACCGCCAACGCCACCGACGGCTTCGACGCGACCTTCGATCTCGCCCCGGGCGCCAGCCGCACCTTCACCTTCCCCGCTCAGAGCAGCGCGGTAGGCGTGTACTGCGACGTGGCGACCATCGTCTCCTACGAGAACGGCGCCTTCGGCACCGTGACCCCCACCCTCAGCGACGACGCGTGCCTCACGGTCACGGCCCCCACGCTGGGCATCAACAAGACGCTCGGCACGGTGGACGCCAACGGGGTGTTCTCGCCCATCGCCAGCGGCGTCACCGTCGCCCCCAACACGCCCGTCTACGCCCGCATCACCGTCAGCAACAACGGGAACGCCGCCGCGACCAACGTGGTCGTGACCGACGCCCTGGCGCAGAACACGGTCGCCGCGAACTACGCGCTGAGCGGCAGCGTCACCACCGCCCCGCAGACGGTCGCCGTGACCAACAACGGCGACGACGGCTTCACCAGCGCCGCGTTCAACCTGGCCGCCGGGTCCTCCCAGACCTTCACGTTCGCCGCGACCGGCAGCGTCGACGGCACGTACTGCGACCAGGGGACCTTCACCGCCACCAGCAACAACGGGAGCGCGGTGACCGGCACGAGCGACATTCCCTGCTTCAAGGTCGCCTCGCCCCAGCTGGCCATCACCAAGACCAACAGCCAGGCTTCGGGCCAGCCGCCCATCAACCTGCTCACCCCCGGCAGCAGCTACGTCAGCACCATCACGGTCACGAACAACGGCTCCGCAGCCGCCACGAACGTCGCCGTGAAAGACCTGCTGGGCAACCTGAACAACGCCAACTACATGAACTACGGCAGCGGCAGCTACGTGATCTCCGGCACGGCCCAGACCGGCAGCGTTACCTACGACGCGACCACCCACACCGTCAGCACCGTGCCCGCCGCACTGACCCTGAACCCCGGCCAGAGCCTGACCCTGACGCTGACCAGCACCGTCCCCGCCGGCTCCCCCCGCGGCGAGTACTGCGACACCGGCAGCTACACCAGCACCAACGGCGGCAACGGCGAGGCCCGCGCCTGCGTGACCGTCACCTCGTTCATCTCCGAGCAGACGCAGCTGACCGACACCATCGACCCGATCCGCGCCGGTGACCCGGTCGGCACGATCCTCGCAAGCGCGGCCAGCGTCGAGCCTTCCTCCAACGAAGGGGCCGTCAGCAACGTCCTGATCTACAACTTCGGCGCGATTGACCCGATCCAGCAGACGCCCGGCGTGTTCAACTACTCGAACACCCAGGTCTACTACGATCCGACCCCCACCCGCGACCCGCAGACCGGCGCCATCACCAGCGACTACCAGAACGCCACCGCCATTCTGCTGACCGACGGCAACCAGTACACCGCCAGCGCCGCGAGTGGCACGGGCCAGCAGACGCTGACCTTCGTCCCCTCCTTCCGCGTCGCGCCGGGCGCCGTGATCTGGGTGCGCACGAACGTCACCGCACCAGCCGGCACCACGGCCCGCCAGTACCAGGAAACGATGCGCTGGAACAACATCGCAGAGAGCAGCGGCACGGCCCAGACGAACTTCAAGGCCGAATCCACCACCGTCATCCCCTGAGTCCAGTCCTCAATGCAGCTCCCCCCTGTCAGGCAGGGGGGAGTTCTTCATGGCCTGCGGAAGAGCGGACCAGACGGCGCTGATAGGTGGGCAGGTCCTACGGGGCCTGTCCCAGCACGTCGTCAGCCTCGGTGGCCTCAAGGAGGTTCTCGAGGTGGGCGTCGTCGTTGAAGCCCAGAAGCATGCCGCTCCCCTCGCCCAGCAGGACGCGGGTGATGCTGGTGTTCGCCACACTCAGGCGGGCCCAGGCGTTCGCGGGCACGCCGCCCAGGGCGAGACCCACGGCGACGCGCACCACGCCGCCGTGCGTGAACACCAGGACGCGTTGCCCGGGGTGGCGCTGGCGCAGGGCGGCGAAGGCGGCGCCACTGCGGGCGTACAGGTCCTCCATGCTCTCCCCACCGGGACGGCGGGTGCTCCAGGGTTCGCTGCCCAGCGCGCTCAGGTAGTCGGGGTACTGCTCGCGGATCTGGCTGATGACCAGCCCCGAGAGTGCCCCAACGTCAATCTCCCGCAGGCCGGGGTCCCGCTGAGCGGGGGGCGCGCCGGTCAGGCGTTCGGCGACGATCTCGGCGGTGCGGGCGGCGCGCGTCAGGTCACTGGTGTACACGGCGTCGAAGTGCTGCCCGGTCAGGCGCTCGGCGAGGCTGGCCGCCTGGAGGGTGCCGACGTGACTGAGGGGCACGTCCGCCTGCCCCTGGTAACGGCCGTCGGCGTTCCAGGTGCTCTCGCCGTGCCGCACGACCCAGAATTCGGTGGCGGTAGCGCGGTCGGGCGCGGCGAATCCGGTGGGGGCGAGTCGCTTGGTCAAACGGCTCCCGTGAACGTGACGCCCTGCCCGTGAATCATCTGGCCGATGACCCAGGGCTGCTCCCCGGCGGACTTCAAGGCGTCCAGAGCGGCCTGTTCCTGCTCGGCGGGCAGGATGAACAGGAAGCCGACGCCCATGTTCAGCGCGCGGAACGCTTCGTGGCGGGCAACCTGGGCGCGCTGCACGATCAGTTCGAAGACGGGCGGAACGGTCCAGCTGCCAGTGTCGATCTGCATGCCGATGCCCTGCGGGAACACGCGGGGTGGATTGTCGATCAGGCCACCGCCGGTGATGTGAGCCATGCCGCGCACGTCGGCTCCGGCGCGTTCCAGGGCGTCGAAGGCGTGCAGGTAGGCGCGGTGCGGGACGGGCAGCAGCTGTGCGAGGGTCTGCCCGTTCAGGTCGGCGCGGGCTTCAGTCCAGTCGAGGTCGTCCAGTGCCATGCGAGCCAGTGAGAAGCCGTTGGTATGGAGGCCGCTGCTGGGCAGCGCGATGACCGTATCTCCAGCCTGGATGCGGCTGCCGTTAATGAGTCTGGGCCGGTCAACGACGCCCACAATGGTCCCTACAATATCCAGTTCGCCGTCCACGTACACGCCGGGCATCTCGGCGGTCTCGCCACCCAGCAGCGCCACGCCGAGGGCCTCGCACGCCTGCGCGGCCCCGGTGACGACCTCGGCCACGCGTTCGGGCAGCAGTTTGCCCATGGCGACGTAATCGAGGAAGAACAGCGGTCGGGCGCCCTGCACCAGGATGTCGTTCACGCAGTGGTTGACGATGTCGCCGCCCAGCCCGGTGAAGGTGCCGCTGCGCACCGCAACCTTCGTCTTGGTGCCCACGCCATCGGTGCTGGCGACCAGCACGGGGTCATCCATGTGCCCGAACGCGGCGCGGAACAGCCCGCCAAATCCGCCCAGGCCACCCAGGACGTTGGGGGTGTGGGTGCGCGCCACGGCGCCTTTCATGAGTTCCACCGCGCGGTGTCCCGCGTCGATGCTGACGCCCGCCCGTTCGTATGCCGACGCCTGGGCGCCTTCGTCTTGCTTGGTCATGAGCCTCCTACATCCACCGGTTCGCAGTGGACTTCGGGCGTTCAGTTTACCCGAGTCCGCGGGCCGCGCGCCCGCGCCGGATCAGCCAGCGTCCAGCCGCGACCAGGCCCACCAGTCCGGAGAGGATCACCATGCCCCACAGCAGCCGCTCGCCGCTCTCCGAGAGCCACACGACCAGCGCGGTGACGGGCAGTGCGCCGGCGGCGGTGGCCAGCATGAACGGCCGGAACTCCATGCGGGCCGCGCCTGCCACGAGGTTCATCACGTCGGCAGACAGGACCGGCATCAGCCTGATCATCAGGACGCCCTGCGTGCCGTGCCGTTCCGTAAACTCGTGGACCTTCACGCGGGCGCGCTCGCCGACCAGGGTGCGGATCAGGGTGTTGCCCAGCGCGCGGCCCAGCCAGTACCCGGCGGCGGCGCCCAGCAGGGTCCCCACGTACACGATCAGGAAGCCCTCGTATGGGCCGTAGGCGCGGGCGGTCACAGCCGTCAGGACCAGCGCGGGCAGCACGGGCAGCACGGCCTGTAACACGAATCCCACCAGCAGGGCGAGGGGGCCCGCCCAGCCCAGGCCGTCCACGAAGGCGCGCGTGACGGCCGGGTCGCGGCTGGTAAGCGCCGCGAACGCCGTCACCAGGAAGGCCCGCACGTCCGGCAGCAGGGCCACGCCGATCAGCAGGGCGAGGGCGGTGCCCAGGATCAGCCAGCGCAGGGAGCGTGGGGGTTGGCGCGCGGCGGTCATCGGCGCCCAGTGTAGGGGCGGCGGGGGTGAGTTTCGCCCCGCCAAAGTTGGAGTGCGTTCACACTCGCGTCCCGGGTGTCAGGGCCACGCTCAGCTGATCGTGCGCGAACGACCAGCCGGGTGGCAGCACGGCCCCGCGGCGCACGTCCACGCCGTGTGAGAGGTGCGTCAGGACGACCTGCCGGGCCCCGCGTGCCCAGGGCAGGTCGAGGGCCTCACGGACGTCGTACACGCTGCGGCTGCGGTGAGGCACGCCGCTCTCGTCCTCGAACGAGGTGCCCAGCGCGAGCAGGTCCAAGCCGGACAGCCACGCCTGCGCCACGTCCGGCGGCACGTCAATGGCGTCCGTGAACACCGCGGCCCGCCAGTGCGGGGCATCGAGGCGAACGGCGTGGCTGTGCCCGTTCGCGCCGTGCGGAACGCGGAAGAGCCTGAGGGTCACGTCACCCAACGTGACGCCCGCCTCTGGCAGAGGCTGCACCGGTCCCTCGCCGCTGAAGGCGTAGGGGAACCGCTGCGCGAGCGCCGGGATGACCTCGGCCGGAGCGTACACCTGAAGCTTCCCCCGGGCGTAGCGGACGTAGTCGAGCAGGTCGCCCAGGCCCAGGATGTGATCGTTGTGCGCATGCGTGATGAGCACCACGTCCGGCACGAGCGGTCCCGGCAGGCGGGCCAGCGCGGCGTGCGTGTCCGGCCTGGCGTCCAGCAGCGCGGTACCCTCGGCGCCGTCCTTCAGCGGCACGCGCAGCAGGGTGGCGGTGCGGCCCCGGCGGTTCTGGCCGCCCGTGCGGGCCTCCTGGCAAACGGGGCAGGCGCACCAGAAGCGCGGCACGCCCTTGCTGTCGCCGGTCCCCAGGAAGGTGATGGAGGCGTGCGGAACGGGCGGGGTCACACGCGCATCAGGTCGCGGGCGGCGCGGGTCAGGTCGCCACTGCCCGCCAGGCTGCTGCCCACCAGCACGGCGTCCGCCAGGTCGCGCACGCGGTCCAGCTCGGCCGCCGACCGGTACCCGCTCTCGGCCACGAGCACGCCACCGTAGCCGGCGTCGCGGGCGCGGCGGATCAGGCGCGGGCTGACCTCCAGGTCGATGTTCAGGGTGGTCAGGTCGCGGTTGTTCACCCCGATGATCGGCGCGCCTGCGGCCAGCGCGAGGTCCAGTTCGCGTTCGTCGTGCACCTCCACCAGCGCGTCCAGACCTAGGTGGTGCGCCATCTGCAGGTAGTCAGCGGTCGCCTCGTGCAGGACGCTGACCATCAGCAGCGCCGCGGACGCCCCCCACTCGGCGGCCTCGCGCAGCATGGCGGGGTGCACCACGAAATCCTTGCGCAGCGCGGGCACGGTCACGCCGCCCACCACGTCCCGCAGGGCCTGCGGCGTCCCGTCAAAATGCCGCGGTTCGGTCAGCACGCTGATGGCACGCGCGCCGCCCGCCTGGTAGGCCAGCGCGGCGTCCAGCGGTTCCAGCGGCGCGATGGCCCCCTGGCTGGGGCTGGCGCGCTTGACCTCCGCAATCAGGGACAGGCCCGGCTGCCGAAGGACCGCCTCAAAGCGGCGCGTGCGGGGACGGGCGGCACCCAGGGCCGGGTCGGCGCCCGCGTAATCGGCGGCGCGTTCGTGCACAATGCGGCCCAGCACGCCGGGCACGCGGTCAAGGTGGAGCGTCACAGGGGCGGCGTCGTCACGGGCTGACATCCGCGTGAGCATAGCGCGGGGTTGGTGCAGTGGGGCGCGGGCGTGTTAGCCTGCGGGTCTATGAGTCTCGCCCCCGGCAACGGCCCCGTTCAGATCTCCGAGCAGCAGGTTCAGGCCCGCATTCAAGAAATCGCCGCGAAAATCCGCGAGGACTACCGGGGGATCGAACCGCACCTCATCTGCGTCCTCAACGGCGCGTTCATGTTCCACACTGACCTCGTGCGCGCGCTGGACATGCCCTGCACCATCGACTTCCTGCAGGCCAGTTCCTACGGGAACGCCAAGCAGAGCAGCGGCGAGGTCCGGATCGTGAAGGACCTTCAGTTCCCCATCAGTGACCGGCACGTGATCCTCGTGGAGGACATCGTGGATACCGGCATCACCATGAACTACCTGCTGCACTACTTGGAGGGCCGCGGCCCGAAGACGCTGAAGATTGCGGCGCTGCTCAGCAAACCCAGCCGCCGCAAGGTCGAGATTCCCGTGGAGTACCTGGGGTTCACGATTCCTGACGCGTTCGTGTACGGGTACGGCCTGGACCGCGCGCAGTTCGACCGCAACCTGCCGTTCATCACCAGCCAGGAGTAAGGCAGCGTAGAAACGGACGCCTGAAGAATCGGCGTCCGTTTCTGGTCTTCTGGAGCGGACGCGCGGCAACACAAGAGGCACCCCGTTTCCGGAGTGCCTGCTTCGTCTGGAACGGAGTGCTTACCAGCGGTCGTTGCGACGGGCGCCGGCGCCACCGCCGTAATCGCTGACCGGGGCGGCCTTCGTCACGACAATGTTCTTGGCCTGGGGGCCCTTGCCGCGCTGGCCTTCCTCGATTTCGAATTCGACTTCGTCGCCTTCGTTCAGCTTCTTGAAGCCGCTGGCCTGGATCGCGCTGAAGTGCGCGAACACGTCGGGGCTACCTTCGGTCTGAATGAAGCCGTAGCCTTTTTCCGCGTTAAACCATTTCACTTTACCTACTGCCATAATGCACTCCTTAGTTTCCAGATATAGGGGTGGGCGCACGGTGAAGACCCTGTGCGCCCACCCTCTTTGTGCGAACTCAGGAAACTATGAGCGCAGTGTAGAGGGCACCCCACAGGCCAAACGTGCGTAAGCCTACATTTTAGGCCACTCGACTCAGTGGCTGCTCAATGCCCGTCCAGAAGGCCTCACAGGGGTGCTGCACCACGTGAAGAAAGGCCAGTTGCACGCACGCCATGCCCTTCCGTAGCGTCAGCACATGGACTGGATTGACCCGCTGGCCCAGCTACGCCTGCTGATCGGCCTGGGCGTCGCGGCCCTGCTGACCGGCCTGATCGGCTGGGAACGCGAGGCCCACCGCGCGGGCGCTGGCCTGCGCACCCACATGCTCGTCGGGATCAGCGCCGCCCTGTTCGTGGTGCTGGCCGAGCAGCTCATCCGGCAGTTCGGCAGCGACAATCCCGCCGTGCGGTTCGATCTGGTGGGCGTGCTGGCCGCCGTCGTCAGCGGCGTGAGCTTCCTGGGTGCGGGCACGATCTTCTCCACGCGCAAGGGCGGAGAGGCGCGGGGCCTGACCACCGCGGCGAGTCTGCTGGCCAGTTCAGGCGTGGGTGTCGCCTGCGGGCTGCATCTGTACGTGTTTGCGCTGGGGGCCACGCTGCTGTTCCTGTTCGTGCTGCGTCCTCTTCACTACCTGGAACGTGGGCGGCGGGACGGAGAAACCTGAGGGCTGAGCAGTCCGCGCGGCGAACCAGACTGAACAGTGAGATTGAGGTGCTGATCTGCGACCCCTCCCACGCACACACCTTCCCACTCCATCTGAAGATGCATTTCCTGATCAGGGCGTGCGCTGGACTGTCTGACTGGACGACTTCTTGACAGGCGAAGGGGAGGGGCTAGGCAGATCGCCAGGATTGTATACAATAT
Organism: Deinococcus radiotolerans; assembly: GCF_014647435.1. Classification (NCBI taxonomy): domain Bacteria; kingdom Thermotogati; phylum Deinococcota; class Deinococci; order Deinococcales; family Deinococcaceae; genus Deinococcus; species Deinococcus radiotolerans. The sequence continues at coordinate 148,045 of NZ_BMPE01000001.1, read as the reverse complement.
CCACAATGACCTCCTTCGAGCGCCCCACCCTGGTCCGCGACGGCGTGTACGAACACCTCCGCCGCGCCGTGCTGGACGGTGACCTCACCCCAGGCGAGCGACTGGGCGAGGTGGAACTCGGCGCGCAGCTCGGCGTGTCCCGCACGCCCATCCGCGAGGCCCTGATGCGCCTCACGCAGGACGGCCTCCTGATCGCCGAGGCGAACAAGGGCGTGCGCGTCCGCACCCTCAGCGCCACCGAAGCCCGCGACACGTACGTCGTCCGCGAGGAACTCGACGGCCTGGCCGCCGCCCTGGCCGCGCAGCACCACACCCCCACCGACGCGGCCGCCCTGCGCGCCGCCCTGGCCGACCTGCACGCCGCGCCCGGCAGCGACTACCGCGCCCAGACCCGCCTGGACCTCGCGTTCCACCGCGCCATCACGCACGCCGCGCACAACGCCGCCCTGAACGACCTGAACCGCGACCTCGAACAGCGCGTGGCACTGATCAAGCACCAGACCCGCACGTACAACGCCCACCCGCAGACCGACGCCCAGCACGCCGCGCTCCTCGACGCGATTCTCGCCCGTGACCACGACGCCGCGCGGGACGCCGCCCGCACGCACGTCCGCACCTTCGCCGCCCTCGTCCTGAACGACCTTCAACCCAGGAGCACCCCATGATCGACCAGATGTACCGCAAAGCCGTCCTGACCGTCGCCGGGCAGAAAGCCATCGAGAACGCCGTCCGCGCCCGCGGCTGGGGCATGGCCCAGCGTTTCGTCGCCGGAGAAACCCCCCAGACTGCCATCCAGGCCGTGCACGACCTGAAGAAAGATGGCATCATGGCGAACCTTGACCTGCTGGGCGAATTCATCGAGAGCCCCGCGCAGTGCACGCAGTTCGCCGACAACGTCATCACCATGCTGGACGCCGCGCACGCCGCCGGCATCACGCCCTACGTCAGCATTAAGCTCTCCAGCGTCGGCCAGGGCAAGACCGTGGACGGTGAGGATCTGGGCCTCACGAACGCCCGGCGCATCATCCGCCGCGCCAAGGAGTACGGCGGCTTCGTGTGCCTCGACATGGAAGACCACCCCCGCGTCGACCAGACCCTCGCGCAGTTCCGCACCCTGCACGGCGAGTTCGGCGGGCAGCACGTCGGCACCGTCCTCCAGAGCTACCTGTACCGCACCGAGAAAGACCGGGACGGCCTGGACGACCTGAGCCCCAACCTGCGCATCGTGAAGGGCGCGTACCTGGAACCCGAAACGGTCGCGTACCCGCAGAAAGCCGACGTGGACGCCGCGTACCGCCGCCTCGTATACGCCCACATGCAGGCGGGGAACTACGTGAACGTCGCCACGCACGACGAAAGCATCATCCACGACGTGCAGATGTACGCCCTCGCGCACGGCATCAGCAAGGACGCCTTCGAATTCCAGATGCTCTACGGCATCCGCCGCGACCTGCAACGCAACCTCGCCGCCGCCGGATACCGCGTCCGCGCGTACATCCCCTACGGCCGCGACTGGTACCCCTACTTCAGCCGCCGCATCGCCGAAACACCCCGCAACGCCATGTTCGTCATCCGCGGCATGCTCAAGGGCTGAGGTGCGCTCTACTCCGGCCATGAACCCGATTCCTGCCGTGCATCCCCTGCTCGTGAGCCGCCTGCATGATTTTGCGCAGGGGTACTTTCAGGCGATCCGGAAACTGAACCTGGATACATCGCCGGACACGAGACGCCACCTGCCGGAACTGTTCCTGACCGTTGGTCAGATTGGCGCCACGCCCATGACGCTGCATATCTTCCCTGACCCGGCCCTGGACGCCTGGGAGGGGCTGAAACCCGAGGTGCAGTCCCTGATCCGTACCTACCTCGGCGGCGGCGTGCAGGGCATATTGCACACCACCGAGGAGCGCGGCGCCATGTACGACACCCTGCAGCGCACTGGCGACAGCCGCTACCTGCATCCCGGTGCGCTGCGCACGCTGGCTGACCTCCGGGTGGGCCGCGACGCATACGGCCTGACGTACAGCACGGTGCAGACCGTTCATGTGCTCGGGCTCGCCCTGCTGGCTCTGCTCCTCTGGGTGTTCCCGGACGGGACCAGCACGCTGGAATCGGTAGGCATCTGGCTGTTCTACGCCGTGCTCGGGGGCGCCTCGTACCTGCTCCTGACCCTGCCGCTGCGTGTCCCGGCGGTGTACACCCTACTCGCCCGCTCACGCCTGCAGGCATTCGGGGCCGTGCTCGCGGATTGCCAGGCCGTTGGCCGCCAGAACGTCGACGACCATCTCGCTGCGGAGATTCCCGCCTCAGTCATGACCAGACTCGCTCAGTTGCCAGCGCAGCGCCCGCAGGCGCAGGACGTGCTGCTGCGTGACGAGTGGCGGCTTGGCGAGCTGTGGGACCTGGCGCACCGCGCTGCGCACGATCTGGCGAAGCTGCCCGAAAGCAGTCTCGCCTTCCCGCCAGCCACCCTTCAGACCGAGGCCCTGCTTGACCGTGTCCTTGAAGCCTTCGCGCTTCAGGCCGCCGAGCCCAGCGAACTGCATCAGCTGCACCAGCAGATCACCCAACATGCCCAGGCGCTGGGTGTATCGACCCACACTGATCGCCCCCATTCCCTCGTTCTTCCCCAGAGCCCCATTGAAGGAGTTACACCATGATCAAAGTTCAGGACTACCGCCCGCAGAGCTTCATCGATTTCACGAAGGAAGAGAACGTCAAGGCCTACCAGGACGCGCTGAAGAAGGTGCGTGCGGAACTGGTCGGGAAGCACTACCCCATGGTCATCAATGGTGAGCGGGTGGATACGGCGGAGAAGCTGACCAGCCTGAACCCCTGCGACACGAACGAAGTGGTGGGCACGACCGCGAAGGCGACCATCGAGGACGCCGAGCGGGCCCTGCAGGGCGCGTGGACGGCGTTCGAGAGCTGGAAGAAGTGGGACATGGACGCCCGCGCGCGCGTTCTGCTGAAGGCGGCCGCGATCCTGAAGCGCCGCCGCCTGGAGGCGTGCGCGCTGATGAGCATCGAGGTCGGCAAGAACTACGCCGAGGCCGACGTGGAGGTGGCGGAAGCGATCGATTTCCTGGAGTACTACGCGCGCAGCGCCATGAAGTATTCGGGCTTCGGGAGCAGTGAGACGACGTGGTTCGAGGGTGAGGAGAACGGCCTGATGAGCATCCCGCTGGGTGTGGGCGTGAGCATCAGCCCGTGGAACTTCCCTTGCGCGATCTTCATCGGGATGGCGGCCGCGCCGATCGTGGTGGGGAACTGCGTGATCGTGAAGCCCGCCGAGGACGCGGGCCTGATCGCGGGGTTCATGGTGGACATCATGCTGGAGGCCGGGCTGCCCGCCGGGGTGCTGCAGTTCCTGCCCGGCGTGGGCAAGGAGATCGGCGAGTACCTGACGACGCACGCGAGGACGCGCTTCATCACGTTCACGGGGAGCCGCGCGGTGGGCCTGCACATCAACGAGGTGGCGGCGAAGGTGCAGCCCGGCCAGAAGTGGATCAAGCGCGTGATCATGGAACTGGGCGGCAAGGACGGCATGATCGTGGACGAGACGGCCGACCTTGACGTGGCGGTGACGGCGGCGGTGCAGGGCGCGTTCGGGTTCAACGGGCAGAAGTGCAGCGCCATGAGCCGCCTGATCGTGGTGGACAGCGTGTACGACGATGTGGTGAATGCCTTCGTGGAGCGCGCCAGGGCCCTGAAGGTCGGGACGGGCGAGGAGAACGCGAACGTCACGGCGGTCGTGAACCAGATGAGCTTCGACAAGATCAAGAGCTACCTGGAGATTGCCCCAAATGAGGGCAAGGTGCTGCTGGGCGGCGCGGCGACCGGCGAGGCGAACGGGAAGCAGGGCTACTACGTGCAGGCGACCATCGTGGGCGACGTGAAGCGCGAGTCGCGTCTGGCGCAGGAGGAGATCTTCGGGCCGGTCGTGTCAGTCATCCGCGCGCGGGACTGGCAGGACGCGCTGGATATCGCGAACAGCACCGAGTACGGCCTGACGGGCGGCGTGTGCAGCGCCAGCCGTGAGCGTATGGAGCAGGCCCGCGCGGAGTTCGAGGTGGGGAACCTGTACTTCAACCGCAAGATCACGGGCGCGATCGTGGGCGTGCAGCCGTTCGGTGGCTACAACATGAGCGGCACGGACAGCAAGGCGGGTGGCCCGGACTACCTGGCGAACTTCATGCAGCTGAAGACCGTCACGGAACGCTGGTAACCGGCCACCTTCATCCACCCGAATGGGGGCCAATATGCGGTTGCATGTTGGCCCTTCGCCTTAGCAAGAAGAGCACTCTATTTCTGAAAATTTGATCATTGAAACGCGCGGGTCATTTTCGATTGATAAATATTTTATTACCTAAATTACCATGTGAAAACTTCTGATGCTGACCTGATCTTCAAGTCAGAATTTTCATCGTATGCCAGATGTCGCCTGCGCGTTGCCACATTTGTCGGCTCAGTGCGGCGCAACAGCCTGAATTAGCTTTGTACAACCCAGCAATCAGACTCTTCTGAACTCACTCCAAAGCTGTCTAGGTATGCGGTTCATTGCGAATGCACTCCGCACTAACATCCCCCTCAACTTCATCACACCGAGCGACGCTCACTGACCGCCCTGACGCAGCCCCCAGCCGCGCCAGCCCACCGTTTTCACCTGCGTTCGGCTGCGAGCCGGAAGCCCGCCTTCCGCCGCACACTGGAGATCCCATGAAGCACACCCGCTCTATCCTGGCCGCCACCCTCGCCCTGAGCCTCGCCGCCTGCAGCCAGCAGACGGCCACCCCAGCCGCGACCGCCCCCGAAGCCAGCGCCCCCACCGACGCCATCACCGGCGCGTACCTCGTGGGCTTCAAGCAGGGCAACCTGGGCAGCCAGAGCCTGACCGAGCAGGCCGCCGTGCAGGCCCAGGCCATCGCCGCAGCGGGCGGAACCATGACCAGCCAGTGGGTGGACATCAGCGCCGCCGCCGTGAAACTCGACGCCGCCGCGCTGGCCAAACTGAAAGCCAACCCCAGCGTCGAGTACGTCGAACCCGACTACGTCCGTCACGCCATGGGCTTCAAGAGCGGTGTCAAGGACAGCGCAGTCAAGACCAGCCTGAGCAGCCAGAACGTGAGCGCACAGGCCCTGTACGCCCCCAGCGGCGAATTCACCTGGGGTGACAACGCCCTGCGCGTCCAGAACCTGCGCAGCGCCGGCTACACCGGCACGGGCGTCGCCGTATGCGTTGGCGACACCGGCATCGACGGCAACCACCCTGAATTCCAGCGCAAACTCAAAGGCTTCAAGAACTTCGTCACCAACGAAGCCAACCGCAACGACCCCTACGCCCTGAACGACCTGTCCCACCACGGCACTCACGTGTCCGGCACGATCTTCGCGCAGCTGGGTGCTGGCACCGGCGCGACCGGCATTCAGGACGGCATGGACGCCAACGGCGTCGTGGGCGTCGCCACCGGCGTGAACCTGTACATGGCCCGCGTGCTGGGCGACACCGGCAGCGGCAGCAGCAGCGGCATCATCAACGGCGTGAACTGGTGCGCCGCGCAGCTCAAGAGCCAGGGCGGCACCGAGAACAAGGTCGTCATCAGCCTCTCCCTGGGCGGCGGCAGCAAGAGCATGACCGAGCAGCGCGCCTACACCAGCGTCTGGAACAAGGGCGCCATGACCATCGCCGCGACCGGGAACGACGGCGCCGCCGTCTCCTACCCCGCCGCGTACACCGAAGTGGTCGGCATCGGCGCCGTGGACAGCAACCTCGCCAAGGCGGACTTCAGCAACTTCGGCACGCAGGTCGACCTGGTCGGCCCCGGCGTGGACGTGATCAGCAGCGTGCCCCTGGGCCAGGGCACCCGCGCCAGCGCCTCCGGCGGCGGCGTGACCTTCACGCAGGTGCAGGCCGCTGACCTGACCGGGAAGGGCAGCTTCACCGGCAACATCGTCCGCGCTGGCGACGGCACCGGTACCGCCGGCGCGAACGAATTCTGCGGCACCAGCACCCGCAACAGCGCCCTGGCCGGGAACATCGCCCTGATCAGCCGCGGCACCTGCTCCTTCGAGGAGAAGACCGCCAACGCCGTCGCCAGCGGCGCCAAGGGCGTCATGATCTACAACAACGCCGCCGGCGCCCTGGGCATGAGCCTCACCAACAGCTACGCCGTGCCCGTCGTGGGTATCCAGCAGGCCGACGGTCAGGCGCTGCTGCCCAAGCTGCCCACCACCGGCACCGTCGCCGTGACCAGCGCCGACTACGAGTCCTACAACGGCACCAGCATGGCCACCCCCCACGTCAGCGCCGCCGCCGCGGTCGTCTGGGCTGCCAAGCCCACCCTGACGAACACCCAGCTGCTCAGCCTGCTGACCAGCACCGCCAAGGACCTCGGCACCGCCGGGAAGGACAACAACTTCGGGTACGGTCTGGTTGACCCCCTGAAGGCCATCAACGGCCAGTAACCGTTACCTGCACGCGGCACCCCTTCCACACGGAGGGGGTGCTGTTCGTTAGCGTGAGCACATGCGCCGAGCAGCACTCCTGTTCCCCCTGCTGCTGTCCGGCACGCTGCCGCCCACGCCCGCGCAGCTGTTCCTCACAGGCACCCTGACCGCCACGCAGCCCCCGCGTCACCCTGCGGGTCAAGAGGTTGGACACGCCGGGCCGCTCGCTCACGACCGGGCTGTGTCAGGTGCGGTACAGCGTCTTCGACCGGCAGGGCCGCCCACTCCTCGGGTATCCGACCCGGTCGACCCTCTGCGCCGAGGTGGGCCTGGGCGTGAATACCGCGCGGGCTGCGTGGGGTGCTTTCACCCTCGACTTCTCCCCCGTCCGCGCCGCGCGGCTGCCCGCCGGGACGTACCTCATGACAGCGCACGTTCAGGCGAAGGACCAAGGCACGCCGGTGCCCCTCATGTCGAACACCGCGGCGCTACGGGTACCCTGACGTGAGTGATCTTCAGAACGCGATCGCCGGACTGTACACAGCGTTCGGGACGGCGCCCAAGGCCGACAGTCATCCGGCACGAACCATATGAACTTCAGCCCGGCGAGATCACCGCGCTCCTGAAGACTCCACTGCGTGAACTGCCACCGGGACTCATGCGCTCGTACCTGGGCGACGCGCTGTACAGGGTGGGCACCTGGGACGACTTCCGTTCCTTCCTGCCGCGTCTGCTGGAACTGCTCGTGACCGATGAAACCGAACTCGATCCCATCGCCGACCGGCTGGCCTACGGCCGCGAGCAGGGGTACCAGCTGCCCGGGCCGCAGGAGGCCGCGCTGGGGGCCTTCTTCCTGGCGTACTGGGACGACCTGCTCTGGCACTTCCCGTGGTACGCCGATCTGGCGCTGAGGTGGGGTCTGATGGAGCAGGTAGGACTGACCCGGTCAACGCTGCTGGCCATCTGGTGGGCTCATCCGAACCGCGCGCTCGTGCTGGCTGAAGTGTTGCTCCTGAACGGCACGCCACCGCCGGAATGGCCGCGCGCAGCGCTGCGCGACTGGCTGGAGGCTGCTTTTTTCACTGCCACTGATGCGGAGGATGAGCGGTTCTACAGCAGCGCCCTGTTGATTCTGGAGCATCTGCCGGACCCCGCGGGTCCGTGACCCCTACCAGCCCGCCTCTTGCAGCAGCTGGTCAACGATCTGCACGCCGCCCAGAATGGCGGGGATGCCGCCGCCGGGGTGGACGCCGGTACCGACCTGCCACAGGCCAGCGCGCAGGCGGTACGGCTGAGGGTGCAGTGGGCCGCCGCGCCAGGCGGGCAGGCCGGGGCCGTACAGGGCGCCGCCCGGGTGTCCGCCCTGCGCGTAGTGGTCCGGGGCGAGCGTGGCGACGTCCAGCGCGTCGCGCAGCAGGCCGGGCGTGTGCAGAGTCTCCTCGACCCGCCTGAGTTGCGCCTGCACCCACGGGTGGGGCAGGGTCAGGGGCTCGCCGGTGGCGGGTGTGGCGAGCAGGATGCTCAGCTGCCGCGTGTGCGCGTGCACCAGGGTGAGGGTGTCCGGGGGCAGTGCGCCGCGCTGCACGTGCGCGTGGAAGGCCGCGAAGCTGCTGGGCGGCAGGACGCTGGTGGCGGGGAGCGGGGCGGGGTGGGGCAGGACGGCGTACACGCCGACGCCGCTGACGGTGCGCCGCGCCAGAGGAGATGGGGCGGACTTGCCGAGAAGCGCCGCGAGGCGGTGGGGGTCCATGGCACTGACCAGGAGGTCGTGCCGCGCCGTCTCGCCACGGCTCAGGATGAGCGTCTGTCCGAGAACGGATTTGACGGTCGTCTGTTCGCGCAGCTGGACGCCCCGTGCCTGCCCGAACGCCAGCAGGGCGTCCAGCAGCGCGCCCATGCCGCGTTCGGGCTGGTAGATCTCGGCGCTGGCCAGGGCTGGGATCAGGGCGTACAGGGGCGGGGCGACCTGCGGGGCCAGTCCGGCGTTCAGGGCGTGCGTGGCGAGCGCGTGGGTCAGGGCGGGTGGGAGCCGCTGGGCGGCCAGCCAGCGCTGCGCGGTCAGGTAAGGTCCCTGCACGCGCAGCAGGGCAGCCGCAGCCTGCCGGAACAGCGGGTCGCGCAGGCGGGGTGGCGTGGTCAGCAGCACCGGCAGGAACGGCGCGAGCGGCGCGGCGGCGCCCTCGTACCGCTCCCAGTGGGGGTGCAGCGGGTGTCCAGGCGGAACCGGGAGGGGGACCGGGCCGTGCGGGGTGTGATGCACGCCCAGCCCTCCCGGAAGGGGGCGCAGGTTCAGGGGGTCGGGCTCGTTCAGGCCGCGCAGGTACGCGCGCCAGACCTGCGGGAACGTGAACAGGCTGGGTCCGGTGTCCACCACCTCGCCGGCCAGCATCAGCTGGCGCAGTTTCCCGCCCAGGCGGTCCCGGTCGTACACGGTGACGGCGTGCCCGCGTCCCGCGAGCCGGGCGGCGAGGGCCAGTCCGGCGATTCCGCCGCCGAGAATGCCGACGGTGCGGGTCACGTCAGGGGCCCGTCCACTGGCCGCGCGCGAGCAGGTACACGAGCTGCACGCCCGCCACGGCGCCCACGATCCAGGGCGTGATGATGCTCAGGGGGTAGAGGCGCGCGGCGTGCCCGGGGGTGGGGCGGCGCAGCAGGGCCAGGGCCATGCCGCCGCACGTGACGAGCAGGGCCAGCGCCGTGAGTTTGGAGACCGGGACCAGCAGGGCGGCCGCAAGGATGAACCACGCCAGGGCGTAGGCCGCGGCGCCGCGTGTGCCGAGGGTCGTGGCGACGGTGCGCGTGCCGGCGGCGCGGTCGGCGGGGATGTCCTGCGCGGCGTCGAAGGCATGCTTCCCGACCGAGTAGCTCATGAGGGCCAGCAGCGGCCACCAGGGAACCGGCGTGCCCAGGGCCAGGGCGGGCAGTGCCAGGGGCAGGGCGTAGGCGACGTTGCTCAGGCCGTCCAGGACCGGGCGGGCTTTCAGGCGCAGCGGGGGCAGGCTGTACGCGGCGAACAGCAGCGCGGCAACGAGCAGCAGCAGCGTGGCGGGGTGCGGGAGCAGCGCGGTCAGCAGGACCAGCGCGGGCAGGTTCCACCAGAGGGTGGCGCGCAGGAGTGGCGCGGCCTCCTGCGCGCGCAGGCGGGCCCCCTGCCAACCGCCCTTACGGGAGGAGCGGGCGTCTTCCTCCTGGTCCCACAGGTCGTTCAGGCCGTAGATGAGCAGGTTGAAGGGCAGGGTCAGGTACGCGAGCAGGGCCAGCACCCCGGCGTCCAGGGTGTACAGGCGGCCGGTGAGCCACACGCCGGTCACCAGCGTGCCCACGGTGTTCACCCACAGCGCGGGCCGGGAGACGACCAACACGCGCCGCAGGGAGAGCCGGGCGGCGCGGGTGTCGGTGGGGGCGGCGCGATCGGTCGGCATGACGGCAACCTCGTCAGCATAGCGGCTGGGTGTGGTGGGCAGATGCCCCGGCCCTCTTCAGGCTGGGTGACGTTTGGCTGGAATCGTTACGTTCCCGGGGGGCCGCACCACTCAGAATAGGGTTTGATGAACCTTCCCGCTGGCCGGTCACTGACTGCCATGTTTACCGCCTCCGAGGTCGAGGCACAGACCGGCGTGCCCGCCACCACCCTGCGGCAGTGGGAGCGCCGCTACGGCTTCCCGCGCCCCGAGCGCAGCGCAAACGGCTACCGGCTGTACTCCCCACATGACGTGGCGGCCATTCAGCGCATGCAGGCGCACCTGAACGCTGGGGTGCCTGCCAGCCGCGCTGCGGAACTCACGCAGCAGGACCTGGACGCCACGCCCGCTGAGCCGCAGGCACGGGACGCGACCGAGTGGTCCCGGCAGCTCACGACCGCCCTGATCGGCTCGGACATGGATCAGGCGGGCGCCGTGCTGGGGCATGTGCACTCGCAACTGCCCGTCGAGGACGTCCTGACGCACGTGATCTCCCCCACCCTGGCGGACATCGGGGCGCGCTGGGAACGCGGGGAGATCACGGTCGCGCACGAGCATCAGGCCAGCGCGTTCCTGCGGGCCCGCCTGTCTCACCTGATGGACGTGGCGGGCGTGCAGGAGGGCTTCGGGCCGCTGGTGGTGGCCGCCTGCGCGCCCGGCGAGGCGCATGAACTGGGCCTGATGATGCTGACGCTGGCGCTGCGGCGCCGGGGCGTGCGGGTCGCGTACCTGGGCGCGAACGTGCCGCTGGGCGACCTGGCCGTGTTCTCCCGGCAGCAGGGAGCGCGGGCGGTCCTGCTGGCCCTGAACGGCGACTGGGCGCTCGGCCCGACCCGCGAACACCTGCGGGACCTGGATGGGCTGGGCGTGCCGCTGTTCGTGGGCGGGGCCCTCCTGAACGGCCGACCGGACCTGGCCGCCGAGCTGGGCGGCGAGTACGCCGGGCCGGACGCGCCACGCGCCGCGCAGCAGATCGCCGCGCACCTGCACCGCCCTCAAGGAGGCACCCCATGAGAATCCTGGTCACCGGAGCCAGCGGCTTTGTCGGTCAAGCCGTCGTGAAACAACTTGTGCAAGGCGGCCATGACGTCTGGGCGGGCAGCCGCCGGGGCGAGGCGGTGGGCGCCGCGCGCGGCGTGAAGCTGGACGTGACCGACCCGGGCAGCGCGCAGCGCGCCGCCGGTCAGGCCGACCCGGAGGCCGTCGTGCATCTGGTGGGCATCATCGCGGAAGCTGGGGACCAGACCTTCGAGCGGGTGCATGTCGAGGGCACCCGCAACGTCCTGGCCGCCACGCCGCGCGGCGCGCGGTACGTGCACATGAGTGCGCTGGGCGCCCGCGAGGACAGCGGCAGCCGGTACTCCAGCAGTAAGGCCCGAGCCGAGGCGCTCGTGAGGGCCAGTGGGCTGGACTGGACGATCTTCCAGCCCAGCCTGATCTTCGGCGTCGGGGACGACTTCTTCGGGCGGGTGCTGCGGGAACTGGTGTCCAAGGCGCCGGTCGTGCCGCAGATCGGGGACGGGTCGTTCCCGTTCCGGCCGGTCAGTGTGCAGGACGTCGCGCAGGCCTTCGCGCGCGCCGCAGGCAGCCGCACCGGGCTGCACGGCACGTTCACCCTGACCGGACCGGAGGAATTCACGTTCCGGCAGTTGCTGGACCTGGAACTCGGGGCCCTGGGGAAACGCAAGCCCATCGTCCCGGTGCCGCTGCCGCTGATGAATCTCGCCGTGCCGCTGATGCAGGTGCTGCCCAAGCCACCAATCACCCGCGACCAGTACGCGATGCTCAAGGAAGGCAACACCGCGCCGAACGAACCGGCGCGCAGCACCTTCGACCTGCCGATGCTCCGGTTGCAGGATCACCTGCCGCAGATCGTGCAGGCCGCCCTGAAAAAGTAAATTCGCGACCCCCGCCGCTCAGCCCGGCGGGGGTCGCCGCCCGCTGCGGTCAGCTGAGGGTGCGGGGCAGATCCTGGAGGGCGATCACGTCCATGGTGGGCGCGCCCTGCCGGAACGCGGCGAGGTAGCCGCTCACGGTGCCACCGGCCCGCTCGACCAGGCGGGCCAGGGCCTGCGCGGTACCGCCGCTGGCGACGACGTCCTGCACGACCGTCACGCGTTTGCCCTTCAGGCGATCGGCGTGCGGGCCGTCCAGCCAGAGGGTCTCGGCGACGCCCAGGGTCATGCTGGGCACGTCCTGAATGATGGGATTCTGCATGTACGTGCGGCGTTTCTTGCGCGCGCATACGTACGGCAGGCCCGAGCGGTCGCTGAGTTCATGCGTCAGCGGCAGGGCGTTCGTGACGACGGTCAGGAGCACCTCGGTACCCGCTGGGATCAGGGCGACCATCTCCTGCGCGACAGCCTTGGTGAATTCGCTGTCACCGATGAATTCAACCAGGGGCACGCGGCCCATGCCGCCCGCGCGGACAGTGGGAAGGGTGCGGCTCACATCGCCGATGGTGACGGTCAGTTCCTGCGGGGCAGTGGTCATGGCTCAGGCTAACGCACGGGTGTCAGCTGGGGTCGGCAGGCCCGGACAACAAGGTAAGACCCCCTCCGCGGTGGAGGGGGCCATGAGCTGAGCGGTTACTTGAAGAGGGGCAGGTGGCCCAGCGCGGTCACCTCGGGGCGTTCCTGCCCTTCGGTGAACACGGCGACGACCGCCGCGACTTCCCCGCCGACTTCCTCGATGATCTGCCGGATGGAGTGCAGCGTGCCGCCGCTGGAGACCACGTCGTCCACGATGGCGACCTTGCGGCCCCTGATCTTCTGCACGTCGAAGCCGTCGAGGACCAGCAGCTGCGGTTTGCCGGTGGTGATGCTCACGACCTCGCGGGCGACAGGGTCGACCATGTAGGGCTTCTGGGTCTTGCGGATGACGATGTACGGCTTGCCGCTCTCCCGGCTGATGACGTGCGCGAGGCTCAGCGCCTTGACTTCCGGCGTGACGAGCACGTCGATGTCGGCGGGGAGCTGACGGGCAAGTTCGCGCCCGGCTTCCTCGGTGACGTCGGTGTCGCCCAGCATGTTGAACAGGGCGACCTTGACGTCCGGGGAGACCGGCACGATGGGCAGGTCGCGGGTCACGCGACCAATCTGAACCTTGAACGTGTCCACTTGACGCAGTGTAACGCGCATCGGCCAGAGGGGGGTCGCCTGCCGCAGTCCGTACAGTAGGGGGGTGATGACGTGTTGGCGGGGACTGGCGCTGGCGGCCGCGCTGCTGGGCGCGGGGCTCGCGGGTGCAGCCACAGCAGCGCCGTTCGGGATTGAGGTGCGGTTCCTGGGGGCGCCGCTGGGGGCCGCGCCGCGCTCGGCGGTGAACGAGGCGGCGCGGCGGGTGTCGGCGCTGATCGCGTCGCCATTCGAGCCGGTGCGGGTGAACGTCCCGGCGGGCGAGTGCGACCGGGGCCTGCCTGCGCTGCGCGGCCGCCTGACGCGGCTGGTGGTGTTCGTGCGTGTGAAACGGCTGGATGATGACCTGTACGCGACTGGGATGCCCTGCGACCTGCATGACGGGTCTTTCCTGCCCATCTACGGCGTGGTGGACCTGAACAGCGCGGGGCTGTCGGATCTGCCGCGCACGGACGTGCTGGACACGATGATCCATGAGTTCCTGCATGTGCTGGGCGTGGGGACGCTGTGGGAGCGGGACGCGCGGGTGTCGGTGAGCGGCGCGCAGGACGACCGGGTGTTCCTGAAACGGCAGGGCAAGGTCACGCTGTACGTGGCCCCGCGGGCGCTCTCGGCCTTCCGGGCGCTGGGGGGCCAGGGGGCGGGCATTCCCCTGGATCCAGACCGGGGGCACTGGGCGGGCGAGGCGGTGTGTTCGGAGGTGCTGTCCGGTTCGTCCGGGGACTACACGGGGCGGCTGAATCCGGTGAGTCCGCTGACGCTGGGCGCGCTGGAGGACCTAGGGTACCGCGTGCAGGCCGGGGGGGCCGCGCCGTTCCGGCTGCCGGTTGGGGCCTGTCCGGTGCAGGCCGACACTCCAGCCGTGCCCGCCGGGGGTTTCGCGAGTTGCGCGGCGGCGCGGGAGGCGGGAGCGGCGCTGCCGCTGCGGCGTGGGCAGCCCGGCTACCGGCCGGGGCTGGACGGTGACGGAGACGGACTGGCCTGCGAACCCTGAGGTCAACCGTGTGTGATTGAGCCCGGCACGCCAGGGCTCGGCAGGCGCGCCACCTGGACTGAGGTCACAGGTGGCGCGTGGGGGCCTGGATGCGGCGGGCTCAGGGGCTCTGGGTGGTGGTCGTCGTGGTCGTGGAGGTCCCGGCTTTCTGGCCGTCCGGGGTGTACTGCTTGGTGGTGGTGGTGGACGTGCTGGTGGAGGTGTCGGCCTTGGGCTGGCAGGCGGTGAAGATCAGCGTGAGGGCCAGCAGGGGCAGGGCGGTCAGGGTCCGTTTCATGCCTTCATTCTGTGGACGCCGGGCGCGGGTGGGTGAGGGTCAGCGCAAGGTGAGTTGGGGGTTTCCGGGCTGTTCGGACAGGGGGTGGGGCCTGTCTGGATAGTTGACTTGTTTTGTCCGCCATAAAGGTTTACCTTTTTTATCAATGATTGCCCAGGCCCCCACCTTTCAGCCCGCACGCACGGACCTGAGTGCGCTCCGGTTCAATCAGGTCACCGTGGTATTCGTGACCCTGCTGGCCGTGATCCTGACCCTCCCGGCCCTGACGCTGGTGCTGGGCGCAGCCATGCTGATCGGCGCCGTGATGCCCGAGCTGTCCCCCATGCGCGCCGCGTACCGTCTGCTGGGACCCGCCCTGGGCCTGAAACCTGAGGTGGTTGAGGAAGACCCCCGCGCGCACCACTTCGCGCAGGGCGTGGGCGGCAGCTTCCTGCTGGCCTCCGCGACCTTTACACTGGCGGGCCTCCCCGTTGTCGGGGCGGTGCTGGGCGTGATCGTGATCGCCCTGGCCGTCCTGAACCTCTCCCAGAAGATCTGCGTGGGCTGCGTGATGTACTTCCAGTACCGCCGCCTCCGTTACCAGCTCCTCAAGCGCTAAGGACCCATCATGAGTGACATCGAAGCCCTGAAGAAAGCCGTACCGCCCTTCCAGATTTTCGACCTGATCCCCCAGTACGCCCAGCAGGGATTCATCGACCCCGAGCGGATCGACCTGCTCAAGTGGGCCGGGGTGTACCCACAGCGCCCACAGGAGGACGGCTTCCTGATGATGCGCGTGCGCGTCCCGGCCGCCGAGTTCAGCAGCGCAACCATGCGCGAGGTGGCGAACATCGCCGAGGAATACGGCCGGGGCTTCCTGGACGTCACTGACCGGCAGGCGTTCCAGTTCCACTGGCTGACGATCCAGGACATTCCCCGCATCTTCGAGCGGCTGGAACCGCTGGGCCTGCACCCCAAGGGTGCGTGCGGCGACACCGTGCGTGCCGTGATCGCCAGCCCCCTGGCGGGCCTGGACGCCCGCGAGATCATCGACATTCGCCCCATTGCACACGCGATGGAAGGCACCCTGACCGGTAACCCCGACTTTCAGGACCTGCCGCGCAAGTTCAAGATGAGCATCACGGCGGTGCCGGAACTGGAAGGCATCCACATGATCAACGACATCGGCTTCCTCGCGCACCGCGTGAACGGTGAGGTCGGCTTCGACGTGTGGGTGGGCGGTGGCCTGGGCGCCGTGGCGCACCTGTCCAAGCGCCTGGGGGTGTTCATCCGCCCCGAGGAGGTCGTGGAGGTCGGGCAGGCCATCACCGCCGCGTACCGCGACCACGGCTACCGCCAGAACCGCAAGAAGAGCCGCCTGAAGTTCCTCATCAAGGACCTGGGCATCGAGAAGTTCCGCGAGATCGTCGAGAATGACTACCTGGGCCGCAAGCTGCAGGAGGGCCCCGCCGCGCCCGTCGCCCGTTTCGGCGGGAACGATGTGCTGGGCGTGCAGCCCCAGGCGGACGGCCTGAACTACGTGGTCGTGGCGACCACCGTGGGCCGCATCGACCCCACCAAGGCCCGCGTCCTGGCCGATCTGGCCGACCGCCACGGCAAGGGCGTGCTGCGCACCACCGCGTTCCAGAACATGGTGATCCCCCACGTCGCCACGGAGGACGTCGAGGCCCTGAGCGCCGAACTGGCCGCGATCAACCTTGCGCCGAAGGCCACCATCCGCGGCACGACCATCGCCTGCACCGGCAACCAGTTCTGCCGCCTCGCGCTGACCGAGACGAAGGCCCGCACCGCCGCGCTCGTCGATCACCTCGAACCGCTGACGCTGGCGATGGACGTGCCGTTCACGATCAACCTGACCGGGTGCAGCAACGCCTGCACGCGCTATCAGGTGGCCGACCTGGGCTTCATGGGTGCGAACAAGACCGACAAGGACGGCACCGTGCACGAGGTGTACAACGTGCACCTGGCCGGGAGCATCGGGCAGGCGCAGCGCACCGGCACCAAACTGAAGGGCGCCGTGCCCGCCGAGCAGCTGAACGCGTACGCGGCAGCGGTGCTGGCGGACTTCCAGGCGCACAAGCAGGCCGGGGAGAGCTTCGTGGAGTACGCTGACCGCGTGGGCCACGAGCAGTTCACGCCGGACGCCGTGCTGGGCGGCAAGGAACTGGTGACCGCGTGACTGCCGTCGCGGAGCGGGCCGTGAGCACCGGCCGCGTGGTGTGGCTGACCGGCCTGAGTGGCGCCGGGAAGAGCACGCTGGCGAGCGCCCTGCACGCGGAACTGCTGGCGCGCGGCGTGGCCACCGAACTGCTGGACGGTGACGCGGTGCGCGAGAATCTCAGCAAGGGGCTGGGCTTCTCGAAGGCTGACCGGGACACGAACGTGCGCCGCATCGGCTTCGTGGCGGGCCTGCTCGCCAAACACGGCGTGACGGTGCTCGTCAGCGCGATCAGCCCGTACGCCGACACCCGCCGCGAGGTGCTGGCCAACCTGCCGAATGCGCTGGAAGTCTTCGTGGACGCCCCGCTGGACGTCGTGACGGCGCGGGACGTGAAGGGCCTGTACCTGAAGGCCATCGCTGGGGAGATCCCGCACTTCACCGGGGTCAGCGACCCCTACGAGGCGCCCGAGAGCCCGGACCTGCACCTGCGCACCGACCGCATCAGCGTCGAGGACGGCGTGCGGCAGTTGCTGGAGGCCCTGAAGGTATGACCGCCACCTCGCCCCGACCCGATTTCACGCCGGCCAGCGATCCGCTGGACGTGATCCGCTGGACGCTTGAAATGCACCCGGACGTCCTGATGCCCAGCGCGTTCAACCTGAACGGCGTGGTGCTGCTCGATCTGGCCGTGAGGGCCGGGTACCGGGGCGAGGTGGTGTTCGTGGACACCGGGTATCACTTCCCCGAGACGCTGGCAACCCGCGACCGGCTGGCGGCCCGCTACCCGGAACTGACGTTCGTGACCCTGAACGACGGCGCGAGTCCCGAGGACGGGCAGACCGACCCGGCGCTGTATTCCAGCGAACCGGACGCCTGCTGCGCGGTGCGGAAGGTCGCGCCCCTCCAGGCGTACCTGCGCGAGCGGGCCCCGTCGGCACTGCTGAACGCCCGCAGCCGCGATCAGGCGAGCACCCGCGCAGACATTCCATTCGTGGAGGACGGCGCGCGCGTGAAGGTGAACCCGCTGGCCCACTGGACGCGCGAGATGCTGGAAACCTACGCGCGGGAGCAGGACCTGCCGGTGAATCCGCTGTACTGGGACGGCTTCCTGAGTGTGGGCTGCTGGACCTGCACGCGCGCCGTGCGCCCCGGCGAGGACGCCCGCGCGGGCCGCTGGGCCGGGAAGGGCAAGACCGAGTGTGGCCTGTGGGCCGGGGAGAACAGGCTGTGACGCGCCGCTGTTGACCTCGTCCGCGCCCTGTACCGCCGCCTGAACCCTGAGCGGCTTTTCCTGCCCCGAATAGTTGAGTAAATTCATCAAGAGGTCTGACCCATGACGATCCTGCTGCCCACCACCTCCACCCTCCCCAGCCCCCTCGGCGGCACCCTCGTGAACGGCGTGCGCCGCGCCGGTCATGACTTCGACCCGGCGGAACTCGCCGCGCTGACGCGCCTGAACATCAGCGAGCGCACCCTGGCCGATCTGGAGATGCTCGCCACCGGCGCGTACTCCCCCCTGACCGGCTTCGTGAACGAGGCGGACTACCTCTCGGTCGTGGAGCGGCTGCGCCTCGCGGACGGCACGCCCTGGAGCATCCCGATCACGCTGCCCGTGACCGCCGAGCACGCCGGGCTGCGCGGGCGCGTGGTCCTGAGCTTCCAGGGTCAGGACGTGGGCTGGGTGGACGTGCAGGAGGCCTACACGGCCCGCAAGGCCTGGGAGGCGCGCGAGGTGTACCGCACCGAGGACGAGACGCACCCCGGCGTGGCGGCGCTGTACGCGCAGGGCGACTTCAACCTGGCCGGGCCGGTCGCGCTGTTCGAGGTGCCCCGCGGCCACTTCCCCCGCCACCACCGCACGCCCGCCGAGGTGCGCGAGGTGATCGAGGCGCGCGGCTGGCGTTCCACCGTGGCGTTCCAGACCCGCAACCCCATCCACCGCGCGCACGAGTACCTGCAGAAAGTCGCGCTGGAGCTTGTGGACGGGCTGCTGCTGCACCCGCTGGTGGGCACCACCAAGGGCGACGACGTGCCCGCCGCGACCCGCGTGCAGGCATACGAGGTGCTGCTGGAGGGCTACTACCCGCAGGCCCGCACGCTGCTGAGCGTGTACCCGGCCGCCATGCGCTACGCCGGGCCGCGCGAGGCGATCCTGCACGCCCTGTCCCGGCGCAACTACGGCGTGACGCACTTCATCGTGGGCCGCGACCACGCGGGCGTCGGCAGCTACTACGGCACGTACGACGCGCAGGAGATCTTCAGCGCGTACACGCCCGAGGAACTGGGCGTGCAGATCCTGAAGTTCGAACACACCTTCTACTGCAACTCCTGCGGGCAGCTCGTCAGCCCCCGCACCTGCCCGCACGACAGCAGCCACCACCTCGTGCTGAGCGGTACGAAAGTCCGCGAGAAGCTGCGCGCCGGGGAGAACCTGCCCGCCGAGTTCACCCGGCCCGAGGTGGCCGAGGTGCTGCGCGCCGCGTACGCCGCCCCCGTCTGAACGCCCCCTGAAGAAACCCTGAAGCCCAGGCAGGTCCGGTCACACGTGCCTGCCTGCCGCGCACCGTGAAATGCATCAACCTGAACAGGAGGGCCGCATGACCCGAAAAGCACTGCTGACTCTGCTCACCCTGACCGTGACGACCACCGCCGCCGCCCAGGAGGCCCAGACGGTCCGACTCGGCTTCTTCCCGAACCTCACGCACGCGCCCGCCCTGGTCGGACTGGAACGAGGCACCTTCCAGAAGGCGCTGGGCAAGGTGAAGCTGGACGCCAAGGAGTTCGTGTCCGGCACCACCCTGACCGAGGCCTTCGCCGCCGGGCAGATCGACATCGCGTACGTGGGGCCCGGCCCGGCCATCAACGCCGCCGGGCGCGGCATGCCCGTGCAGTTCCTGGCGGGGGCCAGCGAGGCGGGCGCGGTCCTGGTCGTCCGCAAGGACAGCGGCATCAAGTCCTACAAGGACCTGGGCGGCAAGATCGTCGCGGTGCCCAGCCTGGGCAACACGCAGGACATCAGCCTGCGCCACATCCTGAACGAGAACGGCCTGAAACCCAAGGCGGACGGCGGGTCCGTGACCATCACCCCGGTGGCGCCGGCCGATGTGATGGCCGCCTTCGCTGCCAAGCGCGTGGACGCCACGCTGGTCCCCGAACCGTGGGGCGCGGCGCTTGAAGCGCAGGGTCACAAGGTGATCGGCAGCGAGAAGACCGTCTGGCGCGACGGGAAGTACCCCACGACCGTGGTGATCGTGAACGCGAAGTTCGCGCAGGCCAACCCGCAGCTGGTCGCGGCGTTCCTGAAGGCCCACACGGACGCGGTGGCGTTCATCAACAAGAGTCCGGTGGGCGCGCAGACGGCCGTGAACAGCCAGCTGCTGAAGCTCACGGGCGCCAAGATTGATCCCCGGGTGCTCCAGCGGGCCTTCTCGCGCACGCGCTTCACGACCAGCCTCGATCTGGCCGCGCTGACTGAGTACGCGAAGCTGAACGTGGAAGCCGGGTACGCCCGCAGCGCGCCGGATCTCGCGCCGTTCATCCGCAAGTGAGCCTGGGAGCCCTGGCATGACCGCGCCTCCGCTCACTCCGGATCAGGGTCTTCAGCGGGTCAGTGGCCCGCCCCGCTGGCAGGCGCTCGCGTCGCAACTGCTGGGCCTGCTCGTCATTCTGGGCGCGTGGTGGCTCGTCACCGACGTACTGAAACTGTACCCGCCCTACGTCTTCCCCGGCCCGAAGGCCGTGTGGACTGAAATCAGTTACGGCCTGTGGGGCACCGGACCGCAGGACGGGAAGCTGCTGTCCGCCATTGGCAGCAGCCTGCGCCGGGTCCTCACCGGGTACGCCATCGCGGTGCTGCTGGGTACCATCGTGGGCCTCCTGATGAGCGCGTGGCGCCCGCTGCGGACCACGCTGGGCGGGTACCTGACAGGCATTCAGAGCGTCCCGAGCATCGCGTTCGTGCCGTTCGCCATTCTGTTCCTGGGCCTCAACGAGCGCGCGGTGCTGTTCGTGGTCGTCCTCGAGGGCTTCATTCCGGTGGCGCTGGCCGTGTCCGGCGCCCTGCTGAACGTGCCGCCCGCGCTTCGCGTCGCGGGCCGCACGCTGGGCGCCGGGCCGCTGGGGCTGATCCTGCGCGTGCTGCTGCCCGCCAGCGTGCCCAGCATCCTGACCGGCCTGCGCACCGCCTGGAGTTTCGCGTGGCGCGCCCTGGTCGGCGGTGAGCTGCTGATCGCGGGCAGCACCAGCCTGGGTGAACTGCTGGAGGTCGGGCGCAACACCGCGAACGTGGCGCTGGTCCTGGCCACCATCATCATCATCGGCGTGATCGGCGGGCTGTTCGACACGCTGCTGCGCGCCGCCGAGGGCCGGGTCCGGCGCGACTACGGGCTGGAGGTGCCACAATGACCACCACGATGAACCGCGCCGCCCCCGCCCCCCTGGCCGCCGAGCGCGGCGGCGCCCCGCTGGCCCTGGACGGCGTGACCTACCACTATCAGGGCCGCCGGGGCCAGGGGGCGGGTGTGGGGCCCCTGACACTGGACGTGCCGGGCGGAGAGTTCCTGTGCGTGGTCGGCCCGTCCGGCAGCGGCAAGAGCACCCTGCTGAGCCTGCTGGCCGGCTTCCTGAAACCCCAGCGCGGCCAGATCACGCTGGGCGGCCAGGTTGTGCGGGGCCCGCACCCGCGCCTGACCCTGGTGCAGCAGGAGGCGGCGCTGTTCCCCTGGCTGACCGTGGCAGGCAACGTGGCCTTCGGCCTGCGCGGCGTGCCCCGCGCCGAACGCGACACCCGCGTGCAGGAGGCGCTACGGCAGGTGGGCCTGGACGGCTTCGGCCCGCGCCGCCCCCACGAACTGAGCGGCGGGCAGCGGCAGCGCGTGGCGCTGGCCCGCGCCCTGATCACCCGCCCGGGCCTGCTGCTGCTGGATGAACCGTTCAGCGCGCTGGATCACGCGACGCGCACCGCCCTGTCCGACGAACTGCTGACCCTCTGGCGGCAGTCAGGCGTAACCGTCGTGTTCGTCACGCACCAGCTGGAGGAAGCGCTGCATCTGGGCCAGCGGGTCGTGGCCCTGCGGGGCGGCGCGGTGGCCCTGGACGCCCCGGCCTCGCAGACCAGCGTGGACGACCTGAAACGCCTGCTGGGCGACTGACAGACCCGGTAACCGGCGCGCCGCCCACTCAGTTCGAGGTGGCGGCGCTTCATGCGGCCTTACAGCAGCGCGCGGATACGGGCCTCAAGTTCCCGGGCCACGGCGTCCGGCCCGGCGCGCAGCACGTCGGCGCTGAGGTGCCAGCGGCCCTTCTGCTCGAACTCACTGGTGAACAGGCTGGCCAGGCCGGTGGCGCGGCGGTCCACTTCCAGAATGATGTCCAGCCCGCCGCCCTGCGGGAAGAGCATCATCTCGATTTCAGCGATGCGGTACTGGCCGTGCGGAGGGCGGAAGCTGATCTCCTGCACGATGCGGCCATGGTGGTACTCGATCTCGCTGCCGCTCAGCTGGAAGCCCAGGCGCTGCGCGCCCTGGAACAGCACCTCCATCTCGCGGCTGGGGAGGATCTGGAGGTGGTCCTGGTCGCCCGGGTCCACGGCGCCCGCGATGTCCATGTCGGTGGCCAGCCACAGTTGCGTGCCGGGCAGCGAGAGGGGCGTACCGGACTCGACGGGAATGCTGAACGGGAATTCGCGGCGTTCCCCGGCGCGCAGGTCGAAGCTGGGGATCACCTGATGCTTGCTCAGCTGGTGTGAGACGTAGCTGTCGTCACTCTTGTAGCGGGTGGCCAGCCCCAGGTTCACACGTTCAATGCGCTGGTCGAGGCTGCCGCCCTGCACGATCAGCACGCCGGTCACACTGTCTCCGATCCGCACGGCGGGGTTGTGAACCTGCGCGTCAACGCGGGCGCCGCCCACGCCGATCGCGGCCATCATCTTCTTCAGGAATCCCATGACCGGTGCTACGCGGCGGGCCGCGCCGGAGTTCCCGGCGCGGTGCGGGCGGCGCGGGTCAGCCGCGGGGTTTGCGCGGGGCGGACGCGGCGGGTTCGTCGAGCACGGCGGCCAGGGCCGGGTCGCTCCCGGCGGCCATCATGGCGGCGCCGATGATGCCGGCCTCGTTCAGGAGTTTCGCGGGGACCACGCGGCTGCGTTCGGTCTGCAGGTGCTCCTGCCACTTTTCAGCCTTCTTGCTGACGCCGCCGCCGATGATGAACAGGTCCGGGCTGAACAGCAGTTCCAGGTGTTGCAGGTAGGTGCTGACGCGTTTACTCCACTGTTTCCAGTTCAGGTCGTCCCGTTCGCGGGCGCGGTCCGAGGCCCAGGTTTCGGCGTGCTTGTCGCGCAGCCACAGGTGCCCCAGTTCGGTGTTGGGGACCAGGGTGCCGCCGTAGATCAGGGCGCTGCCGATGCCGGTGCCGAAGGTCAGGACCAGGACCGTGCCCGTCTCGCCCTGCCCGGCGCCGAAGCGGGCCTCGGCGAGTCCGGCGGCGTCCGCGTCGTTGATGAGGTGCACGTCGTGCCCGGTGGCGTCCGTGAAGAGGCTGTCGGCGTCCAGGCCGATCCAGTCCGGGTGAACGTTCGCGGCGGACAGGGTGTGCCCCCGCTGCACGATGCCGGGGAAGGTCACGCCGACCGGGCCGGGCAGGCCGAAGTGCTCGACGAGCTGCGCCACGACCCGTTTCACGTCCCCCGGCGCGGCGCCTTCGGGCGTGGGGATGCGGTGGCGTTCCGCCGTGAGCCGGCCGGTGCGGGTGTCCACGGGCGCGCCCTTGATGCCGCTCCCGCCGATGTCGATGCCCAGGATCACGCTCATGAGCTTCAGCGTACCGCACGCGCCGCGCCGAGGCGTGCCGGGCGGGTCAGGCAGACAAGTGCCGGGGATCAACCCGTTGGACGGGGTGCAATTTTGTACCGAAAACGCTATACCCTGGGGAATCATGGATTCAACCTCGCTGCGCGAACGCCAGAAGGAGCGCCGCCGCGCCCGCATCTACAACGTCGCCATTGACCTGTTCAAACGCGGCGGGTTCCAGACGACCACGGCGACCGATATCGCCCGGGCCAGCAACGTCTCGCGCGGGACCTTCTTCAACTACTACCCGTACAAGGAAGCGGTGCTGCTCGACTACGGCAGCGAGGTCATGAACCGCCTGCGCGACCACGCCGAGTCCCGCCTGCACGACGGCACGCCCCCCCTGACCGTGCTGTACGAGGTCTGGGACCGCCTCGCGGACGAGAACACCCGCGAACGCGACCTGTTCCCCCCCCTGGCGTACGAGGTCATGAACCCCAACCCCGAACGGGCCCGCACCGCGTACCAGGCGCTGCCGCTGAGCAAGGTCATCGAGCTCATCCTGCGCCCCATGCACCAGGCGGGCATGATGCGCACCGACCTGTCCTTGCAGCGCATCAGCAACCTGATCGCAGACACGTACCTGATGGTCGCGCTGCGCTGGAGCGCGTACGGCACCGAGCGGCCCCTTCAGGAGGAGATGCGCCTGGCGCTGAATCTGCTGCTGGAAGGCGCGGTGAAGCGCGACGCCCGCTGAACCCCGGAGCCTGCCTGAACCGGCCTGTCGTCACGCCGGATTTCCCGCCAGGGTCTACACTGCGCTGATGACTCGCGCTCCCTTCCGGCTGGTGCGGGCATGACGCACCCGGAACTGCGGGTGGGCTCAGCCCGGACCACCTTTCCCTTCAGCCGCGGCCTGCTGGTCGAGTCCCTAGTGAACGCCGGGGCCAGCGCGCCCGTAGCGTCCGCCGTGTCCCGCCGCGTCGAGCAGCAGCTGCGCCTGGCGCGCCGCACGCTGGTCAGCCCGGCGGAACTCAAGGCCCTGATGGTCGAGGTGGCCCGCGACGTGGCCGGTCCCGAAGTCGCGCAGGCCGCGCAGGCACAGACGCCGGCCTTCCAGGACATCTTCGTGACGGCGAAGAAGGGTGATCTGCCCTTCAGCCGGGGCGTGCTGGCCCGCACGCTGGAGGACGCGGGCCTGTCCGGCAAGGACGCCTACGCGACGGCCAGCGTCGTGGACGTGCGGCTGCGCCAGCAGGGCGTGACCAGCCTGAGCGCCGAGGAGATCGACAACCGCACCGAGGCCGCGCTGGCCGAACGGTACGGCGAGCACCTGCGCCTGACCTACCGCTACCTGCGGCACAACCGCGGGAAGCTGGGCGTGCTGGGCGAGGGCAGCAGCGTCCCCAGTCCGTTCAGCAAGGGCATCCTGGTACAGAGCATGCTCGCGGCGGGCGTGACGCCGGACGTGGCGCGCAAGGTGGCCCGCGTGACCCAGCGGGACCTGCGCGGCCGGGACGACCGGGTCATTCCCCGCCACGAGATCCGCCAGAAGGTCGAAGCACTCCTGCGGGACGAGGTCGGCCCGGACGTCAGTGCGCGCTACCGCCTGCTGCGCGTGATCCGCCGCCCGCCGCGCCCGGTGATCGTGCTGCTGGGCGGCGTGAGCGGCACCGGCAAGAGCTTCCTGGCCGCCGAGATCGCCTACCGCCTGGGCATCGCGCGGGTCGTGAGCACCGACTCGATCCGCGAGGTCATGCGCGCCATGGTCTCCCCCGCCCTGCTGCCCACACTGCACGCCAGCACCTTCAACGCCTGGGAGGCGCTGCTGCCGCCCGGCGCGCCCCGCCCGGAACACCCGGACCAGGCCACCCTGATCGCAGGGTTCCGGGATCAGGTGCAGCAGGTCAGCGTAGGCCTGAGTGCCGTCGTGCAGCGCAGCGTGCAGGAGGGCAGCAGTCTGGTCCTGGAGGGCGTGCATCTGGTTCCCGGGTACATCCGCGCGGACTCGTACGCGGGCGCGATCGTGGTGCCGCTGCTGGTGACGCTGCCCGACGCGGACGAGCACCGCCGCCACTTCGAGAGCCGCGACACTGAGACGGCCGCCAGTCGCCCCCTGCACCGCTACATGGGCTACTTCCGCGAGATCCGCGCCATGCAGGACGAACTGGAGGCTCTGGCCCGCCAGTACGACGTGCCGCTGCTGGACGGCCTGACCCTGGACGAGAGCGCCGAGCAGGCCGTGGACGTGGTGCTGCGGCGCGTGCTGATCGCCCTGACAGCCGAGGAACGCCGGGCCCTGCTGGGCGAGGACCACGCGGACATGACCTTCGGCAGCAGCTGACGGCCCGGCCCCAGTGTGACCCGGGGGGCCAGGGTCGTTACGGCATCAGCCGCTGGATCAGCCAGTCGCCCGCATGCCTGACATACGTGAAGCGGTCGTGCATGCGGTTGGCGCGGCCCTGCCAGAACTCCCACTCCTGCACGGCGACTCGGAAGCCCCCCCAGAAGTCCGGGCGGGGCACCTCGGTTCCCTCCGGGAAGCGGTCGTGGAGGGCCGCGAAGGCGGCCTCCAGCGCCTCACGGCCAGAGACGGGGGCACTCTGCGGGTCACTGGCGTGCGCGGCCAGCTGAGACTCGCGTGGGCGAGCGTGGAAGTACGCGTCACTCTCCTCGTCCGGGACGCGGCTCACCGGGCCGTAGGCGCGCACCTGCCGTTCCAATTCGGGCCAGTGGAACAGCAGTTCCGCCTGCGGGTTGGCGCTCAGGTCGCGGCCCTTGTGCGAGTCGTAGTTCGTGTAGAAGGTCAGGCCCGCCGGCGTCGCGCCGCGCAGCAGCACGGTCCGCACGCTGGGCCGCCCGCCCGCGCCGGCCGTGGCGAGGCTCAGCGCGTAAGGCTCACGCAGGTCCGTGTCGATGGCCTCCTGCAACCAGCCCTGAAACTGGGCGAGGGGATCGGGGTTCAGGTCGGCGCGGCGCAGTTCGGCGCGGGTGTAGGACAGCCGCAGCCCGGTCAGGTCGGTCATAGGGCCTCCGGTTGAATGGGCGGTTCCGCCTCAACCCGAGCGGACGCGACTCGGAGCGCTGCCCCGCAGAGTGAGCGTAAAGAGGGTGCGGCCTGTTCCATGGCTGGAGCGGGATGACACCACTCCGCCCACTCCACGCCCGACACCCTCGTCATGCCTGCTCCCGGCGCACGGGCTGGCACTGGGGGCAGTGGTGGGTGCCGCGCTGCGCGACGACGCTCTTCTCGATGGGGGTGCCGCAGCGGGGGCAGGGTTCGCCGCCCTTGCCGTACACGTTGTGCGCGTGCTGGAACAGTCCGGACAGCCCGTCGTGCTGGCGGTAGTTGCCCTGTCCCTGGCCGAGGCTGCTGCCGCCCGCCTCGACGGCGCGGCCCATCACGTCGCGGATCGCGTGGTACAGCCGCCCGGCTTCCTCGCGGGTCAGGCGGGTCTGGGTGGGGTGCAGCCCGGCCATCCAGAGGCTCTCGTCGGCGTAGATGTTGCCTACCCCGCTGACGGGCTTCTGGGACAGCAGCCAGGGTTTCACGGCGCCCGCCTGCGCGGCCAGCGCGATGAACTCGTCCTCGGTGAAGTCGTCGGAGAGGGGTTCGGGGCCCATGGCGGCCAGGGTGGGCATGCCCGCGTACTCGCCGGGCCGCACGACGGCCATCTTCCCGAAGCGGCGCGGATCGTCGAAGTACAGGTCCCCGGCGTCGGTGCGCAGGGTCACGCGGGTGTGCTTGCCGCTCTCCAGGCGGAAGCCGCCGGTCATCCCGAGGTGCACGATGAATTCAAGGTCGTGCGGGACGGCCGGGTCCTGATCGTGCGCGGCGTCCCCAGCGGCGAGGTGCAGCATCAGGTACTTCCCGCGCCTGGAGAGGCCCGTCACGCGGCGCCCGGCGGCGAGGTGCGTGTCGCGGTACTTGTGCGGCGCGTCGTGCTGCACCTCCAGAATCGTGCGGCCCAGCAGCAGCGGCTCGATCTTGCGGCGCGTCGTTTCCACTTCCGGCAGTTCAGGCATACCCGCGCAGCATAGGCTCAGGCGCGCGGGCAGACTGCGGCGTTCATTTCAGGGCGGACCGCGGACGGATCAGGCAGGTCAGGGGAAGTACACCTGCTCGACCTTCAGGACGCGACTGCCACTGAGTTGCAGCGCGACGACCTTCTCACTGAAGGGCCAGCAGCCCTGCGGGTGGTACCCCTTCCAGGCGGACACGAAGGTCACGAGGGGCACGGTCTGCACGGCGCCCGGGCGGTTCAGGCACGACAGGACGAACACGGTCCTGGCCTCAGTTTTCAGGGTGCGGAGCTTCGGGTTGACGTTGCGCAGGTACATCCCGCTGGGGTTCGCGTCGAAGTACGCCTGGGTGTTCGGGTAGTCGCCCAGCGCGACCACCTTGCGCGCGTCCGCATTGGTGTCGCTGTAGACGTCCACGTAGTCCAGGGTGAGCGTGGCCACGCTGCCCTGCACGGTCACGCCCTTCAGGACGGCATACTGCGTGGCCGCCAGAGCGGTGGGCGTGAGGGCCAGCAGGGCGGTCAGGGCCAGGCAGGAGCGCATACCCGCAGCGTACATGGGCAGGGCGCGCTACGCTGCCCAGGATGCCCACCCTACTGCTGACCGGCTTCGAGCCCTTCCACACGCATCCCGTGAATCCCAGTGCCCTGGCGGCGCAGGCGCTGCACGGCCGCACGCTGGGCGGGTACGTCATCGAGGGAGCGCTGCTGCCCGTGGAGCCCGGCGCGGCCCGCGAGCGGCTGGACTCGCTGCTGGAGTGGCTGACGCCGGACGCGGTGCTGCTGACCGGGCTGGCCAGCGGGCGGCCGCAGGTGACGCTGGAGCGGGTGGCGGTGAACGTCATGGATTACCGCATTCCGGACAACGCGGGCCGCCAGTACCAGGACGCGCCGGTGGCCGAGGACGCCCCAGCGGCGTACCTGAGCACCCTGCCGCTGCGGGCCACGCTGCGCGCCTGGCGGGACGCGGGCATTCCCGGGGCGATCAGCGACACGGCGGGCACGTTCGTGTGCAACACGGTGATGTATCACGCGCTGCACGTCCTGCACGCGGCGGGGCGGGAGGAGGTGCCGTGCGGGTTCCTGCACCTGCCGGCGAACGCGGAGGTGGCGCTGGCCGAGCCCAGACCCGTACCGTACCTGCCGCAGGATGAGCTGAC
The DNA here is from genome assembly GCF_014647435.1 of Deinococcus radiotolerans. NCBI lineage: Bacteria > Thermotogati > Deinococcota > Deinococci > Deinococcales > Deinococcaceae > Deinococcus > Deinococcus radiotolerans. The sequence goes on along the minus strand of NZ_BMPE01000001.1, from coordinate 119,604 downwards.
CCGCGCGGTCGAGGTCGCCGCCCGGGCCGCCATTCAGTAGGGCAGCGTCAGGGGAAGGGCGCGCGGCCCGGCCGCCAGCTGCCAGCTGGGCCGCCCGCCCAGTGCCACTCGCCGTCCGGCGTCCCGCTCGCGGGGGGTTGGGTGGCCAGCGCGGCCTGCACGGCGTCCAGCGGCACGCGGCGGGCGAAGCGGGTGCGGGCGTGCCACGCGGCCAGCGCCGAATCCGGTCGGGCGGGGCGCAGGCCGCGCAGGGCGGCGGCGGCGCGGTTCACGGCCAGATCGAACAACGCGTCCGGCACTGCGCCGCTGCCGCGCGTTCCCTCCAGTGCGGGATCGGTCAGGAAGGGGCGTTCCCGGGGCATGGGTGGTCAGGCGAGCCGGGGCTGCCCGGCCAGTCGGCGGATCTGCGCGGCGCGGCCGGTGGTCAGGGCGGCGTTCAGGCGCAGCAGGGCCGCGACGGTCATGGCCGGCTCGCCTGCGGCGCTGGCCGGGTCGGCGGGGGGCACGGTAACGTCCAGATGCGCGGCGGTCAGGCTCGCCGCAGCGCCCTCCTCCCAGGTCAGGAGAGTGTGCAGGCCCGCGTCGTCGGGGGGGCTGGACGTGCCGGTCGCGTGGGCGATGCGGGTCCAGAGGTCACGTTTGGTGGCGCTCAGGTGCGCGGCGATGGCGGCCACGCGAGGGTGCGGCTGGCCCTGCACGGCGTCCAGGGCAACCTCGAGACCCTCTGCGGGATCGTGGTTCACGCGGCGCAGCAGTTCAGCCAGGATGGTGGGGTCATCCATGTCAGTTCAGCCGGTACGTGTCGCCGTCGCGGGTCAGGCGGCCCAGGTCCAGCAGGCGGGCGGTGACGGCGCGGGCCTGCTCGTCCGTCAGGGGGCTGCGGGCCCGCAAGTCGTCCAGCGTGAAGCGGCCGCCCAGGCGGTGCGCGAGGCGGTACACCATGCGCTCCTGAATGTCGGCACGGGGTGGGCCCTCCTGGCGGCGCGTGAAGACCCACCACACCAGGGCCGCGATCAGCAGGCCGGTCAGGGCGGCCAGCGGGAGCCACTGGGCCGCCAAGGCCGGGTCGCCCACCTGCTGGCCCAGCGCGTGCAGCTTCGCCTGCGCGGCACTGACCTGCTCGGGTGCGCCGCTCTCGCGCAGGCGGCGCAGGGCGCCCCGGGCCCGCAGGTACGCCATGACGCCGCCCAGATCGCCGCGTACGTAGAAGACGCTGTAGGCGATCAGGGCGGCGGCACACCCGGTGATGGCAGAGAGGACCGCTTTCAGGACGTTCACGGCACCCATGCTACGTGAGCTCAGCGCCGCGCGCGGTGACGCATGCCCCGGAGGGCCCGCAGGGCGCCGCGCAGTTCGCTCAGGGCCGCGTCCGGCTCACCCGGGGCGTAGCGGGCGGTCTGATACGCCGTCACGGCGTCGCGCAGCGGCGCCGCGAGGTGGGGGTGCTCGGCAGACTGCCGCTGCGCGTACGTGCTGGGTGTCTCACCGGGGTGCGCCTCGCCCAGCAGCCGGGTCAGGTCCTGCCAGAGGCGCTGCGCGGGATCGGTGGGCCGCGCGGGGCGGCGCATCCAGGTGTATGCGGGCAGCAGGGTCAGCAGCAGCGCCGGCAGGACCAGCCACCAGAGGGTCTGCGCGCCGCCCTGCACGCCCAGGCGGGACAGCAGGGCGGTCTGCTGCTCGCCGTCGTACTCGACGATCAAGGTGTTCCAGCGGTTCTGCCAGGTGTCCAGTTTCAGGCGCAGGCGCTCCAGCTGGCCCGGGGGGCGCGCGGCGCTAGCGGTGGGCTGCGACAGGGCGGTGCTCAGGTCTGCGTTCACGCGGGCGGGGGCGATGGCAGCGGTGGGGTCCACCCGCACCCAGCCGCGGCCGGGCAGCCAGACTTCCGTCCAGGCGTGCGCGTCCCGTTGCCGCACGATCAGATAGTTGCCGTCCGGGTTCACCTCGCCGCCCAGGTAGCCGGTGACGACCCGGGCACTCAGGCCGGCGGCGCGCATCAGGACGGCGAAGGCACTGGCGTAGTGCTCGCAGAAGCCCTGGCGGCTGGCGAACAGGAACGCGTCAGTGCGGTTCTGCTGGGGCAGCAGGGGTGGGTTCAGGGTGTACGTGAAGTTGCCCTGCCGCAGGAACGCCAGGGCGGCCTGCACGCGCTCCTGGGGGGGCAGGGCCTGCCAGGGCCGCGCGAGGGCCAGCGTGCGGGGGTTCTGCCCACCGGGCAGGGCGGTGGTGAAGTTCAGGCGGTCCTGACTTTCCTGGCGGCCCAGCAGGGCCGGTTGACTGACGAGGGTCACGCGGCGGCGCGTGCTGACGGTACGGGGCGTGACGGCCTGGAAGGCGCTGGTGATGAACGCACCCTGCGGGACGCGCACCACGGCGTCCAGGCCCAGCAGCCACGGCGTGCCGCTGGGTTCCAGGGTAAGGTCGTACGTGACGGGGGCGCCCGTGGCCTCGATGCTGGGCATGGGTCCGGGCCCCCGGATCTGCCGCCAGGTCAGGCCGTCGAAGGCCTCAAGGACGGGGCCGCGCCAGTACCGCTCGGCGGGGGGCGGCAGCGCGCCCTGAAAGTCAGCGCGGAACGCCACGTCCGCGCTCTGCGCGAGGTTCGTGAAGGACCCGGCGCTGACCTCGTTGTTCAGGCCGGTCATGTTCTGACTCTGGACGGGCAGCTGCCAGAGTGGGGCGTCCGGGCGGGGGAACAGCACGAACAGCGCCACGGTCAGCGGCGCCGCCAGGGCCAGCAACCGCACGGTCGGGGTGAGGCGGGCGCTCAACTCGGCGCGCGTCAGGGGCGGTGCGGCGCCCAGGCGGGTTGAGGCGGCCGTCAGGAGCAGGGCGGCGCAGGCCACGGCGTACAGCGCGGTCACGGGCCCCTGGCTGAAGAAGAAGCCGGTGCTGGTCACGAACAGGCCCAGCAGGGTCAGGACCGCCTGGTCGCGCCGGGCGTGACTTTCCGCGGCTTTCAGCGCGGCCAGGAACGCCAGGAACGCCGTGCCCGCGTCACGGCCGAGCAGCGTGCCGTAGGTGGCGTTCAGCGCGGCGCCGCCCGCAACGGCCAGCAGGCCCAGCAGCCAGGTGGGGAGCGGCGTGATCCGTGCCGACCGGGCGCGTAGGACGGTGTGGGCCAGCAGCGCGGCGATCAGGCCGGTCAGCCACCAGGGCTGCCGCAGCGCGCCGGGGGCGAGCGTGACGGTCAGGGCCAGCAGCGTCCACAGCAGCGCCCGCCCGTCAAGGGGCGGCGCGGCCATGCGCGCGGGCGGGCGCGGCGCGGGCAGGGGCGGCTGGAGCGCCAGGGCGTTCAGCGCCGCCTGCCGCTGCAGGTCGCCAGTTCCGGTTGGGAGGGTCTCGGTGGGCAGGTGCAGCGCGTACGCCTGGTCCTGGCCGTGCAGTGCGTGCACCCAGGCGCTCAGCCGGGCGGCGCGGGCTTCCGGGTCGCCGGGTGCGTCGTGCCAGTCGAGCAGGCGCGCGCGGCCCTGCGCGGCGTCCGTCTCGCGGGTCAGGAGCTGCCCGGTGCGCGCCACGTGCCGCCACGACACCTGCCGGGGGGAGTCGCCGGGCTGGTAGGGCCGCAGGCCAGAGAAGTCCTCGTCGCCGGGTCCCCGGCCTGCCCCGTCGCCCTGGCCGGGCAGCGCCCGCTCGGGGGGTGGGGGCGCGCCCGGTTCCGGCGAGGGGTGAATCAGGACGGTCAGCGGGTCGGGCTGGGGCAGGGGCACCTGCCACAGGCCCAGGCGGTCCAGGGCCCGCAGGCTCACGTGCACGTCCAGGGGGCCGCGCGCGGTGGTGGGGAGCGTCAGGGTCAGGTCCGAGCCGCTGTCCAGGTGGACGCTGCCCGCGGCGCTCCCCTGCGTGGAGGTCAGGGTGGCGCGCACGACGCCCCGGCGTCCACCGCGGGCGCGCAGCGTGACCGGCAGTAGCTGGCCGGCCTGAACGGTTCCCCCGGCGTGCGCCGTGACGCTCAGGTCCCGCGCCGCGCGGAGCGCCTGAGCCGCCGCCAGCACCCACACTCCGGCCAGCAGGAACGTCAGCCCATAGCCGAGGCTCAGGGCGTAGTTCACGCAGCCGATCAGGGTCAGCGCGACGAGCAGCAGGAAGGCCACCCCGAAGCCGGTGGGGGCCGCGCGCAGCCGGTGACGCCACGCCATCAGGGAATGGGCGTGTCGCGCAGCACGCGCGTCAGGACCGCCGCGACGTCCGCGCCGGGGCGGGGGTTCAGGCGGTGCGCGGCCAGCGACGGGAAGACGGCCTGCACGTCCTCCGGCAGGGTCATGCTGCGCCCGTGCAGGTAAGCCCAGGCGCGCGCCGCGGCCAGTAGGGCCAGCAGACCGCGGGGGCTCAGGCCGCCCGTCAGGTCCGGGTGCTCGCGGGTGGCGCGGGCCAGCAGTTGCAGGTAATCCAGCAGGGGCGGCGCGGCGTGAACGGCGTCCACCTCCGCCTGCATGGCGATCAGGGTGCCGGCGTTCAGGACGGGCGGCAGGTCCCGCACGGCCAGGCTGCGCCCCCCGGTTTCCAGCAGTTGCCGCTCGGCGCGCGGGTCCGGGTAGCCCAGCGTGACGGTCATCAGGAAGCGGTCCAGCTGCGCTTCGGGCAGGGGGCTGGTGCCCACGAACGCCGCCGGGTTCTGCGTGGCAATCACGAAGAACGGCTCGGGCAGGGGGCGCGTCACGCCGCCCTCCGAGACCTGCCGCTCCTCCATCGCTTCCAGCAGGGCACCCTGCGTGCGGGGCGTGGCGCGGTTGATCTCATCCGCCAGCAGCAGTTCGCTGAAGACCGGGCCCTCCACGAAGCGGAAGGCGCTGCTGGTCGCGTCCCAGACGCTCACGCCGGTCAGGTCGGCCGGGAGGAGGTCGGCCGTGAACTGCACGCGCCGGAAGTGCAGGCCGCACGTGCGCGCCAGCGCCTGCGCCAGCGTGGTCTTCCCCACCCCGGGCTGGTCCTCGATGAGCAGGTGCCCGCGCGCCAGCAGACAGGCGACTGCCAGGCGAATCTGAGGGCCCTTGCCCAGGATCACCCCGTCCAGTTGCGTGAGGGCCGCATGCAGCGCGGCCACGTGACTGGCCTGCGCGGGCGGAAGGGTCGGAGCGGTCATGAGAGCGAGCCTACCCGAGCCCACCTGACAGAACTGCAACGCGCCGCGCCAGGTTCAGGTCGCGTGAACGCCGGCCCCCTCTGGGGGCGCCACCGGCGCGCTCCGCACGGCCAGCCGGGTGCCCAGCCACGCGCCCGCCACGTCGAACAGCCAGTCCTGCACGCCCGCCTCGCGCGGGGGCACGAACGCCTGGTGCACCTCGTCCAGCGCGCCGAACCACGCCGCGATCAGCAGCGCCGCGCTCCGCCGGCCGGTGGCGCGCGCCAGGCAGAACGCCAGCGCCAGGTAGGCCGTGAAATGCGCGGCCCAGTCCTTCGGGTGCTCCAGGGACGGCCCTGGCGTGTGCGGCTGCGCACTCAGCCACCAGATGACGCCCATGATGATCAGCGACGGCAGCCACCACAGGGGCCGCGCCCGCCGCGCGCGGGTCAAGCGGGTCCGCCGTGCGAATGCTCGACCAGTTCGATCAGGGTGCCCTCGCCCCACTTGGGGTGCAAGAAGGCCACGCGGGATCCGGCCCGGCCCGGCGCGGGCGCGTCACTCAGGAAGCGCGCCCCGTCCGCGCGCAGGCGTGTCATCTCGGCGTCCAGGTCCTCCACGCGGTACGCCGTGTGATGCAGGCCCGGACCGCGGCGCGCCAGGAAGACCGCGACCGGGCTGTCCTCCCGGGTCGGCATGAGCAGCTCGATTAGGGTCTCCCCGACCTGAAAGGCGCGGACGCGGACCCCCTGGCCGCCCACCTCCTCGTCGGGCCCTTCCGGGTGGAGGCCCAGCGCCACGTAGGGTGCGGAGCCCGCGTCCAGGTCGGCGGTCGCGATCGCCACATGATCGAGCAGTAATGCAGTCATGCCCGCAGGGTAAGGCAAAGCGCGCCCGCACCGCTCAGCGCCGGGCAGCGGACCCCTGCGCCGAACTGCTCAGGAGGCGTTCCACCCGGTCGGCCACCTGCGCGGCCGACAGCACCGCGGTGTCCAGCACCAGCGTCGCTGACGCCCGGAGCAGCGGCTCGACCCAGCCCACGTGCTCCGCGATGCGCGCCCGGTCTGGCGCGGAGCGGCCGTACGGGTTGTCGCGTGTCTGCACCCGCTCCAGCAGGACCGGCAGGGGCGCCGTCAGGAGCACCACTGCGCCCAGGCGCTGGTACAGCGCCCCCTGGTTGCTGCGGCACCCGGCCAGCACCAGCGGGGACTGCCCGGCCTCGTCGAGCAGTGTGTGCAGGCGGTCCAGACGCCACACCCAGTCCGGGCCGTCTGGCGCCTGCACCCACTCGTTCCATTCCTCGGCGTCGGTGTCCAGCACGCGGTAACCGCGCCGCGCCAGTTCCAGCAGGGCGGTGCTTTTCCCGGCGCCGGACATGCCGGTGAGCAGCACCGCTGTCATGGCCGGTCCTTACGCCTGCGGGCGCGCGCGGAGGTACCAGTGTGCCGTAGCGCGCATCACGTCCTTGTGCTCGCCGTCCTGGACGGTCACGGTGATGATCAGGCGCGCGCGGCCGTCCTGCGCGAATTCGGTGTGGGCGGCGGTGATCTGGGCCGGGTCGGCCGCTTCGGCCCGCGCGGTCAGGTCGCCCACGGCGCGGTTGACGTAGTGCGTTTCCAGCTTCTCGATCAGGGGCACGGCGCCGGCCAGCTGCGCCGCGAAGGCTCCGGCGAACGCCGCGCCACTGACGGCCTCGGCCAGCAGGAACTGCACGCCCGCGTGGATGGTGCCCAGGTGGTTGCGGAAGGGCGCCGTGTCCGGGGCCTCTCCGGTGGCCCAGCCGATCCCCACGTCGGTGATCTGCACGCCGACGGTGGCGTTCATGGGGATGCCGTGCAGCGCTTTTTTGACGGCGGCGACGGCGAAGGCGGGCAGGGGGGCAGGGTGGGTCATGGGTGGAACCTCCAGGTCAGGAACTCTGAATTTGAACTGAGTTCAAGTATAGGCCGCTCCGGGCGCTGGCGGGCTCACCCCGCCCGACCCGCGGCTCGGTCCCAGGAACGGACCGCTGAACTTTTGCCCGCTCCGTCTCCTCCTTTCTGCTCAATCTTTCTTCAGCTGGGGGGGGTATTCTGGGGGGCGTGAAGCTGTCCTCGTTCATTGACCATACCCTCCTGAAGCCCACCGCCACCCGCGCGGACATCATGAAACTGTGCGCCGAGGCGCGTGACCACTCGTTCTACGCCGTGTGCCTGAACCCGGTGTTCATCGCGCTGGCCAAGGCCGAACTGGCAGGATCGGACGTGAAGGTGGCCACAGTGTGCGGCTTCCCACTGGGCGCGGTGAGCAGTGAGCAGAAGGCGGTAGAGGCGCGCCTGAGCGTGGAGGCCGGCGCGGACGAGGTGGACATGGTCATCCACATCGGCGCAGCTCTGGACAACGACTGGGACGCCGTCGAGGCCGACGTGCGCGCCGTGCGACGCGCGGTTCCCGACGCCGTGCTGAAGGTGATCATCGAGACCTGCTTCCTGAACGACGAGCAGAAACGCGGGGCGACCGCCGCCGTCGTGCGGGCCGGCGCGGACTTCGTGAAGACCAGCACGGGCTTCGGCACGGGCGGCGCAACGCTGGACGACGTGCGCCTGATGGCCGATGTCATCGCGGGGCTGGGCGCGCAGGAGCGCGTGCAGATCAAGGCGGCGGGCGGGGTGCGCACCCCGGATGACGCGCGGGCCATGATCGAGGCCGGCGCGACGCGCCTGGGCACCTCGGGTGGCGTGGCGCTGGTGGCAGGCGAACGGACCGGCGAGGGGTACTGACCGTGACCCAGCCTGGAACTGGCGCGGCTGACGCGCCGGTGGTCCTCGCCTCGGGCAGTCCGCGCCGGCGGGAACTGCTGTCGGGGCTGGGCGTGCCGTTCACCGTGCAGGTCAGCGGGGAACCCGAGGACAGCCGGGAGGCTGATCCAGAGCGACTGGCGGCCGAACTGGCGCTCCTGAAGGGCCGCGCGGTGGCGCGGGAAGCCGCGGGAGCCGTGGTGATCGCGGCCGACACGGTCGTCGCGGTGGGCGCAGACCTGCTCGCCAAACCGGAATCCGCCGCCGAGAACGAGGTGTTCCTGCGCCGCCTGTCGGGCCGCACCCATGACGTGTTCACCGGCGTGGCCGTCCTGTCCGGCGGGTCCGAGGCGGTGGAGGTGGCCCGTACGGCCGTGACCTTCCGCACCCTCCTGCCCGAGGAGATCGCGTTCTACGCCGCGTCCGGCGAGGGTCTGGACAAGGCGGGCGGCTACGGCATCCAGGGCCTGGGCATGGCCCTCGTGGAGCGCCTGGACGGCGAGTACTCGAACGTGGTGGGCTTTCCGCTGAGTGTCGTGACGCGGCTGCTGCGGGCGGCCGGGGTGCCCGTGTGGGGCACGCTGGGGGCGCCGGGCGCGTGAAGGGCTGGCGGTTGATTCTGGCGGTGTTCGCGGGCCTGCTGCTGCTCAGCATGGTCCTGACCCGCTTTCAGGTGGTGGCGCCCGTGGCCCTGCGCGCGGGCGTGGCGCCCGTGACGCGCCTGTCGGTCGTAGCCGCCGACAACGTGCGCCGCGCGTACGTGACGCTCCTGCAAGACCGCGACCAGGCGGCGCACGTGAAGTCGCTGCAAAAGGAGAATGACCTGCTCAAGCAGCGCAACGAACTCCTGGCGCGCGAGGTGGGCCGCCTGAAGCAGGTGCTGGTGATCACGACCACCCAGGCACCGAACGCCCTGGCGATCGCGCAGGTGATTGGTGTGGACCCCAGTCCCGTGCAGGCCCGGCTGGAACTGAACCGGGGCGAGCGGGACGGCGTGCGCGTGCACATGCCCGTCACCGTCCCGGCCGGTCTGGTGGGGCAGGTCGTGGACGTGGCCGCGGGGCAGTCGACCGTGCTGGCCCTGGTGGACCCGGAGAGCGCCGTGGGCGTGACCCTTCAGGGCAACCGCGGTGGACGCGGCGTGGCGCACGGCTCCCCGCCGGACCGGCTGCGGGCGGAATTCTCGCGGGGCGTGCCGATCAAGGTGGGCGACCTGCTCGTAACGAACAGTCAGGGGGGGGTCTTCCCGGTAGGCATCCCGGTGGGCCGCGTCGAGGAGGTGCTGCCGATGGGACCGAATGACATCAGCCGCACGGTGATCGTCAAGCCTGCCGTGGACGTGGGCGTCGTCGAGGACGTCACGATCCTGGAGGGCCTGTGAGGGGCACCGTCGCGCGGCGCGGCTCGGTGCGCTGGCTGCGCCTGGCGGCGTACCTGCTGCTGCTGTTGGCGGTTCAGGGCCTGCTGGCGCGCCTGGCGGATGCGGCGGGCGTGCCCGCGCCGGACCTGTTCCTGCTGACCGCGGTGGGCCTCGCGGCCCGGCTCTCACCGGTGGGGGCGCTGCTCGCGGCGTACAGCCTGGGGTTCGCGCAGGACGTGCTGGGGGGCGGCATGCTGGGCCTGCACGCGGCGGGACTGGCGGGCGGCGCCCTGCTGGTCGTGTGGGCGCGGCGGTACCTGTCGGATGCGGGGCTGTTGCAGGCGCTGCTGGGTGTGCTGCTGGGCGTGCTGGGGCAGTGGCTGGTGTTCCTGTTCCTGACGTACTGGCTGCGTGCGCCGCTGGTCACGCCGGAAACGCTGCGCGTGACGCCCCCGCTGGTGTTCGTGGGTTCGTTCCTGCTGGCGCCCCTGTGGGAGCGCGTGGTGACGTGGACGTTCGGGCCGCGCGTGACGGTCGAGGAGCAGCTCTCGTGAGCCGCGCCGATCGCCTGTGGGAACGCCGGGAGCGGGGACCGGGCCGCGTGTGGGGCGGCGTGGGCTACAAGAAGGCGCGCGGGGCCGTGCGGGTGTACCAGATTGCTCTGGGCTTCAGCGTGGCGCTGGCTCTGCTGGGCGCGCGGCTGTACTACCTGCAGGTCGCCCTGCACGACCAGTTTGCGGTGCGCTCCGCCAGCAACTACCAGCGCGATGAGGTCCTGCGCGCCCTGCGCGGCGAGATCCGCACGCGCGACGGCGTGCTCCTCGCCACCAACCGCCTCGCGGTGGACCTCGTGTACACCGGCCGCCTGCGCCGATCGGACCGGGAGACGCCCATTCCCGGCTGGGACAAGATCGTCTACCTCGCCGGGATCAAGGGCGACGTCCTCGTGAACGGTCAGCCCCGCGAACCCGATTACGAGCGGGAACCCTCCACGGTCCTGGCGCGCAATATTCCGCAGGAACGGCTGGCCGCGCTGTACGAGTACACCGTGCTCGTACCCAGCCTGGAACTGCGCGAACGGGTGGAGCGCATCTACCCGCAGGGCAAGATGGCCGCGCACCTCCTGGGCTACGTGCAGGAAGCCACGGACACGCAGATCACAGAAGACGGGTACACGCAGGGGGACCTGGTGGGCCGTTCTGGCCTGGAGTACAGCCTTCAGCAGACGCTGGAGGGCAAGAACGGCCTGCGCCGGCGTGAAGTCACCGCAGCCGGGAAACCGCAGACGGAACGGGTGATCGACCCGGGCGTCAAGGGGAAAGACGTCACGCTGTCCATTGACTCGCTGCTTCAGCGCACGGCCGAGCGGGCCCTGGTCGAAGGGCTGGCGGACGTGAACAGGGGCCGCGCGAAGTACGGCGCGCCGGCCGAGCCGTACACGCGGGGCGCGGTGATCGCGATTGACCCACGCACGAATGAGGTGCTGGCCCTGGCGAGCAGCCCCACGTACGACCCGAACTGGTTCTCGCGCGTGCCCAGCCCGGACCCGAAGGCGAAGAACTGGGCCATTGATCCCAAGCGCCCGCTGGCGGAACTGGACGCCGTCACGAGCAACCGCGTCGTGCAGAACTTCGATTCGGGCAGCGTGTTCAAGCCGACCTCCACGCTGGCGTTCATCGAGCGCTGGGGCAACCGGTCGTTCAACTGCCTGCCGTACGTGATGTTCGGCGGCCCCCGCTACAACTGGCACCGGTCCGGCAGCCTGGGCACCGTGGACGGGCGGCTGGCCATTGCGTACTCGTGCAACACCTGGTACTACCAGGCGGCCATCGCGGCGGACCCCATCACGTACGCGAACTACCTGGGCCGCCGCTCGGTGGAACTGGGCTTCGGGCGTGAGACGGGCCTGGAACTCGTGGGGGAAAAGACCGGCCTGATTCCCAGTCCGGAGCGCATGCAGGCCGCGTACGACGAACTGAATGAACGGCGCCGGAAGCTGGGGCTGGCGCCGCGCACGTACACGTACTACCCGGGGCAGTCCCTGTCCTTCTCGATCGGGCAGGACTCCTTGCAGGTCACGCCCGCGCAGGTGATCTCGGTGCTGTCGACCATCGTGAATGACGGCGAGCGCCGCAAGCTGACACTGCTCAAGGCAGTGGGCGGGGCACCCGTGAAACGCGACGCGCCCGAGCAGGTCCCGGGCAAGAAAGCGGACTTTGAGCTGATCAAGCAGGGCATGGCGATCACCACGGCGGGCACCACCCCCTGGGGGACAGCGCAGCACATCCTGGGCCCGAACTACTTCCCGGTCCGGACCGGCGGGAAGACCGGCACGGCCGAGAACGGCATGAGTTTCTCGAAGAAGAACTACACGTACACGAACGCGTGGTACGAGGGTTACGGGCCGATCGGGGAAGGCAAGACGCCGAACTTCATGGTCGTCACGTTCTTCCAGAATGGCGGGGAGGGTTCAGGGCCGGGTCTGAACGCCGCCGCGAAGATGTTCGGCGCGCGCTGGTGCGTGGAACTCGACGAGCGCCACCACGCCAAGCCGGACCAGACGCCCTGCACCGGGGAACTGGAGCAGATGCATCAGGTGTACCAGGCCCGCGCGGACCGGGTGAAGGCCAGCGCCGCAAAAGCCGCGAAGAAGCCCTGACCGCGGCAGCCCAGCGCCTGGGGCGGCAGCCGAACCATCTTCCGGTTGCCGCCCCAGGTTCAGTTCAGCGTGTCTTGACGGCCGTCCGCTTCGCCTCGGCGCGCACCATGCGGACGAACTGAGCGAGGCGGGGCGCGCGGTTCCAGCGTTTGCGGTCCAGGCCCACGCGCCAGAGCCACTCGACGCCCAGGCGGCGCGTCCAGGCGGGCGCGAGGTCCGCGGTTCCGGCCAGCACGTCGATCACGCCGCCGCAGCCGAGCAGGACGGGCGTGTTCATCACCTGCCGCCAGTACTGGTTGAAGGTCTCCTGCCGCCCAGCGCCCATGCAGGTGAGGAGCAGGTCCGCGCCGCTGTCACGCACGAGTTCCGCCACGCGCTGATCTTCAGGCAGGTCGAAGTACCCGTGGTGGACGCCCGCGACCTGAATGCCGTAGTCCCGCGCGGCGTTCTGCGCGGCGACCTCGGCCACGCCGGGTTTGGCGCCCAGGAAGAACACGCGCAGGTCCGCCCCGTGCCGCTGCATGAGGCCGCGGACAATGTCGAACCCGGGCGCGCGGGGCACCTCGGTCTGCGTGAGCTGCCGCGCGGCCCACACGATGCCGACGCCGTCCGCGGTGACGAGGTCCGCGACCTGCATGGCGTTCACGAAGTCGGGCTGGGTGCGGGACTGCACGATGAACTCGGGGTTCAGGGTGACGACGGTGTGCGGCGCGCGCGGCTGCCGGTAGATCCAGTCGCCCAGGCGGTCCAGGGTCTGATCAAGCGTCACGACGTCCAGCGGGAGGTCGAACAGCGTGAGGCGCTGGCGTGAAGAGGAGGTGGTCATGCTGGCGTGAATTGTAGTGCACCCCGTCCGGGTGGGCGTCCCCTGCGCGGCGCGTGCGACCAGCGCCTGGGGGCGCGTGAACGTCGCCTCTCGCGCGTCGGGGCGGCTTAGGGCATACTGCGGGGCATGTTACCCGGTGCTTTCGGTGCCCTGCCTGCGGACGTGCAGGCGCAGGTGACGGCCTCGGGACGCGTGGGACGCTGGGGTCGCGGCGAGCTCCTGTTTCACCCGGAGGACCTCGCCGAGACGCTGTTCGTGTTGCTGCGCGGCTCGGTCCGCCTGTACCGCCTGGGTGCGGGCGCGCGCGAGGTGACCCTGGACGTGCACGGCGCGGGCGCGCTGCTGGGCGCGGCGGCCCTCCTGCCGGGCGAACGCTGCGGCATGTACGCCGAGGCGATGGACGAGACCGAGGCCCTGCTGCTGGGCCGCGACGCCCTGACCCGCCTGACCCAGTTGCAGCCCGCGGTGGCGGTCGCGCTGACCGAGCAGATCACCCGGCAGACGCGGGGCGTGCAGGAGCGCCTGTCGGGTCTGGTGTTCCTCGAGGTGTCGCAGCGGCTGGCGCTGGCCCTACTGAACCTCGCCGAGCGGGAGGGCCCGTGGCCGGACGGGGGGACGCTGGCCCTGCGGGACCGCGTGTCGCATCAGGATCTGGCGCACGTGGTGGGCAGCACGCGCGAGACCATCACGAAGCTGCTGGGGGATTTCCGCTCGCGGGGGCTGCTGGACCTGGGGTACCGGCGGATCATCCTGACGGACCGGGGCGGTCTGGAGCGCGCCACGCAGGAACCGCTGCGCTGACCGGCTCATCTCAGGGCGGCCCTCTGCTTTAGGTTCTGGTGTAGTGTGACAGCCGTTGCAGTATCCGCGCGGGTTCTCAGCGAGAACGGGAGAGCACGCCGGGCACTGAACCGGCATCGGGCCTGACCGCCAGGAGCGGCGGACACCGGGAAGGAAGAGCAATGGCGCGAAATGCAGGAGCGGAATACAGGACAGGCGGGCTGCTGGATTACGTGCGGCTGCCCGCCGGGGCGCTGGACCGGGCGCTGGGCGAGGCCCGGCCCGACGTGGACCGCGCGGCCCTCGCGGACGCCCTGCGCACCTACCACCGCGACCTGGGCACCCTGAGTCCAGCGGTCGAGACGCTCCTGACGCGGCTGGAGCACCCGGCGTCCCGCGTGGTGGTCACCGGCCAGCAGGCCGGCGCCCTGACTGGCCCCGCCTACTCTGTGCACAAGGCCGCCGACGCGGTGCTCCTGGCCCGGCAGCTGCACACCGAGGACACGCCGGTCGTGGCGGTGTACTGGGTGGCCAGCCAGGATCACGACGCGGCCGAGGTGGCCAGCACCACCCTGCTGGACGCCAGTGAGCGCCTGCACCGCCTGACCCTGGACGTTCCCGAGGGCGTCCCGGTGGGCCGGGTGCCCTGGCAGGCCGCGTGGACGGAGCAGGTGCACGCGCTGCTGGACGCCTTCGACGCGCCCGCCGAGTACGTGGCGGCTGTGCGCGCCCGCGTGGACCGGGCGGTGCAGGGGGGCGGCAGTTACGCGGACGTGTTCGCCCGCCTCATTCATGACCTGCTGGGCGGCGCGGGGCTGCTGGTGCTCGACCCGATGCACCCGGCCCTGGCGCGCCTGATGGCCCCGACCCTGGCGCGGGAACTTCGCCGTCCCCTGGCGTCCTCCCAGGTGATCGAGGCGGCCGCTGAGCAGCTGATCGCCGACGGGTTTGAACCGCAGCTGCGCCGCCCCGTGGGTGCCACCAACCTCTTCCTGGAGGAGGACGACGGGCAGCGGCGCCTGCTGCGCGTGGATGGACCTGACCTGACCACCGGCTCGCGGCGGTACCGGCCGGATGCCCTGCTGGCCCTGCTGGAGGCCGACCCGACCCGAATTACGCCCGCTGCGGGCCTGCGCCCCGCTGTGCAGGACGCGCTGCTGCCCACCGTGGCGTTCGTGGTGGGGCCAGGCGAGATCGCGTACGGCGCGCAGCTGCGCGAGGTGTACCCCCTGCACGGCCTGAGGCAGCCGCTGCTGTGGCCGCGCCTGAGCGTCACGTGGCTGGAACCGAACGTCACGCGGCTCCTGCGCCGCCTGAAGGCAACCGCGCCCGAGGTGCAGGCCGACCCGGAAGGCGTGCTGGGCCGCGCCCTGGCCGCGGAACGCCACGCGAGCGCCGTGACCACCGAACGTCTGGACGCGCTGACGGCCAGCCTGGACGAGATCACCCTGGAGATCGCCGCCCTGGACCCCACGCTGGTCGGCGCCGCGGCGCGCACGCGGGCCCGCACGACCGCCCGCGTCGCGCGCCTTCAGGGCCTCGCGATCCGCGCGCTGGCACGCGCGGAGGACGACCGCCGCGGTCAGCTGCACCGCCTGAAAGTTCACCTGCTGCCCAACGGCGTGCCGCAGGAGCGCGAGATGAACTTCCTGACGTTCCTCCTCAAGCACGGCGACGAGCCGCTGCGTCAGCTGCTGAGTCTGCCCGCCGGCTGGCAGGGTGGACTCGACATTCCCTGAGGCTAGGTTGGAAGGGGCAGAGGGGCCACGGGAACTGATCCCCGCGGCCCCTCTGCCCTGCGGCTTCAGTCCTGGTCTTTGCCCAGTTCAGTACCGCGGCGGGTGGCCTGCACGACCGCCTCGATCAGGCCGCCGCGTACCCCGGCGGCCTCCAGGGCCGCCAGTCCGGCGATGGTGGTGCCGCCGGGACTGGCGACCTCGTCCTTGAGGAGGGCGGGGTGCGCGCGGCGCTGCACGAGCTCGCCGGTGGCGATCAGGAGTTTCGCGGCGAGTTCATTCGCCAGGGGACGCGGCAGACCCATGCGGACGCCGCCGTCCGCGAGCGCCTCGGCGACCACGGCCACGTAGGCGGGACCGCTGGCGCTCATGCCCGTGAAGGCGTTGAACAGGTGCTCGGGCAGGTCGTAGGCGTCGCCCACCGCGCCAAACAGGCCGTGCGCGAACGCGAGGTCCCCGGCGTCGGCCGCCTCGCGCGGGCCGGTGATGGCCGTCTGGCTGTGGCCGATGGTGGCGGCCAGGTTCGGCATGACCCGCACGACGCGCTTGGTGCCCAGGCGGCGGGTCAGCGCCGCGACCGACACGCCTGCCATGGTGCTGATGTACCCGGCGCTGGGCTGCGCGAGCCACTCGGCCGCTTCGGGGAACACGCGGGGTTGCAGGCTGATCAGGATGCGCTCGGCGCGGCCCAGGTCCGCCTGCGTGATGACGCGCGTGCCGGTGCGCTGCGCGAGGTCCTGCGCGCGGGCGGCGTTCGCGTCGAGCAGGCCGATCTCGCTGGGCGGCAGGACGCCCCGGGCGGTGACGCCCTCCAGCAGGGCCAGTCCGAGTTTGCCGACGCCGACGATCGCGAGCTTCATGCGCGCCAGTATAGGTGCGGCCCCCGCGGCGCTCGCCACAGGCGTGCAGACGTGCCGGGCGCGCGGCCCTCCGTTGCGTGAACGGGCCAACACCGCGCCCGCCCACGCTACTTCAGGCCGCCGGACGGGACGGTTCATTGCTCCGCTCGGCGCTGATGCGTCCTGGCCTCTGCCCCAGGACGCTTCAGCACACCGCGGTACACTGGCGGGATGCTGGTGTATCACCTTCCGGGAACGTTCGAGACGCGCGAGGCTCACCTCGACCTGCTGTGGGAGGCCGGCGCGACCGGCCTGGAGGAACGCGCCGGGCTGATCCGCGCGTACTTCGACGAGGAGACCGAGCTGCCTGAGGCGATCCGGGACGGCGAGTGGCGCCAGGAGGCCGATCAGGACTGGCTGGCGGAGTTCAAGGCGAACCTGCGGCCGGTGCAGGCGGGCCGCGTGACGATCGTGCCGCCGTGGCTGCGCGCCGAGATTCCTGCCGGGCAGGTGGGGCTGGTCATCGAGCCGGGCATGGCCTTCGGGACCGGGCACCACGCGACGACCCGCATGGCCGTGGAGGCGCTGTCGGACCTGAACCTGGACGGGCAGACCATCCTGGATGTGGGCACCGGGAGCGGCGTGCTGGCCATCGCGGGCGCACTGCTGGGCGCCGGGTACGCGCTGGGTGTGGATATCGACCCGATCACCATTCCGATTGCGGAGGAGAACGCGCGGGACAACGCAGTGCCGGAGGGCCGCACGGCGTTCATGGTGGGCACACTGGGCGACGACCTACCCGGCGATGTGGTGGCGGACGGCGTGTTCGACGTGCTCGTGGCGAACCTGTACGCGGAACTGCACGACCTGCTGGTCGGGGTGTACGTGGGGCACCTGCGTCCCGGCGGGCCGCTGATCCTGACCGGGATTCTGACCGGGAAGCTGCCGCTGGTGCAGGATGCGCTGGACCGCGAGGGCTTCACAGACGTGCAGGTCAGCACGGATGGCGAGTGGGCGCTCGTGACGGCCCGCGCGGGCGAATGACGGGCCGCCTGCCCCGGCACCGCCTGCGGGTGGAGGCGCTGACGGACACCATGACCCTCGGGCCGGGTGAGGCGCGTCACCTGCACGTCCTGCGCCTGACGGCGGGTGACGTGGTGCGCGTGTTCGACGGGCGCGGCGCGGAAGCCCTGGCCGAGATTGCGGAGCTGAGCGAGGTCCGCGCGATGCTGACGCTGGGCGAGGCGGTCGAGGGCGCCGCAGAGACACCCCAGCCGCTGACGGTGGCCGTGGCGCTGCTCAAGGCGGACAAGTTGTCGGACGTCGTGCGCGCCGCCACGGAACTGGGCGCCGCGCAGATCCAGCTGCTGGTCACGGCCCGCGCGGATGTACGCGAGATCGGCGATCAGAAGCTCGTGCGCCTGAACCGCGTGGCGCAGGAGGCCGCCAAGCAGTCCCGCCGCGCGGTGGTGCCGCCCGTGCTGGCGCCGGTGCCTCTGGCGCGCTTCCAGCCTGCGGACCTGACGCTCGTGGCGCAGCCCGGCTCCAGCGTGCGCGTGTCAGACGTGGTCACCTGGGAGGCGCCGGTCACGATCATCACCGGTCCCGAGGGTGGCCTGACCGACGCCGAGGTGCAGACGCTCGTGCAGGGCGGCGCGCACGCCGTGACGCTCGGGCCGCGCATTCTGCGCGCGGAGACGGCGCCCGTGGCGCTGCTGGGCGCCATCGCAGCCCTGGGCCTCTGAGCCTGCCCGTCTCCCCTACGCGCTGAGGGCCGCGGCGGTCGGCACGAGCTGCCGCCACGAGTGCACGCTGCCGATCTGCACGGTCACGAAGCGTTCCAGTGCGCGCCACAGGGCGGGACGCTGATCGGCGGGCAGGGGCGCGTCCATGCTGGCGCGCACGGTGCGGCGCGCAGCGTTCCGCAGGAAGTCCAGGCTGGCGTCCGGGTAGGCGGGCAGCGCGGCGCACCCGCCGCACAGCAGCTGCCCGCCCAGCGGGTCGGGGTGGGTGGGGTGGTCCTGCGCGCAGCGGGCGCAGCGGGCCGTCTGCGAAATGAAGCCCGCCAGGGCCAGCAGCTTGTAACTCATGACGAGCGCCACCCATTCCGGGTCGGGCTGGTGGGCCACGCCGCGCAGCGCGCCCGCGAACAGCTCGAAGGCCTGCTCGCTGAATTCACCCTCCTGGTACAGCGCGTCAGCGAACTCGGCGAGCAGGTGCGCAAACGCGTACCGCTCGGGCTGCGCGAGGGTGGGCAGTGCGCCCTCCAGCACGGCCTGCTGCACGCTGGCCAGGTCGTTCTGCGGTCCCTGGTATACCTGAATGCCAACGTGATGAAAGAGGTTCAGGCGGCTCGACAGTGGTCCGCGCACGCCGCCGCGCGCCACGGCCTTCAGTTTGCCCTGGGGCGTCAGGAGCGTGACGATGATGTCCCCGGCGGGCGTCACGCGCCGCCGGATGACGATGCCACTGCGGTTGGCGGTTCTCGACCTCACTGCCGTCAGGATAGCGCCGCGTGCCGGGTGGGGCTGTGCCTCTTTCCACCATCGGCGGGCGCCGCGGCCCCTACACTGCGGGGGATGAATGATCCGCACCGCAAGACCCGCGAGCAGGCGCACAGCGTGCAGGATCTGCTGCGGGAACTGTTCCCGGAAACGCACCGTGAGCTGTTCGGCGAGCGGACCTCGGACGCGCCCCCCACGCTGGGCCTGTATCCGGTCGCGGACGGGCGACTGGCGCTGGTGCACGGGGATCAGCTGGCCGAGTTCACGCCGATTGAACCCAAGGGCCGCAACGCGCTGCACTGCGACCTGTGCCATTACACCCGCAGCCGCTCGGAGGCGGCGCTGTACCGCGTGGTGGTCGCGGCGCGCCGCACGCGGTACGTGACGCTGTGCACGCCGACCGGGCCGTGCCAGGGCCGCGCGGGCGAGCGGGGCCTGATGGCGCTGGCCGACCGGATCTTCCCGATTGAACCGATCGGCCCCGACGAACGCTGAGACCACGCCCGGTTCAAGCCGGGTGCGGTCTGGCGCCAGTGCGGCGCACGTCCCCTGAACTGAGGCAGAGGGGACGTGTGCAGCGTCGCCTCCTGGCTCAGGGTAGCGTGAGGGTGCTCAGTAGCGCGTAGTGATCGCTGATCTTGGGGGTGTCCTGGCGCACGCGCTCGGCGGCATGCTTCAGGCCGGGCGAGTAGAAGTAGTAGTCGATGGTGCGGTCGGGTTTCCCCACGGCGGGGTCGTTCGGGTAGTGCGTGATGAAGGCGGGGTTGCCGCTGGCGATCTGCGCGGGGCTGGGGAACGACGCGTACTTCGCGGTCAGGGTGGCGAGTTCGGTGTTGGGGTTGAAGTAGGCCTTCTCGCGGTCGCGCAGGCGGTCGTACGCGGCGCGCGTGCCGAGCAGGTTGAAGTCCCCACCGATCACCCACGGGGCGGCCGTGCGGCCCAGCAGGTCACGGATGAAATTCACCTGGTTCTGCATGGTCGCGCAGCCCTGCGCGAAGGCGTCCATGTGCGTGTTGAAGGCACTCAGGGGCTGTCCACCCTGGACGGGGAGGGTGACGCCCAGCACGGCCCGCTTGAAGTTGAAGGCCACGGTGACCGGGTCACCGCAGATGCGCGGCAGCTGGTAGCGGGTGGCGCTGTCCATGCGGTAGCGGCTGAGCGTCACGAGACTCAGGCCGACGCGGCCCATGATCTTCGGGTGCGGCACGAACGTCGCGCGGTGGTAGTAGGTGGCGGCCGAGCAGGGGTACGCGCCGTCCAGCCTGGCCTGGATCAGGGCCAGCTGGTCAGCGTAGTCGGTGCGTCTGCTGTCGCGGTCGACCTCCTGAAGCAGCACCACGTCCGGCTGTTCCTGGCGGATGGCCTGGGTGACCTCGGCCAGCGTGCGGGCGATGCTCGCGGGGCTGGGGCGGGTGTCGGGGCCGTCGCCGGCGAGGGTATCGTAGAAGAACACGTAGCCGCGTCCGGCGAGGTACTGCACGTTCCAGCTCATGACGCGCACGGCCTGCCCGGCCTTCAGGGTGGGGGCGCTGGCGGGGCAGGTCAGTTCGGCCGCCTGCACGGGCCTGGGGTGGTCGGTCAGGGCGTACACGGCGCCCGCCAGCACGGCGATCAGCAGGGTCAGGCCAGCCAGGAGGCGCAGCAGCCACCGCGTCAGGATTCGGTTCATGGTGCGAGCAGCATACGGCAGCCTTTTGAACCCGGTACAGGGTTGGGGTCCGGGCGTCCCGTGGAACGCGGCGGGGCGCGCGAGCGTACCGGAATGCGATGCCCCCTGCCGCGCCGGTCCTGAGTGTTCCGCCCTTCACGCTGGAGGTCGCGGGCCGCCCACTGGCGCGCGTGCCTGGGGTGCAGCTTCAGCCGGGCGAGGTGCTGCACCTGTGCGGGCCGAACGGAGCGGGCAAGACGACCCTGCTGCGCGTCCTGGCCGGGGAACGCCCCGACCTGGGCTGTGAGGTGCGGGTGCTGGGCTGCGCGCCGGGCTCGCGGGGCGCGCGGAAGGGCACGGCGTGGGTGCCGACCGACGCGGCCCTGCCGGACGACCTGACGGTCGCGGAGGGCCTGACGTTCCTGGCGGCGCTGTGGTCGCGCCCGGTCACGCCGCTGCTGGCCCTGGCGGACGCGCTGGGCCTGACCGGGTGGCTGGACGCCTGGCCCACCAAGCTGTCGCGCGGCACGCGGCAGAAGGTCGCGCTGAGTGGCGCGCTGGGGCTGGGCTGCGCCCTGACGCTGCTGGATGAACCGTTCGGCACGCTGGACGCGGCTTCGCGCGCGGCGCTGCGGACCGCCATTCGCGCGCGGGCCCAGGCGGGGGGCGCGCTGGTCGTCACCACGCACGGGGAGGAACTGGCGGGCCTGCCGGTGCAGACGCTGAAGCTGGAGCCCGCGTGAGCCCGGCCGACCGCGCGTGGCTGGGCTGGTGGTGGCGCGCCACGCGGCGCGACCTGGCGTGGCAGTGGGGCGCGTGGCGGCGCGGCGGCGTGCCGCTGATGGCGGCTTTCCTGCTCGTCTGTGCGGGCGTGGCGCTGGTCAGTGTGTGGCCGCAGTTGCCGGCCGCTCCGGCGCCGGGGCCGCTGCTGGTCGCTGCGGCCTGCGCGTGGCTGCTGAGCGGCCTGCCCGGACCGCGCCCCGGCCTGCATCCGCGCGGCGTGGAGTGGTCGGCGCTGCGCGCGCCGGTCCGCCCGGCGTGGGCTCTGGCGCCAGCCCTGGCCCGCGCGGTCCTGCCGGGCGGGCTGGCCGGACTGGTCCTGGGCGGCGTGCTGGTCGTGTGTGGTGGGGCGCTGTGGCCGGTGGCGCTCAGCCTGCCGTGGCTGGGCGCCGGGCGGGGCGCGCTGCACGCGGCTCGGCACGCCCGGCGTCTGGAGGAGTCCCGTGGGGTGACGGTCACGGCGTTAACGGCCCTGCCGCTGCTAGGGCTGCTGCACCCCGCGCTGCTGCTGCCCGCTGCTGCGCTGGCCACGCTGGGCGCCGCGCTGATCTGGGCGCGAACGCTGGCGCGTGACCTCCCACCGCGCCTGTCTGCGCAACTGGAGGTGGAGGCCGTGCGGGCCGGTGCGCGCCGCTGGGGCCTGCCCGTCCCGGACGTGGACGCGGATGGGCGTCAGCCGCCGCGCCGCTGGCCGCTGACACTGCGCCTCGCGTCGCCAGTCCACGCGCTGTGGTGGCGGGGCGCGCTGCACCTCACGCGCAGGCCCGCGCGGCTCGGGTGGGGCCTGCTGGGGGCCGGTCTGGCGGGGGTGGGCGTGGCGCTGGGGCAGCCGGTGCTCGCAGCGCTGCTGCTGGTCCCGGCTCTGGGCCTCCGGGCACCGGCGGCCCAGCCTCATGCGCCTGCGCTGGGCTGGGGGGCGCGCGTGGCGGGGCACCTGCCGGCGGCCCTGGCGTTGGGGGGCGCGGCGCTGCTGGGGGCTCTGCTGGCGGGGGGCGGCGCGGCCCTGCTCCTGACGGCGGCCGTCACACCGTGGGCGGCGCTGGGCGTGCGGGCCACGCTGGGTGAGGGGGCGGCAGGCACGGCGGTAGCGGGTCAGCTGCCGGTTGCGGCGGCCCTCGCGCCGGGGGTGGTGGCGGCCCTGTGCGGCGGGTTCGGAGTGGCGGGTCTCGCGCCGCTGGCCCTGCTGACGCTGGGCTGGGTGACGCTGGGCGCCTGAGTCTCCCGGGTGGATGAAGCGCGCGCGACCTTGACCGGCCGCGTGGGCCGCTAGAGTGCCGGTCATGCTGGCTGTGCTGATCGTGCTGGGAACTGTGGCGCTGGTGGTCTGGCAGCCGCGTGGGCTGGGGGCGGCGCGCGCCGCGACGCTGGGGGCGGTGGTGGCCCTCGTGGCGGGTGTGGTGCACCTGTCGGACCTGCCGACCCTGTGGGGCGCCACGTGGAATGCCACGTTGACCCTGGTGGGCCTGATCGTGCTGAGTCTGCTGCTGGACGCGGCGGGGCTCTTCCGCTGGGCGGCGCTGCACGTGGCCCGCTGGGGGGGCGGCAGTGGCCGCCGGCTGCTGGCGCTGCTGGTGGGGTTGTGCGCGGTGGTGGCGGCGCTGTTCGCGAATGACGGTGGGGTCCTGATTCTCACGCCGATCGTGCTGGAGCTGGCGCTGGCACTGGGCGTGAGCCGCGCGGCGACACTGACGCTGGCGCTGGCGGTGGGCTTCGTGGTGGACGCCGCGAGTCTGCCGCTGACGATCAGCAACCTGACGAACATCATCGCGGCGGACGCCTTCGGCTTGGGTTTCGGCGGGTACGCGGGCGTGATGCTGCCCGTGAACTTAGTGGTGGTGGCCGCCTGCCTGGGCACCCTGCTGCTGTTCTACGGCCGGACGCTGCCCCGCCGGTATGACGTGGGCGCCCTGCCGTCGCCGCAGGGCGCGGTGCGGTCGTGGGGTGTGTTCCGCGCGGGGTGGCTGGTCACGCCGCTGCTGCTGGCCGGGGCGTTCCTGGCCGAGGGGGCGGGCGTGCCGCTCAGCGCGGTGGTGGGGGCGTGCGCGCTGCTGGTGTGGGCGGTCGCGGCGCGCAGCGCGCACGTGGGCACGCGGGCGGTGCTGCGCGCCGCGCCGTGGAACGTGGTGGCCTTCAGTCTGGCGATGTACACCGTGGTGTACGGCCTGCGCGGGGCGGGCTTGACCGGCGCTTACGGGGCGTGGCTGGCGGGCTGGGCGGCACACGGGACGGGCGCGGCGGTGTTCGCGTCGGGCCTCAGCGTGGCGGGGCTCAGTGCGGGGCTGAACAACCTGCCGGCGCTGCTGACGGCCATCCTGGGGATTCAGGGGAGCGGCGTGAGTGGCGCGGCGCGGGAGGCGCTGGTGTTCGGGGCGGTGGTGGGCGCAGATATCGGGCCGAAGCTCACGCCGATCGGGAGTCTGGCGACCCTGTTGTGGCTGCACGTGCTGCGCGGGCGTGGGCTGGAGGTCGGCTGGGGCGAGTACCTGCGCGCCGGGCTGCGCCTAACCCCGCCGGTGCTGCTGGCGGGCCTGCTCGCCCTGTGGGCCCGCCTGCACCTCGGCTAGGGGCGAAGGGGCGGCCTGTGAGGCTGGAACGCTGTTTCTCAGCAGCTGGCTCGCTGACCCTTCCCTACGCACATAAAGAGAACTTCATTCTTTTCATGTATTGAAGACCTGCCCCCAGTCAAACGCGCAGATTCCTGCGCTCACACGCACCCAGTTGGCCCGCCTGCCGGCCCAGATTCTTCCCTCATCAGAGTGCCGGAATTTTCACACCAATTCTGGTGGAGCGGGATATGGTGGGCGGATCGTGAGTCTGGTGTTTGACTGGTCGGCGCTTCGGGCGCTCACGGACGGGCCGGGCACCGGCGGCGTCCTGCGGGCCTCGCCCATGGATTTCCGCGTGGAGGAACAACCCGCCTACGCCCCAAGTGGCGAGGGGGACTTCCTGTTCGTGCAGCTGGAAAAGACGGGGCATACCACCGCGCACATGCTGCGGGAACTGGCCGCTCAGCTGGGCGTGCGGGACCGGGACATCGGCGTGGCCGGCCTGAAGGACCGGCATGCCGTGACCACCCAGTGGATCAGCCTGCCCGGCAAGTTCGAGGAGCGCCTCCCAGCCTTCCAGATGGACGGCGTGCGCGTGCTGGACACCGCGCGGCACGGCAACAAGCTGGCCATGGGGCACCTGGGCGGCAACCGCTTTCAGGTGCGGGTGCGGGGCGCGGCCGGGCAGGCGGACGCGGCGGCCGGGACGCTCGCAGAGCTCGCGGCGCGCGGCGTGCCCAATTACTTCGGGCCGCAGCGGTTCGGTCTGGGCGGCCTGAACGCCGAGGAGGGCCTGCGCGTCGTGCGCGGCGAGTCCCGCGTGCGTGACCCCCGCGTGCGCCGCTTCCTGACAAGTGCACTTCAGAGCGTCGTGTTCAACGGGTTCGTGAGCCGCCGCCTGGAGCGGGGCGTGTTTGACCGGCTGCTGGCGGGGGACATGGCCAAGAAGCACGATACGGGCGGGGTGTTCAGCGTGCAGGACGCCGACGCGGAGACGCCGCGGGCGCTGCGGGGCGAAGTGAGCGCCACGGGCACCCTGTTCGGCCGGAAGGTCAAACCGCTGACCCTGGACGCCGGTGATCTGGAGCGGGAGGTGCTGGCCGAGCTGGGCCTGACGCCCGAGGTGTTCGGCAGCCGCAAGGGCGACCGCCGCCTCACGCGCGTGTACCCGCAGGACGCGGCCGTGACGCCCGAGGAGGACGGCTTCACGCTGTCGTTCACGCTGCCCAAGGGCAGTTTCGCCACCAGCGTCCTGCGGGAGGTCATGAAGACCAGCGTGGACGCCGCCAGCCCCGACCTGGGCGGCGACGGGGACGACCCGCTAGACCAGGAAGGAGGAACTGCTTGAAACTCCGGAACTTGCTGTGCTCGGCGCTGCTGGCGGCCGCACCTCTGGCGCAGGCCAGCACGCCGCCCCCGCTGACTCTGAAGTTGATGCATGAGGGCGTGATGCTGATCGGCACGCTGAAGCTCGCGCGGAATGACCAGCTGCTGGGCGTGTGGAGCAGCGTGGGCCGCGCCCGGCTGCTGCGCTGCGAGCCGCGCTGCAAGGTGGTGCAGGACCTGCCCGTGCCGGGCACGCTGTCATTCGGCCCTGACGCCCGCACGCGGATGGTGCTGGGCGGTACGTTCAAGGTGGGTCAGCGGGTGGGCCTGGTGTTCCGGCTGAAGAACGCGCAGATCCTGAACGTGCAGGCCGTCGTCACGCGCTGAAGGGGCCTGGTGCCGGGACTGCGGAGTGCTTTCCTGACCACCTCGTACGGCCGGGCGAATGAACGCGTACAGCTGACCGGCTCCGGGCCGGACCTGCGGCCGGACTGGGCGGCGCCGGGTGAACGCTGGGCCATCCTGACCGCGTGGAATCCAGGTGGACGGCAGGCTGAACTGGCCGTGAATGCCGCGCGGCAGGCGGCGCTGACCCGCGAGGTTCACCTCTGGTCTCCCCTGCCCGGCTGGAACGGCGAGGGCGCGTGGCGGGAAGACACGCTGATTGTGCGGGGCATGCCACTGCGCGCGGCGGTCACCCTGGGCGCCCAGTTTGGCCAGGCGGCGGTCGTGTGGGGCGTGGGCCGGCGTGCGGCGCTGGTGTGGCTGGGCGGGGGCGCGCGGGTAGAGCGGCTGTGGCTGCGGCGGGCGCCGGGTTCGACGGCCGCAGCCGGTTGCGGCTATACTGCCGGATTGTGACGCTGGACGCGACCGACGCCATCTCGCCGCTGGGGGTGCTGCCCCCACCGGGGCCCACCTGCATTCACCTGCCGCTGGACGTGACGCCTGAAAGCCTGGCGAGGCACGCGGTGGGCCTGGCGAACGCGCGTGGGGGGACGGTCCTGGTGGGCGTGGACGCCGTGGCGGGCGGGAGCGCCGCGCGGGACGCGGGCGAACTGCATCCCCTGATGGTGACGCACGCGATCTTTGAACTGTCGGGCGGCCGCCTGACCGTGAACGTGCAGCACCACCGGCTACCGGGCGGCGCGCGGGTGCTGGCGGTGTTCGTACCGCACGCGCCGTACGTGCTGGCCGCGCCGGACGGGTCGGTCATCTCCTGGGACGGCGCGCACCTGGTGCCGGTGACGCCCAGTGAGGCCGAGCCGGTCGCGGATCAGGACTTCACGGCGACGGTCCCGCCGGACGCCTCCCTGGCGGACCTGGATCCGGCGGAGGTTGCGCGCCTGCGTGGCCTGGGCCGCCGGGCGAGTGCCGCGAACCTCCCGGACCTAGATTTCCTGCGGGAGCTGGGGCTGCTGATTCCCAGTGGTGGGGCGCTGCGGCCCACGCTGGCCGCCATTCTGCTGGCGGGCACCCCGGCGGCGCTGCGGGCGCACGTACCGCAGTCGGAGGTGTGCTTCTACCACCACCAGACGGCCGACGTGGAATTTCAGTTCCGGGAGGATCTGCTGCGGCCCATTCCGGCGCTGCTGACGCGCCTGGCCGAACTGATTCAGGCCAGGAACCGGTTCACGCCGGTGCAGGTGGGCCTGTTCCGCATCGAGGTGTGGGATCAGGATGAGGTGGTGTACCGCGAGGCGCTCCTGAACGCCCTGACGCACCGGGACTACACCCTGCGGGACGCGGTGCACGTGCATCACTTCCCGGACCGGCTGGAGATCATGAACCCGGGCGGGCTGCCGGGCGGGATCACGCCGGGGAACATCCTGCGGCACCAGCCCAAGCGCCGCAATCCGCTGCTGGCCGAGTCCCTGGCCCGCCTGGGCCTGGTGGAGCGCGCCGGGGTGGGCGTGGACAAGATGTACTCGCTGATGCTGCGCCACGGGAAGGAACCGCCGGAGTACACCACGTATCCGGACTCGGTGACGCTGGCGCTGCATTCGCCGGGCTTCGACGCGGAGTTCGTGCGGTTCGTGGCGCGCAAGCAGGAGGAAATGCAGACCCTCTCGCTGGACGTGCTGATCGTCCTGAGCCTGCTGGCGCGCGAGGGCGAGGCGACCCGCGCCGCGCTGGCCCGCGCGCTGCAACTGCCGGAGGACCGCACGCCACGACTGCTGCGCGGCATGGAGGAACACGGCCTGATCTGCCGCGCCGGGGTGGGCCGCGGGATCGCGTACGTCCTGAGTGACGAGGTGCGCGCCGCGCTGGGCCGCCCCACGCTCGCCCTGGCCACGCCGCCCGAACCCGCTGACAGGCCACCGACCAGCCTCCTGCCCGCAGCTGAACCGGCGGTTTCAGAGCCTGCTCCGGCCACCCCGAAGCCCGCGCGGGCGCCCCGCCGCCCGGCGGACAGCAGTGGCCCGAACGCCGCCGAGGTGCGCGCCATCGCGCTGGCCCTGGCGCGCGAGCAGGGGCGTGTAAGGAATGTTGACCTGCGCGGCGCGTGCGGCATCACGACCCAGCAGGCCTGGCGGACCCTGCGGCGACTGGTGCAGGACGGTCAGCTGCGCAAACTGGGGACCGGTACGCGCGACGCCGCGTACGAGCTGCTGCACTGACGCCCCGCCGGGATACAGTCGGGAGCGTGAGTTCCTTCGACGAGTTGCAGGCGGTGATCCGGCGCGGCGCGGAGGCCCGTCAGGCGGACCAGCGGGCCTGCGAGGGCTTCCTGAACCTGCTGTACCACGCGCTGCGGGCCGCGAACGGGCCGGGGCTGCCGCTGAACAACGTCAGCATGGATCCGGTATCTGATCCGCAGGAGGCGCTGCGGCCCGCGCCGCTGGGCAGCTGGCACGCCGCGTGGTTCCGGCTGGGCCTGTGCGAGGTGCGGGTACGCGTGCGCCGCGCGGACGGCGCCTTCCGCGGGGAGTATGGCCCAGGCGAGGGCTTCCGCGTGGACGAACTCTCCGAGGACGCCGTTCTGAGCCTGGCCCGGCAGCTGCTGCGGGACGTGATCAGTTTCTACGGGGGCGGTCACGACGAGGGCACGCACCTGAACTGACAGCGCCGGGCAACGGTGGAGCGGGCTCCTGACCGCCCAGCGCTACGCCATCAAGAGGCCGCCCCCGATTGCCCAGGGGCGGCCCATTCAGGGGTTGTCGTGGGCTGCGGTCAGCCCTTGACGGCGCCAGCCGTGAGGCCCGACACGATGTTGCGCTGGAACACGAGGACCAGGATGATCAGCGGCACGGTCACGACGATGCTGGCGGCCATGATGGGACCCCAGGGCTGGTCGAACTGCGTGGCGCCGGAGTAGTTGGCGATCACGACCGGCACGGTGCGGTTCGTGCTGGTGAAGGTCAGCGCGAACAGGTACTCGTTCCAGGCGTTGATGAACGCCAGCAGGCCGGTCGTGACCAGGGCGGGCATCATCACGGGGAACAGCACCTGGAATAGCGTCTGGAGGGGGCTGGCGCCGTCCACGAGCGCCGCTTCTTCCAGTTCGCCGGGAATGTCACGGACAAAGCTGGTCAGCACCCACACCGTGAACGGGATGGTGAAGATCAGGTACGTGAGGATCAGGCCCACGGGGTTGTTGTACAGGCCCAGGTTGCTGATCAGGGTGTACAGGCCCGAGAGCACAGCAATCTGCGGGAAGACGCTGACAGCCAGAATGACGTACATGATGATCTGCTTGCCCTTGAAGCGGAAGCGGCCCAGCGCGTACGCGGCGAACGAACCGATCAGCAGGCTGATCAGGACGGAGCCGACCGCGACGATCAGTGAGTACAGCAGGCCGCGCTGGAAGTTGGGGTTGCTGAACACCTGCGTGTAGTTCTGGAAGGTGGTTTCGGCGGTGATGAACTGCGCGGGCGGCAGGAACAGATCGCCGGGCGAGCGCAGGCTGGTCAGGACCGCCCAGAGGAACGGGGCGAGCAGGTAGAAGGCAATGACGATCACGAGCAGGTAGAAGGCGGCGCGTTGCAGGTAGTACAGGGCCGGGTTGGTCGTTTTCAGGTTCATTCGCGCCTTCTCCTCAGTCGAACTTCACGCGGAACGCGGTGACGTAGATCACGACGATCACCATGATGATCAGGAAGATCGCCACGCTGACGGCGCTGCCGAAGCCCAGCAGCGAGTTGTCGATCAGCGCCTGCCGGGCGTACCCAGTCATGCTGGTGGCGGCGGCGTTCACGTTGCCCAGCATCACGGACATGATGTCGAACACGCGCAGGGCGTCCAGGCTGCGGAAGACCAGCGCGACCAGCAGCGCCGGGCGCAGCAGGGGCAGGGTCAGGCGCCAGAACTGCGTCCACTTGCTCGCGCCGTCCATGTCGGCCGCCTCGTACATGTCGCTGGGCAGACTCTGGAGGCCCGCGAGGATCAGCAGCGCCATGAAGCTGGTGGTCTTCCAGACGTCCACGGCAATCAGGGCCCAGATGGCGCTGTCGGTGTTGGCCAGCAGCGCCTGCCCGCCCAGCAGGCCGCGACCGATCAGGCCGAAGGAGTCGTTGTACATGTACGACCACATCTGCGCGGAGACCACCGTGGGGATGGCCCAGGGGACCAGCATGGCGGTGCGCAGCAGCCCCCGCCCCTTGAAGGTGCTGTTCACAACCAGCGCGATGATCATGCCGAACACGGTTTCCAGGAAGACGGAGACGACCGTGAACAGCAGGGTGTTCTTCACGGCGCCCCACCATTTGGGGTCCTGGAGGAAGCCCAGTGAGACGCCCTCGTCGGTGGTGAACCAGAAGTTGCCCAGGCCGACGAACGTCCGCTGGTCAGGGGTGGTGAGGTTCGCGTCGAACAGCGAGAAGTAGATAGTGCGGTACAGCGGGTACCCGGCGACCAGCGCAATGGCGATCAGGGTGGGCAAGAGCAGCCAGATGGCCTGACGGGCGCGGGCGGCTTCAATGCCGCGGGTGCGGACGGGCCGGGCGGGCGCGGTGGGATTCACGGTCATGCCGGGGTACCTCCTGTGGGATGCGTTCAGTGTAGGCCGGGGGCTGGGCCTTCAGGATGCATGAACGGTTTCGTAAGGTGGGCCGATAGGGAAAGGGGGGACACCCCGGTTGGTGGGCGTCCCCCCTCCCTGCGTGGGCGTGGGCTTACCAGCCGCGGCCCTTGATACGGGCGAGGTCGCCGTTCAGCTTGGCGACAGCGGCCTGACCTTTCATCTTGCCGTTCAGGACGTCACTGACGGCGCTGCTGAAGGCCTGGGAGACCTGGTTGTACTTGCCCTTGGTGGGGCCGGAGGGACGGGCGACGGCGCTGGTGAAGACGCTGTACAGGCTGCCGAAGAAGGGGTTCTTGGCGAGCACGTCCTTGTCCTTGTAGAGGCTCTGGATGGTGGGGTTGTACGCACCCTCGATGGCGCGGATCTTCTGCTCCTGGGGCCCGGCGAGGTAGCGCACGAGGTCAATCGCTGCGGCCTGGTTCTTGGAGTACTGGCTCACGCCGAGCTGCCAGCCGCCGAGGGTGGCGGCGTTGCGGCTGCCGCCGCTGGGCAGAGGGGCCACGCCGATCTTGCCCTTGACCTTGCTGTCGGCATTCTGGCCGAGCGCCCAGGCGTAGGGCCAGTTGCGCATGAACGCGGCGTTGCCGGCCTGGAAGATGCCGCGGGCGGCTTCCTCGTCGTAGGTGGTGACGCCGGCGGGGCTGATGCTCTTGATCCAGCTGGCGGCGCTGTCCAGGGCCTTGGCGGCCTGGGCGTTGTTGATGGTGATCTTGCCGGTGCTGTCCACGATGGTGCCACCGCCGAAGCTGACTACCCATTCCAGGGCGTCGCAGGTGAGCCCTTCGTAGTTCTTGCCCTGCCAGACGTAGCCCGCGAAGGACTTGTTGGTCTTCTGTTCGCCGGCCTGGATCTTCTTGGCCATCAGGGCCAGTTCAGTCCAGGTTTTGGGGGCGCTCTTGAAGCCGTACTTCTGGAGGAGGTCGGTGCGGTAGTACAGCAGGCCGGCGTCGGTGAACCAGGGCAGGGCCACCAGTTTGCCGTTGACGGTGTTGGCGTCGATGATGCCCTTGAAGTGCGCGTTGACTTCAGCGGCGGGCACCTTGCCTTTCAGGTCCACGAAGTGCTGGGAGAGCAGGCCGGGCCAGACGACGTCCAGCTGGTACACGTCGATGTCGCTGCTCTTGGCGGCCAGTTGCTGCTGGTACAGGCCGAGGCGGTCGTTGGTGAGGTTGGGGCTCTCGAAGATCTTGACGTCGTTGCCGGTCTTTTTGGCCCAGCGGGCGGCGCCTTCCTTGCACAGCTGGAGTTCCTGGCCCACGGCGCCGCAGGCGAGGGTGACGGTGACGGCGCTGGCGTTGCTGCTGACGGCGATAGCGGCGCTGAGGCTGACGAGTGCGATGACTTTCTTCATGCATCCCCCTTGGGTGGGTGCCGGACAGTTCCGGCCCGCCTCATCTGTGAAGCGGTTCCACGTGTGTCGTTCTTGATGAATTCAGCGTACACTGCCTTTTTCACACTGTCAATGGAAACAGTTCCATCAGCTTCAAATCAGAATTGCGCAGAAGACATAAACAACGGCAGAGACAGCATATTTTCAGTGCAGACACCCCCACTCACCCCCAGAAGTCATGTCGAGTGGACCGCTGAGATGAGAGGCTGCGCTGCACGCGACAGAAGGCCGTACACCCGTTCGAGCAGACCCGGCGCCACACCGGGAACGGCGCTCGCGTTCTCAGAGGAACGGCGGTATCAACCGATTGCCTTCTGAGGCAGGGCCGCGAACCGGGTGAGCGGTCCGAAGCCCCTAACCTCTCAGGCGGTCCGGGTCTGAAGCCAGTCCAGGATCACCTGCCGCACGTCGGCGCGCGGTTCGTCGTTCAGCAGTTCGTGGTAGCCGCCTTCGACGGTGTGGAGCGTCTTGTCCGGCGAGGTGATCGTGTCGTGGAAGCGCTGGCTGCCGCGCGGGTCCGTGATCTTGTCGGCCGTGCCGTGCAGCGTGAGGGTGGGCAGGGTCCAGCGGGCGTACTCGGGCCACAGGCGGCCGCTGAGGCCCAGCATGGTCGCGGCCGTCAGGGCGGGCACGTTTCCGTGGTACATGACCGGGTCCGCCTCGTACGCGGCGACCTCGTCGGGCAGGCGGGACAGGCCGCCAGTGCCCAGGTCACTGGTTTTCAGGCCCGGCGCGATCTTCGCGATGACGGGCGCCAGGCGCTTGAGCCACGCGGGTTCCTTCTCGCCGACCAGCAGCGCGGGGCTGGACAGGATCACGCCGCTCAGGCCGCGTGGATCGCGGGCGGCGCTGGCCACGGTGACCAGGCCGCCCATGGAGTGCCCCAGCGCGAACACCGGCAGCTCCTGCGCCCGCAGGGCTTCACGCGCCTTCAGGTGATCGTCGACCAGGAGGTTGAGGTCGGTGACGGCCGGACGCCCGGGCGATTGCCCGTGGCTGCGCTGGTCGTAGGCGTACACGGTGTACCCGGCGTCTGCCAGGGTGGGGATCAGGCGGTGGTAGCGCTCGACGTAGCGGCCCGCGTACTCGCCGAAGCCGTGCGAGAGCAGCACGGCGGCCTTCGGACGGGCGGCCCGCCACACGTACCCTTCGACTGGTGCGCCGGGCACCACCCACGATTCGCTTTGCATGAACTGAGTCTAACGGGGGGATGGGTTCGGGTGGAGGGGTGGTCCGCAGTGGGTGCGTGACCCAGCCCGGTCAGGACGAGGCGCCCTTCACGGCTGACTGCCCGTCCGCCAGGAAGGCGTCCACCAGGGCCCGGTACCGCTGCGTCTCCTCCAGCGCGGGGAAATGGCCGCTGTGGGCCATGACCTCCTGCCGGGCGTGTTGGACTAGGGCGGCAATGTCCGCCCCGGCAGGGGGCGGGTTGAGGGGATCGTGCGCGCCGCTGAGGATCAGGGTGGGCGCGGTCACGTGGGGCAGGCCAGGACGGACGTCGAAGTGTTCCAGGGCGCGGCGGGCCGCTTCGGCCTGCTCGGGCGTCTGGGCCAGCCCGGCCGCGTGGTCGGCGGCGGTGCGGCGGGCAACCTCGTCCCGGATGGCCTGCGGGGTGTCCGGCGCGAACATCAGGTTCAGCAGGAAGGCCTGCGCCTGCTGCGGGTTCAGGTCACGCAGCTCGCCTTCGTGCTGGGCCATCAGCGCGGCGGTCCCGCTGGTCTGCCCACTGGCCTTGGGCACGATCAGAATGAGCCGCGAGACCCGCTGCGGGTGCCCTGCGGCGAGCGCCTGCGCGACGTAGCTGCCCATGCTGGTGCCCATCACGTCCGCCTGCGCGATGCCCAGGGAGTCCATGACCGTCAGCACGTCCGAGACGTGGTCCGCCAGGGTGAAGCTCGCGGGGTGGCCGGAGCGTCCGTGCCCGCGGCTGTCCAAGGCGATCACGCGGCGCGTGCGGGCGAAGTGGTCCAGATCGGCGTCCAGCCATCCACTGTGGCTGCCCAGGCCGTGCAGGAGGATCAGGGGGTACCCCTCGCCCCGCTCCTGCACGAAGAGTGGGGTGTCATCGGCAGCGGAGACGATCACGGGGCGTCCGGGGTGGGGAGGGTGCCGTCCACAGCGGCCAGCGCGAAGGCGTACTCCTCGGCCAGTTCGTTCAGGTACTCGTAGCGGCTGCTGGACCCGCCGTGCCCGGCGCCCATGATGGTCTTCAGGACGGTCACGCCGCTGCCCGGCTGGGCGAGGTCGCGCACGCGGGCGGCGAACTTGGCGGGTTCCCAGTACGCGACGCGCGGGTCGTTCAGGCCGGTGCTGATGAACAGGTGCGGGTACCGGGTGGCCTTGAGGTTGTCGTAGGGGCTGTACGCGGCCATCACGGCGTACTGCTCGGCGTCATTGGGGTTGCCCCACTCGTCGTACTCGTTGGTGGTCAGGGGAATGCTGTCGTCGAGCATGGTATTCAGCACGTCCACGAACGGCACGCCGGGGAACACGGCAGTCCACAGGTCGGGGCGCAGGTTCAGGGCCGCGCCCATCAGCAGGCCGCCCGCACTGCGGCCCATGGCGACCAGTTCACGGGCCGTGCCGTTCGCCTTCAGCGCCTCTCCGGCGGCGACGAAGTCGGTGAAGGTGTTCATCTTGTGCGCCAGTCGCCCCGCGTCGTACCAGCGGCGGCCCAGTTCGGATCCGCCCCGCACGTGCGCGGTGGCGTACACCCAGCCGCGGTCCACCAGGGGCAGGCGCGTCAGGGAGAAGCTGGGTTCCATGCTGAAGCCGTAACTGCC
Organism: Deinococcus radiotolerans; assembly: GCF_014647435.1. Classification (NCBI taxonomy): domain Bacteria; kingdom Thermotogati; phylum Deinococcota; class Deinococci; order Deinococcales; family Deinococcaceae; genus Deinococcus; species Deinococcus radiotolerans. The sequence goes on along the minus strand of NZ_BMPE01000001.1, from coordinate 85,571 downwards.
GTACCCGTACAGCAGTGTGGGTGCGGGCAGGAGGGTATCCCGGCGGCGCAGCAGGCTGACGGGCACGCGCTCACCGTCGGGGGCGGTGATCCAGGTCTGCTCGCTGACGTACAGATCGGCGTCGTAGTTGGGGACGGGCGTGGCCTTCACCAGCGTGGTGTTCAGGCTGGTCAGGTCGAGGTCGAGGTGCTCGATGGGCCGGGTGAGGCTGGTGAACACGATCCGCGCGCTGCCCGCATCGAACACGTGGTTCGCGCCGATGCGGACGGTGACGCTGTCCTCCGGGAAGTTCACGCGGCGGGCCGGGCCGTACCCGCCGGGCGTGCGGGCTAGCACCCACAGGCGCGTGAAGCCGCCCTCGCGCCCCGCGAGCAGCAGGTGATTCTGGAAGAGGTGCAGGCCGGTCAGGTGCCGCGCCGGGTCGTACGGGAGGACGTCCTGCGCGTCCTCCCAGTCCAGCGCGGCGCCTTCACGTTTCGGGAAGCGCACGAGCTTGAACTCACTGGCTCCGCCGTGATTCGTGAGGGCCAGCCAGTGGTCGCCGCCGTCAGTCAGGATGGGCACCTCCGTGCCGCGTTCACGCGGGCGCAGCAGCGCGGGCTGCGCGCCGTCCTGCGCGGTGTCCAGCGCCCACCACTCCTGCGCCATGTTGCTCTGGCTGATCAGCCGCAGCGTGCCGCCGTCCTCGGTCAGGGCGGCCGCCACGCGGAAGGTCGGGTCCGGCTCGTGCAGCAGCCGCTCGGCCTGCGCCTGCGCCTCGTCCAGCGTGTGCCGCCAGACCGAATCCGGGCGTTGCGTGGCATCGTCCGTGGCGTAGTACACCTGCGTGCCCGCCGCGTTCCAGTCCAGCACCCAGCCACTCAGGCCGGTCAGGGGCGGCTCGGCCAGTTCACCACTCGTGGTGTCCAGGACGCGCAGTTCGAACACTTCCTGCCCGGTCGTGTCGAGCAGGTACGCCCACAGCCGCCCGTCCGGGCTGGGGACCGCGCGGTACACCCAGACGTTCTCCATACCCTCGCGGACCTTCAGGGCGTTCAGGTCCAGCAGCGTCTCCTCGGGCCCGCCGCTCAGGGGGCGGCGCATGAAGACCGCGTGCGCCTGTCCCTCCAGGGTGCGCTGGAAGTACGCGTACGCGCCGCGCACGACCTCCGGCTGATCGTCCCGTTCCTGCACGTGCGACAGCAGCTCCTGGTAGATGGCGGCCTGCGTGGCGCGCAGGGGCGCCATCACGGCGTCCAGGTGGGCGTTCTCGGCCTCCAGGTACGCCAGCACCTCGGGGTCGGCCTTGCCCTGCGTCTTGAGCCAGTGGTAGTCGTCGGGACGCTGAACGCCGTGCAGGTCGTGCACCACGCCCTTGCGGGCGGCGCGGGGAATGTGGGTCATACCCCGGAGCATACCGGGCCGCAGGGCGGGCGCGCTGCCACGCTCGCCCACGCGGGACAGCAGGTTGATCCGTCCCCGCCTGGGTTCAGCGCAGCGTCTTGACCAGCTGGCGTTCCACGAGCTGCGCCGCGATCGGGCCGCGGATGCGGCGGAACAGGTGGTAGTCGAAGAAGTACACCTGTCCGGCCTGACTGGCGCGCAGGCGGCTGGTGATCGCCCCGGCCGTCCACTCGGCGCGGGCGCGGGTGGGGGTGCTGGTGCCCGCTGCGAGGACAATCACGACGTCGGGGTCCAGGGCGGCCAGGCCCTCGACGCTGACCACCGCGTCCTTCTTCTCGCCGTCGATGACGTTCAGACCCACGTCCCGCAGCAGGCCGCCGGTCCAGTCGTCGCTGCCGCTGATCGTGAAGGTGTTGCGGGCGTCCCCGCCGGCCGTCCAGACGACCAGCACGCGTTTCCTGCCGAACGCGCTGAGCTGGGTGCGGGTGGCCTGCACGCCCTTGTTGTACGTGCTCAGGGCGGTGCGGTACGCGGCCTCGCGGTTCAGGACGCGGGCCAGGGTGGGCAGGGTCTTCTGCCACTGGTTGCGGTTGATCCCGTCGAACAGCAGCGTGGGCGCGATGCGGCTGAGCTGCGGGTACACGTTCGCGGCGTAGTTCTCACCGACGATCAGGTCGGGGCGCAGGGACGTCAGGATTTCCAGGTTGGGGTTGAAGCGGTCCCCGACGTTCACGGGGGCACTGGTGACGCGGCTGCCCAGGTACTTGATGTCGCGGATGGGTGAGCCGAAGGCCGGGGTTTTCAGGAACGTGGACGCCTCGCCGTAACCGACGGGCTGGACACCGATGGACAGCAGCAGGTCCAGGGCGTGCGGGCCGAGCGCCACGACCCGCAGCGGCTGCCGGGGGATGGTGGTGGTGCCCGCCGCGTGCGTGACGGTCTGCGGGTACGTGACGGCCGTGGCGGTCTGGGCGGCGCTGCTCAGGGCAGCGAGGAGGGCAGCGGGGATCAGTCGGTTCAGCATGGGTGGCCTCAGGGCGCCGGGCCTGATGGGCGCGCGGCGTGGTGGCGGGAGTCTGACAGACTCTAATCCGAGTTACAAGGTCAGGATTACGGGCGGCCGGGTCACCCCGCGGCCCTGACTGTGAAGTTCCGCTCAAGCGCCCCCATAAACTCAGCCGGGCCACCACCCGCCACACTGGAACGCATGGCAGATATTGCACGGAAGGCATCGGCCCACTGGGAAGGCGACCTGCGCAGCGGCAAAGGCAGCGTCAGCACTGAAAGTGGTGTCCTGGACGGCGCCCAGTACTCGTTCGGCACCCGTTTCGAGAACGGCAAGGGCACCAACCCTGAAGAACTGCTCGCCAGCGCGCACGCCGGGTGCTTCACCATGCAGCTCAGCGCGCTGCTCGCCAACCACGGCCACACCATCGAGTCCCTGGATACGCAGGCCACCTGCGAGATGGTCAAGGACGGCCCCGGCTTCAAGGTCAGCGCCATGAAACTCGTGGTGCGCGGCAAGGTCACCGGCAGCGACCAGGCGGACTTCGAGGAGCACGTCAAGCAGGCCGCTGACATGTGCCCCATGAGCCGCGTGATGAAAGGCAACGTCGAGATCACCCACGAAGCCATCCTGGAATAAGAGGCGCTACCACCATGAGCGGCCACCGGCAGCGTGCCAGTGGCCGCTTTCCGTGGTCTAGGCTGGGGTATGCGAATCCCCGCGCTGCTGACGAGTCTGACCCTGGCCGGCCTGCTCCTCTCCCCCACCGCGCACGCGGCCACGCCGTTCCAGGCGGCGGACCTGACCCGCGCCGCGGCGTACTCGCAGGCGCACCGGGGCGACGCGGTGCTCGTGTGGCAGGCGGGCCGCGAGGTGTTCGCCCAGGCGCAAGGCAGCTTCGACCTGAACGCCCCGCACGTCCTGGCCAGCGGCAGCAAGACCTTCGGCGGGCTGCTGGCCGTGGCGCTCCAGGACGCGGGCCTGCTGCGGCTGGATGAGCGGGCAGCGGACACCCTGACCGAGTGGCGCGGCGACGCGCGGCGGGACATCACGGTGCGGCAGCTGCTGAACTTCACGAGCGGCCTGCTGGGCAACGTGGGTCACCCCATTCCCACGCTGAACCGCGACCTGAGCGGCGCCGCGCTGGCGGCACAGGCTGTGGCGCCCGCCGGGACGGTGTTCGCGTACGGGAACGCGCATCTGGCCGCGTTCGCGGAACTGGTCCGTCGCAGAACCGGGCAGGAACCCGAAGTGGCGTTGCAGGCACGAGTACTGGACGCGCTGGACGTCCACCCGACCTGGGCACGCGACCGCGCCGGGCACGCCGATCTGGCCGGGGGCGCGCGCCTGAGTGCCCGCGAGTGGGGCCGGGTGGGCCAGCTGCTCCTCCAGAACGGGCAGTGGCAGGGCCGCGCGGTCCTGAGTGCCGCCGGACTGGGCGAGTGCCGTCAGGGCAGCGCCGCGCTGAGCGTGTACGGCCTGAACCTGTGGCTGAACGTGCCCACGAACGGCACGCTGGACAGCGGCGATACCGTCCCGGTCGCGGCGCTGAACCTGAAGGGCGACCGCCTGATGCCCAGCCAGCCCGTCAGCGTGTTCATGGCGGCGGGTGCGGGCAACCAGCGGCTGTACGCCGGGACGCGGTGATCGTACGGTTCGGGCGGGGCGGCGACTGGAGCGATGACGTGTTCCTGAAGCTCCTCAGCGGCGCGCCGTGACCCACGAGGTGCGGGGGCAGGTCACAGGCTTGGCGCTCGCCACCCTTCACGGGTGAACTGACCGTCAGGCCCAGTCAAGGGGCGTCGCCCAGTGATCAGGGACCGGCCTGCGCGGCTGCCCTGTCACCGCTGCTGACCCACCGAGGTGGCGGTGACGTGCGGGAGGGGCAGGTGCAGCGTGATGGACCGCAGGCGCCAGGTGAACTGCCAGCGGCGTGGGCGCGCGCCCTGAAGGCTGCGGGCCAGGTGGACGGCCCGTGCGTCCTCGATCAGCTGGGCGTGACGGTCAAGGGCGTGCTGGTGGCGTTCATGGAACATGTGAAACCTCCGGTGGTGTGTGGTGAGGCGGCCCGCCGTCCGCCGGAGCGGTCGTGGGTGGAAGGAGACGAGGAGCGTGGAGCGGATGGGTTCAGGTGAGGTGCAGCTGCCCCTTGAAGGTCATGAGGACGAAGGTGCTGGCGCGGGCGTCCTCGGCGGTGGCCTCGGCTTCCAGACAGTCGAGGATGTCGTTCAGGGCGTCCTGCGCGGCGCGGTACTGGCGTGGGGAAAGGTGCACGGTCCGCAGGCGCAGGGCGGGCGCGAACGGGCCGGTGGCCTCGCCAGGGTCGGGTGCGCTGCCGCTGAGGTGAAGGGTGAGGTCGTCGTCGCCCGGACCGGGGTGGCCCTGCCGGGTCTGCCAGTCGAGGACGGCGTGGGCGTACGCGGTGGTGACCTCGCGCAGGGCCGGGCCGATGACCGTGAGAGGTTCGTCGAGTTGCACGAGGGTGCGGGGGACGTGGAAGGTGCGGGCGGCCGTCACGTACAGCGCGCGTTTGCCCTGGTGTCCGGCGACGCGCAGGAGGCCGCAATCCACGAGTTTGCGGACGTGGTACGCGACGCGGTTGGCGGGTTCATTCAGGGCGCGGGCGGCGTGGCTGGTGGTGGTGGGGTGCAGGAACTGTTCGAGGAGGCGGGCGCCGTAGGCGAAGTCGAGGAGGGCGCCCGCCTGGGCGGGGGTGGTGACCCGCAGGTGATCGTGGGTGGGTTGGGGGCAGGCCGGGGGGTTCATGGCCGTATTGTGCGGAGATCAAATTTCAGTTGAAAGCTGTGGTTCTGAAAAATCTGCTGGAGTAGGAACTCTTCCCTGCTGGCCGCTGCGGTCCTCGTCTGGCCCTGGCTGGTTCGCGGCCTGGCCTCGCTTTTCCCAGGTTCGCTTGCCAGCTTAGCGTGAGGTCAGTTACAATAGAGTTATGTCTGTAACGTACCTGGAGTATTCAGATCCGAACGGAGCCGAACACAAGTTCTACGAGGTGACCGTGGACGGCGCCGACCTCACCATCCGCTACGGCCGCATCGGCACCGACGGGCAGACCCAGCGCAAGACCCACCCCAGCCCCGAAAAGGCCCAGGCCGAAGCGGACAAGAAACTCAAGGAAAAACGCCGCAAGGGTTACGAGGACGCCGTGCAGGGCGTCCGGCAGAAACGCGAGGTGGTGCGCCGCACCTTCACCGAGACCCGCGCCACCACCCGCCAGGGCGCGCCGCTGCTGTGGAAGTTCGACACGACATCCACCGCGTTCGGCATCTTCGCGGACGAGCATCAGGTCTGGGTGGGCAACGAGGCCGGACAGGTGCACGCCCTGAGTCCCGACGGCGAGGTGCACCGCTCCTTCACCCTGCCCGACGGCGTGAAATGCCTCGTGCGGGACGACCGCTGGACCTTCGCAGGCTGCGATGACGGGAACGTGTACGACCTGAGCGGCAAACTCCCGTTCGTGGCGTACGAGGTCGAGGGCAGCGCCGCGCTGCTGTGGCTGGACATCCACGCGGGCACCCTGGCCGCCAGCGACGCGAGCGGCAACGTCTTCGCCTTCGACGCCGAGAGCGACCAGCAGTGGGCGAACGTTGCCACCGGCGGCAACATGGGCTGGATGGTCCGCGTGGACGACCGCGGCGTGTACTACGGGCACTCGGCGGGTGTGGGCATGTACGACCGCGCCAGCGGCCTCCCGCTGTGGCAGGCCAAAACACGGGGCGGCGTCCTGTTCGGCTGGCAGGACGGCGGCGACCTGTACGCGGGCACCACCCAGAACCTCATCCAGCGCTTCACGAAGGCAGGCGAGCACGTGCAGGACTACGCCTGCGACGCCGCCGTGCTGTCCTGCGCCACCAGCCCCGGCGGCGAATACGTGTTTGCCGGGGACAGCGGCAGCGCCGTGTACTGCTTCACGCGGGGCGGCGAGCGCCTCTGGAAGCTGGGCAGCGGGGTGGGCGGGGCCCTGAGCATGCAGTACGCCGCCGGGCGCCTGTACCTCGTAACCTCGCGCGGCATCCTGGCCGCCCTGGACGCCAGCGCGGAGGCCATTCAGGCCGCGCAGCGCGGCGAGGCCCCCGCCCCCCGCGACGTGAAACTCGCCGCCGCCGCGCAGGTCAGCGCACCCCTGACGCAGCTGGCCGTGACCGCCGACAGCGGCCAGGGCGTGCGGCTGGTCTGCGAGCGTGACGGCACCCGCCTGCGCGTACGCCCCACCACCCCCGGGTACCACGCGTGGAACGTGCAGTTCCCCCGCAACCTCCGCGAGGCCGGCGCGACGTACCTCGTCGATGACCTCGTGGACGCCGGGGGCTTCTACCGCGTGGTCGGCGACATCCGCCGTATCGGGTAAGGACCGCACCGGAAGAGGGCGTGACCCGTAGTCAGTCACGCCCTCTTCCCCACCGCCGATTCAGTACAGGTGGAAGTCCTTCAGGCCGGTGGCCTCGCTCTGCTGGGTCTGGACGTCCTGCACGCGGGCGTGAGGCGGGCCGCGCCGCAGCCAGTGCAGCAGCCGCGCGAGGTCGTCCTTGTGGCCCTCGGCGACGACCTCGACACGGCCGTCAGTGAGGTTCTCGGCGTACCCGGCGAGGTTCAGGTCGCGGGCGTACCGCTGCACGTAGCGTCGGTACCCGACGCCCTGCACGGTTCCGGTGATGAGGGCGGTCAGGCGCATGGGGGGCATCGTAGCGGCTTTTGCCGCTTTGAACGGTGGGTTTCTGACGGTTGCATGAGGATGCCGTGGGTGCGGCATTCACGCGGCGCTGCGTAGAATGCGGGGAATGCGGCCAGGAGCGTGTGGACAGTGGAAGGACCGGGCAACGCCGGGCCGGGTGGAGGCGTGACGGGACCGCGCCCCGAAGACCGTGACGTGACGCAGGACCCCGCCGCTCCGGAGACCGCGCCCCCCCCGCGCCGCCGGGGCCGGGTGTGGTGGTGGGTTCTGGCCGTTCTGGGCGCCCTGCTGCTGATTCTGGCGCTGCTGCCCACCCTGCTGGGCGGGGCGCTGCTGGCGCGCTTCGGGACACCGGCGGGCGTGAGTGCGGACCGGGTCACGGGACCACTGTGGGCGCCGAACCTGTCGGGCGTGCGCGTGAACATCCCGGGCCTGAAGGGCGAGGCGGGCCGCGTGGGCGTGACGGTCGCCAGCGTGAATCCCCTGACGCGCGTGGTGCGGCTGAACGTGCAGGCGTCCGACGCGGCGCTGAACCTGAAGTTGCAGCAGTTGTTCGGCGGGGGTGGCGGCGCAGGGGGCGGCGGGGGCGGCTGGAAGGTCGTGCTGGGCGGCCTGAACGTGCAGCGCACCCGCCTGAACGTGGACGGCACGGGCTTCAACGTCCCGGATGGGCGCTTCACAGTCACGCCGGGGCGGGACGGGGCGCTGGCGGTGCGCGGCGCGACCCGCGACGGCGACCTGAACGCGGACGTGCTGGTGGCTGAGAAGGGGGGCGCGAACGTGTTCACGGTGAACCTGGACGCGGACGCGCGGGTGCTGAACCACTACTGGCCGGGCGTGACCGCCGGGCGCATCACCGGACGCTACGTGCTCGGGGACGGCCCCATCGTGGGCGACCTGAAGGTGACGGGCGCCGCGCTGCGCGTGCCGGAGGCGAAGTTCGTCACCGTGACCGGTATTCAGGGCATTGCCACGCACCGGGGGGACGACATCCGCCTGAACCTCGCCGGGCGGGGCTGGAACGGCCCGGTCACCGCGACCGGCGGCGTGGACCTGAAGGCGCAGAACTGGTCGGTCACGGCCGACGCCACACCCACCGTGTCGGGGCTGGCCCGCGCGCTGGGCACGACGGGGGACGGCAACCTGAAGCTGCGGGTCAAGGCGGGCGGCTGGAGCACGGTGCGCGTGAAGGCGTACGCGCAGGGTGCGGGCACGCTGGCGGGCGTGGGCTTCAGTAACGCGAACGCCGAGTACACCTTCCTGAACCAGGACGGCAACGTGGCCGGGCAGACGAACGATCTGGCGTTCAGCGCGGACACGGCGCTGGGCGGCGCGGCGCAGAAACTCGCGGGCCGCTGGGCCTTCGGGCGCGAGGGCCGCGTGAGCCTGAACGGCACCTTCGCGCAGAAAGCCCTGGACGTCGAGGGCCGCATTGACGCGAAGAACCTCTTGACCTTCGACGGGCAGGGCCTGGGCGGCCCGCTGCGCGGCACCTTCGCGCTGGAGGGCAGCCGCCTGAACGCCGTGCTGAACCCCACGTTCGGTGCGGCGGGTGCGCGCGTGGCCCTGAGCGGCACGCCGGAGGATCTACGCGCGCGCATCACGGACGGGCAGGCGGGGCCCTTCACGGGCCTGTCAGGCACGGCGGCCTTTGACCGCCAGGGCCTGCGCGTGGACCTGGGCGCAGCGAGCCTGAGTCTGGATAAGAACTTCCGGGGCACCTGGGCCGCGCGGGACCTCTCCGGGGGCGGGGTAACCCTGACCGGCGGGGGCCGCATTGACCTGACAGGCGGGGACGTGACGGGCACCCTGAACGCGAGCGTGCCGGGCGTGCCGCAGCCGTTGAGTGGGCCGCTGGCCCTGAACTACGTGCGGCAGCGCGGGACGTTCACGGCCGGATCGCAGCGCCTGACCTGGAACGGGGACGCCTTCGGACTGCGCGCCCGGAACCTCGCCGTGGCGGGCGGCCTGCGGATCACAGGGGACGTGACGGTCACGAACACCCTGAAGGCCTTCGGGTCGCTGAAGGCCGTGGGGGCGGGGGTGACGCTGAGCGCCGAGGGCAACGGCACGACCGCGCAGTTGCGTGGCACGTCGAACGGCGTGACCATCCTAGCCGACGCGGACCTGCGCGCCCCGTACCGCGTGCAGGCGCGCGTGGCGGGCGCGGACATCCGGGGGACCGTGACGCTGGCGGACGGCGTGCGCTTCAGCCTGACCACTCGGGGCGACACGGCCAGCGGCACCCTGAACGGCGAGAACATCACCGCGAATGGGCGCGTGAACCTGGGCGCGCTGCGGCCCCTGCTGCCGGGCCTGAACCTGGGCGGCACACTGGACCTGAACCTCGCCGGGCGGGGTGGCTCGGCGCGCGTGAACGCGCAGGCCGCGGGTGCAGCGATCCGGGGCACCCTGACCCGGCAGCCGGGCGCAGGCACGCCGGTCACGGCGGACCTGACCGTGACGTCGGGCAGCGGAGCGGGCCGCGTGGCCGCGCAGGTCGCGGGTCGGGTCTTCCCCGACGTTCAGGTGGGCGGGACCGTGCAGGCGCAGGGGCAGACTCTAAACGCCCGCGTGACCGGCCCGTACGGCGCGCTGAGGGCCGCCGTGACCGGCCGCACAGGCGTCCTGTCCTTCGGTGGCGTGACGCTGCCCGCGCAGGCGGTGAACCTGCGCGGCACCCTGACGCCCGCCGTGCGCGTCAGCGGCACCTGGGGTGACCTGACGGCCGCTTACGACGGCCGCAGCGGCCTGGTGCAGGTCAGCGGCGCGCAGGCCCTGACGGCCTTCGGGCAGGCTGGGCGCGTGCAGGGCCGCGCGTCGTGGGCGCCCGGGCCGGGCGGCTCGTTCCGGGGCGCGGTGAATGCGCGGGGCGTGCTCGACCAGTACACCCTGGCGGTCAGCGGGCCGTGGAACGGGCTGAACCTGCTCGTCACGGACGGCGAGGGCCTGCGTGCCGAGGGCACCGCCTCGCTCCCCAGTGGGCGCTACGACGTGGATGTCAGTGGACCGCTCGGGAACGGACTGTTCGTGGACGGCAACGTGCAGGGTGCCGGGACCGAGCCGCGCGGGCAGATCGCGGTGCGGGACACGCAGGGTGGCCGCGCGACCGTGACCCTGGCGGGCTTCGACAACCTGAACCTGACCGCGCAGGGCCTCAGGCTGGCCGGTCAGCGGCTGGAGGGGACCCTGACCGCGCGCGGCGGCGTCCTGAACGGCAGCCTGAACGCCGGGCCGTTCCTGGTCCGCGCGGACCGGGGGGCGCTGCGCGTGACCGGCTCGGTCGCGGGGCAGGCGGTCACCGCGACCGGGCGGGTGCGGCTGCCCGCCACGCTGGAGGGCCTGAACCTGCGCGTGACCGGACCGTACTTCACGGCGACGGCGGGCGGCAGCGTGGCGGACCTGCGCGGCACCCTGACCGTGAAGCCGCAGCGCTTCGGGGTGGGCCCGACCACGCTGAGCGTGCCGAGGCAGTCGTTCCCCGTGCGCGGCTCGCTGACCGGAGCGCGCGCGACCGTGGGCGACCTGACGTACGCGAGTGGAACCTGGACCGGGGCCCTGGGCCTGCGCTACGCGCTGGGGGGCACCCCCGCGACAGAGCAGGCGGGTACCGTGCGGCTGGCCGGGCAGGGCACGACCACCCTGCTGGCGCTGCCTTCGGGGCCGCTGACCGGGCGGGTGTCGGTCCTCCCGGCGCTGGGGGGCACGCTGAGCACCAGCCTCGCGCCGTTCGCGGCGGCGTTGCCGGCCGACGTGCGCGCGGCGCTCGTGCCGGGGCGGCTGGAGGTCGCGCTGGGCGGCAGCAGCGCCACGCTGTTCACGAGCGGCACCCGGTACCTGGGCGACCCGCTGCGGCTGGACGCCCGCGCGGACTGGCGCAGCGGACTGACCGTGCGGGGCACCCTCACCCACCCGGGCTCGCGGATTCCGGTGGCCTACAGCGGCGCGGGGCTGACGGTCCGCAGCGCCGTGTTGGACGCCCGGGTGCTGAGCCCGGTACTGGACGGCGTGCGCGGCCGCATCGGCCTGAACCTGAGCGTCCCGGAGCTGGACTTCGCGCGGGCGACCGGGCGCGCGGACGTGAACGTGCAGGCCGCCGGGCAGGCGGCGCGCGGCAGCGTCAGCCTGCTGCGCGGGCAGGTCAGCGCGAACCTGAGCAGCACCCTGGGCGGGCAGGCACTGAGCGTGCGCGGCCCGCTGTACCCGCAGGCGAACGCCGCCGTGACCTTCGAGGACCTGCGCGCCGCCCTGACCGGCCGCGCGGGGCCTGGGGCGGGGGACGCGCTGACCCTGCGCGTGACCGGGTCGTACGCCGGGAAGGCCGTGAACGTCACCGCGACCGGCGTGGCCCTGACAGGCGGCGCGGCCCGCGTGACCCTGGGCGGCAGCGTGGCCGGCGCGGCGCTGGACCTGACCGCCTCGCAGCGCGCCGGGGCGGGCCTGGGCGCCTGGACCCTGGGCGGCTCGGCGAACGCGGGCGACCTGCGGCCCCTGCTGGGGCAGGCGGGCCGGGCGTCCGTCACCTTGGGCGGCACCCTGGCCGACGTGCGCGCCACCGCGCAGGGCGAGGTGTCGGGCGTGACCTTCCGCGCCCCGCTGCGCTATGCGGGCGGCGCGCTGCGCCTTGAGGGCGCGCAGGCCGAACTCGCGCAGGGCACCGTGCGGGCCAGCGGGCCGCTGTTCCCGGCGCTGAAACTGGACGCCAGGGCGACCCTGACCGACCTGCTGCCCGGCACATACACGGCGCAGGTGCGCGGCAGCATCTCCCGGCCGGACGTGACCGCGCAGGGCATCCTGGCGGACGGGCCGTCGGGCCTGCGCGCGGCGGGCACGCGCGTCTCGGCGCACCTGCTGGGCGGCGCGTACCGCGCGGTGTTCACGGGCGCGCCCCTGGCCGGCGAGGTGCGCGGCGAGCTGGGCACCAGCGCGCTGGGTGGCCTGCAACGGGTCGCGCTGACCCTGAACGCGGCGCTCGTGAACGCGGACACGGACGTGCGGCTGCGCGGCCCGATCGGCTGGAACGCCCGCACGGGCTTCAGCGGGGCGCTGCGCGCGGTGGGCGACGTGCCCGGCGGGCCGCTGGACGCCCTGCTGGACGGCACGTCCACGGGGGACCTGAGCGTGGCGGCCACCCTGGGCACGGGAGTGCGCGAGGCCCGCGTGACCGGGCGCCTGCCCGCCAGCCTCCCGCTGCGGCCGGGCGGCACCCTGACCCTGGCGAGCTTCGACGCGGGCGCCCTGTGGGGCCGCGCGGAGCAGCTGCGCCTGAGCGGCGCGGCCACGCTGGGCGGCACGTCGTGGAGTGCGCTGACTGCCGCGTTCAGCGGCGCCGTGCAGGACGCGCAGGGGGACCTGAGTGGCGACCTGAGCGCCCGCTACGCCGCCGGGAACGCCCGCGTGCAGCTGACCGGTGCGCGCACGAGCGGACTGGCTACCCTGGACCGCGGCCGCTACGCCGCCTCGCTGCGCCTGGACGGCCTGCGCGCGGCGCGGCTGCTGCCCGCCGGGCTAAACGTGGACGCCCTGACCGTGGCGGGCACCCTGAGCGCCAGCGGGACCCTCTCGGGCGGCCTGGAGGCGCTGAACGCGCAGAATCTCGCCGTGAAGGGCGAGCAGGCGCAGGCCGGGCCGTTCAGCCTGTACGGCCGCGCCGCCTTCGATCCGAGCGCGGACGTGCTGAGCGCCGACCTGAGTGGCAGCCTGCGTGACGGCGTGCTGCGCGCCCAGGGCTCGCTGCCGGGCGGGCTGCGCGTGACCGCGCGCGACCTGAGCACCGCGTACCTGAACGCCGCGTCGCTGGGAGACGGCACGCTGGGCGCGGACCTGACCTTCTCGGGCCGCACCGCCGACCCCGCCGTGGCGGGCCGCGTGACGCTGACCACCGACCAGCTGGAGGCGCTGATCACCGCGTCGGGCCGTGTGCTCGACCCGCGCCTGAACGCCCGCGCGGCCCTGAAGGGGGGGCTGGGCGGCACGGTGTACGCCGAGGCGAGCGACCTCGACCTCGCGGCGGGCACCCTGCGCGCCCGCCTGTACGGCACGGTCAGCAGTGGTAAGACCCGCGCGACCCTGGATCTGAAAGGTGTGTGGCCGCGCCTGTCCGGCTCGGTGCGGGCCAGCGTGGCGGGCCTCTCCGACCCCGTGACCCTGACCGGCGACGGGCGCGGCACGTACGCGCTGGCGGCCGGGCGACTGGGTGCGGGCTCGCTGAGCCTCACGCCGGGCGCGAACCTCATCCCGGCGCTGGCGGGCCGCCTGAACGTCACGCCGCTGCCGCTGGTGGGCGGCGCGGGCGAGGCGACCCTGAGCGCCAGCCTGGGCGGCACGCTGGTCTCCCCCACCCTGGCGGGCACGCTGAGCACGCGCGGCGCGGCGCTGGCCGGGGTCACGCTGGGCGACCTGAACGGCACCCTGTCCGGCACGCTGGCCGGAGTGAAGGGAACACTGACGCAGGCGGGCCGGACGGTCGCGACGCTGGACGACACCCGGGTGACCCTCGACCGACTGTCCGCGAAGGCCTTCGGGAGTGAACTGGAAGCCACGGGGAGCGCGGCCCTGGACGGCACGGCCGACCTAACCGTGGACGCGACCGGCACCCTGGCGGGCCGCGTGCAGGTCACCAACCGCGCCCAGGCGCTCAGTGCGCGCGGGAACCTCAGTGGGCCGCAGGGCCTGCGCGCCGCGCTGGACGTCACCGCTGACCGCCTGGGCGGCTGGCGCGGCAGCGCGCGCGTCACAGGCGGACCGGCCGGGGTCCTGACGCAGCCGCTGACGCTCCGCCTGAGTGGCCCGCTGGGCACGCCGCTCGCACAGGGCGAGGCGGGCCTTCTCGGCGCGGGCGCCCGCGTGGTCGCCAGTGCGCGCGGCGTGCAGCTGCGCCTCGTGGACGGCCCGCAGGCGCAGGGCAGCGGCGTGCTGGAAGCCCGCCCCGGCGCGCGCGGCGAGTGGGCGCTGCTGGGCACCGCCAGCCTGACCCGGCCCGAGGGGGCCGTGACCGTCACGGCGGACGGCACCCTGGCGGACCCGCAGGCCCAGCTGTCCGTGCGGCGCGGCGAGTGGCGCGCCAGCGGCAGCGCCAGCCTGCGGGCCGCCGACCTGAACGTCTCGGACGGGCTGGTGGACGGCTCGCTGCGCTGGCAGGCGGGGCAGCTCGCGGCGAACCTGCCGGGCCTGAACCTGGGCCGGCTGGGCATCACGGGCCTGTCGGGCCTGCTGACCGCCAGTGGCAGCGTGAACACGGACACGAGTTCGGGCCGCGTGGCGCTGACGGTGCGCGAACTGGATACGCCCTACGCGGTGCCGTACCTGGGCGTGGCGCTACGCGGCAACGTGGACGGCGAGGTGACCCTGACCGGGGGCCGCCCCGCCGTGAACCTGACCGCGGCGCTGAGCGCGGGCACGTTGACGCTGCGGGCCGCTCAAGGCCCCGAGGTCTGGACGGGCACCCTGACGGGCCGCCTCACCCGCGAGGCAGGCACCCTGGACGTGAACGTACGCGCAGCGGGAGACGGGCTGCGCGGCACGCTCGGCGTAACCGCCTACCCGCTGGATCTCGCGGGTCAGGCGGTCGCCCTGAACGGCACGGTCAGCCTGAACGGGCAGACGTTCACGGCGGACCTGCGCGGCGGGAACGACATGGGCAGCGCCGACCTGAACGCGTCAGGCGGCGTGGCGGACCTGCTGCCCGCCCTGGAGGGCGTGCTGGCTGTTCGTCCCACGGGCGAGGGGTACTCGCTGCGCGCCACGCTGGATGAACTGGAGGTGCAGGACCTGAAGATCGCCCCGGCCCTGTCCGGCCGGGTCAGTGGCGAGGCGAACCTGCGCGGTGGGGGCGGCACGTTCGTGTTGCGCGCGGACGCGCTGACGGTCGGCCCGAAGACCCTGCCGGCCCGTCTGGAGGGCACGCAGGTCGGCAGTGACTGGCGCATCCGGGGTTTCCTGGGCCAGTCGGACTTCACGGCGGGCCTGGGCAGCGGCGAGGTGTTCGGGCAGGGCAACCTGCGCGCGCTGCCGGTGGGCGCGCTGGTGGGCGCCTTCACCGGAGAGGCACCCGGCGAGGGTGTCGTGACCGGCGTGGCCCGCTTCCGCTTCCCACTGGCCGACCCGACCGCCGGGACGCTGAACGTGGTGGCCGAGCGCATCCGCGTGAGCGCTACGAGCGGCACGGGCAAGGACGCCGTGACCGAGACCCTGACCGGGAGCGGCACGCTGGACTTCGCCAACCGCGAGCTACGCGGCGTGAACATCCAGCTGGGCGGCGCGGGCACCTGGGACGTGCGCGGCCAATACACCCGCGAGAACGTGAACCTCAGCGCGCAGTTCACGAACACCACCTTCACGCCCGTGCTGCGGCTGGTGCCGGGCCTGGTGGACCTGACCCCCAGCCTGAAGGGCACGCTGACCCTCTCGGCCGCCGGGACGTACGACCGCCCGCGCGGCCTGCTGCGCGCGCAGAACCTCCAGGGCAGCGTGGCGGGCCTGAGCCTGAGCGTGCCGCAGTTCGCCGGGGACCTGCCCGACAGCGGCGCGTTCACGGCGGGCGGGCGCGTCCTGACCGGCGGCACTGTCGGGTCGGACGGCACGCTGAACGTGGCCGGGCAGCTCACGCTGGGCCGCCTGAGCGGCACCCGCGTGACCTTCACGGGCCTGCTGGCGCCGCAGCCGCTGGGCGCCCTGCCGAACAGCACGGTGACCCTCGCGCAGCAGACCGACGGCCGCTGGACGCTGGACGCGCAGAGCCGCAGCGCCACCACGGCCAGCGGCGCGGGCACCCTGAGCCTCACCGGGACACTCTCGCCCAGGTGGGACCTGAGTCTCGCCGCGCGGAACTACAACCTGCCGCTGGCCGTCATCTACGGCCGTGAGAGCGCCCTGAACGCCGACCTGCGCGCCGTGGACGACGGCAGCGTGATCCGCGTGACCGGCGCGGCCGACTTCGCGCGGCTGGTGCTGGGCCGCGTGAACGCCCCCGCCACCATCCCCGCGCCCGGCCAGAGCAACGTGGACGCCGCCACGGGCCGCACCACCGACAACTTCGTCAGCCCCCTGCCCGAGCAGTTCACGACCTTCCCACAGCCGCAGGAGGACCCGGCGGCCCGCCCCGCGCGGCCCTTCCTGCAGCGGCTGGTGTTCGAGGACATCCCCATCACCGCCACGAACGGCATCCGCATCGACGAGAACCTCGTCCGGGCCGAGTTCACCGGTGGCCTGACGCTCTCGGGCAGCGGCGACCGCCCGCGCCTGAGCGGCGAGATCCGCTCGCAGCGCGGCTTCGTGTACCTGCGCGAGAACGAGTTCGCGCTGCAGAACGGCGCGGTGACGTTCAGCGGCGACAACCTCTACCCGAAATTCAGCGTGCAGGCCAGCGGCACCGTCACCGCCGTCACCACCCGGCAGCGCGTGCCGGTCACGCTGGAACTGAGCGGCGAGTTCGTCACGCGCAGCGGCTCGCCGGTCCTGGACCTGACGACCACGCTGCGCTGCACCGCCGAGGGCAGCAGCTGCGCCGACCCCGCCACGGGCCTCCCGTACGGCGAGGCGGAACTGTACGCGCTGGTCGCCACCGGCGTCCCGAACCTCGCGGCGCTGCCCAGCAACCTGGGCGCGCTGGGGTCCAGCGCCATCCAGACGGCGCTGAACGTGTTCGTGCTGGGCGAGTTCGAGCGCACCATCGCCAACGCGTTCGGCCTGGACGTGTTCCGCCTGACCCCGCAGCTGAGCGTGGAGGACGGCACCGTGGGCGCCACGATCACGCTCGGCTCGTACCTGACCCGCGACCTGTACCTGCAGTATCAGGTGGACCTGAACGGCGAGGGGCTGATCAACGCCGAGTACACCGCGCCCGACAGCCGCTTCACGTTCAAGGTCAGCACGCCCCTGAAGGGCCTGAACCTCCAGTCGATCCGCCCGACCTTCAGCGTCGGGTACAACGTGAACGACCGGACCAACGTGAACTTCGGCGTGGAGAACGGCGAACGCGGCGCCGTGTTCCGCTTCGGGATCCGCTACCTGTTCGGTCGGTGAGGCGGGGGGGCAGCCGTGCCCCCACCCCGGCCCTTGACCCAGCCATGAAGAGCGCCGCCCCCGCAGATTGCAGGGGCGGCGCTGCTGACGGCGTCAATCAGACGGTGACGTTCGCGCGGGGTTCCAGCGCGTAGAAGGCCACGACGGCCACCAGGGTGCCCACCCAGCCGGGGGCGCTGCCGAGGTCCAGCTCGAAGGGGCGGCCCAGGACGGTGCTGCCCAGCTGCCCGACGAGCTTCTCGCCGGTCTGCTGCGCCACGACGTTCCAGCCGACGATGGGCTCGCCCATGAAGCCGGTCACGCGGTCCACGCCACGCAGCGTGAGTTTCTGCGCGCCGACGTTGCCGCGCAGCTCGCCGTCTTCCAGCTCAATCTTCACGGGGTCCGCGCCGACGGTGCCCTGCACGCCGCGTTCGGTGATTTCGAGGTTGATGTCCTTGCCATGCAGCTTGCCGCCCGCGCGGCCCTTGATGGTGTCGCCGTCGATGGCGCAGCGGATGCTGTAGCCGTCCGCTCCGCCGAGGCGGCCCTTGATGAGGTCTTCCATGCGCGCGAGTATAGCGTGCCCTCACGGGGCGGAGCGCGTCGCCTCCCGCCCCGGTGCGAGGCCCAGCCACTCGAAGTACGCCCGGCGGGTCAACACCGGGCCGCCGTCCCCGAGCCCCACCCGGCCCACGTTCCAGCGTTCGAACAGGACGCGCAGCGTGCCGCCCAGCAGCGCCGCGCCGAACCACGCGGGCGGCTCGCCGTTCCAGCGCAGCGTCTGCCCGTCCCAGGCCAGGTGCGGGCAGCCCTCGTCGTGCGCGGCCCAGAACATACCGCCCGTCTCGCCTAGGCGCTGCGCGCGGATGGTCAGGGGCGGCTCGCGGACCTCCGCGTCGAACTGCGGGGCGCTCCAGACCTGCGCGTACAGCCCGTACAGGCCCTGCTGCACGGCGTGCGCCTGGGCGCGCACGCGGGCCTCCTCGCGCCCGGTCAGGCTGCCGGGCGGACGGTCCAGTTCCGCGCGCAGGGCCGCCAGCTGAGCCTCCAGCGGCGCGAGGCGCTGCCGGGGCGTGGGTGGCGACGGCGGGGGCGGCGGATCGCCCTGAAGCGTCGCCGCCGGATCGAGGTACTCGCGGCTGCCCCAGCCGCTCACCTCGCGCAGCGCGGCGTCCTCGATGACCCACAGGCGCGTGGCGACCTCCCGCGCGAAGCGGCGGTCGTGCGTGACGATTACCACCGCGCCCCCGTACGCCTGCACCGCGCCCTCCAGCGCCAGCAGGGCCTCCACGTCCAGGTGGTTGGTAGGTTCGTCCAGCAGCAGCAGGTCCGCCCGCAGGCCACTGACGAGTGCCAGCCCGGCCCGCGCCCGCTCGCCACCCGACAGCACCTCCGGGGTTTTCGGCCAGTCCTCCGCACCGAAACCCGCGCGGCCCAGCAGGGTGTTCGCCTGCCGCCCGAAGCGCCGCTCGAACTGCGCGTGCAGTCCCTCGCCCGGCGTCAGGCCGTGCCACGTCTGGTCCAGGCTGGCGACCGTCACGCCCGGCGCGACCCGCAACGCAGGCGGCGACCCGACCTCCCCGGTCAACGGGTCCGGCGCGGGCGGGTCGGGGTGCAGCTCGCCGGACAGCAGGCGCATCAGCGTGGTCTTCCCCGTGCCGTTCGCACCCATCAGCGCCACCCGGTCCGCCTGCCGCAGCCGGAAGGCGGCATCCGACAGCACAGGCCGGTCCCCGTACGCCTTGCTCAGGTGCTCGCCCCACGCCACCAGCGGCGCACGCGCTGTGCCCGCCAGCAGCCGCATGCGGATCTGCCGTTCCGGCAGCGGCGCCTCCGGCACGCTCTGCCGCTCCGCCCGGGTCTTCAACGCCCGCGAGCGGCGACCCCAGCGGTCCAGCACCTCCACACTCTTCGAGAGCCGCTGCGCCTCCCGTTCCACCAGCCGCGCCGCGCGGGCCTGCGTGCGCCGCTCCAGTTCCCGCTGCGCCGACGCCCGCGAGTACCCCCCGGGATACCCGGTCGCCGCGCCGTGCTCCAGCCACACGCTGCGCGTCGCCACCGCATCCAGGAACTCCCGATCGTGACTGGTCAGCAGCACCCCACCCCGGAACGCCCGCAACCAGCCCTCCAGCCACTCGCGCATGCGGATATCCAGATGGTTCGTCGGCTCATCTAGCACCAGCAGGTCCGGTTCGCGCGCCAGGGCCAGCGCCAGCGCCAGCCGTGTCCGCTCCCCCCCGGACAGCGTGCTCGCGTCCCGGTCCAGAAAGCGCGTCAGGTCCAGCATGCCCAGCACCCGCGCCACGCGCGACGGCCAGCGGAAGGCGTCCACGTCCTCCAGGTGCGCGTGCAGCGCCGACCAGCGCGCCAGCACCTCCGGATCACCCAGGTCCGCCTCCAGCTCCAGCAGGCTCACCTCCAGCGCCCGGTACGGATGCGCCGCGTCCACCAGCGACCGCACACTCCGCCCCGCCGGATGCGCGTGATGCTGCTCCAGCACCGCCACCCGCAGGCCATCCGCGCGCCACACCTCACCTTCCTCCGGCACCCGCTCCCCGGTCAGCACGCGCAGCAGCGTCGTCTTCCCCGCCCCGTTCCGGCCCAGCAGCGCCACCCGCTCACCCAGCGACACACCCACGCTCACGCCGTCAAGCACCACCCGCTCGCCAAACAACACCGACACGTTCGACGCAGCAATCAGGGTGGACGGCACAGACACGCCCGCAAGGCTAACAGACCACGCAGAACCACGAATGCGCCGAAGGGCTCAGTGCCTCCGGCGGACGCATCTCCTCCACTGCCCCCACTGGAGGGCGGGCAAATGTGTACATGCGTCGCTTCGACCCTCCCTACGCTGAGTCCATGACCTCGGACGCACAGATCATCCAGAACGGCTGGCGCTTCACCACGGCGCTGCTGGCCACGCTGATCCTGACCTCGCTGCTGGCAACGCTGCTCGTCATCCTGGTGGGCCGCTCACCGGTGCCGCCTCTGATCTCGCTGGGGCTCACCGGCTGGCTGTGCTGGAACGTGTACCAGGGGCGCGACTGGGCCCGCGTGATCGTGACGCTGCTGCTGCTCTGGGTGGGCGCGCAGCTGCTCCTGAGCGGCATGGCAGTCACGTTCATTCTGGGTGGACTGCACGTGGGGGCCGCAGCGCTGCTGTTCACACCCAGCGTCAGCACGTACATGGCCTACGCCCGGCAGTTGTAACCCCTCGTACCACCAGAGCGCACAGCCCGTCTCCGCTATCCTGTGTCGGATGTCGGTCGTGCCTCACCCTGCCCTTGAAACGCCTTCTTCCGCGCCGTTTGTGGTGGCGGCCCTGTATCAGTTCCGGGCAGTGGCGGACCCGGCGGGCCTGCGGGAGCGGCTGCTGGCACTCGGTGAGGCGGGGGGGCTGTGCGGGACGCTGATCGTGGCGTCCGAGGGAATTAACGGGACGGTCGCGGGGAGCCGCTCGGGGATCGACGCGCTGCACGCGGCGCTGCTCGCGGAGGGCTTCGCGGGGCTGGAGTACAAGGAGTCCGGCGCGTCGGCTCAGCCGTTCAAGCGGTTCAAGGTGCGCCTGAAGCGGGAGATCGTGACGCTGGGCGTGCCGGTCGCGCCGGAGCGGGAAGTCGGGCAGTACGTCGAGGCAGGCGACTGGAACGCGCTGATCGACGCGGAGGACGTGGTCGTGATCGACACGCGCAACCGGTACGAGGTGAAGGCCGGGACGTTCCGGGGCGCGGTGGATCCAGGGATTGAGTCGTTCCGGGACTTCCCGGCGTGGCTGGACGAGCACGCGGAGGAGTTGCGGGGGAAGCGCGTGGCGATGTTCTGCACGGGCGGAATCCGCTGCGAGAAGAGCACGAGCCTGCTGCGGCAGCGCGGGTATCAGGACGTGTTTCACCTGCGCGGCGGGATTCTGCAGTACCTGGAGGACGTGCCCGAGGAGCAGAGCCGCTGGGACGGCGAGTGTTTCGTGTTCGACGGGCGCGTGACGGTCGGGCATGGGCTGCGCGAAGGTGCGGCGGTGATGTGTCATTCGTGCGGCTGGCCGCTGGGTGAGGCCGAGCGGGCGCACGCGCTGTTTGAGGAGGGCGTCAGTTGCGAGCACTGCCACGCGCGGACCACGCCGGAGCAGAAGGCGGCGTTCCGGGAGCGGCAGCGGCACTTCGACCGGCAGGGGCCGGAGGGGTGCGGGGCGTGACGGTCCCGTGAAACGGCGCGGCGCGCTGGTCGTCCTGGCGGGCCTGGGGGTAGGCGGCGCGCTGCTGCTCACCCAGCCCCGCCCAGTCACCCCCGCGCCGGGCAGTCCGGAGGTGCGCTTCGTGCAGGACATGCGCGTTCACCACGATCAGGCGGTCACGATGAGCGTCCTCGTGCTGAAGGTCGCGGCGGACCGCTCGGTGCGTTCCCTGGCGCTGGATATTCAGCTGGGTCAGGAGGAACAGAAACGGCAGATGCAGGCGTGGCTGCGCCGCTGGAATGCCCCGGACGGCACCGCGCCAGACGCGATGCACGCGAGCATGATGGGCATGGCCACGCGAGACGAACTCCTGTCACTGAAGACTCTGCCCGCCCGGGAGGCCGAAACGCAGTACCTGCGCCTGATGCGCCGCCACCACCAGGGCGCGCTGCTCATGGCCCAGCCCCTCACGGGCAGCGGTCAGCCGCTCGTCGCTGGCCTCGTCCGACAGGTGACCGCCACACAGACCGGCGAGATCCGCACGCTGGACAGCCTCTTGGAGGCACGCGGCGCGCAGCCCCTGCCCGCGCCACACGGCATGCACATGCAGCCCTGAACACAGTCAAGCGGTCTGAATTAGCTTTCCTCCGCCTCCACTGGGATGGGTGCGGGGAAGATCAGGGCGCTGAGCGCGACGCCGCCCAGGGCGGTCATGACGGCCACGCCGAGCCAGAGTTCGAGGCTGAGGCTGGTCTGGCCGCGCCACACGGCGTCCCCGAGGTACGGCCCCCAGACGCTGAGGGGCAGCAGGAACGCGAAGGCGCGCAGGTGCCAGGGCCGGGCAGGACTGGGGCGCAGGAGGGCGTGCCACACGTCGATCAGGAGCCCGGTGGCGACGGCCAGAAGGGGCACGCGGACATTCCCGGGCAGGATCATAAGGGTCATACCGAGGTTCGTGACGCCGTACATGACGGCCACCGCGCCGAAGGGCAGGGTGAAGCGGCGCAGGAGGAGAAGGGGTGGGGCGGCCATGATGACGGCGGTCAGGAGGATCGTGCCCAGTTCCCCGCGCGTCTGGACGTAACCCAGGCCCTGCGGGACGGTCAGAAGGCCCCAGAGGTACATGTGCATGAAGGCTGTCATGGCGAGCAGGCTGGTGGCCGACAGGGTGGCGGCCCAGCGGACGGCGGGGCGGGCGGCGCGCGGTTCGGCGCTGCGCCACGCGGCGTTCAGGGGGGACGCGGCGATCAGCATCGCTCCGAGGAACAGTAGGAGGTGCGTGGGTGAGAGCAGGGCCTCAATGCCGACCTCGATGCCCAGAACGGTGTGCCACGTCAGGTCGCCGATGCCGCCCAGCGCGAAGATCGGCACGCCGAGCGCGGCGAGGTGGTACCCGTCGGGGAAGGCGTTCAGGCCGCGTCGTCCGGCGCGCCACCCGCGGGACGCGAGGTACAGGCACCACCCGGCGACGGCCAGGAAGCCGCTGTAGAACGCGGCGTGCCAGGGCGTGAAGAAGGTTTCCAGCGTCTCACCGAACTGGTTGTGCGCCCAGCCGTCCGTGAAGACACCGGCGATCAGCCACCAGGCGAGCGCGATGGTCAGCAGGTTCTGCCGGGTGGTGGCGCTCCGCGTGTCCTGCGCGGTGTGGGCCGTGGCCGTGAGTGGGGTGGTCACGCCCCAGTGTACCTGCGCCCCTGGCGCGCTGGGCGCTTACTTGCGGGATTCTTCGATGTCGAGAATGCCCGTGAAGTCCTTGTAGTCCACAATCAGTTCATAGGTGCCGTTGCGGCCCTTGCCCATGGCGTTCAGGGCCCATTTGCCCTTGGGGCAGACCTGTCCGGCCACCTGGGTGCCGCCAGGGTCGAGGAGGCGGACGGTGACGCTCCCCTTGCGGACGTCGCACATGCCGCGCACGCCGACCGTCTGGCCTTCTTCGTAGGTGATGAAGCCGTAGTGGCTTTCTCCGGTGGCGTTCAGCATGTAGGTGGGCGTGAGGGTAACGTAGCCGAATCGGAGTCCGAACGTGAAGTACATCAACGTCAGGACCAGTGCCAGGGCAGCAAGCAGCAACCGCATTGCGTAGAGTCTACCCTGATCGGCCTGCGGATGTGCTCGAAAGGCGGCTGGAGTGAGTTCAGCCTGCCTCGCCGTGGTGGGACCACGCCCGGGCGAGGCGGGCGGCGCCTGCGCGCAGCTGTTCGGGGGTGAGGTGCGCGAAGCCCAGCAGCACCGCCGGGGGGTGTGGGCCGTCGGTCAGGGGACTGACGCGGCTGACGGCCACGCCCTGCTCGGCGGCCTGCTCGACCGCGCCGGTTTCCGTCCAGTAGGCGGGCAGGGGCAGGTAGACGTGCAGGCCGCCCGGGGAGGGGTGGGGGTGCAGGCTGGGCAGCCGCAGGGACAGTTCATGCAGGAGCACGTCGCGCCGGTGGGTGAGGACGGCGCGGGCGCGTCGCAGGTGACGGCTGTACGCGCCGGTGCTCAGCACGTCCGCCAGCGCCAGGGCGTCCAGTCGGCCCGGGACGCGGTCTGTGAGGGGACGGGTGGCGGCCAGAACGCGGACCACGTCTGGCGGAGCGGCCAGGAAACCGCTGCGGGTGACGGGCGCGAGGCTCTTGCTGAATGAACCCAGCAGGATCACGCGGTCCGGCGCGACGCCCTGGAGGACGGCGGGCGGCCGGGCCGCGTGGTACAGGTCAGCGGCGTAGTCGTCTTCCAGGATGAAGGCGTCGGTGTCCTGTGCCCAGCGGATCAGGGCCTGTCGGCGCGCGGCGGGCAGCGCGACGCCCGTGGGGTACTGGCATCCGGGCGTGACGTAGAGCAGCGCGGCCCGGGTGGGCAGCTGGGCGGGCTGCACGCCCTGCCCGTCCACCGGGACGGGCTGCACGCGCGCGCCGGTGGCGGCCAGTGCGGCGCGCGCGCCGGGGTACGTGGGGTCCTCAACGGCGGCGGTCCGCCCGGGCTCCAGGAAGACGCGGGCCAGGGCGTCCAGGGCGCCCTGCGTGCCACCGGTCAGGAGGAGCATGTCGGGCGTCACCTGCGCGCCCCGCTCGGCGTTGAGGTGGGCGGCCAGGGCGCGCCGCGTCTCCAGGGGGCCCAGCGGGTCATCCGGGGTACCGGCACGCAGGGCCTGCGCGGCCCGCCGGGCGAGCGCCTGCGTCCACGCGGCCTCCGGGTACAGTTCCGGCACAGGCTGCCCCACGCGGAAGTCCACGGCGTACTCGCCGCCGGCGTCCTCGACCTGTCCGGTCAGGGCCCGCTGCGCCCAGGCACTGAGCGGCAGTGTTCCCCTGGGGGCGGCGGGCCGCTCCGGGTGGGCGGGGACGCTGACGCGGGTGCCGCTGCGCCCCTGCGCCTGCACGTACCCTTCCAGCTCCAGCTGGCCCAGCGCGTCCACCAGGGTGTTGCGGGAGACGCCCAGGTGCTCTGCGAGTCGGCGGTGGCCGGGCAGGCGGGTTCCTTCGGGCAGCAGGCCCCGCACGATGGCGCCCCGCAGGGAGCGCGTCACCTGCGCCTGGCGGGTCTCGCCGGGCTGCGCTGGCAGGAGGGCCAGGGCGTCCAGCCCGGCACGCGCGGCGTCTGACGTCAGCGGAATTCCCGTTCCAGCCACGCGCGCTGCCCACCCTCGGCTTCCAGCGCCTGCCCCGCCACGTCAAGGAAGCGGTCACGGGCCGCCTGGGCCTGCTCGGGCGTCAGGCCGTGCGCGGCGGGGTCACGCAGCAGGTCGCGCAGCAGCGGAAACACGGGCACGTCCGCGTGCAGGGTGCCGTTCACAGTCACGTCCGCGGGCCATTTCAGCAGCCAGTCCAGCGCGTACGGGGCGGGTTCCAGCACGCACCCGCCAGGGTACGGAATGCGGGCGGGAGCTGGGAAGGTCACGGCGTCGGTCATGCCCCCAGCATGCGCCGCGCGGGGCGGCGTGAACAGCAAGTGCGGCAACGATCCGGGCGACCACCGCGTAGGGTGAGTCATGATCGGCCCTCTGGAACTCCTCGTGCTGCTGGTGGCGACGCTTCTCATTGCGGCACTGGTGGCCCTGCCGCTGATGTGGTTGATGCGCGGCTCGCGGAAACGCGCCGAGCTTCAGCGGCAGGTGGATGACCTGCGCGAACGCCTGGAGCACCTCGACCGGCCCTGAAGGCAGGGGAAGCGGCGGGCCTCTCCCCTCCCGGAGTGACCCGCCGCCCCTCGGGCTGTGTATTACCCGACGGCGGGTGAAGTTTCCAGGGCGCTGAGGACGGCGCGGGTGAAGGTCTGCGTATCCGCCTTGCCGCCCAGGTCGCGGGTGGGGTGTTCGCGCAGGGCCAGGGCGACGGCGCGGTCGATCTGGTTGGCGCCCTCGGGACGCTTCAGGCCGTGGCGCAGCAGCATCCCGGCGCTCATGATCGCGGCGGCAGGGTTGGCAATTCCTTTCCCGGCGATGTCGGGCGCGCTGCCGTGGATGGGTTCGAACAGGCCCGCGCCGTCTCCCAGGCTGGCGCTGGGCATCAGGCCGAGGCTGCCGGGGATGACGGCGGCCAGATCGCTGAGGATGTCGCCGAAGAGGTTCTCGGTGACGATCACGTCGTACCGGCTGGGGTCGGATACGATCAGCATGGCGACGCTGTCCACGTACTCGTGGTTCAGGTGAATGCCGCGGTACTCGCGGTCACGCAGGGCAGTCACGTCGCGGCGCCACAGTTCGCTGACTTCCAGCACGTTGGCCTTGTCGACGCTGGTCACGCGGCCCTTGCGCTGCTCGGCGGCCCAGAAGGCCACGCGAGCCACGCGCTCGACCTCGGGGGTGGTGTAGCGCATGGTGTTGTACGCGGTGTCCCCGTCGATCTTGCGGTCCCCGTCGAAGTACACGCCGCCCAGCAGTTCACGCACGATCAGGATGTCCACGCCGCGCGCCAGTTCCGCCTTCAGGGGCGAGAGGTGCTCCAGGCCCGGCTGGACGCGCACGGGGCGCAGGTTCGCGTAGCACCCGAGCGCCTTGCGCAGCGCGAGCAGGCCGCTCTCAGGCCGCAGGTGCCGGGGCAGGAGGTTCCAGGCGCTGTCCTGCGCGCCACCCACCGTGCCCAGCAGCACCGCGTCGGCGTCCTTCAGGGCGTCGCGGGTGACCTGCGGGAACGGGTCGCCGTGCGTGTCATAGGCGATCCCGCCGATCAGGTGTTCCTCAATGGTGACGTCGGGCGCGACCTCGCGCAGGACAGCGACGGCAGCGGCGGTGACCTCGGGGCCGATCCCGTCGCCGGGCAGGGTGACGATCTTAGGCATGCTGTTCCTCCTGTCCGGGGTGGCCGTGACCGGCCTGAGTGGAGTGGGCATTCAGGGACTCGGCTTCCAGCGCCGCCTGATCGTTCGCCTTCATGTACTCCAGCCAGCCCCCGGCCTGCTGCACGTCCAGCGCGAACTGCGGGACGGGCACGAACGTGAGGCTCTGCCCGGTGCGGGTGTTCGTGATCGTGCCGCCCTTCAGGTCTAGGTCGGCCGGATCGCCGTCCTGGAAGGCCTCGACGATCCCGTCGCATTCCAGCGCCAGGAAGCCGTTGTTGATGGAGTTGCGGTAGTAGATCCGCGCGAAGTTCGGGGCGATCACGGCAGCCACGCCCGCGCCGCGCAGCGCCCACACGGCGTGCTCGCGGCTGCTGCCGCACCCGAAGTCCGCGCCGGCCACGATGATGTCGCCGGGCTGCACGCGCCGCACGAAGTCCTTGTCGTAGTCCTCCATGGCGTACTTCGCGAGTTCGCTCTCCACGTCGGTGGTCAGGTGGCGGGCGGGGATGATCTCGTCGGTGTTGATGTGATCACGGGCAAACACGTGCACGGTGGGCATAATTTCTTCCTCCGGTTGAAATTCAGTTCAGGTGCGAGTAGGCGCGGAGTTCTTCCGGCACTTCCTCGTCGTACAGGTCGCGCCACGCCTGACCGTCGAAGGTCACCTCGGATTCCATGAAGGTCTGCGCGAGGGGGTCCGGGTCGGTCAGGGCGTCCAGGGGGATGTCGAGGCGCACGGCGGTCGGGATGGGCAGCTCTGCGCCGTCGGGGATCACGAGTTCCTCGGCGTAGACGTTGGCGAGCATCTCGCGCGTCCACTTGGCCCAGTCGTCGGGGGTGCCTGCGCCGGTCGTGTCGCGCAGTTCGGTGCGCAGGCGCTCGGCGTGCTCGGCGGGGATGTCGTCCTCGTCCCATTCCACGCGGCCGTCGGCGTGGACGGTGACGGGCACGGTGTCCAGGTCGAAGATGTCCGCGAGTTCCGGGGGCAGGCCTCCCTCGAAGGTCTGACCGTCGGCGTACGACACCCACTCCTCGCCGTCCAGGGTGTAGGCGGCGCTGCCCTCCTGCGGGACGACCTCCACGTTGCCGAGGACCGCGAACGCGCGGCTGAAGGGCGTCTGGAGGGGCGCGGGTTGCGTCAGGTCGAACACGACGCGCTTGGCGACCGGCGTTGCCTCTCCGGCGTCGGGGGCAAGTTCGAGGTGCAGGTCCTGCCAGTCGGCGTCGGATTCACCGTGGTACTCGCGGGCCAGGCCCTCAATGGCCTCCAGCAGTTCAGCGGGGGGTTCGGGGTCGATGTCGGTGCGGCCCTCGCGGTACTGCTCGACCGCGTAGGAGGCGACGGTCTCGCCGGTCAGGCGCGCGGCGGGGTGGTTCAGGAGGCGGCGCACGGCGGCGTTCGGATCGGCGTTCGCGGGGAACGCTTCCCAGCGCTGCCCATCGAAGGAGTGCTCCACGCTCCGCAGGCGGACGTGCCCGCCATCCACGCGAATGTCCTGCTCGTGCGGCTGGCCGCCGGTCGTGAGTTCCCCGGTCACGCGGCGGTGGGGCGCGACGGGCAGCGCCGCCACGTCCTCGGCTGTGGACAGGGTGCCGTCCACCCGCCCGTGCAGGACGAGTTGCGTGCGGTACTGGCTATCCCACGCCGCCCCGTACGGTTGCGTGAGGCGCAGCGCCTCCTCGATCCGCTCGCGCAGCGCGGCGTCGTCGGGGGCCTGCGTGAAGGTCAGGGTGCCGTCGGCGTCCAGCTGCGCCTCGAAGGGGTGAACGGTGGGCATCAGACCCAGTTGTTTGCGGCGTTTGGCTTCACCCATAGTCCACCCAGCTTACTCTCGGGACGCGAGTAGCAGTCCGGTCACGACTGAGACGGCTCACCTCTCCGTAAATGCCGGACGCCGTTACCGTGTCAGGCTGCGTGGTTCCCGACCTGCGAGAACGTACCAGAGAGCCGGAGCAAACAGCATCAGCTCGGTAGGTATAAGCGGAAAAACTTCCCGGCAGAGACCGACAACGACCAGCATCGGCAGTAGGATCGCCGTGCTCAGGAGGGTTTGGTGCGCGGCTTTTGACAGGTCCATGCCGCCCTGCCAGAACGCCATGGTGATGGGCAGCCCGAGCAGCCCGATCCACGACATCAGGATCTGACGTTTCGAGTACGCCAGGCGCCCCGACGAGATGATGCGCCAGGTCAGTCCAGCAGTCAGCAGTGCGAGCAGGAGGTACGGCATCTCCGACCAGCGTAGATGAGTGGTGACGCCGCCGCTGCCTCATCTGGATCACCTCAGCCGGACCGAGCATCTGCACCCCCTACCTGCCTCACTCGCGGGAGGCGAGCAGCAGTCCGCCGAAGCCCAGCATCAGCGTGCCCGCCACGCGGTCCACGCCGCGACGGGCGCGGAGGTAGGCGCGCTGCATGGGCGCGGTGGACATGCCGGTGGCGACCAGCGCGAACCAGCCCAGGCTGAGGCCGACGATCACGAGGAACGCGGCGAGCTTCAGTCCGGTGCCCGCGTGCGCGCCGAGGACGCCGCTGAACACGCTGCCGAAGAACACGGCGGCCTTGGGGTTGCTGATGTTCGTCAGGAACCCGGCGCGCAGCGCGGCGAGGTCGCTCAGGGGCGCCTGGATGGGCGCAGCCTCCGCTGGTTTCTGCGTGCTGCTGCGCCAGAGGTTCAGGCCCATCCAGAGCAGGTACGCGCCGCCCGCGACCTTCACCACGCCGTGAATCCAGGGGAACGCCTGGAACAGCAGCCCGATGCCGAGCAGCGCCAGCGCCGCCCAGCACGCGATGCCCAGCACGACGCCCAGCCCGGCCAGCAGGGCCGAGCGGCGCGTGCGGGCCAGTGCGGTCTGGCTGACAAGCAGGACGTCCGGGCCGGGGATCACGAGAACCACCGTGTGAATGGCCGCTACGGCCAGCAGAATGTTCAGATCCACGCTTCTCTCCTCCCCTTGACTTTGGGTCGCGGCCGCTCAGTCGGCGGCGTTGATGGTGTCGTTGTACGCGCGCGGGTCGCTGATGAAGCCCGCGACGGCGCTCGCGGCGACGGTGGCCGGGCTAGCCAGGTAGATCTGCGCTGAAGGGTCGCCCATGCGGCCCACGAAGTTGCGGTTGCTGCTGCTGATGCACACGTCGTCGGGCCCGAGCACGCCGGAGTGCATGCCCAGGCACGCGCCGCAGCTGGGGTAGCTGACGCTGGCCCCGGCGTCCACGAAGATCTCCAGCAGGCCCTCCTGCGCGGCCTGTTTCCAGATGGCCTGCGTGGCGGGCACGACGATCATCTGCACGCCCTCGGCGACCTTGCGGCCCTTGAGGATGCGGGCGACGTCGCGCAGGTCGCTGATGCGGCCGTTCGTGCAGCTGCCCACGTACGCGTGCGTCACGGCGATCCGGTCGCTCCCAGCGACGCGCCCATTGCTGGGAATGTGTGGGTAGGCGACGGTCGGTTCGACCTGTGAGGCGTCCACCTCGACGATCACCTTGAAGCTGGCGTCCGCGTCGGACTGGTACTCGGTGTACGCGTCGGGCGTGACGCCGCGGGCGCTCATGTACGCGCGGGTGGTGTCGTCCACGGCGACGATGCCGGTCTTCCCGCCTGCCTCGATGGCCATGTTCGTCAGCGTGAAGCGGCCCTCCATGTCCAAGTTGTCGATGTAGTCCCCGACCCACTCCATAACCATGTAGTTCGCGCCGTCCGCGCCGATGCGCTTGATGACTTCCAGCACGATGTCCTTGGGCGTCACGCCCGGCTGGGTCTGACCGGTCACGCGGATCAGCATGGTTTCCGGCACCTTGAACCACACCTTCCCGGCGTAGATGGCGCCCGCCAGGTCGGTGCTGCCCACGCCGGTCGCGAAGGCCCCCAGGGCGCCCGCGTTGCAGGTGTGGCTGTCACCACTCACGAGGGTCTGCCCGGGTTTCATCAGGCCGGTGTTCTCCAGCACCACGTGTGCGATGCCGCCGCGACCCACGTCGAAGAAGTGCTTGATGCCCTTCTCGTGCACCCAGCTCTTGAGTTTCTGGTACATCTTCGCGGCCTTGATGTTCATGGCCGGCACCGAGTGATCAGGAACCGCGACGATCTGATCCGGGTTGAACACCTGATCCATTCCGCGTTCTTCCAGCATGCGCAGCGCGGCGGGCGTGGTGATCTCGTGGCACAGCACCCAGTCGGTGCGGCACTCGATCAGCTGTCCGGGCACCACGTGATCGTGACCGCTGTGCGCGGCGAGGATCTTCTCTGCAATCGTCATTCCCATGATGAAACCTCCCCCAGATAAACGCGCCCCCGGTCGCTTCTCGCTTCCGGGGGCGTGCAGGTGAACGCTGGGCTGCGCTCAACGCCCCCAACGAAGAAGAAGCACCGCAGTGGGCGCACCCTGTCGTCGTGAGAAGTTGAACATGCCCGGAGTCTACGGGAGGCCCAGGCACGCGGCTCGCAGGTGTGTAGACGGGCCGAGCAAAAAAGAGGAGTCCGGGAATGCCTTCACGTGAAGTTCTTCACTCTGACAAACGTCATCTGCGGCAACCTATTCAAGATCAAGGCATTAGAATTCTGAGCGATTATGAAACGTCTTCAGCTTCCGACCGCCATGCTTGGCCTGACCGTGCTGCTCACGGCCTGCCCGCAGCCCGCCCCACCCGCCGCATCCGTCAGCCTGACCGTTGCATTGAATGGGGTCAGCAGCGCGCCCATCAAGGTCACCAACGCCGGCTCTGGCGCGACACTGTTCGACGGCACACTTGATGGCAGCAAGGTCTTCACCAATCTCACACCGGGCACCACTGTGAAAGTTGAAGCCGGCACTGTGAACGGGTATGTGACCCCCACGCCACAGACCGTCACGTTGGACGCCAGCAAGACGATCACCGTCGAGTACAAGGTCATGCCTGGCACTGCGGTGCAGCCGACCCGAATTCAGGGACCAGTCAGTGACCTCCCAACCGGCGCTGCGATCAGTGTCCTGAGTCAGGGCTCGGAGGTGGAGATCAACAACAAAAGTGCCGTGACCAATGGCGCACTCGATCTGTCCCTGACCAAGGCTCCCGCCAGCCTCTTCCAGTTGTTGCCGACAGGAAACCTCGACTCGTGCCAGTTTACGGGCACTCAGAGCGCCAATCCAAGTATCGCGCTGTTCTCAGAGGTCACCCTCCTGAGTTCGAAGGTGGATTACCTGGGCACGGTGACTGAACAGCTCGTGGCGGGAGGCACTGTGAGCGGCAGCCAGGTGGCCCGCCTGTACAGTGACAGCGCCGCGACCGTGAAAGGAAAGCTCACCTGCACGTTTCCGGACGGCAGCACCGGCACCGTAAGCCTGGATGTGAACCTGACCGCGGGCTGGAACGCCGTGGAGTACGCCGGCAGCAACGATCAACTGACGATCAAAACCCTTGGCAGCGGCGCGCGTAGCGTCCTGAAAGCTGTGCGGGCATCGCCAGAGGTCAATATCACCCTGGCCAGCTCGGTCGATTTCACCTCTGACGCAGACGTTTCTGTCGCAGCGCGGATCTACCAGGACGGCGGTTACACCGGCCAGATCAGCCTGAGCACCGACCTGCCCGGCCTCACCATTGAACCCAAGACTGTCAACCTGACGGCGGCCACCCTGACCAGCCAGGACGCACGAGCGACGGCCACGTACCTGGGCCGTCTGGGTCTGAATCCGCAGCGCCTCGATACCACGCTGACCTTCCATTACAGCGGCGAGGGTAACCTGAGCGGTACGCCGTTCCAGATCGTGGCGCGGGACGCGGCGGGCAAACAGGTGGGCGGTGGCTACAGCAGCGTGAGCGTCACCCGGCCGGGCCTGTCAATCATGCTCTCCCCACCGGACGTCCAGATGTATCCCAGCGGCTCGCAGGACGTCTACGTGTACGCATCCAGCATTGGCAACTACTCGGGAAGCGTCACGTACACCCTCTCAGGCCTGCCTGCCGGACTCAGTACTCAGCCCGTCACGACCAACCTGAATGGGGCGTCGTACGTCACCCTGAAGGTCGTTGGAGACGGAAGCGTGAAACCCGGCACGTATCCGATCACCGTCACGGCGACCAGCGCTGACAAGTCCGCGAGCGCTTCAGGGAAACTGACCGTGAATGCCCCTACCGTCAACCTGTCATTCAGTGGCTACGGGCTCTCTGTCTCTCAGGGTGAGTCGGCCAGCGTCCCCGTCACGGTCTCCACCAGCAACGGCTTCAGCGGCTCCACCACCGTCACCCTGACCGACCTGCCAGCTGGCGTGACCGCTACGCCCAAGACCGTCGTGGTCACGCCAGGCGCGTCCACTCAGGTCATGGTGCCCGTGCAGGCCAGCGTCGACGCGGCGCTGGGCAACTCGACCATCAAGGTGAGCAGCCCAGATCTGGGCCAGTACAGCTCCCCGACAGCGACTCTGAGTGTCCGCCCTGCCCGTGCCAGCCTTCCTGTGTCAGGTGCGGTGCTGGGGGTCACGCAGGCCACTGCAGGTGCGTGGGTCGCCACGGACGGCGCATTCGACAGCGCCACAAACCAGTACCGGATCAAAGTGACCCGCGTGAGCGCCAGTGGGCAGGCGCTGACAAGCGTGTCAGCGCCAACGTCGGGATACTCCAGCCCGCGCTTCATTCAAACCGACGGAGGCGTGTTGGTGCTCGGCCAGGATGTGGCCACGCTGGTGTCCGATGAGGGGGCCGTCACCACACTGCCCACCCCTCAGCTGGGCAGTGTGCAGACCATGAGCAACACCACGGACAGTCAGGGCCGCGTGTGGTTCGTGCGCAGCACCTACAGCGCGGGAGCCGTCACATCCTCCCTGAACACCTGGACGACCGCGACCGGAGAGATCACACCCGTCAACCTGAACCTGGGCTCGGCGGGGTCGTTCTACGGGAACCAGAACTTCTTCTTCAGCCCGAACCGGCAGCAGCTCGCGCTCATCGTGCCCGGGTACCCCGGCGGCATCTACCGGATTGAGACAACCACGCAGCAGGCCACGAAGGTCGAAACCACCGTGCCCGCCAGCAGCGCCGCCATCAGCGACAACGGCACCCTGTGGCTGTCCGCATACGGCGCCCTGAGCCGCGTGAACAGTGACGGTACCGTCACGCAGTTTGACGGCATCAGCACCGGCGAGTTGCTTGGCTTTGACCGCAAGAACACCTCGACGCTGTGGGGGCGGGACACTTCTGGCGTCTACCGCCTGGAAACCGGCGGGGCCAAGCCCATCAGCACGTTCATCTCGCTCTTGAACGTCAGGGGCGCGGCCCTGAATGCAGATGGTGGCACGCTCGCCGTCTGGAGCGAGGATTACAGCGGCACGGCGTCCATCTCTCTGATCAAGTAACGCGGGAACGAGCATGGGGAGCGCCTGAGCAGCATGGGCACTCTCCATGCTTCATGCACCGGCTGGGCAGTCAGCCCATCATCACTTTGGCGTATGAATCTCGTCAGGGGCGCTGCGTATCCTGGGGCCATGAATGTCACCCGTCACTTCAGTGATACGCGGACGGCAGAGGGCCGCGTGAGGATTCTCGTGCAGTCCGCGCAGTTCGTGCTGGACGCTGAAGGCCCGGGCTGGCAGCACCGGAGCGTGCACCGGGACCTGGGGGACATCACGCTTGAGCTGGCGTGGCTGCCCAGACTCAGCGCGAGTCTGTACGGGGAAGTCCTTGAAGATATGGCCCGGCGGGTGCAGCTGGACGGCGCCCTGCCGGGTGGTGGGGCCACCGACCTTCCTGGCGCGGCGTGAAGCGCTGAATAGCTGCTGTTGCAGATGGTCCCGCCTGTGCGTGGCGGGATCATTTTATTGAGGTGCGGCGGGCCCAGCGCGCTGAGCCGGCGCTCGGCCCGATTCATCAGCGACAGTCCACAACATTTCAGCGCGTTGTGGTGCGGTGCCCCTGATCCGTGGGGGTTATTCCACGAACCACATGATGAACCGGGCCTCGTTGCCCTGCCTTTCGAAGGCGTAGGCGAAGGCCGCCCAGGCGAGCAGGCGGGCGTGGTGGGGGTCGGGCAGGTGCGCGGTGAGGGTGGCGAGGTCCGCGGCGTTCAGGGTGGTGCGCCCGGTGATCTGGCCGTCCTCGAACAGCGTCTCGGCGCTGACCTGCACGCTGAGGTCGTCGGGGTGGCCGAGGTCGTGCAGGTCGGCGGCGTGCAGGGCATCCAGCAGGTCGCGCGGCGGGTCGAGGAGCAGGCGCGCCTCGCCGGTCCACTCGGTGGGCGTGGTCGTGGGGTGGGGGCGGGTTTCGCAGAAGATGAAGGCCAGGGCGGGCACAGCGCGGTCCTCCGGGCGCACGGGAGCAGCGTGGCGTGGGCGAGTGAGGGACAGGGTCTCGCGGTCACTCCCTCCTATTCTGCGGGCTGGTCGGGCCACTAGGCCCCGGCCTGCATATGTGGGGGGAGCCGCCCCGGCTGTGTTCCAGGGTTCAGCCTGCTGAGCCGACGGCGCGGTCGCCTTCGGGGTTCTCCGGGGCGCGGTTCAGGATGGCCTGCGCGTCGGGCCAGTCGATGATCTGGAAGCGGCTGTTGCGGATGGCGGGGGTGAAGCCGGCGTCCACGGCGATGCGGATCAGTTCGCGTACGGTTGCCTGGTGGCGGTCGTGGCCGGCGGCGGCGGAGACGACGTTCTCCTCGAGCATGGTTGACCCGAGATCGTTCGCGCCGTAGTACAGCGCGGCCTGTCCGACTTTGAAGCCCTGCGCGGGCCAGGACGCCTGGATGTTGGGGATGTTGTCCAGCGCGATGCGGGCGATGGCGAGCTGCTGGAGGTACTCGTGCGCGGTGGCGCCGGGGGCCTTACCGTGCAGGCGGGTGTGTTCGGTCTGGAGGGTCCACATGGCGAAGCCGGAGAAGCCGTTGCCGTCGTAGTCGCGGTTGGCTTTGTCCTGCTGCTCGCGGATTTTCAGGAGGTGGCTGGCGCGCTGGGCGTAGGTTTCGCCGAAGCCGATGACCATGGTGGCAATAGTGTACAGGCCCTTGCGCTGGGCGGCGTCGATGATGCGGAACCAGTCCTCGCTGCGGATGCGGGCGGGGGCGGCCTTGGCGCGCACGTCGTCTTCGAGGATCTCGCCGCCAGCGCCGGGCAGGCCGTCGAGGCCCGCGTCGATCAGCGTGTCGAGGAGCGCGTCGAGACTCAGGCCGAAGGTTTTCTCCATGAACAGGACTTCTTCGGGGCTGAAGGCGTCGATGCGGATGGTGGGGTGGTGCGCCTTGACGTGGCGCAGCAGGCCTGTGTAGTAGTCCAGGCCCAGGTCGGGGTTCACGCCGCCCTGGAGGAGGATGCGGGTGCCGCCCACGGCTTCGAGTTCGCGGATCTTGTGGCTGATCTGCTCGTAGTCGAGGGTGTAGCTGTCCTTCTGGCGGCGGGTGCGATAGAAGGCGCAGAAGTTGCAGCCGACGTTGCAGATGTTGGTGTAGTTGATGTTCCGGTCGATCAGGAACGTGACGGTGTCGGGGTCGCGCCGTTGGAGGCGCAGGTGGTGGGCGACGGCGGCGACGTCCGGGAGAGGCTGGTGGTACAGAGCCTCGATCTCGGCGTGGTGGAGGCGCTCGCCGCGCGCGGCGCGGGGCAGCAGGTCGCCCGCTGCGGGGGTGGGGGCGGGTGCGGTCATGTCCGGAGCGTAGCACTGCGTCCGGCGGGCATTGGTCTCTCCTTTCACGGAGGTGCGCGGCGTCCGGGGTGGGGGCGGGGTTGACGGTTGCTTCATGCGGCGTGAAGGCGGGGGGGCTGCCCTGGACGTCCCGCGCGGGTGCGGACGTATAGTGCAGCACGTTGAGGCTGGGGGCCGGAAGCGCTTCCATGCCGGGAGGACAACCATGAAACTAGGCATGATCGGACTGGGCAAGATGGGCGGCAACATGGTCCTGCGCCTTACCCAGGGGGGCATTGAGGTCACCGGCTACGACCGCAGCGAGGACAGCGTCGCGCAGATCGAACGGCAGGGCGCCCGCGGTGCCCGCAGCATGGACGACCTGATCGCCGCACTCGGCGAGCCGGGGAGCCGCGCCGTGTGGGTCATGGTCCCCGCCGGGAAGATCACGCAGAGCGTCATCGACGACCTCGCCACGCGCCTCGCGCCCGGCGACATCATCATCGACGGCGGCAACAGCAACTACAAGGACAGCATCCGGCGCGCCGAGGAACTCGGGGCCAAAGGGATTCACTTCGTGGACGTCGGCACGTCCGGCGGCGTGTGGGGCCTCAAGGAAGGCTACGCCATGATGATCGGCGGCGCCGAGGAAGCCGTCGAGCGCCTGCGTCCCGCCTTCGAGGCGCTCGCGCCCGCCGCCGACCGCGGCTGGGGCCGCATGGGCCCGGCAGGCAGCGGGCACTACGTGAAGATGGTCCACAACGGCATCGAGTACGGCATGATGCAGGCCTACGCCGAGGGCTTCGAGCTGATGAAGGCGCATCAGGACTTCAACCTCGACATGGCGCAGATTGCCGAACTGTGGCGGCACGGCAGCGTCGTGCGTTCCTGGCTGCTCGACCTGACCGCCGAGGCGCTGCAGAACAAGGCCGAGTTCGAGAAGCTCTCGGACTACGTGGCGGACAGTGGCGAGGGCCGCTGGACGATCATCGACTCCATAGAACTGGGCGTGCCGACCCCCGTGATCACCCTGGCGACGCAGATGCGCTTCCGCAGCCAGCAGGAGGTCAGCTACGCCGGGCAGAT
Source organism: Deinococcus radiotolerans (assembly GCF_014647435.1). Classification (NCBI taxonomy): domain Bacteria; kingdom Thermotogati; phylum Deinococcota; class Deinococci; order Deinococcales; family Deinococcaceae; genus Deinococcus; species Deinococcus radiotolerans. The sequence continues at coordinate 48,403 of NZ_BMPE01000001.1, read as the reverse complement.
GCTCTCGGCGATGCGCCGCGCGTTCGGCGGGCACGCCGTGAAGACCATCGAATCCCCCCGCCAGGAGGGCCTGGTGCCCGAGGTGGCGCCCGGCGATCACCCCAAGGTGGCCGCGCCGGAGAACATCGGCCAGACGGCCAGCGCGGGCGAGGGGAGCGCCGCCGAACAGCTGGGCGAGACTGGCCAGCAGCGCGTGAAGGGTGACGCATGACCCGCGGCGCGAAAAAGGACAGTGCCAAGAAGGAACCGGCGAAGAAACCTGCCGCCAAGAAGCCCGCGGCCAAGAAGGCATCGGCGAAGAAGGCCGCCAGCGCCGCCCCCGCGAAGGACACCCGCGCCCGTGGCGTGAAGGCCAGCGAGGTGCAGGAGAACGTGACCCGCAAGGCCGCTGCGCAGAAGGTGGGCGTGGCTGAACCCGCCCCGAAGGTGAAGAAAGCCGCCCCGAAAAAGGCCAGTCCGAAACGAGCGGCGGGCGCCCCCGGCGAGGACGGCACGAACCCCTTCCGCGCGCTGATGCGCCGCAACCGCGCGCCGGAACCCGCCACGCTGGTGATCTTCGGCGCGACCGGCGACCTGTCCCGGCGCAAGCTGCTGCCCGCCGTGTTCGGGCTGTGGCAGGACGGCCTGCTGGGCAGCGCGTTCAACATCGTCGGGGTGGGCCGTCAGGAGATGACGGACGAGCAGTTCAAGGACTACGCCATTCAGGCGCTGAAGGACAGCAAGGAGACGGACGCGATCCAGCCGGGCAGCCTGGAGAAGTTCCGCGAACTGCTGTACTACGAGTTTGGGGATTTCGCCGCGGACGAGGTGTACGAGAAGGTGGGCCGCGAACTCGACCGGGCCGAGGAGGCGCACGGGGGCCGCAAGAACGCCCTGTTCTACCTCTCCACGCCGCCCAGCCTGTTCGAGCCGATCAGCAACGGTCTGGGCCGCCTGGGCCTCTCGGACGAGTCCGAGGGCTGGCGCCGCCTGGTGATCGAGAAGCCCTTCGGGCGTGACCTCGCCTCGGCGCGCGCGCTGAACGACGCGATTCACCACGTGTGGAACGAGTCGCAGGTGTACCGCATTGACCACTACCTGGGCAAGGAGACGGTGCAGAACCTCATGGCGATCCGCTTCGGGAACGCCATCTTCGAGCCGCTGTGGAACCGCGGGTACGTGGATCACGTGCAGATCACGGCCGCCGAGGACCTGGGCCTGGAGGGCCGCGCCGGGTACTACGAGGAGGCGGGCGTGGTGCGCGACATGCTGCAGAACCACCTGATGCAGCTGTTCGCGCTGACTGCCATGGAACCCCCGGCGGCCTTTGACGCGGACGCCATCCGCGACGAGAAGGTGAAGGTGCTGCGCGCCGTCAAGGAGATTCCCGCTGGGCGCGTGGAGGAGGTCGCGGTGCGCGGCCAGTACGGTCCCGGCACCCTGTACGGCGAGAAGGTGCCCGGGTACCGCGAGGAGCCCGGCGTGCGTGAGGGCAGCGTGACGCCCACGTACGTGGCGGTGAAGCTGGAGGTGGACAACTGGCGCTGGCAGGGTGTGCCGTTCTTCCTGCGCACCGGCAAGCGGCTGCCGAAGAAGGTCACGGAGATCGCCGTGGTGTTCAAGCGGCCCCCGCTGGGCATCTTCCCCGGCGGCCTGGAGCGCAACGTGCTGGCCTTCCGCATCCAGCCGGACGAGGGCGTGAGCCTGAAATTCAGCAGCAAGACGCCGGGGCAGGAGATGGTGCTGCGCGAGGTCGTCATGGACTTCCGCTACGACGCGTTCGGCGCGCAGCTGGAAAGCCCGTACTCCCGCCTGCTGCTCGACGCGATGGTGGGCGACGCGATCCTCTTCCCGCGCGAGGACGAGGTGGACCTGGCGTGGCAGATCGTCAGCGGCATCCTGAGCGTGTGGGACACCGACCCCGCCCGCAAACCGAAGAGGGGCGAGGGCCCGGACTTCCCGAACTACACGTCCGGCACCTGGGGCCCCGACGCGGCCGACGACCTGATGGGCGACGACCGCCGCTGGCGGCGCCTGTGACCCGGGAGGTGAGGGCGTGACCTACGCGACCGACCTGAAATCGCTGGGGCCAGTGGACACTACCGTCCGCAAGGCCCAGGCGACCCTGGATGAACTGTGGGCGCAGACGGACGTGGAGACGCGCGCCTACACCGGCAACATGATCGCCCTGACCGTGAAGCGGCACTTGGGCCGCGTGCAGGAGGCCCTCGCGGGCCTGGAGGGCCGGTACGCGGGGCGACAGATCATCGGTGTCATGGACGGCACGGACGACCTGACTGTGCACGCCGCGCTCGTGCCTCAATCGGGCGGGCTGTACGTGGAACGCCTGACGCTGGAGGCCAGCCCCGAGCAGCTGCAGGGCGCGATCCTGCCGCTGATCCGCCCGGCGACCGTGAACCACGTCTGGTGGGGCGCGGACAGCCGCCCCGAGGGCACGCTGCTGGCCGAACTGACCGAGATCGCCGATCAGGTGATCGTGGACAGCCTGACGCTGGACGTCCCACCCTCCCGGCACTACGCGCTGGCGGACCTGGGCTGGAGCCGCTCGGCCGGGTGGCGCGAGGCGCTGGCGCAGCTGTTCGACTCGCCAGACGCGGCGCGGCAGCTGGGGCGCGTGACACACCTGACCGTCCGGCACGCCGGCAAGAAGGACCTGCCCGCGCGGCTGTTCGCGGGGTTCATTGCGAGCACGCTGGGCTGGACGGACCTGAGCACCGTGGACTTCCGGCTGGGCCGCTGCGGGCGCGAGAACGGCGACCTGTGCGGCGTGGAGCTGCGCGGCGACGGCGTGCACTTCAGCCTGAAGGCCGAGCAGGGCGACATCGCCCTGGCCGCCTGCCACTGGGACGACGTGCAGCGCGTCACAGAGGTCACGGTGCCCAGCATGACCCTCGCGCAGGGGCTGGCGCGCGTAATGGCCCGCCCTGAACGCGGCGAGGTCTTCGAACGCGCCTGGGCGCTGGCGAAAGAGACGCTGTAAGGGACAACAGCAGGGGGCCGCGCCGCTGTCAGGGTGCGGCCTCTCCCCTTTCCGGTGCGGGCGGCGCGGCATACTGCGCGGCGATGAGCGTCTCGCCCCACGACCAACTGCACGACCTCGCCCTGAGCCTGGGGGCGGACGCGGTCGGGTGGGCCCCGGCGCAGGTGCCGCGCGCGGCGGTGGACGAGTACGCAGGGTGGCTGGCGGCGGGGCGCCACGCGGGCATGAGCTACCTGGAGCGGCAGCTGCCGGTGCGGGCCGATCCCTCCCAGCGCCTAGAGGGCGTGCAGAGCGTGCTCGTGCTGGGCGTGTCGCACGCGTTCGCGACACCGCCCGTGCCGGAGGGGGGCGTGCGGGTGGGCCGCGTGGCCCGCTACGCGTGGACGCCGGACTACCATGACCAGCTCCAGCCGGTCCTATCGCACTTGGAGGCGGAGGCCGCGCGGCTGGGCGTGCGCGCCCGCGGGTACGTGGATCACGGACCGGTCATGGAGCGGCTGTTCGCGTCCGGGGCGTTCCTGGGCTGGCGCGGGAAGTCCGGGATGCTGGTCAGCACGCAGCTGGGCGCGTTCGTGACGCTGGCGGTCCTGCTGACCGACCTGCCGCACCCCGGCGCGGCGGAGGCCCACCCGGACCGCTGTGGGCGCTGCCTGCGCTGCGTGACCGCCTGCCCCACTGCCGCGATCGGCCCGGACCGCGCGATCGACGCGCGGCGCTGCGTGTCGTACCTGACCATCGAGCACCGCGGGCCGGTTCCGCCCGAGCTGCGCGCCGGGATGGGCGAGTGGCTGTTCGGCTGTGACGTGTGCAGCGAGGTCTGCCCGTGGACGCTGAAGGCTGGGCCGCTGGCGCGACTCTTCCGTCCGGACCCGGAACTGGCCCACCCGGACCTGACCCGCTTTTTTGGCGTCAGTGAACGGGAGTTCGAGCGGCAGTGGGCGGGCACCGCGTTCCTGCGCCCGAGGCGCAAGGGCATGGCCCGCAACGCGCTGACGGTCCTGGGGAACACCCGCGCGCCGCAGGGCTGGCCGCTGCTCCTGGCAGGCGTGCAGGACCCCGCCTGGGAGGTGCGCGAGGCCGCGGCCTGGGCGCTGGCTCAGTGGGGCGAGATGGGCCATCTCAGGCCGCTGCTGGACGACCCGCACGAGGTGGTGCGCGCCTCAGCCGGGGGCCTGCTGGGCTGAGGAGATCAGGACGCTGACGGGCTCCGGGCACCCAGCAGACCGGGCTCTTGAAGGCTGAGGCTGTCCCCTGTGACAGCCACCCCCGCCAGACGGCTGACGCGCGTCCCGCGTGGGGGCCGCTACCATGAGGCCGTGCGCCCTCGCCTGCTGCCCGCCCTGCTGCCCCTGCTGCTGTTCCCGCTGGGAGCTGCGCAGACCGTTGCGACACCCATCCTGATGCCCAGCGTGGTGGCGCGCTACCCGCATGACCGCGCCGCGTTCACGGAGGGTTTCCAGTACCTCGGGAATGGCACGCTCATGGAAAGTACCGGTATTGAGGGGCAGTCCGGCGTGCGGCGCGTGGATCTGAAGAGCGGGAAGGTGCTGGCCAGGGTCGCCACGCCCATCGCGACGGCGTTCGGGGAGGGCGTCACGGCCCTGAACGGCGTGGCGTACCACCTGACGTGGGAGGACGGCGTGGCCATCACCTTCGATGCGGGCACGCTGAAGGAGACCGGGCGGTACCGGTACAGTGGCGAGGGGTGGGGCCTGACCACCGATGGCAAGGCGCTGATCATGAGTAACGGGTCGTCCACGCTGGTGTGGCGCGATCCGAAAACATTCCGCGTGACGCGCTCCGTGCAGGTCACGGACGCCGGTCAGCCCGTGAAGAACCTCAATGAGCTGGAGTTCGTGCAGGGCAACGTGTACGCGAACGTGTGGCTGACGGACCGGATCGCGCGGATTGATCCGCAGACCGGGAAGGTCACCGCCTGGATTGACGTGGCCGCCCTGACCCGCGAGGCGAGCGCCGCCGCTGTGAAGGCCGGGCGGCCCCTGACCTTTGACGACGTGCCCAACGGCATTGCGTTCGTGCCGGAGCGCGGCACGCTGCTGCTGACCGGCAAGCGCTGGGCGACCGTGTTCGAGGTGAAACTGCCTGGCGTGAAGCCCGAGGTCACCGCGCCCACCGGACAGGGCCGCGCCAGCCACTGACACGCGGCGCAGCCGCTGAGGTCCGTCAGGGCAGGCGCGCCGCCGCTGCTGCCCAGATCTCCCCGGCCAGCGCGTCCACGGAGCGCGTGGCGTCCAGCACCAAGAAGCGTGCGGGGGTCTGCTCGGCCAGGTGTAAGAAGCCGGCGCGCACGCGGCGGTGGAAGTCCAGGTCAGCGCGCTCCAGACGGTCGGGTTGTCCACGCCGCGCCGCGCGGTCGAGCCCCACGGCCGGGTCGAGGTCCAGCAGCACGGTCAGGTCCGGTGTGAGGCCGTCCGTGGCGGCCAGCGTGATCTCCCGCAGGAGGTTCACGGGCAGGCCGCGTCCGGCGCCCTGATACGCGAGGCTGGAATCCGCGTACCGGTCGCACACGACCACCTCGCCGCGCGCCAGGGCGGGCCGGATCACGTTCGAGACCAGCTGGGCGCGGCTGGCGGAGTACAGCAGGAATTCGGGCAGCGGGTCGATGCTCAGGTCTGGGTCAAGCAGGACGTCACGCACGCGTGAACCCAGGGGCGTGCCGCCGGGTTCGCGGGTCAGCTGGTGCGGCGTACCGTGCTCTTGCAGGCGAGCGGCCAGGCGGGTCAGCTGCGTGCTCTTCCCCGCGCCCTCGGGGCCCTCGAAGCTGATGAACAGGCCCGGGTGCAGGGGCGTCACAGGCCGGTGGGGTGGTGCAGGAACTGCCACGCCAGTCCGAACTCGTCTTCAAGGCGGGCGGCCAGGGCGCGCACGCCGAACACCTCGGTCTCGTAGTGACCGGCGTAGACGACGTTCACGCCGTACTCGAACGCGTCGTGGAAGTGCTTGTGCTCGGGCTCGCCGGTCAGCAGGGTGTCCAGGCCCATCGCGGCGGCCTCGGCGATGCTGCCCGCGCCACTGCCGCTCAGGACGCCCAGGCGATGCACGGTCGGGGAGCGCCCGCCCCCGTGCACGAGGCAGATCTCGCCCGTGAGTTTCTGCACGCGGTCCGCGAAGTCCTGCAGGGACTGCTCGAAGGGCAGCTCTCCGGCGACGCCGATCTTGCCGCCGGCCCATTCACCGAACGGCTGGGTGTTCTGGAGCGTCAGGGCCTGCGCGATCATGGCGTTGTTCCCCACGAACGGGTGCGCGTCCAGGGGGATGTGGGCGGCGTACAGGTTCAGGTCGGCCATGAGGGCCGTGCGGACCCGCTCGCGGTGCGGGCCGCTCAGGGCCAGCGGCTGACCCCAGAACAGCCCGTGGTGGGTGATGAGCAGGTCCGCGCCGCTGTCAGCGGCGTGCTGAATGGTCTTGAGGCTGCTGTCCACCGCCACGGCGACGCGGCGGACCACCTCGGTGCCTTCGATCTGCAGGCCGTTCAGGCTGGGGTCCTTGAAGGCGTCCACGTTCAGGTATTCGTTCAGCCAGCGGACCAGGGTGTCTCGCGGCACCTCGCCGCGCGCAGGGTTCAGGGACACATACGACATGGCAGGCATTCTAGGTCGCTTCCCTCGGGCCGCGCCGGAATCACCTCTGATTCAGCCTGCCTCGCCCGCGCGCAGGGTGGCCTGAAGGGAGCTGTTGGGGCTAACGCGCCCTTAACGGGGCCACCCGTACGCTGGGACCGGCATGTGAGCCGCGCCGCTGCGCCGCGGGTCCTATGCTGGTGGGACCGGACACGTCTCCACCTGATCGGCGGGCCCTGCATCCGCCCGGCGCAGCGTCCTGCGCCGCCGACGTCAGCCGCGGCGGCCGGTCTGGCCTGAGTGCACCGCCCCTGTTCACCTTCCCGAGGTACCGTCATGATGTCTTCCCACCCTGCCCAGGACCCTCAGACACCCGCCGACACCGCCGCGTACCGCCCACCCAGAGTCGAGGACTTGGGCCGCTGGGCGGCCGTGACGTTGATTCAGAGCGTGCCCATCACGGGGTTCGGCCTCCCGTCACTGGATCTCGCTGAGCCCCAGGACCTGTGACGTCAAGGAGTACCGACATGTCCAGATTCAAGATTCCGACCCTGCTGCTCCTCACGGCGGCCGTCGCGACGGCCTGTCAGACCACCACGACCCCGCCCGCCACGCCAACCCCGCTGGGCCTGATGGAACTCACCATCAGCGGTCTGGGCAGCCAGGACGTTCACGCCGAGCTGCGGCCCGTCCGCGCCGGCCTGAACGCCCAGGCCGTGACGGCCCTCCCGGGCGGGGTGCAGGTCCGTGCGCTGAGCACCAGTGCCTTTGACGTCGGCACGCGCGGCGCGGGCGGGCAGCGGTATCTCTCGGCCACCTTTGAGGTCCGCAACGCCAGCTACGAGACCGCGGCGGCCTACCCGGACGCCCGGCAGAACCTCACGTTCTTCGCCGTCAGCGCGGCCAGCACCCTTCAGGGCACCGCGATCACCCGCCTGACCCGCTTCGACGGGACAGCCGCCGACCCGGGCGTCGCCCCGAACATCCTGCCCACCCACGGCATGGAGTACAGCCCCCTGAAGACGGCGGCCGTGGTGACCGCGCAGGCCGCGGACTTCCAGGCGTTTACGGAAGCCGAGGCGGACCCGCAGAACTGGACGCAGGGCGCGCAGGTCACGGCGTCCGGCGTGACCAGCGTGTTCCCGTACGGTTTCGTGGTGCGCCGCGCCAGTGGGGTGGGCCGGGCCCTGCCGGGCAACCCGGCCGCCGGGCAGTTCGACGGCCGCGTGACCTTCGCCTACCGCCTGCCGCTCCAGGCCACGGCCGCCGCCGACCCGTTCGAGGTGCGCATCCTGCTGCAGGCCACCGAGGACAGCGTCGCCCGCGTCACCGAAAGCCTGGAAGAGCAGGTGACGCCCGGCACGCGGACCGTCACGCAGCGCGCCGCGGACCTGCAGGCCACGCTGCCGGCTGGCACGACCGTACAGGTTGCCACGTTCGCGGGCAGCACGTACGCCGGGCCGAACACGGTCGCCGTGTGCCGGGTCCGCACCGCGGGCACGGCCGCCGCGCCGACCACCTACCTGGGGAGCTCCTGCTGATGAACACCACTGACCGCACGCGGCGCCGCCCGCCCCTGATGATCCTGCTGGGCCTCAGCCTCCTGCTGGGCTGCGCGCGCACGGCCGCGCCCCTGCCAGGCGGCGCGGCCGGCCCTGCCCCCACCGCGCCCACGGCCCCCTCCGCCCCTACGGCGCCTACCCCTGGCCTGGGGTCCACGCTGGGCCTCATGGAAATCAAGTTCGAGCGGATTGGCGCGGACGGCATGACCGCCACCGCCCGCGCCGTGCCCCACACGCTGGCCGGTCAGGCCCTGACGACCACCGGGGGCGTTCAGATGGAACTGGCGTCCCGGGGATCGTTCGTGACCGGCACGCGCGGCGCGGGCGGGTACCGGCACCTGTACGCGACCTTCCGGGTCCGCAACGCCAGCAGCAGCGGCGTCGCCGCCACGCAGGCGCGGTCAAACCTGACCTTCGTGGCGGCCAGCACGCCATCCACGGTCGGGGAAACCCCGCTGAGCACCTTCACGAAGTTTGACGGCTCCGCAGCCAGCGCCGCGACCGCCCCCACCATCACGCCCACGCACGGCATGCTGCCCGATCCCCTCACGGGCGGGGCGCGCCTGATGCCCGGCGGGGAGGACCTGCAGTTCTTCACGGAGCAGGAGGTGGACCCCCTGCGCTTCACGACGCCCACGACCCCCGCCGCCCTGGGCGTGACCCGCCTGTTCCCGTACGGTTTCGTGGTGCGCAACGCCACCACGCCCGGCAGCCGCGCCCTGAGCGCCAACCCGGGGGTCAATCAGTTCGACGGGCTCGTGACCTTCGCCGTGAAGGTGCCGCTTCAGAGCAGCGCAGCGGACGATCCGTTCTCGTTCAGCATGCTGTTCGAGGCGATGGACGACTCGGTCACCCGCGTCTCCGAGAGCGCCGAGGAGCAGGCCCTGGGAACCCAGGCGGCGGCGCGAGCCGCCACGCTGAACGCCACCGAGGTCGCTGCCCTGTGCGGCACCTCCATCAGCAGCCCCAGCCTGAAGTTCATTCCGTCCGTCACGACCGCCGGAAACTCGGCGCGCCTGGCGAAACTCGGCGGGGATTTCATCATCACGGAGTACGGGGCGCCCGCCCGCGCGGCCGTGGGCAACACCACCACCGTCATTCCGGCCAGTCAGGGGCCACTGACGCGGGTGCAGGCAGTCCCCACCCAGGGTCAGCCGGCCCCCACGCTGACCGCCACGACCACCCCCACGAGCGCCCGGGGCGGGAACGTCACGGCCAGCGCGGACGGCAGCCTCACGTTCAACCCGAAAGCCGGGGACGGCAACGTCACGGACACCATCAGCAGCAGCGTGTCCGACGGCTCGTGCAGCACGCCCACGGGCGTGCTGAAGAACACGGTCAACATCGGCCAGCGGGTGTGGTACGTGAACAACGCCAGCGCCGTCACCCCTGACGGCCGTCAGTCCAGTCCATTCACGACGCTGCTGGCCGCGCAGAACGCCTCCAGCGCCGGGGACATCCTGTACGTCTACCGGGGCGACGGCACCACGACCGGCCAGAACGCGGGCGTCACCCTGAAAGCCAATCAGAAGCTCATCGGTCAGGGCGTGCCCCTGACCGTCAGCGGCATTGCGGTTGAACCGGCCGGGCAGACCCCCAGTATCGGGCAGTCGAGCGGCGCGGCCGTCACGCTGCCCGCAGACGCCACCAGCGTCTCGGAGATCAGTGGCCTGACCATCAGCAGCGGCGCGCAGGGCGTGACCGGCACGGGCTTCGGCACGCTGACCGTCTCGAACCTCTCCGTCTCCGCAACCGGCGGACCCGCCCTGAACCTGAGCAGCGGCACCGTGAACGGCACGCTGAGTACGCTCAGCAGTTCGGGCAGCGCGACCAGCGGCCTGAACTTCAGCAGCGTGAACGGCACCCTGACCGGCACGGGCGGCACCGTGACCGGCGCGGCGGGCGCCGCCGTGAGCGTCAGTGGCGGCGCCCTGAACCTCACCTACGGGGGCAGCGTCACGAAAGCCAGCGCCGGGGCGCTGCTCAGCGTCAGTGGCGGGCACACCGGCACCCTGAACCTCAGTGGTTCGCTGAACGCTTCGAACGGTACCGGACTCCAGTTCGACAACGCGGACGGCACCTACACCGCCAGCACGGCCACCCTGAACGGCGGAGACGCGGGCATTGACATCCTGAACAACTCGGCGGGCACCTTCTCGTTCGGCAGCGGCGTCAACGTCACCAACCCCTCCGGGGACGCGTTCACCGTGACGGACAGCACGCCCACCGTCACCATGCTCGGCGCGGTCAGCAAGGCCAGTGCCGGCCGGGCGGTGAACATCACGAATATGGCGTCCGGCACCGTGACCTTCGGCGCGGGCGGCACGGCCGGCAGCGCCACACCCACCCTGAGCGCCTCGGCCGGCGACGGCATCCTGCTGTCCAACATGGACGGCACGGTCAATTTCACCGGGACGACCACCCTGGGCGGCACCTCGGGCGGCATTGACATCCTGAACGGCTCGGCCGGCACGATCCTGTTCGCGGATACGTCCAGCGTCACCGGCAGCGTCGCGGCTGACCCGGCCCTGCTGGTGGATTCCGGCACCCCCACCGTCACGTACCGCGGCAGCCTGACCCACAACACGGGCCGCGTGATCACCGCGCAGAGCCTGACGGGCGGCTCGGTGACCCTGAACGGGGCCGTGACGAGCGGCACCTCGGGCGCGCCGACCGGACAGGGCGTGCTCATTCAGAACAACACGGCCGGGGCCGTCAGTTTCCTGGGCACCAAGACCTTCTACACGGGGCCCAACCCCGCCGTAACCATTAGCACCGCCACGGGGAGTGGCCCGACCGTGTCCTTCCCGAACGGCGGCCTGGCGATCACGACCACCACCGGTACCGGACTGAGCGCCACGGGCAGCGGGACCCTGACGGTCGGCGGCACCACCAACACCATCAGCAGTGGCCTGGGCGGCGCCCTGAACGTCCAGAACACCACCATCGGCGCGGGGGGCCTGAACTTCCGGCAGATCAACGCCAACGGCGGCACGTACGGCGTGCGGCTGGTCAACACCGGCGCTGCGGCAGGTCTGACGGTCAGCGGCGCGGGCACGGCAGGCTCCGGCGGCACCATCCAGAACACCAGCACGGCCGGTGTGAGCGTCACGAACGGCAGCAACCTGAACCTCAGCTGGATGAACTTCACGAACGCCACCAGCGTGGACGGCGGCGGCGCAGGCGTCTGCGACGGCTCGACCAACGCTGGCTGCAACGCCCCGGTGAACCTGTCCGCCGTCACGGGCGTCACGCTGGACCGCCTGGCCATCAACGGGTCCGCCGAGGAAGGCATCAACGGGCGGAACATCAGGAACTTCACGCTCAGCAACAGCACCGTCACCAATGCCGGGGACGCCATTCACGAGTACGGCGTGAACCTGTTTGAACTGCTCGGCACCAACGCCATCACGGGCACCACCGTCACGGGCGCCGCCAACCACGGCGTGTTCGTCCGCGTGAGCTCCGCCACGACCGCCGCGCCCGGCACGCCGGACAAACTGCAGATCACGGGCAGCACCTTCATGAACCCGGGCAGAACCGTCAACCTGCCCTCCGATGGTGTCACGGTGTCCCTACGGAATACCGCGAACTTCCAGACGGTCGTGCAGAGCAGCAGCTTCACGCAGGCCACCGCCACCAGCGGCACCGACGGCATCCAGGTGGACGCCGGGGACACCAGCGTTTCGGACGTGAGCATCACGGACAGCACCTTCACCGGGTGGAACCAGTCGGCGATCAACCTCTCGGGCTCGCAGACCTCGCGGACCAGATTCAACGTGACGGCCAACCGCAGCGTCTCGGGCGGGGCAGGCATGGGCATCAACGTGTTCTCCGGGAACGACGCCGACCTGACCGGCACCATTGCGAACAATCCCATCACCACCCCAGACCCGTCGAACAACGGGTACGGCATTGCGCTGGCCGTTGAGGACAGCGGGCACATCACCGCGGACCTGAACAGCAACAACGTCACCAACTACGCGTTCGGCCTGGGCGGCTACACCCGGTCCGTTAATCTGGGCGAACTGGACGCCACCATCAGAAACAACACGGTCACGGCCGGCGGGAACTTCGCCTTCGCGGGCCTGTTCATCGAGAATGCCAACGGCAACAATCAGGGCAACCGCGTGTGCCTGAATCTGACCAACAACAACATCTCCATGGGCACCAACCCAGCTGCCGTCATTGACTACTCCCTGGGCTCATACCAGGGCAGCACCTTCCAGTTGCAGGGCCTCACGGGCGTCGGCACCAGCTCGACGAACGTGCAGAACTTCGTGTCCAGCCGTGATATCGGCGGCGCCAGCGTCGACGTCACAGCCGGCACAACCGTCAACTTCGTGAACGCCACGTGCCTGGTGCCCTGAACCTCCAGGCTCTTTCCTTCCCGTCATCCATCACGTTGCCTCAGGGCACAAGGAGCACCCATGGCCGAACCGTTTCTAGGTGAAATTCGTCTGATGTCCTTCGTCTTCGCCCCCAAAGGCTGGGCCCCGTGCAATGGCCAGCTGCTGCCCATCAATCAGAATCAGGCGCTGTTCTCCCTGCTGGGCACCACGTACGGCGGGGACGGCCGGGTCAACTTCGCGCTGCCCGACTACCGGGGGCGTGTCCCCATCCACCAGGGCGCCGGGCACCTCCCGGGGGAACGGGGCGGCGAGCAGGCGCACACCCTGTCCGTCTCTGAAATGCCCACGCACATGCACACCCTGACCGGCCTGTCCGCTCCCGCCACCCTGCCGAACACCACCGGGAACTTCCTGGCCACCGCCACAGGAGAAATCTACGGGGACGTTGGCGCTGCCGTCGCCCTGGGGGCATCCACGGTCTCCACGGCGGGCGGCTCGCAACCGCACAGCAACATGCAGCCCTACCTGACCCTGTCGTTCTGCATCGCCCTGCAGGGCATCTTCCCCTCCCAGACCTAAGGAGTACCTCATGGCTCAACCGTACGTCGGAGAAGTTCGCATGTTCGCGGGGAATTTTGCCCCGGCTGGCTGGATGTTCTGCGAGGGGCAGCTGGTGCCCATCTCGGAGAATGAAACGCTCTTTCAACTGATCGGCACCACCTACGGCGGGGACGGCCAGGAGACGTTCGCGCTGCCCGACATGCGCGGCCGTCTGCCCACGCATCAGGGCAACGGGATGGTCCTGGCCGAGACGGGCGGCGTGGAAACAGTCACGCTGACCTCAAACCAACTGCCCGCACATACGCACGCGGCGGTGGCCTCCAGCAACAACGCCCTTCAGGCGGCCCCGCAGAACACCGTGCTCGCCCAGCCCACCGTGATCAGCCTGTACCGCATCGGCGAGGCCGGGGCCAGTATGGCGCCCGCCATCGGGCCCGTGGGCGGCAGTCAGCCCCACACCAACTTCCAGCCTTACCTGTGCGTGAACTTCATCATCTCCCTGTACGGCATCTTCCCCAGCCCCACCTGATCTCACAGGAGCCCTATGTCTGACCCCTTCGTGGCTGAAATCCGCATCTTCCCCTTCAACTTCCCCCCCAGAGGCTGGGCCCTGTGCAACGGCCAGCTCCTGCCCATCTCGCAGAACACCGCCCTGTTCTCTCTGCTGGGAACCACCTACGGCGGTGACGGCAAGAGCACCTTCGCCCTGCCGGACCTGCAGGGCTGCGCGCCCATGCACCCCGGCCAGGGCCCTGGCCTGTCCCAGCACGACCTGGGCGAGACGGACGGTGCGGAAACCGTCACCCTCCTGGAAAGCGAGATCCCGGCGCACACGCACACCCTGATGGCACAGATCAATCCGGCCAACAGCAAGGACCCGAACGGGAACGTTCTCGCCCGGCCAGTGGGCGGCACCACGTACGCCGCGCCGAACGCAGGCCCGCCGATCAACCTGTCCCCGTCAGCCCTCGCGCCGGCAGGCGGGAGCCAGCCGCACAACAACATGCAGCCGTACCTGACCGCGAACTTCTGCATTGCCCTGCAGGGCGTCTTCCCACCCCGGTCCTGAATCGTGCGTGTGTCCCTGCGTCCAGTCACGCCAGCCGACCGTGATTTTCTGTTCCAGCTGTACGCGAGCACCCGGGCGGATGAACTCGCGCTTGTGCCCCACTGGACGGATGATCAGCGGCACGACTTCCTGACCCAGCAGTTCGCGGCGCAGGACCACGCCTACCACGCGCAGCGGCCCGGCGCGGACTACCTGATCATCACCCTGGATGACAGTCCTGTCGGCCGCTTCTACCGCCACGAGCAGGGACCCGAGTGGCGCGTGATGGATATCACCCTGCTGCCCCAGCACCGGGGCGGCGGGCTGGGCGGGCACATCCTGAGCCACTGGCTCGAAGAGGCCGACCGGCAGGGCGTGCCCGTCACCCTGCACGTGGAGCCTTTCAACCCGGCCCTGCGACTGTACACGCGCCTGGGATTCCTGCCCGTTGAGGAGCGGGGCGTGTACTGGTTCATGCGGCGCCCCGTTCACACGCTGTTACCCGGTTAAGGGCGGCCTGCCGGATTCCGGCCGTGTGGGTTCGCCCATCCCCGGAGTCCGGCAGGCCGCGCCCCACGCCTGGCGCTTCATGGGCCGCTGCGTGCGGTCAGGTGAAGATGATCTGGTACTGCATGCCCTGGCCGTCCGGTCCGAGCGGCACGGCGAACAGGTCCAGTGGGGACAGGTTCGGCCCAGTCAGGCGGACGACGCCCTGCCCCAGGGGCGAATGCAGCGGCCCGGTGAACAGCAGGTCGAAGGCCTCTGCGCCGGATGGGCTGCCCGTCACCTCGACCAGCGTCCAGCCCTGCACCGGCTGGCCCGGCGTCTGCACCTGAAAGTCCTGCCCCAGCAGAGGTTCGAAGTCAGCGCGTGAGATCCGGGTCATCATGCTGCGCACCAGCATAGCGGCTGCCACAGGTCATGGCCGGCGCCTCCAGGCGGCGCAGGGTCCGATCCGAACAGTTGACCCCAGGACGCCAGGGGAAGGAACGGAAAAACTCCGACCCTTCCCTGGTCGGAGTTCTCTTGGTGGCGATGCCCGGACTTGAACCGGGGACCTAACGATTATGAGTCGTTCGCTCTAACCAGCTGAGCTTTTTCCTCGTCCCAGACAATCTATATCGGTTGTTTTGAACTGTCAATATTCATGGAGAGCAAAGGATCATCGCTGGGAGAATGTTGAAGGGGCACCCTGGGCGAATTCATCTGTATGTGCGGTGAAAGAGTGCATTCACTACACTCGCCGCACATGCGCCATTTCCTGCTTCTGGCCTGCGTTCTGCTTTCTGCCGCGTCTGCCGTCAGCCTGCCTGGCCGAGCGGTCACCCCCGCTGCGTTGGGAATCACGTTGTCGCTGCGCGGCAACGAAGCCCAGAACCTGCGCCTGCTGAGTGAGGCGCGTCCCTCACAGGTCACGGTGTTCCGCAGCGCCAGTGGCCGCTCCCATCTCAAGTTCAACGTGGAGGTGGAGGGAAAAACCTACGCGGCGATCATGTATGAGGGCGACTGGACAGCAGCGGATCAGGAGCGGCTCAAGGCCGGTTCCGTGAACCTGGTGGGCCTCTGGGACACCTACGCCAACCAGCCTTCGTTCACCGTCAAGCGCCTTCTGAGTCAGGCGCCGGCGCTTCCTTCCACGAGCAAGCCGCTCCTGAAAATCGCCTCCGCGCAGGTGAACGTGGCCAGCATCAAGAAGTTCACCAGCCGGAATCAGAAGGTGCATGTCACGTACACCTTCACCGTGAACAACAAGACGTACCAGGGCGTCGTGTACGCCGGCGACTGGTCATCGGTCACCCTCGACGCCCTGCGCTCAGGCAAGGCCACCCTGTTCGGCACGTGGGGAACATTCGAGAACAAGCCGAACTTCATCACCCAGCGGGTCGAACGTTGAGTGGCGTCGCGCCTGACAGTCCGCTTCGCCGGATGTTTGTCGGTCAGAGCTTCCTGATCGGTGACGTGGCTGAGCCGATCATTCCTGTGCTTGAAGCGTTCCTGACCAGCCACCCTGACGCCATCGCGCTCCTTGAGTTCACGAGCCCGGGTCTCCAGCGGCGGCAACTGGACTGCGCATTGATCAGTGCCGGTGGGATCGATCTGATCGAGGTCAAGAACAAGCATGGGGTGGTGACAGGTACGGCGGCCGGCGAGTGGCTGGTCCGGCGTGGCCGCTTCACGGACCCTGTGGTCAACTTCAAAGCGGGCCGGGCCGAGAACCCGTATCAGCAGGCGTACAATGCGTCACGCGACCTCCAGGCGGGCCTGAAGCGGCTTGGGCTGGGCGGCAA
Source organism: Deinococcus radiotolerans (assembly GCF_014647435.1). Lineage (NCBI taxonomy): Bacteria > Thermotogati > Deinococcota > Deinococci > Deinococcales > Deinococcaceae > Deinococcus > Deinococcus radiotolerans. The sequence goes on along the minus strand of NZ_BMPE01000001.1, from coordinate 32,031 downwards.
TGTCCGCGTGACGCCGATGGTGTGGCTGCCGAGTGCCGACCCGAGTTCCAGTGTGGCCGAAGACTTCAACGTGGGTCTGCTGCTCGGCACGGAAGGCTTCGTTGACGCCTTGAAATCGGCGCCGAGGAGTCACGGTGGGCGGTGGGACGGCGCCGATCCTCGTGTGCTTCCCACGCGGCTTGGCCTTCAGCCGATGAATCTCTCGTTCCTGCGGGGCCGGGTGGTCGCTGCCCATGACCACCAGGGCGTCGCTGACGTCGAGGTCTGGGCTGAGGTGAACGAGGAGCGTCATACCACCCGCACTGACGAGCAGGGGGTCTATACCCTGGCCGTGGCGCTGGGTGCAGACGTCACGGTCGGTTTCAGCCCACCGGAGCGGTACGTCCTGCCGGCAACCGCCTCGATCTGTGCGGACCTGCGCTACGTCACCGTGAGCGAGGTGCGTCTGGCGGACCGCTTTCCACGCAAGACCGAGGAGGAACTGCGCAGAGAGGTGATGCGTGAAGTCGAGTCGCGCGTCCAGCAGCGACTGGCAGCGACCCAGGCGCATTGGGAGCAGGCGCGGGCCGAGATTGACCTCGTCGTTGACGACCTGACCGCACAGTTGCGCACGGCGCAGCTGCGGCTGGTTGACCAGGAACGGCTCCTTCGAGACCGTGAGGCCCAGCTGGATCAGCCGCGCCTGCCTCTCCCCGCTCAGGTACGACAGGCCCATTCCCTGCGGGTCGTTCAGGAGCAGCGTGGGCAGATCGATGAGGCGCTGGAGTTGTTGCGGGTGCCTCCCTACGCCCATCAGCGTGACGATGTGGACCACGTCCTGCGGCTGCTGTCAAAGTTGGAGTGGAGTGCGCGCCGCGAACTGACGGACGCGGCGCCTGAACTGGTGCCAGCGGTCAGGCTCACGACGGCACCCCGCGCCGCGCCCACCTTACCGGCAGACTCTCCCTTTGTTGACGTGCCGTTCCGTGAGGTCCCGGACACGCCCCCAGTCGGCATTGCAGATGTTCGGGCAGGCCGCCGGATTCCTTGGGGCCCAGTGATGGTGGCTGCTCTTCTGGCCGCTGGCGCTGGAGGGGCCATGGTGGCCTGGATGAGCCAAACCCGCCCTGCCTCGCAGACCACCACCCCTGCCCCGGTCACCCTGCCGGCTGTGACGGTCCCCCCAGCGGCAGGGGCGGCATCTCCTGAAACACCGGTGGCCGCTCCGGCGGTGGTAACGCCACCATCACCTTCAGCCAGACCGGCGGCTGTGCCCGAGGTGGCCCTCCCGGAGGTGGACGCGGCGCCTCCCACGGCGGCACCCAGCTCAGCTGTGGCTCCAAGAGAGGCGCCCCGCACTGCACCAGTGGAAACTGCGGCTCCAGTTCGGCCAGTGTCGCCACCACCGGTCGTGCAGGAGGAAGCGGCCATGCCCCCATCCGCTTCCTCTCGGCAGCCCACCAGACCGGCCACTGCAGCTCCGGTCTCGTCACCGCCTCCCGTTTCCCCCCCAAAGCCCGCGCCAGCGGCGCCGCCCACCCCCGCCCCGGCGGCCCGGTCCAGCGCCAGCAGTGCGCCTGCGGCAGCCTCTCCCGAGCCAACCGCCGACGCCACCGACCTGCCGGGGGAAGTTGTGACGCCTTCTTCAGCTGCGCCCGCTGAATTTTCCCCCGATGAGCCCCTCCCTGGGGTCCCCGTAGAGTAGGCACGAGCAGTTCCCCAGCCACCTATCCGCCGCCTGAGGTTTTGAGATGGAAGCGACGACACGCGAACGCACGACGAAGGTCTTTCAGTTCCTCCAGGAGTTCACGGGGCTGAAGTACAAACCGCAGCGCACCAGTGACAACGACAGTTTGCTGTGGCTGCACAGCCTCCCGCAGGAACCCGAGGTGACCAACGCCGCGCGCCTGACCGAGCGTGAGGTGACGCCGGACGAGTGGCTGGTGCTCCGCAAGCCGAAGTTCCGCCCGGCTCCCATGGTGCCCGCGGAACTGACCGACTGGCTCACCAGCCCGGTGGGGCAACCGGACCGACCGCCAGTGGTGTTGACGCAAAGGGTCATCACCACGGTCATTCCGGACGATGATCTGCAGCCTCAGCAGATTCAGGAAACCCTGTTTCTCGAGGACGACGCGCAGGCGCTGGCGGCCTGGGGGCGGTACGAGCGGGAATGGCATGCCTGGGCTGCCGAGGAGCGCCGGGCCCGGACGGTTCAGGACCGGTACTCCCAGCTGTTCGACTTTCATCAGAAGCTGGAGTCGTTCGGAGAAACCTACGAGCTGCGCCTGGGGCTCGGGTACCTGGCCTGGCGCACGCCTGGGGGCTCCGAGGTGCGCCGCCACCTGCTCACGGCGCGCGCGGCCCTGACGTTCGACGCCCTGAGGGGGGTCCTGACCGTGACCGCGGCCGGGGACGGTGCCAGAACGACCCTTGAGCAGGACATGCTCGACGCCGATGAGCGGCCCCTGGCACAGGTCCAGGACCATATTCATCAGGCCCTCGCAGAGTCTGGTGAGGAGGTCTGGAGCGCCACGATCCTCCCTCAACTGCTTGAGGCGTGGGTGAACGCGGCGGGAGAGCGCGGCTCATATCTTCCGGAACTGACTCCTCCTCGCGGGGCTCCAGCCGATCCCACCGTCCACTGGGCACCTGCCCTGATCCTGCGCCGCCGGGGCGAACGGAGTCTGGTGGCCGCGTACGCCGACATCGTCCGCCAGGCGGGACAGCTCGACACGATTCCCGAACCGCTTCGCCGCTTCGTCGAGGTGTCGAACGAGCCCCCTGGCCGTGGCATGAGCGGCACCTCAGGGGGCCAGCGCGCCACCGAGGTGTACTTTCCCCTGCCGGCCAACGACGCCCAGTTGGAGATCATTCGCAGGCTCGAGCGCCAGCCCGGCGTCCTGGTGCAGGGCCCCCCAGGAACCGGCAAGTCCCACACCATCGTCAACCTCGTCTCCCACCTGCTGGCCACCGACCAGCGGGTGCTGGTGACGAGCCACACCGCCCGCGCCCTCAAGGTGCTGCGGGACAAGTTCCCGGCAGAGCTGGCCGCCCTGTGCGTGACGCATCTGCGCGGCGAGGAGGGCGCCAAGGCCACCCTCGAGCGCTCGGTGCAGGAGATCACGCAGCGTTCGGCCCACCGGGAGCCGGAGACCCGCGAAACGGCCCGCCTGAATGCCCTCTCGTACGAGCTGGAGAAGGCACGAAAGGAAGAGGACACCCTGCTGGACGACCTGCGGCGCATCCGCCAGGGTGAAGTCGGCGACCTGAACCTGGAAGGCTACCTGGGCAGCGCTCAGGAGACCGGGGCACGTCTGCGCGCTCAGGAAGCGCAGTTCGGGTGGCTCACGGAACTCGGCAATCCGGTGCAGAGCGCGCCGCTGACCGACGCCCAGGCGCTGAGACTGCTGGCCCTGCTGCGCGAGTTCACGGCGGAAGAAGAGACGGAACTCGCGCAGCACTGGAACGGCCGGGACACGCTGCTGGCTCCTGAAACGTTCCTTCAGTTCGTGCGTGAGGAAGCCGAAGCGGTCACCACCTCGGACCGCCATGCGGGCGGGCGCGCCCACCTGGGCTTCGCCACCTTGCAGGACACGGCCCCGGACGTTCGCCGGGCGCTGCTGGACGCGCTGCGGGAGCTGTCCCGCGCCGTGCAGACGATTCACGCCGGCCCCGACGCCTGGCTGATCGGCGCCGTCGCGGCCACCCTCAAGGGTCAGGCCGGGCTGTGGCAGGAGGTGCGCGCCCAGACCGATGCCCATCTGCCGTCGCTGCTGACGCACGGCGACTGGTTGGAGGAGACAGCAGTGAGCGGGCTGGGCACCCGGGACCCTCAGACCGTCCAGGCCGACGCCGAGACGGTGCTCGCCCACCTGCGGGCCGGAGGAGGTTGGGGCAACTTCCTGATGAAGCCGGCGGCCGTAAAGACCCGGCAGTACCTGCGTGAGGAAGTCAGGGTCGGGGGACGCGCGGCCGACACCCCCGAAGTACTTGAAGCCCTGCTCCAGCACTTCAGGCTTCATCAGCGTCTCGCAGGACTGGAGACGCTCTGGAAGGAGGTCGGGCTGCCGGTCTCCGGTTCGATGAAGCGCCGCCTGCTGGCCCTTCGTGAGGCGCAGGAAGCGCTGACGCGCCTGGATGAGCTTCAGGACCGCCTGACCGAGGCCAGAACGGCCACGCGGTCGGTCGCCGGCCTGCCTGAGCCGCGCTGGTGGGACAGCGCTGAGCTGGACCGCCTCACGGCAGGGGTTCAGGCGGCCAGTGCGGAGGCCACCGCCACAGCCCGGCGGCAGGTGCTGAATGATCTGCTCCCGGCCCTCGAAGGCCTGGCCCTGCGGCCGGATACCCATCCGGTGACCCGCGAACTCATCAAAGCCGTCCAGACCCGGGATCCCGACGCGTACAGCCAGGCCCACCGGCGCGTCCTCCACCTGACCGCACGCAAGCAGCTCCTGGAGGAACGCGACCAATTGATGGCCACCCTGCGCCGGACGGCACCGACCCTGGCCGACGAGCTCCGCACTCAGCCGGAGGACGCGGTGTGGGATGAACGCCTGAGGAGCCTCGAGGCAGCGTGGCGGTGGCTGCGCGCGGACGCCGAGCTCGCACGGCTGTCCAACCCGGACACCGAAGTTGATGTCCGCCAGCGTCTGGCGGCCTGCCGACAGCGAATCCGCGACACCCTGCGTGACCTCGCCACCCACCGGGCCTGGGTGAACACCCTGAACCGCCTGACCCAGCGTGAGCAGCAGGGCCTGGTGCGCTGGCAGCGCGCCATGAAAAGCCTCGGGAAGGGCACCGGGAAGCACGCGGAGCGTCACCGCCAGACGGCCCGCGCCGCGCTGGAAGAGGCCCGCACCGCCATCCCCGCGTGGATCATGCCGCTGCACCTGGTCGGTGAGACGTTCACGCTGCGCCCCGGCATGTTCGATGTGGTGATCGTGGACGAGGCCAGTCAGGCCGGACCTGAAAGCCTTTTCCTGACGTTCATCGCCAAGAAGATCATCATCGTCGGGGACGACAAGCAGATCGAGCCGGAAGGCGTCGGCCTGCAGACCGATCGCCTGGACGCCCTGGTCGGCCGTTATCTCACCGGGCTCCCGGCCCCCGAGATTCTGGGGGAGCGCAAGGCCAGCCTGTTCGGGTTCGGCGCCTACACCTACGCCGACCGCATCAGCCTGCGGGAGCACTTCCGATGCATGCCGGAGATCATCAAATTCTCCAGCGAGCTCAGTTACGAGGACCAGCCGCTGATCGCCCTGCGCCAGTTCGGAGCAGACCGGCTCGCACCGCTGGTGGCGCGGCACGTGACCGACGGCTACACCGTCCCGCGGGGCGACAAGACGAACCCGGCCGAGGCGCGGGCCATCGTGGACCAGATCAAGGCCTGCATCCTTGACCCGCGCTACCGGGACGCGGACGGCCGGGCGAAAACCATCGGCGTGGTCAGTCTGGTCGGGGACACGCAGGCCGAGGAGATCGCGGCGCTGCTCCGGGCCGAAGTCTCCGAACGGGAGCTTGAAGAGCGCAAGGTCGTGTGCGGGAACGCCTAGAGCTTCCAGGGCGATGAGCGCGACGTCATGTTCCTGAGCATGGTGGACAGTCCCACCGATGGACGCCGCGCCTCCAAGCGCTCCCGCGACGACGCCATCTTCCAGCCCCGCTACAACGTCGCCGCCAGCCGGGCCCGGGACCAGCTGTGGCTGTTCCACAGTGTCGACCTCCCGGACCTTCATCCCGAGGACCTGCGGGCCTCACTCATCCGGCACGTCCGCAACCCGGAGCTGGCCCAGTTCCAGCCTCTGGCCGACGCCCGGATCCAGGACCTGCGCACGGAGGCCGCCCGGCCCGGGCGGGCCCGCAACAACGCGCCCAGGCCCTTTGACAGCTGGTTCGAGGTGGACGTCTACCTGCAGCTCGCTGAACGGGGTTACCGCGTCATCCCGCAGTTCGAGATGAACGGCTACCGGATCGACCTGGTGGTCGAAGGCCAGCGTGGCCGGCTCGCCGTGGAGTGTGACGGGGACCAGTGGCACGGCCCGGAGCAGTTCCAGGCGGACCTCCACCGGCAGCAGGTTCTCGAGCGCGCTGGAATGCAGTTCTGGCGCGTGCGCGGCAGCACCTTCAGCCGTGATCCTGAAGCGGCCCTGGAGGACCTGTGGCGCACGCTGGACGCCCGGGGCGTCTATCCCCACAACGACCCGCGCAACTTCGCCCCTGTGGCGACGCAGGCGATTCCCGAAGCCGTTCCCGACGACGCTGTCGATGCCGCGCAGGTGCCGGAAGACGCCATCACCCTGGCGCAACAGGCTGGGCAGGTCCTCAGTCCTGACGTTCCCGAGGCAGCCGTGCCTCAGACCGCCATTCCCGAGCTGGTGCTGGCGCCTCACCGCGTCGCCGAGCCCGGCCTGCTGCCCCATCCCCAGGACCTCCCGAGCCCTGAGCCGGTCATCGAGGGACTGCGGCAGATCATCGAGGTGGAAGGGCCCATGCTGTGCCGCGTGGCCTACCGCAGTTATGCCCGCGCCGCCGGCCTGCCGTACGGCAAGACCTTGCAGGGCCACCTCAACAGGGCGGTGGCCCGGGGGCTCCGCCAGGGCATCTTCGAGCAGACAGACGAAAATGGGCAGCCTGGACAGGTCGAGAAGGTCGTGCGCCTCCACGGCACTACTCCAGTGATCCTGCGGGAACGAGGTTCCAGAGACTTCACTGATATTCCCCCTCTGGAACTGGCCGCCCTGATGCAGGAGGTGCGGCGGCTCGAGCCGGAACTTGCAGAACCGCACGCCCAGGAAGAGTTGTTCCGCCGCGTCCTCGCGCTGCACGGTGGAGAACGCCTGACACTCAAGCGCCGCGAATTGCTCGAACATTCATATCAACACTGCATAGGACAGCTAGAACCTACGCTTTCTGATTGAGCTCGACAGAAGAATTTTTCATTACATTAGAATTCATCAATTGGTATTTGGATTATACGCCATATCATTAACGGATATTAGTAGTCACTAATAAATTCGGTAAATCCCATATATTGAACACTTACCTCAATCATATCTCCATATCTTTCCTCAAGTCTATCCTTTAAGTCGCCTGGATATGGATTTACAATAGTGATCTTTAAAGGTCTCTCGCGGAATTTTAAGGCGTCATCCATCATCTTCCAGCTTCGTACATCTGTCACAGGAAAACTATAGCCGATAAAGATCACTTCATCACATGTGATTATCGATTTCCCAGCCTTATACCATATATCATCCAGAATTCCACCTAGTATTCCATACTCTTTATTTTGAATGGGAGGTATTATCAAAGGCATGGCCTCCTGCATCTCAGGATTTAATGAAACCTTACCGTATTCCTTTAGATGAGGCATTGCATTTATAGATACGAGACTTCGACCGGAGACTTTAGGAGTATCTATCGGAATATTTGGCGGGTAATAATAATATGAAAACGGTTCATATCCCCCTTTATACCTTCCCTCCCACGTTTCATATGGACTCTTAGTTGACTCATAGGCATATAAAATGCGGTCTTTGGGATCAACGCCAATATTTGCAAAATTACGCTCGTGCAGCGCAAGATGGAAAGTCCTATAAGGCATCAGCCAGTTGGTTGATCCATGCAGCTTTAAAAGTGAATTTTTTGAATTTAATGATTGAGGATTCGTCCATCCATCCCGATAGATCTTCTTAAACTGAACTCCATATCCGTCATCAACATGCCATTGTCCCGTTGCACTTAGCGCTCGATCTAACATAGTATCCCAATTAAAAGTTATAAGCAAGTCATCTTTATCGATTTTGCGCGCTAAACATAAATATGCTTGATTGATCTCCCCATTCTGAATTTCGTTCATAACCGATGCAAACAGGAAGATCAGTTCATCATATGCCTTGGTATAATGCATGACTTCCATGACATCATTATTCTCACCAGAAGAAATAAGAGATAGCTGTCGCTCTATTTCAGTCGCGAATACCTCAATATCAAGATTCCACTTAACCCAATACTTTTCAGCCCATTTGGTTTGTAAATCAGCATCCCCCAAAGGGACACCGACTCGCCTAGCAGCCTCATGGATCAAAAATCCATGAAGTACATTACGATCATCACTAATTGAAAGTTTATGGAAGGTCTCAAAAAAGTTACGCGCCAATGGCATTCCTAGACCTGTCTTAGAGTCGGCATAACCGAAGGAGGCACCAGCACCAAAGATAAATACCTTCAAAATTGTTCCTCCCTACCCATGGCTGAATTGAGAATCGCTGCCTCATGCATATATACTTTCGTCCTTACTTCGGTAGGCCTCGTACACGTGAGCGTAGACAGCATTCACAGCCACGTCGTACTCCGTCTGAGTGAACTGTTCGGGGAGCGCATCGAGTTCCTGCCTGATCGCCTGCCTGACCTGGGCCCGGGCCTGCTGCTTCTTACGCCAGTCCAGCACCAGGCGGTCCCCTTTAAGCCGGGTCAACAGCCCCCGTGCCACCGCCTTCACCGCCTCGCGTTCCTGGTCGCCGACGTCTCCGGACGCCGCCGTGATCTGGTCGAACACCGCCAGTTCCTCTTCACTGAGTCCTTCACGCACGGCGCGCTTGACCTCCTCGCTCAGGTCGCGTCCCAGGCGTACCAGTTCCTCGAAGAAGACCGCGACGTTGGCCGATCCGGAGTTGTAGTCCTGGATCATGGCCTCCAGTCGTGCCGCGTAGTTCACGCGGGTCTTGTTGAGCCGGGTCAGGCGCTGCACTTCACCGTTGAGCGCGGCGCGCAGCTTCTCGGCCTCGGTCCGCTGCCGGGGCGTCTTCTCGAACATCGCCCGGAGCTTGTCGAAGTCCACTTGGCTCAGGTCGATGCGGGTGGTCCCGTCGCGAATCACGTACCCGTGCGCTGCAACTGAGGTGTCCAGCAATGTCTCGACCTGCTGCATGACGCCGTCCACCTCGGGCTCGTCCTCATCCAAGTTCAGGCGCTCCGCCAGGACTCGGTACAGGGCCCGCTGTGCCGCGTAGGCCTGCGCCGCAGGATCCGGCAGCACCGCCTTGTAAAGCCGGTTCACGGTGTTGGCCGTATCCGTAAAGCGCTTCCGCACGTCGTCCCCAGCCAACAGGGCGTCCGTGGCGTCGCGGATCAGCTCGAGCTTCGTCTCTCCAGTGGCCTGCAGGATGGCCTGCGGGTCGACCCCGTGGGCTGTCACGATGGCTTCCGCCTCCCCGAGCACCGCCCGCAGGGCTGCCAGGAGTTCGTCCTTGTTCTGCACAGGGGTTTCGTCGCCCATGCCTGAGCCGCTCCCTGCGCCGTAAATGGCCAGGGCGCGCTGCAAGTTGCGGAAGACCCCGACATAGTCCACGATCAGCCCGCTCACCTTCTCTTCCCAGACGCGGTTGGCACGCGCGATGGTCTGCATGAGGGTGTGGTTGCGCATGGGCTTGTCGAGGTAGATGGTGCTGACGCTGGGCGCGTCGAAGCCGGTCATCCACATCGCGCACACGAAGACCAGCCGCAGCGGATGGGCGGGGTCCTTGAACTTGCCCTCGAGGTCCTCGGTGACCATCCGCCGGCGGTGCGGGAGGATGTCCAGGCCCCGGTCGGCGAAGTCGGCGATCTCGTTCTGCGCCTGAGAGATCACCACGGCCATGTCCGTCTCCCGCAGGAAGCGCAGGCGGCCCAGCAGGGCGTCCCGTGCTTCGCCGGTGGCCGTGGTGAGCTCGGCTTCCGTGGCGGCGATCTCGTCCTGCCAGTACCGCTGGACCTTGCCGTGCATGCGGACGGCTGTGGCCTTGTCGAGGCTCACCACCATGCCCTTCCCGAACTGTCCGCGGCCCAGGAAGTGCCTCACCAGGTCCTGGGCGATCTTCTCCAGCCGGTCGTCCCGGGTGAGCAGCTGGTACTCGCGGCTGAACTCCCGCTCGACCAGCCGCTCGGCGTCCTCGTCTACACCCTCGCGGTCAAGGAGGTCTTCCATGTTGGCCTGAAGCTGGGCATTGGTGAGTTGCAGCTCCGGGATCCGGTTCTCGTAGTACAGCGGCACCGTGGCGCGGTCCTGCACCGCCTCGCTGAAGTTGTATATCGAGACGTAATCTCCGAACACCTCCCGGGTCTTCTGTTCCCCTTCCATCAGCGGCGTGCCGGTAAAGCCGATGAAGGCGGCATTCGGCAGGGCGGCCCGCATGTTCCCGGCGAACACGTCGTACTGGCTGCGGTGCGCCTCGTCCGTCATGACGATCACGTCACCCCGCGCCGAGAGTTGTGGGTAGACCTCGCCCTGAGGGGTATGGAATTTCTGGATCAGGGTGAACAGGAAGCGGTGGTCCTCGCGCAAGAGTTCCTTGAGGTGAGCCCCGCTGCCGGCACGGACCTGCTCCTCGGGCTCATGGACCGTGCCGGTGCGCGCAAACGTCGTGTAGATCTGCTGGTCGAGTTCCTCACGGTCGGTGACCACCAGGAAGCTCCAGTTACCGGGGACCTTGCGCAGGACCTTACGGGAGAAGAACACCATGCTCAGGCTCTTCCCCGAGCCCTGGGTGTGCCAGAACACCCCGAGGCGGCCCCGGTTCTGAGCCGTCTCCCTCAGCGCCCCCAGGGCGTTGTTCACCCCGAGCACCTGGTGGTTCTTGGCGAGGATCTTCGCCACGCCGCCCTGGGTCTCCAGGTACGCGGTGAAGTTCTCTACCAGGTCCAGCAGGCGTGAGGGCTCGCAGGTGCCGCGCAGCAGGGTGCTCAGGCCCACACGCCGCGGTTCGTCCTCGCGCTCGACACGAACCCACTCGGCAAAATGCTCCCAGCCGGCCGTCATGCTTCCCACCCTCGCTTCCGTACCGTTCGAGAGAATCACCAGCGCGTTGGGATGAAACAGGTGCGGGATGGTTGAGCGGTAATCGCGGAGGTTGTCCTTGTAGGCGTTCTTCAGGCGCCGGTGCGTCGACTTCAGTTCGATGAACACCAGCGGCAGGCCGTTGACGAAGCCGATGACATCCGGTCTGCGGGTGTAGAGGTCACTCTTGACCGTGAGCTGCTGCACTGCCAGGAAGGTGTTGGTTTCAGGGGTCTCCCAAGCAAACACCCGGACCCGTTCGGGCCGCTCGCCATCGTCGTCAGGCACCAGGACCGGCACGCCGTCCACCATCAGGCGGTACAGCTCCTGGTTGGCAGCCACAGCCGAGAGGGCCGAACGGTCCTGAGTGACCACCTCGACGGCCTGCTCGATTCCGGTCTTTGGCAGGTGCGGATTGAGCCGGACCAGGGCGGCCCGCAGCTCACGCACCAGCACCACCTCGCGCTGGCTCTCGCGCCCCAGGGTGCCTGCCTCACCGAGCACCTCGTGCGTGGCGTCTGCGGTTCGCCAGCCAAGGTCCCGGAGGATGGCGAGACAGGTCTCCTCCACCAGCCTGGCCTCGCTGAATTCACGCACGGTGGACCTCATACGCCTGGCGCACGAGCAGCATGATGGGATCGACTTCATCCATTGCTGTCGCTCGAACTTCAAAGTGACCTTCCACGAAGCCGGACGTTTCGTTGCCAGGATCCACCGGCCGGCCGAGCCCAGCCGGATTGTCCAGAGCGCCAGGAAGGAGATTCAGGCGCACACCGGCGCTTCCGCTGATCGAGCTGCTGTACAGCCTCATAAACTCTCTCGGACCAGCACTCCCAGGAACATAGAACTTGGCGCTCTTCTGCGTCGTCTGGACCGTCACGTCATCCGCGACGTTCGAAGCCCGGCTGAGCAACTCGGCGTAGATCGCCTTGGCCTGCTTGTACTGTGCGTTGCTGACCCCGGGCAGCTTGACATCCGTAGCGCCCTCTTCTTGCCGCAGGTATGCCGCCACCATGGCCGGCCACGCATGCTCCAGCTCCTCCAGGGTGCGGATGGTGCGCGAGAGCCAGGCTCCACCCTGCCCCCAGCCCTCCTGCTCATCGGGTTGCAGACTTTCCGGCGCCAGCTTGACCGAGACATGGATGGCACTCTGGCGGGGGCGCACCTCCATGAACACACGGCGAGCACGGAACGAGCGGTGGAACTGCGTGAGGTTGTCCCAGACGTCACCGCTCAGCCCGCGCGTCCGTGTTTCGAGCTCATGGAGAATCTGCTGGACTGTTTCAGGCAGGTGGGAGAAGTCCACCATCCCTGGTGCCTCTGAAGTCGCAGTCTCACCCCCGGGCTTGCTCTGGCGAGCCAGCTGATAATCGAGCGCCTGTCGTGCCAGGGCCTCGAATGCGTCGAGGTCCGACTGGAGAGGGAGAGTGAACTCCACGTTCCCGTTTCCCGGCTTGCCCTTGCCGGTGATATCCCGGGTCAGGTGCAACGGGTCGTCAAGGTGCTCAGGAGACAGATTCAGCCAACCCTTGACGGTATCCAGCGCAGGCTGTGGCACGATGTCGCAGAAATTCGACCCCTGAATCTTGTAGGCCACGTAGGTCTTCTGCGATGCCTCCGTGACGCCTTCGTGTAACTTAGCGAGTCGCGACCGCACCTGTCCGAAGAGCTCTCGCAACGCCGGGCCGCTGGTCTCCAGGTGATCCTCGACAGTTCTGACCTTGCTTCTCTGGCGCCCTTCTACACGGAGAGCAGTGATTTCCTCAGGCGTGAACTCTGGATAGGCCCAGAGGCCCAACGCATGCTGCGTCAACGTCGCCGACCTTGCCACGATCTCCGCTTCGTTCCAGACGTCAAGGTCCGCGATCTTCCGGGTCATCAACAGGCGGCTGTGGACATAGCCCTTAGGCTCAGGGAGCTTCCTCTTCTCCTCGAAGGAGCGATCGCCCAGCTCACTGTTGTAGCCGGTCAGCGTGAGGTTCCCGAGGGTGTGCACTAGGCGCTCCTGAATGCCCCGCCAGTCAGCACCCAGCATGTCCCGCCAGGGTTGGCTCAGATCCTCGTTCTGCGGCAGGACATGCTCAATGGTGAGGCCAGCGTGCCAGAGCTTCTCCTTCGGATTAAAGCTGTTCTCCAGCCGGACAAGGAGGTGCTTACAGACGTTCAAGCGGTAGAGGGCCACCTCCTGAAGCGAGCGGGCGAACACCTCGTCAGTGGGAAAGCCGTCCTGGTCCCGGTCCTGAAAGCGCACCAGCGCCCGCTCCAGGGACCGGAGGTAGTCGTCCTTCTTCAGGTCGCGCCCCAGTCCGGCGAAGAAGCGGTTGAGGGGTGCCGTGCGAGCGCCGACCACCGCACGGCGCAGCAGGAACGACTCCATCAGACGCAGGGAACGCACGAGGTCTTCAGGGGTCAGGAGGCCGCGCTCGCGGTCCTCAAGCAGTTCGAGCAGGAAGGGGAAGATGACCCGCAGACGCAGCGCTGTCAGGTCCTCCATCGCCAGGCGAAGGGCCGTCTGCGGCAGGCGCGCGGGATCGATGATCCCCAGATACAGCCGCGCGGTGTGGACCACATCTGCGACCAGGGCCTTCACACTTTCCTCGGTGGGACGGGACGCCCGGTACGCCTTGAAGGCCGCGTACACCTCCCGCTCGTTGGGCAGGCTGCGCGTTCGCAGGGTCAGGAAGTCGCGCATGAAGCGGTCGAAGGTCCCCTCCTCGGTGTCCGCGAAGAGCGCCTCCATCGGCACCCAGTAGTCCCGGCTGAGGTTGTCCTGCTCGGCAGCCTCCAGTCCCATCAGCACGTTGTTGCGGATGAGGTCGGCCTGCGTCAGGTCCTTGCCAGTGCTGTTGAGGCTTTCGAAGATGAGCTGGGGGTCGTCCCGGCCTTCCTCCAGCGCGACGGTCACCACCTGGAGCTTATGGATGCCGCGCAGCACCTCCCGCAGGTCGACGCCCGGCTCGGTCAGTCTGCCCCGGAAGAACTCGGCCCCGGCCTGCACCTCCCGCGACACCTTGTCCGGCGGGGGCGCGTCGCCCAGCAGGTGCTTGAGGGTGTCGCGATCCACGTGGGTGGGCAGCAGCTTGTACCGAGAGTCGCCGCTCAGCCGCTTATTCACGAGGTAGTCGTTGCGGAGGTCGGACGCCTCCACACGCTGGGAGTCTGCCGTGCCCTCCAGTGGCAACTCCAGCTCGCCGACCTCGGCCAGACGCTCCGCCAGGGCCAGCATCAGCAGGGTCAGGGTCGTGAGGCGTTGCTGTCCGTCGATCAGGCGCGCCCGCTTCAGGTTCCCGGCCATGCTGCCGGGGCGCTCCATGTACACCACCGACCCCGTGAAGTGCAGGGTCGGCTTGGGGTCCCGCCCGGCGCGCACGATGTCCCGCCAGAACTGCTCGCGCTCCGGCGTGCCCCAAGAGTAGGGACGCTGATACAGCGGCACCTCGAACTGCTTGCTGCCCTCCAGCAACTCCGCCAGCTTCGCCTGCTCTGCGATCACGCCACCGCCTCCTCTTGCCGCTCTACTTCCTCAATCTCTAGCCCCCGCACATCCAGCGTCGACACGTCCAGCTCACCCGATACCAGCCGGGGAAGGAGCAGGTCACGGGTGCGGCGGAGGTTGGCGTTACGGACGCGAAGGTTCTCTTGTTGAAGCGCCATAGCCTCAACCCGCTCATGGAACAGTCGAAGAATGTCCTCGTCTGGGATGAGCAGTGGAGCCTGTGCGAAATCCTCAGCCACAACCGCCGGGTAGGCCGCGCCGCGTGCCCGCCCGACGAGGTAGGCCGAGAAGTCCTCCGTCGTCGTGGTCATGTAGAAAAAAGTGTAAGGAACCTGGTTTGGTGTTAGAACCGCGAAGCCCGTAGACACCACGAGGCGTGGGTCTGGATTCAGCACAAGCGCAAAAGTGCGGCGATTCGGCCTCACTGTCGCCCAAATCACATCGCCGTGACGCACCAAACGACGTGCACGCCCGGGAGCAGACTCGAAGGGCATCAACGCCGCCGTCTCAATGGCTCCCGTTCCCACTGAGGAGAGGTCAACGTACAGCACCTCATCAGGCTCCTTGCCCTTCTTAATGCTGAGGAAGTTTGTTGCTGCAACCTCCCGAAGCTGTCGCCACTCCCATCCTTTCGGCCTATGCCCCTGCTCGTCCTCCACGAACTCGGCAGTGTCGTGCCCTGGGAAGCGGAACTCCACAAACCACTCGCGGTACAGGGCGCGGGCCATCTCCTCCAGCACCCGCACGCGCCGTGTGTTGTTCTCGATCAGGTCATCGTAGGCGGAGAGGATGACTGCGATCTTGCGCTGGGTGGGGCAGGGAGGCAAGCTAAGGGGTTCACTATCAGCAAAGACAGTAAATTGGAAACGCGATACACCTGTATGCTGCGTATTGTATTTTCTAAGTTTCCCTTGCGTATATAAACTGGATAGCAGGTAATAGATAAATCTAGGGTCAGCCTTGCTAACGTCAATCCTCAAGAATCTTGCGAAACTTGCACAAGTCAATTTCACTTCAGATGAGTTGAATAGCGATGAGTGCAGGTAGACCGTTCTGCCCGTGGGACGATCTTTAGAACCGCCAGCCGTTTCCAATAATATGTCGCTAGATCTAAGGGCTTTCCGTAAGGCTGTGTGCCCCTTAATGTAACGAAGGGGTGCGGAAGATAAATCCCCCACTCGGACGTTGTCAAAATCAGTTCCCCTAATGACCCGCATTAGGACAGAGTCCTCAAAAGGCTCACCCTGGCCCCATTCACCATCCTTTGTTTCCACTAGAAGATCGCGCAGCGTGAAAGATTTCCAAGTCACGCTCCGACCCCTTCGAGCAACGCCTGCATGTTCTCGCAGATTCGCTCCTCTAGCTCGTGCGCCTCGACGTTCAGGACCTCTAGTTCCTCGTTCAGTTCGCCCAGGCGCACGCTGAAATCGAAATCGTCGACAGCGCGGGCCTGCACCCCCACGTAGCGGCCAGGGTTCAGGCTCCAACCCTGCGCCTCAATCTCAGCACGCGTGGCAACTTTACACAGCCCGGGGACGTCGCGGTAGGCGCCGTTCGGGAAGTGCTCGGTCATCAGCGCAGCGCTGCCATGGAGGTCTTCGCTGGCCTCGCCCCGGTACAAGTTGGCGATGTTTGCCAGGAACTCTACCTGCGTGCCGCTCAGCTCCCGAATAGCCCGCGTGACCGGCGTATAGATGTGTCGCGCGTCAATGAACAGCACCTGATCCTCGCGAGGGGTACCCTTCTTGCGCTTGTCGAAGAACCATACCGTCGCGGGAAGCGTGACCGTGTAGAAGAGGTTCGAGCTGGTTGCCAGCATGATGTCAACGGCCCCGGCCTGGATGAGGTGGCGGCGAATCTCCTGCTCGCTGCCGCGCGCGTCGCTCGCGCTGTTCGCCATGACGACCCCGGCGCGGCCCCGCTCGTTCAGGCTGGAGTGGATGTACTGCATCCACAGATAGTTGGAGTTGTCGGTGCGCGGCAGGCCGAAGGGTAGACGCGGATCTACACCGATCCGGTCCTTGTCCACACCTGAGACGTTGAAGGGTGGGTTCGCCAGGGCGAAGTCGAACTTGCTGGGGCTGGTGTGCGGATCCTCATAGAAGGTATTGGCCTGACGGATGTCTCCACTCAGGCCGTGCACCGCGAGGTTCATGCGGGCTAGCTTGACGGTCTCAGCAGTCTTCTCCTGGCCGTACACGCTGATCTCTGACGTCGGGTTCGCCCGGTGCTCCTCCACGAAGCGCGCAGACTGCACGAACATGCCGCCCGAGCCACAGGCCGGGTCATAAATGCGGCCATGGAAGGGCTCCATGATCTCCACCATCAGCTTGACGAGGCTGGTCGGAGTGTAGAACTCGCCACCCCTGCCCCCTTCGTCCCGCGCGAACTTGCCCAGGAAGTACTCGTAGATCTTGCCGAACGCGTCCCCTTCGAGGTCATCGGCGATCTCCGCGAAGTTGAAGGCCTTGAGGAGCGCGACCAGGATGCTGTTGTCGATGCGGTTGTAGAGCTTGGGGAGCACGCCGCGCAGGTCCTCGTTCTCCTCCTCGATGGCGCGCATGGCGTCGTTGATGCTCTGGCCGACGTTGGCACCTTCGGGAAGCTGGAGTAACCAGGAGTACCTCGCAGCTTCGGGCACGTACAGAACGCCCGCTGCCTGGTAGTCGTCCTTGGTGACCCCACTGCGCCGTCCTCCACCAGCCGAGAGCCGGGTCTTGGCTTCGGTGAAGCGGTAGTCGGCGTAGGCGAGGAAGATCAGGCCCAGGACAGGGGTGCTGTACTCGTGGCTGCGGAGTTTGCTGTTCGCCCGCAGGTTGTCGGCAGCGGCCCACAGGCGGCGCTCAATCTCGGTGGTGTTGGCTGGCATCGTGTGCTCCAGAATACGGCCAGGACGACGTTCGCACAGGGCGAAATGGGCATGAACAGGTGGGGTGTCGGGGGTGTTCACGCCCGCAATGCCCAGCAGACAGGCGCCGGTTCCCTAGCAACGCTCAGTCGACAAGGTAGAAGCGTGCACCGTTCCCGCGCGACACCTCCCGACACCCTGGCCGGTTTTGTCTGATTTACGTCCATTCGCGGCTCGAAACAGGCGTTTACGTCCCCATGAGCGGGTCGAACAGGCCCGAGTTCGGTAGAAAAAGGCCAGCTGCACCCGCCAGACAGAGGAACCTCGGAAGAGCCGCCAGTTTGGTTGCCGACCGGCTGACCTGGGCTCTGTTACCTGGTCAGGCAGTCAGGGCACCAGGAGCACTCCAGCGGCCATACGGCCCGCCAGCCCGATCCTGCAGCACATGTTCCGGCCGGAAGTAGATTTCGCTCCCAGCGGGCAGATCGGGAAAGCATCCGGAAGCCTGAACGATCTGCGCGCGGTGCACGGACGCCGGCAATCCCTCCTCCACCTGGGCCCACACCAGGTCCTCCACGGTGTCACTTACGACGAGCAGCAACACCTGCCGGCCTGGCGGAAGCGCTGAGGTGGAGGGGAAGGCGACTTCGGCCAGGGTATACGAGTCTTGCGCTGAGTTCATGTCTTCTCCTTGAGGCCAGCAGTCAGGCGCAGCGTTCATTCAGCCGAGCTCTGGCTGGCCAACACTGAACGTTCTGGCGCGTCAGCGCCGACAGGGTGAGGGCCGGTGCGCGGACCAGGCGCCTGTGCGTGGTCACCCCCGAACCCTTGCAGGACTCGTGGCATCGCTGCCCGGCTGCTCTGGAGAGCGCCAGCTGGTGCCTACTGGGGGCCTGATTCAGTGCCCTGCCTCTCTCGCGTACCTGCGTGGGCCTCGCACGCCTGACCCCGGGGGGAGTGGGGGGGAGTCCTGACAACCTTGCCGATTGCGGCGTTGCGGGGCGACGTCGCCGAATTCTGCGGCTCGCCGGCCTGCACCAACTCCTCTCCCCTGTTCACCCAAATCTCCGCGCTCATGGCGGAGATTTTCCGAGCGGAAGCGAGGATCATGACCGTCACTCGAGTGAGATCTTTAGTGCCAGCCAAGCACATGGGGTGATAGAGGAAAGATGGTCAGGACCCACCTGAGCCTGCTGACCCGCTCCACAGACTGAGTCAAACCTCGGAAGTCGTTGGGGGATATATAAGGGGGACATCTGACGTCCGTGATCCGACCTGACTGACCGGAGGTAAGAGGCTCAGTTCGACCTCCCGGCCCTTCTTGGCTTTTCGAACGATACCCTCATTCATCAAGGCCCGAATAATGTGCTCCAACCGCTTGGCTCCTGTCCCGAACGTCGACTCGAACCGAGTATTAACCTCACTGGTGAGCACTGGCCCCTGGCTGAGAAGCTGCACAAGCCACTCGCGCCGCTCGGTGTCCTTATGTCGGCCTCCTGCCTTTTGATCGGCGCGAGCGCGGCTGCGGAGGTTGGGATGCCCTCTCGCTTCCCATGACAAGGGTTCGAAGTCTCCCCGCACCTTATGAGCTGTGATCGCCATGTGACCAGAGTTCTGGTCCAAGCTCAGCTGCAGCATGGCGTCCGCCAACCCCTTGATACGCTGTGCCCCCTCGTATTGATTGCTGTCCTTCCTGGTGTGGTGTAACACGACGATCGCCAGTCCGAGCGAATGTGCCAGATCCGCAAGCGGCTTGAGGACCTTCTCAGCCACCGCATTGGAGTTCACGGCGTTCTCCTCTCCAGTCTGGTTAGCGATGGAAGCGTAGGAATCAATCACGATCAACTCGCATCCCGCGCGCTTCGCCCTTCGCAGCAGGGGGGCGATCTTAAGCAGCGGGACGTCGTGTTGCGTGATCACGAAGCCTGAAACAGCAAGCTCATCTCCATAGCGCTGCAGGTCAGCTGGGCCCATCTCGTAATCGATGTAGAGGGTCTTACGCGCTCTGGTCTTCCTACCCTTGAAGGGCAGGCCGTTGGCCACCGCGTGCAGCAGTTCCAGCATGAGTCGGCTCTTCCCCACTCCCGACGGGCTGTACAAAACCGTCAACCACCCTGCTCGTATCAAGTTATGTACCAGATAGGGAGGAACTCTGAGTCTGGGCTTGTGCTCCCACCTGGTGTTGAAAAGTGGATCAAGCTCAGTGATCTGAAGACCGAAGGTTTCATTCGGCCATGCCGATACCAGCTGCCAGCAAGCCCTTTTAAACTTCTCGGTGCTTTCAGGAGCATTTTCCTGCAGGAACGCTGAGCCCGCATTACGGTAGTCCAGAACGAGCGAAGAGGAAATATGCCTGAGGGACGAGGCAAATTCAGGCAGATGATCTTGTTGACGCATGTGGGCTCCTAAATCGTTGAAAGTAGTTCTGCCTGTTGCAGAACCTCTTCTGAGAGAACGAAGGGGAAACGGGAAGCCTCAGGCGGCCAGGGCACGCTCATCTTCAAAGACCGTCCAGTCGTTCCTGAACGAGTCATAGACGCCTCCAGGGCGAAGAACCACGTTCTCGGGGGCGGTCCTACTCTCGATGAAATAGATGTCCGCGTCAGGGGTCCCTGGTCGCAGCGCGACGAGGGCCAGCAGGTCGCAGTCCGCGCCATAGTTCTTCGGATAACGGTGGGTACCGTGGAAGCTGGGGCGACTGGGGGGGAGTCGGAAGCGCCAGGTGCCGTCGGGGCGCTGCATTGAGGTCTTGACGTCCACCCGCTGGCTCCCGATCTGGAGGTCGTAAGGGCTGCCGTTCCTCGGGCTCCAGGTCACCCTGAGGCCGCGAGCCGTCGCCATGTCAGCGAGGAGTCCCTCGCCGTGGCGTCCACGAAGGGTGCGTTCGCTGAAGGTTGTGAGGCCAAGCTTGACCCGCAGTCGCTTGACGGTGCTGAGGCTAACACCGGCGTAGCGTGCGGTCTCAGCGTCTGAGAGGCCCTGGGCATGTGCGGCGGTGATCCGGGTGATCTGGTGGGCTGTGGTGGGCATAGGGTCTCCTGCCGCGTCTGGCGGCGCATAAGGACGGAAACACCCCGGAAAAATCCGGGGGGCGTTGGGCCAGCTGATCGTTTTTCGAGAGCGCTCGACTCCTTCACGTGAACTGTAAATCCTCTGTCAAGCCCTCAACTTCTGTGGGATCAGACTTCAGCGAGTACCTCGACCTAGACCTGTTCAAGAAGGCCGGGGTACCCATTCCCTCGGACCCGTGGATGACCCTGGCGTCACCGGAGTGGCGCCGACTCCTGGTGGGCACTACACCGTCCAGACCGTCGGGCCGGGGGCCATCGCCTACGACTGCCGCTGCGGCGAGTGCCAGCATGAAGCTCTGCCAGCCACGGCGTAAGCCCCGGCCCCGCTACCGGCCCCAGCGCTGAACCGCGCGCCAGCGACCCAGGCACAGCCCGCCCCTGCTGGAGGCGGCCTCCTGAACTCTGCGCTGCCCTTGCCAGCGGAGGAGGCAACGGAATTGACGGCACTGCTGATCGACAGGCTGGTCTCGGAGGCCTCCCGCGTCATTCCCGCACGAAACCTGATCCCACCGCCATGACCACACCTGTTCGCCCCAACTCCCTGTCCGGCGAAGACAGCTTCAAGGTGGAAGGACACCTCAAGCCGCTGCTGCGCCGCGTCGTGAAAGGCAGAAAAGCTCCTGGACGTCTTCTGACCATCGCCTCGCCGGACAGCAGCCGGTCCAGCGTGCCGGTCGTAATGATCCCGCGATGGTTCCACCCCGACTTCCACATCCCGTCCCTACTGCCGGAATTCTTCGACCTGTTCGCCTCCGCCGCTGCCGACCTCCTCGACGACGCATTCGACGCGTTCGTCGTTTATCAGACCGGGGTCTATGCCCAGATCCTGAGCCAGCCCTGGGGAGTTCTGTGTGCTTTGGCCCGGGACGCCCAGATCTGGCTGTTCGACGACGCGCCGTGGAAGCGGCAACTATAACCGGGGCCGGCTGGTTGCGATTCCTGAATGGGCGCTATGACTCCGGCAGAAGCCCGGTGACCTATGGCAGGCCGACACCGTCTTGACCTGACTGGCCGCGCACGCCGGATTACCCCCGATCAACTCGCGGGCCGCCTGGGACGAGACCGCGCAGCGGCCGACGCAGGTGGAGTGAACCTGATTGATCGCAGAAGAGGTTCGCGTTGCCCTTGCTGACTTCTGCCCAATTCCTTCTCTCTATGACTTGCACAGCTCTGCCCAGACTGCAGGTGTCCGTCATCTGTCATAGGACCTGACCGGGCCGCAGTGCCTTCGGGCCTGTCAGCCCCCATGACGTTTCCTACGCTTCGGCACAAGTCCGTCCGGCAATTGACGCAGGTCATCAGTGACGGCCCGGGCGGGTACCGGACTGCCCGGAAGCTTGAAACGTATTTCACTGGCCTCGGCTACGCCTCCGGCTGGCTGGCCACTGAATCCAGAATCGACTATGTGACGCGCGTGGTTGAAGACGCGCAGAGGCAGGGGCAGGGCGCGCTGCTGTTGAAGGCCATTTTGCAGGCGGAAAATTCCGACCAGGTGCGCGCTTCGTTGCAGCGCAGGGTCGGTGAAATCCTTTCGCCGGATGGCTGGACGGTCTGTGGGGCGCCAGAGATAGGGCTCATGGCCCAGCCCTTGGTGATCCTGGCCGCGCCCCTGACGCCTAGACGCGCTGGACACGCCTGCCTTTCAGCATGTCTTCCTGACGGCAGAAGATATCAGGCTCCTGCAAGACCGTTGGGCTGAGGCGGTGGTGCTGCACCACGCTGGCGCCTCACGTATGGCATTCATTGCCCTGAGCGCCATCCTCGAACACGTCCTGGTGACCTGTGCACAGGCGTATCCCCGCTTGGCAAGGGCATCAAGCGAGGCGCCACACCACCTGGGCGCGATCAGGGACTGGCGGCTCGATGTCCTGCTGGCCGTCGCCAGTGAACGTGGGTGGATCACACTCACTAAAGCCGACTTCCCCTACCGGGTGCGGCACTACCGCGACTACGTCACACCAGCCCACGAACTGCGGGAAGGTGACGCGCTGGATGACGCCCTCATCCGTGACACCTAGCGCAAGGTCAAACGGGCGCTCGACGAGATCCAGCACCACACACAGGGCATGCGGCCCACCGTCACGCACGCGCGCGGCACCAAAGCCTTTCTCCAGGCACAGTTGAACGCCGCGTATCGACAGTGACGCGTCCGCGCAGTTCAGTCGCGGCAGCCCACCGTAACCGAAGCAAATAAAGGCCCGAAGCCCCACGCTCCGCAGCAGGGGTTCGGGCCTCCAAGGATCTCTCTAGAGCCGCAGTTCTTCCTCGATCAGACGGTGCAACTGCTCAAGCGCCGCGCCTGTGACGGCTTCTGGCGCGACGTCCCGGGCGGCTTCCAACAATTGATGCAGGTAAACCTGAAGGAGTCTCGGGAAGCCGGTCTGGCCGTAGCCCTCCAGCACGGTCCAGCGCGCCGCCTCAGGCAGGTGCAGGAAGTCGTGCCCTGGCAGCCTGGGACCGGCCACACTCCAGTCGGTCAGGCCCAGAACCAGATCGCCCCGGTCATCGGTCACCACCCAGGACGGCGTCACCATGCCGTGCGTCAGCACCGGAACGGCGGGAGGCACCAGGGACAGCCAGCGCCGTACCCAGCGGACCTGGGCCGCGTCCAGAACCTGGCGGTCTCGCAGGAGGGCGAGGGCTCGCTCCGCGTTCACCGGAGGCATGGAGCGGGACGTCGGGGAGAGAGGTCCACGCTCATGCAGGGCGAACAGGTACCCTCCCAGCGATCGCCAGCCCTGCTCCGACAGCCCGGTGGCACCGAGCCCGGTGTGGGCACCTGGCAGCCGCAGATCCTGCACGCTGACCACCTGCGCTGAGTCACTCATATCCAGAGCGAGGAGTTCCGGCGCGGGAATATGGTGGTGCTCCAGGACGCTTAAGAGCTGCGCGTCGCGGACGATATGTTCGGCCAGCGGCCGATCCGCGGGGGCCCAGCGCAGGATCCGGTCGCCCTGCCGGACCCGCCACTCCCCTCCCCGTTCGATCTGTTCGATGGTGCTCACAGAGTCAAAGCCGTAGTGCGCCAGCACCCTGTTCAGCGGCTCCGGGGTCACAGGCGGTCTCCCGGCGAGAAGCGCAGGTGCGCCGCCTTGAGGTCCTCGTCGAGGAAGTTGACGTAACGCCGCGTCATCTCGAGGCTGCTGTGCCCCAGGATCTGCTGCAGCGTGAAGACGTCGCCGCCGTTGCGCAGGAACTCCACCGCGAAGCCCCGGCGGAAGGCATGGGGCGCCGCCAGGGAGCGGTCGAGGTCGAGGTGCCGGGCCAGCAGGCTCAGGCGGATACCGACGCAGCTCCGGGTCATCGCCTGCCCAGTGCGGTTCAGGAAGAGGTGATGCACCCCGGCGTGCTTGGGACGGCGCTCGCGGCGCATGTAGGTGGTGATGGCGCCCAGGGCCCGCGTTCCGATGGGGACGGAGCGCTCCTTGTCCCCCTTGCCCACCACGCGGACCAGGCCCTTCTCCGGACGAAGGTCGTTCACCTTCATGCCAATCACTTCACCCAGCCGCACACCGGTGTCGAAGAGGGTCAGCAGCAGGGCCACGTCTCTGAGAGGCTGGTCTGCGGCGCGGGCCTTTTGAATGAGGCTTCCAACCAGGTCGGCATCGACCATGGGGAGGCGGTGCCCGGGCAAGGTCGGCCGTTCCAGACGCAATGCTGGGTTTCGGGAAAGCAGCTCTTCTTTGTGAGCCCAGCCGAAGCAGGCCTTGAGCGCCCGCACGTGGGCATGAATGCCCCCTGGCGCCAGACCCTGGTCATCCAGCCACACGAGGAAGCCCCGGAGGTGGGTCACCGTGATGAGGTCTGGAGAAGCCGGGAAGCCAGCGTCGTGCGCGGCGTACCGCTCGAGGGCGCGCTGCGTGACGCTGTAGAAGCGGAGTGTTGTCCTGGCTCGCCGTTTGACCCGCAGGTGGTAGTAGAACTGCTCCCAGAGTTCGGAGATGACCATGTCGATGCCCCTTTGACGGGTCTCAGCGGTCTGGATCTGGAGCGAACGATCACGGGTCGGTACACCAAGTTCAATCTTGCGATACAAAAAGAAAAATCCCGTCCTGGACGGGATTCTCCTCTCTTGGTGGCGATGCCCGGACTTGAACCGGGGACCTAACGATTATGAGTCGTTCGCTCTAACCAGCTGAGCTACATCGCCTTGAAAAAGCCCCGCGTGCATGCGGGGCACCTTCTGGTGGAGCTGAGGGGATTCGAACCCCTGACCTTCTGAATGCCATTCAGACGCGCTCCCAACTGCGCCACAGCCCCTCTTGATCGTGCCGCCTCGTTTGAGGCTCAGCTATGCTACCAGCGACCCCCGGCACTGTCAACACGGCGGCCCGCTGGCGCTGCTCAGCGCGGCTGAAGCTGCTGCGCGGCCAGCTGCACGTACCCCTCGATCAGGTGGATGATCACGGGGTTGTGGGTGTGTACGCCGTGCGCCTCACCCACGCCGCCCTCATCGATGAAGTGCGCCACGAGCGCCGCCTCACCGTCCCGGGCGAGCAGGAAGGCCCGCTGACCGGGCGCCGCAATGGCCGGCAGGTTCGCCAGGGGCGTGCGGTACAGGTCCACCCCGCGCGGGCTGAGTCGTTCCAGACGGTCGGCGAAACTGGCGTCACCCGCCATGTACAGGCTGCGCCGGGCGTTCAGGGTCAGGTCCTCACAGAGGCTGCGAATGGCCGCCTCGCCGTACAGGTGGTAGACCGCCTCGGGGGCCGGGTCGGGGGCCAGGCGGGACAGGTCGCGGTCCAGGGCGCCCAGCCGGTCATCGAAGGCCCGGCGTGCGCGCGCGAGGTACTCCCGGGCGCTGAGCGGCGCGTATTCCAGGGGGTTCTGCCCGACCTTGGCGGCCAGGCCGCGCCCCTCCAGGCGTTCGAGCGTCTCGTAGATTTTGGGCCGGGGAATACCGGCCTGCCGGGCCACGCGGGCCGGAACGGCCCGGCCCAGGGCCAGAAGGGCGGTGTAGGCACGGGCTTCGTACTCGGTCAGCCCGAGCGCTTGCAGGTGAATCACGGCGCTCATTACGCTTCAGCATACGGGATGCACCACCAGTTCAGGCGGAGCGCAGACCGGGGAACGGGATTCAACCGGGTGCAGAGGAAGGCGCAGGAGCCGCCAGGACACCAGGGGGGCACCATGAATGACCGGTGCTCACGTGGCCCAGAGTTGAGGCCGGTGTGCCGCATAGAAGTGTCGATTCGGTCCGCCGCTCTGCAGGGTTGGGCGGTCAGAGAGCGGGCCACCCGCGCGTACGTGGGTGGCCCGCTGCCTTCTGCGCTTTACTTGTTCTGGGAGAGACGCTCCAGCACCAGGCGACTGACGGTCTTGAGGGTCTCGAAGACGCCGACGCCCTTGTCGGACATGGCCTCGAAGATCATGAGTTCCTGCCGGGGGTCGATCACGGCGCGGATCATCTCGAGCGGCAGCGCGTCGGGCAGGTCGCGTTTGTTCACCTGAAGCACGATGGGCACGTCGCGCACGTCAATGCCGTGCTCCTGGAGGTTCTCGCGCAGGTTGCGCATGCTCTCGGCGTTCGCGCGCAGGCGGTTGGGGGCGCTGTCCGCGACGAACACGATGCCGTCCACGCCACGCAGGATCAGCTTGCGGCTGGCGTTGTAGAACACCTGGCCGGGCACGGTGTACAGGTGGAAGCGGGTCTTGAAGCCCTGCACGGTCCCCAGGTCCAGGGGCAGGAAGTCGAAGAACAGCGTGCGTTCGTCCTCGGTGGCCAGGCTGACCATCTCGCCGCGCAGGTGGCCGGGCACCTTGGAGAACACGTGCTTGAGGTTGGTGGTCTTGCCGCTCATGCCGGGGCCGTAGTAGACGATCTTGCAGTTGATTTCGCGCGCCGCGAAGTTGATGGTGCTCATGGAACTCCTCTGGTGGAATCAGGCGAACGGTGAGGGGTGGGAGCCGGGGTGGGTTCAGCCCAGCAGATCGTCGAGCAGCGAGGTTGCGCCCGCGCTGAAGTCCTCGCCCAGCTGCACCGGGGGGATGTCCTTGAGTTCGTCGAGAATCGCGGCGATCTGCGCGATGCTCTTCTTGGCGTACACCTTCACCTTGCCCAGGGGGACGCTGGCGTCAAAGATCAGCGTGAGGAGCGAGTCCGTGCCGACCGATTCGACGTACAGCGTGCCGTTCTCACCCTGGTGGATCTGCTCGCTGAAGGTGCGTTCGCCCAGCATGTTGGCTAGCGCGGCGGTCGCGGCGGCGTTGCTAGCGACCAGCGTGGCGACGCTGTCCAGCGCGGGGGGACGCGGCGCCCACAGGGCTTCTTTGTGCGAGAGGACGAAGCCCTTGCGGTCCACGAGCAGGCCGTAACGGACGCCGGTGGTGTCGAGAAGCTCCTGGATAAGACCGTCAACGCGTTCGAAGGCGTCCCCGTACAGCGCCAGTGAAGGTTCAATCATATGCGGTCAAGTATAAATTCACTTTTCATACAAGAGCGTCACTGACCGTGACTCCCAACACTGAAGCTGACGGGCCGCTCACCAGCGCGCGCCGGGGCGGACGGTACACTCCGCGGCGTGACTGCGTCCCCCCGAGCTTTCCCCCGTCGCCTCGCCCTTCTGCTGCTCGGCGCAGCCCTGATCGGATCGGCGGGCGCGCGGCCCGTCGCGATTGGCGGCGTGGTGCAGTCGGCGGCGGTGGGCACGCAGGCCCTCCCCGGCGGGGAGATGCTGCCGGTGTGGACCCTGCCGCGCCTGGGTGTGGCCGTCCGCAACGACCCGGCGGACCTGCGCCTGCTGCTAGGCACGCGGGAACTGCGCTACGACCCGGCCACCGGGTGGCGCGCCACGGGCTTCACGCTGAGCGCGAAGCTGCCCGTGCCGCAGCTGAGCGGCGGCAGTCTGTTCGTTCCTCTGGCGGCCCTGAACGCGCTGGGCCTCCAGGTGCTGGCCGACACGCCCGCCCTGCTGGATTTCGCCGCCCCGAGCAGCGTGCCGGCCGCGACCCTGCCGCCCTCGCCGGATCTGGCACAGGCGCCCGTACCCGGCCCCACCCCGGCGCCCTCTCCCCTGCCACAGCCGCAACCGGCGTTCACGGTGAATCTGGATACCGTCCGCGTGAGCCGCACCCTGCACCGCACGGTGGAGGTGCAGCGGGTCGTGCTGGAACTCAGTGGCGCGGCGGCCAGCAGCGTCACGCGCCTCCAGAACGGCCTGACTGTCACCCTGAGCGGCGTGTCCGTCACCCCCTCCTCGCAGACCCTTGAGTCCGGTGACACCCTGACCCTCACGCAGACCCCGCAGGGCGCCGCGGTGGGCCTCACGACCGGGGGCGGGCGCAGCGAGATCTTCACGCTGAACAACCCGGAGCGCGTCGTGATCGACACCACCACCTACCTGGACGGGAACGTGCCGCCCCCCGTGGACCCGGACGCCATGCCGGACGGCGTGACGTACCGGCAGCTGGGCAGCCTGCACCTGCTGAGTTTCGACCCGGCCCGCTACCAGCCGCGCGTGGTGAGCGCCCCGACCGGACAGGCCAGCGGCGTCGCGGACCTCGTGAAGCGCGTGGGCGGCGTGGCCGGCGTGAACGGCGGGTACTTCGATCCAGGCACGCACCTGCCAGTGGACCTGGTCGCCATGGGCGGCCTGATGACCGCACCCAGCCTAGAAAAGCGTGCCACGCTGGGCTTCACCGCGCAGGGTGACACCCTCTTCGGTTACCCCCGGCCCCGGTACGTCCTGAGTGGCGCAGGCTTCAGCGTGACCGTGAACAGCGTGCGGGCCAAGGCGGACCCCGGCCTGCTCACGGCGTTCGTGGGGGACGGCCGCACCCGGGTCGGTGCGGACCGCCTGACCACGCTGCTCGTAGCGCCCGGCGCGGGCGTGGTGGGCTCAGCGATGACGGGCCTGGTGACCCCGCCCCAGGGGACACTGGCCTTCACCTTCGACCCGGCGCGCTTCCCGCAGCTGCCCCGCACGGCAGGTGCCCCACTGAGCGCCACGCTGAACTGGCGCGCGGAGGGCGGCTGGGACGCCGCCACGGACGCCCTGAGTGCCGGGCCGCTGCTGGTGCAGGGCGGCCGCGTGGCACTCGACCCGGCCCGGGAGGGCTTCAACACCGCTGCGAGCATCTGGCGGCCCACCCGGCAGGTGGCGTTCGGGACGCTGGCTGGTCAACCCACGATTGCGTTCCTGGAGCACGGGAGTCCTGAGGCGTTCGCGTCCGCGCTGGCGAAGGCGGGCGTGCGGGACGCCGTGCGCCTGGACAGCGGCAGCAGCGCCACGGCGTTCGTGACCGGCGGGTACGCGAACCTGGGCGGGTACCTGAACACGGTCTGGAGCCGCCCCGTGCCGAACGCCATTGTGCTCGTGCCCCGCGCGGACGCGGCGCCTGCTGCACGCCGCTGAGGGCTCAGCGTTCAAGTTGGGGCATCAAGCGTTCACGTTCGCGCAGGGCGTCTTCATAGAACAGTTTCGTGTGGTGCATGCGGATCAGCCCGGCGCTGTACAGCGCGTCAAACTCAGCTTGCGGCACGAAGCGCACCTCCTTGACCTCATCGGGCAGGGCGGGCGTGAAGGTCGAACCGGTACTCGCCTCGGCCAGCCACGCGTGCCGCAGGACCGGCTCACCATCCGGGAAGTGCCCCAGATAGGCCGCCAGGAACTTCAGGAGGCCAGCGCGGACCCCAGCTTCCTCCCACGCCTCACGCACGGCCGTGTCCTGGGGGTTCTCGCCGGGTTCGACGGTGCCGCTGGGAATGTGCCACAGGTCAGCCTTCCCCCGTCCCCCCGGCACGCCCCGTTCGCGGACGAGCAGGATGTCCCCTGCCGCGTTCAGGACGACCACGCCCGCCGCGCGGTGCGGGACCGGGGTGTGCAGCTCAGGGCCGAACTGCACCTACCAGCCCATCCGGTCGCGCAGGCCGGTGATGTGCGCCACGTGGTGCCGCCCGTGCCAGGCGTACATGGCCAGCAGGGTGTCCACGGTGTACGTGCGGCCCTGCGCCGGGTGCGTCCAGGGGCGGGCCCAGTCGTCCCCCTGCGGGTCCAGTGACGCGAACAGCATGCCCAGGCGAGAGTGCAGCGCGTCGATCAGGTTCAGGCTCACCTCTGGCACCAGCTCGTGATCGGGCAGGGTCGCCCAGCGGTCCTCCTCGTACGGCTTGATCACCGGGTTGTTCTCGGTCAGCGCGAGCTTCAGGCGAATGAACGCGTTCATGTGACTCTCGGCCACGTGGTGCACGACCTGCCGCACCGTCCAGCCGCCCTCGCGGTACGGGGTGGCCAGCTGCGCCTCGGAGAGGCCCTGCACCGCCTCGAACAGATCGGCGGGCAGTGCGAACACCTGCCCCAGCGCCTCGACCCGCTCGGTGGGCGTGAGGGTCAGGGGCGTGGGCATCGGCCCGACCGGGTAGCGCGGGTCACCCGCCGCGTCGCCGGTCACAGCGCGCCCTCCTCAGCGGCCCGGTCAGCGGCGTCCTCGTCCGTGTCCTTCTTCGTCCAGCGGGTCGCGTCACGCCGCTCGATCTTCGTCATCATGCGCTCGAAGCCGCGTTCCAGGTCCAGCCCGCGTTCGTTCGCCATGCAGATCGTCACGAACAGCAGGTCCGCCAGTTCCATCTCCAGGTCTCCGGCGTCCTCGCCGGCCTTGGGCGTCTTGCCGTTCTGGTGGGCGATCACGCGGGCGATCTCGCCGGTCTCCTCGGTCAGGCGGGCCAGCATCAGCAGCGGCGGGAAGTACCCCTCCTTGAACTGGGAGATGAAGGCGTCCACGCGCGCGCTGGCGTCCTGGAAGGTGAGGCTCATGCGGGCAGGATAACCGGCCTGAACGCGGGTGCGCCGGATGGCAGATGCGGCCCGCACCGGGCGCGGCGCAGCATGACGCCATGACGAGCCCTGCCTGCCCCAACCAGTCGAGCGGGCCCCGCGTGTGGGACGTAACCCAACCCCACGGGCTGGGCGTGACCCCCGACCTGGGCAGCGCAGGCGCGCACCTGCCGGCGCTGCGGGCCGCGCTGGCGGGCGTGCTGGTGGCCGCCGCCGGGCGGGACCTGGTGTTCGTGGGCCGCTCGCCCGACCCGCTCCGGGCGTACCTGAGCGGCCTTACGGGCGGCGTGGCCGTGTCGTGGCGGATCTCGGCGCTGAACGTGTCGCTGCTGAACGCGACGCTGGACGCCCAGCAGGCCAGCGCCCTGCGGCCTCTGCTGGCCGGGGTGGGCCTGCGGCCCAGCCACCTGTTCCGCGAGGACCGGCGGGCCGCGCTGGTGGATGTGGTCGCGTCGGGCGGCACGTTCGCTGAACTGCACCGCGTCCTGCGTGAGTGGGCGGCCGGGGAGGGCCTGGGCGTGACCTGCGTGGCCCGCCGGGTGAGCGCCGTGGGCCTGCTGCGCGCCGGGTCTGCCTGCCCCGGCGCGTGGCGCTGGTCGGCGCAGCCGGAGCTGCGCGGCGTGGTAACGCGCAGGGTCCTGACCGACCCAGCCCTGTGGACCTGGCTGGCCGAGTGGGGCCCAAACTCGCTCCGAGCTTTCCCGTGACGGCATGGGCCAGCCCGCCGCTCACGTTGCCCGGGCGGACGGATGAGACGCTGGTCGCGCTGGCGCAGGCCCGCGCGCTGGTCCTGCTGGGCCAGGAGCCCGCCGAGCGGCAGCGGATGGCGGCCGCCCTGATTCGGGCTGGCGGGCTGGCGGACCCCGCACTGCGGGCTCTCGTGCGGGCGTGGAAGGGGCATCCGGTTCAGCCATCCCCGCGGGCGGCCCGGCGCGCAACGGTGCCCCTGCACCACTGACCCACAGCGCGCCGGAGGCCACCTGACGCGCAGGTGGCCTCCGGCGTGTGGGCTGAGGTCAGCGGATGTACAGGTAGGTTTCCTGCACGTCACGGTCCTGAACGGCGTACGGCTGGATGTAGGCGGTGCTGGTGGCGTTCCAGCGGCCCTCGTCGTACGTGCCGCGCAGCACGAGGTCACTGGTGGGGCGCACGCGGGTGAAGATCGCGCGGACGCGTTGCAGGCCGCGTGGGTAGGAGACGTTGTACGTCACGCCGTCCTGCGCGCGGGGGAACACGGTCGTTCCAGCCGGCACGTACGCGTTCCGGATCAGGGTGCTGGCCTCGCCGCCCTGAAGGGCGATCAGGGTGACGTACCCGGCGGCGCGGGTGCTGACCACGAAGCGGACCGCCTCGCCGACGGCGTAGGTGCTGCCCTCGCCGCGGTCCGGGCGCAGGGTCGTGATCAGGTTGCTGTCCGATCCCTGAAGGCCCAGGTTGGGGCGGACGGTGACGGAGCAGGCGCTGAGGCCCAGGGCAAGGGTGCCGAGCAGAATCGCATTGCGCATGTGATCACCCTATGACGCGAAGCTGACCGGCAGCTGAGTGCCGGGCTCACGAAGTTGCCGGTCCAACCGGGCGTAGGATGACGTATGCGTCCCCGACGGTTGCCGCGCCCGCTGCTGACTGCGCTGGGCGCCCTTGCCCTGATCTCCCCCGCCCTGGCCGCGCCAGGTGACGGTCCGTACACCACCAACCGCTTCTTCGAGGACCTGAATGCCCGAAGGGTCACGCGGGTCACGCTGAACAGCGCGGGCCTGGCGAACGTGACGCTCGCCTCGGAGAACGGGATGGGCGTGCGGTCCCTGGTGCTCCCGCCCGACGGCGCGACGCTCAAACGCGTGCGGGACGCGGGCGTGCCCCTGACCGTCACGGGCAGCGGCAGCACGCTGGGCTGGCTGGCGCAGCTGCTGCCGCTCGTGCTGACGGGCCTGATTCTGGTGGTGCTTTGGCGCAGCATGCGCGGCGCGCAGGGCGGCGCGAACCCCACGAATTTCGGGCGGTCGCGGGCGGCGGTGATCAGCGAAGGGCAGATCAAACTCACCTTCGGCGAC